>NZ_KB913032.1:3458265-4728867 GCF_000384215.1 Amycolatopsis alba DSM 44262 | reverse complement strand
CTGGTGATCGCGGCCTACGAGTCCGGCCTGGTCCGCGCCTCCGTCTAGCGCCATGTCCGTCTGGCCACGCGAAAGTAGCGTTTCGGGTTAGCGCCAGCCGTGTCTTAGGTACCTACGGGCGGGGGTTTCGCGTGACCGGTGGGACGACACGCGTGATCAGACGGACGGCACGCGGCGGGACACGACCCGCACCTCGCCCGGTACCCGAGACGCCTCGACCCCGGCATCCGGGCTGGTACACGCTTCCGCCCAGCCGAGGACGTTGCCTACGCCACACGCGAAGTGACCGTCGAGTAGCTAGGCTGCGGTTTCATGAGCAGTGCGACGGAGCCGCTCGGGACGCCGCCCGAGAACGAACCGGACATCCACACCACGGCCGGCAAGCTGGCCGACCTGTACCGCCGGTACGACGAGGCGGTGCACGCGGGTTCCGCGAGGGCGGTGGAGAAACAGCACGCCAAGGGCAAGAAGACCGCTCGTGAGCGGATCGAGCTGCTGCTGGACGAAGGCTCGTTCGTCGAGCTGGACGAGCTGGCGAAGCACCGCTCCGTCAACTTCGGCCAGGAAAAGAACCGGCCCTACGGCGACGGCGTTGTCACCGGCTACGGCACCGTCGACGGCCGCCCGGTGTGCGTGTTCAGCCAGGACGTCACCGTCTTCGGCGGCTCGCTCGGCGAGGTGTACGGCGAAAAGATCGTCAAGGTGATGGACCTGGCGATCAAGACCGGCCGCCCGATCATCGGCATCAACGAGGGCGGTGGCGCGCGGATCCAGGAGGGCGTCGTCTCGCTCGGGCTGTACGGCGAGATCTTCAACCGGAACGTCAAGGCGTCCGGCGTCATCCCGCAGATCTCGCTGATCATGGGCGCCAACGCGGGCGGGCACGTCTACTCCCCCGCGCTGACCGACTTCGTGGTGATGGTCGACAAGACCTCGCACATGTTCATCACCGGCCCGGACGTCGTGAAGACCGTGACCGGCGAGGAGGTCTCCTTCGAGGAACTCGGCGGCGGGCGCACGCACAACACCCGTTCGGGTGTCGCGCACTACCTCGGTTCCGACGACGAAGACGCCATCGCGTACGTCAAGGAACTGCTCTCGTTCCTCCCGGCGAACAACCTGTCCGAAGCGCCGCTGTTCGAGACGGACGCGGCGCCGGGCGGCTTCTTCGACGACGTCACCGAGACCGACCGCGAGCTGGACACGCTGATCCCGGACTCGCCGAACCAGCCGTACGACATGCACGAGGTCATCAACCGCGTCGTCGACGACGGTGACTTCCTCGAGGTGCACGAACTGTTCGCGCCCAACATCCTGGTCGGCTTCGGCCGGGTGGACGGGCGCAGCGTCGGCGTCGTGGCGAACCAGCCGACCCAGTTCGCCGGCTGCCTCGACATCGACGCGTCCGAGAAGGCCGCCCGGTTCGTGCGCACCTGCGACGCGTTCAACATCCCGGTACTGACCTTCGTCGACGTCCCCGGCTTCCTGCCCGGCACCGACCAGGAATGGAACGGCATCATCCGGCGCGGCGCGAAGCTGATCTACGCCTACGCCGAAGCGACCGTCCCGCTCGTCACCGTCATCACCCGCAAGGCCTACGGCGGCGCGTACGACGTCATGGGATCGAAACACCTCGGCGCGGACGTCAACCTGGCCTGGCCGACCGCGCAGGTCGCGGTCATGGGCGCCCAGGGCGCGGCGAACATCGTGCACCGCAAGACCCTCGCCGCGGCGGCCGCCGACGGCAAGGACGTCGACGCGCTGCGCGCGGAGCTCATCCAGGAGTACGAGGACACGCTCCTGAACCCGTACGCGGCAGCCGAGCGCGGCTACGTCGACTCAGTGATCGTGCCCGCGCACACCCGCGGCCACATCGCGAAGGCGCTCTCACTGCTCCAGGGCAAACGGGAAACACTGCCGCCCAAGAAGCACGGGAACATCCCGCTGTGACCGCGCCCGAAACCCCGCTGTTGCGGGTCGTCCGGGGCAATCCGAGCGACGCCGAACTCGCCGCGCTGACCGCCGTCGTCGCGGCGGCGGCGAGCGCGCGGGCACCGGAACCGGCGCCGAAACGGGATTCGTGGTGGGCGGACAAGTCTTCGCTGGTGCGAGCCCCGCTCGCTCCCGGCGAAGGCGCCTGGCGGGCTTCGGCACTTCCTCGCTGAAGCGGCTTCTCCGCGAACAGCGCGGAGAGGGCTTACGCGGGCTATCGTTGCAGATCTGGCAGTCCGGCTCGCCCGGTTTGCCAGGTCTTCGGTATCCGCGATCGCCCCAGAAAGCCGTGCGTGACGAACCAAGACCACCTCTCCGCTGAATTGCGCCGTCTTCGCAAGGCCGCCGGGCTGTCCGGCACCGAGGCGGCGAGTCTCACGAGCCTCAGCCAGTCCAAGGTTTCGCGCGTCGAAACCGGTGCCTTCATGCCGACCGAGGAGCAGGTCGTCGCGCTGTGCCGCGCCTACCGGGCGCCCGCGAAGATCCGGCGGGAACTGGTCGCGATCACACGGGACCTCCGCGAGGAGGCGTCGTCGGCCCGTGTCGTCTTCCAGCGCGGTGCCTGGCGGATGCAGCAGCGCATCGGCAAGATCGAGACGGCGTCCGCCCGCATCCGGAGTTTCCAGCCGACCATCGTCTTCGGCCTGCTCCAGACCCGCGCCTACATCACCGCGCTGTTCGGCGATTCCCTGCCGGACGGCGAACGCGACCAGACGGTCGACGCCCGGCTGGAGCGCCAGCGGATCCTCGACTCGGAGCGCGAGTTCCACTTCGTGGTGACCGAAGGCGCCCTGCGCTGGAACATGGGCGGGGCGGCGACCATGCAGGCCCAGCTCGATCACCTCATCGAGCTGTCGTGCCGCGGCCGGGTGCGCCTGGGCGTGATCCCGTGGACGACGGAGGTGTCGGTCCCCGTTCTCCACGGCTTCGACATCTACGACTCGCGCGCGGTGCTCCTCGGGACCCAGACGGCCACCGCGCTCGTCACGGACGAGCGGGAAGTCGCCGACTACGAAAAGAACTTCACCGAAGTCGAGCGCTACGCCACCTATGGCGACGTCGCCTGCTCTCATCTGGCGCGGATCGCGGCCGACTACCGACAGCTCGCGGTCGCACCACTTCGGTGACCAAAGACCCTTTGCGCTATGCACCCTCAGGGTGCATCGTGAGTAAAGCGGCTGTCGGTGAAGGTCCCTTTTCGTGCGCCGAACGCGATCACTCGAACCGCTTACCGACCAGCGGGAACAGATCACCCGATCTCGCCAACCTTGCTGCGGCGCAACCCGTCTACTTGCCGAAACAGTCACTGGGGAAAGGCCCTCCTATGACCACCTGGCACGAATACATGACCGACTGGCACAAGTCGACCTACACCCACTGGGAAGAGAACGCCTGCGTCGAAATCGGCGCCGCGCCCGGTCTCGTCGGCATCCGGGACACCAAGCAGTGGGCGCTGCCGGACGAGAACCGGCCGATCCTGGTACTCCCGGCCGGATCCTTCACCGCGCTCCTCGATCACCTCGGACGATGAACGACGTCGCCGAGCCGTACATGGTCCACCATCCGCAGGAGATGGCGGGCCAGCTGATCAACGGCAACTGGATCGTCGCGAGGTGGGAGCACCTCGGCGAGGACGAGGACCTGGACCACTGGACCGCCGTCCTGCGCGAGTACTGCGAAGAACTCGACGTCGATCCGTACGTCATCAACATCCCGAGGAAGAGCCTGACGATCGTCTTCAACGGGGCACTCCCCGCGCCGACGTTCGAACAGCTGGAGAATTCGATAGCGGCCATCGAGTACCACCGCTTCCTCGAGCGCGAGATCGGGCCGAGACCGCTGAACTAGGCGTCCTTCGGCGCGGCACGCATCCCGATGTAGACGCAGTCGGTGCCGTTCGACAGCGTCGAGAACACCACAGGCATCCAGTCTTCGCTGAACGACGGCCCGGCCCCTGCCGCGGCGAAGACCGTGTCCGTGACGGGCGTCAGGTCCATGTCCAGCGGCGGCGAGTAGCCCGCCATCCCGCCGACGAACTCGTACGTCAGTTTCAGCTCTTCGGTCACCGTGATGACCACGCCTTCCCGCCGGTAGACACCCGCGAACCGCTTCATGTCCACGACCGGCGGTTCGGCAGGCGGCGCGAAGGCGTCGGGGATCCGGACATCGGCGAGTTCGGCGAGCAGTTCACGGAACAGGGCCGCGTAAAGCTGCCGCGCGCCGCCGCCGTTGGTGACCAGTGCGACGGCGACGCCCGCCGACGGAATCACCCGCAGGTAGGCGTACTGCCCGATGGCCGCGCCGTCGTGGCCGAAGCCGGGCGTGCCGTCCCAGTCGTAGAGGGTCCAGCCGAGCCCCCAGCCGTCCGCGCTGACCGTCCACTTGTCGGGAACGTCCGTCTCGCGGCACTGCATCGCCTCGACCGTTTCCGGCGCCAGGACACGGGTCCCGTCCGGCGCCAGACCGCCGTCGAGGTGCATCCGCGCCAGCCGGACGACGTCGCCCGCGGAAGCGATGACCCGCGCGCCCGGTCCCGCCGATCGCGGCATCAGATCCCACGCGGGCGCCGGTTCCGGATCCTGGCCAGGGTCGCCGAGGTGGCTCATCGCCGCGCGGAAACTCAGTGCCTCTTCGGGCAGGGTCATCGACTGCTTCAGCCCGAGCGGCGCGAAGATCAGCTCCTGCAGCGCCTGATCCCAGGTCAGCCCGGTCACCACCTCGGCGATCCGGCCGAGCACGACGTAGCCGACGCTGCTGTAGGAGACCGCGGTTCCCGGCGGGCAGTCCATCGCGATGCCCTTGCTCGCCTCGACGTAGCGGGCGATGCAGTCGTCACCCCGGCCGGTGTCGAGGGTGAAATCGCAGGTGAGGCCACTGGTGTGGCTCAGCAGCCGCCGAATGGTGATCGCCTTGGTCGCCTCGGGATCGATGGTCTCGAAGTCCGGCAGCACCTCGACGACCGGAGCGTCGAGGTCCAGTTCGCCCGCTTCGGCCAGCCGCATGATCAGGGTGGCGGTGTAGATCTTGGCGATCGAACCGAGCTGGAACACCGAATCGGTCGTCGCGTCGACCCCGGTGCCGCGGTGCAGGACACCGCTCGCGAGCTCGTGGATTTCGCCGCCTGCCAGCACCGCGAGCGCGGCACCCGGAACGTGATGGGCCGCGCGGAGCTCGTCCAGCTTGGCCTGCCAGCGTGCCGCGTCCCAGTTCACCGTGGTCGTCATGGGTTTCCCTCTCGTTCGCGAGTACAACGTTCTCGCCTTGCGCACACTGTACGCATAAGCGATCGATGTGCGCAATCTCGAGAACCACTTGAAGACGATCTTGGTTCTGCCATATATTCCACGCGGAATACTCGACAAGGAATCTTCCGAGAGGAACAGGCGTGGCCACGAAGCTCACCCCGCTCGCGATGGCGGTGCTGGAACTCCTCCACGAGCGAGCCATGCATCCGTACGAAATGGCGCAGCTGATGAAGGAGCGCTACGTCAGCACTCGCGTCAAGGTGAAGGCCGGCTCGCTGTACCACACGGTGGATCGCTTGGTGCAGAACGGTTTCGTCGAGGTCGTCGAGACACAGCGGGACGGGAGGCGGCCCGAACGCACCGTTTACGCGATGACGGAGGCCGGTCGCGACGAGTTCGTCGTGCGCGCACAGAACATGCTGAGCACGCCGGCCGAGGAGTACCCCGAGTTCCTCAGCGCGCTCGCCGTCATCGACGAACTCGGCCCGGAAATGTCGATCATCCAGCTCAAACACCGCGTGCTGCGGCTCCAGGCCTCCTCCGCCGCCGACAAGGTCGTGCTCGACAGCATCGTCAACGAGCAGCACCTGCCCGAGATCTACTGGCTCGACTGGTCCTACGCCTCCGCACGGCGCGCCTTCGAGCTCGAGTGGACCCAAAAACTGATCGAAGACCTGGAATCCGGCCGCGTCCGGTTCCAGGACCACTGCAAGTCACATCTGAACCTGGTCACCGAGGACGACACCGATGAACGCAAGACAAGCTAATCCCTGGGCGGCACTTTCCGCGCTGTGCCTGGGTTTCTTCATGATCCTGCTGGACACCACGATCGTTTCGACGGCGATTCCCGCGATGCTGCGCGAACTCGGCGCCGGATTGAACGCCATCGTCTGGGTGATCAGCGTCTACCTGCTCACCTACGCGGTGCCGATGCTGTTCGCCAGCCGCCTCGGTGACCGCTTCGGCCCGAAGCGCGTCTATCTGGCCGGGCTCGTGGTGTTCACGCTGGCCTCGCTGTGGTGCGGCCTGTCCGGCTCGGTCGAGATGCTCATCGTGGCCCGCGCGGTGCAGGGTCTCGGCGCCGCGTTGATGACGCCCCAGACCTTGGCGTTCATCAGCCACCTGTTCCCGCCGTCGAAGCGCGGCCCGGCGATGGGCCTCTGGAGCGGGGTCGCCGGGATCGCGGCCATCGTCGGGCCGCTGCTCGGCGGCGTGCTCGTCGACCACCTCGGCTGGGAATGGATCTTCTTCGTCAACCTGCCGGTCGGCGTGGTCGCGATCGCGCTGGCGCTGCTCAAGGTGCCGGACTGGCAGCCGAAGCACTCGCATTCCTTCGACGTACCGGGAATCCTGTTGTCCGGCGCGGGACTGTTCTGCATCGTCTACGGCGTCCAAAATGGACAGCACTACGACTGGGGCCGCGTGTTCGGGCCGATCACCGTGTTCGAGATCATCGGCTTCGGTGTCGCCCTGCTGGTCGCCTTCGTGGTGTGGCAACGATTCAACCGCAAGGAACCGCTTCTGCCGCTGAACGTCTTCGGGAACCGCAACTTCTCGGCCGGGACGCTGACCTCGGTCACCGTCGGTTTCGCGATGACCGGCATGTTCCTGCCGCTGGTGATCTACATCCAGGCCGTGCTCGGCGAGACACCGACGATGTCCGGGCTGCTGTTCGCGCCGATGTCGCTGCTGGCAGGCATGATCGGCCCGTTCGTCGGGCGCGCTTCGGACAAGGTCAACGGCAAGGTCCTGCTGATCATCGGGCTGACCGCGCTGGCGGCGGGGATGGCGCTGGTGGCTCTGATCGCCCGCGCGGACGCCAACGCGTGGGCGCTCACCCCGGCGCTGCTGGTGGCGGGCGCCGGTATCGGGTTCATCTTCGCGCCGATGGGCAACCTGGCGATGAGCTCGGTCGAACCGCGGCTCATCGGGACCGCGTCGGGCATCTTCAACACCGCCCGCCAGGTCGGCGGGGTGCTCGGCAGTGCCGCCGTCGGCGTGCTGCTGCAGGCGCGGATCAGCGCTTCGATCGCCGACGAGGCGGCGATCGCCGCGAACGCGTTGCCGGAGCAGTACCGGGCGCCGTTCGCGGAAGGTATCGCGAAGGCCGCGGAATCGACCGGCGAGTTCGGTTCGTCCGGCCCCGCGACGTTGCCCGGCCTGCCTTCCGGCGTCGCCGAGCAGGCTCAGCGGCTGGCGCTCGAAGCCGTCCACAATGGACTGACCGACGCGGCTCGGGTGACGCTGCTGCTTCCGGCGGCGGTGCTGCTGCTGGGTGTGCTGGCCGCGCTGACCATGCGGCGCCCGGTTCCGCGGGCTCACCACTCCCCGGCTCCCGAGCCAGCCCCCAGCGCCGCCTGACCTCAGGGCCTCGTGAGTGATAAGGACGGTTAGGGCCAAGGGTGTCTTAGGTACCTGCTGTGGTGCGCGGGTGGCGGTGTCGTGTGTCCAGCGGGACGACACGCGTGACGGGATGGACGACACGTGTGTCTGGCGGGACGACTCGCGAGTCGTCCGTTGGCTCACGCGTGTCGTCCGTTCAATCACGCGTGTCGTCCGGGCAATCACGTGAGACGGCCAGTCTCGCATCGGGGTCGTGAGCGGTCAGGACGGTTAGAACCGTCCTTATCAGTCACGAGCTCCGCAGGAGGGGCGGAGTCTTACCGGCGGTACCGCAGGCCGTAGCCGTACGGGTACAACGCCTTCTTGCCGTCACCGACGTTCACCGGCTCCTGCGCCGCACTGGACGGCCAGCTGAACGTCAGCTTCCCGGTCGGGTTGTAGTCGCCGTAAAGGACATCGGCGACACCGGCGCCTTCGCTACCAGGGAGCCAGGCGGCGACGAGCCCGTTGAACCGCGGCAGCTGCGAAGCGATGTCGAGCGGGCGTCCCGACACGGTCACCGCGACGACCGGGACACCGGAGCTCTTCAGCTTGGCGATCGTGGCGAGGTCTTCCGCGTCGAGCCCGAAACCGTTCGGACGGTCTCCCTGCCCTTCGGCGTACGGCGTTTCGCCCACCACGGCGACCGCGACCCGGTAGCTCCTGTCGATTCCGTTACCCGCACGGTCATAGGTCACCGTGGTTCCCTTCCCGGCACCCGATTTCAGGCCGTCGAGGATGGTCGTGCCGGGGATGACCGGGCCGCTCTGGCCCTGCCAGGTGAGCGTCCAGCCGCCCGCCTGGTTGCCGATGTCGTTCGCGTTCTTGCCCGCGACGAAGATCTTGTTGTCCTTCTTCGCCAGTGGCAGCACACCGTCGTTCTTCAGCAGCACCTGGGATTCGCGGACGGCCTGCCGGGCCAGTTCGCGATGTTCCTTGCTGCCGAACGTCTTCTGGAGCGAGCGGTCGGTGTACGGATGCTCGAACAGGCCGAGCTTGAACTTCTCCGCCAGGATGCGGCGGTTCGCGTCGTCGATCCGGTCGCGCGAGACACGGCCGGCCTCGACCTCGGCCTTCAGGTAGGCGATGAACTGCGGCGCGTCCCACGGGACCATGAACATGTCGATACCCGCGTTGACCGAGAGCCGCACCTCCTCGGGGGTGAAGCCTTCCTTGCCGTCGATCTGGTTGATCGCGTTGTAGTCCGAGATCACCAGGCCCCGAAACCGCAGTTCCTTCTTGAGGACGTCGGTGATCAGGTACCGCTGGGCGTGCATGCGCACCCCCTGGAAGCTGGAGAACGAGATCATCACCGAGCCGACGCCGCGGTCGATCGCCTCGCGGAACGGCGGCAGGTGGATCTGGCGCAGTTCGCGTTCGCTGATCTCGGTGTTGCCCTGGTCGACGCCGTTCGTCGTGCCTCCGTCGCCGACGTAGTGCTTCGCCGTCGCGAGCACCGAGCCGGGCTTCTCCCCCAGTTCGCGCCCCTGAAGACCGGTGATGGCCGACGCGTTGGCGATGGCGTCGCGCGGGGATTCGCCGAAGGATTCGTAGGTCCGGCCCCAGCGGTCGTCGCGGGCGACGCACAGGCACGGCGAAAAGTCCCACTGCGGACCGGTTCCGGCGACTTCCAGCGCCGTCGCGCGGCCGATCTTCTCGACCAGGCGCGGATTGTTGGCGGCACCGAGACCGATGTTGTGCGGGAAGATCGTCGCGCCGTAGACGTTGTTGTGGCCGTGCACGGCGTCGACGCCGTAGAGCGTGGGAATGCCGAGCGGCGTCGAAACCGCCGCCTTCTGGTACGAGTCGACCATGTCGGCCCAGCCGGTCGGCGTATTGCTGGCGGGCACCGAGCCACCGCCGGACAACAGGGACCCCAGTCTGAGCGCGGCGGCCTGGTCGGGGGTGACAGCGCCGCGTTCGGCCTGCGTCATCTGGCCGATCTTGTCGTCGAGGCTCATCCGCTTGAGCAGGTCGTTCACCCGCGCGGACGTCGAAGCGTGAGGATTCTTGTACAGCGGCCCTGGAGCGGCCGACGCCATCGGCGCGAGGGCCGAACCGGCCACGAGCAGGCCTGCGAGCACTGTGGTTTGCGTCGTGCGAAGTGATCTTCTGACGCGGAGGCGGGGCGACATTGGTTCCTCCGTAGCTCGAACAATCCATATGTTGCGCGCCACAACAAACTAACCGCACGGTCGGGTGTTCCAGGTCACAATCGGGCAACGGAGGGCCGTCGAGTACCTTCCGGAGGTGCGTTTCGTCCTCGCGTCCCAGTCCCCCGCCCGCCTCGGCGTCCTGCGTTCCGCAGGCTTCGATCCGAGCGTCGTCGTCTCCGGCGTCGACGAGGACGCGGTAGCCGCGTCCCTGACCGATCCGGCCCCCGTCGAACTGGTCCGCGCGCTCGCCGTCGCGAAGGCCGAAGCCGTCTACGAGACGCTCGCCGGAACGCACGCCGACATGGTCATCGTGGGCTGCGACTCGATGCTGTCGATCAACGGCGAGATGGTCGGGAAGCCGATCACGCCGGAGGTGGCGCGCGAGCGCTGGGCGTCGATGGCGGGCAAAACCGGTGAACTTCTCACCGGGCACTCGATCATCCGCGTCGAGAACGGCGAGAGGACGAAGGAAGCGTCCGGGACCGAGGGCACCACTGTTCGCTTCGGCACACCGTCACACGAAGAGATCGAGGCGTACATCGCCTCCGGCGAGCCGCTTCAGGTCGCCGGCGCCTTCACTCTGGACGGTCTCGGTGGCTGGTTCATCGAGGGGATCGACGGCGACTTCTCGAGCGTCATCGGGATCAGCCTGCCGCTGACCCGGCGCCTGCTGACCGAGATCGGCGTGAGTGTCGTCGATCTCTGGACCCGTCCCGCATCCTGAGACAGCTCCCACACGATCGGGTGATCCGGAAGAGTCCCGCCTTGTCGAACGTTCTTCACGTTCGGCTAACAGGAAACTTTCACGCACCGGAGTCGCCCCGTGTCTTTCATTCGGACCTACACCAGGCCAAAAGTCTTCGCGGTGGCAGTCCTCGGCTCGCTCGTCGTGGGTGCCCTTCTCGGCGTCCTCGCCAGGAGCACCGACGCGAGCTGGCTGACCGAACTGCTCGCCCAGATCGGCTCGATCTTCACGACGCTGCTGCAGATCGCGGTGATCCCGCTGGTCTTCACGGCGATCGTGGTCGGCATCAGCAGCCTGCGCAACCTCGGCGGCGGCAAGAAGGCCGCGCGGCTGGGCGGCAAGACCGTGCTGTGGTTCGCGATCACCTCGTTCATCGCGTCGCTGATCGGCATCGCCGTCGCGAAGCTGTTCAACCCCGGCAGCGGCGGCCTCGGCGAAGGCGTCGCCGCGACCGCGAAGAACACGGACAAGGCAGCCAAGGCCACCTGGGGATCGTGGAGCGACTTCATCAACGGGTTGCTGCCGAAGAACTTCCTCACCGCCTTCACCGAGGGCGAGACGCTTCAGGTGCTGTTCCTGGCCGTCCTGATCGGCGCGGCCGCCTACAGCCTCGGTGACAAGGCGAAGCCGTTCGTCGACTTCACGAGCAGCGTCTTCGAGATCATCCAGCGCTACCTCGGCTGGATCGTGCGCCTGGCCCCGATCGGCATCATCGGCCTGATCGGCAAGGCCGTGTCGACCTACGGTGACTCGCTGTTCAAGCCGCTGTTCACCGCCACTCTCGCGGTGTACGTGGGCTGCTTCCTGGTGCTTCTGGTGGTCTACCCGATCCTGCTGCAGTTCGTGGCGAAGGTCAGCCCGCTGAAGTTCTTCTCCAAGGCGGGCACCGCGATCCAGTTCGCGTTCGCGTCGTCCTCCTCGGGCGCGACCCTGCCGCTGACCCGCCAGGCCGCGGTGAACCTGGGCGTCCAGCCCGGCTACGCGGGCTTCGCAACTCCGCTGGCCAGCGCCACGAAGATGGACGGCTGCGCGGCGGTGTTCCCGGCGATCGGGGCGATCTTCATCGCGAACCTCTCCGGTGTTTCGCTGAACTTCTGGCAGTACGTCGGGATCGTCGCGGCCGCGGTGTTC
This sequence comes from Amycolatopsis alba DSM 44262, assembly GCF_000384215.1. NCBI lineage: Bacteria > Bacillati > Actinomycetota > Actinomycetes > Pseudonocardiales > Pseudonocardiaceae > Amycolatopsis > Amycolatopsis alba. Next base: position 4,717,216 of record NZ_KB913032.1, on the reverse strand, counting down.
GGCGCGCTGGCGACCGCGGGCGTCACCGGCTGGCTGGCCGCGCTGACCCTGACCGCGTCGGTCATCGGGCTCGACCCGGCGCAGGTCGCGCTCGGGATCGCGCTGATCTACTCGGTCAACCCGATCATGGACATGATCCGGACCGCGACCAACGTCGCGGGCCAGATCGTCGTGCCGGTCGTCGTCGCCCGCAGCGAAGGCCTTCTGGACGACGACGTGCTCAACTCGCCGACGGACCCTTCGCCCACCGACAACGGCGAAGCGGCCACCACCCCTGAAAAGGAACCGGCCACCGCTGGCGCCTGACGGTTCTTCTTGAGGTCCGTGAAGGCCTCCTTCCCTACCTTCAGGGTAGGGAAGGAGGCCTTCACGGCGTTCTGACCTCGCGCGGGCGGCAGGAGAGCAAGGGACCTTTGCTCACGTTAGTTAGCGTGCTAAGCAACGTGAGCAAAGGTCCCTTGCTTCCCTCAGGGGCAGGCGCGCAGGTCCGCCTTCGTGAGCCGCACGTCCGGCCAGCCCCTCAGCTCCGACGGCGCGGTGTACCGGCGCGTGCAGCCCACCGACCCGCGGCCGACGTCATAGACCTCCGCGAGCACCGGCGCCGCCTGGCACCGGGCCGATCCGGATTGCGCGCCGGGGCATTCGTGCCGCACGACGATGACGTCCGCGACCCCGTCGGCGGTCACGTCGGCCAGTGCGACCGTCCCCGCGTCCGAGAAGTACGGCTTCCCGGTGTCCCGCCAGATCCCGCCGCGCGCGACGAACAGTTCGCCCGCCGAGCCTCCCCCGGTTTCACCGCGCACCAGACAGACCGGAGTCGCACCGTCGACGCAGCGCAAAGAATCGCCCTTGAGGGTGACCCCCATGTCGTTGATCATCAGCGGGATCACCGTGTCCGCCCCGATCTTGACCGTGCCCTGCTTCCCCGCTTCGTCGGCCAGCAGCACGACGGGCAGCCCGCCGACGGTCATCGCCCCGATCTCCCGGCAGGCCGAGTGGCCGCAGTTGACTCCGGGCGAGGCGGGAACGGTTTCGGTGACCGGGTATCCACCAGGCGCTCCCGACGGCGTCGGGGCACTCGGGCGGAGCAGGACGACGGCCACGATCACACCCGCCGTCACCACCACCGCCAGCAGCGCGGTGAACAGCACGGATCGCGGCGCCCGCGCTTCCTGAGTCCGCATATCCGAGAGCGTAAGTGATCTAGCACAGAGTGCACGTCTATGTTGTTCCTGTGACGAACCCCGGACTGCCCAACGCCCTGTTCCTCCCCACGGCGAAAAAGCCGAAGGACTACGCGAGCGCGGAGATCGAACTCCGCCCGACGAAGGACGGCCGGATGGCGCTGGTCGCCTTCAGCACGGTGCAGCGCCTGGTCGAGTGTTGCGGCCCGCATCAGCCGTGGGCGCTGGTCAAGGCGGAGCACCTCGGCCGGGTTTACCAGACACAGCCCTACGACCTGATCGTGCTCGATTCCGACCTTCCGGAAGAACTGCGGCACCGCCAGGCGCTGGTATAAAACAATGGTCACCGGGTGGCCTTGCTCTCATTATTCGGGGCGGTAACTTCCGTAAACTGCTGCGGAGCCGCATCGGGGCGGCCCGACGTGCGAACGCAGGAGGTACGGCGTGACCGAGCAGGCCGGCACAGGTGGTCCGGTGACCAAGATCCTGATCGCGAACCGCGGGGAGATCGCGGTACGGGTGATCAGGGCGGCGAAGGATGCCGGGCTGACCAGCGTGGCCGTCTACGCCGATCCGGATCGTGACGCACCCCATGTCCGCCTCGCGGACGAGGCCTTCGCTCTCGGCGGCACCACCGCGGCCGAGAGCTACCTGGTCTTCGACAAGCTGCTCGACGCTGCCAAGCGGTCGGGCGCGGACTCGGTCCACCCCGGTTACGGGTTCCTTTCCGAGAACGCGGACTTCGCGCAGGCCGTGATCGACGCGGGGCTGACCTGGATCGGGCCGAGCCCGCAGGCGATCCGCGACCTCGGCGACAAGGTCACCGCGCGCCACATCGCGCTGCGCGCCGGGGCCCCGCTCGTGCCCGGCACGAAGGATCCCGCCAAGAACGCCGACGAGATCGTCGCGTTCGCCGACGAGCACGGCCTGCCGGTCGCGATCAAGGCGGCGTTCGGCGGCGGCGGCCGCGGCCTCAAGGTCGCCCGCACCCGCGAGGAGATCCCGGAGCTGTTCGAATCCGCGACGCGTGAGGCGATCTCCGCGTTCGGCCGCGGTGAATGCTTCGTCGAGCGCTACCTGGACAAGCCGCGGCACGTCGAGGCCCAGGTCCTCGCCGACCAGCACGGCAACGCCATCGTCGTCGGCACCCGCGACTGCTCGCTGCAGCGCCGCCACCAGAAGCTGGTCGAGGAGGCGCCCGCGCCGTACCTGACCGACGATCAGCGCAAGCGCATCCACGAGTCCGCGAAGGCGATCTGCAAGGAAGCCGGTTACTACGGCGCCGGGACCGTCGAGTACCTCGTCGCCGTCGACGGCACGATCTCGTTCCTCGAAGTCAACACGCGGCTGCAGGTCGAGCACCCGGTGTCCGAGGAGACCACGGGCCTCGACCTCGTGCGCGAAATGTTCCGCATCGCGCGCGGCGAGAAGCTGCGCATCACCGAAGACCCGGAACCGCGGGGCCACTCGATCGAATTCCGCATCAACGGTGAGGACGCAGGCCGCGGTTTCCTGCCCGCGCCCGGCACCGTGACGAAGTTCGTCGCGCCGAGCGGCCCCGGAGTCCGGGTCGACTCGGGTGTCGAGTCCGGCAGCGTCATCGGCGGCCAGTTCGACTCGATGCTCGCGAAGCTGATCGTCACCGGTTCGGACCGGCAGAACGCGCTGGAGCGCAGCCGCCGGGCACTGGCCGAGATGGTCGCCGACGGCATGGCGACGGTCCTGCCGTTCCACCGCGTGATCGTGGACGACCCGGCCTTCATCGGCGACGAGAACGGGTTCAGCGTGCACACCCGCTGGATCGAGACCGAGTTCGAGAACAAGATCGAGCCGTTCGTGGCACCGGAGACCGAGCCCGAAGAGGAGCAGGCCCGCCAGAACGTCGTCGTCGAGGTCGGCGGCCGTCGTCTCGAAGTGTCGCTGCCCGGCGGATTCTCGCTCGACGGTGGTGGCGGCGGGACAGCCGTCAAGGCCAAGCCGCGCAAGCGCGCGGGCGGCACCAAGGCCGCGGTGAGCGGCGACGCGGTCACCGCGCCGATGCAGGGCACCATCGTCAAGGTCGCCGTCGAGGAAGGCCAGCAGGTCGAAGCGGGTGAGCTGGTCGTCGTGCTCGAAGCGATGAAGATGGAGAACCCGGTCACCGCGCACAAGGCGGGCACCGTGACCGGTCTTTCGGTCGAGGTCGGCGCCGCTGTGACGCAGGGAACCCAGCTGTTCGAGCTCAAAGACTGACGAATGTCGTGGTTGACGGACCCTCGCTCGGCTTACCATCGGAAGGGTGAGCGAGGTTCCGTCTCCGCAGCTGCGGATCAGTGATCAGGATCGCGAGTCCGCGCTGGCCGCGCTCGGCGAGCACATGAGCGTCGGCCGGATCGACATCGACGAGTTCGGCGAGCGGTCCGCCAAGATCACCGCGGCCAAGACACGCGGCGAGCTGTCCGAGGTCTTCCTCGACCTGCCCGAACCGCATCCGGGCTTCGACAAGGCCGAGGCGGTCGTGAGCGAACCGGTGAAGGCGGCGTCGCCGTATCCGGGTGTCTCCCCGGCGCAACGCGTGCTGGGCGCGCTCCTGCCGCTCCTGTTCATCGCCACCATCGTGTTCATCATCGGCACCGGCGCCAGCTGGTGGTTGATCGCCATCCCGATCGGGATCAGCGTCGCCGGTGAAGGGCTCTGGGGCAAAGGCTGGGAGAACACCCACAAGAAGCTGGGGAAGCGGCGTCGCCGGGAACTGGACGGCTGATCCGCCCGTAGACTCGGGACGTGAGTGCCGAGAGACCGGACATGCGGCTGAGCGACGCCGAACGCCAAGACGCGCTCGACGCGCTGGAGGAGCATGTCCGCACCGGCAGACTCGATCTCGACGAGTTCGGCACGCGGTCGGCGAAGGTCAGCACCGCGAGGATGGCGAGCGACCTCGAACCGCTGTTCACGGACCTGCCCTCGCCCCGGCCCAGCGCCCTGCTCCCCCTTCCGCCGATGCCCGGCGTCGCCCAGGCGTCCGCGAAGAACGACGTCCAGCCGTCGAAATGGCTGACGGCCAGCGCCGTGCCGATCGCCGCGGCGGTCGCGATCGCGTTGTTCTTCTTCACCCGCGGGACGTTCATCGTGTTCCTGCTCCCGCTGGCGGTCGCGCTGATCATGAGCCGCCGTCGCTGAAGCGCCGGTTACCCTCGTAAGGGTGGAACCGGTGGAGATCAACGCGGGCGAGTACTACCTGCGACAGCTGCGAGCGGACAAGGCCCTCGACGACCGTCCGGCGCTGGTCGCGGCCTTCGCCGACCCGACACATCGCAAGTACGTCCTGAACTACCGCCTGCGGGACCTCGCCGAGGCGACCGAGTACGTCGCGTTGCGCGCGGCGCAGTGGGCCGGTGACGAACGCTGTTCCTGGGCGGTGGCCGAGCCGACGACCGGGGATCTGCTGGGCGAGGTCGGCCTGCGGGACCTCGATCTCGACGTCGGGTACGCGGAGGCGTCGGTCTGGGTGCGCGCGGCTTCGCGGGGCAAGGGTGTCGCGAGCACCGCGCTCAGCGCGGCCCTGCGCTTCGGCTTCGGCGGGCTCGGCCTGCGCGAGGTCAGCTACCGCTACGAGGAGACGAACGAGGTCTCGGCCTCGGTCGCCCGCAAATGCGGGTTCACCCTGGTCGGGCCCGAGCTGGACCCGGCCCCGACCGGGGAACGCCTCATCCGCTGGCGCCGCACCGCCTGACCTGCGTTTCGCACGAGGTCACGAGCGCCACGCTCGAGACGTTGAGCGTCTCAGGCGAGGCGCACGACACGTTCACTACCGCGTCCAGAGGACGAAATGCGTGGGGTCTCAGAAGGGGTAGGTGGGCGGAGGGTTCCGGACGGTGACCCAGCGCGTCTCGGTGAAGGCCTCGATGTTCGCCGCCGCACCACCGAAACGGCTTCCGGTGCCCGAAGCGGCGACGCCACCGAAGGGGCTGTTCGCCTCGTCGCTGACGGTCTGGTCGTTGATGTGCACGATTCCGGTCGGGACGCGGTCTGCCAGCTCCAGTCCTTTGAGGACGTCGCGGGTGACGATCCCCAGCGAGAGACCGTATTCGCTCGCCGTGGCGAGGCGGACGGCCTCCTCCGCGTCGGAGAACCGCACGACCGGCGCGACCGGGCCGAAGATCTCCTCGGCGACCGCGGGCGCCGTCGGCGGCACGTCGGCGAGCACCGTCGCGGAGTAGAACAGCCGGTCGTATTCGGCGCCGGCGGCGACCCTGGCACCCGCGGCGACACTGGCGGTGACCAGCTCGTGGATCTTGTCCCGCTGCCCGGAGTCGATGATCGGCCCGAGCGCGACCTCTTCGCGTGCCGGGTCGCCCACTCGCAACGCGGCCGCCTTCGCCGCCAGCCGCTCGACGAAGTCGTCGTAGAGCCGCTCGTGCACCAGGTGCCGTCCGGTGGTCATGCAGATCTGGCCCTGGTGGAAGAAAGAACCGAACGCGGCGACCCCGGCGGCCTCGTCGACGTCCGCGTCGTCGAGCACGATGAGCGCGGAGTTCCCGCCCAGCTCCAGATGCGCCCGCTTCAGATGCTTTCCGGCGAGCTCGCCGACCTTGCGCCCGGCACCGGTCGACCCGGTGAACGAGATGACCCGGACCGCCGGATGCGTCACCAGCGTCTCGCCGACGTCCGCGCCGCCCGGCAGCATCTGCAGCACTCCCGGCGGCAGGCCCGCTTCCTCGAAGATCCGCGCGAGCACCACGCCACCGGTGACGGCGGTACGCGGGTCCGGCTTCAGGATGACCGCGTTGCCCAGCGCGAGCGCCGGGGCGACCGAGCGGATGCCCAGGATGATCGGCATGTTGAACGGCGAGATCACCGCGACGACCCCGGCGGGAACGCGGCGCGCCATCGAAAGACGCGGTTCCTCGCTCGGCAGGAGTTCGCCGTACGGGCGGCCGGGCAGCGCCGCCGCCTCGTAGCACTCCTGCTCCGCGACGTGCAGCGAAAAGCCCGCCACTCCCGGCACGGCGCCGACTTCGCGGACGTTCCACCAGCGGATCTCTTCGGCGTACTCGGACCACAGCCGCGCCGCCGTGCGCAGGACGGCGGCGCGCTGGACGTGCGGTGTCGCCGCCCAGGCCCGCTGCGCCTCGGCCGCGGTTTCCGCCGCCTTCGCGGCGTCTTCGGCCGAGGCGATCCCGATACTTCCCAAGACCGCGCCCGTCGCGGGTTCCGCGACCTCGCGGGTCCCGCCGGTACCGGGAACCCACGAGCCTCCGGCGAAGATCCGGTCCGTCCAGGTCGACGAGTCGAGAAAAGCCACGGGGCCACCTTCCGTATCGGGGATGGCCGACGCTATGCCAGATTCGCCCGATCAGGCAACGATCCCTGCGCGCGTGGCACACCGCCCCGCGGGAAGGGTCAACTCACCGGTTCGATGATCCCCGTCCGGGCTTCCGGCGCGGCCGAACGCAACGCGTCGGCGGCCTCGTCGCTCGGCTGCGACTGGGACTCCCGTTCCGCGTTGACCCGCGCCGTGTACACCTCGACCTCGCGCTTCTCCTGGTCCTTCGACCAGCCGAGCACCTCTCCGACCAGCGACGCGACCTGAGCGGCACAGTCGACGCCGCGGTGCGCGTACTCGATCGAGATCCGCGTCCGGCGCGCCAAGACGTCTTCCAGGTGAAGCGCGCCCTCGTGGCTGGCCGCGTAGACGACCTCGACACCGAGGTAGTCCGGAGCGTGCTCCAGCGGCTTCAGCAGTTCCGGCCGTCCTTCGCCGAGCGCGAGGACCTCGTGCACCATCGAGCCGTACCGGTCGAGCAGGTGACGGACGCGGTACGGGTGCAGCCCGTGCTCGGAAGCCAGGTGGTCGGCCTGGTTCACCAGCGCGTGATAACCGTCGGCGCCCAGCAGCGGCACCTTGTCCGTGATGGACGGCTGGGGCCTGCCGGGCAGGTCGACGGCCGCGGCGTCGACGGCGTCGGCCGCCATCACCCGGTAGGTCGTGTACTTGCCGCCCGCGATCGCGACCAGTCCCGGCGCGACCCGTGCGACCGCGTGCTCACGCGAAAGCTTCGACGTCTCTTCGCTTTCTCCGGCGAGCAAAGGCCGGAGTCCCGCGTAGACCCCTTCGATGTCGTCGTGCGTCAGCGGTGTCGCGAGCACGGTGTTGACGTGTTCGAGGAGGTAGTCGATGTCGTGCTTCGTCGCGGCGGGATGCGCGAGATCGAGATTCCAGTCCGTGTCGGTGGTTCCGACGATCCAGTGATTACGCCACGGGATGACGAACAGCACGGACTTCTCGGTGCGCAGGATCATGCCCGATTCCGAGACGATCCGGTCGCGCGGGACGACGATGTGCACGCCCTTGCTCGCGCGGACGCGGAACCGGCCGCGGCCACCGGAGAGCCGCTGCAGTTCGTCGGTCCAGACGCCGGTGCAGTTGACCACCGCGGACGCGTGGATGTCGGTCTCGCGGCCGTCCTCGACGTCGCGCACGCGGACGCCGGAAATGCGGTCCGCCTCGCGGAGGAACCCGACCACCTGGGTGGAGGTGCGCACCACGGCGCCGTAGTGCGCGGCGGTGCGGGCGACGGTCATCGTGTGCCGCGCGTCGTCGGATTGCGCGTCGTAGTAACGGATCCCGCCGATCAGCGCGGACCGCTTCAGCGCCGGGACCATCCGCAGCGCGCCCGCGCGGCTCAGGTGTTTCTGGCCGGGGACCGACCGCGCGCCGCCCATCGTGTCGTACATCAGCAGGCCTGCCGCGGTGTACGGCCGTTCCCAGATCCGGTGGGTCAGCGGGTACAGGAAGCTGACCGGCTTCACCAGATGGGGTGCGATCGTCGTCAGCATCAGCTCGCGTTCACGCAGAGCTTCCCGCACCAGGCCGAATTCCAGCTGTTCGAGGTAACGGAGCCCGCCGTGGAAGAGCTTGCTGGACCGGCTCGACGTCCCCGAAGCGAGGTCGCGCGCTTCGACCAGGGCGACCCGCAGACCGCGCGTCGCGGCGTCCAGCGCGGTGCCCGCGCCGACCACTCCGCCGCCGATGATCACGAGGTCGAACTTGTCCTCACCCAGCCTCTGCCACGACTCTTCCCGCTTGAGCGGTCCCAGCCTGGCGGGGCTGTTTTCGGCTTCGCGCTGAGAGCTTGCCACGTGACATTCCTCCTTGGTGCCGCTGTGGCTCCAGCATCGCACGATCGGCCGCGACCGGTCCGTTGTGCGGGTGACACGTGTGGCGTAACCCTCGCCGATCTTGCAGTGTGGCCCTCAAGGCGTAATTCGTACCCGCGACGCCTGGAAGGAACAAATACGCGGCGGTAACGTGCCACGAACGTGGGTCGGCAAGGGCGCCGTAGCACACTGTGTTCGGCCCTGCGCGGAATGTCCCATGCGGTATGTCCACAGTGGAGGTCAGCGGTGAGCGCAGGAGCCATATTCGTCTGGGAGTTGCTGGGAACGGCGGTCCTGATCCTGTTGGGTAACGGCGTGGTCGCCAACCACGTGTTGCGCAAGAACAACGGCCACAACGGCGGCGTCGTGATGATCACCCTCGGCTGGGGGTTCGCGGTCTTCACCGGTGCCAGCATCGCCGCGCCGAGCGGCGCGCACCTCAACCCGGCGGTCACCCTGGGCCTCGCCATCGCCGACAAGATCGAATGGGGCGACGTCCCGATCTACATCGCCGGGCAGATGATCGGCGCGATCCTCGGTGCCATCCTCTGCTGGGCCACCTACAAACTGCAGTTCGACGACCACCCCAACCGGGACGAGACGCTCGGCATCTTCTCGACCGGGCCGCAGATCCCGAACCGGGCGTGGAACCTCGTCACCGAGATCATCGGCACCTTCGTGCTGGTCGCGTGGATCCTGCTCAGCCCGGTCTACGCCAACGCCTCGGGTGAGGGCGGCACGCCGAACTTCGGGAACTCCGCGCTCGGTTACGCGGGTGTAGCGTTCGTCGTGCTGGTCATCGGCCAGTCCCTCGGTGGCCCGACCGGTTACGCCATCAACCCGGCCCGAGACCTCGGCCCCCGCATCGCGTACGCGTTCCTGCTGCCCATCAAGAACAAGGCCAACCCGAACTGGGGCTACTCCTGGGTCCCCGTCGTCGGCCCGCTGGTCGGCGGTGCCCTGGCCGCCTTGCTGTTCCTCGCCGTCCACAACCTCACCTGAGACTGGAGTTTTTCGATGACTTCGTACGTAGCCGCGATCGACCAGGGCACCACGTCGACCCGCTGCATGATCTTCGACCACTCCGGCCGCGTGGTCGCCGTCGACCAGCGGGAGCACGAGCAGATCTTCCCGAAGGCGGGCTGGGTCGAGCACGACGCCGAAGAGATCTGGGAGAACACGCGGGCCGTCGCGGCGGGCGCGCTCGCCAAGGGGGACCTGGTCGCAGGCGACATCGTCGCGGTCGGCATCACCAACCAGCGCGAGACCACGCTGGTCTGGGACCGCACCACCGGCAAGCCGGTGTACAACGCGATCGTGTGGCAGGACACCCGCACCGACAAGATCGTCAGCGACCTGGGCGCGCTCGGCGGCGGGCAGGAGCGTTACCGCGCGAAGGTGGGCCTGCCGCTGGCGACCTACTTCTCCGGGCCGAAGATCAAGTGGATCCTCGACAACGTTGACGGCGCCCGCGCACGGGCCGAAGCGGGCGACCTGATCTTCGGCAACATGGACACCTGGGTGCTGTGGAACATGACCGGCGGGGTCGACGGCGGCGTGCACGTCACCGACCCGACCAACGCGTCGCGGACCATGCTGATGGACCTCGACACGCTGACCTGGGACGCCGGGATCGCCGAAGAGATGACGATCCCGCTGGCGATGCTGCCGGAGATCCGGTCGTCCTCGGAGACCTACGGCAAGGTCCGCGAGAAGGGCGCGCTGGCCGGGGTCCCGATCTCGGGCATCCTGGGCGACCAGCAGGCGGCGACGTTCGGACAGGCATGCCTCTCGCCGGGCGAAGCGAAGAACACTTACGGCACCGGCAACTTCATGCTGCTCAACACCGGCACCGAGAAGGTCATGTCGGACAACGGGCTGCTCACCACGGTCTGCTACAAGATCGGCTCGAACGACACGGTGTACGCGCTCGAAGGTTCGATCGCGGTCACCGGCTCGCTCGTGCAGTGGCTGCGGGACAACCTCGGCCTGATCAGCTCCGCCGCCGAAGTCGAACAGCACGCCCGCACCGTCGAGGACAACGGTGGCGCGTACTTCGTGCCGGCGTTCTCGGGTCTCTTCGCGCCGTACTGGCGCTCCGACGCCCGCGGCGCGATCGTCGGCCTCACCCGGTTCGTCAACAAGGGGCACATTTCGCGGGCGGTCCTGGAGGCGACGGCGTTCCAGTCGCGCGAGGTGATCGACGCGATGAACGCCGACTCCGGTGTTCCGCTGAAGTCGCTGAAGGTCGACGGCGGCATGGTCGTCAACGAGCTGCTCATGCAGTTCCAGGCCGACATCCTCGGCGTGCCCGTGATCCGTCCGGTGGTCAACGAGACCACCGCGCTGGGCGCGGCTTACGCGGCCGGTCTCGCGGTGGGCTTCTGGAAGAGCGAAGACGACATCCGCAACAACTGGGCGCAGGACAAGCAGTGGGACCCGTCGATGGACGAGGCGCGCCGCGAGTCCGAGTACCGCAACTGGAAGAAGGCCGTCACGAAGACCTTCGACTGGGTCGAGGGCGAGGACTGACCGGCCCCTGCTGCGCGGTCCGTGAAGGCCTCCTTGAGGGACTCTGAGTCCCTCAAGGAGGCCTTCACGGACTTCCGTATTCAGAGGACTAAGCGCCGCCTCCGGTCTGCGGAGCACCCTTCGGGGTGACCTTCACCTGCGGCGTCTTGCCCGGTGACGGCGGCGTACCGCAAGGCTTCGTCAAGGCCGCCGGGACGACGTCGCCCGCGCTCGACGAGGGCGCACCGCTACTGCTGGACGGCGGGCGGCTGGTCGAAGGCGGCCTGCTGCTGGACGGAGGCTTGCTGCTCGACGGCGGCGTGCTCGACGGCGGTGTCGTGGGCGGCACGCAGGCGATCTCGAACTCGACGGTCGCCGTCCCGCTGGCGGCGGGGAGGTTCGGCCCGCCGTCACAGTGGAAACTGGCCTTGAACTTGCCGATCTTCCCGGCCGCCTTCCCGTGCCCGACGTACGGCGCGGTCCCCGAGCCCGGCTGGAGCGTGACCGGCCCCGTCAGACCCGCCGACGTCACCGCGGTGCGGGTGCCATAGCAGCTGGCCGTGAATTCCAGCGCCTGCCCCGGCGCGACCTTCGCCGGGCTGACCCAGAGCTTCGGCGGCGGCGCCGTCGCCGACGCCTGCGGGGCGAGGAACACCCCCGCCGTCATCGCGAGCAGACCCGCGCCCGCGACCATTCCCTTGATTCCCATGATCTTTCTCCCTCAGTGCGAGCCCTCGCCTCAAGAACACCCACGGGAAAGGGAATCGGTTGCCTTTCGACGGCGAAAAGCCCGCGAATTACTCCCTTCGCGAGAATCAGTGAGCCGTGCCCCCGCCGCCGGTTTGCGGCGCGCCCACCGGAATCTTCGAAACCTGACGGCCCGAAGCCGGTTTCACGACTGACACCGACGACGGAGGCCGCGAAGTGGGCTTATTCGAAGAAGTAGGCGTCTTTCCCGGCAAGATCTGCAGATTCGCCGTGATCGTCGTCTTCCCGCAGGTCGCCGTGATCGCGTAGAAAGCGGGCCGCGCCTTGGCGTCGATATGCGCGACAGCCCCCTGGATCACGGGCGTCTCGTTGGTCACCGAGAACTCGCCGACGCGGTCCAGCACCATCGACTTCACCTCGCCCAGCTCGCCGACCGGGCAGCCGACCGAAACCAGGATCTCCTCGTCCGCCGTCGACTGCTGCGGCGAGAGCCCGAGGAACGGGTACGGATCCGTCTTCCGGCTGGTGGTCGTGGTCGGCGGGGCCGAGACGTCTTGCGCGTACGCGACGGCCGGGGCGGCAAGGGCCACCCCGCACGCCACCACCAAGGCGGACCGGCACCTGATCATGGATCTCACCTCGCGATCAGCCGAGCGAAAACGATGATGTTGTCGAGATAGTTGCGCGACGTCTTGTCGAAGACCCCGCCGCAGGTGATGAGCCGCAGTTCCGGCGCGGCGGTGTCGCCGTAGACGGCGTCGGTGGGGAACTTGTCCTTCGCCACCCGCTCGACCTTCGTGACCGCGAACTCGGCCGTCGTGCCGTCCTTGCGGGCGATCGAGACCTTGTCGCCGGGCGCCAGTTCCTTCAGCCGGAAGAAGATGCCCTTCTGCTTGTTCCCGTCCACGTGCCCGAGGATCACCGAAGGCCCGACCTCCCCTGGCGTCGGCCCGTTCTCGTACCAGCCCGCCTGCAGCGGCTGGGTCACCGGCGGCACCTCGACGGTGTTGTCCGCGTTGAGGCCGAGCGGGACCAGGCTGGACTTCGCCTCGATCTTCGGCACGTCGATCGAGACCGGTTCGGCCTTCGGCATCCCTTCGACGGCGGCCCCTCCGTCGGCGGGTGTCCCTGACTCACTCGGCTCGGCCGACGGCGTCTCCGCCTGGCTCGCGACCGTCTGCGGCGCGGCCAGGCCGGTCTCCCCCGGACCGGACAGGACGATCGCCAGTGTCGCCAATACGGCCAGCAGGGCGACCGCGAGCAGCAGCGGTGCCCGGCGCCCTCGCCACCATGTCGACTTCATGTTCACCCCTGTAGTGAAACGGTGTGGCGGCGACGGAGCCGGTCCCGGCCCCCAGACCGGGACCGGCTCGTCGTTCACCCCCACGCCTGCCTTACGCCACGCGCGACCGGACGGTTGCCCGCCCAGGTCACGAAATGATCGCGATCGCTACGCCCGCGCCGCACGACGACGGTACGCCGCGATCCCGACTCCGCCCGCGGCCAGCGCGAGGCCGCCCCCGACGGCGGCGAGGACGCCGGTGTAGTCGGCGGGTCCCTCGGTGCCGCCGGTCTGCGGAGCACCGGCCGGCACCTTCGCGACCTGGTTCTTCTTGGCGAGCACCTCGAAGGTGACCGTCGACTTCTGGCCCCAGCAGGTCAGCGTCACCGGGTATTTGCCCGGCTTGATGTCCTTGACCGTCGCGGACCATTTCGCGGAGTCGATGGAGTTCGCGGAGTTGACGCTGAGGGCCACCGAAGTGACCTTCGGGCCGCCCTCGTTGTTGCGGGTGGCGCACTGGAAGTCCAGCTTCACCTTGTCCCCTGGCTTGCCCTTGGCGGGCGAGACGGTCAGATCCTTGAGAATCCCGACCGGCGACGCGTGCGGGCCGGGGCCGTCAGGGTCCTCGGTGGGCGTGGGAGAAGGCGAAGCCGAAGGAGTCGGGGAAGGGGACGCCGACGGGGTGGTCGCGAAAGCGGCGCCCGGCGCGAGAAGAAGGAATCCGGCGACGGTACCGGCGGCGAGCATGATGGTGCGCTTCATTGGTTTACCCCTGAAAGATGAATGTGGATGGAAATCGGAAAAGAAGAATCCCGCGCCCCTGTTCCCCCAGTGGCGGTTCTCTGTTTTTCCGACACCCTCATGACGCCTCGACAGGGGGTCGGGTTGCCCGGTTTCATCACGAAAAGGTCGCGAAATTCCGCACGACAAAAAACCGCCCCCGGACCAGATCCGAGGGCGGTTCGCGAGAAAACTCAGGAAGCCATACTGCCGTCACCCGCGTGAGCGGAACCGGAAGGCACCGCGCTCACCTGCCGCGGCGGCACGGTGAACGTTGCCGTATAAGGCTTTCCGTTGCAGTTGACGGTCAGCGGGTAGCGGCCCGGCGCCGTGCCCGCCTTGAGTTCGACGTCGGCGCTGACGTTGGCCGGGACCCCGATGAGCGGCCCGTAGTCGTACTTCCCGACGCTCAGCACCGGCGAAGAGAACGTCGTCGACGTCGGTGCCTTCAGCCCCTCGCCGGGGCACTGCGCCAGCGCGACGTTCGAATCGCCGTGCACATACTTGTTCACGAGCCCGAGGTCGTAGGCGGTGTTGTCGTTGAGCTGCACCGTGACACCGCCGGTATCGGGCTGGGGTTGCCGGGCGAGACCGGTCGACTGCCCGGCCAGCAACGCCGCCCCGATCGCCATCACTCCGACGACACCCCTGCGAACCCTGCGAACCACGAAAACCCCTAGCTGTCAACGAAACACCGACACGCGCTAGACGCGGTCACCCCCGCGAGGGTTGCTTCGCCGGAGAAGATCAGTTCAAGTCGTCGTGCCGCATCAGCTGGCGGCCCGCCTCGGTGATCGACCCCGACAGCGACGGGTACACCGAAAATGTCAGTGCCAGATGTTCCACTGTGAGCTGGTTCTGGACGGCGAGCGCGATGGGAAGGATGAGTTCGCTCGCGTTCGGCGCCACGACCACCCCGCCGACGACCACGCCAGTGGCGGGGCGGCAGAACAGCTTCACGAAACCGCGTCGCAGGCCTTCCATCTTCGCGCGGGCGTTCGTCGCGAGCGGGAGCATGATGGTGCGGGCGGGCACCTCACCCGAGTCGATCGCCTGCTGGCTGATGCCGACGGTCGCGATCTCGGGGTGGGTGAACACGTTGGCGGCCACGGTCTTGAGCTTGATCGGCGCGACACCCTCGCCGAGCGCGTGCCACATCGCGATGCGGCCCTGCATGCTGGCCACGGAGGCGAGCATGAGCACACCGGTGCAGTCGCCGGCGGCGTAGATGCCGGGCGCGCTGGTGCGGGAAACACGGTCGACGCCGATGTAGCCGCCGGGGCCGGGCTCGATGCCGACCTTCTCCAGGCCGATGTCGGTGGTGTTGGGCACCGAGCCGACGGTCATCAGCGCGTGGCTGGCTTCGATCACGCGGCCGTCGGCGAGGTGGATCTCGACGCCCTTTTCGGTGCGCACGACCTTGTCGGCGCGGGCCTGCTTGGCGACCGTGGTGCCGCGCTGGGAGAAGACCTCTTCGAGTACGGCGGCCGCATCGGCGTCTTCGTGCGGGAGCACGCGGTCGCGGCTGGACACGACGGTGACCTTGACACCCATCTCGGTGTAGGCCGAGGCGAATTCGGCGCCGGTGACACCCGAACCGATGACGGCCAGGTGCTCGGGCAGCTCGCGCAGGTCGTAGAGCTGACGCCAGTCGAGGATGCGCTCGCCGTCCGGCACCGCGCCGGGCAGCACCCGCGGGGTGGCGCCGGTCGAGATGAGGACGACGTCGGCGTCGAGCACCTCGGTCGAGCCGTCGTGCGTGGTGACGGCGACCTTGTGCGTGGCGAGCCCGGTCTCGTCGTCGTCGAACCGGGCCTGGCCGATGACGACGCGGACGCCCTCGCGCTGGACACGGGCGCGGATGTCGGCGGACTGCGCGAGCGCGAGGCCTTTCACCCGGCCGTGGACGGTCGGCAGGTCGACACTGGTGTCGGCCATGTCGGTGTTGATGCCGAGCTCACTCAGGTCGTGCATCTTCGCGAGCGCGCCGGACGAGGCGATGAACGTCTTCGACGGGACGCAGTCGTAGAGCACGCACGCGCCGCCGAGACCGTCGCGTTCGACGACGGTGACGTCGGCTCCGTGCTGGGCCGCGACCAGTGCCGCTTCGTAACCGGCGGGTCCTCCGCCCATGATCACGATCTTGGTCACTGGTTCTCCTCCTCGCAGCGGTGTCTGTGACTGCGTTTACCGTACGCGGACGACCGCTGGGCGGATTGAGTGGCCGGACACGGCACGTGCGTCCAGCCGGGTGACCGACAGGTCGCTACTCTGTCACCGTGCCGTTGTATGCCGCGTATGGATCCAATATGGAGCCCGCCCAGATGTTGGAGCGCGCTCCGCACTCGCCCATGGCCGGCACCGGCTGGCTGGAGGGCTGGAGGCTGACCTTCGGCGGCGAGGACCTCGGCTGGGAAGGCGCGCTGGCGACCATCGTCGAAGACCCCGGCTCCCGTGTCTTCGTCGTGCTGTACGACGTCACCTCCCTGGACGAGCCCAACCTCGACCGCTGGGAAGGCGGCGAGATGGGCATCCACTCCAAGATCCGGCTCCGCGTGCAGACCATGGACGGCTCCGTCCTGGCTTGGCTGTACGTCCTGGACGCCTACGAGGGCGGTCTCCCGTCGGCGCGCTATCTCGGCGTCCTGGCCGAGGCGGCCGAGACAGCCGGAGCTCCCGCGGACTACGTCGACGCCCTCCGGACCCGCCCCTGCCAGGGCATCTCCGGCTGATCACGCGAGTTCCGCCTTCAAGCACGCGAGTCGCGCCTTCAAGCACGCGAGTCCCGGCGCCGATCACGCGAGTCGCGCCGTACGACGCGCGAACGCCGCACGCAACTCCGTCAGCAGTCGCCGTGGATCCCGCAAGTCAGCCGCCGTCGCACGGATCGTGATCCATCCGCGCGCCGCCATCCGGGCGTCTCGTTCCGCGTCGTAGTCCTGCCTGCCCTCATGAGCGGCGTAGCCGTCGTACTCCAGGGCGATGCGCAACTCCGGCCACGCGAGGTCGAGCACGTACAGCTTCCGCCCGTCGATGGTGTTGATCTCGTACTGGGCGTCCGGTACCGGCAGCCCGGCCTCCACGACGATCAAGCGGAGCACACTCTCCGACGGCGATTCGGCCTCGCCCGTGGCAAGTGCGAGCAGCATCTGCGCCCTGTGGATACCTCGCCGGTCACGGCGGTCGACAAGACGATCGCGCACGTTGGTGTGAAGAATTCCCCTGTGGTCCGGCGTGAGGTTGTGCAGCGCCTCCTCGAGTGCGGCGAACGCTGTTCGCTTGTCGCCGTCGCAGAGGTGGTCGGCCAGCGCTCGATCCAACGAGAACACTGGAAGTTCGTCCAGTTCGACGATATCGGACGGGTGAAATTCCGCCCTGTGCACCTGTAGCCCTGGCCTCGATTCGACCCGTCTCGAGTAGGGCACGGTCAGGTGGACCGTCGTGCTGTCGGCAGCCGAAATCCCATGCAGGGAAAGGGATGTGGCAGAGGAAAGCACTGCAGGCCGGCCGACAGCGAGCAGCGCCGCCTGTGCCAGGCTCGGCAACTTGAGCAGATCTGCCGCGTGGACGACGACGCCTCGCCAAGGCTGAGCCAGCACACCAGATGCCAGCCCTTCGACGACGGCTCGCCGCCCCAAAATCTTGTCGGCCTCACTACGCAAGACCGCCCCATGACGTCCTCCCCAGTTGATCACATCTCCGAGAATCGGAGACCGGATCGGACTTGGGAAGGGCCAGTTTCCCGAGCTGTGGATAACTCACCCTGGCTGTGGATAACTCTGTGCACGGGTGTTCGGACCCGATAGGGCGAACACCCGTGCACAGAGACGGGGCTTGCGTGATTGGAGACGGAACTCGCGTGATTGAGGGCGGGACTCAGGCCAGGGTGGCCAGGGCGGTGTGGACCAGCGTGCGGACGCCGCACAGGAGCGAACGCTCGTCGAGGGTGAAGGTCGGGCGGTGGATGTCGGCCATCGGGCCTTCACCGGGCCACACGCCGAGGCGCGCGAAGGCACCCTGGACGTGCTCCAGGTACCACCCGAAGTCCTCGCCGCCGGACGACTGCTCGGTCCCGGCCACGGCGTCCTCGCCCAGCGCGGCTTCGACACCGGCCCGCATCAGCGCGTGCGACTCCGGGTCGGAGACGACCGGCGGCACCCCTCGGCGGTAGTCGAGGGAGAACCCGACGCCGGTCGGCGCGAGCAGCGACTCCACCGAAGACGCGACGAGCGGCTCCAGCATCGTCCACACCTCGTGGTCCGCGGTCCGGAGCGTGCCGCGCAGCACCCCGTCCTGCGGGACGGCGTTCGCGGCTTGCCCGGCGTGCACCGCGCCCCAGACCAGCACGGTCCCGGAACGCGGGTCGACCCGCCGCGAAAGGACCGCGGGCAGCGACGTGATCACGGTGCCGAGCGCGTGCACCAGGTCCGCGGTCAGATGCGGCCGCGAGGTGTGCCCGCCCGGCGAGGTGAGCCGCAGCTCGATGAGGTCGGCGGCCGAGGTCAGCGCGCCTTCGCGCAGTCCGACCTTGCCGACCTCGAGCCGCGGGTCGCAGTGCAGCCCGTAGATCCGCTCGACGCCTTCCATCGCGCCGGCGGCGATCATGTCCAGCGCGCCGCCGGGCATGACCTCCTCGGCGGGCTGGAAGATCAGCCGCACTCGTCCCGGCAGTTCCGGCGCGCCTGCCAGCGCCCGCGCCGCGCCGAGCAGGATCGCGGTGTGCGCGTCGTGCCCGCACATATGCGCGGCGCCGTCGTTCTTGGAGGCGTACGGGAGTCCCGTGGCCTCGGTCAGGGGCAGGGCGTCCATGTCGGCGCGGAGCGCGACGCAGCGGTCACCGCTGCCGATGTCGCAGACCACGCCGGTGCCCGTGGGGAGCACCCATGGCTTGAGCCCCACCGAGCGGAGCAGGGACATGACCATTTCGGTCGTGGCGAACTCGTGGCGGGAGAGCTCCGGGTGCGCGTGGATGTGCCGACGCCACGCGAGGACGTCGGTGGCGTTCGCGCGGAGCCAGTCGTCGAGCCAGAAAGGGCCGCGCCCGGCGCCCAGATCATGCACAGGTGCCATGCTGACGCCGACCTCGGAAATCAGCGCGGTGGGCGCTCCTATCGGGGTGACGACGCGACCCTCGGGGTCGCCTGGAATGTCCGGTCGTGAGTCGAGCACGGTCACGCCGCACCTCCTCCCGCAACACTGTTGCCTTCGTCTACCACCGTACGGGTGGTCGCTGAAGGCACGCTGGGTGCCGTTCGATCTGTGATACGCATTTGCGATAGATCGTGCACCATGCAGATGACAAGCCGCTCGTCGAGTGATCGAGCCGGAGATGGCCGGTAGTGGATCTGCGATGAACGGCTGCGAGGAGTTCGGTCCGGGCTAAGCGGAGAGTCCTTCTACTTACCGCCGGCGGTTCAGGACTTCTTTTTCTTGGAGCGGGAGCGACGGCCGAGGATCACCAGGCCGAGCAGGATCGCCGCGGCGATCCCCGCGATGACCTTGTTCTTGGTCTCCTGGCTGTTGGCCTTGTCGGTGTCGGCGGGGTCGAGCACCGGGCCGGGAGGCGCCTGTTCGAGCACCTCGTGCACCGCCGCTGCCTGCGCGATCGCCGGCGCGGACGCCTGGATCTCACCGGCCTGCGCGGCGGGCGCGCAGACGATCAGCCCGGCGGCGGCCAGACCGGCCAGCTGCCCGAGACGAGACCTTGTAGGCATGACTCCCTTTCGTCGACAGAGCGCGCCTTCGATTCTG
The DNA here is from genome assembly GCF_000384215.1 of Amycolatopsis alba DSM 44262. Lineage (NCBI taxonomy): Bacteria > Bacillati > Actinomycetota > Actinomycetes > Pseudonocardiales > Pseudonocardiaceae > Amycolatopsis > Amycolatopsis alba. Next base: position 4,697,860 of record NZ_KB913032.1, on the reverse strand, counting down.
CACTCTGCCGCGTTCCCGCGTCAGCCGCCACGCGGAGGACCGGAGAACGCCTCCAGAATCCGTTGAGCGGCCAGCGTCGGGGTCAGTTCACCGTCCCGGACCGCCCGTTCGACGTCCGGAACGACCGCTCGCACGTCCGGATGCGCGGCGAGGCGGCCGAGCAGCTGTTCGCGGACCATCGACCAGGTCCACTCGACCTGCTGCCGCCGTCGCCGCCCGTCGAGTTCGCCGGACGCGGTCAGCACGTCGCGGTGACGGCCGATTTCGGCCCACACCTCGTCCAGCCCGACGTCGGTGAGTGCGCTGCAGGTGAGCACCGGCGGCGTCCACTCGGCGTCCCGCCCGTAGATCATCCGCAAGGCGCCGGCGAGTTCGCGGGCCGCGCGCTTCGCGTCACGTTCGTGGTCGCCGTCGGCCTTGTTGACCGCGATGACGTCGGCGAGTTCGAGGACACCCTTCTTGATGCCCTGCAGCTGGTCGCCGGTGCGGGCCAGGGTCAGGAACAGGAAGCAGTCGACCATGTTCGCCACGGTCACCTCGGACTGCCCGACGCCGACGGTCTCGACCAGCACGATGTCGTATCCGGCCGCTTCCATCAGCACGATCGTTTCGCGCGTCGCGCGCGCGACACCGCCGAGCGTGCCCGAAGTCGGCGAAGGGCGGATGAACGCCTTCGGGTCCACCGCGAGCCGGGCCATCCGGGTCTTGTCGCCCAGGATCGAGCCGCCGGTCCGCGTCGACGACGGGTCGACGGCCAGCACGGCGACCTTGTGCCCGGCCTCGGTCAGATCCGTGCCGAGCTGGTCGATGAAGGTCGACTTGCCGACACCGGGGACGCCGGTGATGCCGACCCGCCGCGCGCCGCCCGCGTGCGGGAGCAGCTCGACCAGCAGTTCCTGCGCCTGCGCCCGGTGGTCTTCCCGGCTGGACTCGACGAGCGTGATCGCCTGCGACAGCAGGCCGCGGTCACCCGCGAGGACACCCTTGGCCAGCGCCCCGACGTCGATCTTGCGCGGCAACGCTCAGGACTCCTGTGCGGTCAGCTGCCCGATCAGGTCGATCGCCGCGTCGGCGATGACCGTGCCGGGGCCGAAGATCGCCGCCGCGCCCGCCGCGCGCAACTCCTCGTAGTCCTGCGGCGGGATGACACCGCCGACCACGACGATGATGTCCTCGCGGCCCTGGCCGGCGAGCTCGGAACGCAGCGCGGGGACCAGCGAGAGATGCCCGGCGGCCAGCGACGAAACGCCGATGACGTGCACGTCCGCCTCGATCGCCTGCCGCGCGACCTCGCCGGGGGTGGAGAACAGCGGGCCGACGTCGACGTCGAAACCGATGTCGGCGAAACCGGTCGCGATCACCTTCTGGCCGCGGTCGTGGCCGTCCTGGCCCATCTTCGCGACCAGGATCCGGGGACGGCGGCCTTCCTCCTCGGCGAACTTCTCGACCAGCTCGCGCGCCTGCTCGACGTTCTCGGCCTTGCCGACCTCCTCGCGGTACACACCGGAGATCGTACGAATCTGGCCGGAGTGGCGCCCCCAGATCTTCTCCAGCGAGTCGGAGATCTCGCCGACCGTGGCCTTCGCCCTGGCGGCGTCGATGGCCAGCGCGAGCAGGTTGCCGTCCGACTGGGCGCCCGCCGTGAGCCGTCGCAGCGCGTCCTGTGTGGCGTCCTCGTCCCGCTCTTCGCGCAGCCGACGGAGCTTCTCCAGCTGCTGTGTGCGCACGCCCGCGTTGTCGACCTTGAGCACGTCGATCTGCTCATCGTCGGTGACCAGGTATTTGTTGACCCCGATCACCGGCTGACGGCCGGAGTCGATCCGCGCCTGAGTCCTTGCCGCGGCCTCCTCGATGCGCAGCTTCGGGATGCCGGCGTCGATCGCCTTCGCCATCCCGCCCGCCTGCTCGACCTCGCTGATGTGGCCCCACGCCTTGCGCGCGAGGTCGTAGGTCAGCTTCTCGACGAACGCGCTGCCACCCCACGGGTCGATGACGCGCGTCGTGCCGGATTCCTGCTGGAGCAGCAGCTGCGTGTTCCGCGCGATGCGGGCGGAGAAGTCCGTGGGCAGCGCGAGCGCCTCGTCGAGGGCGTTGGTGTGCAGCGACTGCGTGTGCCCCTGCGTCGCCGCCATCGCCTCGACACAGGTGCGGACGACGTTGTTGTAGACGTCCTGAGCGGTCAGCGACCAGCCCGAGGTCTGCGAATGCGTCCGCAGCGAAAGCGACTTCGACGACTTGGGCTCGAAGCCCTTCACCAGCTTGGCCCACAGCAGCCGTGCGGCGCGGAGTTTCGCGACCTCCATGAAGAAGTTCATCCCGATCGCCCAGAAGAAGGACAGGCGCGGCGCGAACTTGTCGACATCGAGCCCCGCGTCGACCCCGGCGCGGATGTACTCGACGCCGTCCGCGAGCGTGTACGCCAGCTCCAGATCGGCGGTCGCCCCGGCTTCCTGCATGTGGTAGCCGGAGATGGAGATCGAGTTGTACTTCGGCATGTTCCGCGAGGTGAACGAGAAGATGTCCGAGATGATCCGCATCGACGGCTGCGGCGGGTAGATGTAGGTGTTGCGGACCATGAACTCCTTGAGGATGTCGTTCTGGATGGTCCCGGCCAGCTTGTCCGGCGAGACACCCTGTTCCTCGGCCGCGACGACGTACAGCGCGAGCACCGGCAGGACGGCGCCGTTCATGGTCATCGAAACACTCATCTTGTCGAGCGGGATGCCGTCGAAGAGCTGGCGCATGTCGTAGATCGAGTCGATCGCGACGCCCGCCATGCCGACGTCACCGGCGACGCGCGGGTGGTCGGAGTCGTAGCCGCGGTGCGTCGCGAGGTCGAAGGCGACCGAGAGGCCCTTCTGCCCGGCGGCGAGATTGCGGCGGTAGAAGGCGTTCGACTCCTCGGCGGTGGAGAACCCCGCGTACTGGCGGATGGTCCACGGCTGGTTGACGTACATCGTCGGGTACGGGCCACGCAGGTACGGCGCGACACCGGGATACGTCCCGAGGAAGTCCACTCCGGACAGATCGTCGGCGGTGTAGACCGGCTTGACGCCGATGCCCTCCGGGGTCTCCCACGCGAGCGCGTCGGGGCCTTTGCCGGTGGCGGCGTGCAACGCTTCGGTCCACTGAGGACGGTCGGCCGGGTCCGGGCCGCCGAGGTCGACACCGGCGAAGTTCGGGATGGTCATCACTGCACTCCGAGCTCGTTCAACGTGCCGGTCAGGACTTCGAGGGCGTCGCAGCCCGTGAAGAGATAGCCCGTGACGTCCGGGTGGTCGCCGGGTTTCCCGGCGAGAAGCACCGACGTGGCGCCCGCTTCCTTCAACGCCTTCGCGACGCTGTCCGCTTCTTCCGCGTAGGAGGTGTTGCTTCCGCAGAGACAGGCGACCGTCGTCCCGCTGGCCCGGAATTCCGCCACAATGTCTTCGGGGGCACCGGGGTTCACGGCCTCGATCCCGCCGGCTTGGAACAGGTTCGCCGCGAAACTCGCCCGCCCGGTATGCGCCGCGACCGGGCCGAGCGTGGCGAGGAAGACGCGAGGACGGCTGGGGTGCGCGTCCGCCCGGTCCCGCAGGGCTTCGAAGACCTCGGCGTACCGATAGCGGGGCAGCCCGCCGCCGGGCAGGTCTTCGACGGCGTCGCGGACGACCGTTTTCTCCGTCAGGTTGGGGAATTCGCTGACGCCGGTGATCGGATCGCGACGCGTCCCGATCCGCTTCGACCGCTTTTCCCAGGTTTCGGCGAGGCGTCCGGCGAGCGCGCCGGAGGCCAGTTCGGCCTCGATCCCGCCCGCCGCCTCGATCGCGGTGAACTCACGCCACGCAGCCTGGGCCAGGTCTTCGGTGAGGTTCTCGACGTACCAGGAGCCACCCGCCGGATCGATGACCCCGGCCAGTTTGGACTCCTCCAGCAGGACGGCGTGCGTATTGCGCGCGATCCGCGCGGAGAAGGCGTCCGGCTGGCCGATCGCGGCGTCGAACGGGAGCACGGTGATCGCGTCCGCGCCGCCGACCCCGGCGCCGAAACAGGCGAGCGTGGTCCGCAGCATGTTCACCCACGGGTCGCGCTGGGTCAGCATCGCGGGCGAGGTGACCGCGTGTTGCCGCATCCCCGCGCCCTTGCCGCCCGAAACCTCGGTGACACGGGCCCACAGCCGCCGCGCGGCGCGGAACTTGGCGATCGTGAGGAACTGATCCGCCGTGGCGGCGAGCCGGAATTCGAGCTGCCCGGCCGCGGCGTCGACGTCCAGCCCCGCTTCGGTGAGCGCCCGCAGATAGGCGACGCCGGCCGCGATGGTCGCGCCGAGCTCCTGCGCGTCCGAACCGCCCGCCTCGTGGAACGGCAGGCCGTCGGCGACGATCGTTCGCACCTTCGGGTGACTCTGCGCGACCCTCGCCGCCAGCTGAGCGGCGGGGGCGAGCGGATGCGCCGTGCCGGTGCGCGCGGTCAGTCCGATCGGGTCGGCGGCGAGGGTCGCGGTGACCGCGCTCGCCGGGATCTCGCGCTCGGCGAAGAGAGTGAACAACTCGTTCGCGGCGGCTTCGTACTCTTCGCCCGCGTCGAGGGTGACGGGCGCGAGGTCGACGTAGACCTCGTTCAGCGCGTCGCCCAGGTCCGCGACCGGGACCCCGGTCGCGCCGGCGCGCAGCCAGATCGAACTGACGCCGCCTTCGAGGTCGGCGAGGATCGCGGTGTTCGTGGCCTTGGCGTCGCGGCGCGCGTACCGGGCGCGGATGTCCCAGCCGGTCGTCACCGAACCCTCGGGCCGGGCACTTCGCACGAACGGCGGCAGACCGGGGAAACCCGTTCCCTCGACCGCGTCCTCGGCGGTGTAGAGCGGCTGGATCTCCAGGCCGTCATACGTCCGGGTGACCAGCTTGCTTTCAGGCAGGCCTTCGAAGCCTTCGTCGATCGCGCCGCTCTTGCGCAGCACTCCGGCGACGAGCTCCCGCCACTGCTCCCGGCTCGCTTCCGGGAACTCGGCCGCGAGCTTCAGCGCGTCGGGCTCGGCAGGTGCAGCGTGTCCACCGGGGGTCGGCACTGACTCCGTCTCGGCCACTTCCGTCATAACCAACGATGCTAACGGCCCACAAGAGGACCCACCTGTGACGCTAGTCGCGCCTGAAGGGTGACGTCGCATAGGCCCGCCACGGGGGCATACGACACAATTGGGCCGTGCCGTCCGACACCACCGAGTCCCCCGAGAGCCCTGGCGAAGAGAAGCGTGTCGTCGCCGGGCGATATCGGTTGCGCTCGGTGATCGGCTCGGGATCGATGGGCACGGTCTGGTCGGCCTACGACGAGTTCCTGCACCGCCCGGTCGCGGTCAAAGAGGTCCGCCTCCCGCCCGGCGTCCCGACCTCGCAGGCCGACGAACTGCGCGAACGCACTCTGCGCGAAGCCCGCGCGATCGCCGTTCTGAGTCACCCGAACGTGATCATCCTGCACGACGTCGCGCGCGAGAACGACGAACCCTTCGTCGTCATGGAGCTGCTGCCGTCGCGCAGCCTCGCGCACATCCTGCGCGACCACGGGCCGCTGACCGTCGAGCAGGCGGCGGCGGTCGGCATCGCGGTGGCGTCCGCGCTCGAGGCCGCGCACGCCGCCGGGATCACCCACCGTGACGTCAAACCGGGGAACGTCCTGGTCGCCGGGGACGGCCGGATCAAGCTCACCGACTTCGGCATCGCGCGCAACGTCTCCGAAGCCACCATGACCCGCACCGGGATGATGCTGGGCTCCCCCGCCTACATCGCGCCCGAGGTCGCCTCGGGTGGCGCGGTCGTGCCCGCCGCCGATCTGTGGGGTCTCGGCGCGACGTTGTTCGCCGCCATCGAGGGCTCGCCGCCCTACGACGCCGACGGTGACCCGCTCGAAACAGTCGGCAAGGTCGTCAACGGAAAGGTGCCGAAGCCCGGCCCCGGTCCGCTGTCCGACGTCATCGGCGCGCTCATGAAGAAGGAGCCGTCGAAGCGGATCACCCTGCGCGAGGTGCGGCGCCGCCTGTACCCGCTGCAGGCCAAGACGTTGATCGACCTCTTCCCCACCGAGCTGTTCCACACGCCCGACGGCAAGAAGACCATCGCGCATCTCGACGCGACCGACACCCAGGTGATCAAGACGGTCGCCCCGGAAAAACCGGCCGAAGGCACGAGTTCCGAACTCGCCGCCGACCCCGGCCCGCTGCCGTTCCTGAACCAGCCCGCCGCGGCACCCGTGCCGCCTGCCGAACTGCCGCCGATGCCGACCGTCGTCCCGCTGCCGCCCCGCCCGCCGGGCCGGTCCGCGGTGGCCCTAGTGCTGCTGGCGCTCGCGTCGGTCGTCGTCTTCCTGCTGGCCGCAGGCGGCGGGTTCGTGCTGGCCAGGACCGTCGGCGGGCAGGATCTGATGCCGCCGGTGGAGCAGCAGCAGGGCGACACGATCGCCACCCAGCCGCCGCCAAAGCTGATCACGCAGCAGGGTGACGCCAGCACGGTGAACGGCATCAAGGGCGGCCGGTTCACCATCGGTGTCCCGGAAGGCTGGCAGAAGTTCGTCGCGCCGCACATCACCAGGGGTGTGCCGAGCACGGTGGTCCAGTACGTCTCGCCCGACGGCCGCCAGGTCATCCGGATCGAGCGGCTGAGCGGTTTCCTGTCCGACAGCCCGCCGCCCGCCTACTTCAGCTGGCTGAAGTCGCAGCATCCGGACATCGCGCCCATCAACGATCCCGTCGCCGTGCCCGGCCGGGGCGAAAACAGCCTGCGCTACACCTACCGGACGAGCGAGCGCTCGCCGGGAGCCAGGGACGCCACGAACGAAACCATGCGGCGCACGACGTTCATGGACCTGTTCAGCGGCGGCACGGATCTGTGGATCTTCTCGGTGACCTCGCCGATCGAGCAGGAGTCCTCCACGAAGACCGCGGTGTTCGAGCCCGTCGCGCTGTCACTCATCGTCGACGGCTAGCCGCGCGAAGTGCGCCTTCGACGCGCGCTGCTGCGCCAGCCTGCGCAGTACCGAAAGCAGCCTGTCGCCCAGAACGGTTTCGACGACGGCGATCTCGATGATCCGTTCCAGTGACTCGACCCCGGCGATGCCTTCGAGGTCCAGGTCGGCGGTCCGGTCGGCGATCTCGGCGTAGGCGTCGAGTTTGTCGAGGTACCAGCCGTGCCCGACGTCCCGGATCGCGCACAGGACACCGATCAGGGCCTGGATGATCGGGTCTTCGGGATCTTTGCATGGCCAGTCCCGGCGCTCGGCCAGGTCGCGGACCGTGGCGAGGGCCCACTCCCGGCTTTCTTCGTCGACGACCTGGCGAGAGCTCGTGATGCCTTCCTGGGCGATGCCGAGGATGCGGTGGGGACTGGCCTTCCCTTCGTCGACCGCGGCGAGCACCTCGCCGACCGTCGCGAGGGAAAGGCCGCCGACGTCCATCAGCGCCCTGATCAGCTTGATCCGCTGGACGTGCCCGTCGGCGTACTTCGCCTGATTGGGGCTGGTCCGCTCGCCCGGCGGGAGCAGTCCTTCCCGCAGGTAGTACTTGATCGTGGCGACCGGGACCCCGGCTTTTTCACTCAGCTCCGCCATCCGCACGCGTAGCAACTCCGATCTCGGGGACGGTTCCAGGGTCATCCCTGAAGATTTCTCAGCATGGATAGTTTAACTTCCCATAACGGAGAGCTTGACTATCCATTCTGGGAGGGACCCATGACCATCTTGACCGATCTCCAGGACAGAACCCGCACCTGGCACCGTGGTTCGTATCGCTGCGCCCAGGTCTTCGCCGTGATCACCGCGCTGTGCGTCCTGGCCATGCTGATCGACCAGCGGACGCTGGAAGGCGCGCCGATCTGGGCGAAACCGTTCAAATTCGCCGTCTCCGGCTCGCTGTACTTCTTCACCTGGAGCTGGCTCGTCACGCTGCTGCCGAAGTTCCGGCGGACCGCGAGCGTGCTGACGAACGTGCTCGTCGTGATCTTCTCGGCCGAGTACGTGCTGGTGGTGTTCCAGGCCGCCCGCGTCCGCGCGAGCCACTTCAACAACGCGACCCCGCTGGACAACACGATCTTCCAGACCATGGGCGGGATGATCGCCGTGCTGTGGATGGTCAACCTCGTCCTGACGGTCGCCGTCATGTTCGTCAAGGTCCCCGACCGCGCGACCGGATGGGCGGCCAGGATCGGCGCGGTCCTCGGCATGATCGGGATCTCGCTGGCGACGCTGATGAGCAGCCCCACCCCGGACCAGCAGGCCCTGCTCGACGCGACCGGCCAGTCCGCGATGATCGGCGCGCACACCGTCGGCCTCTCCGACGGCGGCCCCGGCCTGCCGATCCTCGGCTGGAGCACGGTGGGCGGCGACCTGCGGATCCCGCACTTCCTCGGTCTGCACGGACTCCAGGCGCTTCCGCTGCTCGCGCTCGCTCTCGGCGTCCTGGCCGCGCGTTACCCGCGGCTGCGCGACGACGTCGTCCGGCTGCGGCTGGTGCTGATCGCCGGCGTCGGTTACGCGGGCCTTCTCGCGCTGCTCACTTGGCAGGCGCTGCGGGGCCAGTCCATCGTCGCCCCCGACGGCCAGACGCTGGCAGCCTTCGCCCTGCTCATCGCGGGCATCGCGTTCAGCGGGCTGATCGCGATCCGGCGGCCGGCGAAAGACCGAGAGCTGGAGGCTTCCGTCCGATGAGCGTCGAGACCCTGTTCACCTGGACCTTCCCGCTGGCGACGCCGTTCTGGCTGCTGATGATCTTCCTGCCGGGCTGGTCCTGGACGCGCCGGATCCTGTCCTCGCCCTGGGTGCCGCTGCTGCCGCTGATCCCCTACTTCGTGCTCGCCATCGCGCACCTCGGCGAGCTCTGGACGGCGGTCAGCAGGCCGGACCTGGACGTGCTCAGCGCGTTCACCGGAAGCCCGTACGGGGCGGCGACGATCTGGGCGCATCTGATCGCCTTCGACCTGTTCATCGCGCGCTGGATGTACTTCGAATCCCGCGAACACCGGATCCACCCGCTGGTGACCGGCCCGATCCTGGCGCTCACGATCTTCCTGTCGCCGTTCGGGCTGGTGGCGTTCCTGCTCGTGCGAAGTGTCCGGATACGCTCGTCGCATGAGTGAGAACGAGGTCGCGGCGGCCGCCGCCATCGCCGAACGCACCGGCGTCGAGAAGCACGACATCGCCGTCGTGCTCGGTTCGGGCTGGCGCCCGGCGGCGGACGTCATCGGGGAGCCCGAGGCGGAGATCCCGCTGGGCGAACTGCCGGGATTCGTCGCGCCGGGCGCGGTCGGGCACGGCGGGACCGCCCGGTCGGTCCGCGTCGGCGAGAAGCGCGCGCTGATCCTGCTGGGCCGCACGCATTTCTACGAGGGCAAGGGCATCGACCCGGTCGTGCACAACGTGCGCACCGCCGCGGCGGCGGGCGCCAAGACGGTGCTGCTGACCAACGCGGCAGGCGGCCTGCGCGAGGGTTTCCGCGTCGGGCAGCCGGTGCTGATCTCCGACCACCTGAACCTGACCGCGCGTTCGCCGATCGTCGGCGCGAACTTCGTCGACCTGACGGACCTGTACTCGAAGCGGCTGCGCGACATCGCGCGCGAAATCGACCCGTCGCTGGAAGAGGGCGTCTACGCGGGACTCACCGGGCCGCATTTCGAGACCCCGGCGGAGATCCACATGCTGCGGACCCTCGGCGCCGACCTCGTCGGCATGTCGACGGTGCTGGAGGCCATCGCCGCCCGCGCCGCCGGGATCGAGGTGTTCGGGCTTTCGCTGGTGACCAACCTGGCTGCCGGGATGACCGGGGAACCGCTGAACCACGAAGAGGTCCTCGAGGCGGGCCGACAGTCGGCCACCCGCATGGGCACTCTCCTGAAGGAACTCGTCACCCTCGCCTGAAGCTGAAGTACATGAAGGCCCCCATCCTTGCGCCTGGCGCAAGGATGGGGGCCTTCATGTACTTCTCAGCCCGCGAACTCGGGAAGCCGCTGGGCGACCTCCGCCGGCGACGGCATCGCGGCGACCTCATCGCCGAGTTTCCGTGCCGCGCCGAGGACCCCTTCGTCGGCGAGCAGCGTTCGAGCCTGTTCGTGGATGGCGTCCTCGACGATGGCGCCACCGATCAGCTGCGCGCCCACCCCAGCGGCGACGACGGCTTCGGCGTTCGTGAACTGGTCCGCCCCCTGCGGAAGCACCAGCTGCGGCAGCCCGGCCCCGAAGGCACCCAGCGTCGTCCCGCTACCACCGTGGTGGACCACGAGGTCGACGTGCGGCAGGAGCTCGGCCTGCGGCACCCACGCCTCGACCCGGACGTTGGCCGGGACGTTCCCCAGCTGCGCCGGGTCCACCGTCGGGCCCGCCGCGACGATGACGTCCGCGTCGATCCGTGCCAGGCCGCCGATGGCCCGCTTGAGCACGTCCTCGTCACCGAACGCGGTGCCGAGGGTGAGGTAGATCAGCGGACGGCTCTTGTCCCGCCCCACCACACCCGGCGGGAGATCGCCGGGCTCGGCCCAGCCGACGGGCCGCAGCGGGATCCGGTTCGCACCGGCCAGGAAATCCGGTGATTGCACCGATTCCGGGCAGATGTCGACGACCGGGTCGCCGTACGAGTGCAGGGCCGCACCCTCGAAACCGACCTCCGTGGCGAATTCCGCGAGACGGCCGTTGATGACGTCGATGACCTCGCCCGGCGAAACCCGGCCGAAACCGTGCCCGATCGCGGGAACGCCCGCCAGCCGGGCGGCGATGGCACCACCGGCGTTGCCGCTTTCGTAGACGACGAGATCCGGCCGGTGCCGTTCGAGCAACGGCGTCAGATCGGCGAGGAACCGACGCGGCAGCACATTTCCGAACACCTGCCCGATAACGGGATAAAACTCCTCGGGCGCACCGTTCGAGGCACGGGGCGGGGAAGCGTCGGGACCGAAGAAGGCGGCGAACGCCTCGCGCATCCCGAATCCGGCACTTTCCGAGGCCAAACCGGCCTTTTCGACCACCGGCCGCATGTCGTCACCGGTGGCGAACAAGACATCGTGCCCGGCGTCGCGAGCGGCGACGGCGAGCGGTAGTAGGGGATAGAGATGACCATGACTCACCAGAGAAGTGAAGATCAATCGCACCCTCTCCAACGTACCCGTAGGCTGACTCGGTGACGACTTCCTTGACCCCGGAACTCCGGGATCGGGCGTTCCGCTGGATCGCCGATGATCCGGACGACGATTCCCGCGTCGAACTGCAGGACATCCTCGCCCGCGCGATGGGCGGCGAAACCGGTGCGGCCGACGAGCTCGCGGACCGGATGGCCGGACCGCTCGAATTCGGCACCGCCGGACTGCGCGGCCCGGTGCGCGCGGGCCCCAACGGGATGAACGTCGCGGTCGTGACCCGCACGACCGCCGGGGTCGCGGACTGGCTGGCCGCACAAGGACATTCCGGTGGGGTCGTGGTGGTCGGCCGGGACGCGCGGCACGGTTCGGCAGCCTTCGCCAAGGCCGCCGCCGAGGTGCTGACGGCCGCCGGATTCGCGGTGAAGGTGCTGCCGGGGCCGCTGCCGACACCGGTACTCGCGTTCGCCGTGCTGGAACTCGGCGCGGTCGCGGGCATCCAGATCACCGCGTCGCACAATCCGCCCGCCGACAACGGCTACAAGCTTTACGACGCGACAGGCGGCCAGATCGTCCCGCCGTCGGACGGCCTGATCGAGCGCGCCATCGAAGCCGCTCCCCCGGCGATCAGCGTGCCGCGCGCGCCGGGCGCCGAGGTCCTTGGCGAGGAGCTGCGGGACGCGTACCTGGCCAAGGTCGCGCTTCTCCCGCGCGGCCCGGAACGCGGGGTGAAGGTCGCCGCGACGGCGTTGCACGGCGTCGGCGCGGAGACCCTGCGTGCCGCGTTCGAGCGGGCTGGTTTCACCGAGCTGAGCCTGGTCGCCGAGCAGTCGACCCCGGATCCGGACTTCCCGACGGTCACCTTCCCGAACCCGGAGGAACCGGGCGCGACGGACCTTTTGCTGGCGCTGGCGTCCGAAGTGGACGCCGAGCTGGCGATCGCGCTCGACCCCGACGCCGACCGGTGCGCGCTGGGCGTGCGCGAACGGGACGGTTCGTGGCGGATGCTGCGGGGCGACGAGACCGGCGTTCTGCTCGGCTGGCACGTTCTGTCCACTGTAGACAGCGTGGATCCGCTGGTGGCCACGACGATCGTGTCGTCGTCGATGCTCGGCGAAGTCGCGAAGGAGTTCGGCGCGCGCTACGCGGAGACGTTGACCGGCTTCAAATGGCTGGTCCGCGCGGGCGACGGGCTCGTGTTCGCCTACGAAGAGGCGCTCGGTCTCTGCGTGAACCCTGGTTTCGTCCGCGACAAGGACGGCATCTCCGCCGCCGTGCTCGCCGCCGGTTTGAGCGCTTCCCTGCGCGCGGCGGGCCGCGGGCCGCTGGACGTCCTCGACGAACTGGCCGTGAAGCACGGCGTGCACGTGACGGATCAGGTCTCGCTGCGGGTCACCGATCTGTCGGTGCGGGAGAAGCTGATGGCCGGCCTGCGCGCCACTCCCCCGGCGTCGCTGGGCGGCACCGCCGTCACCATGGAGGATCTCCTGCCCGACGCCGATGTCCTGCGCCTGACCGGAGAAGGCCTGCGCGTCGTCATCAGGCCTTCCGGAACCGAGCCGAAGCTGAAGGCGTACCTGCAGGTGAAGGAGCCGGTTTCCGGCGATCTCGCCGAGGCGCGCACCGCCGCGAACGCCCGGCTGGCCGCGCTCCGGGCCGACATCGAGTCCCGCCTGGCCTGACATGCCCAAGCTGCTGATCGTCCACCACACGCCGTCGCCCTCGACGCAGGCGATGTTCGAAGCCGTGCTCTCCGGCGCGAATCATCCCGACGTCGAGGGCGTCGACGTCGTGCGCCGTCCGGCGCTGGGCGCGACCGTGCCCGACGTCCTCGACGCGGACGGCTACCTGCTCGGCACCCCGGCGAATCTCGGCTACATGTCGGGCGCGCTGAAACATTTCTTCGACACCGTCTACTACCCGTGCCTGGATTCCACGCGCGGGAGGCCGTTCGGGTTCTTCGTGCACGGCAACAACGACACCGCGGGCACCGTGCGGGGGATCGAGAGCATCGCCACCGGCCTCGGCTGGGAACGCGCGGCTTCGCCGGTCCTCGTGACGGGAGAACCGGGCAAAGCGGATTTGGCGGCCTGTTTCGAACTGGGCGGCACCCTCGCCGCCACTCTCATGCCCTGACCCGGCCGGAAAAGTAAGGGGCCTGTCACCGGAAGCCCTGGGGGTCGACCTCCGGCAACAGGCCTAGGTCAAGGGTTCGCCGTGATGGCGATCAACCTCGACTGACCAAGCGTACTACATCCGGCACGATCTTGTGCACTCGCCTGGAAAAACGCCTCTCACTCCGGTGTCCGTACACCCCCAGGGCACGGATTCCGGAGCGAGAGGCCGGAACGCGGCACGAAACCGCCTGACAACTGTAAACCACTGCATACACATGCTGTCAACAGCTGCGGACAGCCCGAATCGCGTTACACTCCGACTACAGAACGGATGGGGGGATCATGTCGCCGGACCACACCTTCGCCCGGAAACTGAGCGCGCTGATCGACTCGGCGCGCGCGGACGAAGGCGCCCCGCACAGCTATCGCGAGCTGTCCGCGGCGATCGATCGCGCGGGCGGGCCCGCCATGTCGCCCGCGTATCTCCAGCAGCTCGCCACGGGCAAGCGGATCAACCCGAAGATCCATTACGTCGAAGCGCTGGCGAGGCTGTTCGGGGTCCCGGTCACCTACTTCTTCGACGAAGAGGAACCACAACCCACGGGAGAGGCGAAGCTCATGGCCATGCGCGCGCAGGAACTCTCCCCGCAAGGACGGCGTCAGGTCATGGACCTGCTGGAACTCGTCGAGCGGTACGAACGGGCCGAGCGCGACCAGCCGGGCGAGAGCCGATGAAGGAACGGGAGCTCCGCAAGCGCTGCCGCAAGATGCTGAACAACCTCGACATCGAGCCGCCACTCGACGTCGGCGTGCTGTGTGAGCGGCTCGGCGAGCAACGCGGCAGGCCGATCCGGCTGATGCCGTATCCGCTGGAGGTCCCCGGCCCGTTCGGCTGCTGGATCGCCACCGGCTCGGCGGACTACATCTTCTTCCAGCAGGAGACCACGAAGTCCCATCAGGACCACATCATCCTGCACGAACTCGGGCATATGCTCGCCGATCACCACCCCGGCGGCGACGCCCAGCCAGCCGACTTCCTGCGCGGCCCCGCCACCGGTCTCGACGGCGACGCCGTACACCGTGCCTTGCGCCGCACCTCCTACGATGAGGCGCACGAATGGGAAGCCGAGACCGTGGCGACCATCATCCTCGAATGGGCGTCGGTCTTGAACTACACGATTCCCCGTCGCGCCGACGACGATGACGTCCGCCGCGTCCAAGGCGCGCTGGGCGACCATCAAGGGTGGCTGTGAACGCACTGTTCTCCCCTCTCAACGTCGTGGCGATGGCGCTGTTCGCGACGGCGCTCGCCTGGCGGATCTACCAGACGTACCGGGCGCCGCGGGTCCTGCCGAACTGGGCGATCACCATCACGATCATCTGTGTCGCGGGTTCCTTCCTCGCGCAGCAGAAGGTCATTTCGGGCTGGCTCGACGGGCTGACCGGCAAAGGCACCGGACGGCTGGTCAACAACGTCCTGCTCGCCGTCGGGGTCTGCGCGCTGCTGATCGTCTTCCTCGGCTCCGCGCTGGGCCCGCGCAGACCGGGACGGGTCCTGTTCGAACTGCTCCCGCTGTCCGGCGCGATCGCGCTGATGCTGGTCGCGATGGCCGTCACCCCGCCGGAGGCGCGCGGGCTCGCGCTGAGCCCGAAGCTCGTGCACGAACCCGGCGTGGCGCTGTTCTACCTGGGCGCCGGGCTGTACCTGATCTACGGCCTGTCCGCCTGCGCCTGGTGGATCTTCCGGTACATCCGCACCGCGGACCGCCATCTGCGGACCGGGCTGAAACTCAGTGCCGCCGGGCTGATCGCTCTCTCGGTGGGCAGCGTCTTCCGCGCGCTCTACATCGTGATCGCCTGGGCGTTCGGGCCGTCGATCCCGCTTCTGCTCGCCGTCGCCGTCCCGTTGGTGCTCCTCGGGATCGTGCTCTTCCTCGCCGGGGTCACCTATCCCGGCGCCCGCGCCCGGTTCGCCGCGCTGCGACGCCGCCGCCAGCACCGGCTGCACCACGAACGGCTCACGCCCCTGTGGACCGCGCTGGCGGAGATCTACCCGAACATCGTGCTCCGGACGACACCGCAGGGGGTGTGGGAACGGTGGCGCCCGCGCACGGTCCACCGCCGGTACTACCGCCGGGTGATCGAGATCCGGGACGGGCTCGTGCAGCTGAGCCCCTATCTGGAAACCGATCTCACCGCCCTCGCCGCCGACGATCCGCGGGCGGCGGCGGACGCGCTGAAGACGGCGATCGCCAGGCAGACCGCGGGCGAGGAGACCGACGGGCGGGCGAAACTCGTGCTCCCCGGCGGCGCCTCGGACATCGAATCCGACGTGCGGCCCCTGCTCGCGCTGTCGGCCGCCGTATCCCGGAACGAGGCGTGACCTTGCAGCTTCTCCTTACCGCGGACCGGATCCTGCCGCGGCCGGGCACCCCCGTCCGGGACGGCGCCGTTCTCGTCGAGGACGGCCGGATCCTCGCGGCGGGACCGCGCGCCGAGGTCGTGGCACAGGCGGCACCGGACGCCGAACGGCTCGACTTCCCCGGCGCGACCGTGCTGCCCGGTCTGGTCAACGCCCATGTGCACCTGGCTTTCGACGCCACTCGCGAGATGCTGCCGAACTTCCTGGCGAGCGACGACACAGCTCTCCGCGCGGGCGCCAAGGACCGGTTGGGACAGCTGCTGCGCAGCGGCGTCACGACCGTGCGGGACCTCGGCGATCGCGACGCCCTCGGCGCACGGGTCCGGGCGGAACTCGACGCCGAGGGCACCGCGGCTCCGCGGCTGCTGACCGCGGGATCACCCCTGACAGTCCTCAATGGACACTGCCACTTCTTCGGCGGCGAGGTCGGCGACGACGACTCCGTCCGGGCCGTGATCGACGCCAACGCGGCCGACGGCGCCGACGTGATCAAGGTGATGGCCAGCGGCGGCCAGATCACCGAGGGCGGCGCGGACATGTGGGAGTCCCAGTTCGACGTCCGGACCCTGCGCCTGATCGTCGAACACGCGGCGGGCCACGGGCTCCCGGTCGCGGCGCACGCCCACGGCGCGGACGCGATCGAGGCGTCGGTCGAGGCGGGGGTGGCCACGATCGAGCACTGCACGTGGATGACCGGCCCGCAACGACAGGACCGGCGTGAAGACGTCGCCAAACGCATGGCGGCCGAAGGCATCGCGGCGTGTTCGACCAGCAGCCGCAACTGGCGGACGCTCGCCGAGCGCATGGGCGAGGAACTCGCGAAAACCGTCTACGGCAGGCTGTCCTGGCTGGAGGAACTGGGGGTCCCGCTCCTGGCGGGGACGGACGCGGGGCTGCCCGGTTCGGTCTTCGACGATCCCGTCGGCGCCCTCGAACTCTACGAATGGCTCGGTTTCGGCAGGCGGCGGATCCTCGAGATCGCGACCGAGGACAGCGCCGCCGGACTCGGCCTCGGCGCCGTCACCGGACGGCTCGCCCCCGGCCTGAGCGCCGACGTCCTGGTGGTCGACGGCGATCCGCTCGCCGACCTTTCCGCACTCCGGAACCCGCGCCTGGTGCTCGCCCGCGGGTCGGTCGTGAGGGGCGATTCGGGCTAGGCACTTTCGCGTGACCGAGTGGACGGCACGTGTGACTGGATGGACGGCACACGTGATCAGACGGACGACACCCCGGCCACGGCCGCCAAAGTGGGACGCAAGGTTTGGTGACAACGTTTTAAAACAGTGTTATCGTTCCCTTCGCACCCCACTGCGAAGGGAAAACCCATGGAAGGCCCGATCAGGCTGTTCACCGTCATCGCGCTCGTTTCGCTGCCGACGGTGATGTACGGCGGCTACGCGCTGATGGGCGTCTTGCGCGACAAGAAACTGACCGAACACCAGCGCGGGATGTTCCGCGCCGGGCACGCCCACGCCGGTGTCCTGCTGGTCCTGGCGCTGGTCGCGCTGCAGATCCTCGGGCAGACCGGGCTGCCGGGCACCGCGCGGTGGATCGTCTGCTTCCTGCTGCTGTTCGGCGTGCTCGCCCAGTCCGGCGGCTTCTTCCTGCACCTGCTGCCGAACAAGGGCAAGCTCGGCGGACGGGTCACCAGCGCCGGCGCCGTCCTGCTCGGGGCCGCGATCCTGACCACCGCGTACGGCGTCGCCTTCCCCTGACAAAAGCGGTGGCGACCGCTCGTTAAGCTTGCTGACGTGCCTGAATACCTGCCGACAGCCCCCGCCAAGGGGACCCGCGACTTCCTGCCCGCCGAGATGTCCGTCCGGACGCAGGTGTTCGGCCATCTCTACGACGTGCTCGAACTGCGGGGTTTCCTCCGCTACGACGGGCCGATCCTCGAACCCGCCGAGATCTACGAGCGGAAGTCCGGGCAGGAGATCGCGGACCAGCAGCTGTACACGCTGACCACCAAGGGCGGCGAGCGGCTCGCGCTGCGCCCGGAGATGACCCCGTCGGTCGCCAGGATGATCGCGGGCAACGCCAAGTCGCTGCAGTTCCCGGTGCGCTGGTACAGCCACCCGAACTGCCACCGCTACGAGCGGCCGCAGCGCGGGCGGGTCCGCGAACACTGGCAGATCAACGCGGACATCTTCGGTTCGGACAGCGCGAACTGCGAGATCGAGATCTTCGAGCTCGTCCACGACATGATGAGCGCGCTCGGGGCCACCCCGGACATGTTCCAGGTGCGGGCGAACGACCGGAACCTGCTCTCTTCGGCGCTCACCGACATCGTCGGCGTGACCGCGGAGCAGCTGCCGCAGGTGTTCACCCTGGTGGACCGCTGGGAGAAGTCGGACCGCACGAAGCTGAGCGACACCGCGACCGAGATCGGCCTGACCGAGAAGCAGTTCGAGAAGCTGGCCGAGATCCTGTCGTCCGGCACCGCGCTGCTCGACGAGCTGCCCGAGCAGGTCAAGGAGAACTCGAATCTGGTGAAGGTGCTGAACAGCGGCGCCGCGGACCTGATCACGTTCGACCCGATGATCGTGCGCGGGCTCGCGTACTACACGTCGACCGTGTTCGAGGTCTTCGACACCTCGCCGGAGAACCGCCGTGCCCTCTTCGGCGGCGGCCGGTACAGCGACCTCGCGTCGTTGTTCACGTCGCAGCAGATCCCCGGCATCGGCTTCGGCATGGGCGACGTCACGCTGATCGACTTCCTCGACACCCACGGCCTGACCCCGAAACCGCGCAGTGAGACCGATGTCGTGGTGATCCCGGTGGTCGAAGAGCTCACCGACGCCGCGCGCGAGGTCGCGGGACGGCTGCGCAAGGCCGGTCTGCGCACGTCCACCCCCGTCGAGCTCCGCAAGCTGGGCAAGGAACTCACCCGCGCCGACAAGGCCGGGGCGCGGGCCGTGGTGATCGTCGGCCAGGAGGACTGGGACGCCGGGAACGTGACCGTCCGCGGTCTCGCGACCCGTGAGCAGCAGACCGTCGCCGTCGACGGCGTGGTCTCGGCGGTCAATTCCCTGCTCTGACAACGTGACTCGCGTGTTTGGAGCCGGATCACGATGATCCGGCTCCAAACACGCGTGTGACGTTCCTGAGCACGCGAGTCAGGGTCAGCGTGACAGCGTCTTCATGGACGCTTCGTGGTAGCGCTCCCCCGCGATCGCGTCTGCCGGGACCGCCGCCTCGATCGCGGCCACGTCCTCGGCGGTCAGCTTCAGGCCGACGGCCGCGACGTTCTCTTCGAGGTACTTGCGCCGCTTCGTTCCCGGAATCGGCACGACGTCGTCGCCCTGGGCCTGCACCCAGGCCAGCGCGAGCTGTCCGGCGGTGACGCCCTTCTGCTCGGCCAGCGCGCGCAGCGCCTCGACGATCGCCAGGTTCCGCTCCAGGTTGCCCTCGGCGAACCGCGGCTGGATCGTCTGCCGGAAGTCGCCGTCCTCGAAGTCCTCTTTGGACTTGAAGCGGCCGGTGAGGAAACCGCGGCCCAGCGGGGAATACGGCACCAGCCCGATACCGAGCTCACGGCAGACCGGCACGACCTCGTTCTCGATGTCGCGTGACCACAGCGACCATTCGGTCTGCACCGCCGTCACCGGATGCACGGCGTGCGCCCGCCGGATCGTCTCCGGACCCGCCTCGGACAATCCGATGTGCCGGATCTTGCCCTGCTCGACCAGCGAGGACAGCGCGCCCGCGGTCTCCTCGATCGGCACGTCCGGGTCGACGCGGTGCTGGTAGTAGAGGTCGATGTGGTCGACGTTCAACCGGCGCAGCGACGCCTCGACCTGTTGCCGCACATAGAACTCGTCGCCGCGGATCCCGCGCTTCGATGGGTCGGCCTCGTCACGGACGACGCCGAACTTGGTCGCCAGCACGACCTGGTCCCGCTTGCCTGCCAGCGCGCGGCCGACCAGTTCCTCGTTGCGGCCGAAGCCGTACATGTCGGCGGTGTCGAGCAGGGTCACGCCGAGGTCGATCGCGCGGTGGATCGTCGCGATCGATTCGGTGTCGTCACCTTGGCCGTAGAACTCGCTCATGCCCATGCAGCCGAGCCCCTGCGCGCCGACTTCCAGCGTGCCGAGCCTGCGTGCGGGCAGGGTGGAACCCGTCATGATTTCTCTCTCGCAATTCTCTGGTTCTATTTACCGGCCGCGCGGGCGAGCCGCTCCGGGTACCGTTCCCCGGCGATCGCCTCGACGGGCGCGGCCTTTTCGATGGCCTCGATGTCCACTTCGGACAGTTCCAGCTCCGCGGCGGCGGCGTTCTCTTCGAGGTACTTGCGCCGCTTGGTGCCGGGGATCGGCACGACGTCGTCACCCTGGGCCTGCACCCAGGCCAGCGCGAGCTGTCCGGCGGTGACGCCCTTCTGCTCGGCCAGCGCGCGCAGCGCCTCGACGATCGCCATGTTGCGCTCGAAGTTGCCCTCGGCGAACCGGGGCAGCCCGCAGCGCAGGTCGTCCTCCGGAAGGTCCTTCACCGACGTCACGCTGCCGGTGAGGAAACCGCGGCCGAGCGGCGAGAACGGCACGACGCCGATCCCCAGCTCGCGGGTGGTCGACCGGATCTCGCCTTCGATGCCGCGCGTCCACAGCGACCATTCGCTCTGGAGCGCCGTCACCGGGTGGACGGCGTGCGCGCGACGGATCGTCCCGGCACTGGCCTCGGAGATCCCGGCGAAGCGGATCTTGCCCTCCTCGACCAGCTCCGCGAGCGCGCCCCAGGTCTCCTCGATCGGCGTGTTCGGATCGACGCGGTGCTGGTAGTAGAGGTCGATGTGGTCGACGTTCAGCCTGCGAAGGGACTCTTCACAGCTCTGCTTGACGTACGCCGCGTCGCCGCGAGCGGACATCCCGCCGTCCTTGTCCCATACGATGCCGAACTTGGTCGCCAGCACGACCTGGTCCCGCTTGCCCGCGATCGCCCGGCCGACCAGCTCTTCGTTCGCGCCGGCGCCGTAGACGTTCGCGGTGTCGAGCAGGGTCACGCCCAGTTCGAGGGCACGGTGGACGGTGGCGATCGACTCCGTGTCGTCGTCACGGACGCCGTAGGCCTGGCTCATCCCCATGCAGCCGAGCCCCTGCGCCCCGACTTCCAGACCGCCGAGCCTCCTGGTGCTGATCACGCTGAAATTCCCTCCACGGTGGCGCCGATGCCGAGCACGCTGCGCTCCACCTGGTCGTAGTGGTCGATCTTGTAGTCGAGGATGTCGAGGCAGGCCTGCAACTCGGCGATCCGGTCGGCGACCGAAGTGCGCTGGTCGACGAGGATCGCCTTGCGCCGCCCCGCGCTCGCCGCCCCGTGGTGGCGCAGGGAGGCGTACTCCCGCATGCGCTTGATGGGCATGCCGGTCAGGCGCAGCTTGGTCAGGAACCCCAGCCACCCGAGGTCCTCGTCGGTGTAGGCGCGGCGCCCCGCGGCGTCCCGCGCCGGGGGCTCGACGAGTTTGATGCGCTCGTAGTACCGGAGAGTGTCGATGGACAGTCCGCTACGTCGCGCGGCTTCCGCTATCGAGTAGCTCATGTGAACGACAGTACGACCTGGAGTGCGCTCCAGGTCAACTCCGAATCCGAGCGATTGATAACAGCGTTGCGATACGCTTCGATCATGCCCCGTCCCAGGACGCACGACGAGAACCTCCGGCTGAAACTGCTGGACCGCGCCGGTGAGCTCATCTCGGCCGACGGCCCGAAGGCCCTCAGCCTCCGCAAACTGGCCGCCGACGTCGGCACGTCCACCACCGCGGTCTATTCACTCTTCGGCGGGAAGACGGATCTGGTCGGTGCCCTCTTCGCCGAGGGTTTCCGCCGCTTCGGCCTGCGGATGTCCGGGGTCTCGCTGAGCGGTGACCCGGTCGAGGATCTCGTGCGGCTCGGCGTCGCGTACCGCGAGAGCGCGCTGGCCGATCCGCACCTCTACGCGATCATGTTCACGAAGTCGGTGCCGGGTTTCGAGCCGGCGGAGGAGACGTCCGATCAGGCTCGCGCGACGATGGCGCCGCTGGAGGAGACGATCCGGACGGCCGTCGCCGACTGCGTCTTCCTCGACGTGCCGCCCGAGGTCGTCACCGTGGCCTGCTGGGGATTCGTGCACGGACTCGTGTCGCTGGAGCTGACCGGGAACCTGCCGGACGAGTTCACCGTGAGCGCGGCCTACGAGACCGCGCTGCGGGCGAACGCCTCCGGCTGGCTGCGCCGCTGACCCCCGCACCCCACCCCTCGCCGCTCCGCGCTGCCGCCGCCGAAGTCCTTCACGGACCACACTGTCTGCCCCCGAGGCCCCTGGGAACGTGGAGCGGCAGGGGTCACGAGAGTGGCAGGGTGCCCTGGTGGAGCGTCTTTCCTGCGGCGTCGAGGACGACGATGCCCACCTTCGCGTTCGGGTCCGCCGGGTTGACGTCTTCCGGTCGCCACACCGCGAACGTCCCCGCGGTGACCACGGCGTCGACCTTTCTTCCCGCCCCGAAATCGAGCTTCACCGTGGCCGCGGCCTGGGGCACGATCCCGATGAACGGGGTCTTCCCGCGGCCGCTCCCGCCCTGTTCGGCAGCGCCGAGCGTTTCGGCGAACAGGGTGCGCACCGGCCGGGGGTCGGCGCGAGCATCCATGTCCTGGAAGACGCGGTAGTACTCGCTCTTCCCGTCGTGATAGCCGAGCCCGCCCTGACAGACGGCGGCCCTGTCACCGAGCCGTGCGACGACCACCTTCACGTCATCGCCTTCGAGCAGCGTGCCGACCTCGTAGGCGTCCTCGTCGGGCAGCGGTTCGGTCGCCCCCCGCACGCAGGTGTTGAAGAACTCACCGGCTGGTGTGTCCCGCGCCGGCACCGAAGGCGGGATGCGATCGATGTCCGTCACCGCCGGATCGGGCGCGGGCCGCAGGGCGTACGGCCCGACACCGCTCCCGTCACCAGGTGCCCCTGGGTACGGCCCGACCGAGTACGTCGTCCGCGACGGGATGCTCTGCGAAATCATCACGAACAGGTTCCCGTTCCGGAAGACGTTCACGTCGGTCGATCCGGTCCCGTCCGCGGTCCGGGAGTAGATCACCATTTTCTCCCATCCGGGGTCCGCAACGCCCGCGACCGTCCCGTAACGGCTCGTCAACAAGGCGGCGGTCTTGGTGCCGGTGGCGTAGAGCGGGGCGGCGGCGGGATCGGAGACCGTCACGGTGATCAACGTGGTCTCGCAGAAGAAGACCTTGTCTCCCCCTTTCACCGCGACGACCGTGACGGGTGTCCAGTACGGAGCGACGGTGAACTGCGGCACCCATTCGTCCCGCGCGGGGAAGTTCGCCGTCCGGTTCTGTTTCTGGATCGCCGCCCAGCAGCGGTCCATCGCCGGGATCGCCTTCGGCAGGTCCAGGGCGAAGTCGGGGTCCGAAGCGACCGCCGGTCCGTCCGGCTCACGGATGAGCACGGTCGTGACCAGCGCGCCCGCGAGGACCAGGACGACGGCAGCCGCGACGGCGACGACCGGCCATCGCCGCCGCGGCGGTTTTCCCATCCCCTCCCGCAACGACATCCGCAGGGTGTCCAGCACTTCCGGAGGGAGTTCACGCCTGCCGGGCAGGCCGAGGTCGTCGGTCATTTCTCCTCCAGGGCAGCCCGCAGCTGCGCGCGGGCCCGCGAGATGTGGGCGCGAACGGTCACCTCGGCGACACCGAGCAGTTCAGCGGCGTCGGAAAGGGAGAGATCCCCGAGAAGGCAGAGTTCGACGGACTTACGTTGTGACTTGGGCAGCTTCGCGACCAAGGCGAGCACCTGCCGGAGGCGCTCTTCGCCGTCGAGCTGATCGACGACGGTGTCGGCGTGGTCGGACACCGTCCTGGGTTCCGGCAGCCGCCGGACGAGCCGGAGCCGCCGCCCGGAGCTGCGGTGTTCGGTCCGCGCGAGATTCCCCACGACGGTGTACAGCCAGGGCAGTGCGCTCTCGCGGATGAGCGTGATGTCCGCCCTGCGCCGCCAGGCGGTGAGGAACGTGGTGGACGTCAGGTCTTCGGCCGACGCCCAAGACCCCGTCAGCCGATACGCGTGATTCCACACGGACTGGACGTGGCGTTCGAACAGCTCGGTGAACGCGGTGTGATCACCGCCCGCCGCCGTCTGCCAAAGCTCCGTGTCGCTCCTGCCGGGAGGAGGTTCGCACGAGTCCACCGGCACCCCCGCCGATCCGGTCGCTGTTCTGGTCACATCATTCAGTGGCCGTCAACGGCGGGGGGGTTGCGAAAAACGTCAGACCGCGCCGTACTGCCGGTCCCCGGCGTCCCCGAGCCCCGGCACGATGAAGCCGGAGTCGTTCAGCCGCTCGTCGATGCTCGCGGTCACCACACGCAGCGGCAGCCCGGTCTTCTCCAGGTGCGCGATGCCCTCGGGCGCCGCGAGCGCGCAGATCGCGGTGACGTCGGTGGCGCCCCGGCCGGTCAGCAGCCGGATCGTGTACTCCATCGATCCGCCGGTCGCCAGCATCGGATCGAGCACCAGCACCGGGCGGTCGGCGAGCGATTCGGGCAGCGACTCGAGGTACGGCGTCGGCTTGAGCGTCTCCTCGTCGCGGGCGAGGCCGACGAAGCCCATCTGGGCGTCCGGGATCAGCTTGTGCGCCTGGTCCGCCATGCCCAGCCCGGCCCGCAGCACCGGCACCAGCAGCGGCGGGCTCGCCAGCGCGTAACCGTCGGTGCGCGCCACGGGCGTGTGGATCCGCTCGATCCGCACGGGCATTTCGCGCGTGGCTTCGTAGACCAGCATGACGGTCAGTTCGTGCAGCGCCGCGCGGAAGGCGGCGCTGTCGGTGCGCGCGTCGCGCATGGTGGAGAGCCTGGCCTTGGCCAGCGGGTGATCAACGACGTGCACATCCATGCCGGTCAATTTATCTCCTCAGGCCTGCCGCGCGAACCAGCCGACCCAGCGGCGCTGCCACGGTGTCTCCACCGAACGCTTGTCGTGGTTCGCCCGCGCCCAGGCCACGGCCTCCTCGGCGGTCAGCCCACCGAGCGTGGCCAGACAGGACAGCACGGTCCCGGTCCGCCCGAGACCGCCGTAACAGGCGACCTCGACACCTTCCCCCGCCGCCGCGCGCTCGTGCAGGTCCACGATCCGCCGTCGCGCGTCCGCCCAGTCCGTCGGCAGCAGGAAGTCCGGCCAGCGGATCCACGCCCGCTCCCAGTCCATTTTGTGGTCGTGCTTCCGGCGCAGCTTCGCGCCACCGAGATACAGCCCGAAATCCGGCGAAGGCCCGTCTGGCCAGGGCCGACCCAGGCCCCGTCCCCGTACCTTCACCCCGTCCGGCAGCTCCAAGGCTCCGGGTAGTGAGTTCCCCATCACGGGAGAATGCCACTGTCGGCCATAAGATGGACGTCCGGCCCTCTCACCGGCGCTAGGCTCCTGCGGGTGAGCGAAGAGCCGGCCTTGCCAGGACCCGAACAGATGCGCATCTCCGACGCCGACCGCGAGCAGGTCGCGCAGGTGCTGCACGCGGCGATGTCCGAAGGGCGCATCACCATCAACGAGCTGGAAGAGCGGCTCACCGTCGTTTACGCGGCCAAGACCGTCGGGGACCTGAAACCGGTCACCGCGGACCTGCCGCAGCAGTCACGGTCGGCGATCGAACCCGCGACGTCGCGTGCGCTGGGCCTGCCCGACGACCGCATCGGCGGGCATCCGGGCTCCGGCGCCTCGATCGCCGTCATGTCCGGCGTCTCCCGCAAGGGCAGCTGGGTCGTCCCGCCGCAGCACAACAGTTTCGCGTTCTGGGGCGGCGCCGACCTCGACCTGAGGAACGCGCGGTTCGCCGAGAAGCACACGACGATCACCGCGGTCGCGATCATGGGCGGGATCGACATCATCGTGCCCGACGACATCAACGTGGACGTCACCGGAATCGGCTTCATGGGCGCCTTCGAGCTGGAGGACCGCGCCGGGACACCTGCCGCACCGCCGACCGCGCCGACGGTGAAGATCACCGGCCTGGCGTTCTGGGGCGGCGTCGTCGTCAAGCGGAAGCCACGTAAGAAAGAAGTACCTGAAATCGAAATCTGAGCCGAATCGGGGGATTCGAATCATGCGCCGAAGTTTCGTCGCCATCGCTTGTGCCGTAACGCTTTCCGTCACCGCCTTCCCGGCGTCCGCCGCCGGGAAGACCGATCCGCGCCAGGCCGCGATGGACGCTGCCGTCGCCGCGGGCATTCCGGGCATGGTCGCCGTCGCCGACGATTTCCGCGGCGTCAGTGGCGTCGCGAAGATCGACAGGCAGGGCAAGCCGGACGCCTCGGGACGCTGGCGGGTCGCGAGTGTTTCCAAGGTGTTCGTCGCGACACTCGTCCTGCAGCTCGTCGCCGAAAAGCGCGTCGGACTGGACGAACCCGTGCAGCGCTACCTGCCGGGGCTGCTGCCGTATCCGGAGCCGATCACCGTCCGCCAGCTGCTGCAGCACACCAGCGGAATGCCGCGTGACCTGCTCCCCGAGGATTCCTGGGCGTCGCTGCCGGAGATCGACGCCGAACGCTTCGAGCACTTCGACAGCGACGACGAGATCCGGCTGAGCACCTCGAAGCAGCCGCTGCTGTTCAAGCCGGGGACGAGCTGGGCGTATTCCAACACCGGCTACAACATCCTCGGCCTGCTGGTCGAGAAGACCACCCGGAAGCCGCTGGAACGCGCGCTGGCCGAACGCATCACCGGCCCGCTGCACCTGCGCGACACGTCGCTCCCGCGCGACTTCCCCTTCCTGATCGGGGCGGCCGCCCACGGCTACGAGCAGCTGTACGACGCGCCGCGCGGCCTCACCGACATCACCACCTACAACTACTCGCGCTACTTCGGCGCGGGTGACATCGTCTCTTCGGGCAAGGACCTCAACCGCTTCTTCGAGGCCCTGCTCGGCGGCCGTCTGCTGCCCGCGGACCTGCTCACCCAGATGAAGAAGACGGTCCCGGCGGGCGGCGCCCTCGAATACGGCCTCGGCCTGATGAAGCTGAACCTCAAGACCGCCGGTGCCTGCGCGGAGGATCACGTCGTCTGGGGCCACGGCGGTGACCTGCCGGGGTACAACACCCTCAGCTTCCACGACGAGTCCGGCAAGAACGTCTCCACACTGGCCACCGTGGACCTCACCGCGTCGCCGGACGCCGCGCTGAAGCGTCAGCTGCCGATGATCGCCGAGTTCTGCGCCCCGGCGGTGCCCTCGGCCATGGCCGCCGCCCAGGCCCCGGTGCCCAGCTTGTAGGCCGCTTACACTCACCCGTATGACAGCTACGACCAGCTCGTCGGCGGCGACGGCAACCCCGTCGCCGCTGACGGACGCGACTCGCGACGAGGCGAGCCTGCGCCGGTTCCTGCACGGGCTGCCTGGTGTCGACCAGGTCGGCGTCGAGCAGCGGGCCGCGGGCCTCGGCACGCGCAGCATCAAGAAGGCCGCCAAGCTCTGGGCGATCGACACCGCCATTTCGATGGTCGACCTGACGACCCTCGAAGGCGCCGACACCCGTGGCAAGGTCCGCGCGCTCGCCGCGAAGGCCAAGCGGCCGGACCCGGAACGCCCGGACACCCCGCAGGTGGCGGCCGTATGCGTGTACCCGGACATGGTCGAGACGGCTGTCGAGGCGCTGCGCGGCACCGGCATCCACGTCGCGAGTGTCGCCACCGGGTTCCCGGCAGGCCGCACGAGCCGCGAGATCAAGCTGGCCGACACCAAGATCGCCGTCGACGCCGGAGCCGCCGAGATCGACATGGTGATCGACCGCGGCGCCTTCCTGGAGGGCCGCTACCTGGAGGTCTTCGAGGAGATCCAGGCGATCAAGGCCGCCTGTGGCAGCGCTCACCTCAAGGTCATCCTCGAAACCGGTGAGCTGGCCACCTACGACAACGTCCGCCGCGCGTCCTGGCTCGCGCTGCTGGCAGGCGGCGACTTCATCAAGACCTCCACCGGCAAGGTGTCGCCCGCCGCGACGCTGCCGGTCACCCACGTCATGCTGCAGGCCGTCCGCGACTGGTTCGTCCAGACCGGTGAACTGCGCGGCGTCAAACCCGCCGGTGGCATCCGGACGACCAAGGACGCGATCAAGTACCTGGTCGCGGTGCACGAGGTCGCCGGCGAGCAGTGGCTGAACCCGGACCTGTTCCGCTTCGGGGCGTCCAGCCTGCTCAACGACCTCCTGCTGCAGCGCCGCACCCAGGCCGACGGCCACTACAGCGGCCCCGACTACGTGACGGTGGACTGATCCATGGGCATCTTCGAGTACGCGCCCGCGCCCGAATCGCGCGACCTCGCGAACCTCAAACCGCATTACCGGCCGTTCGTGAACGGCGAGTTCGTCGACGGCTCGGGTGAGCCGCTCAAGACGATCAACCCGGCCACCGAAGAGGTGCTCGCCGAGGTCGGCACCGCGTCGGTGTCCGATGTGGACATCGCGGTCAAGGCCGCGCGCAAGGCGTACAACACTGTCTGGTCCAAGATGCCGGGCTCCGAGCGCGCCAAGTACCTGTTCCGCATCGCGCGCCTGATCCAGGAGCGGTCGCGGGAGCTGGCCGTTCTGGAAAGCCTCGACAACGGCAAGCCGATCAAGGAATCACGCGATTCCGACGTGCCGACGGCCGCCGCGCACTTCTTCTACCACGCCGGCTGGGCCGACAAGCTCGACTACGCGGGCTACGGACCGAACCCGAAGCCGCTCGGCGTCGCGGGCCAGGTCATCCCGTGGAACTTCCCGCTGCTCATGCTGGCGTGGAAGATCGCGCCCGCGCTGGCCACCGGCAACACCGTGGTGCTCAAGCCGGCGGAGACCACGCCGCTGACCGCGCTGGTGTTCGCGGAGATCTGCCAGCAGGCCGAACTCCCGCCGGGCGTGGTCAACATCCTGCCCGGCGCCGGGGACATCGGCGCCGCGCTGGTCGGCCACGGCGACGTCAACAAGGTCGCCTTCACCGGATCGACCGAGGTCGGCAAGGCCATCCAGCGCCAGATCGCGGGCACCGCGAAGAAGCTGACGCTGGAACTGGGCGGCAAGGCGGCGAACGTCGTCTTCGATGACGCTCCGCTGGATCAGGCCGTCGAGGGGATCGTCAACGGGATCTTCTTCAACCAGGGCCACGTCTGCTGCGCGGGTTCGCGGCTGCTGGTGCAGGAGTCCATCGCCGAGGAGCTGATGGACAAGCTGCGCCACCGCGTCTCGACGCTGCGGCTGGGCGACCCGCTGGACAAGAACACCGACATCGGCGCGATCAACTCGGCCGAGCAGCTCGCGAAGATCAAGGGCCTGGTGGAATCCGGCGACGCCGAAGGGGCGGAGCGCTGGACCAGCCCGTGCCCGGTGCCGGAACGCGGTTTCTTCTTCGCCCCCACGGTGTTCTCGGACGTGCAGCAGTCGATGCGCATCGCCCGCGAGGAGATCTTCGGGCCGGTGCTTTCGGTGCTGACCTTCCGCACGCCGGACGAGGCCGTCACGAAGGCGAACAACACGCCGTACGGGCTCTCGGCCGGTATCTGGACCGAGAAGGGCTCGCGCATCCTGTGGATGGCGAACCAGCTCCGCGCCGGCGTCGTCTGGGCCAACACGTTCAACCGCTTCGATCCCGCCGCGCCGTTCGGCGGCTACCAGGAGTCGGGTTTCGGCCGCGAAGGCGGACGCACCGGACTGGAGGCCTACCTCGATGTCTGACCGTATTTCGGTAGCCAAGACCTACAAGCTCTACATCGGCGGCAAGTTCCCGCGCTCGGAATCGGGCCGCGTGTACCCGGTCAGCGACAGCAAGGGCAAGTTCCTCGCGAACGCCTCGCACGCGTCGCGCAAGGACGTCCGTGACGCGGTTTCCGCCGCCCGCAAGGCTTTCGGCGGCTGGTCGGCGGCGACGGCGTACAACCGCGGCCAGGTGCTGTACCGGGTGGCGGAGATGCTGGAAGGCCGTCGCGAGCAGTTCGTCGCGGAGGTGTCCGCGTCCGAAGGCGTCGCGGCGAAGAAGGCTCAGTCCCTTGTGGACGCTTCGATCGACCGCTGGGTCTGGTACGCGGGCTGGACGGACAAGATCGCGACCGTGCTCGGCGCGGCCAACCCCGTCGCGGGTCCGTACTTCTCCTTCACCGTGCCCGAGCCGACCGGCGTGGTCGGCGTGCTGGCTCCGCAGCAGTCGTCGCTGCTGGGCCTGGTGAGCGTGCTGGCCCCGGTGCTGGCGACGGGCTCGACCGCGGTGGTCGTCTCCAGCGCGGACAGGCCGCTGCCCGCGATCACGCTTTCGGAGGTCCTGGCGACGTCCGACCTGCCCGGCGGGGTCGCGAACATCCTGACCGGCCGGGCGTCCGAGCTGGGCTCGTGGCTGGCCTCGCACGGCGACGTCAACGCCCTCGACCCGACAGGCGCGGAGCCGTCCGCGCGGGCGGACCTGGCGCGCGACGCCGCAGGCACCGTGAAGCGTGTCCTGACCGTGCCGGACGCCGAGCCGGACTGGACGGCCGACGCCGACATCGCGCGGCTGCGGCGGTACCTGGAGGCGAAGACCGTCTGGCACCCGCTGGGCGTCTGACCTCTTATCCCCGGCGCGTTCGGTCCGCTGAATGCGCCGGGGTCACGGGTCCAGGTCGGCCCCGGTCAGCGCCCGGCCGGGAAGCGGCTCATTGTCCCCGGCCCGCAGACCGTCGATCATGATGCCGATGCACCGCCGGATCGCCATCCGCGCGACCTCGCCGTTCTTTCCCGGCATCTGCCGCAGCAACGTCGCGAACAGCATCGCGACGTCACCGGTGGCGACGTCCTTGCGGAGCCTGCCCTCCGCCTGCGCTCCCTGGACGAAACCGCCGAGCACCACCAGCAGTTCGTCACGCAGGGCCTTGATCGCGGGATCGCTCTTGAGGATCACCAGCGCCCGCGGGGACACCATCGCGAGCTGAATGCTCAGCTGCAACTCCATCGACTGGTGCAACAGCCGGATCAGGGCGTCCCAGTCCGAGGACTCCTGCTCCTTCGCGGCCCTCGCGTCCCTGAGGACCTTGTCGAAGTTGTCGACGGCGACCGCCCGGATCAGCGCGTCCCGGTCCGGGAAACGCCGGTAGAGGGTGCCGACGCCGACGCCGGCCGAGCGCGCGATCTCCTCCATCGGGACCTCGGCGCCCTGGGCGGCGAAGATCAGTCTCGCGGCGGCCAGGATCTGATCCCGGTTCCGGCGCGCGTCGGCACGCAAGCGGGTCTCGGGGTCGGCTGTCATGGTCCTCGCCTCTCGAAGGTCCTTCAGGCCCGTGATTCTCGCACGTGAGGACCTCCCCTTCACGCTTCCCGGGAAACCACCCCTTCGCGAGTGGACGACCTGCCTCCGCTTGAGTACCTTGGTGGCATAAGCGGAATGAAACCATCCGCATACGTTTTGGGGCCCCCTGTCCGATATCGCCCGAACCCACCCGACATTCTGGGGAAGGACAACCCGATGACCGACGTAGAGGAAACCACCGCGAACTTGCCCCTGATGCGCAAGTGCCCCTTTTCGCCACCGCCGGAATACGACGCGCTTCGCACGGAAAATCCGGTTTCACGGGTCGGCCTGCCTTCCGGGCAAACCGCTTGGGCCTTGACCAGGCTCGACGACATCCGCGAAATGCTGAGCAGCCCGCATTTCAGCTCCGACCGGCAGAATCCGGATTTCCCGCTGATGGTCAAGCGGCCGGTCCGGCGCGAGAACAAGCCGTTCCGCGCATCCCTCATCTCGATGGATCCGCCACAGCACAGCCAGGCCAGGCGCGATGTCGTCGGCGAATTCACGGTCAAGCGGATGAAAGCGCTGCAGCCGCGAATCCAGCAGATCGTCGACGAACATATCGACGCCCTGCTCGCGGGCCCCAAACCCGCCGATCTCGTCCAGGCGCTTTCGCTGCCGGTTCCGTCCTTGGTGATCTGCGAACTGCTCGGCGTCCCCTATTCGGACCACGAATTCTTCCAGGGCTGCAGTTCCAAGCTGCTCAGCCGGGAGGTCTCCGTCGAAGAACGCCAGGCGGCGTTCGAGCAGCTCGAGAACTATCTCGACGAGCTCGTCGACAAGAAAGAAGCGAACGCCACCGAGGACGACCTCCTCGGTCGCCAGATCCTCAAGCAGCGGGAGACGGGCGACGCCGACCACGACGAACTCGTCGGCCTGGCGTTCCTGCTGCTCATCGCCGGTCACGAGACGACGGCGAACATGATTTCGCTCGGCACGGTGACCCTGCTGGAGAACCCCGAGCAGCTGGAGAAGATCAAGGCGGACCCCGGCAAGACCCTCGCCGCGATCGAGGAACTCCTGCGGGTCTTCACCATCGCCGAGTCGGCGACCTCACGCCTCGCGACGGCGGACGTCGAGATCGGCGGCACGCTCATCCGTGCGG
The DNA here is from genome assembly GCF_000384215.1 of Amycolatopsis alba DSM 44262. Classification (NCBI taxonomy): domain Bacteria; kingdom Bacillati; phylum Actinomycetota; class Actinomycetes; order Pseudonocardiales; family Pseudonocardiaceae; genus Amycolatopsis; species Amycolatopsis alba. The sequence continues at coordinate 4,665,895 of NZ_KB913032.1, read as the reverse complement.
GTGAAGGCGTCATCGGCCTGAGCAACGCGGGCAACCACGACCCGGACGGCTTCGAGAACCCCGACGACTTCGACATCGAGCGCGGCGCGCGGCACCACGTCGCGTTCGGATTCGGGGTGCACCAGTGCCTCGGCCAGAACCTCGCGCGGATGGAACTCCAGATCGTGTTCGATACGTTGTTCCGGCGTATTCCGGGGATCAGGATCGCCGTTCCGGTCGACGAGCTGCCGTTCAAGCACGACTCGACGATCTACGGCCTCCACGCCCTCCCGGTCACCTGGTAGGAGGAGCCATGAAGATCATCGCGGACACCGGGAGGTGTGTGGGCGCGGGCCAGTGCGTGCTCACCGATCCCGATCTGTTCGACCAGAGCGAGGACGACGGCACGGTCATCGTGCTGAACGCCGAGCCCGAGGGGGAAGAGGCGGAAGAGAACGCCCGCACCGCCGTGCACATCTGCCCTGGTCAGGCGCTGTCGCTCGCGTAAGTCCGTGAAGGCCTCCTTGAGGGACTCTGAGTCCCTCAAGGAGGCCTTCACGGACCGGCCACGACGCCAGAGAGCTACTTGACCGCGCCCATGGAGAGGCCGCGGACCAGGTGGTTCTGCGCGATCCAGCCGACGATCATCACCGGCAGCGATGCGAGCAGGGCGGCCGCGGACAACTGCGCCCAGTACAGGCCCTCACTGGTGATGAACCCGACCAGGAACACCGGCACCGTCCCGGCCCGCGCGGCGGTGAGGTTGACCGAGTAGAAGAACTCGGTCCACGAGAAGATCACGCAGATCAGCGCGGTCGCGGCCACGCCGGGCGCGACCACCGGCATGATGATCTTCCGCAGCAGCACCGGCAGGGTCGCGCCGTCGATCCGGCCAGCCTCGATCATCTCGTGCGGCACTTCCAGGAAGAACGATCGCATCATCCAGATGGCCAGCGGCAGGTTCATCGACGTGTACAGGATGATCAGCGCCCACACGTTGTCCAGCAGCTGGGTGTTCTGCGAGATCACGTACAGCGGGATGATCGCCGCCACGATCGGCAGCATCTTCGTCGACAGGAAGAACCCGAGCGCGTTGCTCGTCCCCTTCACCGGCGCCAGCGACAGCGCGTACGCCGCCGGGATTCCCAGCAGCAGCACGAAAATCGTCGAAACAATGGTGACGAACGCCGAATTCGACAGGTACGGCAGGAAACCGCGTTCGAGCACGCCCGCGAACTGGTCGAGCGTCGGGGTGAAGAACAGCCGCGGCGGATCGGTATAGGCGTCGGCCTCCTGTTTGAAGGCCGTGAGGATCATCCACAGCAACGGGAACACGAACAGGATCGCGATCACCCAGGTCGCGACCGTCAGCGCGCCCGCGCCGAACCGGCCTTTCATTTCGCGCCTCCCTGCACCGAGAACGTGCGGAACATCAGCCGCAGCGCGAAGGTCGCGACGATCATCGTCAGGATCACGACGATCACGCCCATCGCGGACGACTGCCCGACGTCGAAACCTTGGAACGCCCGCTGATAGATGTAGAACGGCAGGTTCGTGCTGGCCGTCCCCGGACCACCCTGTGTCATCAGGAAGATCGCGTCGAAGCTGTTCACGATGTAGATCGCGCCCAGCAGCGTCGCCAGCTGCAGGAACCGGCTCAGATGCGGCAGCGTGATCGCGGTGAACGTCCGCCAGCGGCCGGCGCCGTCGACCGACGCGGCCTCCAGCACGTCCTTCGGCTGACTCTGCAGCCCGGCCAGGATCAGCAGCATCATGAACGGCGTCCACTGCCAGACGACCTGGGCCATCACGGCGGCCAGCGGGAATTCCGAAAGCCAGTCGACGTCGGTGCCGAACACGAAGTGCAGCAACCCGTAGGTCGGGTCGAACATCGTCGTCTTCCACAGCAGCGCGCCCGCCGCGGGCAGGATCAGGAACGGCGTGATCAGCAGCGTCCGGACCACCCCTCGGCCGAGGAACTTGCGGTCCAGCAGGATCGCGAGCCCCAGTCCGAGCAGCAGCGAGAAGAACACGCAGACGACCGTGAGGACGACGGTGTTCAGCAGCGCGCCGAGGAACGTCGAGTCGGCGAAGACGTCGATGTAGTTCTGCAACCCGACGAAATGCCGCGAGCCCGGCCGCACCAGGTTCCACGACTGGAACGAGTAGAACACCGTCAGCACGAACGGAAGCTGTGTCACGGCGACGACGAACAGCAGGGCGGGCAACAGCGGGAGCCGTCGTTTGAACGGCGTGTCGGTGCCGCGCTTCGGGGCCGCCTTCTTGGCTTCGGCGGGCTCGGTGCGGGCAGGAGCGGAGAGCGTGGCCATCACTGCACCTCCTGATACGACTTGCCGACGGTCTGCGCGTACTCCTGGGACTGCTTCAGCGCCTCGTCCACGGTGATCTGACCCGCGATCGCCGCCGAAAGCTGCTGGCTCACCCGTGTCCCGAGATCCTGGAACTCGGGGATGCCGACGAACTGGATGCCCGGATACGGCACCGGATTCGCCATCGCCTTGCGCTGGTCGGCGTCCGCGATCCCGTCCAGCGTCGGCTGCGCGTAGGCCTTGGCGGCTTCGCGGTACTGAGGAATGTCGTAGGTCGACTTCCGCACACCCGGCGGGACGCGGTTCCAGTCGCCGAACTCCTTGGCGACCCGCTGCACGTAGGCCTTGTCGGTCATCCAAGACATGAACTTGAAGGCGGCGTCCTTGTCTTTGGCGACCTTCGGGATCGCCAGCGCCCAGGTGTAGAGCCAGCCGCTCGCCTGCGTCTTCTCCACCGGCGCCGGGGCGTAGCCGGACTTGCCGACGACCTTGCTGGCCGACGGGTCCTCGTTCGTGCCGGCCATGACCGTGGCGTCGTACCACATCGCGGCCTGGCCTTGGGTGTACCGCGTGCCGCATTCGGAGAAGCCCGCGCTCGACGCGCCGACCTCGCCGTGGTTCCGCACGAGGTTCACGTAGAACTCGGCGGCCGCCTTGAACTCGGGGCTGGTCAGCTTGGCGTTCCAGTCCTTGTCGAACCACTGCGCGCCGAAGGTGTTGGCGACCGTGGTGAACGGTGCGAGACTCTCGCCCCAGCCGGGTTTGCCGCGCAGGCAGATCCCTGCGACCCCCTTCGCCTTGTCGTCGAGCTTCGCGGCGAACTCCGCGATCTGCGACCACGTCGGCTTGGCGGGCATCGTGAGTCCGGCCTGCTCGAACAGATCCTTGCGGTAGGCCAGGAACGACGACTCACCGTAGAAGGGCACCGCGTAGAGCGATCCGTTGTGCGACAAGGATTCCTTGATACTCGGGATGAAATCGCCCGCGTCGTAGGAGGGATTCGCCGCGATATGCGGTTCGAGGTTTTCGAGCCAGCCGTTCGCGGCCCACTGCGGTGCCTCGTAGTTGCTGATCATGACGACGTCGAATTCGCCGCCTTCGGTGGCCGTCGACGCGGTGATCTTCGCGCGGGCCTGGTTTTCCGGCAGCGAAACGAACTTGAGGGTGACACCGGGGTTCGCCTTCTCGAACTCGCCGGAAAGCTCGATGGCGTCCTTCATCTGCGGGTTCGCGACGATGCCGACGACGAGCGTCCGGTCGCCGGTCCCGAGGGCGCCCGCACCGGCGCATCCGGTGAGCGTCAGCAGGAGAACTCCGAGCAGAGCGGCTGCTTTACGCACTTTCGCCTCCCGGCAGGACCTGCACCTTCAAGCCGGCGCCGCTGCGCATGAGGGCGAGCGCGTCGGGGTACTGCTCCAGCGGGAGGGTGTCGGTGAGCAGCGCGCCGGTGTCGACGGCGCCACTGGCGACCAGGTCGAGTGCGGCACCGAAGCTGTTCATCACGGCCATCGAGCCGACGACGGTGATCTCGTCGTTGTAGATCCGGAACGGCGAAAGCGCGACGCGTGCTTCGGCGGGCGCGACCCCGAAGACCAGCAGGCGGCCTCCGCGCTGAAGCGAGTCGAAGGCGGCTTCGATGGCCGGTGCGGCGCCGGTGCAGTCCGCGGCCGCGTCGAACTTCTCGTCGTCGAGGTCCTTCACGTCACCCGCGACGGCGACCGCGCCGAGGTCCATGGCCCGGCCGAGGCGGCTGGTGTTGCGGTCGACCACCGTGACCTGGGCGCCCGCGCGCTGCAACAGCTGCTGCATGATCAGCCCCATCGTGCCCGCACCGACGACGAGGAACCGCTCCCCCGCCTCGACCCCGATCCGGCGCACGCCGTGGACCGCGCAGGAAACCGGCTCGACGAGGGCGCCCTGTTCCCAGGTCATCGTGTCCGGCATGCGGTAGCAGTTCGCGGAAGGAACGGCGACGTACTCGGCGAAAGCGCCGTTCACCGTGTCGCCGGTCGCGTTCCAGTTCTCGCAGAGGTTGCCGCGGCCGGACCGGCAAGGCTTGCAGTAGCCGCAGAACAGCGACGGGTCGACGGCCACCCGGTCGCCGACCTTCCAGCCGCCCGGCACGTCGGCGCCGAGTTCGACGATCTCGCCCGCGAATTCGTGGCCGGGGACGATCGGGTACGGCGTCGGCGGGAAATGCCCGTCGGCGATGTGGAGGTCGGTCCCGCAGATCCCGCAGGCACCCACCTTGACGACGACCTGGCGATCCCCCGGTTTGGGATCGGGTACCTCGCCGACCCTGATCTCCCCCGGCTTGTCCACGATCGCGGCACGCATGCCAGCTCCTCTTCTCTCGCTCAAATGAGCGGGGTGGGCCTATGCTTCGGACTGCATGTCAGGCTGTTGATGTCCCCGCATGGTGAACTTTTCCCAGTTGTTACGTCAACCTTTCGGGTTGTTTTCGCGCTATAGTGCTCAGATGAGCGGGAAGAAACAGAGTCCCGGCCTCGTGGAGTCACTGCTCCTCGCCGCCGTGGCCCGGCGGTTCTACGAACAGGGCGCCTCGAAACTGGAGATCGCCGACGAGTTCGGCGTCAGCCGGTTCAAGGTCGCCCGGATGCTGGACACGGCCAGGGAAGCCGGCATCGTCACGGTCGAATTCCGCTTGCCGGCGCCGGTCGATCTCGTACTGTCCGAGGAAATCCGCGTCGCGTACCGGCTGGACCGCGTCCTTGTGCTCGAACGAGCACCGGAACCGGAATCCCGCGAAGTGGCACGGCGGAAGATCGGCTCGCTCGCCGCCCGCCTCCTGACCGAGATCGTCACTACGGGCGACGTCATCGGCCTGTCCTGGGCACGTTCCGTGAACGCGATGACCGAAGCGATCGAGTCGCTGCCGAAATGCCCGGTCGTGCAACTGTGCGGGGTGCAGGCGGGGATGGACATGCGGGACCGGTCGGTGGAGACGGTAAGCCGGGTCGCGTCGGTGTCCGGCGGCCAGGCGTACCCGATCTTCGGCCCGCTCGTCCTCCCCGACCGCCGCACCACCGAGACACTGCGCAGGCAGCCGGGGATCGCGGAGACCTTCGGGCAGTTCAAGAACCTGACCAAGGCCGTCGTCAGCATCGGCGCGTGGAAGCCCGAGGAGTCGACGGTCTACGACGCGCTCGACGAGACGGAGCGGAGCGCGATAGCGAAACGCGGTGCCAAAGCGGAGGTTTCCGCGCGCCTGTTCGACGCCGACGGGACCCCCATGTCCACCGGGCTGGCCCACCACGTGCTGGCCATCAGCGCCGAAGAACTGCTGGCGGTCCCCGAGGTGATCGCGCTGGGCTACACGGAACCGAAGGCCGAAGCCATCGACGCCGTCCTGCGCTCCGGCATGGTCTCGACGCTGATCACCGACGCCGCCGCGGCCGTCCCCCTGCTCAAGCTGGCCGAGGCCCGCCCGCTTCCCTGACCGATCACGCGAGTTCCGCCTTCAATCACGCGAGTTCGCCGTCTGATCACGCGTGATCGTCGTTCAATCACATGTGATCGCCGTCTGATCACGCAGGGCCGGGGTCACCATGTCCTGAGCCGCCATCACCTCGTCGCCATGGCGGTGAGCCCACTCCCCGAAGGCCTCGATGGGCCCCAGCAAGGTGACCCCGAGGTCCGTCAGCGAGTACTCGACCTTCGCCGTCCGCCCGCAGTCGCGCCGGTGGACCAGGCCGTTGAACTCCAGCCGCCGGACCGTTTCCGTGAGCACCTTCGTGCTGATCCCGCCCAGCCGTCGCCGCAACTCTGCGGGTCGCAGCGGCCCCTCGCGCAGGGCCCACAGGACGACCGGGTTCCACGTGTTCGCCATCAGGTCGAAGGCGAGCCTGGCCCGGCAGTCGGCGAGGAAGACGTCGTTCATGGGACCTCCGGTAACCACTTGGTACCCGCGCCGCTTTCTACGGTCGTGTCGTAACTCGATCTTAGGGAGCGGCACATGCGTATCGGTATTTTCGGCGCGGGCGGGATGGCGGAGGCGCTCGGCGGCCAGTGGTCCGGGCACGAGATGATGGTCGCCGCGCGCGACCGGGCCAAGGCCTCGAAGATCGCCCCTCGAACCGGGAGCTGGGAAGAGACCGCTCGCGCGAGCGACGTGATCCTCCTGGCCCTCCCCGCGCCGTCGGTGACGGAAGTCCTTGCCGCGGCCGGGAATTCGCTCGCGGGGAAGATCCTGATCGACTGCACCAACGCGGTCGGCCCCGGCGCCGTGCTCACGATCCCCGCCCAGGCGGAGCGAATCGCCGCCGCCGCGCCGGACGCGCACGTGGTCAAGGCGTTCAATCTGTGCCATGTGGACGTCTGGCGGATGACTCCCCCGGTGTTCGACGGCCGCCCGCTCGCGGTGCCGCTCTGCGGCCCGCCGGAGGCTGTCGAGGTGGTGAGTTCCCTGGTGCGCGACATCGGTTGCACGCCGCTGAACGCCGGCGGGCTCGACCGGGCACGGCTCATGGAGGCGACCATGGCGTTCACGGTCGGGCTGTGGTTCGACGGCCACGACGCCCAGGCCTGTTTCCCGCCCCTTCCGGCCTGATTTCAGGGTCGCCCCGGATGTGCCGGGCGGGGCGGTCACGCGAAGGTGTGCGGCATGGGGAAGAAGACATGGCGGCAGCTGACCGTCTGGCTGCACGTCATCACCTCGGTGGGCTGGATGGGGCAGGCCTTGGCACTGTTCACCCTCCTGGCGATCAGCCGCACCACCGAGGATGACGCGATCCGCGTCGCCGCGACGTCCATGGCGCACGAGATCGACTCGCTCCTGCTGGCCCCGCTCGCCAACGCGTCGGCCTTCACCGGTTTCATGCTCGCCGCGGCGACGGCCTGGGGATTCGCCCGGCACTGGTGGGTGCTGGCGAAGTTCGCGATCACGCTCGTGCAGCTCTACGCCGGGATCTTCCTGCTGTCAGGCGCTTTGCAGGATTCCGTCGTGGCGGCGCGGGTGGGTGAACCGGCACCGGTAGCCCTGGTCGCCGGAACCGCGCTGATGGCGAGCGCGCTGGCGTTCCAGGCGTGGCTTTCGGTGGCGAAGCCGTGGGGCAAAGTCCGGACCGGCCCGAAGCTGCCCGTGGCGCCGACGTGGATGTTCGTCGCCGCCGTCGCCGCGCCGCTCATCGACATCACGGTGGGCCTTCTCCTGGGCTACCCGCTGCCCGCGCTCTCGTTGGTCGTGCTGATCGTGCAGCTGGTGCGACGCCGCCGGGAACTCCGCCCGGCGGCTGTCCCCGCCACCTGAATCAGAGCTGGTCCACCGCGGTGATCCGGATGACCGCTGAGCCCGCCTCGTCCGAAGCCGCCAGGTCGACCTCCGCGCTGATGCCCCAGTCGTGGTCGCCCGCCGGGTCGTCGAAGATCTGCCGCACCCGCCAGATCTCCGTCTCCTTCTCGATGATCAGCAGCTTGGGCCCGCGCGCGTCCGGCCCGATGCCGAGGGTTTCGTGCTCGTCGAAGTAGTCCTCGATGGCGTCTTCCCACGCGTCCGCGTCCCAGCCCGAAGCCGCGTCCAGCTCGCCGAGCGTCCCGTAGGACCGCCGGGCGGCCAGTTCGACCCGGCGGAACAGCTCGTTCCGCACGAGCACCCGGAACGCCCGCTCGTTCCGCGTGACCGCGGGCGGTTCGGACGGCGGCCGCGCCGAGACCGGGCCTTCCTCTTCGGGGTGCCGCAAGGCTTCCCACTCGTCGAGGAGGCTGGAGTCGACCTGGCGCACCAGTTCGCCGAGCCATTCGATGAGGTCCTGCAGCCCCTCGTCCTTGGCCTCGTCGGGAACCGTGTGCCGGAGCGAGTCATAGGTGTCGGTGAGATACCGCAGCACCAGCCCTTCCGAACGGGCGAGCTGGTAGAAACCGATGTACTCCACGAAGTTCATCGCGCGCTCGTACATGTCGCGCACGACCGATTTCGGCTTCAGCTCGTAGTCCTCGACCCACGGATGCCCTTGCCGGTAGCGGGAATACGCCGCCTCCAGCAATTCCTCCAGCGGCTTCGGGTACGTGACGTTTTCGAGCAGTTCCATCCGCTCGTCGTACTCGATGCCCTCGGCCTTCATCGCCTGGACGGCCTCGCCACGCGCCTTGAACTGCTGCTGCGAAAGCACCGGGCGCGGATTGTCCACTGTGGATTCCACAATGGACACGACGTCGAGCGGATACGACGGCGATTCGACGTCGAGCAGTTCGATCGCGGCCAGCGCGAACGGCGAGAGCGGCTGGTTCAGCGCGAAGTCGAACTGCAGGTCCACGGTGAGCCGGACGATCCGGCCCTGCTCGTCGGGTTCGTCGAGCCGCTCCACGACACCGGCCGCGAGCAGCGCTCGGTAGATCGCGATCGCGCGCAGGATCAGTTTCCGCTGGGCGGGACGGTCGGAGTGGTTGTCCTCCAGCAGATGCCGCATCGAGTCGAACGCGTTGCCCGGTCGGGAGATGACGTTCAGCAGCATCGAGTGGCTGACGTGGAAGCTCGACGTGAGCGGCTCCGGCTCGGCCGCGATCAGCCGGTCGAAGGTGCTCTCCGTCCAGTTGACGAACCCTTCGGGCGCCTTCTTGCGGACGATCTTCTTTTTCTTCTTCGGGTCGTCACCCGCCTTCTCCAGCGCCTTGGCGTTTTCGACGACGTGGTCCGGCGCCTGCACGACGACGTAGCCGTCGGTGTCGTACCCGGCCCGCCCCGCGCGCCCGGCGATCTGGTGGAACTCGCGCGCCTTGAGATGCCGTTGCCGTACGCCGTCGTACTTCGTCAGCGCTGAAAAGACCACTGTGCGAATAGGTACGTTGATGCCGACGCCGAGCGTGTCGGTCCCGCAGATCACCTTCAGCAGCCCGGCTTGCGCGAGCTGCTCGACCAGGCGCCGGTACTTCGGCAGCATCCCGGCGTGGTGGACGCCGATGCCGTGCCGGACCAGCCGGGACAACGTCTTCCCGAACCCGGCCGAGAAGCGGAAGTCGCCGAGCATCTCGGCGATCGCCTCCTTTTCCGCCTTCGAGGTGACGTTGATGCTCATCAGCGTCTGCGCCCGCTCGATCGCCGCCGCCTGCGAGAAGTGCACGACGTAGACCGGCGACTGACCGCCGTGGAGCAGCTCGGACATCGTCTCGTGCAACGGTGTCAGCGCGTAGCGGAAGGTCAGCGGCACCGGCCGTTCCGCCGAGGTGACCACCGCGGTCGGGCGGCCCGTGCGCCGGGTGAGATCTTTTTCGAAGAACGAGACGTCGCCCAGCGTCGCCGACATCAGCACGAACTGCGCGTTCGGCAGTTCCAGCAGCGGCACCTGCCAGGCCCAGCCGCGATCCGGCTCCGAGTAGAAGTGGAACTCGTCGGCGATGACCTGGCCGACCGGCGCGTCGGCACCGAACCGCAACGCCATGTTCGCCAGGATTTCCGCGGTACAGCAGATGATCGGCGCGTCGGCGTTCACCGCCGAGTCGCCGGTCATCATGCCGACGTTCTCGGGGCCGAAGATCTCGATGAGCTGGAAGAACTTCTCCGAGACCAGGGCTTTGATCGGCGCGGTGTAGTAGCTGCGGCGGCCGTGCGCGAGCGCGGTGAAGTGCGCCCCGACCGCGACCAGGCTCTTTCCCGAGCCCGTCGGCGTCGACAGGATCAGGTTCGCCCCGGAGACCACTTCGATGATGGCCTCCTCCTGCGCGGGGTACAGCTCAAGCCCGCGCTCGGCTGTCCAGGTCGAGAAGGCTTCGAACAGCGAGTCGGGGTCGGGAGCCGCAGGCAGGAGGTCTGTAAGTGTCATCAGAAGGCCTATCGTGCCATCCGTTGGTCGCTTCTTGCCCAGGGGTGATCGCGCCCATCGGCGGAAACCCGTAGGCTTCGCGGTACCGCGCACCCACCGGGCAAGCATCACCCGGCCGCGCGCACACAGGCGGTAATCCGAGAGGGCTAAGGAATGGCACAGGACATCATCCCGATCGAACTCGGCCTGCCACAGGGTGACGTCGTCACTCTCTGGGCGCCGCGCTGGCGGGAAGACGGCGAGGAGTGGGAAGCCTTCCTCGGCGACGAGGAGGACCTGTACGCCTTCCCGGACGCCGCGCACCTGGCCGCATTCGTGCGGACCTCCGAGCAGCACGACCTGCTCGACCACCCCGCGTGGGAGGTCGTGCCGGCACTGAACGTGCCCGAGCTGATCCCGGACGACGACCACACCTACGACCTGGTGGGCGTCCCCGAGCTGGTCGCCGAGAAGCCGGACCAGTGGACGCTCGGCGAGCTGGCCGAGATCATCGGCATCGTGCGTTCGCTCGCGGACGTGTGCGAGCTCGAAGAGGTCCACGAGGTCCTCGACGCGCACGAGAGCTTCTCGCTGCTGGACCAGGGCACGCTGCCCTTCTCCGGCCGTGACGGCGAGCGCCTCTGGGCGGACCTGTCCGAGGCGGTCTCCGAGAAGTGGGACATCGTGCTCGACGCGATCGACGGCCTGGTGACCGCGCCCGACGTCGACGAGAAGGTGCTGGAGCAGACGGCGGAGGAGCTCGCGACCTTCCTCGCGGAGTCCGCCGAAGCCGAGGCGGCCGCCGCCGAGAACGAGGACCTCGAAGACGTCGACGCGGATGACGACGAGGACGAAGACGACGAGCCCGTCGGTTTCTGGGGCGAGGTCGGCATCGACCCGATCAAGATCATCACCTCCGGCGCCGAGTACTACACGCTGCGCTGCTACCTCGACGACAAGCCGATCTTCCTCGGCAGCGAAGGCGAGATCGACGTCTTCTCCTCCGAGAAGGCGCTCCTCCGCGCGATCGCGGACGGCAAGGAGCTGGCGGGCAACGACCTCGCCCAAGTGTCCACTTGGGACGAGGTGACCACGAAGGCCACCGCGGGCGAGCTCGAGATCGACGTCGACTCCGAGAACACCTACGTGCTCAACGGCATCGCCGACGACATCGCCGAAGGGCCGGAGTCGATCGATCCGATCCAGCTGGAGCTGGCCGTCGAGCTGATCACCGACGCCGCCGACTGGGCCGACGACGACAGCGTCGAAACCGCGCTGGCCGCCAACGAAAGCCTCGGCTGGCTGGTGTCGTTCGTGCTGCGGCCGGACCCCTCGCGTCTCGAGCCGAGCGCTCCGTTCGACGCCGAGCAGTCCGAGTGGCGCAAGCTCGTCGAGACCTTCGAGAACCGGCTCACGGTGTTGTAGCTCGCGCGCTGACGAAAAGCGCGATGAAGGGGCGGTTCCCGTTCAACGTCACGTTGGGCGGGGAGGCGCCCCTTCATCGCGCTTTTCGTGGGCCTTCGGCCCGAAAGAGGGCGCGCGAGGTGAAGTCTCTCGTCGCGCTGGCGCGCTTCCGAGAGACAGTCCGCCGGTCACCTTGCAGGGCACGTCCGGTCACTTGGTGGGGCGCGCGGTCTTTTCGTCTTTGACGGGTACCAGGGCCACGGCCAGCGCCGGGAAGACCGCGGCCACGCAGAAGGCCAGCGCGTACCGCGAATCACCGATCACCAGGCCCAGCATCGGCGGGGTCAGCGCGGCGGCGATGTTCTGGCCGGTGTTCTGCGTGCCCATCGCCCGCCCCGCCCACGCTAGACCGGCCATCTCCGCCGACGCGGTGAATCCGAGCCCGTTGTCGGACACGGTGATCACCGCGGCCAGGACCAGCGCGAGCAGCACCAGCCATGGCCACGTCGCGTCCCCCAGCGCGACCAGCAGCATCGCCCCGGCGCTCGAGATCGCCAGCTGCCGCATCGGCCGCAGCCTGCTGCCGACGCGGTCGGACCAGTAGCCCGACACCAGCCTGCCCAGCGCGCCGAGGATCTGGACGGCGCCGACGAACCAGCCTGCCGACGCGGCCGTCCAGTGGTGCATGGTCACCAGGTACACGGGGGTGAACGCGGAAACGGTGAACTGCGGGACGACGAGCAGCGCGCTCGCGCCGTGGACCCGCCAAAGAGCAGGCTTCCGGTACGGCGACGGCGGCTTCTCCTCCTTGCCCGCTTCGGACTCCGGGCGCGGCGGGTCGACCAGGAGCCAGGCGACCAGGAGCGCGACGACGATCGCGGCCAGCGCGGGCAGCATCAGCGAGACCTGGAAACCCCAGCGGTCCGCGAGCGGCGGGAGGCCGAAGGCGGCGACCCCCACCCCGAGCGGCTGGGCCATCTGGCGGATGCCCATCGCGAGGCCGCGTTCGGCCGGGCCGAACCAGCCGAGGACGGCCCGGCCGCTCGCGGCGTTCACTGACGCGGTGCTCGCGCCGGCGAGCAGGAACACTCCAAAGAGAGTCCCGAGCGAGTGATCACCGACGGTCGCGTACACGAGGAGTAACCCCGAGACGCCGAGTCCGAGGGCCATTACCAAACGCTCTCCGTAACGGTCCGCGGCCGCACCCCACAGGATCAAGGTGAACAACAGGCCAAGACTCGGCGCCGCGACCACCGTTCCCGCCTCGGCGAGCGTGAGACCCTCCGCACGCTGCATGGACGGCACCAGGAACGGGATCCCGTAGAGGAACGAACAGCTCGCGGTCTGCGCGGCGAGGCCGAGCGCGAGGATGAGCCAGCGCCGTTTGCCGCCGATCCCCACGTTCGCGACCTGCGCCATCTTCGCCACCGTTTCACTATTTGGGATTGAACTCCTACATAGTGAACGATAGTTGCCGGTGCTAACTAACGCAAGGCGGCGTATCCGGGCTTGATCACCGTGTTGATGATGTCGAGCCGCTGGTCGAAATCGAGGAACGCGGATTTCATCGCATTGATGGTGAACCACTCGAGATCGGCCAGGCCGAAGCCGAACGCCTCGGCAAGGGCGGCGAATTCGCTGGTCATGGAGCAGCCGCTCATCAGCCGGTTGTCGGTGTTGACGGTGACCCGGAACCGCAGCCTGGCGAGCAGGCCGATGGGATGTTCGCCGATCGAGCGCGCCGCTCCCGTCTGGACATTGGACGTGGGGCAGATCTCCAGCGGGATCCGGCGGTCGCGGACGTAGGCGGCCAACCGTCCCAAATGGACCGTGCCGTCACTGTCGGTCTTGATGTCGTCGACGATGCGCACACCGTGGCCGAGCCGCTCCGCGCCGCAATGCTGAATCGCCTCCCAAATCGACGCGAGCCCGAACGCCTCACCGGCATGAATCGTGAAATGCGCATTATTCGTCCGCAGAAACTCGAATGCGTCGAGATTTCTGGTAGGCGGAAATCCGTCTTCCGGTCCGGCGATGTCGAACCCGACCACGCCGGCGTCGCGGTAGCGGACGGCGAGACCGGCGATCTCGAGCGCCCTGGCGTGCTGGCGCATCGCGCAGAGCAACGTCCCGACGCGGATCCGGCCGCCCGCCGCCGCCACTCTCCGTTCACCTTCCTCGAACCCGGCCTGAACAGCCTCGACCACCGCATCGAGTGACAGTCCGCGTTCGACGAAGAGTTCGGGCGCGTACCGCACCTCGGCGTAGACGACGCCGTCGGCCGCGAGGTCTTCCACCGCCTCGGCGGCCACTCTGACCAGCGCTTCCTCGGTCTGCATCACGCCACAGGTATGCGCGAACGTCTCAAGGTACGAGACGAGGGAGCCGGAATCGGCGGCGTCGCGGAACCATCGCCCGAGCTCGACGGGATCGCTGGCAGGCAAGGCCTGGTACCCGGTCCGTTCGGCGAGTTCGGCGACCGTGGCCGGACGGAGGCCGCCGTCCAGATGGTCGTGCAGGAGGACCTTGGGAGCGCGGGCCAGTACCGCCTCCGGGATGCGGGAACTGCTGCTTTCAGAGGACATACGTAACGGTAACCAGGCTGTCATTCCCCTACATGGCGGTAAGTCTCGCGCTTGACTTAACCCTCAGCTTTGTGGATCACGAGCTGAATCGGCCATCAGGGCAGAGCTCGGCATTGTCCGATACACGGGGGCCATACGCACAGCAATTTCGCAATGGATAAGCTTCACGGCACGTCCCTCCCATTTCCCCGCCCACGAAGGACACCGCAGTGACCACTGACAACCACATTGCAGCCCCGTCCTTCGACCGGATGCGCAACATGCTGGTGCGCGCGGCCGAAGTGCGTGAGAGCGAACAGCAGCAGATCTTCGACGCGCTCGACGACATCTACGCACGTCTGGCGCCGGTCGACTCGCTCGGCGCGGTCCGCAAGCGCCTCTCGGAGATGCCCGACCGCACCGAGACCAGCGTGCTCGCCGAGCGTCTCGACGAGACCATGTCGCGGCTCGAAGCGCAGGACACCGCGATCGCCGCGCTGACCCGCGCCGTCGAAAGCATCGTCGACAAGCTGGCCAAGCCGTTCGCCCAGCTCGACGGCCGCCTCGACGGCATGGCCGCGCGCCTCGAAGGCGTCGGGGGCCGGATGGACGGGCTCGAGGACAAGCTCCAGAACATCCACCGCCGTCTCGACGAGCTCGGCGCGCACCTCGACAAGCAGGACGTGAAGACCGACTCGCTGCCGCAGTCGGTGATCGGCCCGGTGCGCGAGCGCGTCGAGCAGGCCGAGTCGGCCCTGCGCGACCGCGTCGACACCGTCGACCGCGAGCTGCGCACCCGCGTCGAGAACCTCGACAAGGCCACCAAGGACAGCCTCACCGCGAACACCGAAGCGCTGAAGACCGCGCTGACCGAGACCGGCGAGATGATCGACGCCTCGGAGCGCCTCGACGGCCTCGGCGACCGCCTCGAGAAGGTCACCTCGCGCCTCGACGACCTGGCCGAGCGGCTCGACAAGGTCGAGGACGGCTTCACCGGACGCCTCGGCGACCTCGACGGCTCGATCCGCAGCGGCCTGTCGAAGGTCGAGAGCACGCTGCAGAAGCAGCCGGACACCGACTCGGTCGACACGCTGGTGCGCAAGAGCAACGACGAGTCCGTCCGCCGCATCGGCGGCCAGCTGGACGAGGCCATGGCGACCTTCGCGGAGCTGATGCTCGGCGGTGGCCCGGCCGTGCAGCAGATCGCCCCGCCGCCGCCCGCCCCGCGTCAGCCGCGTCGCAGCTCGCGCAACGGCCGTGCCCCCAAGGCGGCCGACGCCAAGGCGAAGGCCGACGGCACCGACGAGACCACCGACTGATCTCGCTTGACGCGTGAAGGCCCCCTTCCCCGGCTCCGCCTCGGGAAGGGGGCCTTCACGCTTCTCCGCCCCTCCGCTCCGCCGGCGCCGGACGTCCTGAAGGCCCCCTTTGAGACGTTGAACGTCTCAAAGGGGGCCTTCAGGACGCGAGGCCGCAACCCAGGGGTCCCGCGCCGCCACAGATCGCGATTAGCCCGCGAAAGTCGATTAGGCGCGCACGGTCTCCAGGACGAGCGGAGCGGAGTCCGGCGCCGAGGAGCCAACGGCGTAGGCGCCTTCGAGCGCAGCGAGAGCCGAAGGAACGGCGTCCGGAGTGTCGGTGTGCAGCTCCAGCAGCGGCTGCCCGGCCGTCACCTTGTCGCCCGGCTTCGCCAGGCACAGCACGCCGGCCGCGGCCTGCACCGGATCCTCCTTGCGCGCCCGCCCGGCCCCGAGCCGCCAAGCGGCGACCCCGACCGAATACGCGTCCAGCGAAGCCAAGACACCAGACGACGGCACCGGGACGATGTGGACATGCTTGGGCCGCGGCAGAGCGGCCTCCGGATCCCCGCCCTGAGCGGCGATCATCCGGCACCACGTCTCGTAGGCCTGACCCGACGCGAGCACCGCGGCCGGGTCCACATCGGACAGCCCGGCCAGCGCCAGCATCTCCCGCGCCAAAGCCACGGTCAGCTCGACGACGTCCGCCGGGCCACCGCCGCGCAGCACCTCGACCGACTCCGCGATCTCGATCGCGTTGCCGACTGCATGCCCCAACGGCACGTTCATGTCCGTGATCAGCGCCGTCGTCGCGACACCGTGCGCGGTCCCGATCTCCACCAGGGTCCGCGCGAGTTCCCGCGCCTGCGGCAGCGTCTTCATGAACGCGCCCGAACCGGTCTTCACGTCGAGAACGAGCCCGGCCGAGCCCTCGGCGATCTTCTTGCTCATGATCGAGCTCGCGATCAGCGGGATCGACTCCACCGTCGACGTCACGTCCCGCAGCGCGTACAGCTTCTTGTCCGCCGGAGCCAGCCCCGACGTCGCCGCGCACACCACCGCGCCGACCTCGTCCAGCTGCCGGATGATCTCCGACGTCGACAGCGCGGCACGCCAGCCGGGGATCGACTCCAGTTTGTCGAGCGTCCCGCCCGTGTGCCCGAGCCCGCGTCCGGACAGCTGCGGCACGGCCGCGCCACAAGCCGCGACGAGCGGTGCCAGCGGCAGCGTGATCTTGTCGCCGACCCCGCCGGTCGAATGCTTGTCGATCGTCGGACGGCTGACCTTCAGGTCCAGCCGCTCCCCCGATTCGATCATCGCGCCGGTCCACCGCGCGATCTCCCCGGAGTCCATCCCCCGCAGGAAGATGGCCATCGCGAGCGCGGCCATCTGTTCCTCGGCGATGTCTCCGCGCGTGTACGCGTCGATGGTCCAGTCGATCTGCTCGTCGGTGAGCCGTCCACCGTCCCGCTTCGCGCGGATGACGTCGACGGCGGCGAACGCGCTCATGGCAGGTCGTCCGGCCCGAAGGCGTCCGGCAGCACCGACGACATCGGCAGGATGCCGCTGGGAGTGTCCACAAGGCACTCCGCGCCGCCGTGCTCGAACAGGATCTGACGGCAACGTCCGCACGGCATCAGCAGATCGCCGGAGCCACTGCGGCAGGCGACGGCGACGAGCTTGCCGCCGCCGGTCAGCCGCAGCTGCCCCGCCATCGTGCATTCCGCACACATTCCCAAGCCGTACGAAGCGTTCTCGACGTTGCAGCCGACGACGATCCGGCCGTCGTCCACCACACCCGCGACACCGACGTGCAGGCCCGAGTACGGCGCGTACGCCGACTTCGCCGCTTCGACGGCTTGAGCCCGCAGGGCTTCCCAGTCGTACTCCGCCATGTCAGTCCTCACCTCGTCGGTACAGCGCGCCGTCCGCCTTGGGCGGCCGCAGCCGCTGCGAAGCCACCGCCAGCACGATCAGCGTCACGAAGTGCGCCGTGTACGGGATGAGGTCGCTGGGCAGGTCGTCGTTGGTCCAGTAGATCGCGTACAGCGCGCCCGCGCCGACGACACCGAGCGCGGCGGCGATCCACTGACGGCGGAACAGCTGCACGGCCACGATCACGGCCAGCAGGATCACCGCGCCGTAGAGCAGCGCGAGCACCGCCGTGCCGCCACCGGCGAGCTGGAGACCGTCGGCGTACCCGAACAGCGCCGCGCCGCCGAGCAGGCCACCCGGCCGCCAGTTGCCGAAGATCATCGCCGCGAGGCCGATGTACCCGCGGTTGTTGGTCTGGTTCTCCAGGTAGTCCGCCCCGCCCGCGAGCAGCACGAGCGACGCGCCACCCATCCCGGCGAGCCCGCCGGAGATGATCATGGCGACGTACTTGTGCAGGTAGACGTTCACGCCGAGCGACTCGGCCGCGACCGGGTTCTCCCCGCAGGACCGCAGCCGCAGGCCGAACCGCGTGCGCCACAGCACGAGGTAGCTGATCGGGACCAGCGCGATCGCGATCATCGTCAGCGGCGCGACCTCGGTGACCAGGCCGTTGAGGATCCCGGCGAGGTCGGAGATGAAGACGCGCTGCATCTTTTCCAGATCCGACAACCAGTCCGAGAGGAACGTCGCCGAATAGGTGTCGAACTTCGGCACCGGCGGCGACTGGCGCGGGTTCCCCGAAAGCGGGGTGAAGATCAGGTTCGCGAGGTACTTCGCGACCCCGAGACCGAGCAGGTTGATCGCCACACCGGAGACGATGTGGTTGACGTTGAAGGTCACCGTCGCGACGGCGTGCAGCAGACCGCCGAGCGCGCCGAACACGACCGCCGAGATCAGCCCGGCCCAGACCCCGCCGTGGTACGCGCCCCACGCGGCGCCCCAGGTGCCGAGGATCATCATGCCTTCGAGGCCGATGTTGATCACGCCCGCGCGTTCGGCCCACAGCCCGCCGAGCGCGCACAGCAGGATCGGCAGCGCCAGCCGCAACGCGGTGTGCGCGGTGTTGGTCGAGGTCAGCGTGTTGACGCCGGTGGCGTACGACGCGATCGCGAGCACCCCGACCGCCAGCAAACCCCAGATGGCGCCCTTGGCCCAGCCGGGGATACGCCGCTTCGGCGGTTTCACCGGCATGGTGGTCCCGCCCGAGTTGGGCGAAAGTACATCCGCGGTGGTCACACCGCACCTCCCTCGGACACGCTGGAACCCTTGCCCGCCAGCGCGCGACCCACGCGACGCTGTTCGGCGGCCAGGTCCGCGCGGCGCACGATCTCGTACGCGATGACGACCGACAGCACGATCACGCCCTGCATGATCGTGGCGATCTCTTTGGACACGTTGATCTGTTCGAGCGACACCGCGGACCGGTCGAGGAACGCCCACAGCAGCGCGCCCAGCGCGATCCCGGCCGGGTGGTTACGGCCGAGCAGCGCGACCGCGATGCCGGTGAAGCCGTACATCTGGGTCGAGGTGATGCCGTAGGTGAAGTCGCGGCCGAGCAGTTCCGGCATCGCGATCAGACCGGCGACGCCACCGGAAAGCAGCATCGCGATCAGCGTCATCTTCTTGGCGTTGACCCCGCCCGCGGCGGCGGCCGTCGTCGATTCGCCGGAGGCCTTCAGCTCGAACCCGAACCGGGTCCGGTTGAGCATGAACCAGTAGGCCGCGCCGATCAGCGCCGCGATGAACACGAAGCCGAACAGTTCGCCCGACCCGATCGGGACACCGGGGATCCGGCCGGTTTCGGCGATCTCGCGGGTGGCGATGTTGTTGCCGGTCTGCACGCCGAACTGGTCGGCGTTGACCAGGAACGCCACGATGCCGCCGACGATCGCGTTCAGCATGATCGTCGAGATGACCTCGGAAACGCCTCGGGTCACCTTCAGCACCGCGGGGATCGCCGCGTAGAGCATGCCGCTCAAGACCGCGACGACCAGGATCGCGAGCACGTGGATCACCGGCGGCAGCTTCAGCGCCCCGCCGATGATGGCGGTGACGATGGCGGCGAACCGGTACTGGCCCTCGACACCGATGTTGAAGAGGTTCATCTGGAAGCCGATGGCCACCGCGAGCCCGGACAGGTAGTAGACCGTCGCGAGGTTCACCGTGTCGACGGCTGTCGAGCCCTTGAAGAGCTGGCCGATCATCGTGCCGTAGGCCTGGAGCGGATCCGCGCCCGAGATGATCAGCGCGATGGCCGTCAGGATGACCGCGAAAACGATCGCGAGCAGAGGCGGCAGCAGCCTCGTACGCCAGGAACTCACGATGCACCTTCTTCGGAGTCTTCGGAGGCACCCGTCATCGCGGAGCCCAGTTGCTGCGGGGTCACGGTCGCGGGGTCGGCCTCGCCGACCAGCCGTCCGCGGAGCATGACCTGGATGGTGTCCGACAGCCCGATCAGCTCGTCGAGGTCGGCCGAAATCAACAGCACGGCCAGCCCGGCCGCTCGGGCCTGGCGGATCTGCTCCCAGATCAGCGCCTGCGCGCCGACGTCGACACCGCGGGTCGGATGTGAGGCGATCAGCAGGACCGGGTTACCGGAAAGCTCGCGCCCGACGATCAGCTTCTGCTGGTTGCCACCCGAAAGCGCGGCGGCGGGGACGTCGATACCCGGCGTGCGGACGTCGTACTCCTCGACGATGCGGCGGGTGTCCTCCCGCGCGCCGTCGATGTCGAGCAACTGTCCTTTCGCGACCGGCTTGCGGGTCTGGTAGCCGAGGATCCGGTTGACCCACAAGGGTTGCGTGAGCAGCAGGCTGTGCCGCGTGCGGTCTTCGGCGATGTAGCCGATGCCGGCCTCGCGGCGGGCGAGCGTCCCCAGTTTGTGGAGTTCGACGACGTCGCCGTCGGCCTCGGTCAGTTCGATCCGGCCGCCGCCCTTGCGCATGCCCATGATCGTCTCGACGAGCTCGGTCTGGCCGTTGCCCTCGACCCCGGCGATCCCGAGGACCTCACCCGCGTGCACGGTGAAGGAGATGTGGTCGAGCACGTTCCGCTCGGAACCCTCGACCTTCAGGCAGACGTCGTCCAGGCGCAGGACGTCCCGGTCGGTCACGGTGGACTCGCGGGTCTCCGGGCTGGGCAGCTCCGAGCCGACCATCATCTCGGCCAGCTGGCGCGAGGTGATCGTCTTCGGATCGGCCGAGCCGACCGTGGTGCCGCGGCGGATCACGGTGACCGTGTCGGCGATCGCGCGCACCTCGTCGAGCTTGTGCGAGATGAAGAGGAAGGTGAAGCCGTCCTTCTGCATGGCACGGACGGTCTCGAACAGCGCGTCGACCTCCTGCGGCACGAGCACCGCGGTGGGCTCGTCGAGGATGATGATCCGCGCGCCGCGGTAGAGCACCTTGACGATCTCCACGCGCTGGCGGTCGGCGACGCCGAGTTCCTCCAGCAGCGCGTCCGGGCGGGCGTGCAGGCCGACCCGGCCGGCGAGTTCCGCCAGTTTCGCCCTGGCGGCGCGGCCGATGCCGTGCAGGTTCTCCGCGCCGAGGAAGACGTTCTCCCCGACGGTGAGGTTGTCGGCGAGCATGAAGTGCTGGTGGACCATCCCGATCCCGGCCTTGATGGCGTCCTGCGGGTTGCGCAGTTTCACCGGTTCGCCGTTGATCGCGATGTCGCCCTCGTCCGGCTGTTGCATGCCGTAGAGGATTTTCATCAGGGTCGATTTGCCCGCGCCGTTCTCGCCGCAGACGGCGTGCACCTCGCCTTTGGTGACGGTGAGGTTGACGTCGGAGTTGGCCACGACACCGGGGAATCGCTTCGTGATCCCGGTCAGCTGCACGGCCGGTTCACCCCGGTCGGGGGCGTCGGTGACCTCGGCCTGGGGAGCGCTCATCAAAAAGCCATCCAGTTCTGGGTAAACAGGTGAGGGCTCGGAAGGGTCGTCCTTCCGAGCCCTGCTACCTGGTGGAGCTTACTTCTGCGGCTTGTCCGAGACGGTGATCGCCCCGGAGACGATCTGCGCCTTGTAGCCGTCGAGGACGTCCTTGATGTCGTCGATCTTGCCACCGGAGGTGGCGTAGCCGACGCCGTCGACCTTGAGGTCGAAGCGCTTCGGCAGCGACGTCAGGTCACCCTTGGCCAGGGCGCGCAGGTAGTCGAACACCGCCACGTCGACGCGCTTGAGCATCGAGGTGATGATGACGTCCTTCGACGCCTCGACCGTCTTCTGGTTGTACTGGTCGGAGTCGACGCCGATGGCGAGCGCGTTGTTCGACTTCGCGGCCTCGAAAACGCCCTTACCGGAGGCACCGGCGGCGTGGTAGACGACGTCCGCGCCCTTGGCGATCTGCGCGGCGGCCTTCACGTTGCCCTTCGCCGGGTCCTGGAACCCGGAGAAGTCACCGGCCGGGGTGAGGTACTCGTCCTCGATGACGGCCTTGGTCGACGCGGCCTTCACACCCTGCAGGAAGCCGGCCTCGAACTTCTGGATCAGCGGCGTGTTCACGCCGCCGACGAAGCCGACGTGGCACTTCTTCGACTTGTACGCGGCGGCGACACCGGCCAGGAACGAGCCCTGCTCCTCGGCGAAGACCAGCGGGGTGACGTTCGGCGCCTTGACGGAGTCGTCGTCGACGATCGCGAACTGGGTGTTCGGGTACTTCGGCGCGATGGCGCCGACGGCCTTGGCGTAGGCGAAGCCGACCGCGATGACCGGGCTGAAGCCCTGCGACGCGAGCTGGTCGAGACGCTGCGACTTGGCGGCCTCGTCCTCGGTCGCGGCGGCGGTGCTTTCGGTGACCGCGGTGACGCCGAGCTCGGTCTTGGCCTTGTCGGTACCGGCGGCGGCGGAGTCGTTGAACGACGCGTCGCCACGGCCGCCGACGTCGAAGGCCAGCGCGACCTTGAGCTTGCTGCCGTCGACCTTCTCACCGGCCTGCGCGGAGCTGGTCGTGGCGGCCGCCGCGGCGGGCGGCTTCGGCGCCGTCACGCAGCTGGCGGACTGGTCCCCAGTGCTCGCGTTGTTGTTGTTCCCCGCACCTGAATCCTTCGCGCACCCGGCCAGTACCAATGCACCGGCCATGGCGGCGGCGGCCAGCGCGGTTCCACGCATGCGACGCAACGTGTGTCTCCCTCCCCGCTGATCCAGCGGATGGTCCGAAGAAAGCGACCCGGCGACGCTGCCGGGTTCGACCGAGAGACGGTACCTAACGGCCGCTTTGCTGCCATAGGAAAGGCACGCTACGTAACACAAACGTTTACTCATGAGTCGTAAGCGCGACGAATGGAGTACTTACGGTGATCACAACGGAGCAGTCGCGGGACGGTCCCCTTCCCCCGTTCGAGCCGGGCGACGAGGGCGTTCACGCCCTGTTCAGGACCCCTGCGCGGGCGTGCCGAGGCGACGACCGACGCCCTGTCACCGGGGACGCCGTCGCCACCGTCGGTGACCTCAGACCAGCTGCGAGGACATCAGGCCGCGGATGTTCTGGTGGCAGTTCTTCAGGCCGGACGAGTTCAGGCTGCGGTAGACGCCCCATTTCGGCCGCAGGTAGTTCACGTCCCGCCACAGATCCGCGGCCTTCCGGACGTCGGCGACGGTCCGGGAACCGTCCTTGAGCACGCAGTGCAAGTAGCCATTGTGGGAGGCCTTGAACTCCCAGGACACGTCGATCCACTTGTTCTGGAGCGGCGCGTAGTCGGCGAGGTCGGCTTCCGCGCCCGAGTCACCGGCGATGGTCAGCACCCCTTTGCCGCCCTTCTGGCGCGGCGTGAGGGTCCACTGCGGAGGCCCGACGTCGGGGACCTTCATCTGGAACAGGTGGGTGAACGCCGTCGTCGCGGTCAGTTCGGTGGGCCAAAACGCCTGGTAGGAGATCCGCCAGGTCTCGTCCTTCAGGATCTTGTACGTCTTGTCGCCGTCGCGCATCCCCTTCGCCTCGTTGCGCTGCCGATCTGTCGATGTGTCGACATCCCGCGTGTGCATGTCGAAGCGCCAGTGGTCGCCTTCGGGGTAGATGTGCTTCACGCCGGGATGCGATCCGGCGCGGTCGTCCTCCAGGCCCTCGAACGCGCGCAGGCCGTCCTTCGCCGGGTCCGGGCTCCATCGCGGTGTCCAGGTGGCCGCGTGCGCGGTCCCGGTCCCGAGCGCGGCCGCGCCGAGCACGCCCGCTCCCAGGATGAGCGCCTTCCGGCGGTCGAAGTTCTCCATGGCTACTTTCCCTTCTCCAGGGTGACCGCGAAGACGTGCGGCCTCGGGGTGGCGGCGGGGAGCGTGACCGACACGACCTCGCGCGCCGGGTCGAGCGGGATCCGCTGGTGGAAGATCGCAAGCTTCACGGGCTGGATCCCGGACCGTGAGTGCAGCTGGTTCGTGGTGACGGCCTCGCTCTCGCCGAACGCCGCCGCCGCGCGCCAGCCGGTGAGCCGCAGGGGGACGTCCGCCGATCCATCCACATAGGACACCTTCAGCGTGGTCACGACGTTGCCGGTGTCGGCGGCGCCGAGCAGGTGCAGGGTGGCGTACTTCCCGGCGGGCAACGGGATCGTCGCGCCGACGACGTTGTTCGGCGTGCCCTCGCTGCCGTTGACGAACAGGAACGGGACACCGTCGTCGGCGACCTGTCCGGTCTGGGGCAGCTGGGCGGCGGGATAGGTGTTGCCCGAACCGTCGAAATCGCCGTCACCGAGGTAGAACTCACTGGTCACGCCGTCGGAGTTCAGCACCGCGGCGAGATCGACCGGGACCAGGTCACCGGCGGGCGGCAGCGCGGGAAGCCCCCACGCCGCCGCGGGCTCGCCGACCGGCACCGGCGCGATCGTCGTGTCCGGACGCCTCCCCCGCGCGTGGATCAGCACTTCGCGGCCCCGCACGAGGTCGATGGTCACCGTGCCGTCGGGACGCTGCCGCCAGGACCGCGCGCCTTCGACCTCCAGCCGTCCGGGGATGGACGGCCTGAGTTTCAGCGGCTCGCCCGCCAGGCTCAGGACGCGGACGAACTTCGTGACACCGGCCCTGCGCACTGCGCTGACCAGGAACGCGCCCTGCGTGCGGAAGTCGTGCAGAGTGACGTCGCGCCAGCCGTCAGGTACGGCGGGGAAGATCCGGATCGTGTCGCCCCAGCTCTGGCAGAGCATGTCGTGGATCGACTGCGCCGCGGACAACGGCGTTTCGATGACCGGGCCCGCTTCGTAGTACATGGTGTTGGGCTGCGCGAACCGCGTGACGAACGCGCGCAGATGCTTCAGCGCGTCGTCCCCGCGTTCCAGCGCCGCCGAAAGCGAAGCGGCGCCGGTGAAACTGAACCCGCGCAGGGCGCCCTCGAAGCTGATCCAGTGCGCCAGCGACTTCGAGATCAGCTCCGTCTGCGCGGGGTCGTCCACGTTCAGCAGATACAGCGGATAAGCCGCGAGGATGTGCGAGTAGTGGCGATGTGACTTGGCGAACGGGACGCCGGTGCCGACCATCAGGCCGTTCTCGTCGACGGGGAAGGCGACGAGCTTGTCGAGCACCTCACGCCACCTCAGCGCCTGCGGATCGTCGACCCGCAGGGTCTTCGCGGCGTCGAGCAGGGTTTGGCAGCTCCACCGGATCAGCGCGAGGTCGTAATTGCAGTCGGGCGCACGGCCGTACTCCGGCGAGAAGGTCGGCGGCAGGTGCAGCCGACCGTCGGCGCCGGGCTTCAAGAAGTGCAGGTAGTAGTTCATCGCCTTGCGCAGCACCGGGAACAGGACGTCGCGCAGAATCCCGGTGTCCATGGTGTGGCGGTAGCTCAGCCAGACGTTGTGCAGCAGCCACGGCAGATCGCCGATCTCGGCGTCCGCGTCCGGCCCCGGCACACCGACGAACCCGGCGTCCGCGAACCGCGCGTCGGCGCTGCGCCGCAGCCCCATCGAATCCGCGCGGTACTCGGGCCGCAGGCCGTCGATCAGCGTCCGGCCGTTCTCGGCGATCGTCCGCGGGATCGGGTCCAGTTCGAGGTGGTTGGACCCGTGCACCGGCCAGTATTCGAGCTGGGCGTTGAGGTTGTACCAGACCGACGGCCACGGCGTCGGCTCCAGCCAGGGCCCGGTGGTCGCCATGATCGGCGCTTCGGCGCGGGCGGCGGACGCCAGTTTGTACAGCTGGATCCAGTAGAAGCTCTGCAGCCTCGCGTCCGGAATGGACAGGAAGCTCCGGCGGTGGAACGCGTGCCACCAGCGCCGGTGGAGCATGGCCAGCGCGTCCACCGTGGACACTCCGGCGACGACGGAGCGCACCCGCCCCTCCGCCTCCGTGCCCGGATGACTGTGTGCCGTCGACAGGAAAAGCGTCTTGCCGCCGTGCCCCGCCCGGCGCGTCCGGTACGCCGTCGCGTTCTGCCCGCCCGCCACGAGCGGCTGGACGACCACGGTGGTGTCGCCCTCGGTCCGGGTCACCGGCGGCGGGTTGGGCTCGAAACCCTTCGGCGGCTGCTCGCGGACGATCCGCGGGCTCACCGCGGGCACCGGCGCGAAAGTGAGACCGAACCCTCGCTCCCCCGCGCTCGGTGCGACGTCCACCACCAGCAGATCGCGCGAAGCGTGCACGAACGCGCGGATCTCGAGGGTGCCCTTGTCGGTGGTCACGGTCCCGGTGAGCTCGGCGTTCCAGAGGTCGAGCCGCAGCCGGGCGCCGGTGAGTTCACCCACTGGTGTGAGCAGCACCTTCCCGATCGGGAGCCGCGCGACCCCCCATTCGTTACCGAAAGCGGGCCGGTGGTCCTGGGATTCGCTGTGGTCGACGGTGAATTTGAGCGCGTTCCGGTCCCGGTAGACCTGCGCGCCGACGAAACCGTTGCCCAGGAACGGGCCCTCGTACCAGGTGCGCGGCAACCGTTCCCAGCGTGGATCCTGCCCGGCGAGGAACCGCGACCAGTCCGCGTCCGTGCTCATCCCGTGGCATCCGGACGTCGTATCGCCGGTGTCCACAGAGGTCTCCGCGGCCTCCGCGGTCGCTGCGGTCTCCATGGGGAGTGCCCCGAGGAGGAGCCCGGCGGCGGTGCCGCCCAGCAGGTCGCGTCGTGGGAACCCAGCAGACTGGCCCATGATCACCCCATCGTGAACTCGGCCGATTCATCGGATGTCTGACCGAGTGAACGTAAGATATGACATATAACTCGTCAACAAGTCACTGGATTGACAACTCCTTCGGCCGAACCTTTCCGGATGTACCACTGAGAGAGATCAGATGTTCGGCGTCCGGAGCACCTGCGACCAGGGCGACTACGAGGGACTGGGGCGGATTCGCCGGTATCACCCGCGACAGGGCGTGATGTCTGGTCCATCACACAGACGAACCCGGAAGTGAGCCCACCGTGAGGAGCGGGTCTAGCATCCTTTTCATCCACGCTCGATGACCATGATCTCGGCACCGTCGCCGGAGCCGTCCCCAGGCGGACGTCCCGGCGGCAGGCGCGGAAACCAGCGGTCAGCGGGCCCAAGCCATGACGTTGGAGGCCGTTCACCGATGTCCACCACGGCTAGCACCGCCTCTGAGGCGGCCGCGAGCGATCGGGCGGGTGCCTCAC
Source organism: Amycolatopsis alba DSM 44262 (assembly GCF_000384215.1). Classification (NCBI taxonomy): domain Bacteria; kingdom Bacillati; phylum Actinomycetota; class Actinomycetes; order Pseudonocardiales; family Pseudonocardiaceae; genus Amycolatopsis; species Amycolatopsis alba. The sequence continues at coordinate 4,639,083 of NZ_KB913032.1, read as the reverse complement.
GCCGGCAAGGGACTTTCTACCGGGGAGACCCCGGTATGTGGTCCTGGGTGCTGCACCGCATCACCGGCGTGCTGACATTCTTCTTCCTTTTCGTGCACGTGCTCGACACCGCGCTCGTGCGCGTGTCGCCCGACACGTACAACGAGGTCATCGAGACCTACAAGACCCCGCTGGTCAACCTCCTCGAGGTCGGCCTCGTCGGCGCGGTGCTGTTCCACGCGCTCAACGGCATCCGGGTCATGCTGGTCGACTTCTGGGAGAAGGGTCCCAAGTTCCAGAAGCCGATGCTCTGGACGATCCTGGCCATCTGGGTCGTGGTGATGATTCCGGGCGCCTTCTTCATGATGAAGCGCACCGTCGAGACGCTGTTCGGGGGTAACTGACCATGGCTGAACTCGCTCTCGAGCGCCCGCGCGCCCCGAAGCGCGCCGCCGCCCGTCGCAGCAACTTCGAGCTCTACAGCTGGCTCTTCATGCGCATCTCGGGCCTCGCCCTGATCGTGCTGGTGCTGGGCCACCTGTTCATCATGAACATCCTCGACGGCGGCGTGCACCGCATCAACTGGGGCTTCGTCGCCGGCCGCTGGGCTTCGCCGTTCTGGCAGTTCTGGGACCTGTCGATGCTGTGGCTCGCCGAGATCCACGGCGGCAACGGGCTGCGCACGATCATCGACGACTACGCCCGCAAGGACAGCACCCGGTTCTGGCTGAAGATCGTGCTCTACGTCTCGATGGTGCTCATCCTCGCCGTCGGCACGATGGTGATCTTCACCTTCGACCCAGGTATCTCGGCCAACTGACGCCCACCACACGTTAAGCGGAGTCCCCATGCAGTTCCACAAGTACGACGTGGTGATCGTCGGCGCCGGTGGCGCCGGCATGCGCGCGGCCATCGAATCCGGCCAGCGCACGCGCACCGCGGTCCTCACCAAGCTCTACCCGACGCGTTCGCACACCGGCGCCGCCCAGGGCGGTATGTGCGCCGCGCTGGCGAACGTCGAAGAGGACAACTGGGAGTGGCACACCTTCGACACGATCAAGGGCGGCGACTACCTGGTCGACCAGGACGCCGCCGAGATCATGGCGAAGGAAGCCATCGACGCGGTCCTCGACCTCGAGAAGATGGGCCTGCCGTTCAACCGGACGCCCGAAGGCAAGATCGACCAGCGCCGCTTCGGCGGGCACACCCGTGACCACGGCAAGGCCGCGGTGCGCCGCGCCTGCTACGCCGCGGACCGCACCGGGCACATGATCCTGCAGACGCTGTACCAAAACTGCGTCAAGCACGGCACCGAGTTCTACAACGAGTTCTACGTGCTCGACCTGGTGCTCACCCCGGACGAGAACGGCAACCCGGTCGCCTCCGGCGTCGTCGCCTACGAGCTGGCCACCGGCGAGCTGCACGTTTTCCAGGCGAAGTCGATCGTGTTCGCCACCGGCGGCGCGGGCAAGATCTTCAAGACCACGTCGAACGCGCACACCCTCACCGGTGACGGCCTCGGCATCATCTTCCGCAAGGGCCTGCCGCTGGAGGACATGGAGTTCTTCCAGTTCCACCCGACAGGTCTCGCCGGGCTCGGCATCCTCATCTCCGAGGCCGTTCGCGGTGAAGGCGGCATCCTCCGCAACGCCGACGGCGAGCGGTTCATGGAGCGCTACGCCCCCACCATCAAGGACCTCGCGCCGCGCGACATCGTCGCCCGGTCGATGGTGCAGGAAGTGCTGCAGGGCCGCGGTTGCGGGCCGAACAAGGACTACGTCGTCCTCGACGTCACGCACATCCCGGAAGAGACGCTGAACGCGAAACTCCCGGACATCATGGAATTCTCGCGGACGTACCTGGGCGTCGACCCGGTCACCGAGCCGGTGCCGGTGTTCCCGACCTGTCACTACGTGATGGGCGGCATCCCGACGAACATCCACGGCGAAGCGTTGCGGGACAACGAAAACGTCATCCCCGGCCTGTACGCCGCGGGTGAGGTGGCGTGCGTGTCCGTGCACGGCTCGAACCGGCTCGGCACCAACTCGTTGCTGGACATCAACGTCTTCGGCCGTCGCGCCGGCATCGCCGCCGCCGAATACGCGCTGGCGCACGACTTCGTCGAACTGCCGGAGAACCCGACCACCGTCGTCGAGAACCAGCTGTCGCTGCTGCTTTCGGAGCACGGTGACGAGCGCGTCGCCGACATCCGCACCGAACTGCAGAAGACGATGGACTCGCACGCTTCGGTGTACCGCACGGAGGACACGCTGAAGCAGGCGCTGACCGACGTGCAGGCGCTGAAGGAGCGGTACGAGCGGATCACCGTGTCGGACAAGGGGAAGCGGTACAACACCGACGTCCTCGAAGCCGTCGAGCTGGGCTTCCTGCTCGAACTCGCCGAGGTCCTCGTCGTCGGCGCCCTGGCGCGCAAGGAATCCCGCGGCGGGCACGCACGCGAGGACTACCCGAACCGCGACGACACGAACTTCATGCGGCACACCATGGCCTACAAGGAGGGCGACGGTCTTTCCGCCGATGTCCGCCTGGACTACAAGCCGGTGACCTTCACCCGCTACGAACCGATGGAGCGGAAGTACTGATGACCACGGCCACCCCCGAGAAGTCGGAGGCCGTGTCCTCCGACCACACGCCGATCACCGTCACGCTGAAGATCCTGCGGTTCAACCCCGAGGTCGACACCGAGCCGCACTGGGAGTCCTACGACGTCCCGGCGCAGCGCACCGACCGGCTGCTGAACCTGCTGTTCTACGTGAAGGACTACATCGACGGGACGTTCTCGTTCCGCCGCTCGTGCGCGCACGGCGTCTGCGGGTCCGACGCGATGCAGATCAACGGCATCAACCGGCTGGCGTGCAAGGTCCTGATGAAGGATCTGCTGTCGCAGGACGGCAAGAAGACGACCATCACCATCGCGCCGATCAAGGGTCTGACCACGCTCAAGGACCTTTACGTCGACATGGACCCGTTCTTCGAGGCGTACCGTGCGGTGAAGCCGTACCTGATCGCCTACGGGAACGAGCCCACGCGCGAGCGGATCCAGTCGCAGGCCGACCGCGACCGGTTCGACGACACGACCAAGTGCATCCTGTGCGCCTGCTGCACGTCCTCGTGCCCGGTGTATTGGAACGACGGCTCGTACTTCGGCCCGGCCGCGATCGTCAACGCGCACCGGTTCATCTTCGACTCGCGTGACGAAGGCGCCGAAGAGCGGCTCGACATCCTGAACGACTCCGAGGGCGTCTGGCGCTGCCGCACGACCTTCAACTGCACCGACGCCTGCCCGCGCGGCATCCAGGTCACCAAAGCAATCCAAGAGGTCAAGCGCGCCCTGCTCTTCAAGCGCGTCTAACGCTTCTGGCAAGTCCGTGAAGGCCTCCTTCCCTACCCTCAAGGTAGGGAAGGAGGCCTTCACGGCGTTCCGGGAGTTATCCACAAGTACCCGGTTATCCACAGGTTCGCAGAGTGTGACTGCCGCAGGAGGGCCCAGGCGGACAAGCTGGGCCACGTGGTCAAAAGGGGAAGATGGGCACAGCATCCCGAACTGCTGCTGGCGCACAGCCGTAATGGCGTCGCCAGGGCCGCCGACCTGGAATCACTGGAGATGCCCAGCAAGACGATCTACCAACGCTGTTTGCCGGGCGGGCCATGGCAACGGCTCCTTCCGGGCATCGTCCTTCTGCACGACCAGAAGCCGTCCTCGTCGGAGTTGGTCACCGCCGCCCTCCTCTATGCGGGGGCGAAGGCAATGCTCACCGGCATCGAAGCCTGTCGGCTCCACGGACTGCGCCCGTCCGCGCTGCCGGACGACCCTGGGCTGCATCTGTTGCTGCCGCACGACAGGAAGGTACGAAGCGTCGGCTTCGTGACCACGGAACGAACTGTGCGGCTACCGCCACCGACAGCCAGGGACGGGGTACAGCTCGCACCTTTGGTCCGCGCTGCGACTGACGCTGTCCGGCGGTTCACTGATCCGCACGCGTCGGAAGAACTCCTCATCGAGGCGATCCAGCAGGGCAGATGTCATCCCAAGTCGCTGCTCTGGGAACTGAATCACGGAACTCAGCGAGGAACCGCGGTGCCCAGGCGGCTCCTGACCGGCTGGGTGGACATCCGCTCGATGGCCGAGTCACGGGCGAAGGTACTCAGTCGGCGGCTGGAGACGCCTCCCAGCCATTGGAATGCCGAGCTCTTCGACGTTTCCGGCAAGTATCTGGGGCGGCCGGATGCTTGGTGGGACGACGTCGGCCTGGTCTGGGAAATCGATTCGTTCGATTTCCATTTCCGTCGTACCGGATACCAACGAACCGTGGACCGGAACACCCGGTACGCGACTTCCGGGATCGTCGTCGTCCAGACACTGCCTTCCCAGCTGCTGAACGATCCAGCCGCCGTGGTCGCCGATCTGGAGTCCGCCTGGCGGATCGCGGCTTCCCGCCCCCGCCCGCCGGTCCGCCTGGCCGTCGCTGCCTGATAGTCCGTGAAGGCCTCCTTCCCTACTCTGAGGGTAGGGGAGGAGGCCTTCACGGACCGACGGTCTACTCGAGGGTGCGAGCGGCCGACTCGGCGGTGCCGGGCAGCAGGTCGAAACCCTCCGGATCGATATCGCCGACGGCACCCGTGCTCACGTCCCGCAGCATGTTGTACAGCCCCGCCATCACCGCACGCGTGAAGTGCTCCCGGTACTGCTGCCCGAGCGTCTGCGTCTGCCCGCGCACCTCGAACAGCACCGTCCCCGTCCCGTTCAGAGCGAACGAGCACCGCGCCTGCCCCGGCAGATCGCGATCCGCGGCATGCGGATAGCGCGCCCCGACGAACCCGCGCGACGTCATCCCGGTGAACCCGCTGATCGCCAGCTGCCGTGATTCGTCCTTTGTGTACACATCGCGGTACTTCGCATATTTCTGGCCGGGTTCGAAGAACTTGTCGGGCAGCGGCGGATAGTCGATGCCGACGTCGAGGAGCCGGTTGCTGCCTTCCTGCCGGACGCACGCACCCTGGTGGTGCAGATCGACGTAGACGTCGGGCACCTTCCCGCGCTGCTTGGCCAGCCCGACGTACACCGAGCGCAAGGCCCGCGCCTCGGGCGTGATGAACCACCCCGGCTGATCGGGCGCGCCGGGGAAGTCTTCCGCGCGCGGGACGTAGTTCAGCTCCGGATTGAAGTCGCGGTTGACGTCGAAGCCGGGGCGCTTCCGGTAGTCGTCGCCCTGGATGACGTCGCTGAGGTAGTTCCAGGCGGGCGGGCGGTCCTTGAGCTGGGGGAACTTCTGCTGCACCTCGGCCAAGGACAGGTCGTTGCCGCGCCGGTCGAGTTCGGCGCCGTCCGGGTTCAGCTTCGGCACCGCGACGAACGTGATGGTCTTCCGCAGCCGCTCGGCGTCCCGCGACTCCGACGTGCCGAGATAGTCGAGGATGCGCAGAAGCGCGTCGGTGCCCGTCTTCTCGTTCCCGTGGATCTCGCTGGAGACCACGAAGACCTTCGGCCCGGTCCCGACGGTCGCCCGGTGGATCACCCGGCCGTGGTTGGACCGCCCGGCCTCCTCGACCGCCACCCGCCCCTTGCTCACGCGTTCGAGCCTGCCGAGTTCCCGCACCATCTCGCGATAGTCGGTGAACTCGTTGACGGGCAGTTCCCGCGGCTCCTCGCTGCAAGCCTGGACGGGCGCCGCCACCGCGGCGGGTGCGCTGACGAGCGGGAGTACCGCCAAGCCCACCATCACGGGAACCAACCGACCGAACACCGACATCGTGAACTCCCCACCGTCGAAGGTGTTCACAACGTAGCGAGAAGGACACCGCTCGCGAATCCGGCAAAAGTGCCGAGACACAGTGAACACGTGATCGAGCTAGCCTGGACGGTCATCGGCTGATCGATCCGAGGGGATCCCATGGAAGCGATGACCGAAGTGCGCACGACCTTGTCCCGGCGGCTCCTGCCGTTGCTCTCCGATCTCGAAGATCTCGTCTACCGGCACGGCTACCTCCGAATCATCGCGAGCGCCGTCGCGACCTTGGGCACGATCGGGCTACTCGGCCAGGTCCTCGGACTCACCTGGATGCGCACGACTTTCGCGACAGCGGCCGTCGTTCTTTTCGTCACCGCTGCACTGATCTCATTCTCCGCCACCCGGAAACTACGAGACCGCTTGACACAGACCGAGCAACTCCTTCATTCCTACCTTCCTGACTTACCCAAGACGGATCCGGTGAGCATTCGCCGATGGAAACAGGAGACGACGATCGAGGAGAACGGAGACACCTGGATTCGTCGAGAAGTGACGATGGTCAGGGCGGCTGATCGTCACCTTCGCTACCTCACATTCACCGCGGCCTGCTACCGCGTTGTCAAGTACACCGACCGCGAAAAACGAAGTGTCACGTATGACGTGGTCCACGCCACGGCAGGGACGTCGGGATCCGGAATACGGGTTCCCACCACGTCGAGATGGTCGGAGACGGAACGAGGCGAACCCACGCTGACGGTGTACATCCATCTCGGACGTGCCGTCGAAGAAGGCGATGTGGTGACCACCGAATGGTACTGGCCGAAGTGCTCGGCCGACCTGATGAAGGGAATTCGACCCGAGGAGTTCGACGTCTTTTTCGCCACCACGGTCGCCGAGTTCGATTTCACAGTGACGTTCCGAAACCTCAAGAACGACGCGGCACTGAGCGTGAAGTCTCTGCCCACGACAGAGGTGAAACGTTCACGGGATGGCCGAGACACGGTTCTCCGGCTCTCGGGTATCTCGCCGCGAAACGACGAACGCTTCGGTTTCATCGCCGACGTGCGGCGGGCCGAATGACCGGAGGCCGGCCCACGAACGTGGACCGGCCTCCGGAAACGCGCTACCAGCGACTTACTTCACCGCGTCCAGGGCGTTGACGCGGCCGTGCCCGTAGTACGAGTTGTCCTTCGCCGGGCCTTCACAGACCGGCGCCGCGGTTCCGCAGGGAACCGCGTCCGCCTGGTGTTCGAGCAGCCACCTCAGCGCCACGGGCGGCGCGTGACGGAAACGGGACGCCAGCAGCGCGGCGACGCCGGCGACGTGCGGGGACGCCATCGAGGTGCCGCACTTGGTGCCGTACGCACCGTTGAAGATCGTCGACAGCGGGCAGCCCGCACCCTGACCAGCGGGCGGCAGCTGGGCGCGGTCGCCGCCGGGGGCGGTGACCGAAACGTCGTCACCGTAGTTGCTGAACGACGACTTCGTGCCCGCGTAGCCGATGGACGAGACGTTGACGACGCCGTCGATGGCCTTGGGCAGGATGCCGCAGCTCTGGTCGACCGGGTGCGGCCGGTTCGGGTCGGTGGTCTGCTTGTCCGGGTCGAAGCCGCTGTTGCCTGCGGCGGCGACGTTCAGCACGCCACGGCCGGTCGAGTAGGTCACCGCGCGGCGGACGGCCTCGAACGCGGCAGCGTCGCCCGGCTCCTTCGTGCAGTAGAACATGCCAGGGTCGATGTAGTAGCTGTTGTTCGTGACCGGGAAGCGGTGCTTCGCCGCCCACATGAACCCGCACACGGCGGCTTCGGGGAGGATCAGGCCGTCGTCGTTCACGACCTTCACCGACGCCAGCTTGACGCCGGGCGCGATGCCCGTGAAGCCGCGCGCGGCGTCCTTGCCCGCGATGGTGCCGGCGACGTGCGTGCCGTGGTCGGAGTTCGTGGGCGCCCAGGCGGCGGGCGTCGTGTCAGGCGCGCCCGTGTTGCAACCCGCGGACGTCTTCGGGTCGATGGCCGCCTTCAGCGCGGGGTGGGTGGGCTCGATGCCCGAGTCCAGCACGCCGACGGTCACCGAGCGGCTGCCACCGGAGACCTTGTTCGCCTCGGGAGCCTGGATCGCCCGCATGTCCCACTGCTGGGCCGACAGGTCGTCTTCGGCGGCGACGCTGGTGGTCTCTTCGCTTTCCTTGGTGTCGACCACGGCGGAGCGGGTCGAACGGGCCGAGGCCGCGGGCGGGAACGCCACGTCACGGCCGCCCGAATAGGCGCGGAAGACGCCGATCTTCGCCTGGAAGTCGGCGTTGCGCGAGGTCGCCACCGCGACCCCGATCTCGGGGTAGTACGCGACCTTCTCGCCGCACTTGGCGCGCAGCTCGGTGTCGACCTTGCGCTCCGGGGTACGCGGGTTGTAGAGCACCACGTAGTTGAACGGCGCGCTCGCGGTGTCGCACTGCGGCGCGGGCGCCGCGCTCGCCGACGGGGCCGCGAAGACACTTCCCGCTGCCGCCGCGACGAGCGCGGGGACGAGCAGGCGTCTGATCCGGGACATTCCACCTCCATGATTCGGTGGAGTGAACGTAAGCGAGCCGAAGCCCGCCCACCACCGACAAAAGGACGACAAACCGGATCAGGCGTCAGCCTTTTCCGCGTCCCGTGACTTGGCGCCACGAAGCGTGCGCAGACCGATCAGGCCGATGATGGTGCCGAGCACGAACGAGACGACCGTCAGCACGGCGTGCACGATGAAGTAGGCGGTGGGCGAGCCGTCGGCGGCCCAGGCGCGGTCGCTGTCCCAGAGGTTCTTGGCGAACGTGATCCAGATGATCCACGACCACACGCCGAAACCCAGCAGGAACATCGAAGTACCTCGCGAAATGCGCATGCCCCTGAGTATGCAGCGGGCCCGGCGACGCTACATTGCTCGGGTGCACAGCGCTATCTCCCGGTCGCTCATGGTCCTCGTTTCCGGTGTGCTCGCCCTCGCGGTGACGCCGGTGGCCACAGCCGCGCCGAAGCCACCAGCCCAGGCGCAGCCGTGCGCGAACAAGACGACGCCTCCCGCGCCGATCGACACCTCGGAGAAGCCACGCCCCGGCGAGGCCGTGCCGGCGCCGTTGCCGGTTCCGCCGGTTCCGGTGGGCGGCGACCGGATGGCCGAATGCGGTCTCGTGCTCCCGAAGCGCGCGCTGAACCCGCCGGACGGCGACACCTCCGCGTCCTGGGTGCTGCAGGACCTGGAGAACGGCGACGTCATCGCCGCGAAGGATCCGCACGCCCGTCAGCGGCCGGCGTCGCTGATCAAGGTGCTGCTCGGGCTGGTCGTGGTCACCGAGCTCCCGCCGGAGAAGGTCATCGTCCCGACCAAGGAGGACGCCGAGCAGGAGTGCACCTGTGTCGGCATCGCCGCCGGCGGTCAGTACACAGTGGACCAGCTGCTGCACGGGCTGCTGATGCACTCCGGCAACGACGCGGCGCACGCGCTGTCCACCGTGCTCGGCGGTGTCGACGCCACGGTCGCGAAGATGAACGCGCTGGCCGCCCGCATCGGCGCCACGGACACCCGCGCCGCGACCCCGTCCGGGCTCGACGGCCCCGGCATGTCGACGTCGGCCTACGACATGAGCCTGATCTTCCACTACGCGATGAAGAAGCCGGAATTCGCGCAGGTGGTCAAGACCAAGAGCTTCGAGATCCCGCCCATCGCGGGAAAGCCGGTCATCACGATCTACAACGACAACAAGCTCCTCGGCTCCTACCCCGGATTCATCGGCGGGAAGACCGGCTTCACCGACGACGCGCGGCACACCTACGTCGGCGGCGCACTCCAGAACGGGCACCGGGTCGCGGTCGTGATGCTCCGTGCCGAACAGCGCCCGACGCGGGTCGTCGAACAGGCCGCGAAACTCCTCGACTACGGCATCGCGCTGCGCGAGGCCAAAGCCGAACCGGTCGGGCGTATCGAATACAAGGCGACGGAGGCCGTGGACGCGGGTCAGGCGTCGGCCACGCCGAACGCTGACGGCACGTCGAACAGCGGCGCCGCGGCGGCGGCCGAAGATCCGTTCGGGGTGACCGGCTGGATCATCACGCTGGTGGTCTTCCTGATCATCGTGGCGTCCTTCGTCATCGGTCACCAGCGCAAGAAGGCCATGGCGGGCGAGTAGGAAACCAGGACGCGAAATCGGCGGACATCGCGGCTGGAGACCGCTAACCTTTCGGTCTCCACCTGCGGACCGTTCGGGGGACGGCCGTGGGTGTCCCCGATTTCACGTACTCATTTCCGAGGTGTCTTTTCCATGCAGAGACTCGCGTTCCTGTTCATCCTGCTCGGTTTCGGCTCGGTGGCGCTGACCTACACCGACCGTCAGTTCGTCCTGCTGATGTGGGCCGAGGACTACCAGCCGGTGCTCGGCATCGTCGTCGGCGTTCTCGGTGTGGCCCTACTCGTCGCGGGCCTTCTCCGCAAAAAGAAGGTCGCGCAGGCGCCCGTCGCCCAGTCGGCGCCGCAGCAGCCCGGCCAGTAGTCACGGCTTCCGTCGGCCGAACCAGCCCAAAAGCGCTCCGGTCGCGAAAGCCCCGCCGACGGCACCGAGCCCCGGCCCCTGCTGGACGGTCACCCGAGGGTGGATCAGCACGGGGGCCGGTGGCTCGATGACCGTCTTCAGGTTCTCCTTCGCCGTCGCCGTCCACGCGGTGACGAACAGCAGGAACCGCGAGACGAGGTTCGCGAACACGAGCAGCCCGATCACCGGGCCGAACAAGGTGAACGCCGGTGATTTCGTGACGCTGCCGAGGTAGATGGTCGCGGCCTGCTGGAGCACGATGAACCCGACGGCGGCGAAGATCGCGCCCTTGACCGCGCTGCGCAGCGCGACGTGCTCACGAGGCAGCCTCGCGATGACCCACAGGAAGACCAGGGTGTTCGCGATCAGGCCGAGCAGGATCGTCGCGACCTTCAGCAGGAACACGGCCCAGCTCTGATTCTCCAGGCCGACCAGTTCCAGCAGGAAACGCCCGACGCCGCTGCCCGCCGCGGTGAGGCCGAACGAGACCACCAGCGCGAGACCGAGTCCGACGAGGGACAGCAGATCCTTGATGGTCGTCGAAACCAGCGGGAGCTTCTGCTTTTCCTGACCCCATTGGGCGGTCAGCGCGTCACGCAGGTTCGCCATCCAGCCGATACCGGAGTACAGGGCGAGCAGCAGGCCGAACACCCCGATACCGCCGCCGGAGTCCAGCGCGGCCTGGATGATGCTGCCGACCAGATCGCTCAGCCCTTCCGGGACCGACTTCTTGATGCCGTCGACGAGCTGGTTCTTCACCGCCTGGTCACCGGCGAGCACGATCTTGATGATCGCGAAGGCGACCATCAAGATCGGGATCACCGAAAGCACGCTGAAGTAGGTGATGGCGGCGGCGTAGTGGTTGCCGTAGCGCTCGGTGAAGGCGTCGTTGGCCCGGATGAGGTGATCGAGCCAGCCGTACTTCCGCCTCAGGCGCGGTAACAGCTTGTCCTCATCCGGCTTCGTGCCGTCATCTTTCGCCACCGTCAAACGCTAACCACGCATCGGCGACAGCGCAGCGCGAATCAGCCTGCCGGGGGAAGGAACCCGATGTTCTCGTAGACGTTCCGCAACGTCACCGAAGCGACTTCCCGCGCCCGTTGCGCACCGAGGGCCAGCGCCTTGTCGAGCTCGGCGACGTCGTCCATGTAGGACTGGACGCGTTCCTGCACCGGCGTGGCCCACTCGACGAACGCCTCGGCGACACCCTTTTTGAGGTCGCCGTAGCCCTTGCCTTCGTAGGCGGTGACGAGTTCGGCGACCGGCTGGTCGGTCAGCGCGGACAGGATCGTCAGCAAGTTGGAGACGCCCGGCTTGTTCTCGGTGTCGAAGACGATCTCGCGGCCGGTGTCGGTGACCGCCGACCGCACCTTCTTCGCCGACTTCTTCGGGTCTTCGAGCAACTCGATGAGGCCGTTGCCGGTCGACGAGGACTTGCTCATCTTCGCGGTCGGGTCCTGCAGGTCGTAGATCTTCGCCGTGTCCTTGACGATATGCGGCTCCGGCACGGTGAACGTCTTGCCGTAGCGGTTGTTGAACCGCTGCGCGAGGTTGCGCGTCAGCTCCAGGTGCTGCCGCTGGTCCTCGCCGACGGGGACCTCGTTCGCCTGGTAGAGCAGGATGTCCGCGGCCTGCAGGACCGGGTAGGTGAACAGGCCGACGCTGGCGCGATCCGTGCCCTGCTTCGCGGCCTTGTCCTTGAACTGCGTCATCCGGCTCGCCTCGCCGAACCCGGTCTGGCATTCCAGCACCCAGCTCAGCTGGGCGTGCTCGGGCACGTGGCTCTGGACGAACAAGGCGCTGCGTGCCGGGTCGACGCCGAGCGCGAGCAACTGCGCGGCCGACCGTCGCGTGCGCTCGCGCAGCACCTTCGGGTCCTGCTCGACGGTGATCGCGTGCAGGTCGACGACCATGTAGAAGGTGTCGTGGGTGTCCTGCAGCCGCACCCATTGCCGCAGCGCACCCAGGTAGTTGCCCAGGTGGAACGAGTCGGCGGTCGGCTGGATCCCGGAGAGCACCCGCGGGCGCTTCAGTTCGTCGGACACGTCCGGATTCTGTCAGGCCACGTCGCGGCGGGTCATCCGAGGTCGATCCCGCCAAACGGTCTAAACGGTTAAATGACACATACTTCCGACGGTTCTGGGCGCGGTGTCCGATTCCTAGCGTTCATGGCACCGGATCTTCCGGCCACACCGAAGGAGAACCCAGATGAAGGCACGATCCCTGCTGATGGGCTTGGCCATCGCGGCTGCGGCCGTGTTCACGCTTCCCGGAGTCGCGACGGCTGCCGAGCCCACCGGCGGCGTCCAGCCGAACATCGTCGGCGGAGGCAACGCGACGCAGGTCTATTCGTTCATGGTGTCCCAGCAGTCGAGCAGCGGCGGGCACCAGTGTGGTGGGTCATTGATCAGCGCGACCTGGGTGGTCACCGCGAAGCACTGTGGCACGCCGGCTCAGGTGCGCGTCGGGACCACGAACCGCACCAGTGGCGGCACCGTGGCCCGCGTGGCCCAGCGGATCGCCCACCCGAGCGCCGACCTGGCGCTGCTGCGGCTCTCGTCGTCGGTTTCGCAGGCGCCGGTCACGATCGCCGACGCGTCCGGGGCCGTCGGCACCGCGACGCGGATCATCGGCTGGGGCCAGACCTGCGCCCCGCAGGGTGGCTGTGGTGCCCCGGTCACCCTGCAGCAGCTGGACACCTCGATCGTCGCCGACAACAAGTGCCTCGGGATCAGCGGCGCGAGCGAGATCTGCACCAACAACCCCGGCGGGAACAAGGGCGCCTGCTACGGCGACTCGGGCGGCCCGCAGGTGAAGCAGGTCAACGGTGTCTGGCAGCTGATCGGCGCCACCAGCCGCGCCGGGAACAACAGCAGCACCTGCGCGACCGGGCCGTCGATCTACGTGGACGTCCCCTACTTCCGCAGCTGGATCCGCAGCAACGCCGGAGTCTGATCCGGTTCCCGCGTCGCCCCACCGTCCCCTGGGGCGACGCGGTCCCAGCCGGTTCAGCAAGGAACCGCGGGGAAGTTCGAAGAGCCGCTCCAGCAGCGCGACCGCCTTCAGGGAGTCGCACCGCTCGGGGCGGCTTCTTCCCGTCCGCCAGTAGCTCAAGGTGGCGACACTGATCCGGACGCCCTGCTGGGCGAGCCGGTGGCGGATCCGGTCGAGTCCGAGACCGCTGTCCGCGATCGCCTGGTCCAGGGCACGCGGGAAGGGATCCCCCGGCCGGCTGCGACGCCGCGTCACCGTCATGCACCTGAGCGTGGCGACCGCCACGTACCTAAACAATCCGGGCGGGACTAGGTGCCGCTACCCAAGAAATCCGCACTTCGACTTTCGCGGGCTAATCGCGATCTGCCCTGCCCCGAGCCCGTCTCGACTTTCGCGGGCTAATCGCGATGCGCCCCTGCCCGAGGGACCAGGTCGACTTTCGCGGGCTAATCTCGATCTGGGACGGGAAGGCGCAGGTCAGGGGCGCTGTTGGCGGGTGAGGGCGTCGTCGGCGAGGACGGCCTCGGCCATCGCGGCGACGTGCGGGGTGGCAGGCTGAGCCGGGGCGGCGGCAGCGGCCGCGCGGGCCTTCCGCCGCTGACGGAACACACCGAAGGCCATGCCGACGATGCCGAGCGCGACGGCGATCAGGCCGACCGGGCCCAGAAGACCGAACGCCATCTCCGAGCGCGAAGTCGCCTCAGCTGCCGACGCCGGGACTGCGCCCGCGACGAGCAATGCGACCGGGATCGCGATGACCGCGGCCGCCTTGGCCGCGAGCAGGGCCGATCGCATCAGGAGATGAACTGGGTTCCGCACCGGAGTGCCTCCCGTGACGTGACTTTGCCGAACCGGAACGCTAACCCGAACGAGTGAGCATTTCCAGGCTGCTGGTCAAAAAACTACCGAGCGTGTCAAGACCTGTGGGTTTTGATCAACTCGGGGCACGAGACTAGCCCCTCACAGGGGGGATCTTTCGAGCACCCCTCTTCCCAGAGTTGTCGTGCACGGAAACGGTTTCTGACAAAACCGGACAGGGTTAGGCCGTTCGGATGTCACCACACGGCCGAACAGGCACGATCCGACTTTCCCCGGTTGGTTTCTTGTCCGCAATGGTCTATACCTGTTGGCCATACCCCTTAAAAGGTATAGACCAATATCTCCCTGCATGGTCCCCTCGTACGAAGGAGCCACCGATGTCTCTTCGACGTATTCTCGCGGCGGTCGCCGCCACCTTCGCCGCCACCACGGTCGCCGTGGTCGTCCCGGCCCAGTCCGCCTCCGCCGCGGACTGCGTGGCACCGTGGAACGCGAGCTCGGTCTACTGGGGCGGCAACACCGCCTCCCACAACGGGCACAACTGGTCCGCGAAGTGGTGGACACAGAACGAAACCCCTGGTTCGGCGCAGGTTTGGGCCGATCAGGGCGCCTGCGGCGGCGGCACGACCAACCCGCCGAACCCGTCCGGCTTCGTGGTCAGCGAAGCTCAGTTCAACCAGATGTTCCCGAGCCGGAACGCCTTCTACACCTACAACGGCCTGGTCACCGCCCTCAGCGCGTACCCGGCCTTCGCAGGTACGGGCAGCGACACCGTGAAGAAGCAGGAAGCGGCCGCTTTCCTGGCGAACGTCAGCCACGAGACCGGCGGCCTGGTCTACGTCGTCGAGCAGAACGAGGCCAACTACCCGCACTACTGCGACACGAGCCAGTCCTACGGCTGCCCGGCGGGCAACGCCGCGTACTACGGCCGCGGCCCGATCCAGCTGAGCTGGAACTTCAACTACAAGGCCGCCGGCGACGCGCTGGGCCTGCCGCTGCTGACCAACCCGTGGCTGGTGCAGAACGACGCGGCTGTCGCCTGGAAGACCGGCATCTGGTACTGGATGACCCAGAACGGACCCGGCACGATGACCCCGCACAACGCGATGGTCAACAGCCGCGGCTTCGGCGAGACCATCCGCAGCATCAACGGGAGCCTCGAGTGCAACGGCGGCAACCCCGGCCAGGTGCAGAGCCGCGTGAGCAAGTACCAGCAGTTCACCGGGATCCTCGGCGTCGACCCCGGCGGCAACCTGTCCTGCTGATCCATCCAGGGAACTGAAGGGGCCCTTCGCCGCAAGTGACGCGGCGAAGGGCCCCTTTCGTCATTCCAGCGAACCGAGCAGCCGGCGCAGTGCCCCATCCAAGACGTCGAGCTCCGCACCCAGCGGCGAGAGGAGCTTCGCGACGTTCGCCGTGTGCTCGGTCATCGCGGCGTCGACGACCTCGAAACCACGCTCGGTCAGCGTCACCCGGAAGCTGCGCCGGTCCTCGGGATCGAGCGCCCGCTCGACCAGTCCCGCCGACTCGAGCCGGTCGATCCGGCTGGTCATCCCGGCCCTGGACATCATCAGCGTCGCGGACAGCTCGGACGGGATCAGCGTGTACGGCTTCCCGGACCGCCTGAGCGCCGCGAGCACGTCGAACTCACCTTGTTTCAAGCCGTGTCTCGCGAACACGGCCTCCACCATCGGCGTGGTCAGCATCGTCACGCGGCCGAGGCGACCGGCGACCCCTATCGCGGTCAAGTCCAGTTCCGGCCGTTCCCGCCGCCAGGCGCCGACCACCTCGTCGATCGCGTCGACGTTCCGCTCTTCACTCACGCCCGCCAGTCTATTCGACGGGAGATAGTTTGACAGCGAACTATCAGTGGTGGAACTATCTGGACATGACACAGCGCACCGAAACCCGCGAAACCGTCCTCGTCCGTGCCGCCGAAGCCGAGACCGTCGGCGCGGCCCCCACCCTCGTCACCCTGCTCGCCGACGTCTCGACCACAGGCGGAGTCCTGAGCAGCGCGAGAACACAGCTGGGCGTCGGCGCCGATGGAGCCGCGCCGCACTATCACACCGGCTCCTCCGAGATGTTCTTCATGCTCGGCGGAAAGCTGGAAGTCCTTGTGGGCGAAGAGATAGTCACCGTTTCCGAAGGTGACATGCTCGTGGTCCCGCCGCTGACCACACACGCTTTTCGCGCGGCCGTGGACTCAGCGGCGGACGTGCTGATCGTGTTCATTCCCGGCGTGGAACGGTTCGACTACTTCCGCCTGCTGGAAAAGGTCGGACACGGCGAAGCGACCGTCCAAGATCTCTTGGACAGCCAGGAAAAATTCGACAACCACTTCGTCGAAAGTCCAGTGTGGACGGAGAGCGCGAAGTCCCGTCAATAACCGCGCGGCGGGTATCCCGGTGGCGGTCCGTACGGCCCCGGCTGCGGATAACCCTGCGGCGGATACCCAGGCTGCGGATACTGCGGTGGCGGGTACTGGGGCGGCGGATATCCCGGATGCTGCGGCGGATACGGCTGCTGGCCGTACTGCGGCGGGGGCGGGTACTGCTGCGGATACCCTGGATTCTGCGGTGGGTACGGCTGCTGCGGGTGCTGGGGCTGCTGCTGCGGAGGCGGCGGGGCGGACTGCCCGCCACCGAGGTGGAACGGCAGCAGCGACACCAGGAGCCCGAGGTGTCCCAGCGTCAAGAGCACGTCGTCCGGCTTGGTCCGGCCGAACGTCGGATTCTCGACGTAGACCAGTTCCGCGCCCACCAGCGACCAGGTGTGCAGCTTCGACGACCGCATCGTGGCGGCGACCTGCGGCGTCAGCACTCCGACCGCGACATTCGGGTCAGTGTCGATCAGCTTGTACCAGCGATTGAACTTCCGGTCCGCGGTGGCGGGCTCGGGATACTTGTCGACGTCCCAGGCGGCTTCGATGCTCGACACGATTTGGAAGTTCGGCATCGGCGCGGGCAGGGCGACCACCCAGACGGTGTCGATCGAGATCGTGTCGAGCTCGTTGACCTTCTTGTTGGTCCACCGCGTGTGCACGCTCGTGACCGTCGGGCGGCGGTGGTAGTCGAAAACGCTGAACCGAAGCCCGTTGTACACGCCGCTCAGCGCGCCGAACGCCATCCGCTTGTCCCCGCGCTGGTTGAACGGCAGCACCGTCCACCGCTCCAGCAGGTTCGGCGCGTCCGGGCTGAACTCCCAGCCGTACTGGCCGGACATCGCGTAGCGCTCGGCGTTCGTCGCCTCGATCCGCCTGGCTTCGTTCGTCTCCATCGCAGCCTCAGGTCAGCCGGAGTACGTCGCCGTCACCGGCGCGTGGTCGGACCAGCGCTGGTCATAGGACTCGGCGCGCTCGACCACGACGGACGTGCACCGCTCGGCCAGACCGGGAGTGGCGATCTGGCAGTCGATGCGCCAGCCCGAGTCGTTGTCGAACGCCTTCCCGCGGTACGACCACCAGGTGTACGGGCCGGGGCCTTCCGGATCGAGTTTGCGCTGCACGTCGACATAACCGGCCTCGGTGAACACGCGGCCGAGCCATTCCCGCTCCTCCGGCAGGAAGCCCGAGCTCTTCTGGTTCCCGCGCCAGTTCTTCAGGTCGGTCTTCTCGTAGGCGATGTTCCAGTCGCCCACGACGACGACCTCACGGCCACCGGCCTCGGCCTTGGCGCGCAGATCGACGAGGTACGGCAGGAACGCCGCCATGAAGCGCTCCTTCTCGTCCTGGCGCGGGGTCCCGACGTCGCCGCTGGGCAGGTACAGGCTCGCGACCACGACATTCGGCAGGTGGATCTCCGCGTAACGGCCGCTGTCCTCGAATTCGGGCTCGCCGAAACCGATGCGGACCTCTTCCGGCTCGGCCCGACTGAAGAGCATGACGCCGTTGCGTCCCTTCTGCACGGACGGCGCGTGCACCACGTGCCAGCCCTCGGGCGCGGCGGCACCGGCCGGCAGCTCCTTGAGCTCGGCCCGGACCTCCTGGCAGGCGACGACATCGGCCTTCGTGGAGCCCAGCCACTCGACGAAGCCCTTTTTCGCGGCGGCACGGAGGCCGTTGACATTCACAGTGGAGACGGTCAGCACTCTCCGCACGCTACCCGGAGGGTCCGACAGAACCGTCAGGGAGTTCTCTCTGCGAGACTGCGCGCATGAGCGAGCTGACCGTGCTGGGCAGCTGCGGCGCCTGGCCGGAACCGGGGCGGGCCTGCGCCAGATTCCTCCTGGTCCACGAGGGTTTCAAGGTCGTACTCGACCTCGGCTACGGGGCTGCGTCACGGCTGTTCGAACACGCCCCCGGTGGCCGTGTCGACGCGGTGGTGGTGACGCACGAGCATCCCGATCACTGCGCCGACGTGAGCGCACTCGGCCGCGCCCGCGCCTACGGGCTGCCGGACGAGCCGAGGATCCCGCTCCACTGCACGCCGGGCACGGTGCGGCGGCTCGAAGCGATGGAGCCGCGACCGCATCCGACGACGATTTTCGATGTGCACGAACTCGGCCCGCCGCGCGAGGTCGGGCCGTTCCGGATGACGACGTTCCCGTTGCCGCACCATGTGCCGAACCACGGGGTCCGGCTGAGCGCGCCCGGACTCACCGTCGCGTACACCGGCGACAGCGGGCCCAGCCCGGTCCTGGCGGAGCTGGCGCGCGACGCCGACCTGCTCATCGCCGACGCCACCTTGCAGGGCCCGTCTCCCGACGAGACGCCGCGGCTGGTGTCGACGGCGGGCGAGGCCGGGTACTGGGCCGAGCGCGGAGGTGCCCGGCGGCTGCTGCTGACCCACTTCTGGCCCGGTTCCGACCTCGAGGTCTCGGTGGCCGAAGCGCGGGAGGAGTTCAGTGGCGAGGTGCTGGCGGCCGAGGAAGGCGCCCACTTCAGGTTCGCGGGCTAATCGCGATCCCCCAGGTCAAGGCACCCACTCGACTTTCGCGGGCTAATCGCGATCCCGCAGGTCAGGGGCCGCATTTGGCGCCTTCGACCGGGGGCGCGAACTGGGCCGAGACCCATTTGCCCTCGGCGATCTTGCGGAAGCCGTTCTCGACGACCGGCTGCGCGTCGATCTTCGCGTCCTTGACGTACTTGCCGACGATCTTCTGTCCACCGGGGACGTCGCGCGCGTTGAGCACGTCTGCCGTCACCACGACCTGGCAACCGGTCGGGCTCGCGCTCGACGCCTTGTCCTGTCCCGAGATGGCGACGACGACGATCAGCGCCGCGCCGGCGCCGAGGAACAAGACCGGTTTCGAGATGGCCATGATGGTCACTCCTCGAACAAGGGAATCGTTTTCTGTCTGTACCAGAGTGGCAGAAGCCGGGGCTGTCGCCCAGATCCCGGATTGCCAACCACCCGGAGGCGCCAACCGGACGGTGCCCGTACTACCCAGGGTCACAACGCGAAAAGGCCCCCTTCCGCGAGGAAGGGGGCCTTCAAGCGAGACTCAGCCCTGGGCGATCTTCTTGGCCAGGTTCTCGTCCAGCGTCGCGAGGAACTCCTCGGTGGTCTGGAACGCCTGCTCCTTGCTGATCAGCAGCGCGAGGTCCTTGGTCATCTTGCCGCTCTCGACGGTCTCGATGACGACCTGCTCCAGCTTGTTCGCGAACCCGATCAGCTCCGGGTTCGAGTCCAGCTTGCCGCGGTGCTCGAGGCCACGGGTCCACGCGAAGATGGACGCGATCGGGTTGGTCGAGGTCGGCTTGCCCTGCTGGTGCTGGCGGTAGTGCCGGGTGACCGTGCCGTGCGCGGCCTCGGCCTCGACGGTCTTGCCGTCCGGGGTGCGCAGCACCGACGTCATCAGGCCCAGCGAGCCGAAGCCCTGCGCGACCGTGTCGGACTGCACGTCACCGTCGTAGTTCTTGCAGGCCCAGACGTAGCCGCCCTCCCACTTCATCGCCGCGGCGACCATGTCGTCGATCAGGCGGTGCTCGTAGGAGATGCCCTTGGCGTCGAAGTCGGCCTTGAACTCGGCCTGGTAGATCTCCTCGAACACGTCCTTGAACATGCCGTCGTAGGCCTTGAGGATGGTGTTCTTGGTCGACATGTAGACCGGGTACTCGCGGTCGAGGCCGTACTGCAGCGAGGCGCGCGCGAAGTCCTCGATGGACTTGCGGTAGTTGTACATGCCCATGGCGACGCCGCCGCCCTCGGGGAACTTCGCGACGTCGAACTGCATCGGCTCGGAGCCGTCGTCCGGGGTGTAGCTGATGGTCAGCGTGCCGGGGCCGGGGACCTTGAAGTTGGTCGCCTTGTACTGGTCACCGTGCGCGTGACGGCCGATGATGATCGGCTTGGTCCAGCCGGGCACCAGGCGCGGGATGTTCTGGATGACGATCGGCTCGCGGAAGATCACGCCGCCGAGGATGTTGCGGATCGTGCCGTTGGGCGAGAGCCACATCTTCTTCAGGCCGAACTCTTCGACGCGCGCCTCGTCCGGCGTGATCGTGGCGCACTTGACGCCGACGCCGTGCTTCTTGATCGCGTTGGCGGAGTCGATGGTGATCTGGTCGTCGGTGCGATCCCGCTCCTCGATGCCCAGGTCGTAGTACTCCAGGTCCACGTCCAGGTACGGGTGGATCAGCCTGTCCTTGATGAACTGCCAAATGATGCGGGTCATCTCATCGCCGTCGAGCTCGACGACGGTGCCCTGGACCTTGATCTTGGCCATGAGCAGCGGTGCTCCTTCCGCGGATCTTCGCGTTCTTCTTCAGTCTCTCCGGTAGCGGTACAAGCGTACTGCTTTACGGTCCTGGATGGTTCCAGTAGTGGTGGGTATCAAGTCTCCACGAGGCCGATGTGGCCGACGTCACCCGGTCGGACGACGGCCATCCGGCCGTCACGGAACCCACGGGGACCGCGTCATCATCGAACCGCACTCCTCAGAAAGGGCGGTCCCCATGTCCACCAACCCCTACGCCGTGCCGCCGCACGAGCAGCCGTCGGCGCCGGAGCCTTACCTCCAGCCTAGGCAAAGCGGTCGCGCCGTGCCTCGTGTGATCAGCGCGCTCGGCGGGGTCCTCCTCACGCCGGTCGCGCTCGGGCTGGTGATCTACGGCGGCTCGCGGCTGCAGCGGACGTACGCGCAGGCCTACACCGTCGGCGAAGACCCGCTGGGCTTGACCCTGCTGATCGTCGGCGGCCTTCTCCTGCTCGGCGTCGCGCTGCTCGGCGTGCTGTCCGGACTCGGGCCGGTGCTCGGCGGCCTGCTCTGGGGAGTGATACCGGGACTGACCACGCTGCTGGGCGGGACAAGCGTCATGAGCACCCTGTACGACGTCGGCGGCCGCGAACTCGGCGTCGGCCTGGTGACCTGGCTGGTGATGGGCGCCCTGTTCGGGAGCGGTTTCCTGCTCGTCGGGGCGGGCTTGGTCGGGACCCTGACCCGGCGCGGCTCAAATCGCGTTTAGCGGGCTAAACGCGATCTGCGGAGATCGAAGTGAACCGAAAGGGCTTCGCGTCCGTAGTCCGGTTCAGGGAGGTGGCCCGCCCATGTCATCGCACCGGTACGTCGCGGAGTACGACGACGAGGACTACCAGGAGTACGGCGAGTACGAGCAGCCCAAGGATCCGCGAAGGCCGTACGAGGACGTCGAGTCGTATGAACCGTACGAGCCCTTCGAGGACGACGTAGGTTCCGAAGACCCCCGCGCGGGCCGAGGCGTCCGTCGCGTCCTCAGTGGCGCGGGCGGCCTGATCCTGACGCCGGTCGCTCTCGGCCTGCTGGCTTGGGGCGGTCTGCGGCAGCAGATGCTCGTCCAGGCGACGCTCAGCACCCAGCGTGACGTCCTCAGCATCGGCCTGCTCGTGGGCGGCGGGATCCTGCTGCTGTCGGTCGGGCTGCTCGGCGCGCTGTCGGCGACCGGCCCGATCCTCGGCGGGCTCGTCTGGGGCGTCGCACCCGGCGTGGCCACCGTCGCGGTCCCCGAATGGGGCTTCCGGCTCATGAAGTACCTGCCGCAGAACGACGTCACCTACGGCGTCACGAGCTGGCTGTTCATCGGCGGCCTGCTCGGGACGGGCTTCCTCCTGATCGGCGCGGGCCTCGCGTCGAGACTCGCCCGGCGGCGCCGCTGAGCGGGCTGGGACCATCGGCGCATGGGATTGTTCACCGTTCCTGAAGCCCGCGCCGAACTCGCCCGGCTACGCCCCGTGCTCGACGAACTCGTCCGCCTCCGCGCCGACGCCGCCGAACTCGCCGCGTCCTTGCGCCCTGGCGGCTGGGAGACCACGCTCGGCGGAATGCCGGAGTGGAAGGCCGCGCAGGCCCGGCTGGACGATCTGATGACCACTGTCCAGCGGACGGGCGCGGAACTGAAGGGGTTCGCCCCGCTCCTGGTCGACTTCCCCGCCGAACTCGACGGCGTCGACGTCCTGCTGTGCTGGCTCGAAGGCGACCCCGAGCTCTGCTGGTATCACCGCGTCGACCTGGGTTTCGCCGGACGCCGACGCCTGCCGGACAGGGTCGTCGTGACCGAGGAGATCGCGGCCGGACTGTTCGACGGCATGGCCGCGCACTACGACGAAGACACCTTTCACGGCCTCGTCGCCGAAGCGCTCGTCGACGGCCTCGGCCGCACGGCTCCCGAACGCGTTCTCGACGTCGCGACCGGCACCGGTGTGGCCGCGTTCGCCGCGCTGCGCCTGGAACCGGGCGAAGTGCTCGCGATCGACATCTCGCCGGGCATGATCGCCCAGGCCGAGATGAAAGCGGCGACACGCGATCCCGGCAAGGTCATCACCTGGCAGGTCGCTTCGGCTGTTCCGTCGCCGGTGGAGGACGACGGCGCCGACGCCGTGCTCTGCGCGTCCTCGCTGCACTTCCTCGGCGCGGCCGCGCTTCGCGACTGGCTGCGGGCGCTGCGCCCTGGCGGCAGGGTCGGTTTCAGCCTGCCGCTGGCGTCGGCGTTCCGGCCGTCGGAGGCGTTCGCCGCGATCGTCCCCGCCGACCTGAAACTGCCGGAAACCGAGGACGACGCGGCGGAACTGGCCGCTGAAGCAGGCTTCACCGAGGTGACCGTGAAGCGCCTCGACGTCGAGTCCGAGGACAGGGTCCGGTCGGTGTTCGTGGTGCACGCGACCAAACCCTGAGGCCTACAGCGGCGCGAAGAACGGCACGCACTTCGGCGCGGGCGCGCCTGCCGGGTCGAGCGCCTTGAGGATCAGGCTCGTCACGTTCGGGTCGATCGCCTGGCTCAAGTGCCCGGAGACGTCCACGCCACATTTGTCCTGAAGCGTGATGTCGGTCGTGCCCGGCTCGTTCAGCACACCGCTGGTGTACGGCGTGACCACTCGATCGTGGCGGCTGACGATGCTCGTGTAGGTCGGCCCCGGCACGCTCACCCCGCCGCGGGCGAGGTCGTCGAGGAAGGCCGACGGCGGGAGGTATTCGCGGCACGCCCCGCAGACGCCGTCGGCGAGCAGGTCGATGCCGGGCAGCGAAAGCGCGGCTTTGGCCAGCCCGGAAAGGCCGTTGAGCGACGTGCCCTTGAAGTTCGAGCCGAACCCGACGAAGTGCTTCACCTTCTCCGCGCCGCCCTCGAATTTGAGGTAGTACGCGGGCATCGTCGTGCCCTCGGAGTGCCCGACGATGTCGACCTTGTCCGCGCCGGTGCTCGACCGCACGCGGTCCACGAACGAGCCGAGTTCGACGGCGCTCTTCCGCATCGAGGCCATCCCGCCGAACAACTGTCCACCCAGGACGGTGCCGCCGTAGGTCAGCGAGTAGACGCAGTAACCGGCGTCTTTGAGTTTCGGCGCGTGATAGAACCAGTTGGTCGTCGCGTTGCCGCCGAGGCCGTGCACCAGCACGACGGGCTCGGGGTGGTTCGCGCCCGGTTTGCACGACCAGTCGTTCCAGCCGCTCGACGGCGCCGCGCTCGCCACCGCCGGGGCGGCGATCGTGAACGTCAAGGCCGCGACAAGCGTGGTGAGGATCTTCCTGGTCTTCGTGGCACCGCCGTTGGTGACCCGAGCCCGCATCCGTGCCTCCGGTTACTCGCCAGTATGGGATGCGATTCATCATGCGTCACAAACCCACGGCCGGAACCAGGAGAAGAACCAGACTTGCGCCTGGGGTTTTGTGATGGGTCACAAGCCGCTCAGGCGCTGGCCACCAGTGTCACCCCGAGGGCGATCATCGTGGCGGCGACCAGGCCGTCCAGCACCCGCCACGACGACGGTTTGCGGAAGAACCCACTGAGCAGCCTCGCGCCGAAGCCGAGCGCGAGGAACCAGAGCACGCTGGCCGTCACCGCGCCGGCGCCGAACGCCCACCGGCCGCCGCCGTGTCCCGCCGCGATGGCGCCGAGCAGGAGCAGGGTGTCGAGGTAGACATGCGGGTTCAGCCAGGTGATCGCCAGCGTGGTCAGCACGATGCGGCGCAGCGATCCGCCGGTCTCCGGGCCATCGGTTTCCAGTGCGGCCGGCCTGAACGCGCGACGGGCCGCGAGAGCGCCGTAGCAAAGCAGAAAAGCGCCGCCGACCAGGGCGACGATGGTCAGAGCTTCGGGCGATGTCCCCACCAGCGCGCCCACGCCGCCGACGCCGAGGCTGACCAGGATGGCGTCCGAGAAGATGCAGATCAGCACCACCACGAGCACGGCTTCGCGGCGGATGCCCTGGCGCAGCACGAACGCGTTCTGCGCGCCGATCGCGACGATGAGGGCCATGGTGGCGCCGAACCCGGCGCCCGCGCTGAACAGAACGTCTCCCATACGGGTGACACTAGGAAGCGGATCACCAACAGTACAGCTAAAGATTCTTACGTAACATTAGCGCTCATGATGACCGATCTGCCTCTCGACCTGGTCCGCACGTTGCTGGCGGTCGCCGACGAAGGCACGTTCGACGTGGCGGCGTCGGCGCTGCACGTGACGCCGTCGGCGATCAGCCAGCGCGTCAAGGCGCTCGAACAGCGCACCGGCCGGGTCCTGCTGATCCGCACGAAACCGGTGCGCCTGACCGAATCCGGCCAGGCCGTCGTGCGCTTCGGCCGTCAGCTGGCCCTGCTGGAGGCCGACACCCGCGCGGAACTCGGCCTGACCGCCGGCGACGAACCGGTCCGGCTGCCGATCGCGGTGAACGCCGATTCGCTGGCGACCTGGTTCCTGCCGGCGCTCACGCGAGTGCCGCCCGAGCAGAAGATCTGCTTCGAACTGCACCGCGAGGATCAGGACCACACCACGACCCTGCTGCGGGAGGGCCTGGTGATGGCCGCCGTGACGTCGTCGCCGGATCCGGTCACGGGGTGTTCGGTGCACCGGCTCGGGCACATGCGTTACCTGGCCGTCGTGAGCCCGGCCCTCGGCACGGATCTCGACCTGGCCGAAGCGCCCGTCGTCGTCTTCGACCGCCGCGACGACCTTCAGGACCGTTTCGCCCGCGAACGCGGCACGATCGCGAGTTCGCTGCGGCACTACGTCCCGTCGTCCGAAGGGTTCTTCGACGCCGTCGCCGCCGGGATGGGCTGGGGCATGGTGCCGCTCGCGCAAATCGGCGACCGGCTGCGCGACGGCAGGCTCGTCAGTTTCGACCCGGACCACCCGATCGACGTACCGCTGTTCTGGCAGCAGTGGAAACTCGACTCCCCCGCGCTGGCGGCGGTGTCGGCCGCCGTCACGAGCGCGGCCGCGGACCTGCTCGTCGACCCACACGGATGAGGACGCGCGCGGCGGCCCGGTCGTGAGATCCTGGGCGCATGACGCGCGCATTGCACCTGGTCGGGGAAGAGGAAGCGGACCGGCTGCTGACCGAAGACCCGTTCGCGCTGCTCGTCGGGATGCTCCTCGACCAGCAGTTCCCGATGGAACACGCGTTCCGCGGCCCGCAGAAGATCGCGGACCGGATGGACGGTTTCGACATCAAGAAGATCCACGCGATGGACACCGAGACCTTCGTCGAGCTGTGCGTGGTCCCGCCCGCGATCCACCGCTACGGCGGCTCGATGGCCCGCCGTGTGAAGGATCTCGCGGAGCACGTGGTCGAACGCTACGACGGCGACGCGGCCGGGATCTGGACCGCCGGGCGTCCCAAACCGGACGGCCCCGAAGTCCTCAAGCGACTCAAGGCGCTGCCCGGTTTCGGCGACCAGAAGGCCGCGATCTTCCTCGCGTTGCTCGGCAAGCAGCTCGGCATTCACCCCAAGGGCTGGCGCGCGGCCACCGGTTCCTACGGCGACCGCGGCTCCCGGCGTTCGATCGCCGACGTCGTCGACGCGAAGACCCTCGGCGAAGTGCGGGCGTTCAAGAAGGCGGCGAAGGCAGCGGCGAAGTAGCTACTTCTTCGCGGCTCCCGGCCACGGTCCCGGCGTCGTGGCGGGCAGTTCGGCCTGCTCGACCTCGGTGCGGAACAGCCGGAAGCCGCGGGCCTGGTAGTTCTTGAGCGCGGCGGGGCCGTCCGTGGTGCAGGTGTGGACCGTGACGTGGCGCGTCGGCGTCTTGCCCGGCCAACGCTCCGCGAGCGCCCACGCCTCCCGAAGCGCGACGGTCAGCAAATGCCCGCCGATCCCCTTCCCGACGAAGGACGACATCAGGCCGAAGTACGCGAGTTCCACAGTGCCCTCAAGACCGGCCTTCTCGCTGCCGTCGAGCTCGAAGTAGCCGCACGGAGTTCCCTGCACGTAGGCCACCCAGGTCTCGACGCCCGGCCTGTCCAGCCATTCGATCCACTGGGCCCAGCTCCAGCCGAGCCTGTCGATCCAGAACCAGTCGCCACCGACCGCCGTGTAGAGGTAGCGGTTCAGATCCGGGCTGACCAGCTCGGAGCGAGTGACCGTCACCGGGACGGCGGGCGGCTTCGCCGCGCTCAGGTCGTCCGGTGCGGTCTGTTCGAGGTGCCAGGTCGTGATCTCCATGCGGCGATCATTTCAGCCTGCGTCCGCTACACCCGCGCGAACCACAGCACGTCCGGTTCGCCTTGCGGCACCGGGATCTTCAGCTCCCGCACCTCACCGAACCGCGCTCTCAGCCGCTTCGCGAACGACGGCACCGACTCGGCGCTCCACACCGCGAGCACGCCGCCGGGCCGCAGCCGCGCGGCGAGCATGTCGAGCCCGTCCTCCCGGTACAGCTTCGCGTTGCCGTCGGTGACCGTCCATTCAGGACCGTTGTCGATGTCGAGGCACAGCGCGTCGAACCGTTCTTCCGTCCGGCGTAACCATTTCACCAGATCGGCCTCGACGACGGTGACCCGCTTGTCGGAAAGGGCGTCGTCATGGACGTCCCTGAGCGGGCCTTCCCGGTTCCACCCGATCACGGCGGGTTCACGTTCGATGACCACGACCTCACCGACACCGGGGTGGTCCAGCGCGGCGCGCAGCGAATAACCGACACCGAGGCCGCCGATCAGCATCCGCGCCTTGCCCGGCACCAGGTCTGCCGCCACCGATACGAGCAGCCGTTCGGATTCCCCGTTCCGGGTGTCCATCAGGAAGACGCCGTTGGCGATGACCTCGAAGTCGTTTCCTGCCCGGCGGAGCACCAATTCGCCGCTCTTCCCCGCCACTGTGTCGAGCACGTCGGTCATCCGGGCAGCCTATCGACGACGGTCACGGCAAGCCCGCCATTTTGCACAACACGAGACTGCCCGCATCGGCGAAAGGGTTCCGGGATTCGCGCCGTGCGGCGGCCACAGCGTCCGTGCCTCCAAGGATTTCGAGGATCATGCCCACGCTGTAGCGGG
The DNA here is from genome assembly GCF_000384215.1 of Amycolatopsis alba DSM 44262. NCBI lineage: Bacteria > Bacillati > Actinomycetota > Actinomycetes > Pseudonocardiales > Pseudonocardiaceae > Amycolatopsis > Amycolatopsis alba. The sequence continues at coordinate 4,611,301 of NZ_KB913032.1, read as the reverse complement.
ATCACCTCCGACGCTCCTAACCTTGAAGCGTCGGAGGTGGTTCTCATGCAGGCGACCGTCGGAGACGAGATCCACGTGCACGGACGCACGGTGGGCTCGGCCGAGCAGCGCGGCGAAATCCTCGAAGTACGCGGCGAACACGGCGGCCCGCCGTATCTCGTCCGGTTCGCGGACGGGCACGAAGGGCTGGTCTTCCCCGGCCCCGACTGCGTAGTCCAGACTCGCGCCGAATAGACGTCACTCGGCCATGGCGGGCTGCCTCACGCGGCTCCGCCAACCTGCCACGACCACGGCCGCGGCGATCGCGGTCAGCACCGCCGCGATCTCGGGCAGCAGGAGCGGCCCGCCGCCGCTGAGCACGGCTCCTCCGACCAGCCCGGAGAGGCCGACGCCGAGGTAGATCGCGGACGCGTTGAGCGACAGGAGAAGCCCGGCGTTCTGGCTGGACAGCTCGATCAGCCGGTGCTGGATCGGCGGGTTGATCGACCAGGTGGCCAATCCCCAGAGGAACAGCACGACGGCCGCGCCCGCGATGCTCGTCGCCACCAGCGGCAGCATCGCGAGCACCACCGTGATCCCGCCGAACACGACCAGCAGCGGCACCCTCGCACCCCACCGGTCGGTCGCACGCCCGCCGAGGACGTTGCCGAGCGCGCCGCCCGCGCCGTAGACGAACAGCAGCAGGCTGACCGTCGTGCCGTGGACGCCCGCCGTGGCCGACAGGACCGGCGAGATGAAGGTGTAGACGGAGAACGCGGCGAGGCAGCCGAGCACGGTCGCGCCGAGCATGGCGAGTACACGCGGGTCCTTGGCGACGGTGAACCGTTCGGCCAGCCGGACCGGAGGCGGCGCCGGGACGGCGGGCAGGACCAGCCGGACCGCGAAGGCGCCGAGGAGCGAGAAGGCCGCGACGAGCGCGAAGACAGCCTGGTAGCCGACGCTCTGCGAGAGGACGCTGCCGAGCGGGACGCCCAGGATCGTCGCGACCGTCAGGCCACCGAAGACGAGCGCGACCGCGCGGCCCCGGCGTTCCGGCGAGGTGAGTTCGGCGGCGACGGCACTCGCGGCCGGGGTGAAGACCGCCGCGCCGATCGCGGTGACGACCCTGGCGAGGAGCAGGGTCACGTAGCCGGGCGCGAGGGCGGCGAGAGCGTTGCCGATGGCGGTGACGACGAGGGCGGCGACCAGGAGCGAGCGCCGTTCCCAGCGGCCCGTGACCGCGGCGAACAACGGCGAGCCGATCGCGTACGCGATGGCGAAGGCGGTGACCAGCTGGGCGGCGGCCGTCTCGGAGACCGCGAGCTCACCGGTCAGCGCGGGCAGCAGCCCGGCGACCACGTAGCCACTGGTGCCGACCGCGAAGGTACCCAGCGCCAGCACCGCGGTCCTGGGTGGTGCGAAAGTCATGACTCCCCAGCTCCAGACCCCTTTTCACGCCTGCTCCGCGGTGGCAGCCAGATCGCGATTAGCCCGCGAAAGTCGATCCGGGGCCCCTGGGCGCCCTGCTGCCGCCAGATCGCGATTAGCCCGCGAAAGTGGCGTGGGGTCGTTGTTCGATGGTTGTCGTAGTTCGATGCAGACCGTACTACGAACTCGCGGAAAGTTCGAGAGGCGTCGTACTATGGGCGGATGGCCGCGACCGCTCAGCAGTACGTCTACCCCGATCAGGACGAGATCCGGATCGAGGCGGTCCTCGCCGCGCTGGCGGACCCCGTGCGGCTCGACATGGTCCGCCAGCTGGCCGAACCCGGCACCGAGATCTCGTGCAGCGGTTTCGACGTCGCCGTGACCAAGTCCACACTCACCCATCACCTGCGCACCCTGCGCGAAGCGGGCATCATCATGGGCCGCCAGCAGGGCACCGCCCGCTACAACTCCTTGCGCCGCAACGATCTCGACGAGCTCTTCCCCGGACTGCTCCAGGGAGTGCTCGCCGCCCGCCGCTGAGGGTGGGCAGCCTCACCCGAAACCGGGATGACAAAGGGCCCCTTGATCCGTTGAACTGGACGCCGGACAGCTCGTCGACGTCGAGGCCACACGCGCTGTCTTCTTTTGTGTCCGAGACCTAAATCGATTCAGCTCCCCATCCGCGACGCTGGGCGAGTAATCGTTTACTCACTTACCACCCCGGAAGGAGAGCCGTGCCCGTCGCGCTGCTCGCGCTCGCCATCGGTGCCTTCGGCATCGGGACCACCGAATTCGTCATGATGGGCGTGCTGCCCGAAGCCGCCGCCGACTTCGGCGTGTCGATCCCGTCGGCCGGCTACCTCATCTCCGGGTACGCCCTCGGCGTCGTGGTCGGCGCCCCGCTGCTCACCGCCGCCGCCGTCCGGCTGCCGCGCAAGACCATGCTGCTGGCGATGATGGGGCTGTTCACGCTCGGTAACACCCTCTTCGCGCTCTCGCCGAACCAGGAGTTCGGCGTCGCCTTCCGCTTCCTCGCCGGCTTGCCGCACGGCGCGTTCTTCGGTGCCGGCGCGGTCGTCGCGTCCAGCCTGGCCAAGCCGGGCGAACGCGCGAAGGCCGTCTCGATGATGTTCATGGGCCTGACCCTGGCCAACGTGGTCGGCGTGCCGCTGGGGACGCTGCTCGGCCAGAAGGTCGGCTGGCGCGCGACCTTCGGCGTCGTCGCCGTGATCGGCCTGCTCGCCATGGCCGCGATCGCGAAAATGGTCCCCCACCAGGGCAAACCGGTCGAGCCGTCGCTGCGCGGCGAACTCGGCGCCTTCCGCCGTCCGCAGGTGTGGCTCGCCCTCGCGATCGTCACCTTCGGCCTCGGCGGCGTGTTCGCCTGCCTGTCCTACATCGCGCCGATGCTGACCGACGTCACCGGCTACTCGCCGTCGAACGTCACCCTGCTGCTCTCACTCGCCGGGGTCGGCATGACGATCGGCAACTACCTCGGCGGCAGGCTCGCCGACAAGGCGCTGATGCCGAGTCTCTACGTCTCGCTGTTCGGGCTGGCCACGGTACTGGCGATCTTCACCTTCACCGCGAACGGCAAGGTCGGCGCGGCGGTGACGATCTTCTTCGTCGGCCTCGCCGGGTTCATGATCGGCCCGATGATGCAGGCCCGGATCATGGAGAAGGCGGGCGGGACGCCTTCACTGGTCTCCGCCGCCGTGCAGTCGGCGTTCAACATCGCGAACTCCATCGGCGCCTACCTCGGCGGCCTGGTGATCGCGGGCGGGCTCGGCCTGGTCGCGCCCAACTGGGTGGGTGCGTCGCTGGCCGTCCTGGGGCTCTCGCTGGCCGCGGTGTCCGGCGGTCTGGACCGCCGCGAAGCGCGGCTCACCCCCGCCATGGCCTCCTGACCCTTCAGGACAGTGGGCCACCGGTGATCGTGAAGGCGATGAACATGATCAAGACGGACAGCGCCCCGTAGGTCAGGACGTCGACCGGCTTGCCCCGGATCGCCAGCAGCCCGGCCTTCGCCTCGGGCAGGGCCGCCCGGAGCAGGCCGGCGAGCAGCAACGCCCCGCCGATCAGCACGGCGCCCTGGCGCCAGTGGTACTGGCCGATCCGCAGGGCGGCGACGGCCACCACCAGCATCACCAGCAGGAACGGCAGGTGATGGAGCAGTGCCCCACGGTCACGCCGCTGTCCGGCCACCGCCATCAGTCCTCGTCCTTTGTGGTCTCGCGGGCAAATCGGTTCACGTTTTCAGTATCCAGGGTGAGTGACGAGGCACCAGGTCAGGGCATCTTCCGGATTGTCAAGAGCGGCAAAACCCACATGCGGGGTGCACACGAGCGCGGATACGGTCAAAATGTGACCGTGGCACAACCGACGACTCAGTTGAACGCGACCGAGCAGGACACCCTGGTCAAACAGATCGGCCTCGCCCTGCTGCGGGCCGCGCCGCGCGATTGGCGGAAGGTGACCGCCGAGTACCGAGCCGTCGGCAGGTACCACGAGATGACCGGCGAGATCATCACCGAGGACGGCACCTCGCACGAGTGGGTCGCGACGCATGACATCGCGACGCTGTTCGGCAGGCTCCGTGCCGGGATGTACCGCGACGGCCGCGGCACCTGGTTCAACGCGCGTTACCAGCTAGACCACCCGTCCAGCTACAACCTCGAGTACAACCGCGACGAGCCCCAGTGGCGCCTCGCGCCGCCTCCGCAGGCGCTCTCGGACGAGCTGCGCATGTTCCCCCGTTCCGAGGAGAATGTGCCCGAATGGCTGATCCGGCGCATGTCCGGCCTCGGCCCGGAGCAGCCTGGGCCGCATTTCCGCATCGCCCGCATCTTCGACACCATCGGCCCGGCCGGGCGTCCGGTGATCAACCGGCCCGACCTGGAGATCGAGGAGCAGGACAGGCTGCTCGAGTACCTCGACCACGCGCCGCTGGTGGTCACCGAACGCGGCTACGACATCGACAGGCTCGCGCAGACCCCCGAGGCCACCGTCCCGGTCGCCTTCCACAGTGACGGGCAGTGGATCTGGCCCGCCGCCGTGAACTTCTACCTGCGTGAATACGGCGTCTCACCGGAACTCGACCTGATCGACCACGTCCGGCAGAACGACTTCGCGCTGCCCGAGGTCGACGCCCCGACGCTGCAGGCCGCGGCGGGGTACCTCACGCGGGGGAATCAGCCGCAGCAGCAGCGCCCCAACGGCCCGGCCGGACCGGGTGGCCCCAACGGCGGCCCCGTGGGCCCGCCTCCGCAGGGCCCGCCGCAGAACGGCCCCGTGCCGCCGCAGCAGCAGGCCCCGGTCAACCAGCCCGGACCTCAGGGTCCCGCGGGCCCTGGTCCGAACCAGGCCGCTCAGCCGCCCGTCCCGCCGCCGCATCAGCAGGGCCCGGACCCCGCCGTGGCAGCGGCCGCGGCGGCCGCACCGGTCGCCGCCGCGGCGGCCGTTCCCGCCGCCGAGTCCACGCTTCCGGATCAGGCCGAGCAGGCCCAGCGGTACGAAGAGGACTACGACACCCAGGACTACCAGGCGCAGGACTTCCACGAAGCCGCCGCCGAGCAGCGGTACGAAGACGGCTACGAAGACCAGTACGCGCACGACGAGGCGCAGTTCCACGAGTCCGAACAGGACGTCTACGCCGACCAGGAGCGGCAGGACGAAGCGCCGCACCAGCGTGCCGAGCCCGAACCGGAGCCGCAGGCCGCCGACCCGGAGGCCACCACGTACGCGCGGCCCGCGCAGGTCGACGCCTACGAGCAGCCGCACGAGGAAGAGCGGGACGCGTACACCCGCGCCGAAGAGAACCAGCCGTACGCGCCCCCCGAGGAAGAGACGACCGCCGGTTACACGCCGGTCGAGCAGGCCGACGCCGGTCCCGAACTGCCTCTCCTGACGCACGACGCGGAGCCGAACGTGCCCCCGCCGTCGGACTCCGAGGTCACGCAGGTCGACGCCCCGCCGCAGGAGCGGGGGACCTTTGCTACCGCCCCCGTGCCCCGCCCGGAGCCGGAGCGCGAGGAGGCCCCGCGCCGCGTCGAGCACCCCGTGCCCGTGCTGAACGAACTGCAGTCGAAGTTCGACGACCTCGACGTGCCCGACGACGTCTATCGCATCGGGGCTCCCGCCGACCACGGCTGGAGCGTCGAGCAGGTCGACGGCGGCGGCTGGCGGGTCGGCTGGTACGACGGGAAGCTGACCAACCCGGCGGTGTTCGGCGACGCCGAGGACGCGGCCGCGTTCATGCTCGGCAAGGTCCTGCTGAACCCGAACGGCGCTCCGCCCGCGGATGAGCAGGCCTTCGACGAGGAACCCGCCGCCGAAGAACCGCCTGTCGAGGAACCCGTTCCGGCGCGGCCCGTGCTGGCGACGCTGTCCCCCGAGATCGCGACCGGTTCGCATCCGGTGCCCCCGCGGGAGTCGATCCCGGCGCAGGAGCAGACGGCGTTCACGACGGCCGAGGAGCTGCTCGGGGACGATCTGGACGACGAGCCCGCCCCCGCACCGGTCCCGCCCGCGCCCCCGGTGCGGCCGAACCCGGTGCTGGCGAGCCCGCCGCCGCCAGCGCCGCCGCGCCGCGAACCGCCGGTGGCCCCGCCGCCGATGCGGCGCGAGGAACCGGCGCGCCCGCCTGCCGCGGCGAACGCCGGGCCTCCGGACGCCAAGCAGAACTGGCCGATCTCGCCGCTCAACGGCGAGCCGCCGCTGACGCTGTTCCGCGGCAAGGAACTGCGTGAGCTGCCCGCGGGCAGTGAACTGGACCGCTTCGGCGGCCCGAACGGCAACCTGACCTACGCGGCCGGGACACCGTTCGAGGAGCGCTCGCTCGTGCCGGAGTGGGTGAACCGGCCGTACCACGTGTATCGCGTGCAGCGGCCGCTCGAGGCTCTCGCCGGTGTCGCGATCCCGTGGTTCAACCAGCCGGGTGGCGGGTCGGCGTACCTGCTGCCGGCGTCCATCGAGGAGCTGCTCGCCGAGGGCGACCTCATCGAACTGGACCCTGGCGAACCGCCGATCGACTAGTCCGTTCCGCACCGAAGGGGCCTTTCACCGCGAATTTCGCGAGGAAAGGCCCCTTCGTCGTACGCGGGTCAGTGGATGACGAGGCCGTGCGCGGCGGCGTAGGCGATCGCGGTCTCGGTGTCCACGTGCACACCCGAGAGGTTCGCCTGCACCAGGCCGTTGGCGTCGATCCGCGCGCCCCGCAGGTCGGCACCCTCGAGTTTCGCGCCGGCCAGCCGGGCACCGGTGAGGTCGGCGCCGCGCAGGTCGGCGCCGGTGAGGTCCGCCTCCGTCAGGTTGGCCTCGCGCAGCCGCAGCCCGGAAAGATCCACTTTGGACAGACGGTTCCGGCTCAGTGACACCAGCGAAAGATCACATTCGGTGAAAGCGATCTTCTGGAACCGGCAGTCCACAAAGGACGATCCGAGCATCGAGCAGGAACTCCACCGGGTACCGGCGAGCACACTGCGGTCGAAGGTGCACGAGCGGAACGCCGACGCTTCGTGGCGCGAGCCCTCGAAGTCGACCTTGGTGAAGTCGCACTGGTCGAACGTGCACCCTTGGGTGCGCAGGCCCCGCAGATCGGCTTCGGTGAAGTCACAGCCGACGAAACTGCGTTTTTCCCACCATTGCTGGGAAAGGACGGCTTCTCGATAGTCTTCGGCGGTCTCGATCACCCGTTCAGGATCGCACACCCGCTCCAGGCCAGACGATCCCGTCGAACAACGCGCGCAGCTTCGCCGCCCGTGCCTGCGAAGACGCGGCGATCCAGCCGATCCGCCCGAGCAGATGAGCACGGAAATCCGGATGGGCGGCCCGGTTCTGCGCCTCCGGGCCGGTCCGGACACAGTTGTGGAGCAGCGCGCGCAGAGCGTCGTAGTCGGCGCGCGTCGCGGCGGGCGCGCTGTTGACCACCAGGCCCGCGACCCGTTGCCGCTGGTGCGCGGCGGCGACCGACGTCTTGTCGTCCCGCAGGCGGAAACCCTCGTCGGTCACGATCCGCCGGACACCGGGCAGCAACCGGTGCAGCGGCAGGGAATCCCCGGAGAACGCCAGATCGTCGGCATAGCGCGTGTACGCCGCGCCCAGCACTCGCGCGAGGCCGTCGAGCCGCCGGTCCAGGTGGTGCGTGACAGCGTTCGCGACCGCGGGTGAGGACGGCGCGCCCTGTGGCAGGTGCGTGGCCGCCAGGTTGTTCAGCAGCCGCGCCCTGGCCGGATCCCGTCGCCCGCCGGGCGCGGCGGCGAGGACATCGGGCGGAACGGCCGTGGTGAGCACGCCCGCCAGCGCCTCCGCCACGGCCGGCGGGTAACCGGCGAGCGCGAGCAGCGCCGAGATCCGACGCGCGGACACCGCCGGGAAGAACCCTTCGAGGTCCATCCTGACCACGGTCTCCCGCCCGGCGTGCGGCGCGGCGCAGGTCAGGGGTGAACGTCCGCGCCGGAACCCATGCGCGGCTTCGTGCACCGGCAGCGCCTCGACGACGTGCCGCAGGATCCGGCGCTGCAGTTCGGCGATCCGCGGTTTCGGCCGTTCGATGAGCCGCACCCCGCCGGACGCCGTCGGGATCCAGCGATAGCCGTAGTGCCGGACCGGATCGGCCGCGCGCCGGTTCCAGCCCCGCGAGTCGGCGAACCACGAGAGTTCACCCGGCGTCAGGTCGAGCGCGGCGGCACACTCGTCGAACGTCGTCCAGCGGGCGACCTGCCACCGCCAGACCGGCATCGGCCCGAGAAGCGACGCGGAGGTGACTCTTTCTCCTGTCATCCGCGCGAACCCGCACGCGAAGCATGCCGCTCTCGCGCGGGGCGCCTCGTCTTGCTGTCTTCGTGCTCTCCGGGGTTGCCCCGGAGTGGGTGGTGATCCACCGGCTCACCTCCGCGTCGCGAACACCACCCTACCGAATTCAGCGGCTCGGGATGATCTTCGAACCCGACACGTACCGCATGGCCTCGATGAACTTCGGATCGTTCATACGGCGTTCCATCTCCGGGAAGTCGAGGTCGACGAGCCGGGTCTGGATCCACCACAGGTTGCCGAACGGGTCGCGGACCCGGCCGACACGGTCGCCGAAGAAGAGTTCGGTCTGCCTGGTGACCTCTTCGGCGCCCGCCTCGACGGCCCGGCGCTGCGTCTCCACGCTGTCCTCGACGTAGAGCCGCAGATACGCCGGGGTGTCGATCCAGTCGTCCTGCGCGTCGAACAGCATGACGACCGAATCGCCGATCCGGACCTCGGCGTGCCCGATCTTCCCGCCTTCGACGTACACCGGATCGCCCAGCGGCTCGGCGTCGAAAACGCGCTTGAGGAAGTCGATCACGCCCGCGGTGTCGTGCGAGATGATCCACGGGGTGACCGAGTTGTAGCCGTCGGGGATCGGGTTGGTCATCGGAGTTCTCCTCAGTCGTCTTGGTGCGATGAGAAGAACGCTAGAACCCGTATAGGACAGATCGTGTCCTAATGGTTCTTCAGCAGGAAAGACGGCTTCGTCTCCCGCCACTCCGGCATGTCCAGTGAGTTGAGCGCCTCGACGATCCGCTTCTCCTCATAGCGGAAATGCGTCTCCATGATCGCCGTGAGCCCGTCGAGTTCCCGCTGCACATAAAGGATCTCGGCCTGGCTCGACTCCGGGCCGACCTCGGCGACGAGTTGTTCGAGCCGTTCGAGGATCCCGGTGACGATGTCGTGGTCATGCGCGAGTTCTTCGAGCACCGGCCGCAGTTCGGGGAATTTCTCCGCCAGCACGAGGAAAGCACCGCCGTCCTCGCCGGTGTGATGCCTGGTCAGCGCCGAGCAGAAGGTGAGGCAGTGCGCTCTGAGATCGCGCAGCCGCTCGGCCCGCCCTGCCGCGACCGACCCGAGGTCGTCGTGCAGCCTGGCCAGTTCTTTACGCAGCCACTGATGAACCTGAATGAGTTGATTTCCGAACGCCGTCAACCGGCCGTCCGTTCGAGAGGGGGTTTCCATGATTTCCCATGGTCCGGCGCCTCCATGCCCGCGACGGTCTCTTTGCCGGGTGCACTGCGACGCTGGAAGCACTTCAGCACGGCCTCCGGGTGATCGTCAAGGGGAATCAGTGGAAGTCACGGGACTTGGCGGTGATCCGCAGCGGCAGGTGCCGGATCTGTTCGGCGAGGACGTTCACCACCTCGCCGGTGCGCTCGACCACGCCGCGGACCAGCAACGCGGGGCTGCCGCGGGCGACCCGGTGGTAGCGCTGCCACACACCCATCGTGCAGATGACGTTGATCATCCCCGTCTCGTCTTCGAGGTTCATGAAGGTGACGCCGCCCGCGGTCGCCGGCCGCTGGCGATGGGTCACCGCGCCGCCGGTCAGCACCCGCGTGCCGTGCGGGACCTCACGCAGGCGCTCCGCCGTGACGACCCCGAGTTCGTCGAGGTTCTCCCGGATGAACTGGGTCGGGAAGCTGTCCGGCGACACCCCGGTGGCCCAGACGTCCGCGGCCGCGACGTCGATTTCGTCCATCCCCGGCAGCATCGGCGCCTTGACCCCGGTGGTGAGGCCCGGCAGTTTGTCCAGGCTTTCGTCGGCGACCGCGCCCGCCGCCCAGAGCGCGCTCCGCCTGCTCTCGCCGAAACAACCGAACGCGCCCGCCGCGGCCAGCGCCTCGACCTGCGGCGTGGTCAGCCGCACCCGCCGCGCGACCTCGGGCAGATCCGCGAACGGACCGGCGCGGTCCCGTTCCCCGACGATCTCCTTCGCCAGGTTCTCGCCGATCATCCGCACGGTGGACAGGCCGCCCCGCACGGCGAGCAGCTCTCCCCCTGCCGGCAAGGGTTCCAGCGTCGCGTGCGGGAGGCTCGCGTTGATGTCCGGGCCGAGCACGCGCACCCCGTGCCGCCGCGCGTCGGCGACCAGCGACTGCGGCGAGTAGAACCCCATCGGCTGGGCACGCAGCAAACCAGCCAGGAACGCGTCCGGGTGGTAGTACTTGAAGTACGCGCTCGCGAACACCAGCAGAGCGAAACTCAGGGCGTGACTCTCCGGGAAGCCGAAATTCGCGAACGCCTTGAGCTTGCCGAAGATCTTCTCCGCGAGCTCTCCCTCGATGTCGTTCTTCGCGGCTCCTTCGAGGAAACGCCGTTTGAGCCGTTCCATCTTCTGTTCGGAACGTTTGGCGCCCATGGCGTGCCGTAACCGGTCCGCTTCCGCCGGGGTGAAATCGGCGACGTCGAGCGCGATCTGCATCATCTGTTCCTGGAACAACGGGACACCGAGGGTCTTTCCCAGCGCTTTGGCCAGTTTCGGATGGTCGAAATCCCATTTCTCCTGGCCGTTCTTGCGCCGGATGTAGGGATGCACCGAACCACCCTGGATCGGGCCGGGCCGGATGAGCGCGACCTCGACCGCCAGATCGTAGAACTTCCTGGGGCGCAAACGAGGCAGCGTGGCCAGCTGCGCGCGGCTCTCCACCTGGAAGACGCCGATCGCGTCCGCCCGGCAGAGCATTTCGTAGACGTTCTGGTCCTTGAGATCCAATTCGGAGATGTCGACCTCTTCCCCTTTGTGGTCGCGTACAAGGTCGATCATATAGTTCAGGGCCGACAACATCCCGAGCCCGAGCAGATCGAATTTGACCAATCCCGCGGCGGCGCAGTCGTCCTTCTCCCACTGCACGACACTGCGGTTCTCCATCCGGGCCCATTCGATCGGCACCACTTCACTCACCGGCTGTTCGCAGATCACCATCCCGCCGGAATGGATACCGAGGTGCCGGGGGAAGTCTTCGAGCGCGCAAGCGAGTTCCACGACCTCTTCCGGAATGTCGTGGTCGTGGTCCTTCTCCGTGGCCCGCAACGCGCCCCAGCGGTCGATCTGCTTGCTCCACGCGTCCTGCTGGCCGGGCGAGTACCCCAGCGCCCGCGCCGCGTCCCGGACCGCGGACCGCGCCCGGTAGGTGATCACGTTCGCCACCTGCGCGGTGTTCAACCGCCCGTATTTCCCGTAGACGTACTGGATCGCCTCCTCACGACGATCGGATTCGATGTCGAGGTCGATGTCCGGGTAGCCGTCGCGATCCGGGGCGAGGAACCGTTCGAAGAGCAGGCCGTAGCGCACGGCGTCGACCTTGGTGATGCCGAGCGCGTAACAGACCGCCGAATTCGCGGCCGAACCCCTGCCCTGGCAGAGGATGTCGTTGTCCCGGCAGAACCGGACGATGTCCCAGACGATCAGGAAGTAGCCGGGGAAACCCAGCTTTTCGATGATCTCCAGTTCGTGGACGATCAGCTTCCGGGCTTTTCGGCGGTACTCGGGAGACTTGTTCTTCTCGTGCTCCTTCGCGCCCTCAAGGGTGAGCTCCTTCAAGTAGGACGCCTCGGTGTGCCCCTTCGGCACCTCGAACGGCGGCAGCTTCGGCTCGATGTGGTGCAGCTCGAACGCGCACTCCCGGCCGAGCAGCGCCGCCCGCTGCACCGCGCCGGGGTACCGCTTGAAGATCTCGGCCATCTCCTCCCCCGACCGCAGGAACGCCGTCCCCGCGGCGGGCAGCCAGCCCTCCATGTCCTCCAGCCCGCGCCGGGCGCGGATGGCGCTGAGCGCGTCGGCGAGCGGGGCCCGCTCCGGCCGGGCGTAGTGCGCGGCCGTGGTCGCCACCGTCGGGAGCCCGAACTCCTGGGCCATCTCGCTCAGCAGGTCGTTGTGCGTGCTGTCGAGAGGGAGACTGTGGTCGATGAGTTCGACGTAGACGTTTTCCCGGCCGAAGCAGTCGATGAGTTCTTTCAGTCTCTCGACGGCCGCGGCGGGACCGCCGGTGACCAGCGCCTTGCGCACCGCGCCCTTGCGGCAGCCGGTGAGCACGACACACTTCCCGTCGACCTCTTCGGCGACCGCGCGCAGGTCGTAGACGGGCCTGCCCTTCTCCGCCCTTTCCTTGGGCGACAACGACTCCCTGTCGAAGCCGTGCAGCCGGCCCGCGGTGATCGCGCGGTTCAGACTCAGGTAGCCGTCCTGTTGCTTGGCCAGCAGGAGAAGGTGCTCGCCCTCGGGATCGGCGAATCCGTTCTGCGGTCCGGACAGGCCGAAGCTGAGCTCCGTGCCGAAGACGGTGTGCACGCCCAGCTCCCTGGCCGCTTCGGCGAAGCGCACCACGCCGTACATGCCGTCGTGATCGGTGAGCGCGATCGCGTCCAGCCCCAGCCGCGCGGCCTCCTCCACCAGTTCCTCGGGATGACTCGCCCCGTCGAGGAAGCTGAAGTTCGAATGGCAGTGCAGTTCGGCGTACGGCACCCGGCGCGCGGTGGCCCCGTCGTCTCCGCCGAGCTGTCCCGTCAGATCCGGGGGCCGCTGATAGCCCTCCCGTTTGGCACTCCACGCGGGGCTGTCACCGCCGTCGCCGGGCTGGACCTCGCCCGCGAGCTCGCGGGCGAGATCCTTCCACGGCCGCGGAGGATTGTTCCAGCCCATCGGGTCACCGGTTCTCGGCCGAGCGTCTCGGCGCGGGGACGAAAACTTCCGCGCGAGGGACGCACGCCGCCCAAGCCGTGTCCAACTCCGCGCGCTGCACCGGGATGGCTGGTTCTTCCAGCCAGCGCCGCACCAGCCGCGTGTACTCCTCGTCCATGTTCAGTCGTACTTCCCTTCCAGTGTCCACATCGGATTCCCGTGGTGCTCGAAGCGGAGCAGCACCGCCTCTTCGTCTTCGTTCCCGTCGGCCAGCAGCACCTGCAACCGGATCCGGGTCCCCGACCGCGCGTGACCGGAGCCCGCCCGGACACCGACCAGCCACGGCCCTGCCCAGGCGAGAACCTCACGCGGCTCGTCTCCCTCGAAGCTCACGAGGAACGGCGCGGCGGTGACCCGCCGGCGCGCGGTGATCTCCACGACGCGCCCGTTCCCGTCCAGTACCTGGGCGGGCACCGGCCGGGCGAACACCGTCGCCGGGGAAGGCGACGGAAGCCTCCCCGCCCAGTTCGCGTCCGCCTGCGCCGACTTCTCCCGCCTGTCGCCCCACGGCACCAGCCGGACGCGCTCGACGGGATCACGGCCGCCGTCGAGCACCGCGGTGAAGACGCTCTCCGGGCCGAGCAACCCCTGCACCCGGACCAGGGCGCGACCGGCTCGCTCCCCGGACACGCCTTCGTCCTCGGTGGACGGCCGCAGGACGCCCGCCGCGCCCGGTCGCCACAACCCGAGTTGCAGCGACCGGCCTTCCACGGTCTCCTCCGGCTCCAGCCGCAGCCGGACGACGCCGGATCGCGGCCGCGCCGAGGTGTCCCGGACCTTCAGCCAGCCTTCGAACTGCCAGCGCACCCTGTCCGCGACGCCGAGCGGGGTCAGCGGTTCGGCGCAGCGCCATACCCGGCCGAGTTGTTCGCCGGTCTCGGTGGTGGCGTAGATGCCGAGGCGGGTGCAGGCCAGTCCGTGCGCGGAGAGCCCGGCGTGGAAGCGTTCGCCGAGCCCTTTCGCCACGAACGCGGCGGCGTCGACCCTGTCGATCGGCGGATCGAACGTCTTCGCGAGCGAGAGTTCGGGCGGCGGACGACGACGTGACGGCGGCCGTTCGGACCGCCCTCGTGCCAGCCTGTGGGCGAGCACTCCTTCCATTCCGAAACGCGCTGAGACGTCGCTTTCGTCAAGCGCCGCGAAGGCGCCCAGCGTGCGAAGGCCGAGCTGCTTGAGCAAGGTGACCAGCTCGGTTCGGCCGGCTTCGGGCTGGTCGAGTTCGCGGATGGGCAGCGGGGCCAGGAACTCCGCCGTCTCACCGGGCCCGACCAGCGTCGAACGACGGGCGGCGAGCGTCGCGGCGAACAGTCCTTCGGCGACGCCGACCTGGCATTCCACCCCCGCCGCCACGGACACCTCGTCCACCAGCCTTTCGAGGAGGCCGTGCTCACCGCCGAAATACCCGGCCGCGCCGCCGACCGGGACGGCGACGATCCCCGGCCGCACCACCTCGACCCCGACGGCCAGCTCCTCCACCGCCCGTGCGACGGATTCGAAGAGCCGGGCGTCACGACCGTCGTCCTCACCGAAGACCGCCAGCTCCGGGCAGCAGGACTGGGCCTCGCGCCGCCGCATCCCGCGGCGGACGCCGTACCCTCTGGCCACCGCGGTGCAGGCGACCACACGGTTCGCCGAGAAGACCGCCGCCGGGCGGCCGACGGCCTCCCCCGCGACGGCCGCGGCGGCGACCGCGGGCCAGTCCGGGCACCACAGCACCAGCATGCGTACAGGCAGGTTCACGCCGTCCCCCACCTCGCCGCGGGAAAGCCGACCCGCTGGACCTCGCCTTCACCGGGAAACCGCAGCGACACCGACATCGGCCGGGCGGCCGCACCCCGGCCACCCGTCCGTACCTCCACCTCACGAGCGCGCAGGTAGCCCGCGCCGTCACCGGTGAAACCCGTCCAGCGCGAGCGACGGCAGCTCAGTTCGACCTCCGCACCGGGCCAGGAACCCAGTGAGAGCAGCACCGAGCCACGGTTGCGGGCACGGGCGGACAGCCGTCTCGCCACGTCGGGCCGGGCGAGCCCCGGACCGACGACCACGAGATCGAAGCCGTCGAGCAAGGCCGCGGTCACCGCCGGGAACTCGGCACCGGGACGGGGGACCAGCGCCAGCCTGCCCACCTCGACCCCGAGTTCCGCGGCGGCGACCACCCCGAGCGCGGGCAGGCCGACCGCGACCGCCCACGCACCGCCGGCGGTCGCGGCGGCCAGCAGGGTGAGCATCAGTGACGTGGACCCCAGCACCGAAACGGTGCTCCCGCGCCGGAGCCCCGCGGCGGGCAGCAGACCGGACAACGCCGGGGACACCGGGAGCACCCTTCCCGTCGTCCTCGCGTGTTCGGCCTCGGAAGCCACGCCACTGGCCGTGCTCACTCCTGGCAAAGCCGCCAGCCTCGCCAACGGCAAGGCCCGTGCCTCGACCACCTCCGCTGTCACCGGACCTCGCCTCCCCACGACACCTAGACCGTCTTTTATGGACGGAACTGGACGCGCCACGGGGAAGGCGGCACTTCGAACGCTTGTTCGATATCTCCAGTAGACCGGGTCCCACGGCGGTTGTCAAGCGAGGTGGGAACGATCACCGGACCTGTCACGTCCGAGACCGGGAATCCCCGCACCGGAAAGGAAAACCCGCAGTGAACGACGCTTGGCCCGAGACGGTGAACGGCTGGGAACTCGCCAGGGAGGGCCACATCGAGAACTACCGCAAACGCTTGGCCAACCGGGTCACGGTCACCGCGACCTGGGAGAACGGGACCGGCCGGGGCCGGGTGGACGCCCGCACCGAACCGCTCGGCGGCGGCCGGACCCTGACCGGCAGCCGCAAGGACTTCCGGGACAAGGAGGCGTTCTGGACCGCCGCGACCTGCGTCCTGGAGATGGCCGCGAACCTGCCGTCACTGGACTGGCACACGAGCCCGGCGCCCACAGCGCTGGCGGGGACCGTGGCGGGCATGGTCGAGGCGGAGCCCGGCACCAGTGGCTACCCGGAGGCGGAACTGACGTTCACGCTGACCGACGGGCACACCGTGACCCTGTGCATGAGCGACGAGCAGGCCTTCGATCTGAGCAACGCCATCTCGCGGCTCGACCATCACGTGTGGTCCGAACAACGTGACGACGAAGATGAGGACGAAGACGACGAGTTCGAAGAAGCCGACTCTGACATCGACGAAGTTCCCGACGTCGAAGAAGTCCAGTCCGGTCCGGACACCGGGCACGACCTGGTCACCGTCCTGGATGAACGGTTCGGGATCACCGAGGACGACCTGCTGGCGCACGTCGACTGGTCCGCGCTCATCGTGGTGGGTGAACCCGCGGTGAGTTCGCTGATCGACCGGGGTGACGAGCTGACCGCCGCGGTCGCGCCACGGTGGTATCCGGTCGTCGCGGACCGGCCCGGCGAGCGCTGGGTCGTCCTCAAGCGCACCGGCGTGCGCTACCACGGGGAATGAGCGGCGGTTTCTGTCATTCTGGACGTCATGCCCTCGTCAGCCTTGCGCCGCGCCTTGACCGACACCGGCGAGCCGCCGCTCCGCCCCCTGCCGGACGAAGTGAGCGAACTACTGGAGGAACTGGCCGCTCCCCCGCGGCTGGCCGCGCATCTGCGCGCGGTCCACGACGTGGCCTGGTCACTGGCTGACTGGCTGGAGAAACATCATCCGGAAGTGGGCTTCGACCGCGAAGCGGCCTTGTTCGGCGCGGCCGTGCACGACATCGGAAAGACGATCCACCGCGAAGAACTGTCCGGTCCCGGCTCCGCGCATGAGCAAGCAGGCTACGAACTCCTTGTCTCCCAAGGAATCGACGCGAACCGGGCCCGGTTCGCGCGGACACACGCCGCCTGGGGTGCAGACGTCGGCATCGAAGATCTGCTCGTGAGCATCGCGGACAAGGTGTGGAAGGCGAAGCGGGTCACCGATCTCGAACAGCTGCTGGTCGACCGGCTGGCCGTCGCGAGTGGACAGCCACCGTGGGAGGTCTTCCTGACGCTGGACGACCTGCTCGACCGGATCGCGGCGGCCGCCGACGGGAGGCTGGCCTTCCAGGCGAGCCATCCCGTCGACGGCTGAGGCGTCAAGCCGGACGGGGCAACGGGGCCGGGTGATACCGCCGGAAAGCGGGGGCGGCGGTACCCGGCTCACCGTGCAGCCAGTCGTAAAGGAAACGGAGTTCCGGCGCGAACCGGTTCGCCTCGGCGTTCAGCCGTTCCGGTGACGTCGACGGCCAGCGGCCGGTCTCGACGCGGTCCCGCAACACTCGCAACGCCGTCAGTTCCTCGGCGGCGGTGTGCTGGCAGTGCCCGCCCCGGTTCACGAACAGCTGACGGATCCGGCCGGGATCGACGCGGTCGCCATAGGTCCGCTCGTGTTCGGGTGCGACGCCGTCACCGATCGGGTGCAGGGTGACGACGGGCTGACGCCCCTGCCCGGTCGGCGTCCCGGTGCGGGCGAGCCATCGGGCGGCGACGGTGTCGGCCTTGACGCGGGGCGCGGCCGCGAGCTTGGCGAGATCGGCGCCGAGGTCCAGGCCCGCGTCGCGGTAAGCCTGGTTCACGAGGTCACGTTCACTCGACCGCGCGAGCAGGCCGCGGTAGTCCACTCCGGTGTTCCCGGTCGGGTTCCCGCCGGCCTGCGCCTCCAGATCGGCCCGATGGGCACCCCAGGACAGCTGGTCGTAAACCGCCTCGACGAACTTCGTCTGCTGGCGGATCTGCCCGGCGACGTCGGCGGGACGAGGGTGGTGCGCCGTCGACCAGCCGGGGACGTCGGCGAACGCGTTGGCGAGGGCGAGCCGGGCTCGCCCATCGGGTGATTCCAGGGCCTTCGTGATCACCTGATGGGCTTTCGCGAGGTTCGCCCCCGTGTCGGCGACGCGGACGACCTCCAGTTCGGGCGCCAGCAGCGTCCGGACCGCGAACCCCAGGTCCAGCGCCTGACCGAACAACGCGGAGCCGCCTGCGACGGGACCGCACATCGCCAGCGCGCCGTCGATCCGCTGCGGGAGCCGTTCGGACAGCAGGACCGCGTTGAGCCCGCCGCCGGAAGCTCCCCAGGTGAGCACCTGCGCCGGACGGCCGACGTTGCGGTCGAACCAGGACAGCAGCGCTGTCTGGTCGTGAACGGCTTCGCGGGCCGAGAAGCCGTTCGGCTTGCTGTAGAGCGACGCGGCCAGCGCGTACCCCTCGCCGAGGAGGACCGGTTTCGCCTCCGGCCGGTTGGCGAGTTCGATCTCCTCGGGAACATAGCCCGGCGGGTAGATCCCGTGGTTGTACAACAACAACTTGCCGTTCCAGTGCGGCGGCACCTCGACCCGGTACTGGGCGCCGTCGAGCGCTCCGGTGTGGACACGGACGTCGTCCGCGGGGAGGGCGGGCGCGCCGGTGACGATCAGCGCGGCCGCCAGGATTCCTGTCAACGTCATGGCGGAAATGCTGGCAGCGCGCGGCTTCGCGGGAATCCGTCGAAACGCGGCTTCTCGCCTACGCTTCCCGGCGTACGAGCTCTTCCGCCAGCTCGACGGTGATCCCTTCCGGGCCGCGGACATAGCAGAGCCGGTAGCTGTCCTCGTACTGCACCAGCTCGCCGACGAGCTCGCCGCCATGTGACAGCAAGCGCTCCAGGACCTCCTCGATGCCCTCCACCGAGAACACGAAGTGGCGGATGCCGGGCGTGTTCATCGGCACGCGAGAGTCTCCGCCGCGGCTCGGGGCCCGGTACTTGATCAGCTCCAGCCCTCCGTGGCCGTCCGGCGTCCGCATCATCGCGATGTCCGTCCGGACGTCGTCGAGCCCGGTGAGGCGATCGACCGTGTCGCCCTTGAGTGACGCCTCGCCCTCCAGTTCGAGGCCGAGTTCGGTGAAGAAGGCCTTGGCCGCTTCGAGATCGTGGACGACCACGCCGATGTGTTCGAGCTTCATGACCGGTTCCTTTCAGGCGCTCTGCCGACGCATGAGCTCTTCGACGGCGGTGGGCAGCGTGTTCTCGAAGTCGATGAGCTTGACCCAGGTCGGGGTCACCACGACGCGGACCATGCCGTCGTAGAGCGACCGCACCTGCTTCTCCCACTCGACCCGCTGCTCGGGCGTCATCTCGTAGGTGCCGCTCCACTGCAGGTACTCGTCGGGGATGCCGTCGACGTGGTCCAGTTCGACCGTGCCGCGGATGAGCAGGATCTTCGGCGGATGCGATTCGGTGTCGATGGTCAGGGCGACCGCGGGGTTGCGGCGCAACGACGGCAGCTTCGGCGCGTTCGTCGGGGTGCACATGACGATCTCCCTGCCGTTCCAGTGGATGCCGATCGGGATCGACCGCGGTGTGCCGTCGAGCGCGGTGTAGGCCAGGCGGGCCAGGTCACGGGCCAGGAGCTCCTGGCTGAGCGGGCGGTTCAGGATCTCGTCGATCGTGTGCTGCTGCATGTCGCTCTCCTCGGGTCGCCGTCTTCGCGGACACCCCAGGGACGCCGCCGTCCCCCGCACTTCTACATCCCCGACCTGTGACCCGAGTCACATCGACTTTAGCGGGCTAATCGCGATCTGTGTGTCGAAACGGGCCCTGACCAGGCGACGCGTCAGTGAGGGAACGAAAGAGAGGACAGTCATGGCGAAGGAATCCGAGGTCCGCTTCGAGGGCTTCCTGCCCACCACACCCGCCGACACCTGGGCCGCGATCACCACCGGCAGCGGCGGGTGGCTCTGGCCGATCCAGTACGAGCCGCGGGACGGCGGCGCCGAGTCCGGCCTCACCCCGAACGGCGGCATGGTGACCGTCTGGAAGCCGTCACAGCACTTCGTCACCTACGCGGAAGACGAGAGCGGCTGGTTCAACACGCTCGAGTACGTCCTCGATCCGAAGGACGGCGGCACGTACTTGCGCTACGAGCACACCACGGTCCTCGACGACGTGGAGTACGACGCGTGCAAGCGGCACACAGCGTTCTACTACCACTCGCTGGGCGAGTACCTGACGCACTTCAACCGGCGCGAGGTGAAGTACTTCAAGACTGACGCGCCCGAAGCGTCGAAGGCTCCTGAAGCGTTCGAGGTCGTGCGTACGGCGATCGGCGCGACCGTCGCCGGCGACGAAGTGCGCTTCGAGGTGCCGGGGGTCGGCACCGTCGAAGGCGTCGTCGACTACATGACGTCGGCCTTCATCGGCGTCCGGACCGAAGACGCGCTGTACCGCTTCTACGGCCGGAACGCCTGGGGCTGGCCTGTCGGCATCGGGCACCACCTGTTCGCCGAAGACGCCGATGCGGACAAGGCCGCGAAGGCGTGGACGGCCTGGCTGAACGGCCTGTACGCCTAGCGGGGCAAGTTCTTCGCGATCTCGGCGCCGACGGACTTCGCCGCTTCGGCGGACTCCGCCGGCGGGATCGGCGAGTTCGAGAAGAACCCCTTGTCCCAGCCCTTGTAGGTGACGATGGCGACGTACACGCCCTGGGTGAAGCGCAGCTCGGCACCGCTGAAGGCGCTGTCGGTGTCGAGAGAGACGAGAACGGCCTTCTCCCCGATGCCCTGCACCTGCTGCTGACGCTCGGACGGCGCGGCCGACCCGACGGAGGACTCCTTCGCGCGCTTCTCGGCGTCCGGTCCTTCGTGGCGGTAGACCATGACCTGGAGGGCGCGGTCGTGGACGTTGTCGCCCTCCGGCGCCAGCCAGGAACAGCCGTACTGCTTGGTGACGATCTCGCCCGCCTTGATCTCGTTCTCGCGGACGCCCTGGAAGCTGTTGGTGACCGTCTTGTTCAAGGTCTCCGGGGCGACCTTGCACTCGGGAGGCGGCTGCTGGGAGACCGGCGCCTTGCCGACCGACGAGTAGTACTCCGACGCGAAGATGCCGCCGGGAATGCCCAGTCCGAGCAGCACCACGCCACCCACGACCAGGCCGACGATCAGCCCGGTCTTTTTCTTCTTGGGCGGCGGCCCGTAGCCAGGCGGGGCGTAACCGGGAGGCGGACCGTAGCCAGGTGGCTGCCCGTAGCCCGGCCCACCGGGCTGAGGCTGGCCGTAACCCGGCTGCTGTCCGTAGCCCGGCTGGCCTCCCTGTCCAGGCGGCGGGCCGTAACCCGGCCCCTGGCCGTACCCCTGCGGCGGCTGGTGCACCGATCCTCCTACCGATCCCTCACGTACGTCCCGCATCGCGATTAGCCCGCGAAAGTCGACACGCGGTCAGCATGGCACGGCGGCCGGGGTCGCGGGTGGCCAACGGGGTCAGCGCACCGAATCGAAGACGGCCATGGCGACCGTCTTGGTCTCGCCGGAGAGCACGTCGGCCGGTACGCGCTCGTCCACGAAGAAGCCCTTGTCCTTGGCGGAGTACATGACCCAGACCTGGACCTTGCCGCGCCGGGCCCACAGCTCCGCCGTGCTGTGCGCGCCGCCGGAGCTCTCGATCCGGGACCATGCCCGGTCCGAGATCTCCGGCAGCGGGACGATCTCGCCCTGCGTCGGAGGGTTGTAGTCGCTCGCCTGCCGCTCGGCATCAGGCCCGGTGAAGGCCTTGATCGTGACGTACAGAGATCGGTAACGCACGTGTTCGGCGGGGGTGGGCCGCCAGGTGCAGGAGGTGTCTTTCGACGACGTGGCGGCCGCGGACGGCAGGGTGACCTTGACCTCGTTGACGTTCGGGACGCCGAGGCGCTCCATCGTCGGCCGTAAGGCCTCGCACTCCGGCGGGACCGGGGTCGACGTCGGCGCCGCCCCTGTCGACTTGTAGTACTTCGACGCGAGGATGCCACCGGTGACACCGCCACCGACGAGCAGCGCCAGCAGCGCGACGATCACCAGGATCAAGACGATCCGGCGCTTCTTCTTCGCTTTCGCCTGCACCCAGGGCGGCTGAGGCGGAGCGAACCCCGGCGGTGGCCCGCCCGGCCCCTGCGGCTGCTGATACATCCGAGTTCCCCCCTCGGGATCGACTTTCGCGGGCTAATCGCGATCCGGATCGCGATTAGCCCGCGAAAGTCGAGACGGCCTAGTGAGCGAAGTGGCGCGTGCCGGTGAGGTACAGGGTGACCCCGGCGGCCTCGGCGGCGGCGATGACCTCGGCGTCGCGGATCGATCCGCCCGGCTGGACGACGGCGCGGACACCGGCCTCCAGCAGGACCTCGAGCCCGTCCGGGAACGGGAAGAAGGCGTCCGAAGCGGCGACGGAGCCCTTCGCCCGGTCGCCCGCCCGCGAGACCGCGAGCCGCGAGGAGTCGACCCGGTTGACCTGGCCCATGCCGACGCCGACGGTCGCGCCGTCGTTCGCCAGCAGGATCGCGTTCGACTTCACCGCGCGCAGCGAACGCCACGCGAACTCGAGGTCGGCCAGCGTCCGCTCGTCGGCGGCCGCACCGGTGGCCAGGGTCCAGTTCGCCGGGTCGTCGCCCTCGGCGGCGATCGTGTCGACGGTCTGCACCAGCATGCCGCCGGAGATCGGCCGGAACTCGATCGGATCCGGCGACGTGATCGCGGGCAGCTTCAGCAGCCGCACGTTCTTCTTGCGCTGCAGGATCTCCAGCGCTTCGGCGTCGAAGTCCGGCGCCAGGACGACCTCGGTGAACACCTCGGAGATCTGCTCGGCTGCCTCGCGGGTGACCGGCCGGTTGGTCGCGATCACCCCGCCGTAGGCCGAAACCGGGTCGCAAGCGTGCGCCTTCCGGTGCGCCTCGGCGATGTCCTCGCCGACCGCGATCCCGCACGGGTTGGCGTGCTTGATGATCGCGACGGCCGGGGCGTCGAAGTCGTAGGCGGCGCGGCGCGCGGCGTCGGTGTCGACGTAGTTGTTGTACGACATGGCCTTGCCGTGCAGCTGTTCCGCGTGCGCGAGGCCCGGCCGCCAGTGCTTGTACAGCGCGGCCTTCTGGTGCGGGTTCTCGCCGTAGCGCAGCACGTCGCCGCGCTCCCACGAAGCGCCGGTGAAGTCCGGGAAGCCGGAGTCGTCCGCGGGCGCGTAGACGTTGGCGAACCACGCGGCGACGGCGGTGTCGTACGCCGCCGTGTGCGCGTAGGCCTGCGCGGCGAGCCGCTTGCGGTCGGCCAGCTCGAAACCGCCGCCGGCGACGCGCTCCAGCACCCACTCGTAGCGGGACGGGTCGACCACGACGGCGACGCTGTTGTGGTTCTTCGCCGCGGCACGCACCATCGCCGGACCGCCGATGTCGATGTTCTCGACACAGTCCTCCGGGCTCGCGCCCGAGGCGACGGTCTGCGTGAACGGGTACAGGTTGACCACGAGCAGGTCGAACGGCGCGATGTCGAGCTGCTTGAGCTGCTCGACGTGCTCCGGGCGGTCACGGTCGGCGAGCAGGCCCGCGTGCACGCGCGGGTGCAGCGTCTTGACCCGGCCGTCGAGGGACTCGGGGAACCCGGTGACCTCTTCGACCGGTGTCACCGGCACCCCGGCGTTCGCGATGACCTTCGCCGTTCCGCCGGTCGACACGATCTCGACGCCCGCCGCGTGCAGCCCGGTGGCGAGCTCCAGCAGGCCTGCCTTGTCGGAGACGCCGATCAGCGCGCGCCGGACGGGACGCTGTCCCTGTGCGGTACTCACGAAAACCTCACCTTTCGTCCCTCGACCGCGCACCCGCTCCGGCCGAGTTTTTCGATCGTTTCCACCAGGAGCCTGCGTTCCACGGCCTTGATCCGCTCGTGCAGGACGTGTTCGTCGTCGTCGGTCTCCACGATCACCGGCTCCTGCGCGATGATCGGCCCGGTGTCGACTCCGGCGTCGACGAAATGGACCGTCGACCCGGTGACCTTGACCGCCATCGCCAGCGCGTCGGCCACGGCGTGCGCGCCGGGGAACGACGGCAGCAACGCCGGATGCGTGTTGATCACGCGGCCGGGGAACCGCGCGAGGAATTCGGCGCCGAGGATCTTCATGAACCCGGCCGAGACGACCAGATCCGGCTGGTAGGCGGCGACGGCTTCGGTGATCGCCTTGTCCCACGCCGCCCGGTCCGGGTGGTCGGCCATCCTGACGGTGAACGACGGCACGTCGGCGTGTTCGGCCCGCGTGAGCGCTTCGATCCCGGTGCGGTCCGCTCCGACGGCGACCACTTTCGCCGGGAAGTTCGGTTTTTCGACCGCGTCGAGCACGGCTTGCAGCAGCGTGCCGGAACCGGACGCGAGGACGACGAGCTTCACCGGAGTGGGCAGGTCCAACCGACTAGCCAGAACGGGCTCCTTGCCACGGCGGTACGCACTCGGGCGTACGGCGCTTCACCTGGTCGCGACAACCCTAACGGTCGCCGCCGGGGGCGCTTTCGTCGCCGGACCCGTCGGTGGACTCGGTCACAGCGTCGTCGACGGCACCGTCCTGCTCGGGCGCTGTTTCCGCCGGGGTCTCGTCGAGGTCTTCACCCAGTTCCCGCGCGAGTTCCGCCTCGGCTTCGTCGTCGAACTCGGCTTCGGGTTCTTCCGCGGGCTCCGCCGCTTCGTCCTCTTCAGTCTCGACGGCGTCTTCGTCGACAGCGACATCCTCGGCGATGACTTCGGCCTCGGGTTCCCCTGGAGGCTCCGGCGGCTCATGCGCGCCGGCGAAGAACGCGACGAAGCCGCCAGGGAGGACGATCCAGCAGAAGGCGATCACCGACGCGACCCCGACCGGCACGCTGACCGGGTCGAACGGCCCGTCGCCGAGCCTCCCACCGGCGAAGGTCCCGAGGACGACGCAGCCGAACGCGACGAGCGCGCCCGCGACGGCGACCGCCCGCATCCGCAGCATCGGGTCCTCGTCGATCGTGCGGATCTTCCAGCCGACCAGCACACCGACCAGCGCGGGCAGGAGCAGCAGCACCGGCCACCACACCGCGTGCTGCGACGGGATCCCCGCCAGCACCGGCACCCCCGGCAGCCGCCCTTCCCGGTAGCCGAACATGCCGACGGTCAGCGAACCGACCGAGAAGCCCGGCCCGGTGGCGAAGGACAACGCGGCGACGACCGCGTTCGGCAGGTAGGCCACGGAAAGCACGAACATGCCGAAGCTCGCGCCGAAGCCGGATTCGAACAGACTGTCCACAGTGGACCACGAGAGCGCGGTGGCAACGGTGAACACCACCGCGCCACAGGCGATCAGCGCGGCGAGGCCGAGCGCGCCCGCCCGCAGGCCGTGGACGGCCACCGGGTCGAACCGGTCCCGCACCGCGGCCGGGAGCCCGCAGACCTTGGCGACCCCCGCGACGGCGGCGAGCCCGGCGAGCAGTCCCGGCACGCAGAAGGCGGTCAGCGGGTTCACCGCGATCGGCGATCCGGCGGTCAGCATGGCGATGAGCACGCCGAACAGCGCGTGCGCCCCGGCGATCACGGCCACCACCGGGACGGCGTCCGCCGGGGTCCGGCCGCCGATCCGGCGGGCGGCCCGCGCGGCAGCCCTCGCCGTGAGCCACGCGACGACGAGCGTCGGCAGCAACGGCAGCACGCCGAGCGGATGCCCGCCGAGTTCGAGTTCCACCTGCCACGAGGCGAGCCAGCCCGGACCGGCGGCGAGCAGGGCGCCGGTGGCGGAGAACCGGGACCGGTCGGCGGTGAATGAGACCACCGCGAGGACGAGCGCGACGGCGGTGTAGGAGAACAGCAGGGGCGCGCAGGCCGCGGCGAGCGACACACGAACCCGCTTCGCCCTGGACACCTCCGGCTCGGGGACGAGGTCGCTCACCGGCTCTTCGCCCGGCGGGCGTTCGTCGCGGGTGAGCAGCTTCATGATCCGCACCATGACATCCGGGCTGGTCCGTCCGGGTGAGGCACGCCGCCGCCGGACGGCGCACGTGGCTCAACCCACCCGGTCGGGTAACCCGGAAAAGAAAAACACCCGCTGTGACACGGAGAGTCACAGCGGGTGTCTTACGTGCGAAAGATTCAGCTCTGCTGGCCGAAACCGCCCGGCGGCGTACCGGGGTTCTGGCTCTGCTCCGGCGAGGAAGACGGCGGCTGCTGGAAGAACTGGCCCTGCTGCGGCGCGTACGTCGTGGCCTGCTGGCCCGGCGGCTGCGTGACCGGCGGCTGGAACCCGCCAGGCTGCGCGAACGGGCCGGACGGCTCGCCCTGCTGCTGCCCCGGCTGACCCGGCTGCCCCTGCTGGCCCGCGCCGGGGAACGGCTGGACCTGGGTGGCGGCCGGACCCTGCTGGCCCTGCTGGCCGAACGGACCCTGCGGGCCCTGCTGCGCGAACTGCTGGCTGTAGGGGCCCTGCGTCGCCTGCTGCTGCGGCTTCGCGGCGGGCAGCTTGATGACGTCGTGCTCGAACAGCAGCGCCGCGACCGCGACCAGCATCTGCAGGATGCCGAGGATCAGCACCACGGTGAGGATGCCGGGGACCGAGACCTCTGCACGGCCGCTCCCGTAGCCGATGATCAGGTCGAGGCCGCCGAACGCGCCGAGGACGCTGAACAACGCGGCGAACGGCAGTGTCTTCGGGCCGCGCGGCAACGCGTGCAGCGCCGCGAGCAGACCACTGACCAGGAGGAAGACCGAGACCTGCCCGGCGGCGTCGGCTTCATCGGAGAAACCGATGAAGAACTGCACCAGGCCGAGGACGGTGACGGCGAGCGCGAGCAGCAGCGCCAGGTTCAGCGGAGCAGCCGCTGACGGCGCCTGCTGCTGCGGAAAGGCTCCCGAGCCGGGGTTGGGGTGTTGCTGGCCGCCACCCTGCTGGGGGTAGCCGGGCCCACCGCTGGGATAGGACATCCGAATGCTCTCCTGTCGTTCGACCGGCACCCCAGGGCGCGCGGAACTCCTGGGACAAACGAGGCGGCTGTGATGCTCGAACGCTAGCGCACGCACGCGGCCACCTCGCGTCTCGGGCTCTGAGACGTCTGTACACCCGATCGGGTTCCCGGCGGAACCCCTCCACGACGTCCGGATCGCGATTAGCCCGCGAAAGTCGACACGGCCCGGACTCGACTTTCGCGGGCTAATCGCGATCTGAAGGGCGAAAGCAGGCGGGCCGGGCACCGGTGAAGGTGCCCGGCCCGCCGGGGAAAGCTCAGTCTCCGAAGGATCAGAGGCTGTTGTACAGCTCGCGCGCCAGGACGGCGGTCTCGCTCGGGGTCTTCCCGACCTTGACGCCGGCGGCCTCGAGGGCCTCCTTCTTGGCGGCGGCCGTGCCGGAGGAGCCGGAGACGATGGCGCCGGCGTGGCCCATGGTCTTGCCCTCGGGCGCGGTGAAGCCGGCGACGTAGCCGACGACCGGCTTCGTCACGTTGTCCTTGATGTAGGCCGCGGCACGCTCTTCGGCGTCGCCACCGATCTCGCCGATCATCACGATGACCTTGGTCTCGGGGTCCGCCTCGAACGCCTCGAGGGCGTCGATGTGCGTGGTGCCGATGACCGGGTCGCCGCCGATGCCGACACCGGTCGAGAAACCGATGTCACGCAGCTCGTACATCATCTGGTAGGTCAGCGTGCCGGACTTCGACACGAGACCGATCGGGCCGGCACCGGTGATGTCGGCCGGGATGATGCCCGCGTTCGACTTGCCGGGGCTGATCACGCCGGGGCAGTTCGGCCCGATGATGCGGGTCTTGTTGCC
Organism: Amycolatopsis alba DSM 44262; assembly: GCF_000384215.1. Taxonomy (NCBI): domain Bacteria; kingdom Bacillati; phylum Actinomycetota; class Actinomycetes; order Pseudonocardiales; family Pseudonocardiaceae; genus Amycolatopsis; species Amycolatopsis alba. The sequence continues at coordinate 4,583,894 of NZ_KB913032.1, read as the reverse complement.
GGTCGCGACGGCGTGCGCCCAGAAGTAGGCCGAGTCGTGCACCGGGATGCCCTCGGTGATCACCACGGCGAGCGGGATCCCCGCGTCGATCGCCTCGATGACCGCGTCCTTGGCGAACTTCGGCGGCACGAAGATGACCGAAACGTCGGCGCCGGTCTCCTTGATGGCCTCCTCGACCGTGCCGAACACGGTGAGGTCCTTGCCCTCGATGGAGACGGTCTGACCGGCCTTGCGGGCGTTGACGCCACCCACGATGTTCGTGCCGGACTTCAGCATCTTGGTCGCGTGCTTCATGCCCTCGGAGCCGGTGAGCCCCTGGACGATGACCTTGCTGTTCTCGTTGATGAAGATCGACATCTCACGCACCTGCCGCGGCGAGCTCGGCGGCCTTGTCGGCCGCGTTGTCCATTGTGTCCACCACGGTGACCAGCGGGTGGTTCGCGTCGGCGAGGATCTGGCGACCCTCGACGACGTTGTTGCCGTCCAGCCGCACGACGAGCGGCTTGGTGGCCTCGTCACCCAGGATCTTCAGCGCCTCGACGATGCCGTTCGCGACCGCGTCGCAAGCGGTGATGCCACCGAAGACGTTGACGAACACGCTCTTCACGTCGGTGTCGTTGAGGATGACGTCCAGACCGGCCGCCATGACCTCGGCCGAAGCGCCGCCGCCGATGTCGAGGAAGTTGGCGGGCTTGACGCCGCCGTGCTTCTCGCCCGCGTACGCCACGACGTCCAAAGTGGACATCACGAGGCCCGCGCCGTTGCCGATGATGCCGACCTCGCCGTCGAGCTTGACGTAGTTGAGGTCCTTGGCCTTGGCCTTCGCCTCGAGCGGGTTCTCCGCGTCCTTGTCGACCAGGGCCTCGTGGCCCGGCTGACGGAACGAGGCGTTCTCGTCGAGGGTGACCTTGCCGTCGAGGGCGATGATCTTGTCCTGCGGGTCACGGACCAGCGGGTTGACCTCGACCAGCGTCGCGTCCTCGGAGACGAAGGTCTCCCAGAGCTTCACGACGACGTCCGCGGCCTCGTCGACCACGTTCTCCGGGAACTTGCCCGCGGTCAGGATCTCGACGGCCTTCGCCTTGTCGACACCCACGATCGCGTCGACCGGGATCTTCGCGAGCGCTTCGGGACGCTCGACGGCCAGCTGCTCGATCTCCACGCCGCCTTCGGCCGAAGCCATCGCGAGGAAGGTGCGGTTCGCACGGTCCAGCAGGAAGGAGAAGTAGTACTCCTCGGCGATGTCCGAGGCTTCGGCCACCAGCACGCGACGCGTGATGTGGCCCTTGATGTCGAGACCGAGGATCGCCTCGGCCTTCTCCGCGGCCTCGTCGGGCGTCTGGGCCAGCTTGACGCCGCCGGCCTTGCCGCGGCCGCCGGTCTTGACCTGGGCCTTGATGACGACCTGGTTGCCGATCTTCTCGGCGGTGGCCTTGGCTTCTTCGGGGGTGTTTGCCACGGCACCCGGCAGAACCGGTACTCCGTGGGCGGCGAAGAGATCCCTCGCCTGGTATTCGTAGAGGTCCACTACTCCAGTCTCCTGACGACACGCCACTGTGGTGGTCCGTTGCCGGACCGCGCTGTCGGACCAGTCGAGGTTAGCGACCTGCGCAGAAGCAGGGGACTCCGCACCTGGTGAAGTCGGTCACCGTACGCGGTCAGACGGGGTTTCCACGGTGTGAGACCGCACACCGGAAACCCAGTTCGACGCCTCTTCCAGGCTTTCGAAGCCGTTTTCGAACCCGCTCGTGCCGTTACCGACCGCGAAGAGGAGAACGTCCGGGAGCGTTTCGGCGAGCCCTTCCGGTTCGCTCGCGCCGCACACGACACCCAGGATGTCCGGATCCTCCTGTTCGGCCGTCCGGACCAGTTGCTCGGCGGTGTCGAGGCGTCCCGTGTAGACGACCTCGACCCCGTCGTCGCGCAGCAGCCGCCCGAGCGCGACCGCCGAACCTTCCTCGACGCCGAACTCGGCCAGCACGACACGGAGGAGACGACGGGTCACTCGGGCCGCCGTGCGCCCGCGACGGCCATCCCGGCCGCGACGAGGGAGACGACGGCGGCACCCAGCGCGAGCCAGAACCCGATCCCCGCCGAGGCCGCGTCGTACTCCGAGCCGACGAGCGGCAGTTCGGCCGCGCGCAGGCCGAGCACCAGCGCGGCACCGGCCAAGGCGGCCGCGGCCGCGGCGGGCCGCGAACGCGGGACGAGCGCGTACAGGCCGAGAACCACGGCGAGCGCGCCGAGCAGGCCCCACGACGCCGCGCCGAAGTCCGACCACAGGCCCGGAGCGGTGTAGCCGGGCGCGATGAACACCGGCGTGCCGAACGCGGCGATCGCCAGCACCGCCGCCGCGACGACCGGGGTGAGCACGTTCCCGTTCGCCCGCGGTTCGTCCATTCCGCCGTCTTCGGAGACGTCGCGTTCCACTACACCGGTGATCACGGCGGCGAGCGCGGCCACGGCGGCCAGCGCGAGCGCGATGAACGTCCACGTGACGCCCTGAGCCGCCGAGTAACCGACCCTGTCCGGCAACGGCAGCGGAAGGTCGACGCCGAACGACGCCGGATCCACCGCCTTGTCCTCGGTCACCGACAGGGCCGCGCTCAGCACGGCCGCCCCGGCGAGCACGATACCCGCCCACGTCGCCGCGACGATGCCCCTGGCGAACGCCGAGAGCCGCGGCACGAAGACGAACAGCGCGGGCACCGCGAGCACGACGGCGGCGCCGAGCAGCAGCCAGCGCGCCGGCGTCTCGGGGACGGGCGTCGGACCGTTGGCCTTCAGTACCGGGGTCAGCGCGCCAGCGACCGCCGCCGCCGCGGCGAGCAGCGCCAGCCCACCGGTGGCCAGCCGCCACCAGAACAGCCCCGGCAGCCTGGCCTCACCGGCCAGATCCCCGGTGACCGCCTCGCCCGTTTCCTCGACGTCGAACCGGGTGAAGGCCAGCCCGAGCAGCCCCAGGCCCGCGACGGTCACCAGCACCGAACCCGGCGCGACCGAGAGCCGGTCCACGACCAGCCCCGCGACCATCGGCGGCACGCCGACCGCGAGCGCCGCCAGCCCCGCCCCGGCGAACCCGCCCTTGCCGACCCCGGCCGAGGGTGAACTCACCGCCACGAGCACGGTCAGCGGCAGCATGGCCGCGAGCAGCAGGTACCCGGCCATCGCGACCGTCGGTCCCTCGAAGGCGTTCTTGGCCAGGAGGTACGCGTTGCCCGAACCGAGCGGCGCGAGCAACAGGCCGATCCCGCCCGCGACCCCGAGCACGGGCCCGAGCAGCCGCCAGCGACGCCGTCCGTCGAGTTCACCGGCCAGTTCCGCCTCGTCGCGGGCGGTCCCGGCGGCGAACACCCCGGCGGCGAGCGTGAGCAGATGGCCGGCCACCAGCGGCCACAGTCCCGGCCCCGCCGGAGGCAACGTGAGGAGCCTGTCGGCGAGGAACAGTTCCGGACGCGCGGCGAGTGATCCGTCCGCGAGCAGCTGCAGGTCCAGCAGCAACCGCCCTGGCGCGAGCGCGGTCAGCCCCAGCACCAGCCCGGCCGCGAGCCCCGGACGTCCCGTCACCACCGCGTAGAGCACGGCCACCGCGGGCGCCAAGGCCAGCACGACCAGCAACGGACCGGCGGTGAAACCAGGCGAACCGTCGCGGACGGCGGGCATCAGCGCGCCGGCGGCCAGCGCGACCGCACCGGCCGACACCAGCCCCGCCGACAGCAGAAGCGCTCGCGGGCGGGCGCCCGGTTCGTTCCGGAGAAGTTCGGCGGACTCGGTCCCGTGGACGGCTTGCCCGGCGGTCTCGCCGGGGGGCCGTGAGCGCGAAGTCATCGACGGCGACGCTAGCAAGCCGGGCCTGGCCGGGCCCGCCAGCAGGGGCACCACAGGTCCTGGCGAGGTCTCGGGCACGGCTGAAAGCGGGTAAGCCTCCTTCAACATCACCGGGCAACCGGTTATTTCCCTCGTTTGCCTCCTTTCCGACCCTCCGGTACCCCCGAACGGCCGCATGATCTTGTAACGCAAATCACAAGGTTAAGAGTAAACCCACTCTAACTTTGAGTAATCTTCACTGGATAACAGCTAGATCTCCGTCGCCCGATCGGCCGAGGGCGCCGCCAGATCTTGCTGACCGGGGTGCCGCTTCGTTACTGTCCTCGGGTCCCCATTACAGTCAGATCACGAATGAGAGCACCGAACGAACCACCCCCGAGGTTCTTCACCGGGTTCCCCCGCCCGAGCTCTTGATCCGACTCCCCGAACACGGAAGGCCCCGTCTTGGCTTCACACCGCTCCCCCGGCGGCCAAGCTCCTTCCCCGGCGCTCGAGAACGCACTCGATGGTGCGGTCGTTCGCGTCCGGGGCTCGCACCGACTGTCGCCCCCGTCCTCGGCCCTTCGCGGCCGTGTCGTGGTCGCGGCCGTCGCTGCCGGCGCCTTCGCGGCCGCCGCTGCCGGGCAGACCCTGAAGTCCGTTTCGGAATCTTCCGACGCCGCCGTCACCCCGCTGGCCAGCACCCAGGACGCGAGCGCCTCGTTCGCCCTCGGTGGCGGAGCCGCAGGTGGCGCCCCGGAACTGCTGCCGACCAGCCAGTCGGCGAACGCCTCCGCCGAGGCCCAGAAGCTCTCGGACAACAACAGCATCACCCAGGCTCGCGTCAAGCGTGAGGCCGAAGCGGCCCGCAAGGCCGAAGAAGAGGCCAAGCGGCCCAAGACCTGCATGCCCGCCAAGGGCACCTTCACCTCGGGCTTCGGTGCCCGATGGGGCACGAGCCACCTCGGCATCGACCTCGCGGCCCCGATCGGCACCCCGATCGTCGCGGCCTCCGACGGCACGGTCATCGAAGCGGGCCCGGCCAGCGGTTTCGGCCTCTGGGTCAAGGTCCAGCTCTCCGACGGCACCATCCACGTCTACGGCCACATGAACTCGTTCTCCGTCCGCGAAGGCCAGAAGGTCAAGTGCGGCGAAGAGATCGCCGAGGTCGGCAACCGCGGTCAGAGCACCGGCCCGCACCTGCACTTCGAGGTGTGGCAGAACGGTACGAAGAAGATCGACCCGCGTCCGTGGCTCGCGGCCCGTGGCGTCAACGTCGGCTGATCGACTCTCGCTTCTCTTCTCACCGGTGATCCCGTCCGAACCCAGGGCGCGCCGGACCATGACGTTCTGACGCGTCTGCAAGACCTCCGCTTCCCCCGTTGAGGGCATCGAGAAGCGTCGTAGGCCTTCCGACCCGGAACTCAGGTGGTTTTTCGCACCCTGAGCACCCTCAGGTGACGTTGTCGGGCAGTTTTCGGATGAAGTACCCCACGGCGATCTGCCAGACCGTGCAGAGGCCCGCCGGGCGCCGTTCGATCGGCCGCCATCCGGCGAGAAATCCCCGTGAAAGATTTCGGTACCCGGCTGGCCGCGGCCCGAACAGCCATCGCCGCGCGTGCCCGCATACGGCACACCGTCCGGCCCCGTCCGGTTCGTGTGCCCGCAGTAACGCGCGCCAGGCCGCGACCAGCCTGAGCACTTCCGGCGGCTCCGGACCCCGATCCGGCCCCGCCCCTTTTTCAACACCCCGCAAGTACTCGAGTACCCCACTCGAGAGAACCCCAAACAAGACCCCGTCCACACCGGGCACCCCTCCTCTGATCGGGGGACACCGGCCTGTCCAGCATACCCCAGTGCATCGAACTCGTGTTCGATGACACAGGTATACGGGAGGGGTCCGACAGTTTTGGACGCGAGCCCTCAAGCGCGACGTCCGAGCACCCCCGCGAGCGCCGACGCGAGGCGGGCGACGGCCCGATCTGCGTCTTCGGACAGGCACCGCAGGGCGTCCCGTGCGAGGTCGGGCGGCATCTCGGCGAGGGCCTGGACGAGGCGTATCCGTGTCGCGGAATCCGCGGCGGGTGCGGCGAGCGCGCCGGTCAGCTCGCTCAGGATCCGGTCCGCGCGGACGGCGTCGCCCGCCAGGGCTCCGAGGACCTCCGCCGCCTCGACGTCGGTCGTGCCCTCGGCGACCATGCGGACGAGGGCAGGCACCGCCGCGGTCTCGCCACGCGAACCCAAGGCCAGCGCGGCCCGGCCGTGGACCGCCGGGTCCGGATCGTGAAGTGCCTGCGCCAGCACCGCGGCCGCCTCCTCACCGGGTATCCCGGCGATCGCGAGGACCGCACGCCGCCGGACGTCGACGTCCTCCGAACGCGCGCCGGCCGCCAGGCTCGCCACACCGTCGCCGCCCGCCCTCTCCAGGGCCCACCGCAGGGCCCCGGCGACGTTCGGATCGGCTTCGGCGAGGATCGCCTCGGCCAGCAGTTCGGTGGGCATCGGCACGTCCTCGGCCGGGGCCAGGACGGTCTGCTGCCGTCGCGCGGCGTGGGGCGAGTTGAGCCCGTGCAGGAGTTCGACGATGCGCAGGACACCCTCCCAGCCGAACGGCGCCGACGCGTCGACAGCCCGGAGCCGTTCGAGCAGCTCCTGCTCCCGCTTCAGCCGTTCCTCGGTCCGCTGGATGAGGTCGCCGACCAGATCGGACGGCTCGAAGGCGGGATCCTCCAGCGCGCGTCCGATCTGGCGCAGCGAAAGACCGAGGGACCGCAGGCTTTCCACATGGAAGATCCGGCGGATGTCCTCCTCGGAGTACTCGCGGTAGCCGCCGAAGGTACGGCCCGTCGGCCGCACCAGCCCGAGGGAGTCGTAATGCCGGAGCATCCGGCTGCTCACCCCCGAGCGGCGCGCCACCTCACCGATCAGCATTCACGCTCCCCCGGCTCGTTCCGGGCCGAGCGCGACGATCCGCCTCGCCTCGTCGAAACCGGCGTCCGGGTCGCGCGAGAGCTGTTCCGTGGCGCGAGCGTGCGCGCTCACCTCGGGGTCGGCACTCGCCAGGCCCGTCCGCAGGGCGGGCCTGATGGCGTCGTCTCCGAGCGCGACGAGCGCCCTGCTGAGACTCAGCCGCACCTTCCGGTCACCGCGGCCGAGCTGCGCGACCAGGTCCTCTGCCAGCCTCTGCCGCTCCCCGTCGGGGACGAGGACGACGGCGGCACGCCAGGCGCTTCGCGCGACCTCGTCGTCGGCGTCGTGCAGCAGCGACCGGGTGATCGCGGGCCACGCGGTGCCGTCCCCGATCTTGGACAGCGTGTGCAACGCCTGGCTCCGGGCCTGGGCGACCTCGGAACGGAGCTCCACCAGGAGCGACGGCACCGTGCTCGCCGACGGCAGGCGGGTCAACGCCCAGGTCAGCATGTCTCGTACGTAGAAGTCCGGCTCGATCGCGCACCGCGCCACCAGCGTGCCGACGAACCGGACGTCCGGGTGTGTCCCGGCAGCCAGGGCCGCTTGGAGCCGCGTCGACGAGTTCTCGGAGCTCAACGCGTCGAGCAGCCGTACGTCCGGCGAAGTCTTCTGTGTCGTGTCGATGGGGATCACCTCCTGCCCACCAGTGAAGACCTTGTCATCGTGTCAAGGTCAACAACGACAGAGAAGTCGCAGGTCAGGGTTACAGCTTGACCATCGGGACACTGCCGATGAGCATCAGCCGGACCTTGCCGGCGGCGCCGAAGTCGATCGTCGCCGTCGCGCGGGGCCCGGCACCGTCGCAGGCGACGACCGTCCCGAGCCCGTACTTGTCGTGGCTGACCCTGTCACCGACGTCGAGTTTGAGCGCGACGGTGTCCTTCCAGCCCTTGCCGAACGGGCTCGTGCTCGTCGACCTCGACGACGTCGAGCCGCCACCGCGGCTTCCCCATGTCGTCGCGGCCCGCGGCGAACCTCCCGAAGAACCGAAACCACCGGAAGAGGAGGAAGGCGCGAGCCTGCGCCAATCGACCAGTTCGGCGGGGAGCTCGTCGAGGAACCGCGAAGCCGGGTTCATCTGCGGCTGCCCCCAGGCGGAGCGCACCATCGAACGGGAGACGTACAGCCGCTTCCTGGCCCGCGTGATCGCGACATAGGCGAGACGGCGTTCCTCGGCCAGTTCGGCCGGGTCACCGAGCGCGCGCATATGCGGGAAGATCCCGTCTTCCCAGCCCGTGCCGAAGACGACCGGGTACTCGAGACCCTTCGCGGTGTGCACGGTCATCAGCGTGACGACGCCCGCGTCGTGCCCGTCGCCGTCTTCGCCGCCGTCGGCCGCGGGGATCGAGTCCGCGTCCGCCACCAGGGAGACCCGCTCCAGGAACGCGGGCAGCGAACCCGGCTCCGGCACTCCGGGATCCGCCTCGGGCAGTTCGCCGTCCGGACCGGCGACCTCGGCGGTGAATTCGGTGAACTCCCGCGCGACGGTGACGAGTTCCGTCAGGTTCTCCACCCGCGACGCGTCCTGCGGGTCGTCGGACTCCTCGAGTTCCGCGCGGTAGCCCGTGCGTTCCAGGACCGCTTCGAGGACGTCGGCGACTTCGGCGCCGCTCTCGACGACCTCGCCGAGTTCGTCCAGCAGCTCGACGAAACCGGTGATCGCCTTGGCGGAACGCGGGTTCAGCAGCGGGATCTCGCCGTTGACGGCACCGCGCAGCGCCTGCGCGAACGAGAGGCGCTCCCGCTCGGCGTACGTCGCGATGACCGCTTCGGCGCGGTCGCCGATGCCGCGTTTGGGGACGTTGAGGACCCGGCGCAAGCTGACTGTGTCCTCCGGGTTCGCCAGCACCCGCAGGTACGCGAGCATGTCGCGGACCTCGCGCCGTTCGTAGAACCGCACGCCGCCGACGACCTTGTACGGCAGGCCGAGGCGGATGAAGATCTCTTCGAAGACCCGCGACTGGTTGTTGGTGCGGTAGAAGACCGCGACGTCGGAGTAGTCCGCTTCGCCCTTGTCCGCCAGCGCGTCGATCTCGCCCGCGACGAACGCCGCTTCGTCGTGCTCGTTGTCCGCGACGTAACCGACGATCTTCTCGCCGTCACCGGAGTCGGTCCAGAGCCGCTTCGCGCGCCTGTTCGGGTTTCGCGCGATGACCGCGTTCGCCGCGTTCAGGATGGTCTGGGTCGAGCGGTAGTTCTGTTCCAGCAGAACGGTCCGCGCGTTCGGGAAGTCGCGTTCGAACTCCTCGATGTTGCGGATGGTCGCCCCGCGGAAGGCGTAGATCGACTGGTCCGCGTCGCCGACGACGCACAGCTCGGCTGGCTCGATCCCGTGCTCGTTCGTCTCGGTGCCGACCAGTTCGCGGATCAGCGTGTACTGCGCGTGGTTCGTGTCCTGGTACTCGTCGACCAGGACGTGCCGGAACCGCCGCCGGTAGTACTCGGCGACGTCCGGGAAGGTCTGCAGGAGTTCGACCGTCCGCATGATGAGGTCGTCGAAGTCGAACGCGTTGGCCTGGTTCAGCCGTCGCTGGTACTCGACGTAGACCTCGGCGACGCGGCGTTCGAGGTCGTTGCCCGCGTCGGCGACCGCGGTGTCCGGGTCGATCAGCTCGTTCTTGAGGTTCGAGATGTGCACGGCCAGCGTGCGCGCCGCGTACTTCTTCGGGTCGATGTCGAGATCGCGGGCGACGAGCGTGATGAGCCGCTTCGTGTCGTCCGAGTCGTAGATGGAGAAACTCGACGACATCTCCAGTGTTTTGGCCTCACGGCGCAGGATCCGCACGCACATGGAGTGGAACGTCGACACCCACATGGCGTTGGCGCGGCGGCCGACGAGGTCGCTCACCCGCTCCCGCATCTCCGCGGCCGCCTTGTTGGTGAACGTGATCGCCATGATCTGGCCGGGATGCACGTCCCGTTCGGCCAGCAGGTACGCGATCCGCCGGGTCAGCACCCGTGTCTTGCCGGAGCCCGCGCCCGCGACGACCAGCAGCGGCGAGCCCGCGTGGGTCACGGCCTCGCGCTGCGCCGGGTTCAGGTCGTCGAGCAGGTCCGTGTGCCGGGGCTTGGCCGGACCGTCCGCTGGGAGATCGAAGAGGGTGTTCATCGCCGGTCCACGCTACAGCGCCGGGCGTAGGCGGTGTTGTCGCCTGCCGTCCGACGCGCGGGCGGTGTTCGCGGCGGAGGATCGGATGCCATGGACACCAACGGAATTCCCTCCCGGCTCAGGGCGGCCGACGCGGACCGGGAGCGGGTCGCCTCGCTCGTCCAGGCCGCCGGCGGCGAAGGCCGTCTCACCCTCCAAGAAGTGGAAGACCGGCTCAGTGCTGTGTATTCCACCAAGTACACAGACGAACTCGCCGCGCTCACCTCGGATCTGCCGAAGCCCGCGCCGAAGCGGCGTCCCGTCGTCTTCGGGCATCGGGCGGTGCGGATCCACCTCGCGGTCGCCGTGGTGCTTTCGGTGCTGCTGATCGTCCGCTGGACGGCTTCGGGGGCACCGTTCTTCTGGCCCGCGATGCCGATGTTCTGGCTGGCCATGAGCGTCCTCGTGCACGCTCGGGTCCGCGGGGCGCGCCGCCGCTTCGAGCCTGAGGAGGGTTTCGCTGTGGCATAATGATCGGTATGCGGCACGCGACGCGATTTTTTTACGGGACCCGGACTCCGGCTCCCGTGATCGCATAGTGCCGAATGCCATCACCCGAAGCCCCGGAGTCCGCGGACCTCGGGGCTTTACGCTGTTCCGGGGGCCAGCAGGGAATCCGGACCGAAGAGAGGTCCCGATGAACACCACACAGAAGCCGGACGCCGAAGAGCCCTCCGCCACCGCCGAAGAGATCGGTGAACTCCGCCAGGAAATCGACTGGCTCGACGGCGAGATCCTGCGGCTGGTCAAACGCCGCGTGGAGGTCTCCAAGACGATCGGCGCGGCCAGGATGGCGGCGGGCGGCACCCGGATCGTCTACAACCGCGAGATGGACGTGCTGGCGCGGTACCGCGAACTCGGTCCGGAAGGACGACAGCTGGCGATGGCGCTGCTGAACCTCGGCCGGGGCAGGCTGGGGCGCTAGGAGCCGGGGCGATAGCAAAGGTCCCTTGCTCCCGCCGCGTCACGATCCCGTGCCGTGAGGTGAAACTCAGGGTGTTCCCCGAGCCACGACGGCTCGGGACCAGGCAAACTGGACAGCATGATTAACCTCATCGCCGTGATCATCGCGATCGCCGGTGTCCTGGCGGCATTGGGCCATCTCGGGTATCTCGCCATGCTGAACAACGCGGCGGGTAAGCGCGCGGGTGGTACTCCCATCGCCCAGTACGTCAAGACGCGCTGGCCGATCGCAGCGGGTACCACCGCGGCCTCCCTGTTCGCCTGGCTGCTCACGAGTGGGGGAACGCCGCTCGACATCATCGCCATTTTGCTTGCAGCGGGTAGCGGGATCACCGCCACCAAAGCCTTGCAATCGACCCAGCAGAAGTACCGCAGCGGCAGCTGATCCGGGCCACCAGCACCGATAGCACTGCGTAACGTCACCGAGGCCCATTCGGGCGCGCCCGACCGAGTGAAACATCTGCAACTTGCAGAGTGGGTGAAGACTTGCGGGGCGTCGGGCTCTTAATGTGGACCCCGTGAGGACCCTTGCGTCTGGGTCGGGCGGTGCCCGAATGGCGCGCGGGGGCTACGGCCCCGCGCGCCCGCAGTCGCATGCGCGTGCATTTGCTCACGAGAGTGCTTGGGAGTCTGCAAGCGAGGGATCCCGTGAAACCGCTGCTCCGTTCGGCTTAACCGGTGTCACATCGCCGTCAGGGCCGGCCCACGAGGGGGTCGCTCGGACATGAACGGCTGGGTGGAACACCAAGGACGGGACGGCGCCGCGCACGCGGGCCGCCACCGGGCGGGCGGCACCGAGAGCTGGACCCCACCCGTGCCGCCGCGGCGGCAACGCCCCACCGGGCACGGGCATCACGCACCCCGTGAGTTCGCCCCGCCCTCCACCGGTTCCCTTCCTCTGCCGCCACCGCGGAACGGGAGGGCGCCGAGCCCCGGCTATGCCCCATCGAGCGGCCGTCTGCCGCTCCCCCAGCCCGCTCGCGAGGTGCCCGTGGAACGCCCGGCCCGCGTCGAGGTCTCGTTCACGGAACCCGTCCTGTCCTCCGTCGAGGAAAGGCGTGCGAAGGCCGCGCAGCGCACGAAGGTGACGCTGACAGCGCCCGCTCCCCGCCGCCCCCAGCCGGTCGAGATCGACAGTGACGACGACGTCCGTGTCTACCTCGCCCCTCCCCTTGACGGCCTGAGCACGTTCGATCTCGGTTCGGTGCCCGCGTCGGTGACCCCGCCCAAGACCTGGCGCAAGGCCGCCTGGTTCGCGGCGGCGGCGTCCGCGCTGGTCGTCGTCGGCCTGCTCTTCGCCGGTTCGTTCCTGGTCGGCAAACCCGCCCCGGAGCAGCAGAGTCAGGGCGGCTGGCCCGGCTACCGCGGCGGCAGCCCGCTGACCAACGAAGGTCTCGCGGGCAATCCGGCCACGCCACCACCGGGCGGCGCGGCGGGCAACCCGTCCGATTCCGCGACCGACTCCTCCGCCAAGGACGACCGCAGTTCCAGCAACTCGGCCACCTCCGCGGACAGTGAGAACACCGGCAACAGCGAGTCGCGGCCCGGCTCGGGCGGGCCGGTCACGACCGGGCAGCCCACGTCGTCGTCGAGCGAGCGGCCGCAGAAACCGCCGGTCATGCCCGCCGCCCGCACCACCACGACCTCCCCCTGGTACGCGTCGCAGCCGGACGCCCAGGCGATGGGCGACAACACCGAGACCTTCCTCAACGCCGTCACCACCAACCCCCAGGAAGCCGCCGCGGTGACCTCCGGCGGCCTGCGCGAAGAAGGCGCACAGGGCCTCCGTGAGCGCTACGCCGACGTCGCCTACTTCGAGGTGAAGAAGGTCAGCATCGACCAGCGCCGGGGCGTCACGGTCAACACCGTCGAGGTCACGCACAAAGACGGAACGAAGACCATGGAGCAGCGCACACTGACCTTCGGTGACGACGACAAGATCGTCGACGACGGCATGTAGCCCGATCGCGCACGTGCAAGTGTCCTGTTCCGCTGCACGTGCGGTGCGCCGAGCGGTTGCCCCTGGTCCGGGTGGGTGACCTAAGCTGCCGTTCGTCGTATCGCGACGGCATTCCGGCGATAGATCCTGGCCGTGGGCCGCCTCCACAGGGTTACCTGACGACAGCAGGGTTCGCACCGTCCAGAAGACGGCCGCGCGGACCAGTGGCGTCGGCCGAACGGCCCAGCGCCTGCCCCGGACCAGAGCGAGGAATTTCGTGCTTGATCGACAGCGCATACGGCGTGAGGACGCCGTACGTGTCGAGGACGTCATCCCGGAAGAGATCCTGAACGACACCCGCGTCGACCGCGAGTACCTCGAGCAGGTCTTCCGTGAGCCGCAGAAGTTCGTTCCCGCCCGCACCCGTGAAGAGCCGTCGCCACGCCCCGAACCCGACGAGGAAGAGCCGGAAAGCCGCGCCGCCCGGCGGGCCAAGATGGCCGGTCTGGTCGCCGCCGGGCTGCTGGTCGCGGGCGCCGTCGTCACGGCGGGCGTGCTCGCGGGCAGCCAACGGCAGAGTCCGGTGGCGGGTGCCGCCGCACCCGAGGTGATGAGCGGTGCCGCCGCGCTCGGCGGGCTCGCCGTCCCGGACTCCACCGAACCGCAGCGGAACCGCGAGGCGCCCACGTCCACGGTCACCAGCACGACGGTCCAGCCGTCGTCGGGGACCGGCTCGGGCTCACTCTCGCGGCAAGGCTCGGCGACCAGAAGCACCAGTTCGGCCTCGGCCGTCAAGCCTGCCGCGATCAGCACGGCCGAGGGCAAGATCGACGCGGTCCGGAAGTTCTACCAGACCGTCGACGCCGATCCCTACGGCGCGAAGTCGCTGCTCGCGCCGGTGCTAGCCGAGTCGGAAATGGGCAGGCTGATCGAGGCGTGGAGCTCCATGGACGCCATCCAGCTCCAGGACGTCCGGGAACAGGCCGACGGCACCATCCTCGCCGTGGTGACCATGCGCAACGCCGACGGCGGCCTGGTGCGGGTCACGCAGGTGCTGGCGTTCGCCGACGAGAAGACGGGTCTGATCACCGACGCCCGGCTGCTGTCGGCGCAGCACATGTGACGGACACCCCGCGTAGATCGGCCCTCCACCCAGGGCAATCAGTGCGTACCGCGTGTGTGTGCGCAGAGTGAGCGCCTAGCCTTGTCACGAGTCGGTCTCGGAAAAGCCGGCACACAGACCACTACATGTGCATACGCTCCAACGCTGTGGCGTGCTGAAGGCCGCACCGCGTGCGCGGACGACTCCGCGACGTGAAGACGGAGCCCAAAGGGAGGTCGCGTGAGCGACGAGGGTCGCCTGGTCGCCGGTCGATACCGCATAGTCCAGCGGATCGGCACAGGCGCGATGGGTGCCGTCTGGCAAGCGCATGACGAGGTACTCGGGCGCACGGTGGCGATCAAGCAGCTGCTGCTGCAGCCCGGCCTCGAGGCCCAAGGCGCCGAGGACGCCCGCCAGCGCACGATGCGGGAAGGCCGGATCGCCGCCAGGCTGCACCACCCGAACGCCATCTCGGTGTTCGACGTCGTCACCGACGACAACGGTCAGCCCTGCCTGATCATGGAGTACCTGAACTCCACCAGCCTCGCCCAGGTGCTGCAGGAGGAGCGGACGCTGCCGCCGACGGAGGTGGCCCGGATCGGCGCGCAGGTCGCGGCGGCGCTGACCGAGGCGCACGCGGTCGGCATCGTGCACCGGGACATCAAGCCCGGCAACATCCTGCTGGCGCCCAACGGCACCGTGAAGATCACCGACTTCGGCATCTCGCGGGCGAAGGACGACGTCACGGTCACGAAGACCGGGATGATCGCCGGAACCCCCGCCTACCTGGCGCCCGAGGTGGCCATCGGCGGCGACCCCGGCCCGGAGTCCGACGTCTTCTCGCTCGGCTCGACGCTCTACGCGGCCTGCGAAGGCCAGCCGCCGTTCGGCCTCAGCGAGAACACGCTGAGCCTGCTGCACGCGGTCGCGGCCGGGCAGATCATCCCGCCGCGCCAGTCCGGCCCGCTCGCCAGTGTGCTGGCCGTCCTGCTGCACCCGGAGGTGCGGCACCGTCCCACCGCCGAAGAGTGCGAAGAGCTCCTCGCCGCTGTCGCGCGGGGTGAGACGCCGCTGGGCGGGCCCGCGGACGAAACCGTGCTCGCCGCCCCGGTCGCGGGCGCGCTCGCCGGCGGTCTCGCGGGAGCGGGCGTGACCCAGGCGCTCGACAGCGAATCGGCCGGTCATTCGGGCTCGCTCCTCGACGAGCAGGCCGCGGCGGGTTCGTACTACGACGAGGACGACTACCACCAGCCGCCCGCGTCGGGCTACCCGGAAGACGACTACGACGGGTACGACAACTACGACGAGACGGCGCTGCTGTCCGAACGCGGCCACCCCGGCGGCCCGGCGCCCACCCGCGCCGTCCCGATCCCCGCGAACGCCTACGACGACGATCCCTATGACGACGACTACGACGACCAGCCGCCGCCTCCTCCGCCTCCGCCGCCCACCAGGGCGCAGACCAGCCCGGTGGACGAGGACGACGAGAAGCCGGGCGCGTGGAAGAAACCCGCGATCATCGGCGGTGTCGTGGTCGTCGCGCTGGCCGCGCTGGGCTTCTGGCTGCTGAGCCCGAACAACCCGGAAGCGCCCGCGCAGGTGGGGAACTCCTCGACGAAGCCGTCCCCGACCCCGACGTCCTCGGCTCCCGAGACGACGGAATCGCCGTCGGAGACGCAGTCGGCCGAGCCGCCCAAGGAGACGTCTTCGTCGAAGAAGACGTCGAGCAAGGCGACGCAGACGCAGGAGCCGGATCCGCCGACGCCGACGAGGACGCCCACCAAGACGACTCCGACGAAGACGTCTCCAACGACGACGACGCCGCCGACGAAGTCCGAACCGACCGACACGTCCCCTCCGGCGACCCCGTGATCCGAGGCTGCAATTGAGTTCTGAAGGTTCCATCGTCGGCGGCCGGTACCGCCTGGACCAGCCCATCGGGCGTGGCCGGGCGGGCATCGTGTGGCTGGCGTTCGACACCCGCCTGCTGCGCACGGTCGCGATGAAGCGCATGTACCTGCCCGTCGGACTGCCGCCGGACCGGGCGGAGCAGGCCAAGGCCGTCGTCGTCCAGGAGGGCAAGGACGCGGCCAAGTTCGAGCACGCCACCGCCATCAAGGTGTACGACGTGCTGCCCGACGGGGCGGACGTGTGGCTGGTGATGGAGTACATCCCGTCGCGCGGGATGGCGACCTTCCTCGCCGAGCACGGCAGGCTGACCGCGGAACAGGCCGCCGCGCTGGGCATCATGCTCGGCCAGGCGCTGGCCGCGATGCACGAGGCCGGGGTGGTGCACCGGACCGTCGAACCGGGCACCGTCCTGCTGGCCGACGACGGTGGCGTGAAGCTCACCGACATCGGCATCACCGGTGGCGGCGCGAGTCCGGCGTACCGGGCGCCCGAGGTGGCGCGCGGCGAGCCGGCGACTTCGGCGTCCGACGTGTTCTCTCTCGGCGCGACGCTGTACACGGCCGTCGAGGGGGTGCCGCCGTTCGGCGAGGACGGCGAGTCTTCGGAACGGCCGCCGCAGACCGCCGGTCCGCTGGCAGGCGCGCTGCGCAAGATGCTGCGGGCCGAGCCGGACGTGCGGCCGACGATGGCCGACACCGTCCGCTCGCTGAGCGCGATCACCGAAGGGCGGCAGACGGCGTTCATCCCGCCGACCGCCCCCGCCATGCCGACGATGCCCGCGTCGATGCCGGTCCCGATGCCCCCGGCGCCGCAGCAGCAGTTCCCCCAGCATCAGCCGCAGCAGTACCAGCCGCCTCAGCCACCACCGCAGCAGCAGTACGTGCCACCGGTACAGCAGCAGTACGCTCCCGTCGCGCCGGCCGCGGCGAAGTCGCCCGACACCCGCAAGTGGCTGATCACCGCGGGTGCCGTACTGGCGGCGATCCTCATCGGAGTGCTGTTCGCGGAACTGTTCCTGATTTAGCTAAAGCTGCTCGCGGACCAGTGTCGCGAGTTCGACGGGACGGCTGAGGTACGGGCTGTGGCTCGCCCGCCAGGTCACCGTCGTCTGGCAGCGCGCGGCGAAGTGGGCGACCATTTCCGGGGCGAGCGCCC
Source organism: Amycolatopsis alba DSM 44262 (assembly GCF_000384215.1). Classification (NCBI taxonomy): domain Bacteria; kingdom Bacillati; phylum Actinomycetota; class Actinomycetes; order Pseudonocardiales; family Pseudonocardiaceae; genus Amycolatopsis; species Amycolatopsis alba. The sequence goes on along the minus strand of NZ_KB913032.1, from coordinate 4,566,899 downwards.
GGTCTTCGGAGCAGACGATGTAGGTGTTCGGGGTGTCCTTCCAGGACGCCCCGGTCGGCGATTCGGTGAAGATCGAGACGGGCTCCGGGCGCAGCAGAGCGGTGGCCCGCTCGACGACTGCGTCGGAGCAGTCGGCGTACATGGCTTCGCGGACGACGGCGTGGTCGAGGTGGGTCATGCCCTTGTCGTCGAAGATCAACGGCAGCGGCTCGGGTTCGCGGCCGGTTTCCTCCTTGACCCGGTCGATCCAGTACTGGGCGGTCTCACCCGGCTCGCTGACGATCGCGGCCAGGAGGATCAGGTGCGCGACGCCTTGCAGCCCGCCGGCGATCACTCCGCCGTAGGAGTGCGCGAGCACCACCGGTGGTTCGGCCGACCCGTCGACGATTTCCTGGACGGTCCGGGTGATCTCGGCGATCGGGCGTGCGCCGACGTCGGGGACGGTGACCTCGGCGCCTTCCCGGCGCAGGCGTTCGGCGACGTCGTCGAAATGGGCGGGCTGGTGCCAAGAGCCGTGCAGGATGATCAGGGGACGCACGGAGGTCCTTTCGCCGGCGGAGTTTGTGGGCTCTCTGCCAGGTTGTCGACCGCCGGTACGGCTGTTCAAGCTCAGCCGGGTTTCCTGCCCAACCGATCAGTCCCGCCTACCCGTAAGGTCAGGCCGCTCGGGCACCCTCGCGGATCGCGCTGAGGAACCGCCGCACCGCGGGGTGTTCCCTGGCGTGCGCGGCGATGGCCGCGTGGATGGACCGCACGGGATCGGGACGGCGGACCTTGCGGATGACGACGCCGGGGTGCGGGGCGCCGAGGCCGAGTTCCGGGATCAGCGCGACCCCGAGCCCGGCGGCCACGAACCCTTGCGCTGTCTGGTAATCCTCGGATTCGACGACGTGGTTCGGGGCGAATCCGGCCGCGCCGCAGGCGTCGAGGAGGATGTCGCGGCATGCGCCGGGGAGACCGTCGACGCCGACCCACGGATCCTCCGCCAGCTCGCCGAGGTCGAGGACGCGTTTGCGGGCGAGCCGGTGGTTCTTCGGCAGGATCGCGCGGTACGGGTCGTCGAGGAGGTGAATGTACTCGGCGCCCTTGATCCGGGGGTTGTCGCTGGGGAGCACGATCATCGCGACGTCGGCCTTGCCCGACTCGATCTCGGGCAGCGAATCGTCGGGCTCGACCAGTTTCAGGTCGAGACGGACGCCGGGGAAGTCCCTGCGCAGCGCGGCGACGGCCAAGGGCACCAACGAAGCGCCAGCTGTGGCGAAGTAGCGGATCGCGAGCCTGCCTGTGCGGCCTTCCTTGAGTTCGGTGAGCGCGGCTTCGGCCTTCGCGAGCTGGGTGCTCAGCGTTTCCGCGTGTTCGGACAGCAGCGAACCGGCCGGGGTCGGCCGCACGCCGCGGCCGACGCGTTCGAGCAACTCGACGCCCGCTTCCCTTTCCAGCGTGGACAATTGCTGGCTGATCGCGGAGGGTGTGTAGCCGAGGTTCCGGGCGGCGGCGGTGATCGAACCGCTGCTGATCACGGCTCGGAGGACCTGCATGCGGCGGACGTCCAGCATGCTCCGATCTTACAGTTCTCCTTAAGGCTTCCTGCAGTTATTTTCGCTTGTCCTTACGCGTCGGCGCGGCGAAGCTGGGCCAGGCACTTAAGGAGGACCGGGTGGGCGAGACGAAGACCCTGCTGCGGATCGGCGCGCTGGCGCTCATGTGGGGATCGAGTTTCTTCTGGATCAAACTGGGACTGGGCGCGTTTTCGCCGGTGCAGCTGGTGCTGGCGCGGGTCGCGCTCGGCGCGGCGGTGCTGATCGGGCTCTGCTACCTCGGCCGGGACCGGCTGCCGTCGGGACGGCGGATCTGGGGACATCTGGCCGTCGCGGCGTTCTTCCACAACGCGCTGCCGTTCCTGCTGTTCGCGTGGGGCGAGCTGACGGTCGACTCAGGGATCACCGGCGTCCTGAACTCGACGACACCGTTGTGGGTGCTGCTCGCCGCGCCGATGCTGGGAACGCGGACGAAGATGACCGCGCTCCGGGTCGCCGGGCTGATCGCCGGGCTCGCCGGGATCCTGCTGATCTTCGCGCCGTGGGAAGCGTCCGGCCTGCTCAGCTGGGGCGCGCTGGCGTGCCTCGCGGCGGCCGCGAGCTACGGTTTCGCGTTCGTGTACGAGGGCAAATACCTCACCGGCACCGGTGACTCGCCGATGTCGCTGGCTGGCGGACAGATGCTGCTCGCGACCGGGTTCCTGCTGCTGGCGCTGCCGATGGGCGGCTTCGAACCGGTGCACCTGAGCACCGGTGCGATCGTGGCGGTGGTGATCCTGGGGATCGGGTCGACCGGGATCGCCTTCGCGCTGAACTACCAGCTGCTCGCGAGCGAGGGCGCCGTCGCGGCGTCGATCGTCGGGTACCTGCTGCCGGTGGTCTCGGTGCTGCTGGGGGCGGTGTTCCTGGCCGAGCCGCTGAGCTTCCGGGTGATCGCCGGGATGGTCGTCGTGCTGGGCGGGGTCGCGCTGACCCGGCTCCGCCCGCGGGAGCGAGGGACCTTTGCTACCGCCCCCGTGGTGGAGCGCCCGCTCGCCGCCGCCGGGGAGGCCGCGCCGTGACGACCTGGAGCGTGCGGTTCGACGGGTCCGGCTCCGCGGCCTGACTCGACTTTCGCGGGCTAATCTCGATGCGGTGAGGCCCTGGACCTGCCGGATCGCGATTAGCCCGCGAAAGTCGAGACGGGTCAGAGGGCCGCGAAGACGAGCATGGCGGCCATGACGAGCTCGACCCAGAAGTAGAGCCAGCTCGGGTAGAACCGTTCGGGCCGTTCCGCGAATCGCGCGACCAGCCGCCCGAAGGCCATCCCGACGAGCGCGACGGCCACCGCGATCGCGGCACCCCGCTGGATCCCGCCGACGTCGAAGGCCGCGAACCCGAGCAACGCCGCGACAGCCACCCCGAAGCCGCCATAGACCGCGCGCACTTCGGTCCGCGCCGTGGCGGAGTCCAGCGTGATACCGAACGGCCGGATCAGCCGCCGCGGATCGACGAGCCCGAGCAGCCCCATCCCCAGGAAGAACACGGCCACCAGGCCGATGAGGACGGCCGCCACCTAGACGAGACGCCGGTCGGAAGCCCAGCGCGAAAGCTCGTACCGGTTCGAAAGCTGCGTCTTCCGCAGCACGCTCGAAACGTGCGTCTCCACGGTCTTCACCGAGATGAACAGCTCGGACGCGATCTCCTTGTACGCGTACCCGCGCGCGAGCAGCCGCAGCACGTCGCGTTCCCGCGGCGTCAGCAGGTCGAGGTCGGGGTCGCTGATCGGCGCGGAACCCGGCCGGTCGGCGAAAGCGTCGAGCACGAACCCGGCCAGCCGCGGCGAGAACACCGCGTCCCCGTCCGAGACCCGCACGACGGCGCGCACGAGTTCCTTCGACGAGATCGTCTTCGTGACGTAGCCGCGCGCCCCGGCGCGGATCACGGCGATCACGTCCTCCGCGGCGTCGGAGACCGACAGCGCGAGGAACACGACGTCCGGCAGTTCCGGCCGGACCCGGCGCAGCACCTCGGCGCCGCCGCCGTCCGGCATATGCACGTCGAGCAGGACGACCTGCGGTTTGGTCCGGACGATCCCCGCGACCGCCTCGGCCACCGAACCCGCCTCACCGACCACGCGGACGTCGTCGGTGATCGAATCCAGTTCGGTGCGCACGCCTGCCCGGAAGAGCGCGTGGTCGTCGACGAGGAAGACCTTGACCGGCTCCCGCGTCTGCTGGTTCTCCGTCACGATGCTCCCTCGCTCGCCCTGTCGGAGTGAGCATAGCGACCTCACGCCGCGCCCTTCCCCGCCTTGACCGGCATCTCCAGCTGGACCTCGGTTCCTTCACCCGGTGCGGTACGCAGTTTGAGCTTCCCGCCGTGCCGTTCCATCCGGCCGCGGATCGAATCCGCGAGACCGTGCCGGTCGCTCGGCACGACGTCGGGGTCGAACCCCTTGCCCCTGTCCCGCACGAAAACCGTCACCGCTGTCGGCTCGACCTCGGCATACACACTGACCTCGTCGACCCCGGCGTGCTTCGCGGCGTTGACGATCGCTTCGCGGGCCGCCTGAACCAGCGCGGTCAGCGGCTCGTCCAGTGTGGCCTCCCCCACGACGACCTGCTGCACCGAGATCGCGAACGCGTCCTCGACCTCGCCGCACGCGGCCGCCAGCACTTCGGACAGCTGCCCGCTGACGGCCTCTTCCTCGGTCTTCTTGCTCTTGCCGTACCCCGACGGCCCGTACAGCCAGCCGCGCAGCTCACGTTCCTGACCGCGCGCGAGCCTGGCGACCTCACGCGGCGATTCCGCCTGCTTCTGGATCAGCGCGAGGGTCTGCAGGACCGAGTCGTGCAGGTGCGCGGCGATCTCGGCGCGTTCGTCGGTGCGGATACGCGCGGTGCGCTCGTCGGACAGGTCGCGGACCAGGCGCAGCCAGAACGGGACGGTCAGCACGGCCACCCCGATCAGCGTCGCGATCACGGCGACGAGCGCGAACTTGACCTGGTCGATGCTGCCGCTCTCCAGGACGACGACGCCGATGCCGGTCATCACCAGCGCGACGCCGGCGACCACGCGGATCGCGGCCGACCAGCCACCGCCGCCGAGGAACGCCGTGGCGACCCCGCCCTTGGTGCTGAGTCGCCAGCGGCGTCGCTGCGACTCGTCGGCCTCACGCCAGACGACCGCCGCACCGATCATGGCCAGCGCCAGCGGGATGGCGACCCAGCCGCTGATCAAGCCGGTCAACGTGCCGCTGGCGACGGCGAGACCGACGCCCAGCGCTATCAGGCCGAAAGCCTGCTGCTTCTCCTTGGACGCCGGCTTCTCCGGCTCGACCTCACCGGATTGCTGCTGGACGAAGACCCAGAGCAGGCCGTACGCGAGAAGACCGGCGCCATTGAGCGCGGCCAGCAACGCGAACGCGGTCCGGACCCAGAGCACCTTGACGCCGAGGTGGTCGGCGAGGCCGCCGGCGACACCCGCGATGGCGCGGCCGGAGCGGCGGCGGTACATCTTGGGCGGCTCGAACGGTGCCGGGGACAGGCTGCCGGGAACGGGCACCGGAGGGCGCTCGATGATCGTCGGCTTCACCTGCGCGGCGAGGTCGTTGGGGGCGGATTCCTGCACGTTCTCCATGGTCACATGGAGTGTGGCACTGATCCATCGGGGAAACCCCTGACTCTTCCCGCTGGGGGAAACCTCAGGGACGATCCCGGATGTGGCGGGGGGTCATCGGCGCGCATTCTTTGTGGCATGAGTGGGAGTGAGACACACGTGCCGAAGCAGGGCCCAGCGGCCGGCTTCGAAGAGACCGTCAAGGATTTCTGGCGGAGCAGGCCGGTCCGGCCGGCCCACGGCCGCAAGTTCGCCGGCGTCGCCGCGGGGATCGGCTACCGGTACGGCATCGACCCGACCGTGGTCCGCGTCGCGCTGGTCGCCGCGACCGTGTTCGGCGGTTTCGGTGTCTTCGTCTATCTGCTGGGCTGGCTGTTCCTGCCGCAGGAGGGCGACCAGGTATCCGCGTTCGAGGGCCTGATCGGCCGGGGCCGCGCGTCGAGTTCGCCGGCGTTCGCGGTGCTGCTGCTGATCCTGCTGTTCCCCGGTCTCACCTGGACCTTGAGCGGGGGCTGGATGGCGGACGGCACCGGGCTGATCGGCTTCGCGCTGATGGCCGTCGCGCTGTACCTGCTGCACCGCAACCGCGGGCAGTTCAACCGGCCGACGATGCCAGCCCCGGCTCAGCCTGCCGCCGCGTTCTCGATGGCGTCGGCTTCGGCGGCCTCCGCTTCGACGGCGACCGAGGGCGGCTGGGACCCGCTCGCGGCCGACCCGTCCGCTTGGGACCTGCCGAACGCTTCGCCGTCCGGTGGTCTGCCGCCGCAGACGCCTCCGCCGCCTTCCGCGCCGCCGATGCCTCGTCGCCGCAAGTCGAAGATCGGCGCCGCGACCTTCGGGTTCGCCGTGCTGGTCGGCGGGGTCGGCACCGTCATGGGCCTGGACGGCGAGCCTTGGTTCACCATGCAGCACGTCGTCGGGCTCACCCTGGGTGTGGTCGGCATCGGGCTGGTGGCCGGTTCGTTCGTGCGGGGCGGTCGTGGGCTGATCGGGCTGGCGGTGCCGCTGGCGATCGTCGGGATGGCGCTGACCACGGTCCCGTTCGAGAACATCTCGGTGAAGGGCGGTCTCGGGGACCTGACGGCCACGCCTGTCCAGGCGTCCGAGGTGCTGCCGGAGTACCACCGCTCGGCGGGCGACATCGACCTCGACCTGACCAAGCTGCCCGCGGGAGCGTCGGTGTCCACGAAGGTCTCCAGCGGGGCAGGCAACTCGACGGTGCTCGTGCCGGCGGGTGCCGAAGTGAAGGTGTCCTGCGAGACGGGTGCGGGCGACGTCAACTGCCTCGGACAGGCCCGGTCGGGGGTCGGCGAGGACACGATCGACTTCACCTCGGCGGGCGACAGCGGGCAGAAGATCACTCTGAAGGTCAAGAACGGTGTCGGAAACGTGGAGGTGCGTCGTGGCTGAGTACGACGACTACGACAGCTCGCAGACCCAGGCGGCTCAGCCTGCGAAGCGCGGGGCGGACGTCATCACCCTGTTCGTCGGGATCGCGACGCTGCTGGTGGCGGGTTACGTCCTCTCGGACGGCGCCTCGTGGCTCCCGCGGTTCGACTTCCGGTGGGTCATGGCGGGCGGGGCGATCTTCGTCGGCGTCCTGCTGCTCGCCGCTTCGCTGCGCAAGAGCCGCCGCTAGCGGCCGCGCCCACGATCCACCCCACTCCGAAGGCCCCGGCCCCTCGCCGGGGCCTTCGCCTTGCTCCCACCCCGGCCCCGTTTCGACTTTCGCGGGCTAATCGCGATCAGGTGCCCACGGACCACCAGATCGCGATTAGCCCGCGAAAGTCGAGTCCGGGCGGGGGCGGGTCACTCCCACTCGATGGTGCCCGGCGGCTTGGACGTGACGTCCAGGACCACCCGGTTCACCTCGGCGACCTCGTTCGTGATGCGGGTCGAGATACGCTCCAGCACCTCGTACGGCAGCCGCGTCCAGTCCGCGGTCATCGCGTCCTCGGACGAGACCGGCCGCAGCACGATCGGGTGCCCGTAGGTCCGCCCGTCGCCCTGCACGCCGACGCTGCGGACGTCGGCCAGCAGCACCACCGGGCACTGCCAGATCTCGCCGTCCAGCCCGGCCGCGGTGAGTTCCTCGCGCGCGATGGCGTCCGCCGCGCGCAGCGTCTCGAGCCGCTCGGCGTCGACGGCGCCGATGATCCGGATGCCGAGTCCAGGGCCGGGGAACGGCTGCCGCTGCACGATCGTCTCCGGCAGCCCGAGCTCCAGCCCGACGCGCCGCACCTCGTCCTTGAACAGCAGCCGCAGCGGCTCGACGAGCTCGAACTGCAGGTCGTCGGGCAGCCCGCCGACGTTGTGGTGGCTCTTGATGTTCGCCGCGCCCTCGCCGCCGCCGGATTCGACGACGTCCGGGTACAGCGTGCCCTGGACCAGGAACTTGTAGTCGCCCTCGGCTTTGAGGTCACGCTCGGCCTGCTCGAACACGCGGATGAACTCGCGGCCGATGATCTTGCGCTTCTCCTCGGGGTCGGTGACCCCGGCCAGCGCGTCGAGGAACCGCTCACGCGCGTCGACGGTCACCAGGTTGACCCCGGTCGCGGCGACGAAATCGCGTTCGACCTGGGTGCGCTCACCGGAGCGAAGCAGGCCGTGGTCGACGAACACGCAGGTCAGCCGGTCACCGATGGCCCGCTGGACCAGCGCGGCGGCCACGGCCGAGTCGACGCCGCCGGACAGCCCGCAGATCGCCCGGCCGTCGCCGACCTGCTCGGCAATGCGCTTGACCTGGTCTTCGGCGATGGACGACGTCGTCCACTGCGGCTTGATGCCCGCGATGTCGTGCAGGAAGCGGCGGAGCACCTCTTGGCCGTGCGGCGAGTGGTGCACCTCGGGGTGGTACTGGACGCCGGCGAAGCGGCGCTCGACGTCTTCGAACCCGGCAACGGCCGCACCATCGCTCGACGCGGTCACGGTGGCGCCTTCGGGCGCCTTGGTGACGCTGTCGTTGTGGCTCATCCACGCGGGCTGGCTGCTCGGGAGCCCGGCGTGCAGGACGCCGCCTTCACCGGCGACGCGGACCTCGGTGCGGCCGAACTCGCGGATCCCGGTCGGCTCGACCGTGCCGCCGAGGGCCTGCGCGAGCACCTGGTGGCCGTAGCAGATGCCGAGGATCGGCACGCCCGCGTCGACCAGTCCGGGGGCCAGGGCGGGGGCGTTCTCCGCGTACACGCTGGAAGGACCACCGGAAAGGATGATCGCGGCGGGGTCCTTGGCGAGGATGTCCTCGGCGGTGGCGGTGTGCGGGACGACCTCGGAGTAGACCTGCGCCTCGCGCACGCGGCGCGCGATCAGCTGCGCGTACTGCGCCCCGAAGTCCACGACGAGTACCGGACCGGTGGGACTGGGCACCTGAAACCTCCAGATCAGAGCAGTACGCTTCCCCACCATCGTCCCAGGTGGGCCCGGTCACCCCGCCGCCAACCCCCTCACGATTCAGGACAGCGGATGACCGCGACGCGGCCTACCGTCCGAAGGCATGGGCATCGACTGGAGCAAGGAACTCTCCGAACAGCTCGACTGGCACTGGACGCACCACCTCCGGCCCCGGCTGGACACCCTCGCGGACGACGAATACTTCTGGGAGCCCGCCGAGGACTGCTGGACGATCCGACCGGACGAGAACGGCAAGCTCATGATCGATTGGGCGTACCCGGAGCCGTCACCGCCGCCGGTGACGACGATCGCCTGGCGCCTCGCGCACATCATCATCGGCGTCTTCGGGATGCGGAACGCGTCGCACTTCGGCGGCCCGCCTCTCGACTATCAGACCTTCCCGTACGCGGCCTCCGCCAAGGAAGCGCTGGAGCAGCTCGACGACGCGTACGCGCGCTGGCGCGACGGCGTTCGCGGCCTGACCGCCGAGGGCCTCGAGCGCCCCTGCGGCGACGCTGAAGGCCCGTACGCCGAGTACCCCTTCGTGGCCCTCGTCCTGCACATCAACCGCGAGGCCATCCACCACGGCGCCGAGGTCCTCCTCCTGCGCGATCTCCACGCGCATCGAGATTAGCCCGCGAAAGTCGATCCCGGCCCGGATCGCGATTAGCCCGCGAAAGTCGACGCGCCCATACTGGGGCCAGCCCAGGAAAGGACCCGTCTTGCGAGCGACTGTCATCTACGGCGCCGGCGACGTGCGTGTCGAGACCGTCCCGGACCCGAAGCTCAGCGAACCCACCGACGCTCTCCTCCGCGTGGTCCGCTCGTGCATCTGCGGCAGCGACCTCTGGCCGTACGGCAGCATGCCCGCGCGCGACCGCGGCGTCCGGATCGGTCACGAATTCCTCGGCATCGTCGAGGCCGTCGGCGCCGACGTCACCACGCTCAAGACCGGGGATCTCGTCGTCGCGCCGTTCGTCTACTCCGACAACACCTGCCGGTTCTGCCTCGAAGGCCTCCACACCTCATGCCTGCACGGCGGGAACTGGGGCGCGAAGGGTGTCGACGGCGGTCAGGGCGAGGCCGTCCGTGTCCCCCAGGCCGACGGCACGCTGGTGAAATTGCCGCACACCGAGGACGACGACCTGCTCGCCTCGCTCCTCACGCTCTCCGACGTGTTCTCGACCGGTCACCACGCCGCGGTCAGGGCGGGCGTGAACGAGCGCACCACGGTCACCGTCATCGGCGACGGCGCCGTCGGCCTCTCCGCGGTCCTCGCGGCGAAGCGCCTCGGCGCCGAACGCGTCATCCTGATGGGCAGGCACCAGGCCCGCACGGACCTCGGACGCGAGTTCGGCGCGACAGACGTCGTCGCCGAGCGTGGTGACGAAGGCATCGAGAAGGTGCGAGAGCTGACGAGCGGCGAAGGCACGCACACCGTCCTCGAATGCGTCGGTACGAAGCCCGCTTTCGAGATGGGCGTCGGCGCGGTCCGTCCCGGCGGCACGGTGAGCCGCGTCGGCGTGCCGCAGTACGACGAAGGCCCGATCGGCCCATCACTCTTCCGACGCAACATCACCGTCACCGGCGGGGTCGCTCCCGCCCGCCACTACATCCCCGAACTGCTCGACGACGTCGTCGAGGGCAGGTACCAGCCGGGCAAGGTGTTCGACCGGACCATCGGCCTGGAAGAGGTGCCCGGCGGTTACCGCGCGATGGCGGACCGCGAAGCGCTCAAGGTGCTCGTCAAGCCCTGACTGCAATACCTTGTCATCCATGGACATGATCACCCCGGAGCCGCGTCCCGCCTGGATCGCCGGCCGCCCTGAGCAGGGCGCTTCGACGCTCACCGTGCACCACCCCTACGACGGGAGCGAAGTCGCCACCGTCGCGGTGCCCGGTCCCGAGCAGGTCGAACGAGCGGTGAGCGCGGCGGCGAGCGTCGCGAAGGAGTTCCGGCGCTCCTCGGCGCACAGCCGCGCCGCGGCGCTCGACCATGTTTCGCGGGTCATCGCGGGCCGGGCCGAGGAGATCGCCGAGGTCATCACCGCCGAGAACGGCAAGCCGCTCAAGTGGGCCGACGCCGAAGTGCGGCGCGCGGTGTCGGTGTTCCGGATCGCCGCCGAGGAAGCCCGCCGGTTCAGCGGCGATCTGCAGCGCCTGGACACCGACCCGGCGGGCGAGGGCAGGCTGGCGATCACCCGCCGTATCCCGCGCGGCCCGGTGCTGGGTATCGCGCCGTTCAACTTCCCGCTGAACCTGGTGGCGCACAAGGTCGCGCCGTCGCTCGCGGTCGGCGCGCCGATCATCGTCAAACCCGCGCCGCGCACGCCGCTGGCCGCTTTGATCCTCGGCGAGATCCTGGCCGAGACGGACCTGCCGGAAGGCGCGTTCTCGGTGCTGCCGCTCGGCAACGAGGAGACCTCGGCGCTGGTCGCGGATCCTCGGCTGCCGGTCGTGTCGTTCACCGGATCGGGTCCGGTCGGCTGGTCGCTGGCGGACGCCGCCCCGCGCAAGCACGTGGTGCTCGAACTCGGCGGCAACGCGGCCGCCGTCGTGCTCCGGGACTGGCCGGATCCCGAGGGCGCGGCGCACCGCATCGCGACCTTCGGCAACTACCAGGCCGGACAGTCCTGCATCGCCGTGCAGCGGGTCATCGTCGAACGCGAGGTCGCCGAGGAATTCGTACCCGCCTTGGTGGAAGCCGTGCAGTCACAGCAAACCGGGGACCCGTACGACAAGAACACCGACGTGGGACCGGTCGTCGACGAAGCCGCCGCGGAGCGGATCGTCGCCTGGATCGACGAGGCCGTCGCCGCGGGCGCGAAGATCCTCACCGGCGGCAAACGGGACGGCGCGACGGTGGAGCCGACCGTGCTCACCGACGTCTCACCGTCCACAAAGGCCTGGGCGGAGGAGGTCTTCGGCCCGGTGCTCGCGGTGTCCATTGTGGATGGTGTCGACGAGGCTTTCGCTTCGGTCAACGAATCCGCGTACGGCTTGCAGGCCGGGGTGTTCACGCGCGACGTGCATCTCGCCTTCTACGCGTCGACCGAACTCGAAGTCGGCGGCGTGATCATCGGCGACGTCCCGTCCTACCGCGCGGACCAGATGCCTTACGGCGGCATCAAAGGATCGGGCGTCGGGCGCGAAGGTGTACTCGCCGCGATGAACGACCTCACCGAGGAACGCGTCACCGTCTTCACCGGCATCGATCTTTAAGCCGGGGTGACGGCCTGCGCGAACCCGAACACCTTGTCCGGGTCGTAGGTCTTCGCCACCTGCTTGAGCCGGGTGGCGTTGTCGCCGTAGTAGGCCGTCATCCAGTCGGGCAGGGCGGGGTCGATGTAGTTGACGTAGCCCCCGCTCAGCCCGATCCCCGTCACCACTTCCGCGACGGAATCCGTTGCCGCGGAACGGTTGCGAGTGTCGGCCTGGCTGTAGATCTGCACACTGCCGATCGCCTTCCGATGCCAGAACGCGGTGGCGTCCGGGGCGACGTCGGCGACGGCGCCGCCGAGACCGTCGACCAGAAGATCCATCCCACGCCTGCCATTGAGGATCGACGTCAGCTTCGCGGGATCCGCCGGTTCGCCGAGAATCCGCGATGAGGCCACAAAGGACTGTCGGCTCTCGCTGCCGGAGAAGTACTTCATGGCACCGAGATAGTCGAGCTGCTTCACCGTCCGCGTTCCGCCGACCTTGCCGGTCAGCTTGTCCAGCACCTTGGCGAGCGAAGCGGAATCGCCGACATAGCAACCGGAAATCCTCGCACCGACAGCAGATCCGCCGGACAGCACGACGTTTGCCCACAGTTCCGGCGGGGCTTCGGGCAGCCAGCGCTGCCATTCGGCGAGGACCTCGTTCGCACTCCCGGCCGGGAAGTGCAGGGAGAACACCGAAACGACCGAAGGTGACGGGTCGGTGCGGAAGGTGAACGACGTGACAACACCGAAGTTGCCACCTCCCCCACCACGCAACGCCCAGAACAGATCGGGTTCGGATTCCGCCGACGCTGTCCGGAGTTTCCCGTCCGCCGTGACCACTTGCGCGGACACCAGGTGATCACAGGTGAGGCCGTATTTGCGCGCGAGGACACCGATTCCGCCGCCGAGCGTCAGCCCGGCGATCCCGACACTGGGGCAGGAGCCCGCGGGCAGGCAACGGCCCGCACCGCCGAGCTTGGCGTAGACGTCCTTCAGCTTCGCGCCCGCGCCGATCACGACCTGTTCGCCCCGAACGTCCACTGAGGACATTTCACCGAGATCGATCATCAAGCCACCGTCGGGAACCGAGTAGCCGGCGTAACTGTGGCCGCCGCTACGTGCGGCGATCGGAACTCGCCTCGCCGCCGCTTCGACAGCGGCCTGCACGTCTTCCGGCCTGGCACATTTCGCGATCGCGGCGGGTTTGAGCCCGTCGAAGGCCGGGTTGAAGACGCGTTTGGCGCTTTCGTAGCCGGAATCCCCCGGCAGGAGCAGTGAGATCTTGGTCCGCAACGCCGCCCAGTCCGGCGGCCCGGACGGCGCCGTGACACTGGTACTCGGCGGCAACGACACACCCGGAGCCGAGGTGGGCGCTTGCGCGGGAGGCGTGCTGGAACACGCCGTCGCGGCCGCCCCGACCGCGGTCGCGCCGGCGAGCTTGAGAAAGTTCCTTCGCCCCAGCTTCATACTTGTGAAGACGCGCGGACCACGACGAGGTTGCCGTGATCACCCGGCCGGGTCAGCGGTATTCGGGGTTTTCGAAGTCGAAGCGGCAGCCCGCGTCCCACTCCGAGCGCTGGTTCCCGTGCGCGGGAACGCCACCCGCACGATGCAGCATCGAGGCCAGATGCAGCAGGTTCCAGGTCATGAACGTGGTGTTCCGGTTGGTGAAATCGTTCTCCGGTCCGCCGGAACCGGCGTCCAGATAGGACGGACCTGGCCCCGCCTCCCCGATCCACCCGGCGTCCGCCTGGGGCGGGATGGTGTAGCCCAGATGCTGAAGGCTGTAGAGCACGTTCATCGCGCAGTGCTTGATCCCGTCCTCGTTCCCGGTGATCAGGCAACCGCCGACACGACCGTAATAGGCGTACTGGCCGGCGGCGTTCAGCAGCGACGAGCAGGCGTAAAGCCGTTCGATGACGCGTTTCATCACCGAACTGTTGTCGCCCAGCCAAATGGGCCCGCAGAGCACGAGGATCTGCGCGTCCATCACCTGCCGGTACAGCTCCGGCCACGCGTCGGAGGCGGCGCCGTGCTCGGTCATGTCGGGCCAGACGCCGGTCGCGATGTCGTGATCCGCAGCGCGGAGCACGGAGACCTCGACGCCGTGCTTGACCATGATGTCGCGGCTGATCCCGATGAGGCCGTCGGTATTGCTCTTCTCCGGGGATCTCTTGAGGGTGCAGTTCACGAACAGGGCCTTGAGACCGCTGAAGTCGTAGTCCATCGGTCAAGGACAGCATCGGCGGCCGCGCGGGGAAAGCCCCCGAAGGCTTACGGATTTCTTAGAGCCAGTGCGGCAGCGGCGGCGCCTCGCCGTCCAAAGTGGATCCGTCACCGCGGCCGGTGATCCAGGCAAGGACATCGCCGGGTGAGCCGACCACCTTGACCGCGTCACCGGTGCCCATCCGCCACTCGTGCCGGGTCCCGTCGGCGGCGGCGACCAGGAGAACAGCGGGAAGCCCGTCACCGTACGACGCGATCGCGCTGCTCACGACCACTTCGAATTCGCTTCCGAGGAGAGCGGCGACACGGGCGAAGTCGTAGCCGAAGTCCAGGTCCACGAGATGAATCGAAGCTTCGGACAGCCGCTTGCCCAGCACACCTTCACCGGTCAGCTTATTGCCCAGCCGATCACGAGCCTCACCGGTCCACGCCTCGTCCGGCAGGGACGCGGCCAGGTCCGTGAACCGCTCGCCGGAATCCACGACGTCGGCGATGATCGCCGCGGCGGAGCGGTCGGCTCCGGCCTCGATACCCTCGTCGCGAGCCGTGGCCGTGGCGTACATCGGCGTCTCGACGCCGGTCTTGGCCCAGGTCAACAGGTTGCCGAGGCCGTCGGCGTTGCGCGCGACGTGCGAAAGCAGATGCGCTCTCGTCCAGCCGGGCAAGGCGCTGGGGGCACGCACGGCGTCCTCGTCGAGCGCGCGCACCACCCGCGCCCATTCCTCGTGCAAGGCACGGACTCGTCGGATCAGGACGTGGGCGCGTTCGGCGGCTGTCACGACTCCCAACCTAGCGCCGAAGTGCCGCCGGTGCGTCGGCCGGAACGGACGGGTTCTTCGGCGCGATCGGCTCGACCCGCGCGTATGGCGAGTCCTGCGAGGGCCGATTGTCCTTTTCGCCCTTGTTGGGCCACAGCGAGAACGCCCGCTCGGCCTGCGCGGTGATGGTCAGCGAGGGGTTCACGCCGAGGTTGGCCGTGATCGCCGAACCATCCACAATGGACAAACTGGGGTAGTTGAACACCCGGTGATACGGGTCGATCACGCCGTTGTCGGCCGCCGTGCCGATCGGGGCGCCGCCGATGAAGTGCGCCGTCAGCGGGATGTCGAAGATCTCGCCCCAGGTGCCGCCCGCCATTCCTCCGATGCGTTCGGCGGTGCGGAGGTTGGCTTCGTGTCCGGCGGGAATGAAGCTGGGATTCGGCTCGCCGTGGCCTTGTTTGGAGGTGTACTTGCGGCGGCCGAAGAGGCCGGGCTTGGTGTAGGTGGTGATGGAGTTGTCGAGGCTCTGCATCACCAGCAGGATCACCGTGCGCTCGCTCCAGCGGTAGCCGTTGAGCAGCTTCACCGTCTGGACCGGGTGTTTGAGCATGAAGTTCACGGCCTGGCGCCAGCGCGGGACCGCCGAATCGCCCTCGGTGGCGATGGTCTGGAGCAGGCTCATCGCGTTGCTGCCCTTGCCGTAGCGGACGGGCTCGATGTGCGTGTTGTCGTCGGGGTGGATCGACGACGTGATCGCGACGCCGCGGCTGAAGTTCCGCCCCTCGTCGACCGAGGTGCGGGCGGCGCCGATGATGGCCTCGGAGTTGGTGCGGGTCAGTTCGCCGAGGCGCGGCGAAAGCTTCGGCAGCTTGGCGGTGTCGCGCATGCTGTGGAGCAGGTTCTGCGTCCCCCACGTGCCAGCGGCCAGCACCACCTGCGCGGCGGTGAGCTTGTGCCGGAACTTGCGCGAAGTGGTCCCAGTCTTCTTGACGCTCACTTCGTACCCACCCGACTTCAGCGGGCTGATCGCGCTCACGGTGGTGAGCGGGATGACCTGCGCTCCGTCCTTCTCCGCGAGGTAGAGGTAGTTCTTGACCAGGGTGTTCTTGGCTCCGACGCGGCAGCCGGTCATACAGGCGCCGCATTCGGTGCAGCCGGTGCGCGCGGGGCCCGCTCCGCCGAAGTACGGGTCCTCGGCGCGCTCCCCCGGCTTGCCGAAGTACACGCCGACCGGCGTCGGGTGATACGAATCGGCGACGCCCATGTCCGCCGCGACGCCCTTCATCACGACGTCCGACGGTGTGACGCTGGGGTTGGTGACGACGCCCAGCATGCGGCTGGCCTGGTCGTAATGCGGGCCGAGCTCGGACTCCCAGTCGGTGATGTGGGACCACTGCGGGTCGACGTAGAACGGCTTCAGCGGGCGGTACAGCGTGTTCGCGTAGACCAGCGAGCCGCCGCCGACGCCCGCGCCGGCGAGCACCATGACGTCCTTGAGCATGTGGATGCGCTGGATGCCGAAGCAGCCGACTTGCGGCGCCCAGACGTAGCGGCGAAGGTCCCAGGACGTCCTCGCGAACTCGTCGTCGGCGAAGCGGCGGCCCGCTTCGATGACGGCGACGCGGTAGCCCTTCTCGGTCAGGCGGAGGGCAGCGACACTGCCGCCGAACCCGGAACCGACGACGATCACGTCGTAGTCGAAGTCGTCTTCAGTGGTGGTGTTACTGGCAGTCACACCCTCGACTGTAACCCCGGCCACCCCTTCTGACCAGAGGTAAGTTACTCGCCGGTTACCTTCCACTCGGATGGTGCATGCTCGGACTCGTGATCGATGACTTCGCGAAGGAATACCTGCACAGTGACCTGCGAGAAATCCGCGAAACGATGCTGGCGAAGCTCGACGGGCTGTCCGAGTACGACATCCGTCGTCCGCTGACCTCGACCGGTACCAACCTGCTCGGCCTGGTCAAGCACCTGGCGACGTGGGAGGCCCGGTACTTCGGCGAGGTCTTCGACCGGCCGTTCCCCGAGACTGTCCCCGAGCGCGGGACCGACCTGTGGGCGACCGAGCACGAAAGCCGCGAGGAGATCACCGGCTTCTACCGGCGCGTCTGGGAGCACTCCGACGCGACCATCGCCGCTCTCGACGTCGACTCACCGGGGCACGTGCCCTGGTGGCCGCGTCCCGACGTGAAGCTGTTCAACGTCCTGGTCCACATCCTCACCGAGACCAACCGGCACGCCGGGCACGCCGACATCCTGCGAGAGCAGCTCGACGGCACCGTCGACGCCCCTGGCGAGGACGCGGCCTTCTGGGAAGCCCGGCGGACGGAGATCGAACGAGCGGCTCAGGCGGCCGGGGCCTGACCGACTGGAAACGCGGAAAAGCCGGAACCTGCTTACAGTTCCGTGGACGAGTTTACCGAGGAGAGGAACAGTCGGGTGAGCACCAGCACGCGACAGCCGCCGGAAGACTGGGTTCCGGTCGAACACCGGCTCCTGGGACTCGATCGGCGGACTTTCAAGCCCGCGCTGATCGCGCTCGGCATCGCTCTGGTGCTGATCTACGGGCTCCCCGCACTGAACGCCTCGATCCCGTGGCGCAACGAGATCCGGGCCGGTGACGTACTGGATCTCGGCGCCGGGGCGACGGCCGTCCCGCCGGTGGGCTGGCAGCTGGAGAGCGGGACCCTCACCGGATCCGGCGCTCCGGCGAACCCGGCGAGCCTGCAGATCACGATCGCCGCGGGCGGCGCGTCGATCGAATTCCGCGGCACCGGGTACACCGGATCGGCGGAAGCGTTCCTCGACCAGGTCGAACGGGCGGAAGGGAACACGCCCGGCGTCGACGGCGAGCGAGGCACGGTCACGACCGCCGCCGGGCTGACCGGGGTCGCGCAAGCAGGCACCGGACCGGGCGGCGACGCACTCGACGTCGCGTTCAAGGTGCCTGGCCCCGGTCAGGCCGCCGAAACCGCGCCGGCGTTGCTCGTCCGGGTGCGCACCGCACCCGACCAGTTCGAGCACTACCGCGACGACGTGACGTCGCTCCTGCGCAGCATCACTCCCGGGGCGAACCGATGAGCGGCAAGGCGGCGCAGCTGACCGCGATCGAAGAGTCCGGCTGGGGAACCCCCTTCCGTTTCCTCCAGCGGCACAACCTGGCCTTCTGGGTCTACCTGCTCGGCCTGGGCGGGGGTGCGCTGACGATCGTGCGGTACTTCGGCTCCACGGGCTACTACACCCCGGCGCTGGCCGGAGGCATCCTGCTGTTCGGGCTCTACCTCGTGCCGTGGCTGATGCTGCTACGACAGCAGAACCGCTACACGTCCCAACCGGCAGGGCTGCTCGCGGCGGGATTCGCCTGGGGCGGTGTCGCGGCCCCGTTCTGGATCGCGCTCCCCGCCAACACCGCGCTGCTGGAGATCTGGTCGAAACTGGGCGGCACCGCTTTCGCCGGGAACTGGGCCGCCGGGCTCACCGCCCCGATCACCGAGGAATGGGGCAAGGCGCTCGGCCTCGTCCTGCTGATCGGGCTCGCGCCGCAGCTGATCCGCAGTGCCTACGACGGGTTCATCATCGGTGCGTTCATCGGCCTCGGCTTCCAGGTCTTCGAGGACGTGCTCTATGTGTACAACGGCGCGGCCCAGAGTTTCGGCGCCGACCAGTTCACCACCTCGCTGCAGGTGTTCGCCGCGCGCGGCGCCTCCGGGATCGTGTCGCACGCGCTGTTCAGCGCCATCTTCTGCGCCGGGCTGATGTGGATACTGGGCCGCGAACGCCGCGTCGCACTGGGCGTGTCGAGCATGCTGGCGGCCATGGTGTTCCACTTCGCGTGGGACGACATGGGTGGCATCGGCGGCGGCGGGCCGCTGGCCGTGGCGCTGCCGTTCGTGATCGCGGTGATCGAGCTCGTCACGTTGTTCGCCGTGCTGCGCCGGGCCGCCCGCGTGGAACGCGGCTGGATACGTGACCTGCTCGGGCCGGAGGTCGACGCCGGGGTGATCGACACCGCCCTGTTCGACGCCGTCAGTGGCCTGCGCAAGGACCGCCAGGCCTACCGCAAGCACGTACGCGGCCGCGGCCGGGCACGCCACCGCGTCGAAGCGGCGGGTGACCTCGCCCGGGAAATCGCCCGGGCAGGCGGCCGGGAAACGCACCGGGTCGCCCACGCCCGGGACGAGGTCGCGCGACTCGGCTAGGGACCGCTCCGCGCGACTTTAGCGGGCTAAACGCGAAACTGAAGGGGCGCGTGGGGCTGCTGGGACACGTGAACGCAAAGCGGCCCGGATCGCGTTTAGCGGGCTAAACGCGATCCGGGCCGGGAAGCGAGCGTCAGCGGCGGACGGTCAGGCCGACCCGCTGGAACTCCTTCAGGTCCGAGTAGCCCGTCTTCGCCATAGCGCGGCGAAGCGCGCCGAAGAGGTTCACGACGCCCTCAGCGTCCGCAGACGGCCCAAAGAGCAGCGTCTTGAGGTCGACGGCGTAGTCCGGGCCCAGTGCCACGCGCGAACGCGGCAGCGACGGGTGCGCGGCCGCCGACGTCCAGTAGAGCCCCTGCCCCGGCGCCTCGGAGGCGGCCGCCAGCGGCGCGCCCAGCATGACGGCGTCAGCACCGCAGGCGATGGCCTTGGCGATGTCGCCGGACACGCTCATCCCGCCGTCGGCGAGCACGTGCACGTACCGGCCGCCGGTCTCGTCGAGGTAGTCACGGCGCGCGGCCGCGGCGTCGACGATCGCGGTCGCCATCGGCGTCCCGATCCCGAGCACGCTGTCGGTGCTCGTCACGCCACGGCTGGCACCGTGCCCGACGATGACGCCGGCCGCGCCGGTGCGCATCAGGTGCATCGCGGTGCGGTAGTCGCTGACGCCGCCCGCGATCACCGGGACGTCGAGGCGCCCGATGAAGTCCTTCAGGTCCAGCGGCTCGGCGTCGCGCTGGACGTGCTCGGCGGAGATGATCGTGCCCTGCACGACGAGGATCTCGACACCCGCCGCCAGCAGGTCCGGCGTGAGCTCGGCGGCGTGCTGAGGGCTGACCCGCGCGGCCACGGTGACCCCGGACTCGCGGACGGTCTTGATCGCCTCGGTCAGCAGGTCCAGCCGGATCGGGGCGGAGTGCAGTTCCTGCAGCTCACGCACGATCGCAGTCGGGTCCTCCGTGTCTTCGGCGGCCCGGACGAGGCGGAAGATCGCCTCCTCGACGTTCGGGTGCCGGGCCCAGAGCCCTTCCGCGTTCAGGACTCCCAGCCCGCCGAGCTCGCCGACGGCCACCGCGGTTCCCGGCGACACGATCGCGTCGGTGGGGTGCGTGACCAGCGGCAACTCGAAGCGGTACGCGTCGATCTGCCACGCGGTGGACACGACCGAAGACGACCTGGTGCGCCGCGACGGCACGATCTCCACGTCATCGAGGTCATACGCCCGCCGCGCGGTGCGGCCCATGCCGATCTCGACCAGATCCCGCACGTCAAGTCCCTTCTCACCGACGACCGTTACACCCCATTGTCGCTAGGCCGCGTGGGTGACCTGCGACGGGGCTCCCGAACCGGGCCCGAAGTCACACCAGCCCCGCTCGCCCCACCCGTTTCGCGATTAGCGGGCTAAAGTCGCACAGGTGGGGCGGGTGGGGCAGGTGGGTCAGAAAGAGACCTTCTCCACCGAGTCGGTCCGGAGGACGGATTCCTGCTTGAAGGCCGTCTTGTAGGCGGTCCGGATCTCTTCGATCTCGCGGTTCGCGTCGCGGTCGCTGAACGGGTACACGACGACGATCACCTTCGACTTCTCCCGCGAGATCACCCCGCCCGAACCGCGCCACTGGCCGCGCCCGGTCAGCTCGGTGAACCCGTCCGGGAACCTCGGCGTGACGACCTTGTCGGTGAAGGCGGTGAACTCGGCGTCGGTCAGCTCCCCGCCGTCTGGCTTCGTCGTGCCGAAGTACAGCTCGGTGCGCTTCCACAGCTCACCCGGCGACGCCTGGAGACCGGCGGCCTCGACGACCGGAGGCGCGGCGGAAGCGCTGGGGACGGCCGAAGCCACCACCCCGCCCCCGAGCCCAAGGGCCGCGGCGGCGGCGACGGCGACGGCGAGCGCGGTACGCCGTGACATGGACGAAAAAGACATCCGGTTCCTCCCAGGAGACTTGATCAGCGGACCAAGTCTCCCGAGAACGGAACCGGATGCGTAAGTGTCCTAAAGGGCGGACTACCGGGTGGTGTAGTTCGGCGCCTCGACGGTCATCGTGATGTCGTGCGGGTGGCTCTCCTTGAGCCCGGCCGCGGTGATCCGCACCAGCTGCGCCTCCTGCAGCTCGGGGATCGTCGACGCGCCCGCGTAGCCCATGCCCGACCGCAGCCCGCCCACCAACTGGTGGACGACGTTCGCGAGCGGCCCGCGGAACGGGATCCGCCCCTCGATGCCCTCGGGGACCAGTTTGTCCTCGCTCAGCACGTCGTCCTGCGCGTAGCGGTCCTTCGAGTAGGACTTCGCCTGACCGCGCGACTGCATGGCGCCCAGCGAGCCCATGCCGCGGTAGGTCTTGAACTGCTTGCCGTTGACCAGGATCAGGTCGCCGGGCGATTCGGCGGTGCCCGCGAGCAGGCTGCCGAGCATCACCGTGGACGCGCCGGACGCGATCGCCTTCGCGATGTCGCCCGAGTACTGGATGCCGCCGTCGCCGATCACCGGGATCCCGGCCGGACGGGCAGCCTGGTCGGCCTCGTAGATCGCGGAGATCTGCGGGACGCCGACCCCGGCGACGATGCGGGTGGTGCAGATGGAGCCCGGTCCGACGCCGACCTTGATCCCGTCCGCCCCCGCCTCCACCAGCGCCTGCGCGCCGGCCCTGGTCGCGACGTTGCCGCCGACGACGTCGACGGTGTCGCCCAGTTCCTTCTTCAGCAGCGCGACTGTCTCGACGACGGCGCGGGAGTGCCCGTGCGCGGTGTCGACCATCAGCACGTCGACCCCGGCGTCGGCCAGCGCCATCGCGCGCTTGTGCCCGTCCGGGCCCACCCCGACGGCGGCACCGACCAGCAGGCGGCCGTTGGTGTCCTTCGAGGCGTTGGGGTACTGCTCGGTCTTCACGAAGTCCTTGACCGTGATCAGGCCGCGCAGCTTGCCGGCGCCGTCGACGATCGGCAGCTTCTCGATCTTGTGGCGGCGAAGCAGTCCGAGCGCGGCCTCCGCGGTGACCCCGACCTGCGCGGTGACCAGCGGCGGCTTCGTCATCACCTCGTGCACCGCACGGGTGAAATCGACCTCGAATCGCATGTCACGGTTGGTGATGATGCCCACCAGGCTGCCGGCGGCGTCCGTCACCGGCACACCCGAGATCCGGAACCGCGCGCACAGGGCGTCGACCTCGGCGAGAGTGTCCTCCGGCGAACACGTGACCGGGTCGGTCACCATGCCCGCTTCAGAACGCTTCACGACCTCGACGGCGGACGCCTGGTCGTCGATCGGCAGGTTGCGCTGCAGCACACCCATCCCGCCCTGGCGCGCCATCGCGATCGCCATCCGGCCTTCGGTGACCGTGTCCATGGCCGCGGAGACCAGCGGGATGTTCAGGGTGACGTTGCGGGAGAGCCGGGTGCGGGTGCTGACCGCACTGGGCACCACATCGGACTCGGCCGGCAGCAGCAGCACGTCGTCGAAGGTCAGCCCGAGCATGGCGAACTTGCTCGGGACGGGGGCGGTGACGCTGTCGCTGGTCATAGCAGGCGAAGGGCCTTCCTAGCGGTGACTAATGAGAGCCGCCGTGGCTTGTGACAACACGGCGGGGGCCTGCCCCTCATGATATCCGGGCCGGGCGGCCGCCCGGTCCGGGTGGGCGCCCGGTAGCGTGCAGGCGTGCCGCAAGATGCGTTGCCCCCAGACCCGTTCGCGGATGACCCGGACGACCCGGCCCGCGCGTTCATCGACGACGCTGACCGGCTCGACGAGCCGATCAGCGACGAAGAGCGCACCGAGTTGCTGGCCGACCTCTCCGATCTCGCCGTCTATCAGGCGCTTCTCGAACCGCGAGGAGTGCGCGGGATCGTGGTCGACTGCGGTGAATGCGACGAACCCCACTACCACGACTGGCATCTGCTGCGCGCCAGTCTCGAGCAGCTGCTCGCCGACGGCCGCATGCGGCCGCACGAGCCCGCGTTCGATCCGAACCCCGGTGACTATGTGAGCTGGGACTACTGCCGCGGCTTCGCGGACGGTGTGACGGCCAACGAGAGCGCCTACTGATCGCGATTAGCCCGCGAAAGTCGAAACGGAAGGGCCTGGTGAGAGATCTCACCAGGCCCTTCCGGCGTTCTGGGGTGCTACGGCGTCTGGACCGCGGCGGCGGGCGCCTGCGCTCCGGCTCCCGGCGACGGCTCGTTACGCGAGCCACCGGGGTCGTTGCCCGAGGCCGGCGGTGTCGTCGACGTCGTGGGCGGCGGAGGCTCGCTCGTCTTCGTCGAAGTCGGCGGAGTCGGTGTGGGAGTCGTGGTGCCCGGCAGACTGGTGCCGGGGTTGCCGCCTCCTGGCAGCGACGTCGGCGGAGCGGTCGGCTGCGGAGTGGGCTGCGGGGTCGTCGCGACCGGGGTCTGCGTGGTCGTCTGCTGATCCGGGGGCAGCGGCTGCTGACCGGGGTTCTGCAGCTGAGCACTCAACTGGCGGTGCTGCTCGAGCAGCTGGTCGCGGTTTTCGTCGTCGGTCACCTGGCTCAGCGCGGCCTGCGCCTCGTCGAGCGCCTTGCGCGCGTCGTCGAGGCGCCCGCCGGCGAGCGCGAGGTTGGCCTTCTCCAGATCGAGTTTGGCTGCCGCGGCAGCCTCGACCGACCGGGCGTGGTCGGCGTAAAGCACCTTGGTCAGGCCCCAGAGCGTGTCACCAGGCTGCGCGTCCTTCGCGGCGAGGCCAGTACCGGCGAAGGCGATGGCCAGGACGGCCGCGGCGGCGGCCACCGGGACCAGCAGCCGACGTCTTCCCCCGTGCTTGCGGGCGAGCGCGGCCGTCTTCACGGTGACGACGGCGGTGTCGACGTCGACGAGTTCCGCGAGCGGCTCGCTGTCGATGTCACGCCGCCAGGCCAGCAGCAGCGCGTTGAGTTCCTGATCGCCGAGGTCGTCGGCCATCTTCGGGTCGGAGCCACCGAGGGCGTCGAGCAGTGCGTCATCGGCCTGAACGGCCGACAGATCAGCGGCGAACTCGGCTTCGGAGGACGTCAGCCCCCTCTCGAAAGCCGTCAGTTCACGATCGGTCCCAGGGGAGAACCGATGGTCGCGGTCGGTCACTCAGATCACCTCCTCAGCGGCCAGAACCTTACGTAGGCGCGCCAAGGCGCGATGCTGGGCCACCCGGACGGCACCGGGCGTGGACCCCACGGCCTCGGCCGTCTCTTCGGCGGACAGCCCCACGACGACGCGCAGGACCACGATCTCACGCTGTTTGTCGGGCAGGACACGCAACAGCTGCGACATGCGCTCGTTCAGCTCGCCCTGAAGGGCGCGCTGTTCGGGGCCGACGCCGCCCTCGACCTCGTCGGGGACTTCGGCGACCGGTTCGGCGCGGTTACGGGCCGCGGCGCGATGCGCGTCGGCCACCTTGTGCTGGGCGATCCCGTAGACGAAGGCCAGGAACGGGCGGCCCTGATCACGGTACGAAGGCAATGCCGTGAGCACCGCGAGACACACCTCCTGAGCAACGTCGTCTGCGGAAGCGAACGAACGCTCCTGCCTGCCAACCCGAGCGCGGCAGTACCGCACTACCAAAGGACGGATGGCCGCCAGCAACCGCTCGACCGCTTGAGGATCACCCTCAACAGCCGCGGCGACCGGCTCATCCAGTCCGTCCCCCACATTGGCCATCGCAGACAACAGTCCCAGTGTTACGTATAGGCGTGCAAAGAGTCCGGCGTGTGACTTCGGATGCCACTACCGGTGACAGCTACCGTACCGCCCGGACGCGCCGCCTTGATTGACGACCGCCATCGGCGCGCCGCCTTTCCGGCGAGCACGCTGAACCCGGATCTTCCTGGCTCCCCGCACTCGTAGTCGAACTTTCAACGAGCGGGAACGCAGTGGGGTACGACGGTCCGCCCGGAGGCGGACACGCTCGGGCCAGAGTGCCCGAGCGGTGAGCATAAGTGTGCGAAGCGTGACAGGAAACACAGGTACGGGCCAGGGGTACGCCCCCGGCCCGTTTCGTCACCCGTCGTGCGATCCAACCAGCGAAGTCGAGAAAGCGGTGTCAGGAAACAAGTCCACGGCGGAATCCGTGGGCGACCGCCTGAGCGCGGTCCCGCACGCCGAGCTTGCGGAACAAGCGGCGCGCGTGGGTCTTCACGGTGTCCTCGGACAGGTACAGCTCGCGGCCGATCTGTCCGTTGCTCTTGCCCTGGCTCATCCCGCGGAGCACCTGGAGCTCGCGCTCGGTGAGCTGGACACCGGGGTCCGACGGCTGACGCGGCGCCGGCACCGAAGTGCTGGCGAGCGTATGCGCCAGTGCGGCGACCAGCTCGGGACGCGAGGCGTCCCAGCGCAGGTAGCCGCGGGCTCCGCCGGCGATGGCGGCGGCGATGCTGCCCGCATCGTCCGGGGCGCCGAACACGATCACGTTCGCTTGGGGGTTCGCCGAGACGAGCCGCCTGGTGGCTTCGACGCCAGTCGGGACAGCGCGCTGGGTTCCGACCAGCACGACGTCGACCGGCTGACGGGAGTACCGGGCCAGCAGCTCGTCACCGTGCGCTACGCAGTCGATGCGACTGACCCCTGGGACCGCGGACATCACTCGAGTGAGCCCTTCGCGGACACTGCGTCGGTCGTCGCAGATCAAGACCGTCGTCACGGGGTTTCCTTCCTGCAGCCGGGTGACATTCCACTTCCCCTATCGGACGCTTTAGCCCGAACCTTGACACGATCCGGTGGCTTTTTTTGAAAGTTCTTAGCCCGGTTGCCGGAATGGGCCCTCCAACAGGCTAGACGCCCTCAGAGGGGGACCCACGGAGATTCCCGTGCGAGCCACCTCCCGCAAGGATCCGCATGCCGTAACACTGCGTGCAACAGTTCGGCACCTCTGAATCGATACTCATCGGCGTGTCCTGCCGCCAAGTCGGCCTCGACCAGGCACGCCACCCACAGAAGTGAATTGAATTCGTATTTCTCGGCGGTCTCTCGCGCGCTCTCCACCAGCGCTTTCGCGCGGTCCCGCTCAGCGGAACTTCCATTCGCGACGGTCACGCCGAGTACAAGCTGCGATTTGACGACATGTCGGCACGCGCCACGGACCCGCGCTGTTTCCAGCGCCATTTCCGCAGGTGCGATCGCGGCGCCGGAAATGTTACTCGCCAGTTCGATTTCCGCGCCCACCCAACCGGCCCTGGTCCGGGTACGCCAGTTGCCGATGTGCGGCTCCGCACGCGCCAGCAACCGCCGGGCGGCGGTCAGCCTGCCGCGCCCGAGGTTGTCCGCCGCGAGACCGAGCAGGGCGTCCGCCCTCGCCCCCTCGGCGTCCAGGCCGTCGGGGTCGGGTTCGTCTCGCGGCTCCCCGATCGTCAGCGCGAGCGCCTCACCGTCGAGGACGAGAGCCGCCGCGTGCCCGCCAAGCTGCCGCCGATGCGACGCCAGCGTGCTCGCGGCCAGCGACGCGAGCACCGGATCGCCGCTCGCGCGTAACCCGGTCAGCAGGGTGGCCGCCGCCGCGTACCGGCCGCGGGCGCCGAGCCCGATCGCGGCGAGCAGCCGTCCGCGAGGTGACGCGGGCACCGCGAAGGGGTTCGGCGGCGGGACGCCGTCACCGAACGCGGCGGACCGCAAGGACTCTTCCATCGGTCCTTTCTAGCGCCTTCCACCGACAAGAACATGCTCGATCCGGTCCGCGGCCGTCTTCAGTTCGCCGAGGAGTTCGATCTTGTCCGGGAGCGTGGCGGGATCCCAGCCGGGGCCACAGGCGAACAGCCTGCTGCGCTGACGGCCGCGGGAGACCCTGGCGAACAGGCGCGGGTCCGCGGTCGCGGGCCGTCCCGACCACAACACCACCGCCGCCGGGACACTGCGGCGGACCGTCACCGCGAGCACCTCGGCGGGCAGGGAGGCGCCGAACAGCTGGGCGCCGATCCGCCGGCCGCCGAGCGCCGCCGCGAGCGCGTACATCGGCAGGTTGTCACGCTCGTCCGGCACGCAGGTCAGCAGAACCGGCCGCTGGTTGCGCGGTTCTCGGAGCACCGGCGTCGCGCGGACGAGGGCCGCGTAGACGCATTCGGCGAGCAGGTACTCGACCTCAGCGCCGGCGCTGACGCCGCGCCAGCGCGCGCCCAGCGCGGTCAGGACCGGCGACACCACCCCGGTCCAGGCGGGCAGGACGCCGAGTTCGCGGATCGTGTCGGCGAGCATGCGCTGAACCGCGCCGAAGTCCATCGCGAGCGCCGCCGTGCTCAAGCGTCTGGCGAGACGGGACGGGACGTCGTGATCCTCGGCCGTCGGCGCGGCGGCCCGCTCGTCCACTTGGACCACGGAGGATTCCGGGGTCTCCGTGGCCGTCCGGGGCATCTGTTCGAGCGCGTACTTCGCCGCTTCGGCCGTCGAGGCGCCGCGGAGCAACGCGCGCTGCATCAGTTCGAGACGGCCGATGTCGGAGCTGCCGTAGCGGCGGTGACGGCCGTTGGTGTGGCGGCTCGGCCCTACGCCGTATCTACGGTCCCAGGTGCGCAGGGTGGACGGTGCGACCCCGAGCCGGCGAGCGACCGAGGCCACCGGCAGGGTGGGTTCTTCACTGCTGATCCGAGATCCCACTCGACCCAATATCCAGGCAGGCCGGGGCGGGGGCAACCGGAACGGAAAGTACCGCTCACACATCCGGGGGATGCCTAACGGCTGAATCGTCTTGAATCTCTTGAACAAGTATTGGCGCGCTTCTAACGTTACGGCCGTTGCACCGAATGGAGTATCCGCAGCGCAGCAGAGCAGGTAAACGCTTCGACCGGATGACGGAGGCGGTCAGGATGGCGGACACACGCAGGCTCCCAGGACCCAACGCGGATGTGTGGGACTGGCAGCTGGAGGGGTCGTGCCGGGGCATGGACAGCGCGTCCTTCTTTCACCCTGACGGCGAACGCGGGCCTGCCAGAGCCCGCCGCGAGGCGAGGGCCAAAGCCGTGTGCCTGGCTTGCCCGGTGCTGGCCATGTGCCGGAACCACGCGCTCGCCGTGCACGAGCCGTACGGGATCTGGGGCGGGCTGTCTGAATCGGAACGCGAGCACATCATCAAGGCGGACAAGCGCACATTGAGCATGTCGAACGGCTGATCCGGCCGAGTCGGCGACGCGGAAGGGCGGCATCCGGGTGGGGTGCCGCCCTTCCGCGTCCCCGGCCCCGGATCGCGATTAGCCCGCGAAAGTCGATCTGCCTGCTCCTGGGCTCCCCCGCCACCGGATCGCGATTAGCCCGCGAACATCGCTCCGGTTCGAGGTCGGGACAGCAAAGCGGGGCGGCACTCCGGGTGGAGTGCCGCCCCGCTTCGGGGGTGGAACTAGTGCGCGTGGCCGTGACCGGCCGCGGCGGGCTCTTCCTCGGCCGGCTTCTCGACGACGGAGCTCTCCGTCGTGAGCACGAGCCGGGCGATGGAAGCGGCGTTCGCCACCGCGGACCGGGTCACCTTGACCGGGTCGACGATGCCGGCGGCCAGCAGGTCGGTGAGCTCACCGGTGGCGGCGTTGAAGCCGTGCCCCCAGTTCTGCTCCTGGACCTTGTTCACGATGACCGCACCCTCGTGGCCCGCGTTGGTCGCGATCCAGAACAGCGGGGCGGACAGCGCGTCGCGGACGATGCGCACACCGGTCGCTTCGTCGCCCTCGAGGCCGAGGCCACCGTCGAGCTCCTTGACCGCGTGCACGAGCGCCGAGCCACCACCGGGCAGGATGCCCTCTTCGACGGCCGCCTTGGTCGAAGCCACGGCGTCCTCGATGCGGTGCTTACGCTCGTTCAGCTCGGTCTCGGTGGCCGCGCCGACCTTGATCACCGCGACACCGCCGCCGAGCTTCGCCAGCCGCTCCTGCAGCTTTTCGCGGTCCCAGTCGGAGTCGGTGTTCTCGATCTCCTTGCGGATCTGCGAAACGCGCCCGGCGATGTCGTCCTTGGTGCCGGCACCGTCGACGAGCGTGGTGTCGTCCTTGGTGACGACGATCCGGCGCGCGTTGCCCAGCTGGGCGAGCGTGGTCTCGGACAGCTTGTGCCCGATCTCGGCCGAGATGACCTCGCCACCGGTGACGACCGCGAGGTCGTCCAGGAACGCCTTGCGGCGGTCGCCGAAGAACGGCGCCTTGACCGCGACGGCGGTGATCGTCTTGCGCAGCGAGTTCACGACGAGGGTCGACAGCGCTTCGCCGTCGACGTCCTCGGCGATGATCAGCAGCGGCTTCTTGGCCTCGACGACCTTCTCCAGCACCGGGAGCAGCTCGGCCAGGGCCGAGATCTTCTCGCGGACGAGCAGGATGTAGGCGTCCTCGAGGATCGCCTTCTGCTCTTCCGGGTTGGTCGCGAAGTGCGCCGACAGGAAACCCTTGTCGAACTGCACACCCTCGGTGATCACGAGCTCGGTCGCCAGCGTGGACGACTCCTCGATCGTGATGACGCCGTCTTCGCCGACCCGCTCGACGGCCTCGCCGAGCAGGGCGCCGATGGCCGCGTCACGCGAGGTGACGGTGCCGACCTGGGCGATGTTGTCGCGGCCCTTGACCGGGGTCGCCTTCTCCTTGAGGACCGCGATGACCTTCTCCGCGGCGGCCTCGATGCCGCGGCCGACGGCGGTCGGGTTGGCACCGGCGGCGACGTTGCGCAGGCCGACCTT
Organism: Amycolatopsis alba DSM 44262; assembly: GCF_000384215.1. Lineage (NCBI taxonomy): Bacteria > Bacillati > Actinomycetota > Actinomycetes > Pseudonocardiales > Pseudonocardiaceae > Amycolatopsis > Amycolatopsis alba. The sequence goes on along the minus strand of NZ_KB913032.1, from coordinate 4,537,361 downwards.
CACCAGCGACTGCGCGAGCACGGTCGCGGTCGTGGTGCCGTCACCAGCGACGTCGTTGGTCTTGGTGGCGACGCTCTTGGCGAGCTGGGCACCGAGGTTCTCGAACGGGTCGTCGAGCTCGATCTCGCGAGCGACGGTGACGCCGTCGAGGGTGATGGTCGGGCCACCGAACTTCTTGTCGAGCACGACGTGGCGACCACGCGGGCCGAGGGTGACCTTGACCGCGTCGGCGAGCTTGTTCACCCCGCGCTCGAGCGCGCGACGAGCGTCCTCGTCGAAACTGATCTGCTTGGGCATGCCTGTTCCGCTTACCTTCCAGTCTTACTGCTCGGAAAACACGAACGCCCCGGTCCCCGGCAATGCGGGGCCCGGGGCGTCATGCGCTGAGAGCGGACGTCAGTTGATGACGGCCAGCACGTCGCGAGCGGAGAGGATCAAGTAGTCCTCACCGTTGTACTTCACTTCGGTGCCGCCGTACTTGGAGTAGATGACGACGTCGCCGACGGAAACGTCGAGCGGGACGCGGTTGCCCTTGTCGTCGATGCGGCCCGGACCAACGGCCAGAACCTTGCCCTCCTGGGGCTTCTCCTTGGCGGTGTCGGGGATGACGAGGCCGGAAGCGGTCGTCTCCTCGGCCTCACTCGTCTGGACAACGATCTTGTCCTCGAGCGGCTTGATGTTCACGCTCACCGGGTTGACCTCCACGGTCGTCGAAAGCGTTGGCAGGATGAGTTACGGCTCCTACCCACCCCCGCCGTCGCGGGTGCCGGGGCGTGTTCGGGCCGTGCAATTAGCACTCTAGCCATGTGAGTGCCAGTCTCGCAAGGAGGGTCCGCTCACCTCCCGAAAACGGCGTCGCCGAAGCCCTGACCGGCCGTTTTACCGCGCGGTGTGCCCATCCGATTACAGCACCTTGCCCCTGGGGGCCGAGTTCGGACCGCATCCGCCGTCGTGCCCCTACCTTCGGATCGACGCACGCCGGAGGGGGAGGAACGATGTCGCTGCTCCTCGCGCGGGACAAGCTGCCGGTGTACCTGCGCCTGATGCGGGCGGACAAGCCGATCGGCGCACTGCTGCTCCTGTGGCCGGCACTGTGGGCGTTGTGGATCGCCGGCCCGCCGTCGCCTTGGATCCTCACCGCTTTCGTCGCCGGGGTGTGGCTGATGCGCGCGGCGGGCTGTGTGGTGAACGACTACGCGGACCGCGGGTTCGACGGTCACGTCAAGCGCACCGCGAATCGTCCGCTGCCCAGTGGCGCGGCGACGGGCAAGGAGGCGCGCTACCTGTTCGGCGTCCTGGTCCTGCTTTCGTTCCTGGTGGTCACGACGCTCAACTCCTTGACCATCGTGCTCTCGGTGGTGGCACTGGCGCTGGCGTGCGCGTATCCGTTCGCGAAGCGCTACACGCATCTGCCGCAGGTGGTGCTGGGCGCGGCGTTCGGCTGGTCGATCCCGATGGCTTTCGCCGCCTCGGGGGAATCGCTGCCGCCGGTTTGCTGGCTCCTGTTCCTCGCGAACCTGCTGTGGGTCGTCGCGTACGACACGCAGTACGCCGCCGTCGACCGGGACGACGATCTGAAGATCGGCGTGAAGTCGACGGCGATCCTGTTCGGCCGCCACGACAGGCTGGCCGTCGGTGTCCTGCAGGGCGCGATGCTGGTGCTCATGGTGGTGATCGGCCACGTGGGCTCGCTCGGCTGGGAGTTCCACCTCGCCGTCGTGGTCGCGGGCGCGCTGTTCGTCCACCAGGCCCGGCTGACCGCGCGCCGGGAGCGAGACGGCTGGTTCCGGGCGTTCCTGAACAACAACCAGGTCGGCATGGTGCTCTTCCTGGGCTTCCTGCTGGCAGATCGCGTTTAGCCCGCTAAAGTCGAGTCCGCGAGGGCGCTCACCAGGGCATCGGGGTCGAGGGCGGCGAGAGTCCGGCGCTTGGCGGGCGTCGTTGCGAGAGCGATCGAAGCGACACCGGCGGCGCGGGCGGCCAGGACGTCCGCGGCCGAGTCGCCGACCATGACGCACTGCCGAGGCGAAGTGCCGAGAGCCTTCACAGCGGCGTCGAGGAGCGTCGGGTGCGGCTTCAGGTGCGCCGGGTCGCTGGTCGTCCGCGCGCTGATCCGGCGAACTTGTCCGGTGAGCTCGTGCAGCGTGAGGAAGGACCGGATCGCGTCCACGGAGTTGTTGCTGACGATCGTCACCGTGTACCCCTTCGCGACCCATCCGCGCAGCACCTCCTCGACGCCGGGAGCCGGCGAGACCTGCGCGACAGCCTCCCCCTCGAACCGGCTGAACTGCCGCTCCACGACGTGCGCGGTATTCGGACCGCATGAGGCCGCGTACCGGAGCACGTCGAACGGATCGGCGGAAGCGCTCACCTCGGCAGGCAGATCGGGCCCGACGAGGCGCTTGAGCCTGTCCGCCACCTCGCTCGCCGTCAGCTTGGCGAACACGTCGCACACCGGACCGTCGAAATCGAGGAAGACGTGGTCCTTCTCCCGCAGAAGCTCCTCCACCCCGGTCATGCCCCCCACCTTGCCACCGACTCGACTTTCGCCCCCTAATCGCGATCTGGAGGGACCTTACGGAAGGGGCGGGTTTCTGGTTAGGTTCCGACCATTGGGGTCGGTCCTGTTCAGCAGACCTAGTCACTGGGGGTATACGCCCATGTCGCGTCCCTTCCGTCCCGTTGCCCTCGAGCCGCTCCGGCGCCGGTCCAAACGGACCGCCGGGCTCGCGGTCCTCACCCTCGCCGCCGGCCTCCTCGCCGCCGCCCCCGCCGACGCCGCCCCGGCGGATCAGCAGCGGCAGCGGGACTTCACGGCCGCCGCGCGGGAGTTCGGCGTCCCCGAGCACGTCCTGCTCGGCGTCTCCTTCCTGGAGTCGCGCTGGGACTTCAACGCCGGCACGCCGAGCACGTCCGCCGGTTACGGCCCGATGCACCTGACCGACCTGCGCGAAGCGGGCACCGGCACGCATCACGACGCGGGCGAGGAGGATCCGCGCGGCGACGAAGCCCGCAGGCCGAAACTCCCCGTGACACCGGCGCCGAAGCCTCCCCCGCCCGGCCTCCAGACCATCGACGAGGCGGCCGCGCTGACCGGCCAGGCCGTCGCGACGCTGCGCACGGACACCACTCAGAACATCCGCGGTGGTGCCGCCCTGCTGGCGAAGTACCAGCGCGAAGCCGGTGACTGGTACGCCGCCGTCGCGCGCTACAGCGGCGCGAAGGACGAAGCGGGAGCGCGGTCCTTCGCCGACGAAGTCTTCGACACCATCTCCAAGGGCGTCAGCCGCAAAACCGACGACGGTCAGAGCGTCACCCTCGCCGCCACACCGGTGAGCCCGGTCCGCGCGCAGGCGGAGGACCCGAAGACGGAGTGCCCGAAGAAGGTCTCGTGCCTTTCGGTGCCCGCGCCATACCAAGAGCTGCCGAACAACGACTACGGCAACCACGACAAGGCGGACCGGCCGAAGAGCCAGAAGGTCGAATACATCGTCATCCACGACACCGAGGGCTACTGGGACACGGCGATGGACCTGGTCCGGGACCCGACGTACGTGAGCTGGCACTACACGATCCGCTCCTCCGACGGCCAGATCGCACAGCACGTGCCGACCAAGGACGTCGCCTGGCACGCGGGCAACTGGTACGTCAACGCGAAGTCCGTCGGCATCGAGCACGAGGGCTTCGCCGCGAAGGGCACTTGGTACACGGAGGCGATGTACCGCACCTCCGCGAAGCTCGTCGGCTATCTCGCGCGGAAGTACGACGTCCCGCTCGACCGCGCGCACATCATCGGCCACGACAACGTCCCCGGCACGATCCCCTCGACCATCAAGGGCATGCACTGGGATCCGGGCCCGTACTGGGACTGGTCGCACTACTTCGACCTGATGGGCGCGCCGCTGGCTGGCTTCGGCCGTCCCGGTTCGCCGCTGGTGACCATCACGCCGGACTTCGCCACGAACCAGCCCGCGTTCACCGGCTGCGAAGGCGGCGGAAAGCCTTGCCCGGCAAGGGGTTCCGGTTCGGTCGTGCTGCGCAGCGAGCCGACCGACGCGGCGCCGCTGCTCAAGGACATCGGCCTGCGCCCGGACGGTTCGGTGAGCACGATGGACGTCTCCGACGTCGGCAGCCGGGCGGAAACCGGCCAGCGGTACGTGATCGCCGAACGGCGTGACGGCTGGACGGCGATCTGGTACCTGGGCCAGAAGGGCTGGTTCCGCGACGCACGCGCGACGAGCCCGTCGTTCGGCCTGGTCGTCACGCCGAAGCCCGGTCTGGCGACCGTGCCGGTGTTCGGGCGCGCGTATCCCGAGGCGGAGGCCTATCCGGCGAACGTGCCGGTGCAGCAGGTCGTCCCGCTGCCGTACACGTTCTCCGCCGGGCAGCGGTACTCGCTCGGCAACGTGGTCGGCTCCGAGTACTTCTCGGCGACGACGTTCGACCCGGCGAACCATGTGGTCGTGAAGGGCAAGACGCGCTACGTGCAGATCCAGTTCGGGCACCGCATCGCCTTCGTGAAGGCGGACGACGTCCGGATCCTGCCCGCGTTCTGAGGCACGGGCCTGGGGTCAGGAGTCGAGGGCGACCTTGACCCCAGGAGCGTGCTCGGTGTTCCGCCGCGTCTTCGACCAGCCGTTCCGGCCGCGCACCAGGCGGAACAGCGCCCGCCACGACGTGATGTAGAACGTGTAGATGTACAGCGCGTAGGCGAAGCCCATCCCGATGCCGCGCAGCAGATTGCGGCTCTTGAGGCATTTGAACTCGTAGATCGGGCCCCACACGATGAACGGCAGCAGCCCGAACGAACCGTAGATCGCGAAAAGGATCCACGCGCCGTCGTCGGCGAACCAGGTCCACACCTGCGCCGGATCCCCCGCCGTGCTGAACAGCAGCAGGAGGAACGGGATCGGGTACAGCAGCGAGCCGAGCAGCTGCATCCACGGCTGCGCGAGGTAGTACATCATCTCCGCCGCGCCCAGCGTACTCACGTGCGGCGAATCCCAGATCCGCCGCAGATACCGCGAACACTGCATCGTGCCCTGGCCCCAGCGTGTGCGCTGCACCAGGAAACGCCGCAGGCTGTACAGACCTTCTTGTTTCACATGGGAATCCGGCGTATACCCGGTCCGCCAGCCCGCGGTCAGCAGGTGCACGCCGAGCTCGAAATCCTCCAGCAGCGAACCGCGCCACGGCTGTTCGTCGTCCCCGGCGATGGAGTCCAATGCGGACAGCCGCGTGAACTGACCGTTGCCGCCCATGGAGATCGTGCCGGTGAACCCGCGCGAGGTCTGGATCGCGGCGATGGCCGTGCGGAACTCGAGATCCTGCATCTGGGCCAGCTTCAGCCCGAAAGCGCGGGAGAACCAGTTCTTGCCGGGAGGACGGCTGTCGGCGTTGCCCATCCAGACGTCGAGTTGCACCGCGCCGATCGTCTCGTCGCCGAACAGATGGTCCGCGGCGCACACCTCGAGGCAGTTCTCCGCCGGGCGGCCGTCCGCGTCGACGACCACGACGACCACGTCGTCACGGCTCGCGTTCGGGCCCATCCAGAAGTTGAGCGCCTGGTAGGCGGCGTTGAGCGCGTCGCCCTTGCCTGTCCTCGCTTCCGGACGCCGCCGGGGAACGAGGTGCAGGTACGGGTCGTAGCCGCCGTTGCGCCGCCAGATCGACTTGACGACTCGGGCGGTGCGATCCTCGGAATCGTCGTCGACGACCCAGACGTGCGCGTGCCGGAACGTGGAACGCAGGTACCGCACCGTTTCGCGGATGACGGTCTGCTCGTCCCGGCACGGGACGAAGAAGTGCCAGGTGAAGTCGGCGGCGTCACCGACGGGCGCGGGTTTGCGCCGCAGGTACGGCACGACGATCACGACCACGTACACGATGAACGCGACGCTCATGGTGAGCGCGAACGCCTGGGTGATCGCGAGCAGGATCTTGATCGAACCGCCGCCCATCAGGCGCCCCTGGGCTTGCGGGTGCCCAGCCAGACGAACAGCACGAGGGCGACCGCGCCGCCGACGACGCTGACCATCGACCCGAGCAGGGTGTGACCCCAGTAATAACCTTCGTCCACCCCGAGCCGGTTCACGAGGCCGACGATCGCCAAAACCCTCATCTGATTGACAAGAATGACCACGACCGCCGAAATCGCCAGCGAGAAGAACAACCTCTTCGCATTCTTCGGGCGGAAATACAACATGACGGCTGTCACCAACAACAAGGGCAGCAGCATGAATGCCGAAGAGCATTCCGGCGTCATTCTCAACCCGAGTGGAGTATCGCCGGACAACCCAAAGTAGACAGTCTCGCGTTCACCGGCGACGAAGACACCCGATGTGGTGATAACCCTGAGTATCAAGCCCGCAAGCTGCACTTCGAACACCCGGTAGAGGCGTTCGGCCAGCACCAGGCCGACCGCGACGGCGATCACCGCCAGCACCGTCAGACGCAGCGGGAACCGGCTTGAACTCGGCAAAGGAGTGCTCGCAACAGCCACGATGACCCTCTCAGGAAAGGCGCAGCAGACGACGGGATTCAGCGAAACGGACAGGGACCTCGCCGACGAGAGTAAGTCAGCGGGAACCGGCCCTTTCGACCGGGGTTCGCATTCACAACGTGATCATGAGCCCTTTCGGCACGATCGTGGAAAAACTAACTAGGCCGAAAGAGTGACACTGTCGGCGACCTGCGACAAATGGCCGCAAGACCACCTGATCCGGTGATCCTCGCAGTTTTTCGTTCAATTTGGGAAACACTCGGCGATAGACGATCCGCGAGCCTAGTCAGGCCTGCTGAGGATTCGTCCGTAACGGTTGTGCCCACGTGCCGACCGCAGCTGAGAGAAACCCCCCACGAATCAATTCGGAGGACCAGTTGAAGAACACGCACCTCTTGCGACGAGGCGGACTGCTCGCCGCTGTGGTGGCGAGCGTGGCTCTCGCCGGTGCGGCGCCCGCCTCGGCGGCCCCCGGTGACGGCTCCGCGTACGGCGTCAAGGTCGATGTGAAACTCCTCGGCGCAGACGCGGTGAAGGCCGGACCGCTCGCCGAAGCGAAGACCTCCGGGCCGACCACCAACAGCCTCGCGAAGGCCAGCCTCACCGGCGTGCTCACCGCCGGCGCGATCAACACCGAAGCCAAGCGGGACGACAACTCCGGCGCCGTGACGGCCAAGGCCAGCACCGCCGATGTCGGCTTGCCGCTGCTCAAGGGCGCTCTCGGCGACGTCGGCGTCAAGGTCGTCGAAGCCACCTGCACCGCGACCCAGAAGGGGGTGCAGGGCGCGACGAACCTGGTCGGGGCGAACCTCGGCAGCGCGGGCGCGATCGACTCGACACCGGCGCCGAACACCCAGGTCAAGGTCGGTCTCGGCGCAGTCAACGTCGCGACGATCATCCTCAACGAGCAGATCAAGAACGGTGACGGCAGCCTCACGGTCAACGCGATCCACGTGAAGCTGCTCGGCGACGCGCTCACCCCGCTCGGCTCCGGTGACGTGATCGTCTCGTCGGCCACCTGCGGCCCGGCCGGTCTGCCCGTGCCGCTCGCTTCGGGCGCGGGACTGTGGATCGGTCTCGGCCTGCTCGGTGCCGTCGCCGTTCCGGTCGGTATCCGCGTCGTCCGCCGCCGTCGCCCGGCGACCACCGCCTGAGAAGGGTGAAGTGAGGTCGAGATGTACAAGTTGCCTGGCGCCGGAGTCGGCGTGGCCGGTGGCGGGGTGGGTGCCCTCGCCGCCACCGGAGCCGATGTCGGCTGGTGGCTGGCGGTCGGGGTGATCCTGCTGGTTCTCGGAACCATCGCGGTCATCGCCGGTTACCGCCGCACGAAACGGCTCGGCCAGACCGGGAGCTGACGCTCTCCCGGACAGGACGGCCGCCGGCGTGGGCCCCTCGCACGCCGGCGGCCGCCACCCGCGTTTTGCGGGACACTCGAAATCGTGGATGAGGAGCGCGAACGCGTGGACGTGATGTTGCTGGCCGGGACCCGGCCGGAGGCGGTCAAGCTCGCTCCGCTGGCACTGGCGCTGGCGGAGCACCCGAACCTGCGGCCCTTCGTCGTCCACAGTGGACAGCATCAGGGCATGGTCGAGCAGGCGCTGATCCCGTTCGGCCTGCCTGTCGACGCCTGGCTCGACACCCCGCCCAGAGCCACCGGCACGCAGGCGGAACTGGTTTCCGGGCTGCTGCCCGCGCTCGACGAGGTGCTGCGCCGGGTCGCACCGGCGGCTGTCGTCGTCCAGGGTGACACGACGACGGGACTGGCGGGCGCGCTCGCCGCGTTCTGGCTGGGTATCCCGGTGGTGCACCTGGAAGCGGGGCTGCGCACGCACGACCTCGCCGCGCCGTTCCCCGAAGAGGGCACCCGGCAGATGATCTCGCGCATCGCCGCCCTGCACCTCGCGCCGACACCGGCCGCCGCGGCCGCGCTGCGCACGGAAGGTGTTCCGCGCCAACAGATCGCCGTCACCGGCAACACCGTCGTCGACGCCGTGATCGCGATCGCCGAGCGCGATCTCCCGGCGAGGGACACCGCGCTCGCGTTGCTGGAGATGGAGATCGCCGAAGCCGGCGAACGCCTCATCCTCGTGACGTCACACCGGCGCGAGTCCTGGGGCGAGCCGCTGAGCCGCACGCTCGCGGCCATCGAACTGATCGTCGCGGAGCACAGCGACGTCCAGGTGCTGTTCCCCGCGCACCCCAATCCGGCCGTGCGGAAGCAGGTCGTGACCGCGCTCGGCGGGACGCCGCGGGTGACGATCACCGAGCCGCTCGAGTATCCCGATCTCGTGCGCGCGCTGCGGCTGGCCGAGCTCGTCCTGACCGATTCCGGTGGTATCCAAGAGGAAGCGCCGACCTTCGGCACGCCTGTGCTCGTGCTCCGCGACGTCACCGAACGACGCGAAGCCATCGAGGCGGGCTGCGCCTGGCTGGTCGGGACGGACACCGGTCTCATCGCCGACACCGCGGCGAAGATCCTGCGCGGTGATCTCCATCCGACGCATGCCGGAAACCCTTACGGCGACGGCAATGCCGCCGCCCTGACGGTGGCAGCGCTGGAAGAGCTGCTCAACCTCGCCCCGGCGCCGCGCACCGCCGCCGAACTGCGTTAGATCGAGACGATCTGGACCGGCAGCGCCGGATTGGCGGAGAAGTCGAGCGACGCTTGCGGACGTCCGGCGGCGACCACGTGCGCGCCGAGCGCGGCGATCATCGCGCCGTTGTCCGTGCACAGCCGCGGCCGCGGGACCCGCAGGGTGATCCCGGCCTCCGCGCAACGCTCGGCGGCGAGTTCGGACAGCCGTGAATTCGCCGCCACGCCACCGGAGATCACCAGCGTGTCCACTCCGTGTTCCTTGGCGGCCCGGATCGCCTTCTTGGTCAGAACGTCGGCGACGGCTTCCTGGAACGACGCGGCGACGTCGTCGACAGGGATCTCCTCGCCCCGGCGCTCGGCGCCCTCGACCCAACGCGCGACAGCGGTTTTCAAGCCGGAGAAGGAGAAATCGAATTTGGCGTCGCGCGGTCCGGTCATGCCACGAGGGAACGCGATGGCCGCGCCATCGCCGTTCTTGGCGGCCTTGTCGATGGGCGGGCCGCCGGGATACGGCAGTCCGAGAACGCGGGCGACCTTGTCGTAGGCCTCACCCGCCGCGTCGTCCACAGTGGACCCAAGTTCGGTGATCCCGGACGCGATGTCGTCCACCAGAAGCAATTGCGTATGTCCACCTGAGACGAGCAGGGCGAGGCAGCGCTCGGGCAACGGGCCGTGCTGGAGCGTGTCGACGGCGATGTGCCCGGCCAGGTGGTTGACGCCGTAGAGCGGGATGTCGAGCGCGGCGGCGTACGCTTTGGCCGCGGCGACACCGACCAGGAGCGCGCCGGCGAGACCGGGTCCGGCGGTCACCGCGATGGCGTCCACATCGGACAGTTTCAGCCCGGCCTTTTCGAAGGCCCGCTCGACCGTCGGGACCATCGCCTCGAGGTGCGCGCGGCTGGCGACCTCGGGCACGACGCCGCCGAAGCGGGCGTGCTGATCGACGCTGGAAGCGACCTCGTCGGCGAGGAGTTCGACCGTGCCGTCGTCGTGCAGGCGGACGAGGCCGACACCCGTCTCGTCGCACGAACTCTCGATGCCCATGATGATGCGTGGCATCAGCCCGCCACCTCGTCTCGGACCCGCGGACGGGCCATTGTGTAGGCGTCGGCGCCGGAGGGCTGGTAGTAGCGTTTCCGGAGGCCGACGCGTTCGAAACCGTGCCGCTCGTAGAGCGTGATCGCCGCGTCGTTGTCGGTGCGGACTTCGAGGAAGACCGGCGCGGCGAGTTCGTCCGCGCGGTCGAGGAGCGCCTTCAGCAGGATGGTGCCGATGCCCCTGCGCTGGTTCTCGGGGGCGACGCCGATGGTGTGGATGCTCGCCTCGTAGTCGCCGCGGCGGCCGACGACGGCGAGCCCGGCGTAACCGATGACCTCGTCGCTTTCATCCGGACGGGTGACCAGGTAGTAACCACCGCCGTCGAGTTCCGCGTGAAAGGCGTAGGCGGTCCACGGCGAATCGCCGGGGAAGAGGATCTTCTCTATCTCGACACAGCGGGGAATATCCTTGCGGCGTAAGGGTTCCAGCCTCACGGCGAGGTCACCTTCTTGCGCGCGGCCGGTTCGACGGCGTCCGGGCGGCGGAGGTAGAGCGGGGTGAGCGGGGCGGGCTCTTTGGTGAAGTCCTCGCGGGCGGCCTTGACCAGTCCGATGGGTGACGGGAAGCGCGGCTCGATCGGCTGGACGCCGAGGGCGTCCGCGTAAAGGAGGGCTCCGTCGCCCGCCGCGACCTTGACGGTGGTCTCGAGGTCGGCCGGGCGCTGGACGTGCGGGCCATCGATGCGGGAACCGTCGGCGGCGTACGCGGCCCAGTAGACCTCGCGGCGCCTCGCGTCGGTGAGGACGAGGAAGGGCGCTTCGCCGGGGGCGACGTCGGCTGCGATCGCGTCGAGGCTGCAGACCGGATGGGCGGGGATGCCGAGCGCGTGGGCGAGCGACGCGGCGGTGGCCATACCGGCGCGGAGGCCGGTGAAGGGGCCGGGGCCGACGCCGCAGACGATGGCGTCGAGGTCGCGAAGCGTGACGCCCGCGGCTTTGACGGCTTCGAGGGCGTGGGGCGTGATCAGCTCGCCGTGGGCTCGCGGGTCGACCGTCACGCGGTCGCCACGGGTTTCGAGCGTGTCGCCGTCCAGGGCGACGAGGCCCGCGGTGACCGCCGGGGTCGAGGTGTCGATGGCCAGTACCAGCACGGTTACCCAGCCTACGACCAGCGCCCCGGAGCGATGTTCGCGGGCTAATCGCGATCCGGTGCCGTGGCCGCTCCCCCCGCCGCCAGATCGCGATTAGCCCGCGAACATCGAAACGGCCGAGGCCGCCCTCCGGACCCACAGCCCTGGGCGCCAGATCGCGATTAGCCCGCGAAAGTCGAGTGGGCTGGGGGCGCCCGCCGGTCCCGTAGCCCGGTACCGGATCGCGATTAGCCCGCGAAAGTCGAGTGCCCGGCGCAGGGTGCGGGGGTGCAGGTGGGTGGGGCGGTACGGTCCGGAGAGGGGCCCTCGGATCCACGTTCCCCGGCAGGCGGAGTCGAGCAGGAGGTCACACGGTGAGGTTGTTCCCCACACTGGCGAGCGGCTCGGGCAAGGAGGCCCTGCGCTTCGGCGACACCTCCCTGACCTACGCCGACGTCGCGGCCATCGCCGGCACGCTCGCCCGCGACCTGCCGAGCGGCCGTATCGCCGTCTGGGCGACGCCGACCGTGCACACCAGCGTCGCCGTGATCGCCGCGCTGCTCGCCGGCGTCCCCGCCATCCCGCTCAACCCGAAGATCGGCGAGCGCGAACTCGCCCACATCCTCGCCGACAGCGAGCCCGTTCTCGTACTCGCCGAACCGGGCGCCGACCTGCCCACGGGTCTCGCCGGTCTGCCCCGCCGCGACATCGTCCTCGAAGGCACCCCCGGCGATCTCCCCGCGGAACCGGACACCGAAGCCCCGGCGCTGATCGTTTACACCTCAGGCACGACCGGCCCTCCCAAGGGCGTCGTCCTCCCCCGCCGCGCGATCTCGGCCACCCTCGACGCGCTCGAGGACGCCTGGGAGTGGACCTCGGACGACGTCCTGGTCCACGGTCTCCCGCTCTTCCACGTGCACGGCCTGATCCTCGGCATCCTCGGACCGCTCCGGCGCGGCGGCTCGGTCCGGCATCTCGGCCGATTCTCCACCGAAGGCGTCGCACGCGAACTCGCCGACGGAGCGACGATGATGTTCGGCGTCCCGACGATGTATCACCGCATCGCGGGCGAAGTCGCAGACGATCCGGCGCTCGCCGCGGCCCTGCGCGGCGCCCGGCTGCTTGTCTCCGGATCGGCCGCGCTGCCCGTCCACGATCACCAGCGAATCACAGCGGCGACCGGCCAGCGGGTGATCGAGCGCTACGGGATGACCGAGACCCTCATGAACACCAGCGTCCGCGCCGACGGCGAGCGCGTCCCCGGCACCGTCGGCGTCCCGCTGGGCGGCGTCGAGCTGCGGCTCGTGGACGAAGCAGGGCACCCAGTCGAGGAGCTCGAGACCGTCGGCGAGATCCAGGTCCGCGGGCCCAACCTGTTCACCGAGTACCTCAACCGTCCTGACGCCACCGAAGCCGCCTTCGACGACGGCTGGTTCCGGACCGGCGACATGGCGACCCGCGACGCCGCCGGTTACGTGAAGATCGTCGGCCGGAAGGCGACGGATCTGATCAAGAGCGGCGGCTACAAGATCGGCGCGGGCGAGATCGAGAACGCGCTGATGGAGCACCCCGGCGTCGCGGAGGTCGCGGTGACCGGCGAGCCCGACGACGACCTCGGCGAGCGCATCGTGGCCTGGGTGGTGCCCGACGGGGAACGCCCGGCGGAGTCGGAACTCGCCGACCATGTCTCGCGCCTGCTGTCGCCGCACAAGCGGCCTCGGGTGGTCCGCTATCTGGAGGCGTTGCCGCGCAACGACATGGGCAAGGTCATGAAACGGGCGCTCGGATGAGCAGGTCCTCCGCGCGGTCGGTGATCGAGCAGATCGCGACCGGTTTCGAGGACCTGGACGTTCCGCGTTCCGCCGAGCCCACCGACGGGCCGATCGACTGGCCGGGCTACCGCGCGGCGCGCGAAGCCGCCGAAAAACGGACTGGCGAGGACGAGTCCGTGCTCTGCGGGACAGCGAGGATCGGCGACGTCGAGGCGGTCGTGATCGCCTTCGAGTTCGGTTTTCTGGGCGGGTCGATCGGTCGGCGGACCGGTGATCGTGTCGAGGCGGCGTTCGCGCGGGCGGTGGCGTCCCGGTTGCCGGTGGTGTCGCTGATCGCGACCGGCGGCAGCCGCATGCAGCACGGGATGCGCGCGCTTTCGCAGCTCCAGCGCATCGCGCGGGCGACGGCGGGAGCCCGGTCGGTGCCGCAGATCTCGGTGCTTCGCGATCCGACCACGGGTGGCGGCTGGGCGACGCTCGGTGCGAGCGCCGACGTCGTTCTCGCGCTCCCTGAAGCGCAGGTCGGCTTCGCCGGTTCTCGGGTACGGCCTGCAGACGCGCCCGCCGAGGCGTACACGGCCGAGGCGAAGCTCGAGTGGGGCCAGGTCGACCGGATCGTGCCGCCCGCGGACCTTCCCGAAGTGCTGGAACGGTGGCTGCGCTTGCTGGCTTCGCCGTCGACGGAAGCCGTCAAGCCTCCCGACGCGCTCGGGTCGGCCGACTTGCCCGAAAGCGGGTGGGCCGCTGTTCAGGCGGCGCGCTCCGCTGATCGGCCGAGAGCAGCGGAGTACCTCGACGCGTACTTCGACTGGCGTGAGGACGTCTCGGGCGACAGGTGCGGCGGAGTCGACTTCGGCGTCTTGTGCGGCTTCGGCTGGCGAGGTGGCCGCGCGATCGCGTACGCGGCGCAGTGCGGGACGCCGACGCTGCCCGCGGGCTTCCGCACGGCGGCGCGTCTGGTGCGGCTCGCGTCGCGGCTCGGCATCCCGGTACTCACGCTCGTCGACACCCCTGGCGCGGCGAACGACGCGGCGGCCGAACGGGCCGGGGCCGGTGCGGCGATCGCGGAGTTGTTCGAGGCGGTCGCGGGCGCGGCCGTGCCGGTCACGACGCTGGTGATCGGGGAAGGCGGGTCCGGCGGCGCGCTCGCGTTCGCTGCGCCGGGTTCGACCTGGGTGACGCCCGGAGCGTATTTCTCGGTCACCTCGCCCGAGGCGGCCGCGGCGATCCTCAAGCTGCCTGCCGACGAAGTCCCCGCCCTCGCGGATCGGCTGCGGCTACGCCCCCAAGACCTGGTCAGCCTGGGAATCGCCCGCGCCGTCGTCGGTCCCGCAGATCGCGATTAGCCCGCGAAAGTCGATCCGGGCGTACGGGAGGCCCAGGTGCCGTGCGGCTCCAAGGTGACCTCGCGGACGTCGTCCTCGCGGCGGTCCATGCGCACGACGAGGTAGTCGTCCGACAGGCGCTCCGCGGCTCCCTCGCCCCATTCGACGACCAGAGCGGACCGCTCGAGTTCGGTGTCGAGGTCCAGGTCGTCCAGCTGCGAGAGATCCCCGCCGAGCCGGTACGCGTCGACATGCACCATGGCGACCCCGGATTCGCCCGCCGGATGCACCCTGGCCAGCACGAACGTCGGCGAGCTGACCCGCCCGCCGACACCGAGACCGTCCGCGATCCCGCGCGTCAGCGTCGTCTTGCCCGCCCCGAGCGGCCCGGCGAGCAGGACCAGGTCGCCCGCGCGCAGTGAACGTCCGAGTTCGCGCCCGAACTCCATCGTCGACTCGGGAGTCGGGAAAGCGAAATTCATCAGCGTTGCCACCACCAGGTTCGCCGGTCGGAAGATTCACCATCGGTGCCCGTGCACCGTTGCACCAAGTCGATCAGGTGACTGTTCACCAGTTCGGGTTGTTCCAGCTGCACCATGTGCCCCGCGCCGCGCACGCGCACCAGCTCCGCGTCCGGCAGTTCCGCCGCGATCCGCTCGGCGTGCGCGACCGGCGTGAACCGGTCGGAATCCCCGCCGACGACCAGCACATGCGCGTGCTTCAGCCCGGCGAGGGCGGCATACCGGTTGTGGCTGCCGAGCGTGTCGACGAAGTTCACGAGCCCGCGTACCGGCGTCACTTCGAGCATTTCCAGCATGAAGTCGACGAGCCGCGGAGACACGTCCCGGCTGCCGAAAGCCAGCCTGCGCACCGCCTGCCGGGTCAGCTGCCCTCCGGCCGCGCGCACGAACTCGACGAGTCCCGGCTGCCAGCCCGCCAGCCCGCCGACGCCCCGTGTGAGCGGGTTGTACTTCGAAAGCAGCGACCGCGGCAGTCCCCGAGCGCCGACTTCGCCCGCGGCCGTCGCGATGAACGCGACACCTTCGACGCGGTCGTCGAACAGCTCAGGATGCTCCGCGGCGAGCTCCATGATCACCATGCCGCCCATCGAGTGCCCCATGAGCACGATGGGCCCGTCCGGCACCACCGAGCGCAGGACCATGTCGAGGTCGCGCGCCAGCTGCTCGATGGTGCTGGTTTCGGCGGTCGCGGCGCCGGATTGCCCGTGCCCGCGATGGTCGTAGTAGACCTGACGCACCCGCGGCAGCTTCAGCGACGCGAGGTCTCGCCGCTGGAAGTGCCAGCAGCGCTTCGACAACGCGAAACCGTGCACGCCGACGACGGTCAGCTCCGATTTTCCCCCATCGGCCGGATCGATCTCCTCGACCGCCAGCGGCGTGCCGTCCTCCGCCGCCACTGTCGACGTCCGATCCGGTTCAAGATCCCCCAACGGCTCGTCCACGAACGGATCCTCACTCTGCCGCCGCTGCTGTGCGGCGACGGCGATCGCGGCGGCGGTGCCGGTGGCCACGGCTCCGACACCGCCGACGATGGCCAGCAGTCTCCGTGAAGGTGTCACGAACCCGCCTCCAGATACGTCCGGCGGAGCCGCGGCCGGTACATCGAGGTCACGATCTCGTAGTCGATCGTCCCCAGCTTGTCGGCCCATTCCCTGGCCGTCGGCTCGCCGAAAGCGCCCTGGCCAAAGAGGATGACTTCGCTGCCGACAGCCGGTTCGTCGTCCCCGCAGTCCACGATCAGCTGGTCCATGCAGACGCGGCCGACGACCGGACGGCGCTGTCCGCCGAGCCAGACGTCCATGCGTCCGGACAGCGACCGCGGCACGCCGTCGGCGTATCCGACCGGGACCAGGGCGAGGGTGCTGTCGCGCTCGGCCGTCCAGCTGTGGCCGTACGAGACCGATTCGCCGGCCGGGATCCGCTTGGTGAGGACGACCGACGACTTGAAGGTCATCGCCGGGCGCAGATCGTCGTCGGTGGGCACCGGGTTCAGCCCGTAGATCGCGATTCCGGGGCGTACGAGGTCGAAGTGCAGGTCGGGCCTGGTCAGGACGGCGGCGGAGTTCGCGAGGTGCCGCATCGGGTTCAGGCCGGCCGCGCGGGCGATGTCGTACGCCTCGTCGAACCGCTTCGCCTGCCCGTCGATGGAGGGGTGGCCGGGCTCGTCGGCGCAGGCGAGGTGCGACCAGATCGCGACGACCTCGACGAGCGGCTTCGCGGCCGCTGCTGCCTTGACCAGCGTCGGCCATTCCGCAGGTGGGCAGCCGTTTCGAGACAGCCCGGTGTCGATTTTGAGGTGCACCCTCGCGATCGAGATTAGCCCGCTAAAGTCGCGTGCCCGGCGCGCGCCGTCGGCTACGCGGGCGAGCTCGTCGAGGGAGCTGACGGCCACATCGATGTCTTCGGCGACCGCGGCCGCGAAGTCGGCTTCGGGAGTGTCGAGCCAGCTGAAGAGCCGGACCCCGATCCCCGCCCGGCGCAGCGCGAGCGCCTCGTCAAGGGAGCAGGTGCCGAGCCACGTGGCCCCGCCCTCGACGGCGGCACGGCCGACCTCGAGGGCTCCATGGCCGTAGCCGTCGGCCTTGACGACGGCCATCGTCTGGGCACCGGCGGCACGGGATGCGAGCAGGGCGACATTGTGCCGGATGGCGGACAGGTCGATGACGACCTCGGCACGCGGGAAACTGGCGGTCATAACGACCACCAGTTTCCCACGAACCGGCTCAGGACAGGCGCGCCCCGTCGGTGGCGGAGAACACGTGCAGCTCGTCGGGACGAACCCGCAGGTGCAGGGTGTCACCCATGGTCGGCGGTGTGCGCGGGTCCACACGGGTGACGACGTTCGACTTCGTGCCTTCGGCGTCGGTCTCGGCGAGCTTGCCGTAGACGTAGGCGTCCGAGCCAAGCTCCTCGACGAGGTCGACCTTGATCGGCAGCGTGCCGTCTTCGCTGGTGGTCACCTCGAGCGACTCCGGGCGGAAGCCGAGGGTGACCGTGTCGCCGTCGGCCTTGGCGAGGATCTCGCGGGGCAGCGGCACACGAGCGCCGCCCAGCTCGGCGCCGTCT
This sequence comes from Amycolatopsis alba DSM 44262, assembly GCF_000384215.1. Lineage (NCBI taxonomy): Bacteria > Bacillati > Actinomycetota > Actinomycetes > Pseudonocardiales > Pseudonocardiaceae > Amycolatopsis > Amycolatopsis alba. The sequence goes on along the minus strand of NZ_KB913032.1, from coordinate 4,519,913 downwards.
TCGGTGAGCTTCGCGGTGACGAGGTTCATCGCGGGCGAACCGATGAATCCGGCGACGAAAGCGTTTGCGGGCTTGTCGTACAGCGCGCGCGGGGTGTCGCACTGCTGCAGGAGACCGTCCGAGAGGACGGCGACCCGGTCACCCATCGTCATGGCCTCGACCTGGTCGTGCGTGACGTACACGGTGGTGACGCCGAGGCGGCGCTGCAGCGCGGCGATCTGCGTACGGGTGGAGACACGCAGCTTCGCGTCGAGGTTCGACAGCGGCTCGTCCATCAGGAAGACCTGCGGCTCACGCACGATGGCGCGGCCCATCGCGACACGCTGGCGCTGACCACCGGAGAGCGCCTTCGGCTTGCGGTCGAGGTACTGCTCGATGTCGAGCAGCTTGGCCGCGTCGAGCACCTTCTGCTTGATCTCCGAAGCCGGGCGGCCCGCGATCTTCAGCGCGAAGCCCATGTTCTGACCCACGGTCATATGCGGGTACAGCGCGTAGTTCTGGAACACCATCGCGATGTCGCGGGCACGCGGCGGCAGCTGCGTGACGTCACGGTCGCCGATCCAGACGGCGCCTTCGTCGATGTCCTCGAGGCCGGCGAGCATCCGGAGGCTGGTGGACTTGCCACAGCCGGAAGGCCCGACCAGCACGAGGAACTCGCCGTCGGCGATCTCGAGGTCGAGTGCGTCCACAGCGGGCCGCTCGGAGCCCGCGTAGCGCCGGGTCGCCTTGTCGTAGGTGATCGTGGCCATCGGTTCAATCCTCTTTCGGTTTCGCGGAAATGCCGTGCCCGAGTTCGCGGGCTTCGAGATGTCGTTGCTGGATCCGGTGTCCCTCGGCGCGGTCGGCCTCGGTCGGTTCGAGCGGGGTGTCGCCGTGGTCTTCCTGCCAGCGGGGAGGTTCCGTGCTGGAAGCGAGTGCCCAGGCCGCCTGACGCGCGGCGCCGACCGCGACGTACTCGGCGACCTCGGGGATGACGACGGGCACGCCGAACACGATCGGCGCAACCGCGCGGACGGCGGCCGATTGCGCGCCACCGCCGATGAGGAGGACACGGCGGACTTCGAGCCCCTGATCACGCAGGGCGTCGAGACCGGCCGCGAGTCCGCACAGCATGCCTTCGACGGCGGCGCGCGCGAGATTCTCGGGCGTCATGTTCGCGCGGGTCAGGCCGAAGAGCGTGCCGTTGGCGTCCGGGAGGTTCGGCGTCCGCTCACCGTCGAGGTACGGGAGGAAGGTGAGGCCACCGGCGCCGGGCTCGGCGGCGAGCGCCAGCTTGTCGAACTCCGCGAGCTCGACACCGAGCATCGCGGACGTGGCGGTGAGGACGCGGGCGGCGTTGAGAGTGCAGGCCAGCGGGAGGAAACGGCCGGTGGCGTCGGCGAATCCGGCGACGATGCCGGAGGGGTCGGCGCTCGCGGTTTCGGAGACGCCGAAGACGGTGCCGCTGGTGCCCAGCGAGACCACGACGTCACCGGGAGCGAGTTCGAGTCCGAGCGCGGCGGCCATGTTGTCGCCTGTCCCGGCCGAGACCAGGATCCCGTCCGGGGTGTGGCCCGCGGCTTCGGCGGGGCCGATCACCTTGGGCAGTTCGGGGGTTCGGCCGCCGAAGGCAAGCGCGAGGAGGTCTTGGCGGTAGGTGCCGGTGGGCGGCGAGAAGTAGCCGGTGCCGGAGGCGTCGCCGCGATCGGTGACCGGTTCGGCGCCCGCGCCCAGCAGTCGCCAGGTCAGCCAGTCGTGGGGCAACAGGACGCGGGCGACGCGATCGGCCAGCTCGGGCTCGTGCTCCGCCATCCACCGCAGCTTCGTGACGGTGAAACTCGCGACCGGCAGCGAGCCGACCGACTTCGCCCAGTTCTCGGGGCCCAGTTCGGTGCCGAGGTCTTCGGCCGCCTTCGCGGACCGGGTGTCGTTCCACAGCAACGCGGGACGGACGACCTCGCCTGCCTCGTCGAGGGTGACCATGCCGTGCTGCTGACCGCCGACGCCGATGGCGCGCACGCCGTCGAGAAGGCCGTCGGTGGCCTCGCGGAACGCGTCCCACCACGCGGAGGGGGCGACTTCAGTGCCTTCGGGGTGCGAAGCGCGGCCGGTGCGGACGATCTCGCCGGTGTCCGCGTCGCAGACGACGACCTTCGTCGACTGGGTCGAGGAGTCGATTCCGGCGACCAGGTCAGATCTCATATTCCGGCCCTTCCGGGTCGCACTCGACCTGCTCGATGGCCGTTCCCGCGTTCAGCGCGGCCTCGATCTCCTCGGTGGGCGTCAGATCGTCGGTGATCAGGAGGTCGTAGTCGCCGATGTCGCCGTGCGCGAAGGTGGCTGTGCGGCCGAACTTGGAGTTGTCGACGACCAGCACGTTGTGGCTCGCGGTGCGCAATGCGGCCTGCTTGAGCGCGGCGTAGTCCTGGACCGGGTGGAACAGGCGGCCGACCGCGACCGCGGCGACCGAGACGAACGCGATGTCGGCGTGCGTGCGCTCGAGGAACGCGAGGACGTCCGGACCGGCGCACGAGTCGTACTCGTGGTGGTAGCGGCCGCCCGCGAGCACGACCTCGACGCTCTTGACCGGGCCGAGGATGCGGGCGGCTTCGAGCGAGTTGGTGATGACGGTGAGGTCCTCGATCCGGCCGAGGCGACGGACGAGCGGGAAAAGCGTCGTCGAGTCGTCGACGAAGACCGTCTGGCCGGAGTGGACGTGCGCCGCGGCGGCCTCGCCCAGCGTGTCCTTCGTGGCCTGGTTGAAGGTGTCGCGGAAGCGGGCGGCCGACTCCATGGTCGTCGCCGGATAGGCCTCGACCTTGCCGCGGAGTTTGCGGAGGAGGCGGCGCTCGGCGAGGTCGTCGAGGTCGCGGTGCATCGTCATCAGGCTGACGCCGAACCGGGTGGTGAGATCGTCGATGCGGACCTCGCCGGTGGCGATGACGTGGTCGAGGATCTCCTGGCGGCGGTGCTCGACGGCGGCGTCCGAAGGCCTGGTCTTAGACATGGGCGACACCGTTCACGACCCGGACCTTCACGGTCTCGGCGGGGTGGGTGTCGGCGCTCACACCTGCTTCTTACCAGATTATTCGCCCAGAGTTAACACGTAACTCGATAACTCTCATATTTCCCCGCCACCCGCCCCTGCCCCCTCCGTTTCGATGTTCGCTGCCTAATCGCGATCTGATGGCACCTGCCCGCAGAGCGCGATTAGGGGGCGAACATCGAAACGGGGCCCTGGTCAGGGGGTCAGGGAGAGGGCGGCCCGGATGGCGGCCGGGACGGCGCTCAGGATGCCGGACGCCGAGGTGGGGGCGCCGTCCGCGGCCAGGGACCCGGCGAGCGAATGGACGTGCGCGGCGGCCCCGGCCGCCAGCCACGGGTCGAGCCCGGCGGCGAGCAGCGCGCCGACCAGACCGGACAGCACGTCCCCCGAACCGGCCGTCGCGAGCCACGATCCTCTCGGCGTGTTCACCAGCACGCGCCCGTCCGGCGCCGCGACCACCGTGCAGTGCCCCTTCAGGAGCACGACGGCGTCGTACTTCCGCGCGGCCGACCGCGCCGCCGCGACCCGGTCCGCCCCCGGCGGCGAACCCATCAGCCGCTCGAACTCCCCCGCGTGCGGGGTCAGCACGAGCGGCGTGTCCGGATCCCGCGCGTCGAGCACGTCGGGCGATCGCGCGATGATCGTCGTCGCGTCCGCGTCCGCGCACACCGGCACGCCACGCCCGAGCACGAACCGCAGCACCTCCCGCCCCTCGTGCCCGGTGCCGATCCCCGGCCCGACGACCCACGCCTGCACCCGTCCGGCGTCCGTCACCGAACCCGTCGCGATGATCTCGGGCCAGTGCCCGCGCACCACGTCCGCGGCATGACCGGCGTACCGCACCAGCCCGGACGTCGCCCGCACCGCGGCACCGGCCGCGAGCACGGCCGCCCCCGGATACGTCGCCGATCCGGCCGCGACGCCGACCACGCCTTGGCTGTACTTGTCGTCGTCCGGACCGGGCGTCGGCCACGCCGCGGCGACATCGGCCGTGTCCAGCCGTCGCAGATCAGGCTCGCCGAGTTCCGGCCGCAGCCCGATGTCCACCAAGGCGATCTCGCCGCAGGACTCGGGCGCGAGGGCGTGCACCGGTTTGAGCGCGCCGAAGGTGACCGTCCGGTCGGCGACGACCGCCGGACCGTCGACGGCACCGGTGTCCGGATCCACCCCGCTCGGCAGATCGACGGCCAGCACCGGCGAGCTCACGTGCTCCAGCAGCGCGGCGGCCTCCGCCCGCAAGGGCCCGCGCGCCGAAATGCCGACGATCCCGTCGATGACGAGATCCGCTCGACGAATCCACTGTGGACCGTCTTCAATGGACACCACCTTGCCGCCGGATCGCTTCAAGGCAGCCAAACCCGGACCATGAGCGCGTTCGGGCTTCAGCAGGATCGCCGAGACGGCCACGTTGCGACGACGCAAGAACGCGCCGGCCCACAGGGCGTCACCGCCGTTGTTGCCCGACCCGACGAGCAGTGTCACCCGCCGTCCGGACACCGAACCCGTGTGCTCGGCCAGCATTTCGGCGGCGTGCACCGACAGGCCGAAAGCCGCGCGCCGCATGAGCTCGCCGTCGGGCGTGACGGCGAGCAACCGGTCCTCCGCCGCGCGAATCCGTTCCGTGGTCCAGATTCCCTGCACGACGCCTCCGGTCTTCTACTCGACGGTGACCGACTTCGCCAGGTTACGCGGCTTGTCGACGTCGTACCCGCGCGTGCGGGCGATCTCGGCCGCCAGCACCTGCAGCGGAACGGTGGAAACCAGCGGCTGCAGCAGGGTCGGGACGGCCGGGATTTCGATCAGCTCGTCGGCGAACGGGCGGACGGTCTCGTCGCCTTCCTCCGCGATCACGATCGTGCGGGCGCCGCGCGCCTGGATCTCGCTGATGTTCGACACCAGCTTCGAATGCAGCACCGCACGTCCCTTGGGCGACGGCATCACCACGACGACGGGCAGGCCTTCTTCGATCAGCGCGATCGGACCGTGCTTGAGCTCTCCCGCGGCGAAACCCTCGGCGTGCATGTACGCCAGTTCCTTGAGCTTCAGCGCGCCTTCGAGGGCGACCGGGAAACCGACGTGGCGGCCGAGGAACAGCACGGCCTTCGAGTCGGCGATCCGACGGCCGAGATCGCGGACCTGATCCACAGTGGACAGGACCTTCTGCACCGCGGCGGGCATGGCTTCGAGCTCGGCGAACTCGCGGGCGACCTCGTCCGGGTACTTGGTGCCGCGGGCCTGCGCGAGCGCCAGGCCGACCAGGTAGTTCGCCGCGATCTGCGCGAGGAACGCCTTGGTCGAGGCGACACCGATCTCCGGACCTGCGTGCGTGTAGAGGACGGCGTCGGACTCGCGCGGGATCTGCGCGCCGTTGGTGTTGCAGACGGCCAGGACGCGGGCCTTCTGTTCGCGCGCGTGACGGACGGCTTCGAGAGTGTCCGCGGTCTCGCCCGACTGGGAGACGGCGACGACCAGGGTCGCGCGGTCCAGCACCGGGTCGCGGTAGCGGAACTCGCTGGCCAGCTCGACCTCGACCGGGAGACGGCACCAGTGCTCGATGGCGTATTTGGCGACGAGGCCCGAGTGGTACGCGGAACCACAGGCGACGACGAAGACCTTGTCGACGTCACGCAGGTCCTGGTCGGAGATGCGCTGCTCGTCGAGGATGATCCGGCCGCCGTCGAAGTGACCGCGCAGCGTGTTCGCCAGCGCTTCCGGCTGCTCCTCGATCTCCTTGAGCATGAAGTACTCGTGGCCGCCCTTTTCCGCGGCCGAGAGGTCCCAGTCGACGGTGAACGGCTTGGCCTGGGCGGCGTCGCCGTGGAAGTCGGTGACCTCGTATCCCTCGCGGGTGATCACGACGAGCTGGTCCTGACCGAGCTCGACGGCCTCGCGGGTGTGCTCGATGAACGCGGCGACGTCGGAGGCGACGAAGTGCTCGCCCTCGCCGACGCCGACGACCAGCGGCGAGGAGCGGCGGGCGGCGACGATGGTGTCCGGCTGGTCGGCGATGGTCACGACCAGGGTGAACGCGCCCTCGAGACGACGGCAAACCGTGGCGACGCTGGCCGGGAAGTCGCCCTTCGTGTCGCCCTCGGTGTAGGCGCGGGAGATCAGGTGCGCGGCGGTCTCGGAGTCGGTGTCGCTCGCCATCTCGACGTTGTCGGCCTCGAGCTCGGCACGCAGGGCGGCGAAGTTCTCGATGATGCCGTTGTGCACGACCGCGACGCGCTGGGAGGCGTCGCGGTGCGGGTGCGAGTTGCGGTCGACCGGGGCGCCGTGGGTGGCCCAGCGGGTGTGGCCCATCCCGGCCGTGCCGGTGAAGGCGTCTCTGCCGACTGTGTCGAGCTGGGTCTCCAGGTTGGCCAGGCGGCCCGCCTTGCGCTCGACGTTCAGCGCGCCTGCGCCGTCGAGGACGGCGACGCCTGCCGAGTCATAGCCGCGGTACTCCATCCGGCGAAGCCCGCCGATGACGACGTCCAGGGCCGGGCGGTGTCCGACGTATCCCACGATTCCACACACGGCCGCCAGCCTAACGACGAAAATCCGGCCCCCGTCTTCCGGGCGGCCGCGTGCGACTTTCGCGGGCTAATCGCGATGCGCGGGGCGGCGCGCGGGCCGGACGGGGGTGCGGGCAGTAAGGTCACGCGCATGGCCAGCAAGCCCAAACAGCTGCTCGCGGAGCTGTCCCACCCAGGTCCGCACGAGGTGCTGCGCGGCAACCTCGCCCTGGTCGGACTGCCCGGTGTCGTGTTCACGCCCCGCTCCGGACTCGGTCTGCCCGCGATCGCGTTCGGACACGGCTGGCTGCAGCCCACCGGGAGCTACCGGCACCTGCTCCGGCACCTCGCGAGCTGGGGCATCGTCGCGGCGGCTCCGGCCACCCAGCGCGGACCTTTGCCGTCGCACCGGCTGCTGGCCGGTGACCTGCTCACCACGCTCGACCTGATCACGACGGTCCGCCTCGGACCGGACGGCATCAGCGTCGACCCGGCGAAACTCGGCTTGGCGGGGCACTCGACGGGCGGCGGTTCGGCGGTGTTGGCCGCCGCGCAGGCGGCCGAGAACGACGACCGGCCGCAGATTCGCGCCGTCGCGACCATCACCCCCGCGCAGACGCTGCCGCCGGCGACGGTGTCGGCCCGGTCGGTGACCGTGCCCGGCCTGCATCTCGCGGCTGGCGAAGACCTCGTCGCGCCGCCTGTCGGGCACGCCGAGGCCATCGCGGACGCGTGGGGCGGGCCGGTCCAGCTGCGGACGCTCGGGAAGTCTTCGCACCTCGGCGTCACCGAGGGCAGGCACTGGAGCCAGCTGCTGCTGCACGGGAAGCCGCACCGCGGGACCCAGCAGCTGACGAGGGCGCTGTTCACCGCGTTCTTCCTCACGCACCTGACGGGGACGACGAAGTACCAGCCCCTGCTGGACGCCGACGTCAAGCGCGCCCCGATCGAGGTCCAGGACGAACCCGCCGCCTGATCGCGATTAGCCCGCGAAAGTCGAAACGGGGCCCAGCAGAGCGCGGCGGCACCAGATCGCGATTAGCCCGCGAACATCGAAACGACCCCAGCCAGGGCACGACCGCGCCAGATCGCGATTAGCCCGCGAAAGTCGAGACGGGGGCCGGGCAGCAAGAAGGGCCCGGCTCTGGTGAGCCGGGCCCTGAAGTGCGGTGAAGCGGTCAGTCGACCATCCACGAGTTGTTCGAGAAGTCGTCGTCGTCGAAGCCCTTGTCGCGAGCGTGACGACCCCGACGACGCGCGGGCGTGCCGGGCGCTTCGGGTGCTCCGGCGCTCGGAGCGGCGGTGGGCGCTGGCGCAGCCGGCGGGACGTCCACGGTCGCGGGCACTCCCGGCGCGACCGGAAGAGGCGGCGGCGGAGGCATCGGCCGCGAAGTGTCGGTCCCCTGACGGGCACCGAATTCGGCGAACCGGGCGTCCGGCTTGTCGTCGTCCTCGATGTCGAAGCCGATCATGTGGCTGCGGTCGGCGGTCGTCTTGCCGGTCAGCCAGCCACCCGCCTCCTTGCTCCGCTTCCCCAGTTCCTGCATGTGGGCGGCGTACTTGTCGTGGACGGCGGCGTCCTTTTGCATGGTCTCCACCGCCTGGGACTTGGCATCGGCGAGATGCTTTTCCCGCAGCCCGCGCTGCTCCAACTGCTCCGTGATGGCGGCGTCCTGCCTGGACATGGCGGCCGCCAGCCGGTCAACAGCGCTCATCGGTCCTCCCTCGTTCCCCGGCTACCGATCATCGCTCGTAGCTGATCGAACGGTCGCCGCCCTCGTCGTCGAGCGATCCGCTGATCCGGCCGCCCGCGCCACTGGTCTCGAAAATGCCACCCTCGACGCGGTACTGGCTCGACCCGCGCTGCGTGTCACCCCCGCCACCACCGGCCGCGCCGCCCATGGCACCCATTCCACCCATCATGCCGCCCATTCCGGCGGACGAGCCAGAGGCACCCGCCCCGGCACCGGCGGGCGCCGGGTCCATTCCGCCGGGAGCCGCCCCGAGACCGGCATCGGCCGCGGCCGGCTGCGCGCCGCCCCCGGACTGGTTCCCCGTCTCAAGCGAACCGGCTTCGTTCAGCGACCCCGCCGAACCACCCTCGCCGACGCCACCGAGCGCGCCTTCGAAGCTGCCGCCGCCTCCGCCGCCACTGGCCGTCGGCACGGTGCCATCACCACCCGCGCCCGACGCGGCACCACCGGAAGCCTCAGCGGCGGTCCCTTCGGCGCCGACGCCCACCTCGACGCCCCCCGGAGCGCTGAAGCCACTGCCGCCACCGCCAGGAGGGGCCAGGCCATCAGCCGGGGCGGGCATCGTGCGGACCTCGTCGAGCTTTCCGGGCTGCGGATTACCGGGATTCCGGTCGTCGAGGCCGTTCTTGATGTCGTCGGTCTGGACGACATCGCCGGGCTTGAGTTCCTTCTTTTCACCCTTTTCATCGAGGGTGTAGGTGGTCGGCTCACCCTTGCCGTCGTCGACGGTCACCACGGTCGGGCCGTTCGGGCCGTCCGGCTGCTCGGCGGTGATCTTCAGGTTGCCGTCCTGAATGTGGATCTTGCCGTCCGGGCCGGGCCGGTAGACGCCGTCCTTGCCGGGCTCGCCTTCCTTGACCGCACCCTGCGGACCGAAGTCGCCGTCCTTGCCGTCCTTGGCCTTCTCGCCGTCCTTGCCCTCTTCGCCCTTGGGGTCGTCGAAGTCGAGCTTGTAGTCCTTCTCGTTGCCTTTGCCGTCGTCGACCTTGATATCCATTTTGCCGTCTTTATCCGGCTCGGACATCTCGATCTTGTTGTCGCCCTTTTCGACGGTCATGGTGTCCTGGCCGTCGATGCCGTCCTTGATCGCCTCACCCGTCGCCGGGTCGATCGGGTACGGCTTGCCGGTCTCGGGGTCCAGTTCGAGCGGCTTCCCGGTGACCGGGTTCGTGCCATCGGCAGGCTTGTCCTCCGGCTTCGGCGCCTCGGGGACAGAGGCCGCCGGCGGCGTGCCGCCACCTCCGCCGGGAGGCGTGCCACCCCCGCCACCGGGCGGAGTTCCGCCGCCACCACCGGGCGGGGTCCCGTTGCCATTGCCGTTTCCGTCGCTGCCCGGCGGCTTCTGGTTGCCCGGCGGCTTCTCGGATCCCGCCGCGGGGAACGGGTTCGTGTAGTCCTCCATGAACCGCGAAAGCTCGTGGTACTGCGTGTTGATCGTGTCGGTCGCGTTCTTGCAGAGCTTCTTGAAGTTCTCGAACCGCTCGCCGAACTCCGTGGCGAACGACCCCTTCAGCCACTGCTTCGCGGCCCCGATCGCGTATTCCTTGTTCCCGTCGTTCAGGTCGCAGTCGTCGTGACGCAACCGGTCGGCGAGGTTGTTGCCGGGGCACGCGGAGTCGAGCCAAACCGCGACGTCCATGAGCTTGTCTTTGGAGTCGACCTTGCCGTTCGCGATCTCGACGACCTGCTTCGCCGTGAACAGCGGCGCCGTGGCGACCTTGTCGACACGCAGCTTCAGCGTTTCGTCGACCTTCAGCTTGAGCGCGGTGTAGATCTTGTCGATCGTCGCGGGCACCAGTTTGATGGCGCCGTCCATCTGCGCGACGAGTTCCTTCGCGTCAGGCTGGATCCGCTGCTCGTACTTGACCTTCGCCGCCGTCGCGCCCTCGCCCTTCCAATCGTGGAAGAGCGTGGTCAGCGCCGAAGTGGCGTCGGTCCCGGTCTGCTCGACGGCCTTCTTGGCGTCGGTGAGGTCCTCGACCTCGTCGAACATCGCCTGGAAGTTGATCTCGCGGTTCTCGTGGAACCGGTCCCAGATGTCGGTCTTGTAGTTCATCTCGGACGGCTTGTCCGGCATCTTGTTCCAGACCTGCTCGATCCAGTCGGAGAAGAAGTCCAGCGCCGGGTTGCCGAGGTCGAGCACCTGATCGGACTTGGTCGTCGCACCGCCCGCGGCAGGCCTGGCCATGGAGTCGAGATCCTTGTCCGCCTTCTCCACGGCGGACTTCTGTTTCTTGTCCGCCGCCGCGTTCGAGTCACGCTCGGCGATGGCCTTCTCGTAGGCCGCGTCCCCACCGAAGATCAGCGCGTTCTTGGTGCCCTGCGTGATGTACGGGTCGTCGAGCAGAGCCTTCTTCTGCTCCCACGTGTACTTGCTCATTGCGTCCCCGCCTTGTTGGCAGCCGCGGCGTTCGCCTGGTCGGATGTGGTGTAGCGGGTCGACGCGGTGCTGACCCCGCCGGCGAGCTGGGTGAGCTGGCCCGCGTAGCCCTTCATCGCGTCGGAAATGGCGAGGATCCCGGCGGCGTAGCCCTTTTGGTAGTCCTTGTGCACCCGGCCGAAGTCCGCGGGCTGGACCTGGGTCGGCCCGACCTTCCCCGCCTCGGACGTCGTGTGCTGAGCCGCGCGATCCAACGACGTCGACGCCGTGAGCATCGCCTCTGAATCGGCTTTGTAGCCCCCGTCCGGCATGACCGGTGCCCCCTTCGTCCCGCTGTATCCGCCTCGTTGACCTACCTACGACGCACGACGGCGGCATCAGGTGCCGTCGCATATGCACACAGAATGTACCCACCGGTCACCGAAGCCGCAGGGACATTCATACCTTTGCTAACTCAAACGATTTCGGCGCAAGAAGCCTGGTAGACCGCGTTTTCGCGGTTTCGCGCCTGCCTCGACGGCTTCGGCGAGAACGGTCGCCGCGCCCCGGATGTCGACGAGGCGATCCAGCTCGTCGAGGTCGATGTCGATGCCGAACTCCACTTCGACCGTCGCGAGGAGACGGACCCGGCGCCGCGAGTCGACCCCCATCTCGGCGAAGGGCGTGTTCTCGTCGATGGTGTCCGGATCGACGTCGAAGGTCTCGCAGACGAGGGCCTTGATCTCGTCGACGTACTCGCTCCCGTCAGCTGCCATGGAGGGATTCTGTCCCATCCGCGGTCCAATACCGCGTTCTGGCCGCGGAACGCGCGACCTTGCCGCTGGACGTCCGCGGCAGCCCGCCGGGTTTCACCAGGAAGAAGGCACGAAGGCGCACGTCGTGCCGCTCGGCGACGGCGCGGGTGGCCGCCCGCGCGATATCGGGTTCGTCGAAGTCGGGGGCCTTCCGAGCGCGCTCGGCGACCACGACGACCCCCTCGCCTTCGTCGCTGTCGACCGCGAAGGCGGCGACGCGCTCGGGCCCGAGAAGCGGGTGGGCGTCGGCGACCGTCTCTTCGATGTCGTGGGGGCTGTGATTGCGGCCGTCGATGATGATCAGGTCCTTCAGGCGTCCGGTCACCGACAGCCTGCCGTTCCGGATCGTCCCCAGGTCGCCGGTGCGGAGCCAGCCTCGTTCCCCGTCGAGCTCGGCGTCGAACACCTCGGCGGTCAACTCCGGACGCCGCCAGTATCCGGCCGCAACGTTGGGCCCCTTGACCCAGATCTCGCCCGCCCCGCCCGTTTCGACTTTAGCGGGCAAATCGCGATCCGGTGGGGCGACGACGCGGACCCGCTGCCCACGGGGCCAGCCGATCTCGACGACTTCGCGGCCGTCCACTTCGGTCACCACCGGGCCGCTGGAATCGCCGCTGGCGACGTAGACCGTCGCTTCGGCCAGACCGTAGGACGGCCGGAAAGCACCCCGCGGGAAGCCGTGGGGTTCATACGCGGCGAGGAACTCCCGGACGGTCGCCGCCCGGACCGGTTCGCTGCCGCTGAGCGCGATCGACACCGTCGAGAGGTCGTACTCGGCGCGTTTCGGCTCGGGCACGGCCTCTGTCACCAGGTCGTATGCGAAGTTCGGGGCAGCCGTGAGCGTGTTCGGATACGCCGACATCAGCAGCAGCCAGCGCTCCGGGCGCCGGATGAATTCCAGCGGCGCGATGAACACCGTCCGGCCGCCGGAGTGCATCGTCCCGGCGAGCAGTTGCGCCAGCCCCATGTCGTGGAAGAACGGGATCCAGCCGACGCACGTCGTGTGCTCGCCGACGTCGTAGGCGTCGCAGATCTGCCAGCACGCGGCCGACAGCGCCCGATGCGTGATGATCACGCCGGCGGGTGCCCGCGTCGTGCCGGAGGTGTACTGCAGGTAGGCGGGGTCTTCGGGAGAGAACGGTGACGGCAGGGACCGGTCCGCCGGGTCCAGCGGCAGGGTGTCGACGGCGACGATCTCGCGGGGAGCCGGGACCGGCTCGGCCTCGGCGAACTCCGTCAGCCGCTGGACCAGGGCATCGGAGGTGAGCCAGATGTCGGCGTCGCAGTCGTTGAGGACCCCGACGAGCCGCTCGCGGTGAGCGCGGACGTCCGGAGCGGACAGTGGCACCGCGACGGCCCCGGCGTACAGCGCGCCGAAGAACGCGACGACGTAGGAAAGGTCCTGGCGTGCCGTGATCGCGACACGGTCTCCAGGCTGGATGACCTCGCGTAGCTTCGCCGCGACGGCGCGGACGTGAACGAGAAGATCGGCCCAGGTCAGCGTGTCCTCGACGGGCTCATGCCGGTTCGAGCAATCGAGGTGCGTGTACGCGGGGCGCTCGACGTCGGCGCGATCGAGCAGGCGACGCACGAGCGGGGTCCGCAGCACTTCTTCGGGCACTTCTCCTGACACTTGCACATCCTCCGGCCGCGGCATGGGCATCATACGAGCGTGGACGACTTCTTCGTGCTGAACGATCCGGCGGACCGCGTCAAAGCCCTGCGCGACCGCGAGCTCAGCTCGAATCCCGGTGGCGGCGCCGCCGAGACCCCGAACCTCCTGCTGATGGACGGCGCGGACCACCGGCGGCTGCGCGCGGTCGTCAAGGAGGTCATCGCCCTGGTCGAGCCCCTGCCGGACACCCTGCTCGCCGACCTGCGCATCGCGATTAGCCCGCTAAAGTCGAGTGCGCGGTTCGACCTGGTGGCCGACTTCGCCAGGCCCGTGGCGGCCAGGGTGACGGAAGCGGTGCTCGGCACGGTCGAGCCACTCGGCGAGACGCTGCTGACGAATCTGTCGGAGACCGCCGCGAACCTGGACGTCTGGTCGGGCGGGCCGGGCGGAGCCGACACCGCCGCGCTCAGGGTCGCGATGTTCTTCCTCAAAGCGACAGCCATCGAAGGCGGCGGGCTCGCGCTGCTCCGCGAAGCGCACGAAGCGGACCGCATCACCGCGGACGAGCTGATGATCACTCCGGTGATGCTCGCCCACGCGGCGTACGAGAACTCCATGAACTTCCTCGCTCTCGCCGGTCTCGAACTCCTAAGCCGCCCGGACGCCCTCGACGACGTACGCGGCCTGATCCACGAGATCGCCCCGACCCGCTTCGCCGCCCGCCGCGTGACCACACCGTTCTCCATGGCGGGCAAGGACTTCACAACCGGGGACAAACTGGCCATCCCGCTGGGCCCCGACGCCGAACTCGCGTTCGGCCTCGGACGGCACACCTGCCCCGGCTCCCGCGTCGCGGTCGCCGAGGGCGAAGTGGCGCTTCGTGCCCTTGCCGAGATCCTGACTCCCGACCATGTGGCCGAAGACGTGCGCTACAAGACGCACGCCGTCTTCCACGGTGTCGAGCGGGCCATCGTGGTGCGGCGAACCTGAGCGCTCAGGTCGCCAGCCAGTCGGTGTCGGCGAAATCGTCGTCGTCACTCCGCGCGGCCGCGCGCCGATGCCGTCCGGCGGGACGTTCTTCCGGCACGGGCGCCGGAGGAGGCGGGGGCGGCGGCGGAACCGCGGCAGGAGCGGGCGGCCGGTACGAGATCGGCGGCTCGTCGGCCGCGCGGTACCCGGCGCGGCGTTCGTTCTCGCTCTCGTCCTCCTCGAACCCGAAGTCGCCGTCGTCTTCGACCTTGTCGGCGAGGGTCGCCTCGGTCGCCCAGCCACCCGCGGCTTCCGCCCGCCGCTTCTGCTCGCTCCGCGCGGTCAGCGCCGCGCTCGTCTCCTGCTTGAGCTTGTCGCCCGCGGCCTGGGTCTCCTCGACGGCCTTGGCCGCCCGGTTGTCGACCAGGTACATCCGGTCGCCGTTCTCGCGCTCCAGCCCGGCCAGCTTGTGCCGGAGTCTGGCGAGATCCTCCTCAGGATTCACTGATCCCCTCCCGTGACCGCTAACGGAAGCCGATGACGCCGTCGTCGTCGAGCGAGCCGCTGATCCGGCTGCCCGTCGTCGTCGCGGTGTCGAACAGGCCACCGTCGACCCGGTATCCGCTGGACGTGCGCTGCTGGTCTTCACCGGACCCCTGCCCGCCGGCCGCACCGCCGCCCATCATGCCCATGCCGCCCATCATCCCCGCTCCGCCCGCGGCCGGATCTTGGGCGCCCCCACCAGGAGCGGAACCGAGTCCGGACGGCGCCGAGGGAGCGGCCGAGCCGCCACCGGCCCCGGCGGGATCCGAGGTGTCGCCGAGACCGTTGTCCCCGCTGTCGAGCGGATTGCCCAGCGACTGGGCCGTCGTCGATTCGGAAGGACCGTCGGCCGCCGCCGCCACCGGTTCGACCGGGTGCGCGGGTACCTCAGCGGGTGCTCCGCCACCGGTACCACCGGACGTCGTTTCGTGCGGGCCGGCGGCCTGCTCGGCGTGCTGACGAGCGACGTCCTCGACCGGCCGGGCCGCGACGTTCTCGACCGGTTGGGCCGCGGCGCTTTCCGCGGCGTGCCGTGGTGCCGCCTGCGGCGTGGACTCCGGGCTCGCGTGACGGCCGCCCGCGGGTTCGTCCTCACCCAGGGTGTACTTCGACGGATGCCCCGACCCGTCGTCGACGGTCACCAGCGTCGGCCCATCGGGACCGCTCGGCCGTTCCGCGGTGATCTTGAGGCCGCCGTCCTCGATGTGGATCTTGCCGTCGGGGCCTGGCTGATAAATCTGCCCCTGGCTCGCCGTGGGGCGCGAGGCCGCCTGCTGGTCCAGCCGCTCGGCGGTGTCCTTGTGGACAGGGCCGCCCGCCGCGTCTCCGGTCCCAGGTGTGGCCTTTCCGTCGCCGAAATCGAGGTTGTAGTCCTTGGCCTGACCGGCGGCGTCCTGGACGGAGATGCCCATCTTCCCGTCGGCGCCCGGCTCGGCCATGGAGATCTTGCGATCGCCCTGCTCGACCGTCACCTTCTCGGGTTCGGTGCCGGCAGCGTCGTTCTTGATCGACTCGCCCGTGCGCGGGTCGATCGGATACGGCTCCCCGGTGGCCGGGTCGATGTCGAGCGGCTTGTCCGTGACCGGGTTCTTCTCCTGTCCCGGCGCTTCGGGCGTCTCGGGCTTCTCCGGCTGCTTGTATTCGACGGCGCTCGGCGGTGGTTTCACACCGCCACCCGAGGAGTTCCCGCCTCCGCCGGAGGACGGGCCGCCGCCACCGCTGCCGGTGTCCTTGCCGCCGCCACCCTTCTCGACGGGCTTCTCGCCGCCCGTCTCCGGGGTCTTGCCCAGATCCGCGAACGGGTTCTCGACCACCTGACCGAGTGAATCGAAGTAGGCCTTCCACGCGCCGTTGATTGCGTCGCGGGTGTTCTTGCACACCAGCTGGAAGTTCTCGATGTGCTTGCCGAACCAGCCGAGGAAGACGTTCTTCAGCCAAGCCACCGACTGGGGTTTGAGGACCTCGTCGATGGTGCTCTGGTCGATGTCACCGCCGTCGTCGTTGAACGCGTTCTTGGCTTCGATGCTCAGGAACTTGATGCAGTGGATGATGTCGTTCTGGCTGCACGAACCGTCGGCGATGCGGATGATCCGCTCGATGTCCTGCGCCGTGGCACCGTCGATGTTGTCGGTGTACCACTTCTGCAGCCAATCGACCTTCTCCCGGCAGAACTTGCCCACCGAGGCATTGGTCCGGAGAAGCCCGTCACCGGCGGCCTTGAAGGCCTCGGCGACCAGACCGGTCTTGTCCGAATAGGCCTTCTGATAGGCACGCGCCTGGTCGGCCGCGGGGCCTTCCCAGGTGCCGAGTGAATTCCCCAGTTTCCCGGAGACGTCCTGCGCCGATCCGGTGATGGCCGTGCCGACCGCGGTCAGCTCGTCCGCGCTCGCCTTGAACAGGTTGAACGGGATGTTGTCCTGCTCGTGGTACAGCCGCTGGAGTTCGCCGAGTGAGATGGCCGCCCCGCCACCGGCCAGGCCCAGCGCGCGGACGTAGAGCGGGTGGAAGATCTCGTAGACCTTGAACCCCGACAAACCGGGGACCATGATGTCGTTCGAATTCCCGCAGCCGGGATCGGTTTCGGTGGCGCGCCCGGCGATCTCCTGGCTTTTCGCCGCGTCCCTGTTCAGCGCGTCGCGATCGCCCTGCCGCCCGGCGGCCTGGTTCGCGTCGTACTTCTCGTGCGCTGTCTTGTAGGCCTTTTTGACCTCTTCGAGCGAACCGTCGTTGACGTTGAGGTCGCCCTCGGTGATCCAGTCACCGTTCATCGACTTGAGGTAGTCCCGGAAACCGTTCCGCTCGGCTTCGCTGGCGAAACCGCAGCTTTCCGGCGACTCGTCTTCGATGTAGTCGATGTAGTTGAGGGCGAGTTCGCGTTTGGTGTCGCGGTCGATATTCGGGTCGTTGAGGATCTTTTCGACTTCGGCCCGACTGGGAATGTCGTGACCGGTGTCACCACCGACATCTGCGAGAGGCATCAGTGCTTCCTCATCTCGGCGGAGTTGGCGTCCTCATTGGACTGGTAGAGGTCCTTGGACTTCGCGAGTTTGCGGCCGAACTCGTCCGACGCCGCGAGGTAGCTGCGCGCGCATTTCGCCATGCGCTGGATGCTCGCGGAATAACCGGTGAAGCAATCACCGTGCGCCGGTCCGAAGCTCGCGGCGCTCAGATTGATCTGCTCGACCGCCCCGATCGGCCCTTCACAGGCCTGCTTCGGCAGGTCCTGCAAGACCTTGGCTGCCTCGTTCAGCTGCGCCGGATCGACCTTGTGCCCTTTGCCCGCCACTCTTCACCCTCCCCTGAGTGCTCACGTCCAGTCCATGATCGGACGCGCGCGACACCGTTTCGGTGCCGGTGACCCGCACACGGAATGTACCGGGCCGGTAACCAGGGCGCAGCGACTTGGGAAGACTTACGAAGCGGAGGAGACGACTCCCGCGAGCCTGTCGGCGGCCGCCTGTGCGGTGTCGTGCGCCGGGGCTTCGACCATGACGCGGACCAGCTGTTCGGTGCCCGACGGGCGCAGCAGGACACGGCCCTCTTCGCCGAGTTCGGCCTCGACGGCGCCGACGGCGTCGCGGACCGCGGCCGAGACGGCGACCGCCGCCTTGTCCGCCACCGGGACGTTCACCAGCACCTGCGGCAGGCGGTTCATGACGGCGGCGAGGTCGGCGAGCGATTTGCCGGTGGCCGCCATACGACTCATCACCCGCAGCGCGGTGAGGAGACCGTCGCCGGTGGTCGCGTAGGCGGGAAGGACGACGTGGCCCGACTGCTCGCCACCGAGCGCGAACCCGCTCGCGCGGAGCTCTTCGAGGACGTAGCGGTCGCCGACGGCGGTGGTGACGAGGTTGATGTCGTGCGCGCGCATCGCCAGGTGCAGGCCGAGGTTGCTCATCACGGTCGCGACCAGGGTGTTCTTGGTCAGCTCACCGGTCTCGGCGAGGGCGAGCGCGAGGACGGCCATGATCTGGTCGCCGTCGATGAGCTCGCCCGCGGCGTCGACCGCGACGCAGCGGTCGGCGTCACCGTCGTGCGCGATCCCGAGGTCGGCGCCGTGCTCGACGACGGCCGCGCGCAACGCGTCCGGGTGATTCGACCCACAGTGCTCGTTGATGTTGACGCCGTCCGGGTCGGCGTGGATCGCGATGACCTCGGCGCCGGCCTTGCGGTAGACGTCGGGGGCGGCGAAGGACGACGCGCCGTTGGCGCAGTCGACGACGACACGCAGGCCCGCGAGCGGATGCGGGGTGGCCGACAGCAGGTGCTCGATGTAGCGGTCACCCGCGTCGGGGACGTCCTTGACGCGGCCGACGCCGATCCCGGTCGGCCGGGTGACGGGAGCGGCGAGACCGGCCTCGATCTCGTCCTCGATCCCGTCGGGGAGCTTGTGGCCGCCCGCCGCGAAGAGCTTGATGCCGTTGTCGGGCATGGGGTTGTGGGAGGCGGAGATCATCACGCCGAGATCCGCTTCGAGCGCGCCGACCAGGTACGCGACGGCGGGCGTCGGGAGGACGCCGAGGCGGAGCACGTCGGCCCCGGCGGAGGTGAGACCCGCCACGACGGCGGCCTCGAGCATCTCGCCGCTGGCACGCGGGTCACGGCCGACGACCGCGACCGGACGGTGCGAACGGTCGTGGGCGGCGAGGACGCGCGCGGCGCTGGCGGCGAGCGAGAGCGCCAGCTCCGGGGTCAGCTCCTCGTTGGCGAGGCCACGTACGCCGTCGGTACCGAAAAGACGTGCCATCTGTCGACCTCCTTGAAAAACCACCACGACAACCTAGCCAGTGCCCCGGCCAGTCTCCCCGCACCCCCGGTTTCGACTTTCGCGGGCTAATCGCGCGATCCGCGTCGCGATTAGCCCGCGAAAGTCGAACGTGTGGGGCACGCGGGACTGCTGTGACAACGGGGTCCGAAGGAACGAAGGGACCCCGAAAACACGGAAGCGCCCATCCGAGAGACGGATGGGCGCTTCCGCGGGTTGCGCCAGAGGCGCGATCAGCGCTTGCTGTACTGCGGAGCCTTACGGGCCTTCTTGAGGCCGTACTTCTTCCGCTCCGTGGCGCGGGCGTCACGGGTCAGGAAGCCGGCCTTCTTCAGGGCCGGGCGGTCGTCGGCGTCGACCTCGACGAGCGCACGGGCGATCGCGAGACGGAGCGCACCGGCCTGGCCCGAGATCCCGCCACCGTGCAGGTTGGCGAAGATGTCGAACGAGTCGGGCTTGTCGACCGTCACCAGCGGCTCACGGATGAGCTGCTGGTGCACCTTGTTCGGGAAGTACTCTTCGAGCGTGCGGCCGTTGAGCTTGAACTCACCGGTACCGGGAACGACGCGCACCCGGACGACGGCTTCCTTGCGGCGGCCGACGGTCTGGGCGTTGCCACCGGCGGCACGCGACGGGCGCGGGGCGGCGGGGGTCTCGCTGGTCGCGACGGCGTCGCCGACCGGAGCGGTCTCCGTGGCCACGACGGCCTCGGTCACGGTCTCCTCGGTGCTGGTCACAGACTGTTCCTCACTCACTGCGCGACCTGCGCGATCTTGGTGATCTCGCGCGCCTGCGGCTGCTGCGCGGCGTGCGGGTGCTCGGCGCCGGCGTAGACCTTGAGCTTCTTCGCCTGGGCGCGGCCGAGCTTGTTCTTCGGGAGCATGCCCTTGACGACCTTCTCGAGCAGGTGCTCGGGCTTGGTGTCGAGCAGTTCGCCGAAGGAGCGCTTCCGCAGACCGCCGGGGTAACCGCTGTGCCGGTACGCGAACTTCTGCTCGCGCTTGTTTCCGGTGAGCGCAACCTTCTCGGCGTTGACGATGATGACGAAGTCACCGGTGTCCACGTGCGGGGCGTAGGTCGGCTTGTGCTTGCCGCGCAGCAGCGTGGCGACCTCGGTCGCGAGCCGGCCGAGCACGACATCCTCGGCGTCGATCACGTGCCAGGCACGAGTGACGTCGCCGGGCTTGGGGCTGTACGTGGGCAAGGGTCTACCTCGTCGTCAACATTGCGTGTGGGTTCTGTGCGGGCCTAGCGCTTACGCGCCGCAGCGCACAACGACATATGAAGATACCCCCACGCCCGACCCTACTGCGAAGCGGGGGTCGGTCCGGGGTCCCATACTAGGACCGGCGCCCGGCGGGCGCCCCGCAACTGTACCCCGCCGGTGTGGCGGAACCGCCCACGGCATCGTCGTTCGCGGGAGAGGATGAGACGATCCGGACGCGCACCGCGCGCGGGGACTCGATCAGGGGAACGGCGATGAACAAACGGCCAACGACCATCTTGTGCGTGCTGAGCGCCGTGCTGGCGCTCACCACCGCCTGCGGCCAGGGACGTGCGGGCACCGCCGTGCCGAAGGGCGACGACGCGGCGACCTACGTCGGCGTGAAGTTCGAAACGGCGATGAACAAGCTGCAGGAGACCATCGGCGACCAGCGCGACGTGACCAGCGAGTCGGGCGCTTACTTCCGGTTCGACGAGAAGTACGTCCGCAGCACGATCTCCTCGGCCCGCACCGGTTCCCCGGAAGGCCGGGTCAGCAGGCAGCGCTCGCAGAAGAACCCGGACGACAGCATCGACTGGTACACCCCGGCCGACGGCCCCGTCGAGTACGTGTACCTCGGGCCCGCCTACAAGAGCCTCGCCCCGACACCGTGGGTCTCGATGCTGAAGTCCGAGGCCGGGCTGACCATTCCGTGCGCCTGGGTCGGGATCATCACCGCCTGCAAGATGGCCGACGCGATCGCCGTGTCCTACAACGCGGACAAGAAGGTCGTGAAGGGCGCCAAAAGCCTCCCGGACAAGCGGATCGAACTGACCGCCGACGTCCCGTTCGGGAAGTTCATCGAACGGCGGGTCGAGATCCTCCCGCCGTCGATCAGCGGGGGGATCACGGACGAGATGAAGAAGGCGCCGGTGCGGACCACCGTCTCCCTGAACTCGGACGGGACGCTGAACCAGATCGTGATGGACGCGAAGATCGAGGGCAACGGGCACAAGATCGAGCTGCGCTACGACTTCCGCTTCACCGGCAAAGCGAGCACGCAGGATCTGCCGAAGCTGCCGGACGCCTCGCAGATCACCGTGCTGCCGGACAAGGCGGCCAAGGACGACTTCAACCGCCGGTTCAACGAGCTGAAGGGCGTCTGAGCATGACCGAGCAACAACCTCAGCAGCCGCAGCAGTGGTGGCAGCCGCCCGCGAATCCCGCGAACCAGCAGCAGGGCTGGCAGCAGGAGGGCCAGGCCACCGGGCCGCATGCCGGGCAGTGGCAGCAGAACGACGCGGGCGCGGCGAGCACCGGCTCGTACACGGGGCAGTGGCAGCAGGCCGGCCAGCCCGGCGTCACCGGCTCGTTTTCCGGGCCCTGGCAGCAAAGTGGCCCGCCGGCGCCGGGCGCGGCCTGGCAGCAACCGCAGCAGCAGCCCGCGCCCCAGCAGGATTGGCAGGCACAGCAACAAAATCCGGGCACTCCCCCGCAAGGACAGTACGGCGGAGGGTTCCAGCCCGCACAGCCCGCACAGTCGTCGCAGTACGGCGGGCTCGGCGCTTTCGGGTCCGGACCGGAGAAGAAGCCGAAGGTTTCCAAGAAGGCTTTGCTGATCGGCGGAATCGCCGCGGCCGTGGTGGTCGCGGGCGGTGTCGGGGCCTGGCTGCTGGGCGCGTTCGCCGGCGACACCCTCGATCAGAAGTCCGTTCAGGACGGTGTCACCCGTGTGCTCAGCGAGCACTACGGGGAGCCGGACGTGAAAAACGTGGCGTGTCCTTCCGGCCAACCGGTGGAGAACGGCACCACCTTCGAGTGCACGATCGATCTTTCCGGACAGCAGAAGAAGGTCACCGTCCGGGTGCTGAACACCACCCCGGAATTCGAGGTCGGCGCGCCGCACTGACGCGAAAATCCGCGGCGGCCCACCCGTCGCGGCTTTTTTCTTCCGGACAAACGAAACGGCGGGCTCGGCATCCGAAGATGCCTGCCCGCCGTTGCTCGTTCCGAGCGTGAGACTCAGAACAGGCCGGTGACGCCCTGCTCCGTGCTCTGGTAGCCGTCGGCCAGCTGCGGCAGCACGCCGGCGACCTGCGCGAGAAGCTGCTTGAGCTCCTCGAAGCTGTTGTCCCACTCCTGCTGAGCGGCCATGTACGCGACCTTCGCGTCACCGTCCCAGGTGTTGACCAGCGGCGACAGGTCGCTCTTCAGCTGCCCGAAGAGGCCTTCCAGCTCGCCACCGGTGCTCTTGCAGTCGTCGGCCGCCGCGTGAATCGTGGCGTAATCGACCTTCATCTCGCCCATAAGATCCTCCAGTCAAAAAGAAAAGTCGTGTGTTTTGGTGCGGTGGAGCCGAATCAGCCGAGGACGCCGAAGCCCTGGTTGACCGACTTGATGAGCTCCTGCTGCTGCTGCTCGGTCGCGTTGTACTTCGAACCGGCCTGCTCGAGGAGCTCACCGATGTTCTGGAGGGCCTGGTTGAGCTTGCGGCCCGCACCGTCGAAACGGGTCATCACGTTGTTGAACGCGAGCGCCGCGTCGCCGGTCCAGCCCGCGCGGGTGGCCTCGATGTTGTCGCGGAGCTTGCTGAGGTTCTGGTCCATCGCGACGCGGACCTCGGTCACGCGCTTCTCGGACTCGGTGAACTGCTCAACTGTCCCGGTAAATCCGCCAGCCATGGGAGTTGCCCCCTTCGTTCGTGGTTATCCGTACTCGGTGAAGTTCGTTTGGTACGGACCTACGACGGAGACACTGCCACGTCTGGTTCCCTCTTGTCGCTCCTTGGTTTCAAGTAGTTGCTTGCGTTAACGCTCCCGGCGGGAACCGAACGCGAGGACCCGGCGGGCACGCGGGGATTCGCGCGAAGAAAAGCGCTTTCACCACGGGATTTCGCAAGTGCACAGTGAACGATCAATCGACGCGGCGCATGATTCGCGACTGCGAAAAGTCCTCGTCGTCGTCACCCACACGTGGCCGCCGGGACACCGGTTCTGGCCGAAAGGGAACCAAGTCTGCCGCCGGGGGCAAAGCGGGAACCGGAAGACCGGCGCCCGCGCGGAACCGTTTCGCGGCGTTCCGCAGGACGCTCGGCGTCGGCGCGGTCTCGCCGCCGGCGAGCCGCCCCTTGCCGAATTGCTTCGCCAGTTCGGCGTTCTCGCCCCGGCGGCGTTCGTATCGCGCCTTGGCCGTGCGGGCGACCTGCCGGGCATAGGTGACCGCGTCGCGCCCTGTACGCGCGAAGTGTTCAGCGGCTGTCTCGGGTTCGGGTGGCATGCGCCTCCCCCTTCAGTTGACGACCGCCATCGTTTTGACGACCTGCTCGCAGGCCGCGCTCACCCGCTGTTCGAACGGTGAGCCGGTGCCGTACTGGCAACCGATGTGGACGCGGATCTTGCCCTGGGCGACGACGTACCAGTCGACGCGGGCCTTCGGCTTGGTCTCGCGGTAGTAGACGACGGTCTTGCCGGCGTAGTTCGCGGAACCGTTGAAGCCGCTGTATTTGGCCGGATCCGCTCCCGCGCCGGTGCCGAGTTCGTCGACGAGTTTCTGTCTGTCGGCGGTGGCGTCGTAGTCCATCACGTACTCCTGGGCGACCACGAGGTCGTCCCCGTCGAGGGACTCGTTCGGATGGATCACCACCTGGCGCTTGGCGACGCGGTCGTCGGTCTGGGTCCAGTCCATCGGCGCGATGAAGCGGTAGTCGTACTGGGCGAACGTCCGGCCTTCCGGCTCGGCATCCCCGCTGTTGACCGCGAAGAGGACACCGCCGACGACCGCCGCCACGGCCACCGCGGCCGCGGCGATGATCCAGGGCGTCTTCTTGCTCTTCCCGCCCCGCTCGGCGGGCTTGGTCTCGCGGGACGGCTCACCCGGCCGCCACGGCGCCGGGGCCGCTATCCCCTGCTGACCCATGGGCGGCGACGGCGGCCCCTGCGGCCGTGTCGAGTTTCGCGGGCTAAACGCGATCTGCGGGGGCGGGGCAGGCTGGTGGGGGAACTGGGGGCGCCGGTCGGCGGGGGCCGGGGCGGGGGCGCCACCGACCCGCGAGACCGCGGAGCCCGCCAGCGAGCCCGTCCGGTCCGGGTCGATCAGCACCGCGCGCAGGGCACCGCGGGCGACCACGGTCTCCGGCTGGTCCAGCGTGGTGGGCACGACACCGGTCCGCTCGTGCACCAGCCGGGACACCATCGGGATCCGGCTCGACCCGCCCACCAGGAAGATCGCCGTCAGCTGTTTGGGCCGCAGCCCGGAGTCACCGATCGCGGCCACGGTCAGCTCGACCGCCCGGCCGAGCGGGCCCGCGATGATCCGCTCGAGGTCCTCACGGGTCACGTGCGCGTCGGCGAACGGCGGCGGCATCGGCACGTCGGTGTACGCGTGCCGGGACAGCGTCTCCTTCGCGCCGCGCACGTCCTGCCGCAGAACTCGGCGGCGCCGCCTGTCGGTCAGTTCGCGGCCTTCGACCAGCTTCCGCCATTCCGGCGGGTCGGCGGACGACACCAGCGAACCCACGTGCTCCAGGAGCGCCTGGTCGACGTCGGCCCCGCCGAAGCTCGGATCCCCGCGGGTGGCCAGCACCTGGAACCCAGCGCGTTTAGCGGGCAAACCTCGATCCGCCGGTCCGCCGGGCATGCGCTGGACCACGGAGACGTCGACGGTGCCGCCGCCGAGGTCGAGTACCGCGAGGGCGTCGCCGGGGCGGCCGCTGAACTCGACGGTGCGTTCGGAGTTGAGATCGGCCGGGGCGAACGTCGCCGCGTGATAGACCGCCGCGGCGACCGGCTCCGGCACGAGGGCGACCTGACGCGCGAGCCCGCCCGCCGCCTGCCGGAGCAGACGGGTCCGGGTCGCGCCCCAATCGGCCGGGTGGGTCAGGACGAGCAGTTCGACCTCGGCGTCACCGGCGAGCCGGCGCGCCTCGGTCACCGCGCGTTTCAGCACGGCGTGGACGACGTCGGTCACGCGGAGGACGTTGTCACCCAGCAGCAGGTCGCCTTCGTCGATCCGGCGCTTCGGATTCGGCTCGTAGCGCGACGGATCGACCGCCGCCTGCCGTTCCGCCTCCTGGCCGACGAACAGCGTCCCGTCCGGCGCGGCGTAGACCGCCGACGACATCAGGGGCTGCCCGTCCACCACGACGACCTGCGGTTCGCGGCCGTTGATCGAAGCGACTACGCAGGTGCTCGATGTCCCGAAGTCCACCGCTACCCGCACAGTCACAAGCCACTCCCGCAGATCGTCGTCGTCACCCCACGCCCGGCCCGTCCCTCACCTGGTTCCGCGGGAGGTCAGTCCGGCTGGATCCACGAGACCTGCATGAGCTGCTTGCCGTGCTTCCGGGTCACCAGGTTTCCCCGGCCCGGAGGCATCTGGCTCGGCTTCACGTTGCCGACGAGGTTGCCCTCGTCCCGTGAGCCGTTCATGACCATACCGGGCGCCGCGATCTCCCTGAGCTTGCCGAGGATCGGGTCGAACATCGCCCGGCTCGCGCCACCGCTCCGGCGCACCGCGATGACGTGCAGACCGACGTCCTTCGCCTGCGCGAGGAACTCGGCGAGCGGCTTCAGCGGGTTGGCCGACTGCGTGGCGACCAGGTCGTAGTCGTCGACGATGACGAACAGCTCCGGACCGGTCCACCACGACCGGGTCTTCAGCTGCTCCTGCGTGACGTCCGGACCGGGGAGCCGCCGGGTCATCGACCCGTGGACGTCCTTGACCATGCTGTCCAGCTGCGCGGCGGAAACCGCGTAGCCGAGCAGCTGGTCCCCGCCGACGAAGCCGAGCATCGTGCGGCGGTAGTCGACGAGGATGATGACCGCTTCCTGCGTCGTGTACCGCTCGGTGATGCCCCTGGTGATCTGCCGCAGCAGGTTCGTCTTGCCCGACTCGCCGTCCGCGAACGCGTAGAAGTGCGAATCGGCGGCGAAGTCGAGGTAGATCGGCTGGAGGTCTTCCTCGTTGACGCCGATCGGCACCAGCTTCGTGTTGCGCTTGGAATCGATGGACAGGACCTCGTCGTAGGTGACCATCTCGGGCAGCAGGCGGACCTGCGGCGCCGGGCGGCCCCGCCACGCGGCCTTGATCTTCGCCACCGCGTCGGCGACACCGGCGGCGACGTCGTCCGGGTTGCTCGATCCGTCGATACGGGGAAGCCCGGTCAGCAGGTGCAGCTTGTCCCTGGTCAGCCCGCGGCCGGGACGTCCGGCCGGGACGTTCACCGCGACCCGGCGGTCGATGTCCGATTCGCTCGGGTCACCGAGGCGCAGCTCGAACCGGGTACCGATCATGTCCTTGATCGCCGGGCGGATGTCCGCCCACCGGTTCGCCGCGATGATCACGTGCACGCCGTAGGAAAGACCCTGGGTGGCGAGCTTGGTGATCGAGACCTCCAGCTCGTCGAAGTCGTCCCGCAGCGCCTTCCAGTTGTCGACGATCAGGAAGGCGTCACCGAAGGCGTCTTCCTCGGGCTTGATCTCGCCGCGGCGCTTGCGGTTGCGGAACTCGTTCATGGAGTCGATGCCCATGGCACCGAACCGGCCTTCCCGCTCGGTGAGCAGGGTGGTCAGCTCGGCCACGATCCGGCGGGCCTTGTCCGGCTCGCGCCGGGCGACGGCGACGCCACCGACGTGCGGCAGGCCCTGGAGACCGGCCAACGTACCGCCACCGAGGTCGAGCGCGTAGAACTGCGCTTCCTCGGGGGTGTGGGTCAGCGCCATCGACATGATCAGCGTCCGGAGCATGGTCGACTTGCCCGACTGCGGGCCACCGACGATCACACCGTGCCCGGCGGCACCGGCGAAGTCGGCCCAGAGCAGGTCACGTCGCTGTTCGTACGGACGGTCGACGATGCCCATCGGCACCTGCAGCCGTCCGTTGCCGAAGAACCCGACCGGGGAAAGACCGCGGTCGTCGGTGGGGTTCAGGTTCGGCAGCAGCGTATCGAGCGAGTTCGGTTCCTTCAGCGGCGGCAGCCACACCTCGTGCGCGGGCGGGCCCTGGCCGATCAGCCGGGACACGATCACGTCGAGCTCACTGGGCTCGACGGCCTCCTCCGACTTGGCCTCTTCCACCGGGGCGGCCTCGATCTGCTGCGGCTCCGGTTCCTTCGGCAGCTCGACGAAGTCCGGGACGAACAGCTGCGGCCGCTTGTCCGCGCGGACCACGGTCGCGACCGGGCCCGCCGCCTTGATGCCCGCGGGCCGGTACGGGCCCGAGACGTACGAGGCCTTGAAGCGGACCAGCGTCGAGGTGTCGTACTTGAGGTAACCGCCACCGGGCACGGACGGCAGCTCGAACGCGTCGGGCACGCCGATCGCGGCACGGGATTCCGCGGCGGAGAAGGTCTTCAGGCCGATGCGGTAGGACAGGTGCGAGTCGAGACCGCGCAGCTTGCCCTCTTCCAGCCGCTGCGACGCGAGAAGCATGTGCATCTGCAGCGACCGGCCCAGCCGTCCGATGGCGACGAACAGGTCGATGAAGTCCGGCTTCGCGGCCAGCAGCTCGGAGAACTCGTCACAGACGATGAAGAGCGCGGGCAGCGGGTCGAGGTCGGCGCCGTTCTCGCGGGCCTTCTCGTACTCCCAGACGTTCTTGAAGTTACCGCCGTTCTTCAGCGCCTCCTGGCGCCGGTTCATCTCGCCCGCCAGCGCGTCCTTCATACGGTCGACCAGCGTGACCTCGTCCGCGAGGTTGGTGATGACCGCGGAAACGTGCGGGGCGGCGTCCAGACCGAGGAACGTCGCACCACCCTTGAAGTCGACGAGGACGAAGTTCAGCGTGCTCGACGAGTGCGTGGCGAGCATGCCCAGCACCAGCGTCCGGAGGAACTCGGACTTACCGGAACCGGTCGCCCCGATGCACAGGCCGTGCGGGCCCATGCCCTCCATCGCGGCTTCCTTGATGTCCAGCTCGACCGGCTGGCCGTACTCGCCGACGCCGAACGGGACGCGGTAGCGGTCCCGCACCGGGCGCGGGCGCCAGGCCTGCTGGACGTCGAAGGTCATCGGGTCGCCGGGGATGCCCAGCAGTTCGAGCAGACCAGGGTTGGACAGCAGCGGCTCTTCCTCGGCGGCGTCCTGTGCGGCGGTGCCGACGCGGTACGGGGCGAGGAGGCGCGCCAGTGCTTCGGATTCGACCACGCTGAGCGTGTCCGGGCGGCCGAACCACTCGACGCCGCCGGCGCTGCGCGCGCCGAGGCGGTCTTCCTCGACGACCAGCCGCAGGCCACGACGGGCCGCGAGGTTGCCGATGGAGTCGGAAAGGTCGATCAGGGTGACGCCGACCAGACCCTCTTCGAGGATGATCTGCTCTTCGCGGGTGACCTCGGCGTCGTCGACGATGATGACGACGTGCGGCTGGTCCGGGGCGGGCGTCGCGTTGCGGGAGAACCGCTGGCGGTCACGGAGTTCCTCGTCGAGCCACTGCTCGATCTGCGCGAGGGAACCCGCCATCATGCGCAGCTGGCCGATACCGTCGGCGAGCGCCGGGTGCTGGGCGTGCGGCAGCCACTTCGCCCACTCCCACTCCTCCTTGGCGCGGCCCGCCGTCGCGACCGCGATGAGGACGTCGTCGGGGCTGTGGAAGGTGACCAGCTGGGCCAGCATCGCCCTGGTGAGGCCGCGGGTGAGGCCGCGGTCGCCCTGCATGCTGACCGCGGCGAACCCGCGGAGGGTGATCTGCGTCGGCAGGTCCGGGACGATCGAGTGCGCGCGGACGAACCGGCGCAGGGCCAGCGTGGCGATCGGCTCCAGTTCGTCGACCGGGCCGGTCTGCGGCGGCACGAGCCGCGTCGCGAGACGGTGCGAGCTGCGGCCGACGCGGAGGTGGAGGAAGTCCTGGTCGTTCTGGCGGCGTTCCCACATACGGCGGCTCGCGGCCAGCGACCACAGGGTCTGCGGGTCGGGGTGGACCCATTCGAGAGCGGCGCGCTGGTCGACCATGGCCTCGCGGGCCCTGTCGCGCATCTGGCCGAGGTAGCGCAGGTAGTCCTTGCGGTCCTCGTCCATCTCGGCCTTTTTGGCGCCGCCGCCCTTGCCCCCACCACCGGCCATCATGCCGACGGTGCTGAGCACCATCATGCCGCCCATCATCATCATCATGGGATTGCGTCCACCCGTGGTGAACATGAAGACCATCATCCCGAGGGAAGCGACGATCATCACCGCGGGAAGCAGCTTCATGACGATGTTGCCGGGGATAGTGCGCGGCACCTCAGGCGGCGGTTCGAGATGCACCTCGCCGCCCGGCGGGCGCGGCGCCGCCAGCCGCGGTGACTTCTTGAACTGCAGCGTGCTCATCGAAGGACCCCTCTTCAAACTCGACGATGGCGGCCACCGTTGGTGCGCGTACTGGTGCGCGAGACAACCTATCGAACGTGACCGGTGGAAATCCGGACAACGCCGAGAACGGCCCCTTCCGGGACCCTACGCATGTCGGGAGTGTAGGGCTCCGGCCCCGCCGACGTGCGTTTAGCGGGCTAATCGCGATCCGGCCGCCCCAGACCCCGGTCTCGACTTTCGCCCCCTAATCGCGATCTGGGGGCGGGCGCCCTCCGGAATGCTTAGGGACCCTAAGCATCGCGATTAGGGGGCGAAAGTCGAGTGCCGGCGGCCGCACGGAGGGGTCCCGGAGGTCGGCTCTCCTACTTTTGCCGGTCTTTTTCCGACAGTCGATGATGTGGGCACTCGGGTTCGGTATAGGTTCCCCGAGGACCAGAGTCTCAGGGCAGGGGGAAGGCAGTGGCAACGGGCACGACGGTATTCAGCAGGGTGACGGTGGTCGCGCCACGCACCCGGATCGACGTGGCTTTGCCGGCTGACGTCGCGGTGGCGGACCTGCTGCCCATGCTGTTGGAAATGGCGAAAGAGGCGACGCCGGACGGCGGCGCCCGCCACGGCGGCTGGGCATTGGCGAAACTAGGCGACGCGCCGCTCGACCCGAGCCGGACCCTCGCGTCCCTCGGTGTCGTCGACGGCGAACTGCTGCAGTTGCGCAAGCGCAACGAGAACCCGCCGCCCCCGCTGTACGACGACGTCGTCGACGCGATCGCCGAGTCGTCCCCGGACAGCTTCCGGCCGTGGACCAAGGAGACGGCGCGCCGCTTCGGGCACATCGCGGGTGGCCTGGCGCTGTTCTTCTCGGCTCTCGCGCTCTTCACCAGCGGGTCGTTCTACGGCGGGAACGCCCTCGCCGCCGCGATCGCGGGCGGTGTCGGCGCGATCGCGTGCGTCGCGGTCGGCGCGACGCTGGCCAAGGCCTACAAGGCCGAGGCGACCGGGGTGCTGATCGCCGCGACGGGCGGTCTGCCGCTGGCCTTCGTCAGTGGGTTCTACATCGTGCCGGGGCTGTCTCTGTGGGCGAATCTGCTGCTCGCGAGCACCCTCGTGATCATCGTGGCGGCGGTCTGCATCCTCGTCATCGGGCACGGGATCACCACCTTCATCGCGGCCGCGACGACGGCCACGATCTCGGCGCTGACGTTCCTGGCCGCGACCCTCATCGACACCCCGATCGCCGGTGTCGCCGCC
Source organism: Amycolatopsis alba DSM 44262 (assembly GCF_000384215.1). Taxonomy (NCBI): domain Bacteria; kingdom Bacillati; phylum Actinomycetota; class Actinomycetes; order Pseudonocardiales; family Pseudonocardiaceae; genus Amycolatopsis; species Amycolatopsis alba. The sequence goes on along the minus strand of NZ_KB913032.1, from coordinate 4,489,339 downwards.
GGCGCGACCGCGTTCTCGCTGGCCTGCATCTCGATCCTGCCGCGCGCGACGATCAAGCTCGCGGCGCTGCCGACACCGCATGTTCCCGGCAGCGCCGAAGAACTCAAGGAAGACTCGGGCTTCCCCGACTACCGCGCCATCGAGCGCCGTACCGCGGTCGCCCACGAATACATGACCGGTCTGCTGACCGGCTGCGGCGCGGCCACGGCGCTGTTCGCGATCATCGCCTCCACGTCTCCGTCGATCTTCGGGAAGATCCTCGGCGTGGTCGCCACGCTGGTCCTGCTCTTGAGGGCTCGGGCGTACGCGAACGGCGCGCAGGCCATCGCGCTGCTGACCACCGGCATGGTGTCCGGCGCGGGCATCCTGCTCGGCTGGATGTGGTCGGCGAGCCCGCTGAACCGCGTCCTGTTCGTGTTCGGCGCGCTGCTGCTGATCGGCGCCGCCGCGCTCGTGGTCGGCGTGATCTTCCCGAACCAGCGCTTCTCGCCGCCGCTGCGACGGACCGTGGAGATCTTCGAGGCCGTTTTCATCGCGACGGTGCTCCCGCTGGCGCTCGGCGTCATGGACCTCTACACGACGCTGCGCCACCTCAACTTCAAGTGACGACCCGATCGGATGATGCTCTGATGGCCGCAGCGCGGAAGTCCAGGGGGACGCGCGTCCGCCACCTCGGCCTCGCCGGACGTACCGGAACGGTGCTGCTGGCGGCCGGAATCGGTGTTCTCTCGCCGGCGTCGGTGGCGCTTCCCGCGTGGGCGCAGCAAAGCAATGTCGCGCCGGACGCCGGTGGCTACTACGCGACGCCACCTCCGGTGGACCCGTCCAAGAGGCCGGCGGACACAGGCAAGCCGGACGAGACTTACGAGCAGAAGACGCAGTGCGTGCAACGCAGCAAGCTCGGCGGCGACCAGGTCGACATCAAGAACCGCCCGTGGGGCCAGGAGTACCTGCAGATCCAGAAGGTGCACGAGCTCATGCGCGGCGCCACCGGTTCGGTCGGCGCGAACATCAAGGTCGCGGTGATCGACACCGGTGTCACCGCGCACCCTTACTTCAACGGTCGCGTCGAATCGGGGGGCGACTACGTCGCGACTCCCAACGGCGGCAAGGCACCGGGGCTCGAAGACTGCGACGGCCACGGCACCGAGGTTGCGGGGATCATCGCCGCGAACCCGCCCGACGCGAGTATCGGGTTCCGCGGGGTCGCACCGGACGCCACGATCATGTCGATCCGGCAGTCGAGCCAGAACTACGAGAAGGCGGAGAAGAAGGCCGAGCCGCCTGCGCCGCCCTCGTCCAGTTCCGGTCCGCCTGCTTCGTCGAACAACCCGCCGGGTTCACAGCTTCCGCCGTCCTCACAGGGAAACGGCGCTGTCGGAGGTTCGGCGGACGGGACAGCGCCCGGTCAGGACAAGGGCGGACGCCAGCAGGAACAGGGCAAGACCGCGGGGACTCTGAAGACGCTCGCGCAGGCCGTGGTCCGCGCCGTCGACAGGGGCGCTCAGGTGATCAACATGTCGGTCGACAACTGTCGCCCGGCCACCGGCGGCATCACCGAAGGCGAGCAGCAACTCCAGGCGGCGGTGAACTACGCCGTCGAGCACGACGTCGTCGTCGTCGCGGCGGCAGGCAACGTCGGTGACAAGTGCCCGCAGAACGACCAGCCGGACCCCAAGTCTCCCAAGATGATCGTCACGCCGCCGTGGTTCGCCGACGACGTGCTGTCCGTCGCGGCGATCGACGACACCGGCGGTGTCGCGGATTTCAGCGTCAACGGGCCGTGGGTCAGCGTCGCCGCCCCGGGCACCAAGATCATTTCGCTCGACCCGGCGGACGGATCGAGCAGCCTGGCCAACCTGACCATCGAGGGCAACGGGCAACCCGGCGCCATCCAGGGGACCAGCTTCGCCGCACCGTACGTCGCCGGAGTGGCCGCTCTTGTGCGCGCGAAGTTCAGAGGGCTGAAAGCGCGTGAAGTGATGAACCGGATCAAGGCGACGGCGCAGCACCCCGCGGCGCCGGGCGGCCGGGACAACTTCGTCGGCTTCGGGGTCATCGACCCGATCGCGGCGCTGACGGCGATCGTGCCGTCGGAGGCGGACAAGGCCAAGCCGGTCCCGCTGCCCGCGAATCTGCCGCCGTCGAACGACCGCGATTCCGCGCCGATGATCGTCGCGCTCGCCGGGACCGGCGGGGGCCTGGTGGCGTTGCTCGTCACACTGTTCGTGGTGCACTCGGTCCGCCGCAACCGGCCGACCCCCGCCCCCGCCCGCAAGACCCCCTAGAACGTGCGATGTTAGCGGGCTAATCGCGATCTGCCGGGACTCGCCTTCGAGCCGTCCAGATCGCGATTAGCCCGCGAACATCGAGTCGCCCGTGAGGGCACCTACTTGGCGGGCTTGGGTTTCGGAGCGGGCTTCCGCGGGGTGTCGTCCTCGCCGATCACGGGCGGGACGACCTGACCGGGCTCACCGACCACATCGGACGGTTTCGAGGCAGGCCGCGTCTTCGACTGGTGAGCGGTCCCGCCTCCGCCGCCGCCCGCGCCCATCCCCATCATGGGCGCCATCCCCATCGGCATCATCCCCGATCCCGACCCGGTGGCCTGCCCCTGAGCCGGAGCGGCCTGCACGGGCGCGACCTCCGGGATCGGCGCCTGTCCCTGCTCGATCAGAGGTTCCTGAGACCCGGTCTTCCGGCCGTCGGCCGGATCGGCCGCGGACGGCGACGTCGACTGCTCGTCGGACGCGGCACTGGAATCCGTTTCGGGGACGCCCTTCTCCTGCACCGGCTCGCTCGCCGGCGCGGAATCGTCTTGGAGCTTGAACTCGTCCTGCGGGTACCGATGGGCGATCTCGATGCTCCGCGACGCGCCGTCAGGATCGTCGACGCCATCACAAAGCCGTACGAAGCCCTCGATCACGTTGCGAGCGGCTTCGTAGAGCGCCTTGGCCGACTCCTGCGCGTCCTCCAGCTGAGTCCGCGCCCGTCGAACGCCGCCGACCGGCAGCATCGCGGTCTCGGAGGTCAATTCGGCCGTATCGACCAGGACCTCGACGAGATCGGTCAGGATGCGACGGATCGACAGCACCAGTTCGTCGAGCGAACCCGCCAGCGTGGTGAGTGCGTCCTCGACGTCGGAGCCCGCGATCTTGATGTCCCCGATGTACGCGACGAACGCGTCAGCGTCCTTGCCGGACCAGCCTGCGTCGAGGCGGCCGAGATCCTCCGACAGTTCTTTCGAAACGGTGCCGGCAGTCGCCGCCGCTTTCCGGAGCCGGTCGGCCTCGTCCTTCAGGTCCTCCCAGCGCCCCGCCAGCGGCGTCAAGTAGGCCTCGACAGGATCGATCAGTCCCAGGTGGCCGGACAGCTCCGAGACGAAGGCGAGATGCGGTGCCGCGGCCTCGACCAGGTCTTCACCGCCCGCCCCAGTCGAGTTTAGCGGGCTAATCTCGATCCGGGCCGCCTCCGGAGCGGCGGCGCGGGTGGCCTTCGGGTGCGGGATGGAATCGGTCGGGTTCTCCGACTCGGCGATCATGCGATTCAGAGCTCCACGGCGCGTTTGATCATCTGGGCGGCTTCTTCGTCGTGCCCGGCGTGCCGCGCGGTCACCGTGTGCAGGGCCTCCGACGCCGACCTCAGCGCGGCCGCGCCCTCCTCCAGCTGACGTCGGATGGCCTCGGCCGCACGCCCATAAGACGCGCCGAGGCCCAACTCCTCCCCCAACGCCCCGTGGGACTCGACGGTGATGCCGTCCCCGGTCACCTCGGCGGCCGCCAGATCGAGCTCTCCGGCGGCCGCGTCCACCCGCTTCGCATAGTCGACGACGATGGTGCCGTCGATCTTCAGGCCGGCCACTGCACCCTCCACTCACCCGATACCGCTTGGGCGTTCAGACGCGCGCGCCGTCCAAAGGGTTCCCCAGAACAGCTACCCGCCGGAGCCCTGCTGCGGCTGCGTGGCGACCGAGCCCGCCCTGTCGTCGATCGGCACCGTGTCGAAGGTGCGGAGCACGTCCTGCGTGTTCAGCGAAGCGCCCGTGGGCAGGATCCGGACGATGGACTCGGGCGCGGGAACGCGTTTGTTGAGCCCGATCGAGTCCGCCGTCACAGCGTCAGGGACGCCGTAACGGATGCCGCGATCGGAGATCAGCTGGATCGGCCCTTTGTCGAAGGTCTCCTTGCCGGTCGCCGACTGGACGACGGCCGCGTACCCCGGCTCCATGTAGAAGCTGTTGATCGGCGCGCCGACCGGGCCGGGAGTGCCGATCTTGACGCCGGGCGCGGATCCGTCGGCGTTCCTGCCCTTCGGCAGCTTGTCGTCGACGAAGACCGCGGTGTGCCCGTCCCGGCTGCCGCCTTCGCCGGCGATGGACCAGCTCAGGCAGGAGACCTTGGAGCCCTGAGTCGCGTTGAGCACCGTCGGCACGCTCTGGGGGTAGGCATCGAGCTCGACGAAGCCGTTTTGCCCTGTCGTCACCCGCGTGACGTTGCGGATCTTGCCCTGCGCGACGGACATCACCGAGGTGCTGCCGTCGTTCTTACCGGTCTGGACGATGTCCGCCACCGCCGGGGAAATGGGCTGGATACCTTCCCTCAGGATGAGGTGGAAGTTCTTCTGTCCTTCGGCCTGCTCGGTGGAGAAGACGTCTCCGACCCTCAGGCCTTCGATCTCGTAGTTGGGCTTCTCCCCCTTGCCAGGGACGTCCGGCAGCTTCAGCTCGGGCACCTCGGGAATCGCGTCCAGCAGGCCCTGGGAGATCCCGCGGGGCTGGTCCGGCAGCTTCAATGCGGAAAGGACGGCGCTCGCGTCGGGCTTGATCTCGGCTTTGACGGCGTTCGCGTTCGGCAGGTTGGGATTCGCCGCCAGCCGGTAGACCAGATAGGTCCTGCCGTTGGCCCCTTTGGCCAGCAGAGCCTCGTTCTGACCGAGCTCACGGCTTCCCAGCTGCTTCACACCCGCGTAGACGGTCGTCTCCGTCTTGGAGAGATCGGGCTTCGGCACCGACGGGTCGTAGATGACCTCATCGCACACGCCCCAGTCCGGGCTGGCGCGCTGGGCTTCCGTCGGCATCAGTTGCGGGCCGTTGGGAATGCCCATGAGCTGACCGCGGGGAATGCTCTTCAGTTGTTCATCCGAGACGACTGTGGGGTTCTTCACCTCGGAGGCCTGTTGCGGCCCGGAAGGCTTGGTCCCCGCTTGCTGCGCCCCTTGCTTCGACTGCGCGATGATCAGCAGCCGCGCGGAGGCGAGATTGAAGGTCGGAACCAGTTTCTTCGGGTTCCCCGCGACGACGTACACCGTTCCGGACTGTTCACCGATCACGATGTTGCCCGCGTCCGGCACGGAAGGCTTCGGGCTCAGCAGTCCCCAGATGACGAAGACCAGGACGCCCAGCGCGGCCAGCACGATACCCACGATGGTGGCTCGCGTATGCGTGCGCATCGGGTCATGGAGCATGACTGCATCGCGACGGACCAGCGCGGATTGCATCCGGCGCAGAACGAACTGATAAGCCTGAACTTGAGACTTAGTAGTCGGTGTTGATGGCATTCTCGACCTACAGTCCTCCCCGTCGCGGTACGGTTCCGCAGGATAGCCGTACGGGGACCGTCTGGTGTGGGGTTTCTACCAACTCCAGCTAGTGTCAAGTTCCTCGGGACCGGCTTTCCGGGTACGCAGCACGCACGAGGGGAAGAGAAAGCGCGGATGTCCGTCACCACTCCTCCACGTCCGCCCGGCCCTCCGGGGCCGCAACCGCCGGGTCGTCCGCCGGGGCCGCCGCCGAGGCCCGGCAGACCAGGCGGCCCTGGTGGCCCGGCCGGAGGCCCTGGCGGTCCCGGTGTTCCTCGCGGTCCCGGTGGCCCTGGAGGGCCCGGCGGACCACAGGGCCCTGGCCCCGGTGGTCCGGGAGGTCCTGGTGGCCCAAGAGGGCCTGGGGGCCCCGGTGGCCCTGGTGGTCCGGGAGGCCCCGGTGGGCCAGGCGGCCCTGGCGGTCCCCCGCCCGGTGACCCCGGCCCGCAGTCTGGTCCGCCCGCCGCTCCAGCGGCACGGATCGCCGCGCCGACGCGACGACGGACCGGCGGGATCAATCTCGGTCCGCTTCCCGTGGCGAATCTGGTCGTGCTCGAACTCGGGCTCGCGATCGGCCTGGTCCTGCTCGCGATCGACATGAAGCTGAAGTGGATCGCGATCGGCGTACTCGGGTTCGCGATCATCATCGCGTTCCTGCGCTGGGGCGGCCGCTGGTTCACCCAATGGGCCGGCCTCACCACGCGGTACATGTTCCGTTCGCACGATCGTGTGGCGAATCCGCTTCCGCCGAGCAGCATCGAGACGCTCGCCGCCGAAGAGGACGCTGTCACCGGCCCCGACGACGCCAGAGTGAACCTGCTTCGTCTCGCCGTTCCCGATCTCGTCGTCGCGCACGGCGTGGACCACGAGCGCCAGCAGGTCGGCCTCGCGTGGAACGACGGGACGTGGACCGCGGTCCTGCTCGTCGAGCCCGCGCCCGCGCTGATCACCCAGGCGGGTGGCGCGCCGAGTCTGCCACTGTCCGCGCTCGCTCCGTGCCTCGAGGACCGCGGCGTGGTCCTCGACTCGATCCAGATGATCTGGCACTGCTATCCGGGCAGCGCCGCGCTTCCGTCGGACTCGCCGGCACTCAGCTCCTACATGGAGGTGCTCGGCCCGCTTCCCGCGGCCGCGCGGCGGACCACATGGGTCGCCATCCGGCTCGACCCGCGCCGATGCCCGGCCGCCATCCGCGAACGTGGCGGCGGCGTCGTCGGCGCGCACCGCGCGCTGATCGGCGCGCTGTCGCGGGTGCGCAACGCCCTGGAGTCCCAGGGCGTGCCGACCCGGCCGCTCGACCCGGACGAGTTGCTGCGATCCAGCATTTCCGCCGCGGAACTGACCGCGGTCGCCGGTTCACCCGCGAAAGTCGGTCTGCAGGAACGCTGGACCGGCGTCACCGCGGCGGGCATCGGGCACGCGAGCTACGCGATCACCAGCTGGCCGAAGGGCAAGATCAGCGGCAGTCTGAACGCGCTGACCAGTGTCCGCGCGCTGTCGGCGACGGTGGCGATGTCGATCTCGCCGTCCGCGGACGAAGGCAAAATCGGCCTGCGGGGAATCGTGCGCCTGAGCGCGCGGAACCCGCGTGAACTGGACGCCGCCGACCAACGGCTGCAAAGTGTCTCGGACAAGCTGGGTGTGGCGCTGACGCCGTTGCGCGGCCTGCAGATCTCCGGGTTCTCCGCGACTTTGCCGATCGGAGGCACCGCATGAGTACCCGTATGCGCGACGCCGGCCAGAGCACCGGTGTCGCCCCGGAATTCACCGTCGACCCGGCGATGCTCGACGCGATCAGCCCGTCCGGCGACCGAGGCGGGATCGTCCTCGGCTCCGGGCTCAAGGGCGAACCGCTGACGATCTCCGCGCTGCGGTCGACGCCGACCCGGATCGTGCTGGTCGGTGGCCTGTACCTGGCTCGGCAGGTCGCGCTGCGGGCGATGGCGGTCGGGGCGTGGGTCGTCGTGGCGACCGGTCGCCCGGCCGCGTGGCAGGTCCTCCCGCAGGCCGCGGGGAATCAGCCCAACGGCAGGCCTTCGCCGCTGGTGCAGATCCGGCGGCTGTCGCCTGTGGACCTTCCGCGCCCGTCCGAGGACGCGCCGCTGCTGGTGGTGACCGACGGCGGTCCGACACCGCAGGACTTGTTCCCACCGCGGTCGCCGTGGCAGACGACGGTCTACGTGCTGCCGTACCTGCACCCGCAGGCCGGGGCGACCGCGAACGCGGCCGACCTGGTGCTGATGCAGCGGCTCCCGCCGGGACAGGCCGAACTGGCCGCACGGATCTGGCGTCTCCCGCCGCAGATGATGAAGCAGCTCACGACACTGAAGGACGACCAGGTCGTCGCCTTGGGCCGGAACCTCTGGCGCCCGCTTCGCCTGGTCACCACCGCGAAAGAGCAACAGCTCCTAGGCCCCGTACGCCGCGGCGACTGACCCGCCCGCGTCGACTTTAGCGGCCTAATCGCGATCTGCGGGGGCATTGTCCACATCGGACAGTGCCCCCGTTTTGCGTCCCACCCGCGTCGCGATTAGGCCGCTAAAGTCGACTTGGGTCGGGAAGCCGGTGGGAAGTTGGTCCGTCAAGGGGCAATAGCGCCGACTGTGGACAAGGCGGGGGTTGTGGATAGATAGCCCTTGCGGGGCCGGTGATGGCCAGGTGTTGTCGGCCTTGTCTATCACCGTGCAGACATGACCAAACCCTTCGATTCATCTCATCTCCCCGAAGTCTTCCGCGGCTCAGTGGCGCGCAAGGCGGGCCTCATCACGGCGAGCCAACTACTTGGCCCCAGCGTCCGAAGGCTGTTCCAGGACGTCTACACGCGTGCCGACGTGGAGGTCACGCACGAGCTGCGTTGCCGCGGCGCCGCATTGCTGGCGCCTCCGGAAGCTGTGCTGACCGGACGATCGGCCGCGACCATTCAAGGTGTCGAGCTGGCCAGGCCCAATGATCCGGTTGAGATGGTCGTACCGGAGAAACAACGCTTCGGCCCGATAGTCGGTATCAAGGTCCGGCGTACCGAGATCAAGCCCGAGGAATCGAAGCCGTGGAACGGCATTCGTATCGCGCGTAAAACTCGAATCGCACTGGACCTGCTACTCCGGCTTTCTCCTCGCAAATCCGGGTGGGTGCGACGACTCCGGATCGGCGTCCCGGATCTGGACCAGTTCATGAAAGCCGAGAAGCTGAGCGATCTACATCTCAACGGGGAGTTCTACGGACGCCGGAATCGGGGAATTCGCTTGGCCAGAACCGCTTTACGGCTGTCCGACCCTCGCGCGGAATCACCTCCGGAATCGGAAGTCCGCATCGTGCTGGCCGCCGGCGGCATTGCCGCGACACCTCAAGTCGAGGTCTTCTCCCGGACAGGCCACTTCATCGCCCGCCTCGACCTTGGAGACAAGGAGTACAAGGTCGCCATCGAATACGACGGCCAATGGCACAACACACCAAAACAACAAGCCTACGATCGCAAGCGCCGAAGACGTGCGGAGGCTGAGGGTTGGCGCTTCGTCATCGTCACCGCGGAAGACCTGGCGAACGACTTCAAAGGCATCGTCGATGCCGTCTGGCGCGCCCGCCGCAGCGCGATTAGCCCGCTAACGTCGCCGCGGCCGGGTCAGGAGGGGGTGCGCATGGCGCGCGTTTGATCGGCGCGGGCCGCGAGTTCGGTGTCCGGCGGGTAGTCGACGGCCATCAGCGTAAGGCCGTGTGCGGGAGCGACAGCGCTGTCTCGCGTCCGGCTCTCCAGGACGTCGCCTGGCCACGTCAGCGGACGACGGCCGTCACCGACCAGGAGCAGCGCACCCACCAGGCTTCGGACCATCGAGTGGCAGAAGGCGTCAGCGGAGACATCGACCTCGACAGCGTGCGGTCCGGTCCGGCGCCAGACAAGCCGCTGCAGCTCACGAATGGTCGTCCCGCCTTCGCGCTGTTTGCAGAAGGCCGCGAAGTCCTGAAGCCCCAAGAGAGACTCCGACGCCTCGTTCATCGCGTCGATCGAGAGCGGACGTCCCCAGGCCAGGGTGTCGTGACGCCTCAACGGATCGACACCCCACGGCGCGTCCGAGACGCGGTAGCGATAGTGCCGCCGCACGGCCGAGAACCGGGCGTCGAATCCGGGCGCGGCCACGCGAGCATCGAGCACGCGCACGTCACCCGGCAGGTACCGATTCCAGCGATGGCGCATCCGCCCCAGGTCAGGAATGCCCTGCCCGTCCAGTTCCAAGCGACCGGATCGAGTTTTGCCCGCTAAAGTCGACACGTCGACGTGGACCACCTGGCCGGCGGCGTGCACACCGGCATCGGTGCGGCCGGCGACGACGACGGACTTCGGGACCGAGGCTCCTGGAGGCTGCTTCGCGAGCGCCTCTTCGAGGACTCCCTGCACCGTGCGCCGCTCGGGCTGTCGCGCCCAGCCGGAGAAATCGGTGCCGTCGTAGGAAACGTCCAGACGCAGACGAACGAGCCCGCCCTCCGCAGTGGGAGTGGCGGGCTCGTCCGGGGTGTTCGGTGCCGTCAGGACGTCAGTCCTTCTTGCTGTCCGCGTCCGCGGCGGGGGCCTCAGCGGCCTCGTCAGCGGCGGGAGCCTCGGTGGCCTCCGGAGCCTCGGTGGCGGCCGTGTCGGCAACCTCAGGGGCCTCAGTGGTCTCCTCGGCGGCCGGGGCGGCAGCCTTCGGCTCGTCCTTGGCGAACTTCGTCTTGCGCGCGGCCTCGGCCTCGGCGGTGACGGTCTTCTCGGCCACCAGTTCGATGACGGCCATGGGGGCGTTGTCGCCCTTGCGCGCCATCGTCTTGGTGATCCGGGTGTAGCCACCCGGACGCTCCGCGAAGAACGGACCGATCTCGGCGATCAGCTTGTGCACGACATCCTTGTCGCGCACGATGCGCTGGATCTGACGACGGTTGTGCAGGTCGCCCCGCTTCGCCTTCGTGATCAGCTTCTCGGCCAGCGGGCGCACCCGCCGGGCCTTCGCCTCGGTCGTCGTGATCTTGCCGTGCTCGAACAGCTGGGTGGCCAGGTTGGCCAGGATCAGCCGCTCGTGCGCGGGCGACCCGCCGAGACGGGGTCCCTTTGTGGGGGTGGGCATCGGTTCTCCTCGTTCAGCTCACAGCTGGAGGCCGGGGCTCCCCCACCCCTACCGGTGAGGGAGCCGTAGCTGGCCTTACAGCTGCTCCGTCTCTGCGTAGTCCTGGCCATCGTCGTGGCCGTTGTCCGAAATTCCGTCCGTGATGCTGTCGACGCCCTCGGACCAGCCTTCACCGTCGTAGCTGGCCGCAGCCGCGGTCGGGTCGAACCCAGGCGGGCTGTCCTTCAGCGCGAGGCCGAGGCCGACGAGCTTGAGCTTGACCTCGTCGATCGACTTCGCACCGAAGTTGCGGATGTCCAGCAGGTCGGCCTCGCTGCGCGAGACCAGTTCGCCGACGGTGTGGATGCCCTCGCGCTTGAGGCAGTTGTACGACCGGACGGTGAGGTCCAGGTCCTCGATCGGCATCGCGTAGGCGGCGATGGTGTCCGCCTCCTGCGGCGACGGGCCGATCTCGATGCCCTCGGCGTCGACGTTCAGCTCGCGCGCGAGACCGAACAGCTCCACCAGCGTCTTACCGGCCGACGCGACGGCGTCCCGCGGCGTGATCGACGGCTTCGTCTCCACGTCCAGGATCAGCTTGTCGAAGTCGGTGCGCTGCTCGACACGGGTCGCCTCGACCTTGTAGGTCACCTTCAGCACCGGGGAGTAGATGGAGTCGACCGGGATCCGGCCGATCTCCGCGCCCGCCTGCTTGTTCTGCAGGGCCGGAACGTAACCGCGGCCGCGCTCGACGACGAGCTCGATCTCGAGCTTGCCCTTGCCGTTCAGCGACGCGATGTGCAGATCCGGGTTATGCACGGTGACACCGGCCGGGGGCACGATGTCGGCAGCGGTGACCTCACCGGGGCCCTGCTTGCGCAGGTACATGGTGACCGGCTCGTCCTCTTCCGAGGAGACCACGAGCTCCTTGAGGTTCAGGATGATGTCGGTGACATCTTCCTTCACTCCGGGAACGGTGGTGAACTCGTGCAGCACGCCGTCGATGCGGATGCTCGTCACGGCCGCGCCAGGAATGGACGACAGCAGCGTGCGCCGCAGCGAGTTGCCGAGCGTGTAGCCGAAGCCGGGCTCCAGCGGTTCGATGGTGAACCGGGAGCGGGTCTCGTTGACCGTCTCTTCGCCGAGAGCCGGCCGCTGGGAAATCAGCATCTTTCCTAATTCCTTTCCAAACGGCGCCCGCCATATGACACCGAAAGGGATGGCGACGCGGCGGCGCACTCTGGGCGCCGCCGCGCGAACCCATACCGGGCCGGAGGATCTCCGGCCCGGTAATGGATCACTTCGAGTAGAGCTCGACGATCAGCTGTTCCTGAACCGGAACGTCGATCTGAGCGCGCTCCGGGAGCTGGTGGACCAGCACCCGGAGGTTGGACGGAACAACCTGGAGCCACGCGGGAACGGGACGCTCGCCGAACGACTCCTTGGCAGCGACGAAGGGCAGCATCGCGAACGACTTCGGCCGCACGTCGATGATGTCCCACTTCGTGACCTGGTAGGACGGGACGTTGACCTTGACGCCATTGACCACGAAGTGGCCGTGGCTCACCAGCTGACGCGCCTGACGGCGGGTGCGGGCGATGCCGGCGCGGTAGATCACGTTGTCCAGACGGGACTCGAGGATCTGCAGCAGGTTCTCACCGGTCTTACCGGGACGCCGGACGGCTTCCTTGTAGTACCGGACGAACTGACGCTCGAGAACGCCGTAGGTGTAACGAGCCTTCTGCTTCTCCTGCGACTGCAGGAGGTACTCGGACTCCTTGATGCGCCCGCGGCCGTGCTGGCCCGGCGGGTAGGGGCGACGCTCGAAAGCCTGGTCGCCGCCGATGAGGTCAACCTTGAGGCGACGCGAAATACGCGTCGCGGGGCCGGTGTAACGAGCCATTTCTTCTTACTCCTCCCCGTTCCTCAGACCCGGCGCCGCTTGGGCGGGCGGCAGCCGTTGTGAGGCTGCGGGGTCACGTCCTGGATGGTGCCGACCTCGAGGCCGGCCGCCTGCAACGAGCGGATCGCCGTCTCGCGACCCGAACCAGGGCCCTTCACGAAGACGTCGACCTTCTTCATGCCGTGCTCAGCAGCCTTGCGGGCGGCGTTCTCGGCGGCCATCTGCGCGGCGAACGGGGTGGACTTACGCGAGCCCTTGAAGCCCACGTGACCACTCGACGCCCACGCGATCACGGCACCGGTCGGGTCCGTGATCGAGACGATGGTGTTGTTGAAGGTGCTCTTGATGTGCGCGTGACCGTGCGCGACATTCTTCTTTTCCTTACGGCGGACCTTCTTGGCCCCCGCCGCAGTACGAGACTTCGGTGGCATGTTTTGAGGGTTCTCCTGTTAGCGCGCGTTCTCTTGGTGAGCGGCGACCGCTTCGGCCTGTCCGCGCCGGATGATCGAACCGGCGTCGGTGTACAGGTTGCGGAGCGCCATCGGGCGGGCGTAGAGCGCCTTGGGCGAGACACAAGCCGAGCCGCGGCGGTGAACGCCGCCCATCCGCACGACCTTCTTGCCCTGGACGCTCACTTCTTGCCAGCCTTCTTCTTGCCGGCGACCGTCTTCTTCGGACCCTTACGGGTGCGGGCGTTCGTCTTGGTGCGCTGACCACGGACGGGAAGTCCGCGACGCCAGCGAAGGCCCTCGTAGCACCCGATCTCGATCTTCCGACGGATGTCGGCGTTCACCTCGCGGCGAAGGTCACCCTCGACCTTGAAGTTCTCCTCGATGTAGACCCGCAGCTTGGCGAGGTCGTCATCGCTCAGATCCTTGACGCGAGTGTCCGCGTTGAGCTCGGCAGCCGCGATGAGCTGCTTCGAGCGAGTACGGCCGATGCCGTAGATGTAGGTCAGCGCGATCTCCAACCGCTTTTCGCGGGGGAGGTCTACGCCAGCGAGTCGTGCCATTGGCGTTGATGCTCCTTCATAGAATTCATCTTCAGGTCTGCTCCCCGTCCGGTCCCGGGACCGACTCGCCTGTCGTGCCCTTGGCTTGCGCTTCGGGTGTCCCGGCCCCGGCCTGAAGTCCGGGGGTGAACCGGGCCGTTCGCACGGCCCGGCAGGTGCGGGGAGATTGTGTAGCCGTCAATCCACTCTGTACGAGTGCGAGTGATCAGCCCTGCCGCTGCTTGTGCCGCAGGTTCTCGCAGATCACCATGATCCGGCCGTGACGGCGGATCACCTTGCACTTGTCGCAGATCTTCTTGACGCTCGGCTGGACCTTCACGTCTCCTGCTCTCCTGCTTGTGCTAACTCGTCGTGATCACTTGTAGCGGTAGACGATGCGACCACGAGACAAGTCGTAGGGCGAGAGCTCCACGACAACCCTGTCCTCGGGCAGGATGCGGATGTAGTGCTGCCGCATCTTGCCGCTGATGTGTGCAAGGACCTTGTGGCCGTTCTCCAACTCGACGCGGAACATCGCGTTGGGGAGCGGCTCGACTACGCGGCCTTCGACCTCGATGGCCCCGTCTTTCTTGCCCATGTCCTCCGCATTTCCTGTCGCTACGCTGTGTTATCAGTCAGAGCTTGAGTGCTTGGCTGGGTGGTGCTTCGGCACACTCCTCCACGGGTCCAATGTCCGTTCGCGAGAATTCACGAGCGCGCAGGATCCGGGCGCGATGAGTACACCGACTTGACAGTGTACGCAACCCGTGTCGTGAGCCCCAAACGGGGGGTGACTGTGTTAGATGTCCCCCGAGTTCGCCGGAAGCGACCTTCACCATCGTACGCCTCCGCCGACCTGCGTTTAGCGGGCTAAACGCGATCTGACGGGCGGGTGCCCTGGGGCGCTCGGCGGAGGGGGTGCCTCCGATGAGGGCAGCGGGCGGGCGTCTCATCGGCGGGCCTGGGCACTGCGCCGACCAGCGGACGGACTCGACTTTAGCGGGCTAATCGCGATCCGGGGTGGGGGTCAGGCGTCTTCGGGGGCGGTGAGGACCCACGGGCCGTCATCGGTGATGGCGACGGTGTGTTCCCAGTGTGAGGCCCGCGAGCCGTCCGCGGTCACGACTGTCCAGCCGTCGTCGAGCTCGACGGTCTCTCCCCCGCCGCCGGTCAGCATGGGCTCGATCGCGAGCGCCATACCGGTCTTGAGCCGCGGTCCCTTGCCCGGTTTCCCGAGATTCGGCAGGAACGGGTCCATGTGCATCTGGCGCCCGATCCCGTGACCGCCATACTCGACGATCATCCCGTACTCGATGCCGTCATCCTGGCCTGCCTTCTCGGCAGCCGTCTGCACCGCGTACGAGATGTCCGTCAGCCTGCCGCCCGACGACACCGCGGCGATCCCAGCCCACATCGCCGCCTCGGTGGCCGCCGAGAGCGCCAGATCCGCCTTCGACACCTCACCGATCGCGAGGGTGACCGCGGAGTCGCCGTGCCAGCCGTCGAGGATCGCGCCACAGTCGACGGAGATGATGTCCCCATCGTTCAGGACCTGCGTCTTCGACGGGATGCCGTGGACGATCTGCTCGTTCACCGAAGCGCAGATCGACGCCGGGAACCCGTGGTACCCCTTGAACGAGGGCACCGCGCCGGCGTCGCGGATCGTCTGCTCGGCGAGTTCGTCGAGGTCGGCCGTGGTCACGCCCGGTTTGGCGATCTCGCCCACCGCGGTGAGGGTGCGCCAGACGACCAGGCCCGCGGCCCGCATCGCCTGGAGCTCACCAGGTGTCTTGATTTCGATCATGCGCCCACGACGAAGCCGTTGCAGTACACGCAGTCCTCCGAGGTTCACGTGCGGTCGCGCAGCGCTTCCAGCACGCGGGCGGAGATCTCGTCGACCGAGCCGACGCCGTCGACCGTGACCAGGATGTCCGCGTAGTACTCGAGCAGCGGAGCCGTCTCGGACACGTAGATCTGCTGGCGACGGCGGATGACCTCTTCGGTGTCGTCCGAGCGGCCGCGGGACAGCAGCCGCTCGACGACGACGTCTTCCGAGACCTGAAGCTGGATGACCGCGTTCAGTTTGGTGTCGACCTCGCCGAGGATCTCACCGAGGACGTCGGCCTGCTTGGTGTTCCGGGGGAACCCGTCCAGCAGGAAGCCGACCTTGGCGTCGGGTTCGGCGAGGCGCTCGCGCACCATCTCGTTCGTGACCGAGTCGGGCACGAGTTCGCCGGAGTCCAGGTAGCGCTTGGCTTCCTGGCCCAGCGGCGTCTGCTCGCCCACGTGGGCGCGGAACAGGTCGCCGGTCGAGATGTGCGGGATCCGGAGCTTCTCCGACAGTGCTACCGCCTGAGTACCTTTGCCCGCGCCAGGAGGGCCAACGAGAACCAGGCGCGTCACTTCAAGAACCCTTCGTAGTTACGTTGCATCAGCTGGCTTTCGATCTGCTTCACGGTGTCGAGACCGACACCGACCATGATCAGCACAGCCGTGCCACCGAACGGGAAGTTCTGGTTGTTCCCGCTGCCGGTGACGGACAGGAAGAAGTTCGGAAGGATCGCGATGATGCCCAGGTACAGCGAGCCCGGCAGGGTGATCCGGCCCAGGACGTAGCTGAGGTACTCCGCGGTGGGGCGACCCGGACGGATACCGGGGATGAAGCCACCGAACTTCTTCATCTCCTCCGCACGCTCGTCCACGTTGAACGTGATCGTGATGTAGAAGTACGTGAAGAAGATGATCAACGCGAAGTACAGCAGGACGTGTGCCCAGCTGGACTGGTTGACGATGTAGTTCTGGATGAAGACCTGCCAGCCGGAGTTGCTGTTGGCGTCGCCGACGAGGCGGCTGATCAGGTCCGGCAGGTAGAGCAGCGACGAGGCGAAGATGACCGGGATGACACCGGCCTGGTTCACCTTGATCGGCAGGTAGGTCGAGGTCCCGCCGTACATGCGGCGGCCGATCATGCGCTTGGCGTACTGCACCGGGATCCGGCGCTGCCCCTGCTCGACGAAGATGACGCTGGCGATGATCACCAGGCCGAACACGCAGACGAGAGCGAAGACCATGCCGCCCGCGCTGCTGAGGATGTTGCCACCCTCGATCGGGATACGCGCCGCGATGTTCAGGAAGATGAGGACGGACATGCCGTTGCCGACGCCGCGCTCGGTGATCAGCTCACCCAGCCACATCATGACGGC
The DNA here is from genome assembly GCF_000384215.1 of Amycolatopsis alba DSM 44262. Lineage (NCBI taxonomy): Bacteria > Bacillati > Actinomycetota > Actinomycetes > Pseudonocardiales > Pseudonocardiaceae > Amycolatopsis > Amycolatopsis alba. The sequence continues at coordinate 4,472,596 of NZ_KB913032.1, read as the reverse complement.
GGTACCGGCGGTCATCGTGACGACGATGATGGCCAGCGTGTAGACGCTGTTGTCCGGGATGATCGGGGTGTCGCACTGCGGGAAGAGCTGCTTGCGGTCGGCGAGCGCCACCACACCGGTGGCCTGCAGGACCGCGAGGGCGATCGTCAGGTACCGGGTGTACTGGGTCAGCTTGCCCTGACCGGACTGGCCTTCCTTCTTCAGCTCCTCGAACCGCGGGATGACCACGGTGAGAAGCTGGACGATGATGCTCGCCGTGATGTACGGCATGATGCCGGTCGAGAACAGCGAAAGCTGGAGCAGTGCGCCGCCGCTGAACAAGTTCAGCAGCTGATAGACGCCCTCCTGCGACCCGGTTTCCGTGCATTTCTGGACGGCGGAGTACGAGATGCCCGGAGCCGGGATGGTGGCACCGATTCGGTAGACCGCGACAATGGCTAGCGTGAACAGGATCTTCTTACGTAGATCCGGCGTCGCGAGAGCCGAGCGGAAGGCGCTGAGCACGCGGGGGACCTCCTCGGCGTCGTCGGCTGTCTTACCGACGATCGGCTTGGCCGACCTGGGGCCGGCGGGAACACACAGCTTTCTGGCACAAGCCAGGAACGCTTCGGGGCACACTCGTCCCGAAGCGTGTCGCCGACTCTAACAGCTTCACAGGGCGTGTCCGCAGTGCGTGTGGGTTTTCCGGACGAAGGTTGGTCCGTGGGGTTGATCGACTTGCGCTTCTTGCTCAGGAACCTTGACAGATCGCGTGAGCGTTCCCTGCTTTCCGGACCCATCAGATCGCGATCAGGCCACTGAACGCAACGTGATCAGGAGCTCGATGTGGCGAGGGCTCCCGCCATGCCGAGGAGCACGACACCTGTTCCGCGGTCGACGTTACGAGTCGCGCGGCGGGACAGCCGGAGCGACTTCACGAGCGTGCCTGCGCCGATGTAGGTCGCGCCCGCGACGAACTCGGCGAGCAGGTAGATGGCGCCGAGAATCGCGATCTGGCTGGGAAATGAGCCGTGAGCTGCGTCGATGAACTGGGGTACGAACGCCGTGAAGATGAGGATCGCCTTCGGGTTCGTGACCGCGACGACGAATTCCTTCCTCGCGATCCGCAGCGCTGATACGGACTCGGCGTCCTGCGGCGCCTGGACCAGCGCGGTTCGTCCGGCACGGAACGTCGACCACAGCAGCCGCCCGCCGATCCAGACCAGGTAGGTGACACCTGCCCATTTGATCACCGTGAGTGCAAGCTCCGAGGCCGCGAGAAGCTGCCCGAGCCCTGCCGCGACAGCCGCGATCAGCACCGTGAATGCGGCCAATCGGCCTAGCAGGCCGACGAGCCCTTTCCACGCCCCTTGTGTCATGCCGTGGTGCAGGCCGAGCAGGTTGTTCGCCCCTGGCGTAAAAGCCACGAGCACTGCCGCTCCGAAGAAGACCACTGCCCAAGTCATCGGCTACCTCCTCGCACCCCCGATATGAAGGATCGCGTTTAGCGGGCTAATCGCGATCCTTCGGAGGCGCGAAGGCTGAGTAGTCCGGCGGCTCCGGCGGAAGCACCGTGATGGAGATACCGTCTTTCGGCGTCGGCAGATCCGCGAGACTCGGGTGACCGCTCAGCGAGACCTCGTCCTCCTGGACGCGATGGCTCATCACGGCCGCAGCGACAACGGCGACGACCGCAGCGAAGAGCGCCCACATACCCGCTTCGAGAGTCAAGGTCACCTTGACGTCATCTCCCAGCTGGCGTCCGGCCCCCAGCGTGGCGACGCAGCTGACGACGCCGGTGAGGAACACCGCCGCGATGGTGGTGAACCACCTGTCCAAAGCTCCCGGTCGATGACGCCAGGCGAACCGCGTGCTGACGACCGCGGCCGCCAGCAGGAGCGTCGTGGCAATCAGGAGCGGAATACCGATAGGTGTCGTCGACGACACGACGGCAGGTTGGTCGCGCTGCTCCGCGATCGTGTCCCATGCACTCTGCACCAACACGAACATGCTCTGGTCGCTGGTGTCGAAGGCGAACCGATGCTCGGTCCTGAAGAGCGGGAAGAAGCAGCCTGCGAGGGTCAGCACCAGGGCCAGAGCGGCCAGCCCCGCCGCGACGAGCCTGCGGGGCTCAAGCCGACCGGACCGACTTGGTTCGCCTAGGGGATCCATGGGACCTGAAACGGATACGACCATCGGCGGGGCATCCGGCTGCTGGAAGGGCTGCGGATCCTGCCCGGAAGGTATGGCCACCTCATGATTCTTCCAGGTCAGCCCCCCGGCCGCCACGCTCGCGGCCCGAGGCCGGATCGACTTTAGCGGGCTAATCGCGATCTGGGCGGTGGGCACCTGGGCGACCGACAGATCGCGATTAGCCCGCTAAAGTCGGGTCGGCCGTTCCGGGGCCCGGATCGCGATTAGCGGGCTGAACAGAGGTCGTCGCAAGCGTGGGGAGCCCGAGGCGCCGGATCGCGATTAGCCCGCGAAACTCGATCCGGGGTGAGCGCAAGCGAAAGGCCCGCCGGGCGGAGCCGGGCGGGCCTTTCGGTGAAGCTGAGGCTCCCGCAGCGAAGCGGAGGGAGCCGGGTGAAGCGGGAGCGCTCAGAGCGTGGTGGCGGAGCCACCGGCGGCGGAGAGCTTCTCCTTGGCGGAGCCGGAGAAAGCGTCGGCGGTGATGTCCAGCTTGACGCCGTTCAGGTCACCGTTGCCGAGCACCTTCACGAGCTTGTTCTTGCGAACAAGGCCCTTCGCGACGAGCTCCTCGTTGCCGACCGTGCCACCGTCCGGGAACACGCGGGCGATGTCGCCCAGGTTCACGGGCTGGTACTCGGTGCGGAAACGGTTCTTGAAACCACGCAGCTTCGGGAGCCGCATGTGGATGGGCATCTGCCCACCCTCGAAACCGGCGGGCACGTTCTTCCGGGCCTTGGTGCCCTTGGTACCGCGACCGGCGGTCTTGCCCTTCGAGCCCTCACCACGGCCGACGCGGATCTTGTCGCGCTTCGCGCCCGGAGCCGGACGAAGGTGGTGGATCTTGATGGCAGTCATGCCTTGACCTCCTCGACCTCCACCAGGTGGCGGACCGTGTGGATGAGGCCGCGAACCTGGGGGGTGTCTTCACGCACGACGCTCTGGCGGATCTTGCGCAGCCCGAGGGTGCGCAGCGACTCGCGGTGAGCGTGCTTCGTGCCGATCTTGCTCTTGACCTGGGTCACCTTGAGCTGAGTCATGTCAGACCCCCTGGCCCGCGCGCTGACGCAGCATCCGAGCCGGGGCGACGTCCTCGAGCGGGAGACCGCGGCGGGCCGCGACCTCTTCGGGACGCTGGAGACCCTTCAGGGCCGCCACGGTCGCGTGCACGATGTTGATCGCGTTGTCGGAGCCAAGCGACTTCGACAGCACGTCGTGGACACCCGCGCACTCCAGCACCGCGCGCACCGGGCCACCGGCGATGACGCCGGTACCGGCCGAGGCCGGACGGAGCAGCACGACACCGGCGGCTTCCTCACCCTGGATCGGGTGGGGAATGGTGCCGCCGACGCGGGGAACGCGGAAGAAGTTCTTCTTCGCTTCCTCGACGCCCTTGGCGATGGCCGCGGGAACTTCCTTGGCCTTGCCGTAGCCGACGCCGACCTGACCGTCGCCGTCACCGACGACCACCAGAGCGGTGAAGCTGAAGCGACGACCACCCTTGACGACCTTGGCGACGCGGTTGATCGTCACGACCTTCTCGAGGTGCGGGGTCTTTTCCTGGCCGGCCCCGCCACGGCCACTGTCGCGCCGGTCACGGCGGTCGCGACGGTCATTGCGGTCGTTGCCGCCCTGCCCGCCGGGTCCACCCTGGCCGCCGCCGAATTGCCGCGTACGTCCCGGCATCAGGCTTTCCTTCCATTCACGAGCATCTGCATCAGAACTCCAACCCCGCCTCACGGGCAGCGTCGGCGAGCGCCGCGATGCGGCCGTGGTAGGCGTTGCCACCACGGTCGAACACCACGGTCGAGACGCCGGCGTTCTTGGCACGGGCGGCGAGAAGCTCCCCGACCTTGGCGGCCTTGGCCTTCTTGTCGCCGTCCAGCGCGCGAACGTCCGCCTCGAGGGTGGACGCCGACGCCAGGGTCTTGCCGACCAGGTCGTCGATCAGCTGCACGGCGATGTGCCGCGACGAACGCTTGACGACCAGGCGCGGACGCTGGTCCGTGCCGTTGATCTTCTTGCGAAGGCGGAAGTGCCGACGGGCCTTCGCGACGCGGCGGCGGGTCGAGATGTCCTTGCCGACCGGCTTGCGCTTCGTAGTCGTGTCGCTCATGATCACTTACCCGTCTTTCCGACCTTGCGGCGGATCTTCTCACCCTCGTAGCGCAGGCCCTTGCCCTTGTACGGGTCCGGGCGGCGCAGCTTGCGGATGACCGCGGCGATCTGGCCGACCTTCTGCTTGTCGATGCCCGAGACCGAGAACCGGGTGGGGGTCTCGACCTTGAAGGTGATGCCTTCCGGGGCCTCGATCTTCACCGGGTGGCTGTAGCCGAGGGCGAACTCGAGGTCCGAGCCCTTGGCCTGCACGCGGTAACCGACACCGTGGATCTCGAGCTTCTTCTCGTAGCCCTCGGTCACACCGACGACGAGGTTGTTGACCAGCGTCCGGGTGAGACCGTGCAGGGCACGGCTGGTGCGCTCCTCGTCGGGACGCTTCACCTCGAGAGTGCCGTTCTCGGCCTTCTCGACGATGATCGGCTCGGCGATGGTGTGCTCAAGGGTGCCCTTGGGCCCCTTGACCTTGATCTGCTGACCGTCGATGGTCACCTCGACCCCGGAGGGGACGGCGACCGGCAGCTTTCCGATGCGTGACATGTCTGTGCCCCCTTCCTTACCAGACGTAGGCGAGGACTTCGCCGCCCACGCTGTTGCGCTTGGCCTGACGGTCGGTCTGGAGGCCGGACGACGTCGAGATGATCGCGACGCCGAGGCCACCGAGAACCGACGGCAGTTCGGTCGATTTTGCGTAGACCCGCAGGCCGGGCTTGGACACGCGGCGGAGGCCGGCGATGCTGCGCTCACGGTTGGGGCCGTACTTCAGCTCCACGATGAGGTTCTTGTGCTTCTCGCCCGGCTCGTCGCGGTAGCCCGAGATGTAGCCCTCGCGCTTGAGGATCTCGGCGATGTTCGCCTTGATCTTCGAGTGGGGAAGCACGACCTCGTCGTGGTAAGCCGAGTTCGCGTTACGCAGACGGGTCAAGAAGTCTGCGATGGGGTCGGTCATCGTCATGGTGACCTGTCAACCTTTCTCGCCCTGGTTCCCTGCATTCGATGCAAGGCCTGTGGCGAAGTGGGAGTTAAAAAAGACTCTTACCAGCTGGACTTGCGGACACCGGGCAGCTCGCCCGCGTGTGCCATCTCGCGAAGGCAGATCCGGCAGAGCCCGAACTTGCGGAACACCGAGTGCGGGCGTCCGCACCGCTGGCAGCGCGTGTAACCGCGAACCTTGAACTTCGGCGTCTTCGCGGCCTTGTGGACCAGTGCTTTCTTGGCCATCGACTCAGTTCTCCTTGAACGGGAAGCCGAGCTTGCGAAGCAGCGCGCGGCCCTCGTCGTCGGTGTTGGCGGTGGTGACGACAGTGACGTCCATACCGCGGGGGCGGTCGATGGCGTCCGGGTCGATCTCGTGGAACATGGACTGCTCGTTGAGACCGAACGTGTAGTTGCCGTTGCCGTCGAACTGCTTCGGCGAAAGCCCGCGGAAGTCACGGATACGCGGAAGCGCGATGGTCAGCAGCCGGTCGAGGAACTCCCACATCCGGTCGCCGCGCAGCGTGACGCGCGCGCCGATCGGCTGGCCCTCACGCAGCTTGAACTGCGCGATGGACTTGCGGGCCTTGCGAACCTCGGGCTTCTGCCCGGTGATCGCGGCCAGGTCCTTGATGGCGCCTTCGATCAGCTTGCTGTCACGGGCGGCGTCACCGACACCCATGTTCACGACGACCTTGACGACGCCAGGGATCTGGTGGACGTTCTCGAAGGAGAACTCCGCCTGGAGCTGTCCCTTGATCTCCTCGCGGTACCGCACCTTGAGGCGCGGGGCGATCTTCTCTGCGGTGGTCATGATCAGATGTCCTTACCGTTCCGGCGCGAGACCCGGACCTTCTTGCCGTCCTCGCCGATGCGGTAGCCGACGCGGGTCGGCTTGCCGTCGGAGTCGACGACCATCACGTTCGAGACGTGGATGGGCGCCTCCTGCGTGACGATGCCGCCGGACTGCGCGCCGCGCTGGGTCTGGGAGATCCGCGTGTGCTTCTTGATCCGGTTCACGCCCTCGACCAGGACGCGCTCGCGCTCGGGGTAGGCCTGGATGACCTTGCCCTTGGCACCCTTGTCCTTGCCGGCGATGACGACGACCGTGTCGCCCTTCTTCACCTTCATGCTCTACAACACCTCCGGCGCGAGCGAAATGATCTTCATGAACTTTCGGTCGCGCAGCTCGCGGCCCACCGGGCCGAAGATGCGGGTGCCGCGGGGCTCATTGTCGTTCTTGATGAGCACAGCAGCGTTCTCGTCGAAGCGGATGTAAGAACCGTCCGGACGACGGCGCTCCTTGCGCGTGCGAACGATGACCGCCTTGACGACGTCACCCTTCTTCACGCCGGCAGCCGGCATGGCGTCCTTCACGGTGGCGACGATGATGTCGCCGATGCCCGCGTAGCGCCGCCCCGAGCCACCGAGAACGCGGATGCAAAGGATTTCCTTCGCGCCCGTGTTGTCGGCAACCCGAAGCCGCGACTCCTGCTGGATCACGTCTACTCCTGTATGTCGCGCTGGTTCTCGCGTTGAACTGCGAGCCTTGCGGAACTAAGGGACTCAAAAAGAGCCCTACTTACTTGGCCTTCTCCACGATCTGCACCAGACGCCAGCGCTTGGTCGCCGACAGCGGGCGGGTCTCCATCAAGGTGACCCGGTCGCCCACGCCCGCCTCGTTGTTCTCGTCGTGCACCTTGACCTTGCTGGTGCTGCGGAGAACCTTGGCGTAGCGACGGTGCTTCTTGCGGTCCTCGAGCTCGACCACGATCGTCTTGTTCATCTTGTCCGAGACGACATAGCCCTCACGGACCTTACGGTCGTTGCGGCCGGCCGCCTCGGTGGGCTGCTCGCTCATGCGGCACCTTCACTCTCGGCGTCAGGGGAAACGGACAGGCCGAGTTCACGCTCGCGCATGACCGTGTAGATCCGCGCGATGTCCGTGCGGACGGTACGCAGACGGCGGTTGTTGTCGAGCTGTCCGGTCGCCATCTGGAAGCGGAGGTTGAAGAGCTCCTCCTTGTATTCCTTCAGACGCAGGACGAGCTCTTCCGCGGTGAGCTCACGAAGCTCCGATGCCAGAGCGGCACCTGCCTTCGCCATCAGAACTCACCACCTTCACGGGTCACGATGCGGCACTTCATGGGCAGCTTGTGGATCGCGCGACGGAGCGCCTCACGGGCGGTCTCCTCGTTCGGGAACGAGATCTCGAACATCACGCGGCCCGGCTTCACGTTGGCGATCCACCACTCGGGCGAACCCTTACCGGAACCCATGCGGGTTTCCGCCGGCTTCTTGGTCAGCGGGCGGTCCGGGTAGATGGTCGTCCACACCTTGCCGCCACGCTTGATGTGACGCGTCATGGCGATACGAGCGGACTCGATCTGCCGGTTGGTCACGTAGCTGTGCTCAAGCGCCTGGATGCCGTACTCGCCGAAGCTCACCTTCGTACCGCCCTTGGCGGCACCGTGGCGCTTCGGGGAGTGCTGCTTCCGGTGCTTGACCCTGCGCGGGATGAGCACGTGTCAGCCCTCCGTCTTTTCTGCAGTCTCAGCAGCCGGGGCCTCAACGGCCGCGGGGGCGGTGTCGTCGCTCTTGGCGGCGGCAGCGGCCCGACCGGCTTCGGTCGAGGTCGGCGTCGTGCCCGACGAGCCGGAACGGCGCGGTCGGGACGGACGGTCACCACGGTCACGGCGCGGGGCGCGCTCGGCGGCCGCGGCGGCGTCACGCGCCTCCTTGGCCTTGAGGCCACCCACGAGCTCGCCCTTGTAGATCCACACCTTCACGCCGATGCGACCGAACGTCGTCTTGGCCTCGAAGAAGCCGTAGTCGATGTCGGCGCGCAGCGTGTGCAGCGGGACGCGGCCATCGCGGTAGTGCTCGGAGCGGGACATCTCGGCACCGCCGAGACGACCGCCGCACTGCACGCGGATGCCCTTGACCTGCGGCGAACGCATGGAGGTCTGGATCGCCTTGCGCATCGCGCGGCGGAACGCCACACGGTTGCTCAGCTGCTCCGCGACACCCTGAGCGACGAGCTGGGCGTCGGCCTCGGGGTTCTTGACCTCGAGGATGTTCAGCTGGACCTGCTTGGCGGTCAGCTTCTCCAGCGCGCCGCGGATACGGTCGGCCTCCGCGCCGCGACGGCCGATGACGATGCCCGGCCGGGCGGTGTGGATGTCGACGCGGACCCGGTCACGGGTGCGCTCGATCTCGACCTTGGAGATCCCGGCGCGCTCCATGCCCGTGGACAGCAGCTTCCGGATCTTGACGTCCTCGGCCACGTACTCCGCGTACTGCTTGTCGGCGTACCAACGCGACTTCCAGTCCGTGGTGATACCCAGGCGGAAGCCGTGCGGGTTGATCTTCTGGCCCACTACCGGCCACCTGCCTTCTTCTTGCCCTGTGCCTTCTTGGCCTCGGCCTTGGGACGCGACTCCACCTCGACGGTGATGTGGCTGGTCCGCTTGCGGATCCGGTACGCACGGCCCTGGGCCCGCGGACGGATGCGCTTGAGGGTCGGGCCCTCGTCGGCGTAGGCGTTCTTGACCCAGAGGGTGTCAGGGTCGAGATCGAGGTTGTTTTCGGCGTTGGCCACGGCGCTGGCGAGCACCTTCGCGACCGGCTCGCTTGCCGCCTGCGGGGCGAACTGGAGCACGGCCAAGGCGTCGGCGGCGCTACGTCCCTTGATCAGCTCGATCACCCGGCGCACCTTGGTAGGCGAGTCCCGGACGAAGCGAGCCCGCGCGTAAGCCGTCGGCAAAGCCTCGGCCACGTCGTTCTGGGCGTTCATCGCTAGTTCCTTGTTCTCTCGTGCCCGCTCAGCGGCGGCGCGACTTGCGGTCGTCCTTGATGTGGCCCTTGAAGGTCCGAGTCGGAGCGAATTCGCCCAACTTGTGACCCACCATCGCCTCGGTGACGAACACCGGGACGTGCTTGCGACCGTCGTGCACCGCGATCGTGTGACCCAGGAAATCCGGGATGATCGTGGAGCGTCGCGACCAGGTCTTGATGACGGTCTTCTTGCCCGACTCGTTGAGAGCGTCCACCTTCTTGAGCAGGTGGTCGTCCACGAAGGGGCCCTTTTTGAGGCTACGTGGCATGTTCTTCTACCTCCCTGCTCAGCGCTTCTTGCCGGTACGCCGGCGGCGGACGATCATGGCGTCGGAAGCCTTGCGGCGGCGGGTGCGGCCTTCGGGCTTACCGTTCGGGTTCACCGGGTGGCGACCACCGGAGGTCTTACCCTCACCACCACCGTGCGGGTGGTCGACCGGGTTCATGACGACACCACGGACGGTGGGGCGCTTGCCGCGCCAGCGGTTACGGCCCGCCTTGCCCCAGTTGATGTTGGAGTGCTCGGAGTTGCCGACCTCGCCGATGGTGGCGCGGTTGCGCACGTCGACGTTGCGGATCTCGCCCGAGGGGAGACGAAGCTGGGCGTAAGGCCCGTCCTTCGCCACCAGCTGCACCTTGGCACCGGCGGACCGCGCCATCTTCGCGCCGCCACCGGGGCGGAGCTCGATCGCGTGGATCACGGTACCGACCGGGATGTTGCGCAGCGGCAGGTTGTTACCCGGCTTGATGTCGGCGCGGGGGCCGTTCTCAACCGTGTCACCCTGCTTGAGCTTCTCCGGGGCGATGATGTAGCGCTTCTCGCCGTCGGCGTAGTGCAGCAGCGCGATACGAGCGGACCGGTTGGGGTCGTACTCGATGTGCGCGACCTTGGCGGGAACGCCGTCCTTGTCGTTCCGGCGGAAGTCGATCAGCCGGTACGCACGCTTGTGGCCACCGCCCTTGTGGCGGGTGGTGATCTTGCCGCTGGAGTTACGGCCGCCGGACTTGCTCAGCGGACGCAGCAGCGACTTCTCCGGCGTGGACCGAGTGATCTCGGCGAAGTCGGAGACGCTGGAACCGCGACGACCCGGAGTCGTCGGCTTGTACTTGCGGATGCCCATGTGTCAGCTCAGTCCTTTACGCGGTGGGTCCGCCGAAGATCTCGATCGGCTTGCTTTCAGCCGAAAGAGTCACGATGGCGCGCTTGGTGTCCTTGCGCTTGCCGAAGCCGGCGCGAGTCCGCTTACGCTTGCCCTGGCGGTTGGCCGTGTTGACGCTGACCACCTTGACGCCGAACACCTTCTCGACCGCGATCTTGATCTGGGTCTTGTTGGCGTCCGGGCGGACGATGAACGTGTACTTGTGGTCCTCGAGCAGCCCGTAGGACTTCTCGGAGATCACCGGCGCGAGCAAGATGTCGCGGGGATCGGGGATGGCGATCGCACTCACTGCTCGTCACTCCCTTCAACCTCGCTCGACCGCGCGCTGGCCTTCGCGCCCTTGCCCCGGACGGGACCGGCGACGAACACGTCGTAAGCGGCCTTGGTGAACACCACGTCGTCGTTGACCAACACGTCGTAGGTGTTGAGCTGGTCGGGCGTGATGATGTGGACCTCGGCCAGGTTCCGCAGCGAGTTCCAGCTCAGCTCGTCGTCGCGGTGCAGCACCACGAGAACGCGCTTGGCCTGGGTCACCGCGGCGATGGCGGCCTTGGCGGATTTGGTGGACGGCTTCTCGCCGGTCACCAGTTCGGTGACGACGTGCAGCTGTCCGGCACGGGCCCGGTCGGAGAGGGCGCCACGCAGAGCGGCGGCCTTCATCTTCTTCGGGGTCCGCTGGGTGTAGTCACGCGGCGTGGGGCCGTGGACGACGCCACCACCGGTGAACTGCGGCGCACGGGTCGAACCCTGGCGGGCGCGGCCGGTGCCCTTCTGGCGGTACGGCTTCTTGCCACCACCGCGGACTTCACCGCGGGTCTTGGTGTCATGCGTGCCCTGGCGCGCGGCGGCCAGCTGGCCAACCACGACCTGGTGCATGAGGGGCACGTTGGCCTGCACGTCGAAGATCTCCGAGGGGAGCTCGACCGTGCCGTCGGCTTTACCGGCCGGGGTCTTCAGCTCGACGCTGCTCATGTTCAGTTACCACCCTTCGCGGCGCTGCGAACGAACAGCAGGCCGCCCTTGGGACCGGGCACGGCGCCCTTGATCAGCAGCAGGCCGTCTTCGGCACGCACCGCGTGCACGGTCAGGTTCTGCGTGGTGACCCGGTCGTTGCCCATCCGGCCCGCCATGCGCAGGCCCTTGAAGACACGGCCCGGAGTGGCGCAGCCACCGATCGAGCCGGGCTTGCGGTGCACGGCCTGGGCACCGTGGCTCGCGCCCTGGCCCTTGAAGCCGTGACGCTTCATGACACCGGCGTAGCCCTTGCCCTTGCTGGTACCGGTCACGTCGACCTCGATACCGGCCTCGAACACCTCGGCGGTGATCTCCTGGCCGACCTCGTAGGTCTCGGCGTCGGTGGTACGCAGCTCCGCAAGGAAACGACGCGGGGTCACGCTCGCCTTGTCGAAGTGGCCGGTGCGCGGCTTGTTCACCCGGCGCGGGTCGACCGCGCCGAAAGCCAGCTGCACGGCCTTGTAGCCGTCGTTTTCCTGGGTCCGAACCTGGGTGACCACGTTCGGACCGGCCTGCACGACGGTCACCGGGACGACCCGGTTGTTCTCGTCGAAGACCTGGGTCATGCCGAGCTTGGTGCCCAGGATGCCCTTCACTTGCCTGTCAGACATGAGTCTCTTACTCTCCGCCGCTCGCCAGCCGCTGCTACTGGATGTTGACGTCGACGCTCGCCGGCAGGTCGATGCGCATGAGCGCGTCGACCGTCTTCGGCGTCGGGTCGAGGATGTCGATCAGACGCTTGTGCGTGCGCATCTCGAAGTGCTCGCGCGAGTCCTTGTACTTGTGCGGCGAGCGGATGACGCAGTAAACGTTCTTCTCGGTGGGCAGCGGCACCGGCCCGACAACACGGGCGCCGGTGCGCGTGACCGTCTCGACGATCTTGCGCGCCGAGGTGTCGATCGCCTCGTGGTCGTAGGCCTTGAGCCGGATGCGGATCTTCTGTCCCGCCATGGTGGCTGCTCGTTCCTTGTCGTCTCGTGCCGCTTTTGTCTTTTCAAACCTCAGTCTGACTGAGGTTTTCCCAGCTCAACGGCCCTGTCCCCGGTCCACGCGGTCGGGCGTGTCGTGCCCGACGCACAGACGGATCCCGCGGGATCTTCGTCTTGCCTGGTCTTCCTCAACGTGAGGAGGCATCGAGCCGGCTGAAAAGCTTGAATCGCCGTCTCAAACGCCCTTGCCCGCTAGCCTCACCCGAAGGAAGTGCTCCGCGGACCGTGGCCGCTCATACCAGGGCGGCCGGAACCCGATTTCCGAAGAAGAACGAGTTCGGCCGCCCCAGGACGAGCAACCTGAATAGTGTCGCACACGTGATTTGACGCCTTGAATCCGGGGGTGTATCAGACCCCCGGATCGGCGTTAAATCACTTGTTGATCTTGGTGACCTGGCCGGCGCCGACGGTCCGTCCACCCTCACGGATGGCGAAACGCAGGCCCTCGTCCATGGCGACCGGCTGGATCAGCACAACGCTGATGTCCGTGTTGTCGCCCGGCATGACCATCTCGACACCCTCCTTGAGGGTGACGACGCCGGTCACGTCCGTGGTACGGAAGTAGAACTGCGGGCGGTAGTTGTTGAAGAACGGGGTGTGACGGCCACCCTCGTCCTTCGACAGGATGTAGACCGAGCCCTCGAACTCCGTGTGCGGGGTGGTGGTGCCCGGCTTCACGACGACCTGGCCGCGCTCGACGTCCTCGCGCTTGATGCCGCGGACCAGCAGACCGACGTTGTCGCCGGCCTCACCCTGGTCGAGCAGCTTGCGGAACATCTCGACACCGGTGACGGTGGTCTTGGTCGACTTCTCCTTGATGCCGACGATCTCGACCTCTTCGTTCACGTTGACGCGGCCACGCTCGATACGGCCGGTCACGACCGTGCCACGGCCGGTGATCGTGAAGACGTCTTCGATCGGCATCAGGAACGGCTTGTCGAGCTCGCGCACCGGGTCCGGCACGTTCTCGTCGACGGCCGCCATGAGCTCGAGAACGCTCTCGCCCCACTTGGCGTCGCCCTCGAGGGCCTTCAGGCCGGAGACCTTGACGACCGGAGCGTCGTCACCAGGGAAGTCCTGGGAGGACAGCAGCTCGCGAACCTCGAGCTCGACGAGCTCCAGGATCTCTTCGTCGTCGACCATGTCGGCCTTGTTCAGCGCGACCACGATGTAGGGCACGCCGACCTGCTTCGCGAGCAGCACGTGCTCACGGGTCTGCGGCATCGGGCCGTCGGTCGCCGCGACCACGAGGATCGCGCCGTCCATCTGCGCCGCACCGGTGATCATGTTCTTGATGTAGTCCGCGTGACCGGGGGCGTCCACGTGGGCGTAGTGACGCTTCTCGGTCTGGTACTCGACGTGCGAGATGTTGATCGTGATGCCGCGCTGCTTCTCTTCCGGCGCGTTGTCGATCTGGTCGAACGCCGACGCCGTGTTCAGCTCGGGGTACTTGTCGTGCAGAACCTTGGTGATCGCCGCGGTCAGAGTGGTCTTACCGTGGTCGACGTGACCGATGGTCCCGATGTTGACGTGCGGCTTGGTCCGCTCGAATTTCGCCTTCGCCACTGGAATGTCCTCCTGGACTGTTTTGCTTACTCACCGGCCAACGTGGCTGTCGGACGGAGATTCGTTTGTTGACGGATGCTGCGGACGGTCAGGAGTGTCCCTTATGCCCGCGAGCGGACGGGAACTACTCCCCCGTCGCCTTCGCGATGATTTCCTTCGCGACGTTCGCGGGAACCTCGGCGTAGGAATCGAACACCATGGAGTAGTTGGCACGTCCCTGGGTGCGCGACCGCAGGTCACCGACGTAACCGAACATCTCCGACAGCGGGACCAGTGCCTTGACGACACGGGTACCGGCGCGCTCCTCCATGGCCTGGATCTGGCCACGGCGGGAGTTGAGGTCGCCGATCACATCGCCCATGTAGTCCTCGGGCGTGGTGACCTCGACCGCCATCAGCGGTTCGAGGATGACCGGACCGGCCTTCTTCGCGGCTTCCTTCATCGCCATGGAGCCGGCGATCTTGAAGGCCATTTCCGAAGAGTCGACCTCGTGGTACGCGCCGTCCAGCAAGGTGAACTTCAACCCGACGAGCGGGTAGCCGGCCAGCACGCCGTACTGCATGGCGTCCTGTGCGCCCGCGTCGACCGACGGGATGTACTCCCGCGGCACGCGGCCACCGGTGACCTTGTTGGAGAACTCGTAAAGAGCACCGTCGGTGGACTCGAGCGGCTCGAGCTTGACGATGACCTTCGCGAACTGACCGGAACCACCGGTCTGCTTCTTGTGCACGTAGTCGAGCTTCTCGACCGTCTTGCGCACCGTCTCGCGGTAGGCGACCTGCGGCTTACCGATGTTCGCCTCGACCTTGTAGTCGGACTTCATGCGGTTGACCAGCACCTCGAGGTGCAGCTCGCCCATACCCGCGATGATCGTCTGGCCGGTGTCCTCGTCCAGGTTGACCTGGAACGTCGGGTCCTCTTCGGCCAGCTTCTGGATCGCCAGGGACAGCTTCTCCTGGTCGGCCTTGGTCTTCGGCTCGATCGCGACGCGGATGACCGGCGCCGGGAACGTCATCGACTCGAGGACGACCGGGTTCTGCGGGTCGGCGAGGGTGTCACCGGTGGTGGTGTCCTTCAGGCCGATGACCGCGTAGATGTGGCCCGCCTGGGCCTCGTCGACCGGGTTCTCCTTGTTGGAGTGCATCTGGAAGAGCTTCCCGATGCGCTCCTTGCGCTCCTTGGTGGCGTTGATCAGCTGCGCGCCGGAGGCGACCTTGCCCGAGTACACCCGGATGTAGGTCAGCTTGCCGAAGAACGGGTGCGCGGCGATCTTGAACGCCAGAGCGGAGAACGGCTCGTCGACGGACGGCTTCCGGGTGACCGGGGTCTCGCCGTCGGGCAGCGTGCCCTCGACGGCGGGGACGTCCAGCGGCGACGGAAGGTAGTCGATGACCGCGTCGAGCATGGGCTGGACACCCTTGTTCTTGAACGCGGAACCGGTGAGCACCGGGTACGCCTCGCGGGCGATGGTGAGCTTCCGGATACCGGCCTTCAGCTCGGCCTCGGTCAGCTCTTCACCCTCGAGGAACTTCTCCATCAGTGAGTCGTCGGTCTCGGCGATGGCCTCGACCAGCTTCTCCCGGTACTCGCGCGCCTTGTCGGCGAGCTCGGCCGGGATCTCCTCGACGGCGTAGTCCTCGCCCTTCTGGACCTCGCCGCGCCAGGTCAGCGCCTTCATGCGGACCAGGTCGATGACGCCTTCGAACTCGTTCTCGGCGCCGATCGGCAGCTGGATGACCAGCGGGCGGGCGCCGAGGCGCTCCTCGATGGTGCGGACGGTGAAGTAGAAGTCCGCGCCGAGCTTGTCCATCTTGTTGACGAAGCAGACACGAGGAACCTCGTACTTGTCCGCCTGACGCCAGACCTGCTCGGACTGCGGCTCGACACCTTCCTTGCCGTCGAAGACGGCGACGGCACCGTCGAGCACGCGGAGCGAACGCTCCACCTCGACGGTGAAGTCGACGTGGCCGGGCGTGTCGATGATGTTGATCTGGTGATCGGCCCAGAAAGTGGTGGTGGCAGCCGAGGTGATGGTGATACCCCGCTTCTGCTCCTCCTCCATCCAGTCCATGGTGGCGGCGCCATCGTGGACTTCACCGATCTTGTAGTTGACCCCGGTGTAGAACAGGATCCGCTCGGTGGTGGTGGTCTTACCGGCGTCGATGTGGGCCATGATGCCGATGTTGCGGACCTGGTTCAGGTCGGTCAGCACTTCACGTGCCACGAGAGTGTTCCCCTGTCTCAAAATTGGGGCCCGGCAAGGCTTTGATCGGCAGCCGGGCGGTCATCACCAGCGGTAGTGCGCGAAGGCCTTGTTGGACTCGGCCATCTTGTGCGTGTCCTCGCGCCGCTTCACGCTGGCGCCGAGGCCGTTGCTCGCGTCGAGGAGTTCGTTCTGCAGGCGCTCGATCATGGTCTTCTCGCGGCGAGCCGCGGAGAAGGAGACCAGCCAGCGGAGCGCGAGAGTGGTCGAACGGCCCGGCTTGACCTCGATCGGCACCTGGTAGGTGGCACCACCGACGCGGCGGCTCTTCACCTCGATGGTGGGCTTCACGTTGTCGAGGGCGCGCTTCAGCGTGACGACCGGGTCGGTGCCGGTCTTCTCGCGAGCGCCTTCGAGGGCGCCGTAGACGATGCGCTCGGCCAGGGACCGCTTGCCGTCCTTCAGCACCTTGTTCACCAGCTGGGTGACCAGCGGGGATGCGTAGACGGGGTCAGAGATCAGCGGCCGCTTCGGGGCCGGACCCTTGCGGGGCATTAGCTCTTCTCCTTCTTCGCGCCGTACCGGCTGCGCGCCTGCTTACGGTTCTTGACACCCTGGGTGTCGAGCGAACCGCGGATGATCTTGTAACGGACACCCGGCAGGTCCTTCACACGACCACCGCGCACGAGCACCATCGAGTGCTCCTGCAGGTTGTGGCCTTCACCGGGAATGTAGGCGGTGACCTCGATGCCGCTGGTCAGCTTCACACGAGCGACCTTGCGAAGCGCCGAGTTCGGCTTCTTGGGGGTTGTGGTGTACACGCGAGTGCACACGCCACGCCGCTGCGGGCTCCCCTTGAGGGCCGCGGTCTTCTGCTTGGCAGCCTTGTCCTGGCGGCCCTTACGGACCAGCTGCTGGATCGTGGGCAATGGACCAGCTTTCTGTTCGCGATCTTGCTACTACGTGTCTGTCTCCGGCCCCCGCGGTCGGGCGTGTCGGCCCGCGTCACGGTCTTGCGACCGGTAACTTCCCGTAGGGATTTTCCGTCGGATCCCGTGTGGGCGAAGCCTTTGGACCGGATGCCTGAGCACCCCGTCCATGCCGCACGGCACACGGGACGGCCCGACGCCTGCCGGGCACGGTCTCCAAAGATACCCGGCCACTTCCGGCCCGACCAAATCGGGGGGTCGATAACTATATCGTGCCGGGCGTCACGCCGCGGCCACCCTGATGGAACGGCGTTTCGGGGCTGATTCATTCCCCGTAGGCCTCCGGCGCCGGATCTCCCGGTAGAGGGTCATTCCTGCCCCGCCCTCACCGGAGGCGCCGCGGCCTGCCATCACTCCTCGTCGGGCTTGGCGTGATCCGCCCGGCCCGGATGCGGGTCCCGGTTGAGGTCGATCAACGGGTGAACGGGCGCCCCCTCCGGCGCCGCGTGACTCCCCCGCCTGGGTTCTTCGGTGCTTTCCTGCTGCTCGGCGTCCACGACGCACTCCCCTCGTTCGTACTGATACCGCCCTGCTCGGCAAACCACGCTACCTATTCCCCTAACGGGTGAGCCGGATGGATCCGGAAAGCGCACCATCGCGTCCAACCGGTGAATGGGTCACGATGACTGCGGTGATAGCGGTCACACGCACTTGCACGGGGAGGCTCCATGTCGGCCGAGTTCGAACAGCTGGTCGCCGAGTTCGAAAAGTTCCAATCCAAGATCAAACAGGCCGAGACGCAGTTCGCGAAGGTCGGCGAAATGCAGAGCGAACTGGCGGAGCTGGAATCGGTCGCGGCGTCGCCGGACCGCTCGGTCACCGTCGTCGCGGGGCCCGGCGGGTCCGTGAAGGACATTCGCCTGTCCCCGGAAGCCCTTAGGCAGCAACCACAACAGCTCGCCGCCGCCATTCTGTCCACTTTGCACACCGCGGTGGCCGACGCGGCGCGGAAGCAGGCCGGGATCGTCGACGCGCAGTTCGGCGGGGCGTTCCACACGAACGTCGAAGAACAGGTCCTCGAAGCCCAGGCGGAAGCGTTGGGAACCACGAAGGACGATCTGCGGTCTCAGATGTCGGAGGAGCCGCCACAGGACACCACCCGCCGCCCTCGGAACGAGGACGACTTCAGCGAGGACACGGTGCTCCGGCGGTCGGACGAGCCGACCGCCGGGCAGCCGCCCGCGGGCGGGAACTCGGCCGGTGACCAGTTCCTCAAGAACCTGTTCGACGAGGAGGACCACTGATGACCGGACCAGGCGCCGGCGGGCACGCGGTCAAGACGCAGGACTTGACCGACTACGCGAACAAGCTCGGCTACTACAAGGACGAGGCCGGCAAGTTCGGCGGCCTCGTCGACCAGGCCGACGTCACGGACAAGTCGTGGGGGCTGATCGGGCTCGCGGTGAAGCAGACCTACACCGGCAAGCTCTCCGACCTGCGGGAACTGCTCGAACTGATGAAGACCGGGGTGGACTCGTTCTCCGGGAAGATGACCCAGGCGGCGTCGATCTACAACGGCTTCGAAAACGACGCGACGATCACCCTGGGGAAGTACGAAGCCAAGATCGACGGACCGAAGTGAGCTGGGGGACGGCATGACCGACGAGAAGGCGAGTATCGCCGGCGGCGTCAAGATCACGGGTGACGACAGCTTCGGCAAGAACGCGCTCGACGCGGCGAAGAAGGTGCCGATCGCGGGCAAGGGCGTCACCACGGTCGCCAACGCCTACGACAAGTTCAGTGCCGCGCAGGGCCCCGGCGACGTCGTGGCCGCCGGTGGGCAGCTGGTGCAGGACGGCGCCGGTTTCATCGCGGGCGCGGGCGCGGACCTCGCGAGTTTCGTGCTCGACCCGGTCGGCTGGCTGGTCAGCAACGGCCTGAACATCCTGATCGAGCTGATCCAGCCGCTGCAGGACGCGCTGCACTTCGTCACGGGTGACGGTCCGGCACTCAAGACCGCGGCAGGCAACTTCGGCAACATCGCCAAGGGTTTCGTCACGCTGGCCGACGACTTCGTGAAGACCGGCGACGAGTCGCTGAAGGACTGGGTGGGCGACGCGGGCGACGCGGCTCGCAACGCGCTCGGCGACTTCGCCGTCGGCATCAAGGGCATCGGCAACAGCGCCGGGACGGTGGCCGAGACGCTGCAGATGTGGTCGATGGTGATGACGGTCATCGAAGAGGTCGTCAAATCGATCATCTCCGAGCTGGTCACCTGGGCGATCTACATCTGGCTGCCCGCGCTGGCCGCGTCGATCGTGAGCCTCGGCTCGTCGGTGGCCGCCGCGATGACCGCGACGATCGCCAAGGCCGCGAGCGCGATGGGCAAGATCACCAAGCACCTCGGCAAACTCGGCAAGCTGCTCGACAAGTTCATGGGATTCATGCTCAAGTGGACCGATGACCTGGTGAAACAGGGTTCGAAGCTGACGAAGGCCGGCAAGATCGGGATGACGCCCGGTCAGGAGAAGTCGATCGTCGGCGCTTTCGCCAAGGGCTCCGGGACGCAGCTGGGCACGTTCGGCGATGCCGCGAAGGACGTCCTCAAGGGTGTGCCGAACCAGGCGATCAAGCAGGTCGTCGGGGTCAACCCGGCCGACATCTCGAAGGGGTCGGCGTACGCGGGCAAGGCGGGCTTCGACTTCGTGAACAAGACGATCGACAACTCGAGGACCACCATCGCCGGGCAGGAGTACGGCGACACCGGCGGGCACCACAGCGAGAAGGAGACCCGCGAGAACCTCGACATGGACCAGTAGGGTCGCCCGATGGACGATCAGCTGGCCGGGCCGTGGCTCATCGCCGGTGGCTACACCGTGGCCCTCGCGCTGTTGCTGCTCGGCGGGCGATTCGACGGACGGCG
This sequence comes from Amycolatopsis alba DSM 44262, assembly GCF_000384215.1. NCBI lineage: Bacteria > Bacillati > Actinomycetota > Actinomycetes > Pseudonocardiales > Pseudonocardiaceae > Amycolatopsis > Amycolatopsis alba. Next base: position 4,452,713 of record NZ_KB913032.1, on the reverse strand, counting down.
GCCGACAGCGGCGGCCGTCAGTTACGCGCTCAGCGGGGTCCTCGTCTCCGAGACGTCGCTGTACTGGCTCTCGACGGGGTCCGGCAGTGCGGTGCCCGGCTGGCTGTGGTTCGCGTTCCCGCTGGTCATCGCGGCTTTGGCGGCGTGGCGGGGGTATCGGCAGAAGACGTGGACCGGCAGGCTCGACGGGTCCGGTGAGCCTTCGTTCGGTGTGCTTCCCGTGCGCGGGATCGCGGTCACCCAGGCGTCTTCCGAGTCCGTGGTGACGGCGGTCGAGTTCGGCCACAACGGGCATCGGCTGCTCGGGGTCGAGTACCGGCTCGAAGCGTTCCCGGAGCCGGGCAGGACGGCTGACCTGATGGATGGGACGTACGCCCTGATCCAGCTTCGGACGCCGGTCGTGCCGTCGGTCGTCATCACCCCGGCCACGGGCGCTTTCGAGCCGGAGCGGTTCACGCCGTTGGAGGACGCCCGGATCACGCGGAACACCGTCGGGGCGCCGAAGCCGGACGCGTTGCTGCAACGGTTCGAGACCGGCACGGAGTTCGACCGCCGGTTCACCGTGACGACGTCGGATCCGGCGTTCGCGGAAGCGCTGCTCTCCACTGGCGTCCGGGAACTGCTGGAGCGCGATCCGTGGTTCCGGGTCCGCGAAGTGGCTTTCCACGGTGGTTCGCTGTGGGCTTCCGAAGCCGGGACGCTGACCGAGGAAATGATGTTCGCCGACTCCCGTCGCCTGGCCGTCCTGGCGTCCACGGTGGACTGGGATGACGCGGACTTCCGTTCGGTCGCAACGACTTCCGACACCAGTGACGCCGGATGGCTCGGCGGACGGCGGGGTCCGCTCGCCGGGCTCCGAGGCCCGCTCAACGCGCGCCGGGAAGCGACCGGCCGTCAGCCGCTGTCTTCGCTGTCGCTGGTGGCGCGGACGGTCGTCGCGCTCGCGCTGGTGCTGCCGGGGCTGGCGCTCGCGGTGAACTCGCTGACCGCGTTGACCGGGCTCGCGCCCGAGGCGCGGCTCACCGTGACCGCGACCCTGCGGGCGGAGGCGGGCACGTCGAACTGCACCAGCTGCGGCAACGGCAACCTGGTGGACGGCACCTACGAACTCGACGGGGAGCCGCACGAGGTCAAGGACCTGCGATGGATGTCGTTCGGGACGTTCCCGGAACGGGGCGACGTCGTCGACATCGCCGTCACGCCGCTGTGGTGGCATCCGCTGATCGAGGGCAAGGACACGGGCTTCTTCCTGCTGCTGATCGGCTTGGCCCCCGTCCTCGCCGGTGCCCTCCTCGCGAAGGCGACCTTCCGCCCGCGCCCGCGTCGCGTTTAGCCCGCTAAACGCGATCCGGCCAGGGACTTCGCGAAGTAGTGATGGGCGAAGGGGTCGTCGTTGAAGGGCTCGACCGTTTCGTAGCCGAGGCGCGCGTACAGGGCCCTCGCCTCGACGAGGTCGTCACGGGTGTCTAGGCGGATGGTCGTGGCCCCGAGATCGCGGGCGACGTCCTCGGCGGCGGCCACGAGCAGCGCCGCGCCGCCCTTGCCGCGTTCTTCCCGCCGGAGGAAGACGCGGGTGAGTTCGGTGATGTCGGGCGCTACGACCCGCAGCCCGGCGCAACCGGCGAGCACCCCTTCGCGCCAGGCGAGCAGGAAGGCGCCGGTCGGCGGGGTCAGGTGCCTGCTGTGGTGCTCCTCGAGCGCGGCGTCGAGCTCCTCGTCGGTGATCTGGCGCCCGTAGAACCGGGAAGCGATCTCGTCCAGGTACTCGCGCAGCAACTGGGCGGCGTCCGGGTGATCGACGGGCGTGACTTCGAAGCTCCAGGTCATGCCCCCATTCTGCCCACCCTGCCCAGCGAATTTCCCCGGCCACCAGATCGCGATTAGCCCGCTAAAGTCGCTCCGCCGCCCAGGCGCGTCCAGGGCCCCAGATCGCGATTAGCCCGCGAACATCGAAGTGGGTCAGGAGGGGGCGAGGCGGCCGGCGCAGGTCGCGACCTCGCCGGGGGCGGACTTCTCCGAGGTGACGACGGCGCCGCCCACGGCCACCCGGCATTCGACGGCACCCTCGCCCTGCCCCATCACCTGGACGGTCGGCGGGGTGCCGGTGTTCTTCCACGTGAGCTCCTTGCGCCACGGCAGCGTCACCTGGAGCTCCTGGTGCACGAGCCCCAGCCCGTTCGAGTCGTAGACCACGGTCGCGGTCCCCGTCCCGACGAGTTCGTAGGCGATCTGCCAGTCGTTCGACACCGGCTGCGGCTGCGGCTGGCTCAGCGTCCGCGTGATCGTGCGGTCCGGCCCCCGCGACGGCGCGGCCTCGGTCGGCTCGCCGACGACGGCCACGGTCTCGGCCCGTGGCTCCTCACCACCGTTGAGCAGCACCACACAGGTCGCGAGCGCGGCCACCACGATGCCCGCGATGGCGATGCGCCCGATCAGTTGTCTGTCGGCCATCGGTTCTCCTCACCGGAACGCCGGAAGCGGCGGCGCGGCCCGGAAGCCGCGCCGCCACGGGATCAGGACGGCAGCAGCTTGCCGGGGACGCCGTTGAGCGACTGGATGAGACCGAGCACCGGGACGCCGAGCGGAGCGAACGTCCAGATGTTGTTGAGGTCGCTCGTGTCGGGTTCGTCGACGACCACGACGTCGTTCGGGGCGGACTGGACGGCGAGTGCCGGGGCGGCCGAGCCGAGGACGACGAGACCGGCGAGCGCCGCGCCGGTGACCGCGCGGACGAACGTCTTCTTCATGAGATTCTCCTTTGCTGGTAACGGTTTTACGAAATGGGCGTGATGATCCCGTAGATCGGGGCGAGGACGTCGGTGGGCACGGGAACGGTCGGGCCGAGCAGTCCGCCGAGGTCGAGGCCGGGGATCAGCCAGACCGCGGGGTTGCCGCCGCCGGTGGGCAGGCCCGGCAGCGGGTCGGCCGAGGCAACCCCGCCGGCGAGTCCGGACAGCGCGCCCGCGACGGCGAGCGGCAGCAGCACACGGGCCGCGATTCGCTTCATCTCTTCTCCCTTTTCTTTCGTTGAAATCGAGCCTTACCGCTGCTGGAATCGAGCGGAATCCTTCACCGCAGTACCGAGCTGACCGGCACGATCGTGCCATCGGGGATCCATTGCCCCGCGTAGTTCCGGTCGGCGATCATCCCGACGGCGTGCGGTTCGCCGGGGTACATCGGCATGGCGTTGACCTGTGCGGCCGCGAAGATCTGGACGTCGCCGTTCAGCGGGGCTCCCAGCCAGTTCCGGAAGCCGCCGAGCGTGGGGCTTTCGCCGCCGAAAGCGTTGCCCGCGGCGACGGCGAAACTCACGGCGACCTGCTCACGCGGGTCGAACCTCAGCGGTACCGACGAGCTGGCGACGGAGTTGACGATCGGTCCGTTGAGCAGCCAGGGCGCCAGGTACAGGCCGTATTGGTGGGTCGGTTTGAGCCGCTGGGACTCGGCCGCGCGGGTCATCGCCGTGTAGCCGCCGGACCAGCCGGACACGACGACCAGCGCGGTGTTCGGGCCCGCTTCGGCCTGCACCGGGAGCCCGGAGCGCGCGGCGGTCTCCCGGACGAGCTTCGCGGCCGCGGCACTGCGCGGCGAGGTGTCTTCGACGAGGGTGAGCGCGGAAGGTTTGCGCACGGCGAGGAACTCGACGAGTTTGACGAGAGAACCGCTGTCCTCGCCGGAAAGCGCGTCCGCGGGGCATGAGGTGAGGACTTCGTGGCGGTCGGCGATCAAGCCGCCCAGCGCGGCCGAAGCGCATTCGGGCGCGTCCGCGTCCGCGATCACGGGTCCTTGCTCGTCACCGGCGTCGACCTCGACCGTCGTCTTCTCTTCGCCACGGCTGATGATCAGGTCACTGCGGCCGGCGGGGAGGTCGACCTCGGCCCAGGTGCCTTCGGCGCCGGGGCGCACGATGGCCTTGCCGATCAGGCCGCCTTCGATCCCGGCGGACAGGTCGTCTCCCGCGCTCGCGGGGAAATGGACGAGGTTCTTGCCGGGCCGCTGCGGGCTCACGAGCACCGGGAACTGCCGGTCACCGAGGGAAGCGTCGGCGAGCAGCGCGACACCGGGAGCAGGTGGTTCGGGTGGTTTGGGGATGGCCGCGAGGGCACTCCAGGCAACGAACCCGACCGTCACGGCGGCCGCGCCGATGCGGTAGGCACGCGTGGAGTCCTTGCCCGTGAAGAAAACTCCGGCGACGACGGTGGCGAAGACCGGCAGTACGGCGATCACCAGCAACGCGGCACCGAAGAGCGTGCCGTAGATCCTGCGGTCGAAACCAAGCCCTGAGGAAAACAGCTGGACCGTGCCCGCGACGACCAGAAGTCCGCCCAGGGTCAGGGAAAGCGGGCCGAGCCGGAAGTTCGTCTGGCGCCACTGTCCGGCGGGCACCCAGACGGAAAGAACGGTGACACCGAACCACAAAGCCGCGGCCGCGACGTAGACGGTGTCGATGGCGAACTCGACGCCTGTCCGCCCGAGCGAGGTTTCGAGCACCACCAGAGCGGCGAGCGCGAGGGAGGCCCAGCGGACGGCGGACGGCCTGCCGATCAGGACGGGGACGGCCAGCGCGAGCACGAGATGCACGATCAGCGCGATGACGTTGACGTCGGTCGCGAAGGCGGAAACAGTGGCGAGCGCGGCGGAAAGCCCGCCGAGGACGGTGATGGTGAGACGCAGGCGTTTGGGCAGCTCGCCCACCAGCGGGCGGAGGATTCCCGTACCGGCGAGGAAAGCGGTCGCCAGCAGGAGACCGAGCCGAAGCAGGACCAAGGCGATGTCGACTCCGGCCGAACCCGAGCTCGCCGGTATGACGTGGTGATCCATGGGGACCCTCTCCGAGTAGATCGGCGGGGTCGTGGGTGGCGGAGTGTGCCCGCCACCCACGACCTTCCGCGCCGAGCAGGGTTACTTGAGATCCGCGTCAGCCACGACGAACAGTTCGGAGTGCGGCTTGGCGTTGCCGAAGGACCCGTGCGGCCAGGTCTTCCGGTTGAAGTTGATCCCGACCTGTCCGGTGAACTCGTCGCGGAAGTTCTGGTCGACCGCGAGCTTTCCGTCCTGGCCGAGGTTCAGCAGGTTGACCTTGTGGTCACCGTCCAAACCGGACCGTGCGACGAAGTAGTTCGACACCGCGAGATGCTGCGGCTTGTCGGTTTCGTGGTAGAAGCCGTCGTCACCGAGCACGAAGTTGTCGTACGCGCCCCAGTGCGGGCCACCACCAGGGGTGCCAGGGTTGATCGGCGCCGCGCCGACGACGGTCGGCAGGTCGCCGCCGCCACCCTGCTGGGACTTTTCCTTCGTGTCGATCCGGCCGTTGATGTTCTCGACCTTGTCGCCCGCGGCGAGCAGCTTCTGGATGTCGAGGACGTACACGCCACCGGTGGTACCGGGGTCGTCCGGGCCGAGCGCGCCCTTGGACCGTCCGGTGATCGCGCGGTAGAGGTACTTGTCGTCGGGGCTGGTCTGGATCCAGCCACCGTTCGAGCCGCCGCCGTTGGAGTCGTTGTTCGGGTGGATCGCCTTGTTCGCGGCGCCGTCGTCGAACACCTGGATCCAGTGCGGCTCCTTGGCGGTGATGTCCGGCGTGTAGAACACCGCGCCGCCCTGCATGGTCTGGGCGAAGGCGCCCTTGTGACCGGGCAGATTGGTCACCGTGGTCTCCATGACCGCGCGGCTTTCGGCGTGCAACGGGTCCGCGGGATCGGCCCTCGGGCCGTCCGGCAGGTACGAAACCGCCTTGAGCTTCGGCTTGTTGCGGTCGGAGATGTCCCATGTGCGGACGGTCGGCCGTCGCAGATACGGCGACGGCTGCTTCACCGGGTCGAGGATGATGTTGCGCGGCTCGGCGTAGTCGCTGGTGACCAGGGTGTTCAGGTCCTCGCGGGCTTGGATGCCGTGCGGGTTGGCGCAGGTCGGCTTGTCCAGTTGCGGGAGGTTGTCGCACAGCTTCTTGTTGTCGCCCTGCGGTGTGGCAGCCGGGGACTCGGAGAGCACCTGCGCGTTCTGGTCGAAGTGGACGACCTCGCCGGGGCTGCCGGCGAAACCGTTGCCCACCACGGTGGAACCGTTGGCGTAGGTGTGCGGGCCGGGCACGACCGGGCCGCCCATGTACGTGCCGTAGGCGGTGCCGTCCTTGAGCACCCAGTACGCGTCCGGCACGGAACCGCCGAGGGTCTGGGTTGGCAGGCTGACACCCTTGAGCTTCAACTGCGGCAACGCGGAGACGTCAAAGGCGTACGTCGCGGCGGCGAACAACGCGCCGGCGTAGATCGTGTCGCCCTTGTGCCACACGTACTGCATGTGGTGCGGCTCGTTCTCGACGAGCGGTCCCACGGTGGCGGTGTTGACGACCTTGCCGTAGGTCGGCGAACCCTGCGTCGCGTCGATCACGGCGAGGAAGTCCGGACCGGGCAACGCGTTCTTGATCTTGTTCAGGCCGCCGCCGAGTGAACCCGGCAGATTCTTGATGTCCTTGACCAGGGTGTCGGCGATGTTCTCGTCGCCTGCCCAGACCAGCAGCCACTTCTTGCGCTGACCGTCCGCACTCCGGGACGCCGCGACGTCCTTGGACACCAGATGGTTCTGGACCCAATACTCCTTGCCGTCGGCCGCCTTCTTCGCGTCCTTGACGACCTGGACGTCGGCGTAGGCACTCGTCGCGGAACCGGTATAGGTCACCGCTCCCACGGCGAGCACCGCCGCCATGGCGCCTATCACCACTTTTCGCCACTTAGGCGAGTTGGATAGCATTCTTTCTCCCTGTTTTCGCTACCGAAGCGCCAGACAATCGGCACACCTCTCCCCCTTTTCGCGCAGACCTCACCGGCCCGGAGCAGAGGAAAGCAATCAACCGCGGGTTCGAGCAGCGAACCGTTGCGGCACAGCGGAAAGTGTCAGCGCGCGAAGAAGGGGCGCATCCGTTTGGGATACGCGGATTCAACTACGTCGCGACAAGCCCGGAATTGGTCAGGAATCCATACACAGCGCGCTTGCTTGCTGCCGCAAGTCAACGTGCCGGCGCCACACCAAGGCGACTGGGGATTGCATGGGCGAAATACTCGTGTGAACCCGCCGGAGTGTCAATCTCGTGATCAAAGAATGGGACATGCCACGACAGAGTGAATTTCCCACGATGCGGATAGGCCATTAGGCCGAACGAGTGGCGATTTTCCGAGTGCTGGGAACTAGGCCACTTGGCGGCACTACTGCAGGTCACAACGGACGAGTAACCTGCGTCCGGCACGCACGATGGCGTTACTAGTTCGTTATGCAATCTCGGGAACTCTGGGTCCGCAAGGCCGCTTGAGGAGGCAAGAAGGGCGCCTGCTGTCGCCGCGCTCGCCGCGATTCCCACGCTGCCCTGGCTTCGGAGCGAAGGGGCTGCACAACTTCCGACGGGTTCCGGAACCTCGCCGAGGAGTGGTGGCACTACACGCTCAACAGGGAGCCTTCCCCGTGTCCCACCACTCCCTGACCTGCGCTTCCCCACCCCCTGATCGCGATTAGGGGGCGAAAGTCGAGTCGGTCGCGGGGTCAGGCGGGGCCGCAGAGGGCCTGATGCTTGAGGGTCGCGAGAGCGACGTCGATGGGGTGCGGTGTTCCGTCGTCGGTCGGCTTGCGCCACCGCACGAGGTTGAACGCGGCGGAGAACTGCTGACCACCGTCGGGACGGGTCCAGGACATCGTCAAGGCTCCCCAGACCGTGCCGTCGTGACCCCAGAAGGTGCCATGATCAGGGAAGACGGTCTTGTACAGGCCGAGGCCGTAGTCGAGAGTCCGACCGTCCTGGGCGATGACCGGGACGGTGCGCTGCATCTCCGCCAGCGACGACGGGCTGACGATCTCGCCGCCGAGCAGCTTGCGGTAGAAGCGGTTGAGATCCTCGACGGTCGAGATCAAGCCGGCGCCGGTCATCACCCAGGACATGTTGTAGACGCTGTAGTCGCGCGGCGGATCGATCGCGCCGAAGAACGCTTCGTACATCCGCGAGTGCGGCCCCTCGATCTGAGGACCGGCGGGAAAGCCGGTGTTCGCGAGGCCCGCGGGTTCGATGATGGCGCGGGAGATGTGCTCCTCCACCGGAGTTCCGGTCAGGTGTTCCAGGAGTTCGCCCAGGAGCAGGTAGTTCGTGTTGGAGTAGATGCCGGGGTGCCTCCGGGCTCACCGGTCGCGGGTGCGCCGACGCCCAGCACGATCAACTCGGCCGGACGGAACTGCCGGAACCGGTTGTCGTCGAGGCTCCCAGGGGCGATCTCCTTGAACGACGGGAACGCGTAGGGCAGGTATTCGGCGAGGCCGCTGGTGTGGTTGAGCAGCATGCGGATCGTGATCTTCCGGCCGCGTTCGCCGGAGACCAGCAGCGGCAGGTGGTCGCCGATCGGCGTGTCCAGCTCGATCCGGCCGTCCTCGACCTGGCGCAGCACCGCGGCCGAGACGAAGGTCTTGGTGATGCTGCCGACGCGCTGCCGCATCGCGGGCTCGACGGGGCGGCCGGTTTCGAGGTCGGCGACCCCGGCGGCGCCGCGCCAGGTCAAGTCGCCTGCCCGCACCTCGGCGAACGCGCCCGGCACCCCTGCCCGATGGACGCCGTCCAAGGCGGATCGCAGGTTCTTCGTGGTCGTGCTCTCGTCTGTCTCAAGGGACTCCATGTCGACCATCCTTTCGGCCGACAGCACCGGGATCGCCCGCCAACCGTCGCGCATCCAGGCGGATACCGCACCGATCGTCGCCCTCCGGCCGGATCGACTTTAGCGGGCTAATCGCGATCTGCGGGGGCGTCGACTTTAGCGGGCTAATCGCGATCTGCGAGGGCAGGAAGCGGGACTCGACTTTCGCGGGCTAATCGCGATCCGGCAGGTGGGAGGGGGTGGGGAAAGCGAAGCGCCCCTGGCCGGGGGCCAGGGGCGCTTCGGGGTGGAGCGGGGTGGATCAGCGGAAGTCGCGGCCGAAGTCGTAGTCGTCCAGCGGCACCGCGGCGCCCGGCGTGGAGCCGAACACATCCGGGGTGTAGTAGCCGTCGTCGTAGGACGGGATCGCGTAAGCGGCGACCCGCGCCTCCTCGGTCGGCTGCACCTGGATGTTGCGGTACTTGTTGATCCCGGTACCGGCCGGGATCAGCTTACCGATGATCACGTTCTCCTTGAGGCCCACGAGCTTGTCCGAGCGGCCGTTGATGGCCGCGTCGGTCAGGACACGCGTGGTCTCCTGGAACGAGGCCGCCGACAGCCACGAGTCCGTGGTCAGCGAGGCCTTCGTGATCCCCATCAGCACCGGGCGACCCGAAGCAGGCTCGCCGCCTTCGGCGACCGACGCACGGTTCTTCGCCTCGAACTTGGTCCGCTCGGGCAGCTCGCCCGGCAGGAAGTCCGTGGCACCGGAGTCGATGATCGTCACGCGGCGCAGCATCTGCCGCACGATGACCTCGATGTGCTTGTCGTGGATCGACACACCCTGCGCCCGGTACACCTTCTGGACCTCGTCCACCAGGTGCATCTGCGCCTCGCGCGGCCCCATGACCCGCAGGACCTCGTGCGGGTCCGGCGTGCCCTCGAGCAGCTGCTGACCGACGGCGACACGGTCACCGTCGCCCAGCGGGCCGTTCGGGGTGTTCGCGAGCCGCTGACGCTTGGACAGCTTGTCGAAGACGATCTCTTCGCTGCCGTCGTCCGGGATCAGCGTGATCTTCCAGAACCGCTCGCTCTCCTCGATGCGCACGCGGCCATCGACGTCGGCGATCGGCGCCTTGCCCTTCGGGACACGGGCTTCGAACAGCTCCTGGACACGGGGCAGACCGGTCGTGATGTCGTCACCGGCCACACCACCCTGGTGGAACGTACGCATCGTCAGCTGCGTACCCGGCTCACCGATCGACTGGGCCGCGACGATACCCACGGCCTCGCCGACGTCGACGAGCTGACCGGTCGCCATGGACCGGCCGTAGCAGGTGGCGCAGATACCGACGGCCGACTCGCAGGTCAGGACCGAACGCACCTTGACCTTGGAGATCCCGCTGCCGATGAGCTTGTCGATCGCCGGGTCACCGATGTCGTCACCGGCGTTCAGCACGACGTTGCCCTTGGCGTCGACCGCGTCGGTCGCCAGGTTCCGCGCGTACACGCTGGTCTCGACGTGCTGGTCGCGCAGGACCTTGCCGTCGCCGATGTCCTCACCGATCGGCATGTTGATGCCGCGGGTGGTGCCACAGTCGATCTCGCGGACGATGACGTCCTGCGACACGTCCACCAGACGACGGGTCAGGTAACCCGAGTCGGCGGTACGGAGCGCCGTGTCCGCCAGACCCTTACGGGCACCGTGCGTCGCGATGAAGTACTCCGCCACCGACAGGCCTTCACGGAAGTTGGCCTTGATCGGACGCGGGATGTACTCACCCTTCGGGTTCGACACCAGACCACGCATACCGGCCAGCGACCGGACCTGCGTCATGTTGCCCGCCGCGCCCGACTTCACGATCATCGCGATCGGGTTGTCGTCCGGCAGCGCCGTCTCCATGATCTTGTGGACCTCTTCGGTGGCCTGCGTCCACACCTTGACGAGCTCGTTGTTGCGCTCGGCGTGCGACAGCTGACCACGCTGGTACCGCTTCTCGACCTGGTCGGCCTTGCCTTCGTACTCGTCCAGAATGGCCTTCTTGCCCTTCGGGACCAGCACGTCGGAGATCGCGACCGTGACGCCCGAACGGGTCGCCCAGTAGAAACCGGCGTCCTTCAGGCGGTCCAGGGTCTGCGCGACCTGGGTCATCGAGTAACGCTCGGCGAGGTCGTTCACGATCAGGGCCTGACGCTTCTTCGGCATCGGCTCGTTGATGAACGGGTAGTCCGCCGGCAGCAGCTCGTTGAACAGCACGCGGCCCAGGGTGGTCTCGGCCAGCCAAGCCTTGCCCGGCTCCCAGCCCTTCTCCGCGAGCGCCGCTTCGTCGGCCTTGGCGGGCTGACGGTCGACGATGCGGATCTTGACCGGAGCGTGCAGGCTCAGCGCCTTGCGGTCGTACGCCATGATCGCTTCGGCAGGCGAGGAGTACGCGAAGCCCGCGCCGTCGGCCTTTTCGTTCAGGCGGGTCAGGTGGAACAGACCGGTCACCATGTCCAGACGCGGCATGGCGAGCGGACGGCCCGACGCCGGCGAAAGGATGTTGTTCGCCGACAGCATCAGGATGCGGGCCTCGGCCTGCGCCTCCGCGGAAAGCGGGAGGTGCACGGCCATCTGGTCACCGTCGAAGTCCGCGTTGAACGCTTCACAGACCAGCGGGTGCAGCTGGATGGCCTTGCCTTCGACCAGCTGCGGTTCGAAGGCCTGGATACCGAGGCGGTGCAGGGTCGGCGCACGGTTCAGCATCACCGGGTGGCCGGTGATGACCTCTTCGAGGACGTCCCACACCTGCGGCCGCGAGCGCTCCACCATCCGCTTGGCGGACTTGATGTTCTGCGCGTGGTTCAGGTCGACCAGCCGCTTCATGACGAACGGCTTGAACAGCTCGAGCGCCATGTCCTTCGGCAGACCGCACTGGTGCAGCTTCAGCTGCGGGCCGACGATGATGACCGAACGGCCGGAGTAGTCGACACGCTTGCCGAGCAGGTTCTGACGGAACCGGCCCTGCTTGCCCTTGAGCAGGTCGGACAGCGACTTCAGCGGGCGGTTACCGGGACCGGTGACCGGGCGGCCGCGGCGGCCGTTGTCGAACAGCGCGTCGACGGCCTCCTGCAGCATCCGCTTCTCGTTGTTGACGATGATCTCGGGTGCGCCGAGGTCGATGAGCCGCTTCAACCGGTTGTTCCGGTTGATGACCCGGCGGTAGAGGTCGTTCAGGTCGGAGGTGGCGAACCGGCCACCGTCGAGCTGGACCATCGGGCGCAGGTCCGGCGGGATCACCGGGACGGCGTCGAGCACCATGCCGCGCGGGTCGTTGCCGGTGGCCTGGAAGGCCGCGACGACCTTGAGCCGCTTCAGCGCGCGGAGCTTCTTCTGCCCCTTGCCGTTGCGGATGGTGTCGCGCAGGTTGTCGGCTTCGGCCGCGACGTCGAACTCGGTGGCCAGCTTCTGGATGGCCTCCGCGCCCATGCCGCCGGTGAAGTACTCGCCGTACCGGTCGATGAGCTCGCGGTAGAGCAGCTCGTCGGCGATCAGCTGACGCACGTCGAGCTTGGTGAAGGTCGTCCAGACCTCTTCGAGACGGTCCAGCTCGCGACCGGCGCGGTCACGCAGCTGACGCATCTCGCGCTCGCCGCCTTCCTTGACCTTGCGGCGGACGTCGGACTTGGCGCCCTCCGCCTCCAGCTCGGCCAGGTCGGCTTCCAGCTTCTGCGCCCGTGCCTCGATGTCCGCGTCGCGCTTGGTCTCGAGGTTCTTGCGCTCGACGCCGATCTCGTTCTCGAGGGTCGGCAGGTCGTTGTGCCGCAGCTCGGTGTTCACACCGGTGATCACGTAGGCCGCGAAGTAAATGATCTTCTCGAGGTCCTTCGGCGCCAGGTCGAGCAGGTAGCCCAGGCGGGAGGGAACACCCTTGAAGTACCAGATGTGGGTGACGGGGGCGGCCAGCTCGATGTGGCCCATCCGCTCACGGCGCACCTTGGCGCGGGTGACCTCGACGCCACAGCGCTCGCAGATGATGCCCTTGAAGCGGACCCGCTTGTACTTACCGCAGTAGCACTCCCAGTCCCGAGTCGGGCCGAAGATCTTCTCGCAGAAGAGGCCGTCCTTCTCGGGCTTGAGCGTCCGGTAGTTGATGGTCTCCGGCTTCTTCACCTCGCCGAAGGACCACTGACGAATGTCGTCGGCGGTGGCGAGGCCGATGCGGAGCTCATCGAAGAAGTTGACGTCCAGCACGTCTTTACATCCCCTTGGGGTTGATGCGACTAGAGGAGTTGGCGAGCGGAGGTGGGAGCCTGGCGGGCTCCCACCTCATCGCGGGTCAGTGCACGACGTCGTCCACCGAGGGCGACTCGTTGCGGGACAGGTTGATGCCGAGGTTGGCCGCGGCACGCTCGAGGTCCTCGTCGTCGGAGTCGCGCATCTCGATCGCGGCGCCGTCGCTGGACAGCACCTCGACGTTGAGGCAGAGCGACTGGAGCTCCTTCAGGAGCACCTTGAACGACTCCGGGATACCCGGCTCGGGGATGTTCTCCCCCTTGACGATGGCCTCGTACACCTTCACGCGGCCGACCACGTCGTCCGACTTGATCGTCAGGAGCTCCTGCAGGGTGTATGCGGCGCCGTACGCCTGCATCGCCCAGCACTCCATCTCGCCGAACCGCTGGCCACCGAACTGCGCCTTACCACCCAGCGGCTGCTGCGTGATCATCGAGTACGGGCCGGTGGACCGGGCGTGGATCTTGTCGTCGACAAGGTGGTGCAGCTTCAGGATGTACATGTAGCCGACCGAGACCGGGTACGGGTACGGCTCGCCGGAGCGGCCGTCGAGCAGCGTGGCCTTGCCGTTCTGCTTGACCATGCGCTCGCCGTCGCGGTTCGGCTTGGTCGCCGCGAGCAGCCCGGTGAGCTCCTCTTCCTTGGCGCCGTCGAACACCGGGGTGGCGGTGTTCGTGCCGGGGTCGACGTCGTAGAGCTCCTCGTTGAGGTTCTTCGCCCAGTCGGGGTTGCCCTCGATCTTCCAGCCCTGCGACGCCAGCCAGCCCAGGTGAAGCTCCAGGACCTGACCGATGTTCATACGACGCGGGACACCGTGGGTGTTCAGGATGATGTCGACGGGCGTGCCGTCCTCCATGAACGGCATGTCCTCGGCGGGGAGGATCTTGCCGATGACACCCTTGTTCCCGTGGCGGCCGGCGAGCTTGTCGCCCGGCTGGATCTTCCGCTTCTGGGCCACGTAGACGCGGACCAGTTCGTTGACGCCGGGGGGCAGCTCGTCGTCGTCCTCGCGCGAGAACACGCGGATGCCGATGACCTTGCCGGTCTCGCCGTGCGGCACCTTCAGCGAGGTGTCGCGGACCTCGCGGGCCTTCTCACCGAAGATCGCGCGGAGCAGACGCTCTTCCGGGGTCAGCTCGGTCTCACCCTTGGGCGTGACCTTGCCGACCAGGATGTCGCCGTCGCGGACCTCGGCACCGATGCGGATGATGCCGCGCTCGTCGAGGTCGGCGAGGACCTCCTCGGAGACGTTCGGGATGTCCCGTGTGATCTCCTCGGCGCCCAGCTTGGTGTCGCGGGCGTCGATCTCGTGCTCCTCGATGTGGATCGACGTGAGCACGTCGTCCTGCACCAGGCGCTCGGAGAGGATGATCGCGTCTTCGTAGTTGTGGCCCTCCCACGGCATGACCGCGACGAGCAGGTTCTTGCCGAGCGCCATCTCACCGTTCTCGGTGGACGGGCCGTCGGCGATGACCTGACCCTGCTCGACCCGGTCGCCCTCGTTGACGATCGGGCGGTGGTTGAAGCAGGTGCCGTGGTTGGAGCGGCGGAACTTGTACAGTCCGTAGCTCTTCCGCGTGCCGTCGTCGTGCATGATCGTGATCAGGTCGGCCGAGAGCTCCTCGACGACACCGGACTGCTCGGCGACGAGCACGTCACCGGCGTCGACCGCGGCGCGCAGCTCCACACCGGTGCCGACGTACGGCGCCTGGTTGCGCAGCAGCGGAACGGCCTGACGCTGCATGTTCGCGCCCATCAGCGCGCGGTTCGCGTCGTCGTGCTCGAGGAACGGGATCATCGCCGTCGCGACCGAGACCATCTGCCGCGGCGAGACGTCCATGTAGTCCACGTCGAGCGGGTCGATCAGCTCGACCTCGCCGCCCTTCTTACGGACCAGGACGCGATCTTCGACGAAGGTGCCGTCGTCCGAGATCGGCGCGTTCGCCTGCGCCTTCACGAAGCGGTCTTCCTCGTCCGCGGTGAGGTAGTCGACCTGGTCGGTGACGCGACCCTCGACGACCTTGCGGTACGGGGTCTCGATGAAACCGAACGGGTTGACCCGTGCGTACGAGCAGAGCGAACCGATCAGGCCGATGTTCGGGCCTTCCGGCGTCTCGATCGGGCACATGCGGCCGTAGTGCGACGGGTGGACGTCACGGACCTCCATGCCGGCGCGCTCACGCGACAGACCGCCGGGGCCGAGGGCGGACAGACGACGCTTGTGCGTCAGCCCCGACAGCGGGTTGTTCTGGTCCATGAACTGCGACAGCTGCGAAGTACCGAAGAACTCCTTGATCGCCGCCACGACGGGGCGGATGTTGATCAGGGTCTGCGGCGTGATCGCTTCGACGTCCTGGGTGGTCATCCGCTCGCGGACGACGCGCTCCATCCGGGACAGACCCACGCGGATCTGGTTCTGGATGAGCTCGCCGACGGTGCGGAGACGACGGTTGCCGAAGTGGTCGATGTCGTCGGTCTCGACCGGGATGGTCTGGTCGCCGACGGTGACCTTGTCCTCGCCCGCGTGCAGGCGGACCAGGTACTCGATCGTCGAGACGATGTCCTCTTCGGTCAGCGTCCCGGTGTCGTACGGCGTGGTCAGGGCGAGCTTCTTGTTGACCTTGTACCGGCCGACCTTGGCCAGGTCGTAGCGCTTCGGCTTGAAGAACAGGTTCTCCAGCAGCGTCTGCGCGCTCTCCTTGGTGGGGGGTTCGCCCGGACGCAGCTTGCGGTAGATGTCGAGGAGCGCCTCGTCGGTGCCGGCGGTGTGGTCCTTCTCGAGGGTGGCGAGCAGCGTCTCGGAGAACGAGAAACGCTCGCGGATCGCCTCGGTGGTCCAGCCGAGCGCCTTCAGCAGCACGGTGACCGGCTGGCGGCGCTTGCGGTCGATGCGGACGCCGACGGTGTCGCGCTTGTCGACGTCGAACTCGAGCCAGGCACCCCGGCTCGGGATGACGCGGACGTTGAAGACGTCCTTGTCCGTGGTCTTGTCGACGCTGGTGTCGAAGTACACACCGGGCGAACGGACCAGCTGGGACACGACGACACGCTCGGTGCCGTTGATGACGAAGGTGCCCTTGTCGGTCATCACCGGGAAGTCGCCCATGAAGACCGTCTGGCTCTTGATCTCGCCGGTGTTGTTGTTCACGAACTCGGCGGTCACGAACAGCGGGGCCGCGTACGTCATGTCCTTGTCCTTGCACTCCTCGACGGAGGCCTTGACCTCGTCGAAGCGCGGGTCGGAGAAGGACAGCGACATGGATCCGGAGAAGTCTTCGATCGGCGAGATCTCGTTGAGGACCTCTTCCAGGCCGCCGACCGGGTTTTCTTCACCTTCTTCGACGCGGCGTTCGAACCACGCCTCGTCGCCGGTGAACCATTCAAAGGACCTGATCTGCACGTCGAGCAGGTTCGGGGTGCTGAGCGGCTCGCGAATCTTTGCGAAGGAGACCCGTTTGGGGGCTCCGGGGATTCCCGTGGACTCCGAGCGAGATACAGCCGAGGTGGTCGCAGCAGTGGCCTGGTTCGCGGGAGAGACTGCCAAGATGCGTCCTTCCGGGGACAATGAGCGGTGAGCAGCCGCGTCAGCAACAGCTGATGCGGACTGTCAAGGGTGCCGTGTGCCCACTATCCTAACTACCGGCTCCGGGCAGCCTGAAAGAGGGCAGCGCAAAGAAGCAGTCTAGCCCGAACGTCGCGGTCTGTCCAGGGGGCGCTCCCGATGGGGCCCAGCCTGCATCGCAACGTCTTCAGGTATGCCTCTCCTGGCTTCCCCGGACCGTCCCTCCCGCAAGGGCACCGCCGGTTCTCACCGTTGCCAGTAAGCGTGACCCCACAGGGGCTCTGAGTCAAGATGCCGCGCGGTGGTCCCGCCGGTTGGCGCAGCGTGGAAGTGGCTCCGCGCAGGACGCTTCACAGGACGATCATCCTGGTTACCGCCCGGTACCCGCAGGTGACGACGCTGGGGCGCCGACCTGCGTTTAGCGGGCTAAACGCGATCCCGCCGGTGGGGTGTTCCCCAGAGTCACCGGGTCGGAGCGGGGCGCTCCGAGGCCGCTGGGGGCCTGTGGCGGCTGTGGCCGGTGGGCTGGCTGGTGCGGCGCACAGGAAGGCCCCCGGATCGCGATTAGGGGGCGAAAGTCGATCCGGCCGACACTGCGAGACTGGAGGCATGACCGAGCAGAGGCCCGAGTCCGACGCGCCGCCGCCGATGCGCGCGGCTGTTCTGCCCACGGAGGCCGAGCTGCGGGTCGCCGCGGAGCAGAGCCTCGTCCTGAAGGACCTTCGCCGCTACGTCGCCGCTTTGGGCGAGCCCGGCGAACCTGACAACGCGCTGATCCCCCGCTGGGCCGAGGCCTGCGGGCTGGTCCGCGTCGTCGACGGAGCGCACGTAGCCGTCGAGGAGAACGCGAACCTCCTCGACAGCCCTGTCGAGCTCTGGGAGCGGGCGTATCTGACGATCGGCGAAACCGGCCCCGTCTTCATCGCCGAGGACGGCGACCTGCCTCCAGGTTTCGACCTGATGCTTCCCCGGCTGGTCTCGACGATCGCTTTCACGCTCTACGGATCGGGTCCGACCCCGATTCCCGTCGACCTCCTCCCCGAGGTCTTGGCGGCGCTGCTCGGCCTCGAACCGGGCGAGTCGACACGTCACGCGGTGGCGGTCACGCTGGACCTCCTGGAACGGCTCGGCGCCCTCCATCAGGGCGTCGCGGATCCGGCCGAACTCGCGGCGGTCACCAAGGTCACGGGCGATCCCAGCCCGTCACCGGCGATGATCTGGCTCACCCCGATCGCCGTATGGGCGATCAACCGGGAACTCCGCGCGGCCGGGGTGGACGCGCCGGTCGTCGGTGAATCCGCGGACGAAAGTCTCGACAGCCTGTGTTCGGGCCTCATCGGCACCGCACCGTCGATCATGGACGCCGAGCTGAAGGCCTGGGCCCGGCACCGATCGCCCTCCGCCACGATCGAGGAAGCGAGTGAGTTCCTCCGGACCACGAAGCGTCCCGAGGGGCGACTGTTCGCCCTGGTCGTGCTCGGGGCCACCGGCGAGCCCGGTATCGAAGCCGCGGCCGGAGTCCGCGCCGAGGGCGGCCTGCCCGGCGCGGTCGCCGCGATGTGGCTGTCCGAGCGGGGAGCGATCCGGCGCGAAACGGTCACCCGCGACGAAGTCGCCATCGGGATGACCGACCACTACGCGGCCATGCACGTGCTCGGCTCGTTCGTCCATCAGCTCGCCGACCTGGACGACGGCTTCGACGTGGTCGACCTGCTGACGTCCTCCGGCCACCCGGCCACCCGCGAGCTCCTGGACGTGGTCGGCGCGGAGCATCCGGACCGGGCGATGGCCAAGAAGGCGCGGACGGCGAGCTTCAAGCTCCGGTCCAGGGGGCCGGATCGCGTTTAGCGGGCTAAACGCGATCCGGGGGCGCTACTTGGAGGGGGCCGGGGAGGCGGGGGGTGAAGCGGAGGCCTGGGAGGCCGCCGGGTTCGGCGGAGCGGCGTAGGTGTTCATCGCCGTGATCTTCCACTTGTCGCCCTGCAGCTCCGCGTTCAAATGCAGCTGCGCGCTCCCGGCGGTGGTCTTGTTCGTGTCGGCCCGCGTCGAGCTCTGGTCGACGAACACCATAACGTCGGCCCGGTCGCCTTCCAGCCGGATGACGGCGCTGCGGGTGACCTTGCAGGTCACGACCATCTTCTGCTGCGGGGCCAGCCGCTTGACCTCGCCCATCAGCAGGTTGTACTTCGCCCGCACCTCGTCGTTGACCAGCAGGTCGCCCGCCGCGGTCTCGGTCTTCGAGATGTTCTTGTAGTCGTACGAGAACAGCGCCTCGGTCGCCTTCGCGACCTGGTCCTTGACCTGCGCGGTCTTCGCGACGTCCAGCAGCGCCGTGTTGTCCGTCGAGCTGGACACGTCGTCGGCCTGGATCTTGAACAGCACCGCGGTCGCGGCCAGCAGCAGCCCGATGACGACCAGCGCGCACGCCAGGATCAGCTTGCCGGAGCCCGGCTTCTTCTCGACCTCGGAAGCCTCAGCAGGCTCGGCAGGCTCGGAAGCGATCGCGGCTTCGGCCTCTTCGATGTCGTCCGGCTTCTGCTCGGCGACCGCACGCGTCTTCGCACGCGGGCTCGGCTTCGCGACGACCTCTTCTTCGGGAGCCTCTTCGACCTCCGTGGGCTCCTCGACGGTCTCGACAGCCTCAGCAACGTCAGCAACGTCCTCAGAGGACTCGGCAGGCTCAGGCTCAGGCGCCGGGCGCGGAGCGGGCCGCGGCGACGGACGGCGCACCGGCGTCTCGTCGACCTCCGAGACAGAGACTTCCGAAGCAGAGACCTCCGAGGCGGGGGCCTCGGGAGCGGAAGGGGGCCGCCGCAGACCGGCCACCCGTGGGCGGCGCACCGGTGGAGTGCTGCGAGGGGGCTGGCGACGGGAGGGGGGCACTACGAGGCTCCGTTCTAGGTGACGCGCTTACTGACCGGCCGCGACGAGGGGCACGTTGTCGATCCCGGACAACTTCCACTCATCGCCGACCCGTGTCATCGAGACCTCCAGGCGCAACGCCTTCGAGCTCGACTTGTCGCCCTGGGTGACCTGGGTGGTGATGGCGGCGAGGAAGCTCGCCTTGCCCTCGTGGTCGTCGAGTTCCTCGACCGCGATGTCCTGGATCGTGGTCGCGACCTTGGTCTTCGCGTCGCTGAGCGCCTTGCGGTAGGTCGGCTCCAGCTGCGCCAGCTGCTGGCTCATCTTGTCGTCGGAGACGGCCTTCTGCTGGTTGAAGAACGCGTCGAGGTTCTCGAAGTCGACCTCGGTGTACGCCTTGATCGCGCGGCCGCCCGCATCGGCCACCGCGTCCCGCGAGCGCGCCAGGTCGGCGTTGTCGTCCGACGCGGCCACGGCCCACTGGACACCGAAGATCGCCGCGGCGACGAAGGCGGCCAGGGCGAAGGCGGCCGCCCCGAGGACCAGGGTCCGCGATCGAGAAGAACTCATGACACTCCAGGGTAGGTATACGGTCTCGGGCTCAGCCGGGCAGGCCCAGCAGCGCACCCAGGCTGGCCAGGCTGACACCGGGGCTCTGCAGGACGCTCGGCATACCCTGTGCCGCGCGCAGGGCCGCCAGTTCCTCGGCGGACCGGCCGGCGTTCTTCGCGACGTCGCCTTCGGTCGGGATCTGCGGGACCCCGTTGTACGGCACGTTCTGCGAACCGCGCACGTTGATCGGGCTGCCCTTCGGCTCGGCGCAGTACGCGTCGTCCTTCGGCGGGCGAACCGTCGTGTCGGTGCCTTCGCGGTACTTGTCGAGGCCGATGTAGCCCTTGGTGCACGAAGGCGGGTTGAACAGGTTGAGCGCGAGACCCAGGTGCGCGGTGCCGTCGTTGGCGACGCTGTTCGCGCCCGCGGCCAGCATCGGGTACGTCACCAGGCCCTGCTCCAGCCCGTCCAGCCGGGTCACCAGCAGATTCGACGTCGTGAGCAGGTTCGCCGTCAGCGCGCCCAGCCCCGGTCCGGATTCGGCGAGCACCGAGCTGATCTGGTTCGCCACCTGCGGGGTGATCCCGATCAGCTTCCGGATGTCGGCGTCGGAGTTCTTCAGCGTGCCGGACAGCTTGTTGAGATCCGCGCTGAACGACTTCATCGAGCTCGCCATGTCGTTCTGCGTTTCGAGGACCTGTCCGCCCTTTTCCAGCAGCTGGACGGTCTGCGGCAGGTACTCCTGCGCGGTCGCGGTGAAGCTCCGCGCGGTGTCGAGCAGCCGCTGCAGGTCCGGGCCGGTGCCGTTGAAGGCGTTGTACGACTCGTCGACGACCTTGCGCAGCGAGTCGGTCGGCACCGACGCCGCGAGGCTGTCGAGGTCGCCGATGAGCTGTTCGGTGGGCACCGGCGTCTTGACCTTGTCTGCCGGGATGACCGAGCTCGCGTTGAGGAACGGCCCGTTCTCGCTCTTGGGCCGCAGGTCGACGAACTGCTCGCCGACCGCCGACCGGTTCGCGACCACGGCGTCCAGATCGGCGGGCACCTGCGGGGCGTCCGGCGCGATGTTGAGGTCGGCTTCCAGGCCGGTCTTGGTCAGGCGCAGCTGGCCGACCCGGCCGATGTTGAAGCCCCGGTAGGTGACCTCGGCGTTCTCGAAGATGCCGCCGGACTGCTTGAGCTGCATTTTCACCGTGTAGCCCTCGTCGCCGAAGACCTGGCCGAGCCCGGCGAACCGGATCAGCGCGTACACGATGAAGACCACGGAGATGATCGCGAACGCGACCAGCTGGATTTTCGTCCTACGGACCAGCATCAGCCGGCACCTCCCGACAGCAGGCCGAAGATCCCGGCGGGTCCGGTCTGTTGCGGCTTCCCGCCGCCCTGCGGCACGCTCGCCTGGCCGCCTGCCTGGGTCCCGCCGACACTGTCGGGGATCGGCAGCGGCGGGTTCACGCCCGGCCCTTCGGTCCCGCCGGTCAGCCCCGGCACCGGGATGACGTCCTGGAGCGGGTTCTGCCGGCTGCGGCCGAGGTTCTTGAGGATCTCGTTCAGGTTCAGGTCGACCTTCGCGAACAGGTTGAAGTAGTCGCCCTTGACCCCGTCGTACGCGGCGTCGCTGAACGGGAAGGTCAACAGGATCTCCAGGGCCTTGGGCAGATCCGAGCCAGCCTCGCCGAGCTTCTGCAGCGTCGGCTGAAGCGCCTTGAGGTCGGCGACGAGGTCTTCCTTGCTCTTGTTCACCGTGTCGACGGCGACCCCGGAGAGGCTGTTGAGCGCGTTCAGCATGGTCACCAGCTGGCCGCGCTGCTGTTCCAGCACGCCGAGGCCGGGGCCGAGGTTGTCGACCGCGCCGACCAGCTTGTCCTTCTGACCGTTCAGGGTGAGCGAGAGCCGGTTCAGCCCGTCGAGCGCCCGCGTGATGTTCGCGGACTGCCTGTCCAGGTTCGAGACCAGCTCGTTGGTGTTGTTCAGCAGCGCCTTGAGCTCCGGCGAGCGGCCGCTGGTGGCGTTGTTGAGTTCCTTGGTGATGGTGTTGAGCTGGTCGACGCCACCACCGTTGAGGAGCAGCGAAAGCGCGCCGAGCAGTTCCTCGACCTCGACGCTGCGGTTCGTGCGGGCCAGCGGGATCACCGCGTTGTCGGCGAGTTTGCCCTGCCCGTCGGCGGGCGCGGCCAGCTCGACGTACTTCTCGCCGAGGAGGCTCGACTGCTTGACGTTGGCCAGCGCGTTCGACGGCAGCTTCACGTCGCCGTTCACCCGGAGGGTGACTTCGGCGTTCCAGCCGTCCTGGGTCAGCCCGATCGCTTCGACACGGCCGATGGAGACCTCGTTGACCTTCACCCCGGCCTGCGGGGTCAGGTCGAGGACGTCCCGGAACTGCACTTTGACCGTGTACGGGTGGTCGCCGAGTTCGGCGCCACCGGGCAGCGGGACGTCGTAGATCCCGCTGAACCCGCAGCCGCTCAACGTCAGCGCCGCGACGGTCCCGACGGCCGCGAAAGCAAGTTTCTTCATCACTTGGCCGCCGATCCGTAGAGCTGCCCCGCGATGGGCAGCGGAAGCGGTGGCAACTGGCCCGCCTGCGAGGACTGGATCACCTGCGCGATGGACGGCAGCGGCACCAGCCCGTCGACCAGTCCGGCGATCCCCTTGCACGCGTCGCCCAGCGCGTCGAGCGCGTCCGGGGTCTGCTTGAGCAGGTTGCACACCATCACCAGCGGCGGCTGGGTGAGCTCGTTGAGGTTGGCCCGCGCGTCGAGCGTGCCCGACGAGGCGTTGTAGGTGTTGACCAGGTTCCCGAGGCCGACCGGGGCGACGTCGAGGATCTCGGCGAGCGCGCCGCGCTGGTCCACGAGCACCTTGGTCACGCTGGCCAGTTTGTCCACATTGGACTTGAGTCGGTCACGGTTCTTCTCGATGAACGCCTGGACCGCGGTGAGCGTGTCCGACAGCTGCTTGACCGTCGCGGCGAGGTTGTCCTTCTCCCCCGCGAGGAATCCGCTGACGTCGGCGAGCTGCCGCTCGAAGTCGCGGACCTGCGAATCGCTGTTCACCAGCGTCTGGGAGAAGGAGCCGAGGTTCTCGACGGTCTTGAACAGGTCGCCGGAGTTGCCGGACAACGTGCCCGCGGCCTGGCCGAGCTTCGTGATCGTGTCGTGCAGCGCCTGCCCGTTGCCGTCGAAGTTCTTCGCGGCGGTGTCGAGCAGGTTCGACAGCGAACCGTTCTTGTTGGCGCCGTTGGGCCCGAGCGACTTGCTGACCCTGGACAGGCTGGCGGCGAGTTCGTCGACTTCGAGGGGGACCTCGGTGCGGTCGAGGCCGATGACGGCGCCGTCGGCGATCCGCGCGCCGCCCTTGTAGGCCGGGGCCAGCTGCACGTATCGGTCGCTGACCAGCGACGGCGACACGATGATCGCCTTCGCGTCGGCGGGCACCGCCACCGAACGGTCGTATTCGAGTTCGACGCGGACCTGGTTGCCCATCGGCTGGATCTTGGTGACCGTGCCCATGTCGACGCCGAGCATGCGGACGCTGTTGCCCTCGTAGAGGCCGACAGCTCCGGCGAAGTAGGCGGTCACGTGGTTGCGGCCGGCGTCCTTGAGCGTCCACCACAGCGCGCCGGCGACGACCAGCGCGAGCACGATCGCGATGGTGAAGCCGCGCGCGAGGCTGGAACCGAGACGGGTACTCATTTCTCGTAGCACCCCTTGTCGTTGATCGGCCCGAACGACGGCAGGACCAGTCCGCAGATGTAGTTGTCGAACCAGCGGCCGTTGCCGATCGTGTTCGTGAACACCCGGATGAACGGCGCGAACCGCGCGACGCCCTGGCCGAGGGCGTCCTGGTTGCGCTGCAACATCGAGGTCAGCTGGTCGAGCTGGGTGAGTACCGGGTCGAGCTGCGCGTCGTTGTCGTCGACCAGGCCCTTGAGCTGGGTGGCGAGGTTGCGCGAACCGTCCAGCAGCGCGGTGATCGCGTCCTTGCGGCGGGACACCTCGCCGAGCAGCTTGTTGCCGTCGGCCAGGAGCTTCTGGAACTCGGCGTCGCGGTCGACGAGCGTCTGCGAGACCTGCCGCGTGTTCGCGAGCAGGCTCGACAGCTGCGAGTCACGCTTGGCGATCGTGTCCGAGAGACGCGAAAGGCCGTTCAGGGCGCCCTTCACGTCGGCCGGGGTGTCGGCGAAGGTCTCTGTGATGACGTCGAAGCTCTTCGCGAGCTGCGTCGTGTCGATGTCGTCGACGGTCTGCGAAAGCCCGCGGAAAGCGTCGAGGACGTCGAACGGCGACGCTGTGCGCTCACGCGGGATGGTCGCGCTCGGGTCGAGCGTGCGCTGGCCCTGCGGGTCGAGCGCCAGGTACTTCTGGCCGAGCACGGTCTTGATCTTGATCGCCGCGCTGGTCTTGTCGCCCAGCCAGGCGTCCTTGACCTTGAAGGAGACCCGAACCTTGTCGCCGTCGAGCTTGATGTCGGAGATCTTGCCGACCTTCACCCCGGCGACCCGGACGTCGTTGTCCTGCTGCAGCCCGGAGGCCTCGCTGAAGTCCGCGGTGTAGGTGGTGCCGCCGCCGATCACCGGCAGGTCCTCGGAGTTGAGCGCGGCGAGGAAACCGAGCAGCAGCACCGAGATGCCGACCAGCGCGATCGGGATCGGATTGCGTTTCTGGAACGACTTCATGCCGTGCACCTCGCCCGGTTCACCGGCAGCAGCGGCAGATCGATCGGCGCGTTGATCAGCGGAGGCAGGGCGACGGCCCCCTTCAGCTCGCAGGCGAAGAAGTTGAACCAGGAGCCGTAGTCGGCCGTGCGGGTCAGCGCCGTCACCTTCTGCGGCAGGAACTGGATGAAGTGCTCGACGATCGGCTGGCTGTCGTTGAGGTTCTTCGTCAGCGTGCCGAGCGCAGCGATGTCCTGCTTGAGCGGCTCGCGAGCCTCGCCGAGCAGGCCGGACGTGGTCTGCGCGAGCGTGCCGAGCGAGTCGATGGCGTCACCGATCGGCTCGCGGTCCGCGGCGAGGCCGGAGACCAGCTGCTGCAGCTTGACGATCAGGTCGTTCAGCTGCGGCGTATGCGCGTTGACCGTGTCGAGGACCGAGTTCAGGTTGTCGATGACCTCACCGATCACCTGGTCCTTGTCGGAGATCGTGGTGGCCAGCGAAGCAGTGTGCTTCAGCAGGCTCTCGATCGTGCCACCTTCGCCCTGCAGGACCTGGATGACCTCGTAGGACAGCTTGTTGATGTCGTCCGGGTTGAGCGCGGTGAACAGCGGCTTGAACCCGTTGAACAGCTGCGTCAGGTCGAGCGCGGGCGTGGTCCGCTCCAGGGGGATGTTGCCGCCGGGCGCCAGGTTCTTCCCGGAGGAGTCGGTGCCCTGTCCGAGCGAGACGTAGCGCTGGCCGACCAGGTTGCGGAACTTGATCTGCGCGGTGACCCCGGCGGGCAGCTTGCGGCCGGCGTCCACTTCGAACTCGACCTCGGCCTGGCGGCGGTCGACGATGCGGACGTCCTTGACCTGCCCGACCCGGACACCCGCGATGCGGACGTCGTCGTTGGGCAGCAGCAGGGTCGCGTCGCTGAACCGCGCCTTGTAGGCGTTGGTGCTGGTGGTGTTGATGTTGGCGATGCTGATCCCGAGGATCGTCGTGAACAGCACGGTGACCACGACGAAGACACAGAGCTTGATCAGCGGCGCGAGCAATCCCCTCACTGGACGTGCACCTCCGCTCCCCGGTAGAGCGGACCGACGAGCAGCGAACCCCAGCCGGGCACGTCCGAGGCGGACATGCCGACCTGCGGGGCGACCAGCTGCGAGAGGAAGTCCGATTCGGACGCGCTGTAGGACGGGCTACCGCCGGGCGCTCCCCCGCCGTTGTAACCGCCGATGTTCGCGTAGCCGTTCGAGGGCGAAAGGCCGTCGTTGGCCGACCGCGCCGGCGGTTTGGCCGTGCTGCCGTCCTTGATCGGGCCGTCCGGCGGGTACTGCGGGAACGGGTCCGGGAACTGCTTCAGGTCGTAACAGCGCGGACCGCGTTTGTCCTCGAACCTCGGCTCGTCCTTGCCCGGCAGGTACGGCCCGCGGTTGACGGTGATCTCGATGGTCGCGTGCAGACCGGGCCGGTCCGTGCCCTTGCCGAGGGCCTTGTCGATCTTCGGCAGGTTGGCGGCCATCTGCCCGATCACACACGGGTACTCCGGCGCGTACTTCGCCAGCAGTTCCGCCGTCGGGCGGGCGCTGTCGGCGAGCCGGATCAGGTTGTCCGCGTTGTTCTGCAGGAAGGTCTGCAGATCGACCGAGGCCTGGGTGACGCTGCCGTAGAGGTTCTGCAGGTTCATCTTCTGGTCCACCACGGTGCGTGTGGTGGTGCTCAGGTTGTCCAAGGTCTGCACCAGGTCCGGGGCGACGGCGTTGAGATTGTCCGAGAACTTCGCGAGTTCCTTGAGGTTCTGCTGGAGCTGGGGCTCGTGCGGGTTCAGGTCCCCGACGTAGGAGCCGAGCTGGGAGAGGGTGTCGCCGAGCTGACCGCCGCGGCCGTTGAGCGCGGTGGAGATCGCCGAAAGCGTGCTCGACAGCTTCTGCGGCTGGACGGCCTGAAGCACCGGCATCAGATGGGCGAAGGCCTGCTCCAGCTCGACAGCGCCGGACGTCCGGTCCTGGGGGATCACGTCACCCTCGGCGATCGTCCGCGCCGAAGGGGCGTCCGGGATTTCGAGGGAAACGAAACGCTCACCGAACAACGTCTTCGGCAGGAATCGTGCGGAAACGTTCTGGGGGATCAGTTTCGCCGACTCCGGATTCAGCGCGAGCGTGAGTTCCGCGCCGTCCGGGGTCGCGGCGATGTCCTTCACCGAGCCGACGATGAGACCGCGGACCTTCACGTCGGACTGCTTCAGCAACTGGTTCCCGATGCTGCCCGATTGGAGCTTCACGCTCACCACGGGCGTGAAGGCCTTCTGGTACAGCGCGATGCTCAGCACCACCCCGCCGACGAGCACGGCGACCAAGAGCAGGCCGAGCAACCTGCGCCGGACTGTCGCGATCATCCTGCGATCCTCACCGTGACGTCGGTTCCCCAGATCGCGAAACCGATGAAGAAGTTCATGATGGACACCGTGACGATGCTCAGCCGCACCGCCTTGCCGACAGCCACGCCGACACCGGCGGGGCCACCGGAGGCCCGGTATCCGAAATAGCAATGGGACAGGATGATCAAGACGCTGAACAACAGCACCTTGATGAACGAATAGAGCACATCCTGCGGTGGTAAGAACAGGTCGAAGTAATGGTCGTAGGTACCCGCTGACTGGTTGTAGATGTAGATAACGACCAACCGGGAAGCGAGATACGAACTCAGCAGGCCGATGACGTACAGCGGGATGACCGCGACGAAACCGGCGATGATCCGCGTGGTCACCAGGTACGGCAGGCTGGGCACGCCCATGACCTCGAGCGCGTCGATCTCCTCCGAGATCCGCATCGCGCCCAGCTGGGCGGTGAACCCGGCGCCGACGGTCGCCGAAAGCGCGAGGCCGGCGACCAGCGGCGCGATCTCACGGGTGTTGAAGAACGCGGTCAGGAAGCCGGTGAAGGCCGAGGTGCCGATCGAGTTCAGCGCCGAGTAGCCCTGCAGGCCGACGAGGACACCGGTGAACAGCGTCAGGCCGACCATCACGCCGACCGTGCCGCCGATGACGGCGAGCGAACCGGAACCGAAACTCACTTCGGCGAGCAGCCGCAGGACCTCTTTGGTGTAACGGCGCAGCGTCCGCGGCGTCCACAGCAACGCGCGGCCGTAGAACGACATCTGGTCACCGAGGCTGTCCAGCGTCTGCAATGGACGATTGGCGACCCGCTTGGCGCCCTGGAGGAAGGTCATGCGTCAGTCCAGCTTTCCGGGCACGATCTGCAGGTAGATCAGCGTGATCACGAAGTTCACCACGAACAGCATGAGGAACGTGATGACGACCGACTGGTTCACCGCGTCGCCGACGCCCTTCGGGCCGCCGGACGGGTTCAGTCCCCGGTAGGAGGCGACGACCGCGGCGATGAAGCCGAAGATCAGCGCCTTCAGCTCACCGACCCAGAGGTCCGGCAGCTGGGCCAGCGCGGAGAAGCTCGCCAGGTACGCGCCCGGCGTCCCACCCTGGAGGACGACGTTGAAGAAGTAGCCGCCGAGCACGCCGATGACGCTGACCATGCCGTTCAGCAGGAGCGCCACCAGCATCATCGCGAGCACACGCGGCACGATCAGCCGCTGCACCGCGGAGACGCCGAGTACCTCCATGGCGTCGATCTCTTCACGGATGGTCCGCGCGCCGATGTCGGCGCAGACCGCGCTGCCACCGGCCCCCGCGACCAGCAGCGCGGTGACCAGCGGACTGGCCTGCTGCACGGTGGCGAGCACCGACCCGGCGCCCGTGTAGGACTGGGCGCCGAGCTGGCGGGCAAGGGAACCGAACTGCAGCGAGATGACCGCGCCGAACGGGATCGCGACGAGCGCCGTCGGCAGGATCGTGACGCTCGCGATGAACCAGGCCTGCTGGATGAACTCCCGCAGCTGGAACGGGCGCTGGAAAATGCCACGAACGATGTCGAGGCCGAGAGCGAACAGGTTCCCGGTCTCGCGCAACATGCCGATTCCGGGGATCTTCGCCGATGAAGCGGGAGAGCTCACGCGCCACCTGACCCCGGATCATGTGGCCGCAAGCGGTGGTTGCCCGGTCTCCCCGGATGCGGGATCGAGGCGACCTGATCGTCGGGCAGCTGCCCCTGGTGGTGGTTCGGCATCGGACCGTCGCTCTGCGGTGCGGAACGGTGCCCCGCGGCGGCGAGGCGCTGCGGGCGGACGCCGTAGCGCTGCTGCTCCTCCGGGGAGAGCGACTCGATGATGCTCTGCTGTGCCTCGTGCGGCAGACCGGACAGGATCTGCATGACGCGGTCCTTGCGGCGGACCGCGCCCATCCGCGTCGGCACGCCAGGCGTCGGCTGCATCTGCGGCGGCACCCCGCTGATGTCCTCGACACCGCCCGCGTGGTGACCGGCCTCGAACATCGCGCGCTCCGCGGCGAGCTGGGCCGAGTCCTTCTCCTCACTCATGCCGATGGGGCCGTCCATCTTGCCGTTGAGGAACTGCTTGACGACCGGCTCCTCGCTGGTCAGCAGCACCTCGCGCGGGCCGAACATGACCAGTTCCTTGCGGAACAGCATGCCAAGGTTGTCCGGGACGGTGCGGGCGAGGTTGATGTTGTGCGTGACGATCAGGAACGTCGCGTCGATCTGCGCGTTGACGTCCAGGAAGAGCTGGGAGATGTAGGTGGTGCGGACCGGGTCGAGGCCGGAGTCCGGCTCGTCGACCAGGATGATCTGCGGGTCCAGCACCAGGGCGCGGGCGAGACCGGCGCGCTTGCGCATACCGCCGGAGATCTCGCCGGGCAGCTTCTTGTCGGCGCCGTTGAGGCCGGTCATCTCGAGTTTCTCGAGCACGATCCGGCGGACCTCGGTCTCCGACTTCTTCGTGTGCTCCCGCAGGGGGAACGCCACGTTGTCGTAGAGGTTCATCGAGCCGAAGAGGGCGCCGTCCTGGAAGAGGACACCGAAGAGCTTGCGCACCTCGTAGAGCTGGTGTTCGGAGCACGTCACGATGTCGACGCCGTTGATCATGCACCGGCCCTTGTCGGGCTTGAGCAGACCGATCATCGACTTCAAGAAGACGGACTTACCGGTTCCGGACGGACCGAGCATCGCCGAAACCTCGCCCGGAGGCAGGGTCAGCGTGACGTCCCGCCAGATGGCCTGCTTACCGAAGGACTTGGAAAGACCTTCGATGACCACCTCGGCACCCATCGCACCTCCAGGAGCTGTTCCGCGTCGTCGCGCACTGCCGTCCCGTGCCACTGGCCCGAGAGGACGCATGCGTTCGCGCAGCGATACCCGCGTCAACCAGGTGCAACGAGCTGAGTGCGAACAGGTTACTCACCAGTTTTCTTTTCTGGCCAGACCCGCGGGTAACTTTTCGCGCAGCCCGCCGCCCGCCCGTGCACCGCTAGCGGCACCGTAGTGCACGTCACCCCCGGCCGCAGATCCACAACTGGCCCCTCCCTCGGCGCCCGGATCGAGTTTCGCGGGCTAATCGCGATCCGGTGCCCTGGGCCTAGCAGCGATAGAGGCCGCAGTAGGAGGAAGACGACGAGCTGCTGGAGTGGGCGTTGGCCTCCGTGACCTGGACGGCGATGACGATCGCGCAGATCACCGAGGCGGCGACACCGAGCACGGCGATGACGGCGAGGGTCAGCAAATAGCGCCGAGCGGCGACCTGTTGAGCGAGAATCTCGACGAGCAACTGATCGGTGTAGACGGGACTGGGCTCATCCACGCCGTCAATGCCTTCGACCTGGGCCTTTGCGTTCTTGATCCGTTTCTCGACTTCATAGGGGTCGAGAGACGCGGTCGCGAAGTATCTGACGCGTGTGTGGCCGTCGGTCATCGCAAGTCACCTTCCGCAGCAGGACAAGTCCTCTGTAATCGGAGAGCATGAACCGGACGCAACGGTCGTGACCAAAGCGAAAGGGCGGGCATCCGTGGTGGATGCCCGCCCCTTCGACGGTGCTGCGGTAGGCGCTTACGCGCCCGAGATCACTTGATGGCGATCTTGGCGCCCGCGGCCTCGAGCTTCTCCTTGGCGGCCTCGGCGGCCTCCTTGTCGACCTTCTCCAGAAGGGCCTTGGGAGCGGCCTCGACCAGCTCCTTGGCCTCCTTCAGGCCCAGGCCCGAGACGACCTCACGGACGACCTTGATGACCTGGATCTTCTTCTCACCAGCGGACTCGAGGACGACGTCGAACTCGTCCTGCTCCTCGGCGGCGGCCGGGGCAGCGCCGACCGGGCCGGCGGCGACGACGGCAGCCGGGGCGGCCGCGGTCACGTCGAAGGTGGTCTCGAATTCCTTGACGAACTCGGACAGCTCAAGAAGGGTGAGCTCCTTGAAGGCGTCGATCAGCTCGGTGGTGCTCAGCTTCGCCATGGTGGCTTTCCTCTCTGAAACGAACTAAAAGTTCGGGGTGGGGGGTGTTCAGCTCTCGGCGGGTGCTTCGGCTGCTTCGGTACCGGCGTTGCGCTGCTTCTCCTCCAGCGCGGCAGCCAGGCGAGCGACCTGGGACGCCGGCGCCTGGAACAGCGCGGCGGCCTGGGACAGCTTCGCCTTGAACGCGCCCGCCGCCTTGGCGAGCAGGACCTCACGGCTGTCGAGATCGGCGATCTTGTTGATCTCGTCCACGGACAGCGTCTTGCCGTCCATGAAGCCGCCCTTGATCACAAGCGCGTTGTTGTCCTTCGCGAAGTCGCGAAGCGCCTTCGCGGCGTCAACAGCTTCACCTTCGACGAAGGCGATCGCGGTCGGGCCGACGAACAGGTCTTCAAGGCCCTCGATGCCCGCGTCCGTGGCGGCACGCTTGACGAGGGTGTTCTTCGCGACCCGGTACTTGGCACTGGTGCCGAGAGCGCGGCGCAGCTGGGACAGCTGGGACACGGAGAGGCCGGTGTACTGGGTAACGACTGTGGCCGAGCTGCTGCGGAAGCTCTCCGCGATCTCGGCGACGGCCGCCTCCTTGTCGGGCTTCGCCATGGTCGCCTCCTCTCTTGGCTAGTGGTCCACTGGCCTTGAGAGCCCTGAAACGACGAAACGCCCCAGCGCAGACAGGCGCGGGGCGTCAGGGCACACGACGACATGCATCGTGGACGAGCCTCGTTCCTCCTGCGCGGGTCGCCCGCCCTAGCGGGGCCTTCGTTCTCCAGGCCAGATGACCAGGAGAAGACCAGCGGTCTTCGGTAGAACCTTGACAAGAATACGCGACCCTCTCCCGCCCTCCGCACGGGGTCCGTTGAGGGTGGCGGCGGGGGCATGGATGGAGGGCTAAACGCGACCGGCGGAGTGCGCGGAAGGTCTCGGGAGGCATCATGGTGACGTGGCGGAGCAGCGTGATGACGGAAAGCCGGTCGACCAGCCCGGCACGGGCATCGAGCCCAAGGCGGGCGGTCAGCCCGCGCCCCGGCTGGACGAGGAGCAACTGCGCCAGTTCCAGCAGTTTCAGCAGTTCCAGGACTATCTGAAGTTCACCGAGGCGCAGAACCAGGGCCTCGTCCCGGCCCAGCCCACCCAGCCCGTGACCCAGCACTACGGAGGACAGCCACCGGCGCCTCCGGGACCGCCACCCGGCGAGCTCGTGCCCGCCCCTCGTCCGCGCCTGCCGCGTTGGCTGCGACGTCTCGGCGGGAAACTCCTCGCTTGGGTGATCGTGATCGTGCTGATCTGCGTCGGGGCCACCATCGCCTACCGGCAGATCTTCCCCAGCGACGCAGGTCAGGACACGGCGACGTTCGTCCAGGGCGGCGGCGGCAAGCACCACACCAACCAGGTGCTTTCGACCAATCCCTGGGAAGCCGTCCGGGCCATCTACGACACGATCGGCAAGCCGTACCCGCCCGCCACCCGTGTCGAGAAGGTCTGCCTGTCGATGAGCGAGCAGGCGCAAGCCCAGTTCGCCCGAGACCTCGGCTACCCGGACTGCGCGACCGCCGTCCCGGCGCTGAACGCCAAGGTCACCGACATCACGCCGTACATCTACGCGGTGCGCCCGATGTCGAGCGTGGTCCCGCGGCAGAACCTGACGATCCACTCCTGCTGGTACAGCATCCGCGGCGGCCCCCTGCTGGGCAGCTTCACCCTGCAGGAAGTCGAGATGGGCCAGTGGCTGATCACCGGCCACGCCAACTCCCCGGAGCCCTGCCCCGCTCCCCCCACCGGCAACTGACCCCCGCTGACCTGCGCTTCCTGCCACCAGATCGCGATTAGCCCGCGAAAGTCGAGTGGGCGCCGGATCGCGATTAGCCCGCGAAAGTCGACACGGGGGTCAGAGGTCGTGGGAGGTGAGGAAGGCGGCCAGGGTGGAGCCGAAGGCGGGGTGCATGACGGCGGCCATGTGGTCGCCGGGGACGCGGACGAGGCGGGCGCCGGCGATGGCGGCGGCCAGGCGTTCGGGTTCGGCGGCCAGCGGGTCGGTGTCCCCGGCCAGGATCAGGGTCGGGACGGCGATCGCCGTCAGGTCCAGTTTCGGGTTCGCCGTCCCGCGCGCGACGGCGGCCAGCGCGATCCTGTCGGCCCGCAGGGCGTCGGCCAAGGCCCGGAAAGGCGCCGAAGACGGCGGCAGGGTCGAAGGGTCCGAAGCGAGCAGCGCCTCGCTGATCGCCTCCGGCGTGACCACCCGCGTGTCCACGCCCCCGAAGTCGACGATCCCCGAACCGACCCCGCCGATGGCGAGACACCGGATCCGCGGGTCCGCGGCCACCGCGCCGAGCGCGATCATCGCGCCCATCGAGTAGCCGACCATCGACACCTCGTCGAGGTTCAGCTCGTCGAGCAGTGCCGACACGTCGCGGACCATCGCGTCGTCGCCGTAGCTCGCGTCGTCGTGCGGTTTCGCCGACCGCCCGTGCCCGCGCGCGTCGAGGCTGATCACGGGCAGCCCCGCGTCCTGGAGGGTGTCGACGACGCCGGGTGCGATCCAGTTGGCGTTCGTGTCCGCTGCGAAGCCGTGCTGCAGCAGCACCGGACGCCCTTCACCTTCCCAAGCGGTGTAGCTCAGCTGAAGCCCGTCGAACGACGCGAAGGTAGGCATCCCTCCAGCAAACACGAAAAAGGGGCGCCCCCGCCGTAGCGGGACCGCCCCTTTCTCAGTGATGTCTAACTCAGACTCACGCGTCCTCGGAGAGGAGGTTGCGGGTCCGGGCGGGGTCCACCGGGACACCAGGGCCCATCGTCGTGGAGATCGTGACCTTCTTCAGGTAGCGACCCTTGGCCGACGACGGCTTGGCGCGGAGGACCTCGTCCAGCGCGGCCGCGTAGTTCTCCACCAGCTTCTCGGTGTCGAACGAGGCCTTGCCGATGACGAAGTGCAGGTTGGCCTGCTTGTCCACGCGGAAGTTGATCTTACCGCCCTTGATGTCCGAAACGGCCTTCGCGACCGCGGGGGTCACGGTGCCGGTCTTCGGGTTCGGCATCAGGCCACGCGGGCCGAGGATCCGGGCGATACGCCCGACCTTGGCCATCTGGTCCGGCGTCGCGATCGCGGCGTCGAAGTCGAGCCAGCCACCCTGGATGCGCTCGATCAGTTCGTCGGTGCCGACCACGTCCGCGCCGGCGGCCTCGGCCTCGGCGGCCTTGTCACCAACGGCGAAAACGATGACGCGGGCGGTCTTACCGGTGCCGTGCGGCAGGTTCACGGTGCCGCGGACCATCTGGTCGGCCTTGCGAGGGTCGACACCGAGGCGCATGGCGACCTCGACGGTGGCGTCCATCTTCTTGGAGGAGGTCTCCTTGGCCAGCTTGGCGGCGTCGAGCGGGGCGTAGAGCCGCTCGCGGTCCACCAGCTCAAGAGCCTGACGGTAGGCCTTGCTGTGCTTGGGCATTGCTTCTGTCCTTAACTCTTCAACGGATCAGTGTGGTGTTGGAGCCAGCACTGGCTCTCCCACGGTGGTGCGGGGTGGAACTCAGTCGACGACCGTGATGCCCATCGAGCGGGCGGTGCCGGCGATGATCTTCGCGGCCTGGTCGATGTCGTGCGCGTTCAGGTCGGATTCCTTGGTCTTCGCGATGTCGCGGACCTGGTCCCAGGTGACCTTGGCGACCTTGGTCTTGTGCGGCTCGCCGGAGCCCTTCTCCACGCCCGCGGCCTTCAGCAGCAGCTTCGCGGCCGGCGGCGTCTTGAGCTTGAAGTCGAACGAACGGTCTTCGTACACGGAGATCTCGACCGGGACGACGTCCCCGCGCTGCGACTCGGTCGCGGCGTTGTAGGCCTTGCAGAACTCCATGATGTTGACGCCGTGCTGACCCAGCGCGGGGCCGACCGGCGGCGCGGGGTTGGCCGCACCCGCCTTGATCTGCAGCTTGATGATCGCCGCAAGCTTCTTCTTCTTGGGTGGCATTTCGTTTGTTCCTTCTTACTGACTTGAGTCCCCCGCACACCTGCCAGTACGCGGGGACTGCCGGCCGTCTGGCGGCCGTCAGATCTTGGAGACCTGGTTGAACGACAGCTCGACCGGGGTCTCCCGGCCGAAGATCGACACCAGGACCTTCAGCTTCTGTCCGTCCACGTTGACCTCGGAGATCGTCGCGGGCAGCGTCGCGAACGGGCCGTCCATGACGGTGACCGACTCGCCGATCTCGAAGTCGACCTCGACCGCGGGGGCGCCCAGCTGGGACTCGGCGGAGGAGGACTCGCCCTTGCCGGACTTGGCGGGGGCGGCCGTCTCGACCTTGGGCGCGAGGAACTTGAGCACCTCGTCCACGGTCAGCGGCGACGGACGCGACGTGGCGCCGACGAACCCGGTGACACCAGGGGTGTTGCGCACCGCGCTCCACGAGGCGTCGTTCAGGTCCATCCGGACCAGGATGTAGCCGGGCAGCACCTTGCGCTGCACCTGCTTGCGCTGGCCGTTCTTGATCTCGGTGACCTCTTCGGTCGGGACCTCGATCTGGAAGATGTAGTCCTCGACGTCCAGCGTCTGGGTACGGGTCTCGAGGTTGGTCTTCACCTTGTTCTCGTAACCCGCGTACGAATGCACGACGTACCACTCACCGGGAGCGGCGTTGAGTTCCGCGCGCAGCTTCGCGACCGGGTCGACGTCCTCGTCGGCCTCGGCCTCGACGGGCTCGGCGGCGGTGTCGTCGGCTGCGTTGTCGTCGGTCTCGTCGGACGCCTCATCGGCCTCCGCGACATCTCCGGCTTCGTCGACCTCGTCGCCTGCGGCGGGCACCTCGACGGAGTCCAGGTGCTCGGACTGCTCGTCGCCGAGTGCCGCGTGCACCTGCTCGTCGGAAAGCTCGGTCAGCTCATGACCGGCTGCTGTGCCGTTGTCGGAGGTCACGTTCCGTCCTCTCAGTTGATCGGTTGCCGTGGCGCAGGCCACCGTGCGGTGCGCTCAAGCACCGCTACCGGCTGCCTCAGCTGCCGAAGACGGCACCGACGACCTCTTTGAAGGCCAGGTCGAGGCCGCTCACCAGCGCCACCATGAACACCACGAAGACCAGCACCACCGCGGTGTAGGTGACCATCTGCTTGCGGTTCGGCCAGATGACCTTGCGCAGCTCGGCCCAGACTTCGCGGATGAAGCGCATCAGCCGGGCGAAGATCGACGCCTGCTTCGGCTTGCGGTCGCGCTTCGGGGTCGCCGTGCCCTTGGCGTCCTTGGACTTCTCGGTCTTGTCCCCGGCCTTCGCCTTGCCGGCGGGGCGGGTCTTGTCGTCCGACTTGGCGTCGGCCTTACCGGACGGGCGCGCGGACGCACGGCGCTCACGCCGGGCAGCGGCGGTCACCGGGCGGGACTGTTCGTCGGGCTTCTGCCCGGCGCCGTCCTGCGCCTTCTCACCGCTGGCGTCGCTGTCGCTCACGACCACTCCTCCGCCTTCACCAGTTCGCTTACGCAGGGGTGACAGGACTTGAACCTGCAACCTGCGGTTTTGGAGACCGCTGCTCTGCCAATTGAGCTACACCCCTTTGGAGCCCCGATGCTCTGGAGCTCCCGAGGACGCATTCCATCGTCCCCACCGCCGTGGCGGGGATGACCGTAGTGCGTTCCGAGACCAGAAGTCTACGGCAACCCCCGAACAGCTTCGCAACCGCGCCCCTCAAAGCGGCGCGGAGCAGCCTTCCGCGGGGAAACTCCCCACGGCCGACCCCATGATCGTGCCACGATGTCGCCATGAGCGCTCCCGCACCCTCGTCTTCGGCGGCTTCACGGGTCTCGGCCCGCATCGGTGCCATCACGCCGTCGGCCACGCTGGCCGTCGACGCGAAGGCCAGGGAGCTCAAGGCGCAGGGCCGCCCGGTGATCGGGTTCGGCGCCGGGCAGCCGGACTTCCCCACCCCGGCGAACGTGCTCGAAGCCGCCGAAGCGGCCGTCCGAGACAAGGTGAACCACGGCTACACCGCCGCGGGCGGGCTCCCGGAGCTGCGCGAGGCGATCGCGGCGAAGACCGCCCGCGACTCCGGATTCGAGGTCGACCCCGGCCGCGTCCTGGTGACCAACGGCGGCAAGCAGGCGGTCTACTCGGCGTTCGCGACGTTGCTCGATCCCGGCGACGAGGTGCTGCTGCCCGCGCCGTACTGGACGACCTACCCGGAGTCGATCGCCCTCGCCGGCGGGGTCGGAGTGCAGGTCACGGCCGACGAGACGACGGGTTACCTGGTCACCGTCGAGCAGCTCGAAGCCGCCAGGACGCCGCGCACGAAGGTGCTGCTGTTCGTGTCGCCGTCGAACCCGACGGGCGCGGTGTACCCGCGTGAGCAGGTCGAGGCGATCGGGCGCTGGGCGTACGAGAACGGCCTCTGGGTCATCACCGACGAGATCTACGAGCACCTGGTCTACGACGGTGCCGAAGCGCCCTCGATGCCCGTCCTGGTCCCGGAACTGGCCGACCGGACGATCGTCCTCAACGGGGTCGCGAAAACGTATTCGATGACCGGCTGGCGGGTGGGCTGGCTGCTCGGCCCGCAGGACGTGGTCAAGGCGGCGACGGCGTACCAGTCGCATTTGTGCGGCAACGTTTCGAACGTCGCGCAGCGGGCCGCGCTGGCGGCGGTGAGCGGTCCGCTCGACGCCGTCCACGCGATGCGTGCGGCGTTCGATTCACGGCGCAAGACGGCGCTCTCCCTGCTTTCCGAGATCCCTGGCGTGGAGACTCCGGTGCCACTCGGCGCTTTCTACCTCTACCCGTCGGTCAAAGCCTTGCTGGGCAAGGAGATCCGTGGCGAGCGACCGGCCGACACGGTGGCGCTGGCCGATCTGATCCTGCGCGCGGCCGAAGTCGCCGTGGTGCCGGGCGAGGCGTTCGGGACGCCGGGGTATTTCCGGATTTCCTATGCGCTGGGCGAAAACGATCTCGCCGAAGGGATCACCAGGATGGGCGGCCTGCTCGCGGAAGCACGATGACCGTGATGCGCCTGGGGATCGCTCTTCCGCAGTACGGTCCCCTCGCGTCGATGGAAGCCGTCACCGGTTTCGCCACGGCGGCGGAGGAACTCGGGTACGAGTCCCTGTGGGTCGGCGATCGGGTGCTGGCGCCGGTCTCACCGTCGGATTTCTACCCCGGCGGCACCCCGGAACGGCCGTATCCGCCCGAATTCGTCACCTTCGGTGATCCGCTGATCCTGTTGACGGTGGCCGCGAGCGTCACGAGGAAGGTCCGGCTCGGCACCAGCACGCTCACCGGGACGGTGTATCCGGCCGTGGTGCTCGCACGGATGCTCACTTCACTGGATCAGGTGAGCGGGGGCCGTCTGGACGTCGGGCTGGGCACCGGCTGGCTTCGCGACGAGTACACCGCGACGGGCACCCCCTGGCCGGGGCGCGGCGAGCAGTTGGAGGAGCTTCTCGACGTCCTTCGGAAGTTCTGGACCGGCGACCCGGTCGAGCACGAAGGCGAACGCTGGCGGATCCCGGCGTCGAAGGTGGGGCTGCGACCGGCGCAGCGCCCGCATCCGCCGGTGTTGCTGGGCGGGCGGTCGGCGACCGCGCTGGAACGCGTCGGCCGCCGGGCGGACGGCTGGCTGCCCGCGGGACTGCCCGCGCCGTATCTGGGGAAGCTCTGGGAGACCGTGACGAGCGCGGCTGAGAAGGCGGGCCGCGATCCCGGCGCGCTGCGGCGCGTGCTGCGGATCAATCCGAAGCCAGGCACGGATCTCAAGGACGTCGCGGCGCAGCTGGAGTCGGCCGCCGAAGTCGGGATCACCGAGGCCTTCGTCGATCCGCATTACCTCGCGCGGAACGTCGGTCATGCCCTGGAAATCGCCGCTGAGCTGCGCGGTCTCGTCCCGGACTGAAGGCCCCTCCCCGGCAGTGAAGGGGCCTTCAGCGGTCAGGATTCGCCGTCGGCGAGCTGGATGAGCGCGTGGGCCTTCGCGGCGTACTTCCAGTTGCCGAGGTCCCGGATGGTCTTGATCTTGAGTTCCGCGAGGAGTTCGTCGTGCTTCTTGGTCAGCCCCTCGAGCGCGGACGGCGGCGCGTCCAGCAGCTCGTTGATGCCCTTGTCCTCCCATGCCTTGTCGACCAGCTTGTTCAAGTTCAGGCTCACGTCGTTCGCCTTTCCTCGGGG
Source organism: Amycolatopsis alba DSM 44262 (assembly GCF_000384215.1). Classification (NCBI taxonomy): domain Bacteria; kingdom Bacillati; phylum Actinomycetota; class Actinomycetes; order Pseudonocardiales; family Pseudonocardiaceae; genus Amycolatopsis; species Amycolatopsis alba. The sequence continues at coordinate 4,413,718 of NZ_KB913032.1, read as the reverse complement.
CCAGGTACGCGCCTCACCCTGAACGTGATCCACGTCTCAGGCAACAGGTGATCACCCGTTCACGCGTAGTTCACCGACGGTCGGACCGATGACAAACGTGACCCTGGTCGAGTACAACGAACGGGTGACGCAGCGGAGAACTGGCGGCGGCTGCCTCTTCCTGGTGATCGTGCTGTCCGTCCTGGGGATCGCTTACCACCTGTGGGAGCGAGGGACGTCGGTGACACCGGCGGGGGTCACCACTTCGGATGGCGCGGGCCGGTATGTGGCTCTGGGTGATTCCTATACGGCTTCGCCGGGCACCGGACGGCCCGTGGGCGCGCCGTCGGGCTGCGACCGATCGGACAACAACTACCCGAGCCTGCTCGCCGCGAAGCTGCGGCCGGCGGAGTTCGTCGATGTCAGCTGCGGTGGCGCCACGACCGAGCACCTCACCGGCGAGCAGAAGACCCGTGACGGCACGAACGCTCCCCAGCTCGACGCGGTCACCGGGAGCACGACGCTGGTGACCGTCGGGATCGGTGGGAACGATGTCGGCTTCGTCGGCTTCGGGGGCCAGTGCGCGACGCAGAACCAGGCCGCTTCGCCCTGCAAGACCCAGCTGACCGCGGGCGGTCGTGACCAGCTCGCCGAGCGGATCACCGCCGCGGCGGACCGGCTCGGCGGGGTGCTGGACCAGATCCGCGCGAAGGCGCACGAAGCCCGCATCGTGGTCGTCGGGTACCCGACGGTGCTTCCGGACGACAACGGCGGCTGCTGGCCGGTCCTGCCGGTCGGAGAAGGGGACGTGGCCTACCTCCGCGACTCGCTGAAGCGGCTGAACACCACGCTGCAGGAGACGGCTAAGGCGCACGAAGCGGGCTTCGCCGACATGTCGACCGCGAGCAAGGGGCGCGACATGTGCAGCGCCGCGAACCGGCGGTGGGTGGAGGGCCCGGCGCCCGCGGTGCCGGGGGCGCCGCTGCATCCGAACGCGCGGGGCGAGGAAGGGATGGCGGAGGTCATCCAGAAGCTGCTGAAAGTCGCGTAGCGACGTTATTGGTTTAAGCGCGCGAAGCAGCCCCTCTTGGGCCTGCGAAGCGCCCTTCGCAGCGCTACGCGGGCCGACCTGGGTTCCCCGCACCCGCGTTGACCTGCGAAAAGAGAGCAAGGGACCTTCGCTATCGCTTCTCTCAACGTTGAGAGAGGCGATAGCAAAGGTCCCTTGCTATCGCTTTGAGGTCAGGTTCGGACGACCGCTTGCGCCTTCCCGAGGACGGCCTTGCCCTCGAATTTGGCGGTGATGTCGACGCGTGCGGTGCCGTCGTCGTTGACGACGGCGACCTTCCCGGTGAACTCGATCGTCGCGGCGCCGTCGTTCGGCACGACCACGGGGCGCGTGAAGCGCGCGAAGTAGTCGACGAGGCGGCCGGGGTCGCCGAGCCAGTCGGTGACGAGCCGCGCCCCGAGCGCCATGGTCAGCATGCCGTGCGCGATGACGTCCGGCAGGCCGACCTCCTTGGCGAAGGTCTCGTTCCAGTGGATGGGGTTGAAGTCCAGCGAGGCGCCCGCGTAGCGCACCAGCTGCTCCCTGGTGACCTCGATCGTCAGCGGAGCCAGTTCTTCCCCGGCGGTGAACGTGCTCACGCGCCCTCCCCTCGGACCACGAGCTGGGCGTACGTGGTGGCGATCGGGCCGCCGTCGGCGCCGGAGATCTCGGCGCGCAGGTTGATGAAGTCGTTCCCGGCGCGGGTCATGATGTTGTCGATGTACGTGGTGAGCGACAGGACGTCGCCCGCGTGCACCGGCCGCGTGTAGGTGAATCGCTGGTCGCCGTGGACCATCCGCGAGTAGTCGAGCCCCAGTTCGGGGTCGGAGACGATCGCGTTGATCGACGCGAGGTTGATGATCGTGAGGAACGTCGGCGGCGCGATGACGTCGGGGTAGCCGGCCGCCTTCGCCGCTTCGGTGTCGCGGTAGAGCGGGTTCGTGTCGCCGAGCGCGTCGGCGAACTCCCGGATCTTCTCGCGACTCACTTCATAGGTACTGGTCGGCGGGTACGCCCGCCCGGTGAACGACTGGTCCAAGGCCACCCGAGCAGGCTACCGAACCCGGAAAATACTCGAAGCCGCCCTGGTGACCAGGACGGCTTCGAGTAAGACAGGTAGAACCGCTAGACGCTCAGCGGGTCTCTTTGTGAGTCCGGTGCGTACCGCAGTTCGGGCAGAACTTCTTCATCTCCAGGCGATCCGGGTTGTTGCGCCGGTTCTTCTTGGTGATGTAGTTGCGGTGCTTGCACTCCTCACACGCGAGCGTGATCTTCGGTCGCACGTCAGTGGCAGCCACAGCATTTCCTTCTCTACTAGGCCTGGGAAACCCAGGATTACCGCGTAGCGGTGGCCGGACTTGAACCGGCGACACAGCGATTATGAGCCGCTTGCTCTGCCAGCTGAGCTACACCGCCCTTACATAACCCTAACCGCGACACGCTTGCGTGACGCGGTTGAGGTTGCGAGCCCCTTTACGGAATCGAACCGTAGACCTTTTCCTTACCATGGAAACGCTCTACCGACTGAGCTAAAGGGGCCTTGCCCTCTCGCGAGGACTTGGAAAGATTAGCAGGCCGGTCGAAGGGCCTGAACCGGGGGCCCAGTTACCGCAAAACCTCAGGTCAGCAGGGTCAAGACAGTCTCGGAGTGCCGTCCGGGCGAACGCGCCGTGCGGGCCTGCAGCCACGCCTCCAGGCGGTCCTCCGGCAGCGGCCGCGAGATGAGGTAGCCCTGTGCCACGTCACATCCCATGGCCTCGAGCTGATCCCGCGCGACGTCCTCCTCGACACCCTCCGCCACGACCGTGAGGCCGAGCGAGTGGCCCAGTTCGACGATGGAGCGCACGACGGCGAGGTCTCCGAGATCCGTGCCCATGCCGAGAACGAAGCTCTTGTCGATCTTGACCTGGTCGACCGGCAGCTGCCGCAGGTACGCCAGTGACGAGTAGCCGGTGCCGAAGTCGTCGACGGCGAGCACGATGCCCAGCGAGTGCAGTTCCCGCAGGATCGGCAGCGCCTTCTGCGGGTCGGACATCACACCGGATTCGGTGAGCTCGAAGGTGAGCAGCTCGGGCGGGATGCCGAAACGGTCGAGTTCACGCGCGACCTTCGTCGGGAAGTCCTCGTCGGCAAGGTTGCGCACCGAGAGGTTCACCGCGGCGGAGATCCGCAGGCCCTCGTCGAGCCACTTCCGCACGCGCTTCAACGACTCTTCGAGCACGAAGGACGTCAGGACACCGATGAGGCCCGCCGCTTCGATCGCCGGGACGAACTCGTCCGGGCCGAGCCTGCCGAACTCCGGGTGCACCCAGCGCACGAGCGCCTCGACGCCCTGGATCTGCCGGTTCGGCAAGGTGATCTTCGGCTGGTAGTGGACGCTCAGCTGGCCTTCTTCGAGCGACTGCCGGAACTGCGTGACCATCTGGAACCGGCGCATGAAGATCTGGCCCATGCTGGCCATGTAGCCGCGGACCTCTTCACCGCCCTTGGTCGCGCGGACGGCGACGTCGGCGCGCTGCAGGAGCCCGTCGACGTCGACCTGCTCGTCGTCATCGGCCGACGAAGTGACGTAGCCGATCATCGCGTTGGCTTCGACAGAGAGCCTGTCCACCGGGTACGGGGCGACGAGTTCCGCGCGGAGCAGTTCCGCGGCGGCCTGGGCGCGTTCCGGCGCGCAGCCGACGAGGAGCGCCGCGAAGGACGCGCCTTCGAGCCTGGCGAGCGGGACGTCGGGGCCGAGCGCGTCGCGGATCCGGCGACCCGCGGCGATGACCATCCTGTCGGCCCACACGTAGCCGAGTGCGTCGCTGACGGTGGAGAAGACGTCCAGGTCGACCCGGAGCACGACCGCGTCGACCTGTTCCCGCAACGGTTCCTTGGCGACCTGGCGGAAGCCCGGCCGGTTGAGGAGGCCGGTCAGCGGGTCGTGGTAGGCGTCGTGGCGCAGGGTCGCGAGCAGGCGCCGGTTGTCCAGCGACGTCGCGAGGTGGCTGGCCATGGTGCCGAGCAGCTGGACGTCGTACTTGCCGAAACCGCGCCAGCGGGACAGCCTGTCGTGCGCTTCGACGACGCCGAGGAGCTGGTTCGCGCTCCGCAGCGGTACGACCAGCGCCTCCTGCGCGCCGCGGTCGAGCAACGCGGAGCGGACGTCGGGATTGGCTTCGGTGATCCGGAAGTGCCGGACGTGCGCGCCGGGCAGGCGCAACAGCGGGTCGTCGGCGGCCGGGTCGACGGGTGGCAGTTCGTCACCCGCGACGACCATGCGCATGGTGTCCTTGGGTTCCAGCCGCAGCCTGAGCACGACACGGCCGGCGGCCAGCTGGTCCTTGATGCGTTCGGCGATGGTCGCCCACTCGCGGACGTCGACGCCGCCGACGAGTTCGTCGGCCCGCCCGGCGGGACGCGCGGCGGCCTGCTGGCCGGATCGCGCGACCATCAGGCTGACGTCGGACAGCGCTTCCATGTCGCGCTGTTCGCGGAGCAGATCGGAGTACGCCCAGTACAGCGCGGTCAGTCCGAGGAAGACGGCCAGCACGAGCGGCCAGGCCTTCGGCGTACCGGAAATGACCAAATAACCGGAAAGACCGACCGAGGCGTTGACGAAGCCGACGACGAGGATGCGGCCGGTCAGCCGGATCGCGGTGCTGACGCGCATGCGTCGGCGCAGCACGCGGACGGCGGCGAGCGCGAGCAGCGTGCTGACCAGCGGCGCGGTCAAAGTGCCTGCCAGCGCGGCGATCCACGTCATGTCGTGGGCGCCGGAGGCCTGTTTCACCAGTCCTGCCACGGCGAACGCGCCGGTGATCTCCAGCAGGAAGGCGCCGGCGTTGTAGAGGACGCGGCCCGCGACCTTGCGGGCCAGCAGGGTTCCGATGCCCGCCGCGAGATGCGCGGCGAGGACGACTTCGAAAGGTGCGACGAAGAATCCGATGACCAGCGGGATCTCGGTGAACGAGATCGTCCACGAGATACCGCTGCGGACGTCGACGTTGATCCCGAGCTGTTCGGCGAGGAGGAACGCGAGCGCGAGGATCGGCCCGATCCACAACAGATCGTCCGAGGCCTCGAAGTCCAGCCACAGGCTGACGGCGGCCGCGGCGGCGATGCCCATGGTGAGTACCGCGAAGGTGTAGACGCGGAACCGTCGCTCGTCGGTACGAGCCTCCGTAACGGCGCCTCCCTTGCCCGCTGCCGCCTGTGCGGCGCTCACGGGCCTGCCGTTCGTGTCCGGCATCCGACCTTCCTTCCCGGCTGCCCAACCGGTCTTGTCCTACCGCGACCTCGGGGACGAGGGCAATACAGTACCCCGGAGGGCGTACCCAAGTCCCATTCGAGACAGTATGAGATCACCCCAGGGTTAACAATGGGCGCGTCGCGCTGACCTGCGTGGACCAAGGGGTGAAATGGGAGCGATATTCGCGTTCCTTCCGACTACCGGAAGTCACCTGGCGGCACGGCGGAGCCAATCTCGTGAAGTTCCCGGCGGACCCGTCAGTAGGGGCTTGAATAGTCGTATGAATAGCCACGCCATCGCCGCCGGGCATACCGAGCGGCTCGCCACCGTGGACGCCCTGCTCCCGGAAATGCCTGCACTGGAGCCTGTCGAGGGCGCCGTGTCACTCTCCGCGACAGCAGGCGACTCGGTCGCCGCCGGATTGTCGGTACGGACCGAAGCAGGCCCCGATTCTGTTGACTCTCCGTGGCGGGCCCTCGTCGAGCATCGCCTCGAAGCCCGGCTCACCGGCCCTCGTCCGGAAGCGGCCCTTGACGCATTACTCACCCGATGGGATGAACATCTGAAGGCGGTCGCCCCACCTGGGGATGCCGAAACGGCGGCGACCGTGGTGCGGCCCAGCCGGGATTCGCCCGGCTCGGCCGAATTGCTGCGCCGAGGATTCGCTCCGGTGCTGGTGATCGCGGTCCGCCCGGCCGACCGGCTCGCCGTGACGGGGCCGCCCGCCACACCCGGCGTGCACATCCGGCCCGCCGAAGCGGATGATCTCGAAACCGCCGTCGGACTCGAACTGGAATTGCAGCGCTATGACGCGCAGTTCGGTTCCGTCACTTTGCGCGAGGGCGCGGAGGAAGCGATCACGGCGGACCTGTCGAAACAGCTGGGGCGGGAAAATCCGACGTTGTGGATCGCCGAGCTGTACGGACGTCCGCTGGGCATGGTGCGGGTGCAGTTCCCCGGCGAGACATCGTGGATCGGCCACCGGGTCGCGGCCGAGCGGGTCGGTTACCTGTCGTCGCTGGCGGTCGCCGAACCGGCGCGGTCGAGCGGGGTGGGATCGGCGCTCGCCGCGCACGCGCACCAGGTCTTCGACGAATGCGGGACCGAAGTCGTGCTGCTGCACCACGCGCTGGCCAATCCGCGGTCGACGCCGTTCTGGTACGGGCAGGGCTATCGGCCGCTCTGGACGTACTGGCAACGGCGACCGGCGGTGTACCGATCCCGATAGGCTCGGTCCTGGAAGATCAGGGGGGTTCTGTGACCAGGGACGATGAAACGGCCCCGGTGGCGCCGACCGGGGTCGACACCGAAAAACCGTCCGCGGCGAGGATCTACGATTGGTTTCTCGGCGGGACCCACAACTGGGCGGTCGACCGGGAGTTCGCGCGGCGGCTGGAACGGCAGTGGCGCTGGGTGAAACCGGGCGCGCGGCACAACCGCGAGTTCATGAACCGCGTCGTGCGCGCGGCGCTGGACGCCGGGATCCGGCAGTTCGTCGATCTGGGTTCCGGTGTCCCGACAGCCGGGAACGTGCACGAGATCGTCCGGGACGAACTGGCGCCCGGCGAAGAGGCGAAGGTCGTGTACGTCGACTACGAGCCGGTGGCGGTGGCGCACGCGGAGCTGATCCTCGAACGGCATGAGGCGACCGACTGGGCCGGGATCGTCCAGGCGGACATGCGACGGCCGAAGGACGTCCTGCGGCATCCGGAGACGCTGCGGCTGATCGACTTCTCGCAGCCCGTCTGCCTGATGATGATGGCCGTGCTGCATTTCGCCGGGCCGCACGACGATCCGCCCGCGCTCGTCGCGACCTATCGGAACGCGCTGGCGCCGGGCAGCTGGCTGGGGATTTCGCATATGAGCTTCGGCGGCCAGACCGGCGAGGACGCCGACGGGCTGCGCTGGATGGTCGAGCAGTACCGGCAGACGAGCAACCCGGTGTGGATGCGGGACCGCGAAGACATCGAGCCGCTCTTCGGGGACTGGCCGCTGCTGGAGCCCGGCGTCGTCCACCTGCCCGAGTGGCGGCCGGTCCGGGAGCTGCGGCGGGACGAGGAAGGCGCCCGGCCGTTCGCCTGGTGCGGTGTCGCCACCCACCCCTGACCTCCGACCTCTTCCCGCACCGTATCGACTTTAGCGGGCTAATCTCGATGCCTTTGGGCGGAGAGGTCGGAGGGGTGGGTGATCGCTGACGGCGAACGCGAGGAGGAAACAAACGGGTCGATCGGAGAGTTGAGCTAGGCAGACTCAACTAACCGAGGAGTGCACAGATGACCGACAACCGCCTCCTGCCCGTCCTCCCGCTCGATGACGACGTCGTGCTGCCGGGCATGATCGTCCCGCTCGACCTCGCCGACACGGAGACGCGCGCCGCGGTGGAGTCCGCCCAGGCCAACACGCCTGCCCAGGCTTCCTTCCCAGGGATCAGGTCCAGCGCCGCCACCAAGGCCGAGGTGCTGATCGTCCCCCGCGTCCACGGCGAGTACGCCGGGCTCGGCACCATCGCGACCGTCGAGCGCATCGGGCGCGTGCCCGGCGGCAAGACCGCGGTGCTGCTGCGCGGTACCCGCCGCGCCGTCGTCGGCCGCATCGCCGACGGTCCCGGCGCCGCCCGCTGGGTCCACGCCGAGGTCGCCACCGAGACCACCGACGACAACTCGGCGACGCTCGCGTCCGAGTACAAGAGCGTCGTCCTCGCGATCCTCCAGCAGCGCGGCGGCTGGCAGATGATCGACGCCGTCCAGGAGGTCGAGGATCCGTCCGCGCTCGCCGACCTCGCGGGCAACTCGTCGTACCTGAACACCGAGCAGAAGCTCGAATTGCTCTCCGCGCTCGACGTTTCGGCACGGCTCGAAAAGGCCCTCGAATGGAGCCGCGAGCAGCTGGCCGAACTGGAGGTCACCGACACCATCCGCAAGGACGTCCAGGAGGGCATGGAGAAGCAGCAGAAGGAGTTCCTGCTGCGCCGCCAGCTCGAAGCGATCCGCAAGGAGCTGGGCGAACTCGACGGCACCGCCAACGACGACGACTACCGCGCCCGCGTCGAGGCCGCCGAGCTGCCGGACGCGGTCAAGAAGGCCGCACTGTCCGAAGTGGACAAACTGGAGCGGACCTCGGACCAGTCCCCCGAGGGCGGCTGGATCCGCACGTGGCTGGACACCGTCCTCGAACTGCCGTGGAACGAGCGCACCACCGACGTCCACGACATCGCCGCCGCACGCGACATCCTCGACGCCGATCACGCCGGTCTCGACGACGTGAAGGAACGCATCATCGAGTACCTGGCCGTCCGCAAGCGCCGGGCCGAATCGGGTCTCGGCCCGGTCGGTGGACGGCGTTCGGGCGCCGTGCTCGCGCTCGCCGGTCCTCCCGGAGTCGGCAAGACCTCGCTCGGCGAGTCCGTGGCGAAGGCGATGGGACGCAAGTTCGTCCGCGTCGCACTGGGCGGCATCCGCGACGAGGCCGAGATCCGCGGGCATCGCCGCACCTATGTCGGCGCGCTGCCCGGCCGGATCGTCCGCGCCATCAAGGAAGCGGGGTCGATGAACCCGGTCGTGCTGCTCGACGAGATCGACAAGGTCGGCGCCGACTACCGGGGCGACCCGACGGCCGCGCTGCTGGAGGTGCTGGACCCGGAGCAGAACCACACGTTCCGCGACCACTACCTCGAGGTCGAGCTGGACCTGTCCGACGTCGTGTTCCTCGCGACGGCGAACGCGCTCGAGACCATCCCCGGCCCGCTGCTGGACCGGATGGAGCTGGTCACCCTCGACGGCTACACGGAGCACGAGAAGGTCACCATCGCCCGCGACCACCTGCTCCCCCGCGAGCTGGACCGCGCCGGCCTCGGCAAGGACGACGTCATCCTGACCGACGGCGCGTTCAGCCGTATCGCCGCCGAGTACACGCGGGAAGCCGGGGTGCGCAACGCGAACCGGACCATCGCGAAGGTGCTGCGGAAGGTGGCGACCAAGGTCGCGCTGGACGAGGTCGAGCTGCCGCTGACGATCGACGCCGACGGGCTCGAAACCTACCTCGGCCGCCCTCGGCACCTGCCGGAGTCCTCGCTGCCCGCGTCGACCCAGCGCACGTCGACGCCGGGCGTGGCGACCGGCCTGGCGGTGACCGGCGCCGGCGGTGACGTCCTCTACATCGAGGCGTCGCTGGCGGATCCGGAATCCGGCTCGACCGGGCTGGCCCTGACCGGTCAGCTGGGCGACGTGATGAAGGAGTCGGTGCAGATCGCGTTGTCGTACCTGCGCTCGCACGGCGCGGAGCTGGAGCTCCCGGTCGGTGACCTGAAGGACCGCGGCATCCACGTGCACGTCCCCGCGGGCGCGGTGCCCAAGGACGGGCCGAGCGCCGGGATCACGATGACGACCGCGCTGGCGTCGCTGCTTTCGGGCCGCGTCGTGAAATCGGACGTCGCGATGACCGGTGAGGTGTCGCTGACCGGTCGCGTGCTGCCGATCGGCGGGGTCAAGCAGAAGCTGCTGGCCGCGCACCGGGCCGGGATGAAGACGGTGATCATCCCGCAGCGCAACGAGCCGGATCTCGACGACGTCCCGGCCGAAGTGCTGGCGCAGCTGGATGTCCACGCTGTCGCGAACGTCCGCGAGGTACTGGACATCGCGCTGGCCCCGGCGTCCACTCCGGTCACCCAGGCGGCGTAAGGCGTAACGACCCGAGCGGGAGCCCCGGATCCGTCCAGGATCCGGGGCTCCCGGCATTTCCGGATCCGGACGAACCCGGACATTAATCGCCCTTAAACTCCCTATCACGGTTTGATAACGTATATTCCGTGCCACCCCGCCGGGTGCGGCCGCTGAACCTTGAGAGGGCAAGGTCATGAGTCACGGAATCCTGTCTTCCCCACAGCCGAGGCGCCGGTGCGTTTCGGCCGGTCAGATCGTTTGCCTGAGCATTCTCACCACATTCACCACACTGCTGACCTTCACCGGTACGAGCGCGCCGATCGCGGCGGGGATCGCGATCTCCCTGTTCGGCGCCGTCCTCGGCCGGACAGTGCCCGGACACGCGCGCCGATGAACACGGAATCGGAATTCATGGCGCGTTTACGCGAACTCCGCGACCGAAGCGGCCTCAGCATCCGCGCGCTGGCCGCCGCGACCGGCCAGTCCCGCAGCACCCTTGCCGACACCTTGGCCAGGAACACGTTGCCGGGCAACGAAAACCAGATGAGAGTCCTGCTCATCGTCCTGCTCCGGGCCGTCCCTGGCGAGCCCGGACTCGACGACCATCTCGCCGACTGGCGCCACCTGATCGGACGTCGTCACCACCGCAATGGCGGATATGCGCCGCTCGATCGGATACTCCTCGCTTTGGACGTCGCGGAACAGCGCGGCGGTGCCGAAGTGCCGGGCCTCCGCAAAGCGCGGGAAATAGTGCTGAGCGAAGGTTCCCTACGAAAGTTCCCCACCACCGGCGAATACGCCGCGAATTCACCTGGAAGTCCCGTTCCGCCCGTAACCTCCCCTCCGCTCCTTCCCGCACCACCACATCAGCGGAGGCACGAGTGAAGCGACGGAATTTCCTGCGCGCGGCCGTGGTCGGCGCCGGCGTCACGGCGTTCGGAAACAGGCTGTCGGGGACGGCTTTGGCGGCGCCCGCGCAGAACGGCCCCAGCCCGTACGGCGCGCTCCAGGCCGCCGACGCGAACGGGATCCAGCTGCCCGCGGGATTCACCAGCCGCGTCATCGCGCGGTCCGGGCAGAAGGTCGCGGGCACCGCGTACACCTGGCACAACGCGCCCGACGGCGGCGCGGTGTTCGCCGACGGCAGCGGCTGGATCTACGTGTCGAACTCGGAGATCAACCCCGGTGGCGGGGCCGGCGCGGTCAAATTCGACGCGAACGGGACGATCACCGGCGCCCACCGGGTACTGGCGAACACCCGCCAGAACTGCGCGGGCGGCAAAACTCCTTGGAACACTTGGCTTTCCTGTGAGGAGATCGACCTCGGCTTCGTCTACGAGTGCCAGCCGAACGGGCCTGCCTCGGCCGCCGTCCAGCGGCCCGCGATGGGGAAGTTCAAGCACGAGGCCGCGGCGGCCGACCCGGTGCGCAAGGTCGTCTACCTGACCGAGGACACCACGGACGGCTGTTTCTACCGCTTCGTCCCGACGACCTGGGGCGACCTTTCCGCCGGAACACTGCAGGTACTGAAGGCGGGTACGGCCACTTCTGGCAGCTTCACCTGGGCGAACGTGCCCGACCCCGACGGCTCCCCCACCGCCACGCGCAACCAGGTGTCCGGCGCGAAGCGGTTCAACGGCGGCGAAGGACTGCACTACGCCAACGACACCGCGTGGTTCACCACCAAGGGTGACAACCGCGTCTGGCAGCTCAACCTGACGAACAGCACTTACGAACTGGCTTACGACGACTCGCTGGTCAGCCCCGGTTCGGCGCCGCTGACCGGCGTCGACAACGTCACCGGGACCTCATCGGGTGACCTGTACGTCGCCGAAGACGGCGGCAACATGGAGATCTGCGTCATCACGCCGAACGACATCGTGGCACCGTTCCTGCGGATCACCGGGCAGAGCTCGTCGGAGATCTGCGGTCCCGCGTTCACCCCGGCGGGGAACCGGCTGTACTTCTCCTCGCAGCGCGGCACTTCCGGCTCGTCCTCCGGCGGGATCACCTACGAGGTGACCGGCCCGTTCCGGTCCTGAGACAGCGGTATGGGGCGCGCCAGGCGCCCCATACCGGCTCTCAAGCGTTGGTGCGGTTCTTTTCGCGGAGGCGGCTGACGACGAACAGCGCCAGCGCGATCGCGACGGCGGCGATCACGAAGTACTGGAAGAACCCGGCGTACTCCTCGACCAGGTGCCAGCTTTCCCCGAGCACGTAGCCGGCCAGCACGAACACCGTGTTCCAGATCAGGCTGCCCAGCGTGGTCAGGGTCAGGAACCGCCAGAACGGCATCCGCTCGATCCCCGCCGGCAGGGAGATGAGGCTGCGGAAGATCGGCACCATCCGGCCGAAGAACACCGCCTTGGTGCCGTGCTTCTGGAACCAGGCTTCGGTCTTGTCGAAGTCGGACGCCTTGACCAGCGGGATCTTCGCCATCAAGCGGCGCGTGCGGTCGCGGCCGAGCAGCAGGCCGAGGTAGTACACGATGATCGCGCCCGCGACCGACCCGAAGGTCGTCCACACCAGCGCTTCCAGCAGGGTGAACGTGCCCTGGCTGGCGGAGAACCCGGCGAGCGGCAGGACCAGCTCGCTGGGGATCGGCGGGAACAGGTTGTCCAGCCCGACGATGATCGCGGCTCCCGGACCGCCCAGTGAGTCCATCAGTGACACCGCCCAGCCGGCGAGACCGCCCATCGGTTCACTGGCGGCTTGGGCGAGGAGGAGGTTCATGGCGGCCTTTCGTGGTCGTCTGCAGGTGTCAACGAACGTACGAATTGCCCTGGTTCCGCACCCTGCGGTGAAGCGGCACAGATCACTGGGGAAAACCGCAGTACCGATCTCCGGTCACGCCGCTAGCCTGGCGTTATGCCTGCTCCGCGCCGCTACCTGCGCAAGATCCCCCGCGGCACGCTCGGCCTGGTGATCGGTTCCGCGACCGCGTTCGTGGAGCTCTTCTACGTCGTCTTCGGCGGTGCCGCGCTCGCGATCCCCGCGCTGCGGCGGCCCGTCTTCGCCGGCGCACGAGCACTGTCCGAAGTGGAGCGACGGCGGCTGGAGAAGTATCTCGGCGCCGAGAACGCGACCGACTACACCGGACGCCGCGCGATGACCTACCTCGTGCCGCGCTGCGTCGTCGGCCTCTTCAGCGCCGGGATCTTCCTGCTGGTCGGCTACGGGGTGGTGATCGGGACCTACGTCGCGTACCAGAAGACCTTCGGCGAGTGGCCGGGTGAAGGTGACGTCTCCGACCAGATCGCCACCGTCCTGCTCGGCGTCCTCCTGCTTTTCCTTTCCGTGCAGGGACTCCTCGGGATCGCGACGCTGGAGCGCAAGCTGGCGAGACACTTTTTCGGGCCCAGCAAGAAAGAACAGTTGCGCCGCCGGGTCTCCGAACTCGCGACCAGCCGGGCCGAAGTGGTCGAAGCGGTCAACGGCGAGCGCCGCCGGATCGAACGGGATCTGCACGACGGCGTCCAGCAGCGGCTGGTCGCGCTCGGGATGCTGCTCGGCCGGGCGCGGCGGACCGGTGACCCGGACCACGCGGCGGATCTGCTCCGTCAGGCGCACGAGGAGTCCCAGCGCGCCCTCGAAGACCTTCGCGAGGTGTCGTGGCGGGTGTATCCGATCGCGTTGGACTCGGACGGGCTGCACCCCGCGCTGGAGGCGCTCGCGGAGCGCTCCGACCTCCCGGTCCACCTGCGTGTCGACCTTCCGGAACGGCCACCGGCGGCGATCGAGACCGTCGTCTACTTCGTCACCTCCGAAGCGGTGACCAATACGATCAAGCACGCCGCGGCGACGCGGATCGACATCGAGGCCGGGCGGGACGGGGGCAGGGTGCGGGTGCGGATCACCGATGACGGCGCGGGCGGGGCGCGGGTGTCCGGCGGCGGTCTTTCCGGCCTCGCGCGGCGCGTCGCGGCGGCGGACGGCGAGTTCTCCGTGGACAGTCCGCCCGGCGGTCCGACCGTGGTGACGGCGGTGCTGCCGTGCGGGTGATCCTCGCCGAGGACTCGACCCTGCTGCGCGAGGGCCTGGTCCGGCTGCTGGTCGAAGAGGGGCACGACGTCGTGGCGTCGGTCGGCGACGGTGACTCGCTCGTCTCGACGACCGCCGCGTATCAGCCGGACGTGGTCGTCTCCGACGTCCGCATGCCGCCGACGCACACCGACGAAGGTCTTCGCGCGGCGCTCGAGATCCGGAAGCGCTGGCCGGGGATCGGGGTCCTCGTGCTTTCGCAGTACGTCGAGAAGCGCTACGCCGCCGAGCTGATCACCGGCGACGGCGAACGCGTCGGCTATCTCCTGAAGGACCGGGTCGCCCAGGTGGGCGAATTCCTGGACGCGCTCGACCGGGTCGCCGCGGGCGGGGCGGCGTTCGATCCGGAGGTGGTCCGGCGGCTGCTCGCGCGGACGACGCACACCGATCCGCTCGCGAAGCTGACCGCCCGCGAGCGCGAAGTGCTGGAGAAGATGGCGCAGGGCCACACGAACGCCGGGATCGCCGAGTCGCTGTACGTGTCGCAGAGCGCCGTCGAGAAGCACGTGAACGCCATCTTCGACAAGCTCGGACTGGCCAACACCGCGGGCTACAGCCGTCGCGTCCTCGCGATCCTGCGCTATCTGGGTTCCTGACCCGAGTTGACAGGCAAGTGACGACTTGCCTATAACTGGAGCGGTGGACGGCGACCTGTTCAAGGCGATCGGCGACGCGACGCGGCGCGTCATCCTGGACGAGCTGACCGAAAAGGACGGTCAGACCCTGTTCGAGATCTGCGGCAGGCTGACCATGAAGCACGGCCTGACCTCGTCGCGGCAGGCCATCTCGCAGCATCTCGCGATGCTCGAACAGGCAGGCCTGGTGCGCACCCGGCGACAGGGCCGCTACAAGTTCCACCACATCGACACGAGCCCGCTGCGGTCGATCGTCGAGCGGTGGCCCATCGACCGAGAGGAACCGAACCCGTGATCCGCATCAACATCACCAGCGTCTTCGTCGACGACCAGGCCAAGGCTCTCGCCTTCTACACCGAGAAGCTGGGGTTCACCAAGAAACACGACGTGCCCACCGGCGGCGCCCGCTGGCTCACCGTGGTCTCCCCCGCCGACCCCGACGGCGTCGAGCTGCTGCTGGAACCGGACGGCCACCCCGCGGCGAAGCCGTTCAAGAAGGCTCTCGCGGGCGACGGGATCCCGTTCACCCAGTTCGCCGTCGACGACGTGTACGCCGAGGTCGAGCGACTCAAGGGGCTGGGCGTCGAATTCACTCAGGACGCCGTCGATCTGGGGCCGGTGGTCACCGCCGTCTTCGACGACACCTGCGGAAACCTGATCCAGCTCGCCACGATGAAGTAGCCGAACCGGGGCTTGGTCCACTGTGGACCAAGCCCCGTTTCGTTTTTCCTTACTGCTGCACCCATTCCACGAGTTCCACGGGCACGCCGTTCGGGTCGGTGACCATGAAGAGGCGTTCTCCCCACGGCTCTTCCCGCAGCGGCAGCGTGATCTCGACACCTTCGGCGCGCAGGCGCTTCTCCTCGGCTTCGAGATTCTCGACCGTGAAGGCCACGATCACCCCGGACGCGCGCTTCTGCCGCAGCTCCTCCGGCAGGACCTCGATCCCCGCCTGGAGCAGGACGATGGCCAGCTTCGCGGTCTCATGCCCGAGGGAGACGAAACCCTCCGCGGCCATCTGTTCGGTGAAGCCGAAGTGCTCGGTGAAGAAGCGGCTGGAGGCGGCGACGTCGTCGACGGTCAGCGAGACGGTGGAGGCAAGGACGTTCATGGGCTATCCCCTTCGGTCGGCAGTGCGTTTCGGATGAGCTGATCGGTCAGTACGACCGGCGGACCTGCGCGCGGTCGGCGCCTTCGCTGCCTTGGGGGATTCGAGCGGTCAAGGATCCTCTTCTCTCTCATTCGGTAGTACGGACGTAAGTTTACATCCGGACTACTATAAGTCAAGAGTATTTTTACGACGGTGGTAAACTTCGCCCATGACCAGTGCGGATGTGGGTTTGCGAGAGCTCAAGAAGCAGGAGACGCGGCAGCTGATCTCCGACAAGGCGACGCTTCTCTTCATCGAGAAGGGCTTCGAAGAGACGACGATCGCCGAGATCGCCACGGCGGCGAGGGTCGCGAAGAAGACCGTGACCAACTACTTCGCGCGCAAAGAGGATCTGGCGCTGGACCAGCACGCGGAGTTCACCAACGGGCTGGCGGACGCCGTCCGCGACCGGAAGACGGGCGAGTCGGCGCTGGCCGCGCTGCGACGCACTTTCCTGGACGCGCTGGCGGAGCACTCGCATGTGATCGGTTTCACCGGGCCCGCCTTCGCGACGATGGTGCTGGAGAGCCCGACCCTGACCGCACGGCTGCGTGAACTGCACGAACTACGGGAGGCGGCGCTCGCCGGGCTGCTCGCGAACGAGACCGGAGCCGACGCGGACGACGTCACCCCGGTCATGGCGGCCGCCGAGCTCAACGCGATCGACCGCGTCCTCTTTCGCGAGGTCATGCGCCGCTCGCACGCCGGCGAGAGCGACGACGAGATCGCCGAAGCGGTGACGAAGGCCGCGCAGCGGGCTTTCGAGTTGCTGGAACCGGCCTTCGGCGACTACGCGATCCGCGGGTAACTCCTGGTTTTTTGTCGGCGGTGCCCACTAGGGTCCGCTCCATGTCTGAGGGGACTTCGCTCGAAGTCATCTGTTGCGAGGGCTGGGATCCGGCCGCCCGCGCGCTGGTCGGCAGGCTCACCCCCGACATCGCGCGGGAACGTGACGCCACCGGCGAGCAGTACGCCGTCGCCCTGGTGCCACCTGGCACCGAAGCGCCGTCGGTGCTGCTCGAAATCGCGTGGACGCACCACTTCGCCCGCTGCCGTCACCTCGACGAACAAGGCAGGCGGAACGCTTCGTACGAGTACCGCTTGCTCGAAGACGGCACGTTGTTCCTCGTGCGCGTCGAGCGATGGACGTACAAATCCCCCGATCAGGAAGAGTTCGACAAGAAGACCGCCGGTCGCGTGGAACTGTCCTTCGGCCCCGACGGCGAAGGCTGGGCGTATCAGGCACCCGACGGCTACGCGGGCGGCTCCAGCAGCGGCCGCGCGCACAAACCGCTGTCCGAGCTGACCATGCCGAAGCCCGCCTTCGGTGACTGGGAATCCCTCGCGAATTCGGGACCGGTGACCCTTCAGTTCCCGGACACCCCCGAGACCGATCCGCCGCTTCCCGACGAAAAACGTCCTTGGCGGCCGTCCGTTCCGCTGCGGCCGTCCGGCATGGGCGAGATGTTCACCGCGGGCACGCGCTTCGCGTTGAGCAACAACCGCGGCCTCGTCGAGATCGAGCTTCGGGACGCCGGGAAACTCCGGATGCCCAGCGGCAGGCTCGTCGCGTCGGACCCGGCCTTCCTTGACGCGGAATCCGATCACTTCACGGTCACGGCCCCGGCCGGGGAGCACCGGGTCGAACTCGCCATGATCCGCTTCGTCGACGAGCCGACGCACGAGCGGGTCGCCGCCGCCAAACTCGTCGTCGCCGACGTCCCGGTGACCACGTGGGAAGTCGCGCTCTGGCCGGGACAGAACGCGCTTTTCCTGGGAGACGGGGAGTTCTACGGCTACGGCGTGGACAGCGGCACCGGCTGTTTCGCCGACGCCGACGCCCTCCCCGACGAAGTGGACGACGAGCTCATGGAGAAGTTCGCCGAGGTGGATCCCCACGTCGACATCACCCCGGACGGAGCGAGCGGCAACATCATCGCTTTCGCCACCGGCTGGGGAGACGGGAGCTACCCGACCTGGATCGGCCGGGCAGCCGACGGCACCCTGGTCTGCTTCGTCACCGACATGCTGATCCTCAACGACGCGGAGGCGCTCACGGCTTAGGCGAGGATGATGGCGTCATGGCCTTCACCGAAGAGGAGATCGCGTACCTGCGCTCGCAACCCCTGGCCCGCTTCGCAACGCTGTCCGAGGACGGCGAGCAGCCCGACGTGGTCCCGCTGGCGTTCGAATTCGACGGGACACATTTCTGGGTCGGTGGCGGGGGCGCGTCAGTCCTCGCGACCCGGAAGTTCCGCAACATCCAAGCGGGACAACGGAAAGCCGCCTTGGTCATCGACGACCTGGTCTCACTGGACCCATTCGTCGCGCGTGGTGTCCGGATCTACGGCGAGGCCGCCGATCCCGTCGAACGCACGGGGATCGTCGGTCCGGGCACCTATGCGCGCGTCACGCCCACGGTGTCGTGGAGCTGGAACATGGCGGGCGAACCCGCGGGTGAGACGTGGTACCCATCGAGGCGCGCGGTTCACGGCGACACATAGAGGAGCAGAATCCCGATGCCTTCGGAGAGTTTCCGCAGCCAGAGACCGATCGTGCCGACTGCCGCCCCGTCCGCGGTGATCACGAAGGGGTAGCACCTTCCCTCGGCGTGCCGGGTCTGCTGCCGTCGCACCCAGTCTTCGGCTTCCTGGCGGGTCGGGTGCGCGGGCCCGCGACGCGGCGGGCCAGGGTGGCAGCGCGGTCATCGGTCCATTCTTGTCGGAGGGCGGCGGTACGGTCGGGCTCATGCGGGATCTGATCGTCACGGAGAACTGCACGATCGACGGCGTGATCGAACTGACGGGCGACTGGTTCACCCCAGGCGGCGATCCGGACGTCCTGGCCGCCCTCCGCGAGCAACGTGAAAACGCCGACGCGTTCCTCACCGGACGCGTCACCTTCGAAGACATGCACGGCTACTGGCCGAAGCAGACAGAGGACACGACAGGTATTTCGGCCTATCTGAACTCAGTGCGCAAATACGTGGTCTCCAGCACGCTGACGGAGCCGGAGTGGGAGCACACGACGGTGCTCTCCGGTGCCCTGCGCCCGGAGATCGAGCGGCTGAAGGCCGCCGAGGGCAAGGACATCGTGACCACCGGCAGCATCTCGCTGGTGCGGGCGCTCATCGCCGAGGGGCTCGTCGACGAGTACCGGCTGTTCGTCCACCCCGTCGTGGCCGGGGAAGGCCGTCGGCTGTTCGAGAGCGCCACCGGCGTACCGAAGCTTCGGCTCGTGGAGGAGCGGGCATTCGCTTCGGGGATCGTGCTGCTGCGCTACCGGGCTCGGTAGGGTCGGCGTGGCGGCGGGAGAACGACGGAGGTGCCGATCATGGTCGACGCGTCGAAGTTCACGGCCGAGGTGTTCCGCCTCGCGGCGGAGCGGCCCGACGCCTCGCCGCGGCTGACTCGGGCGGCGAACTGCGTCCGGGAGGGCAAGTTCAGCTGGGACGAGGTCGCCGCGGGGACCTGCGAGCATCCACTCGCGCAGGCCCTGTTCGCGCCGAAGGCCCAGGAGAAGCTGTGGCCGCAGCTGGCCGAGGTAGCCGCGAGCCTGGAGTCGGCCCCCGAACCGGCGGCCGCACCCCGGCGCGCGCGGAGAGCGCCCGCGACGGACGACGACTTCAGTGAGCACACGTACCTCGAAGACCTGGCCGAACCGAACAGCCATCCGGCGTGGCCGCAAAGGCGTGATCGCGGGCGATGAGCAGGGCCACCACCTGCTACCAGCCGCGCAGGGCTGCACACGACCGCACGAAACAAGATCGGCCCCCGGTCCTGGTTTCCCAGGTCAGAGGGCCGATCTGTGTGGCGAGTGAGGGATTCGAACCCCCGAAGGCGTAGCCGTCTGATTTACAGTCAGATCCCTTTGGCCGCTCGGGCAACTCGCCGTGGCCGGGCAAGCCCGGTCGAGACGAAAGAATACCCAATGCCGTGGCGGGCCGGTCAACCGGGTTCCACAGGGCTAGGGTGGAAGCTCCTGACAAGCGAGTACGAGGTGTGAGAACACGTGGCGGATCCCTCTTTCGACGTGGTGAGCAAGGTCGATCGCCAGGAGGTGGACAACGCCCTGAACCAGGCCAGCAAGGAACTCGGTACACGGTTCGACTTCCGGGGTACCGGGACCAAGATCGACTGGTCCGGTGAAGAGGCGATCGCGATCGAGTCCGAGACCGAGGAACGCGCGCTGGCCGCGGTCGAGGTGTTCAAGGAGAAGCTGATCAAGCGCAACATCTCCCTGAAGGCGTTCGAGGCGGACGAGCCGGCGTTGTCCGGCAAGATCTACAAGGTGGGCGGCAAGATCCTGCAGGGGATCGCGTCGGACAAGGCGAAGCAGATCGCCAAGTTCATCCGCGACGAGGGCCCCAAGGGTGTCCAGGCGCAGATCCAGGGCGACCAGCTGCGGGTGTCCGGCAAGAAGAAGGACCAGCTGCAGGACGTGATCGCCTTGCTGAAGGGCAAGGATTTCGAGATCGCGCTGCAGTTCACGAACTATCGCTGACAGCGGCACGGCAAGGGCCACCTTCGGAAGCCTCGAAGGTGGCCTTCGTCATCCCTACGACGCGGTGACCGTCCAGGTCCCGTCGCCTTCCACCGAGACGAAGGCCGGGCCGGAGACGGGCACGTCGCCCTTGTAGTCGCCGAGCTGGTTCACCGGGAGATCCGAGTAGTCGCCGCTGTGCACCCAAACCGCGGTGCGACCGCTGTTCTTGGTGGTGACGGCGACCGACGAGACGGCGTCGGGCACGGCGAAGACCGCTTCGCTCTTGCCGGAAAGGGGCTTGCCCGGTTCGAGCACGGGCAGGCCGCTTTCGTCGGTGATGGTCAGCGTCCAGGCGGCGTTGGCCTTGATGGTGAACGTCTTCGCCTGATCGCGGGGCATGTCGTTGATCCACTGCGTGCCCTTGTACGGGCCGACGTCGTTGACGATCAGCTCGTTCTCGGTGTTGACCGCGACGTGCCCGGAACACTTCGGGCAATCGAAGGTCACGAAGCCGAGGCGCGCCGGCCAGGTCATGGGGACCGACGCGTTCCCCTTGCCCGAGTGCTTCTCTTCCGGCTGCGGGCCGGGGCGCGGGGTGGTGGTGGACGTCGGCGGCGGCGTGAGGGTCGCCGACGGTGAGCGCAGCCCGTCCGGGGCGGCGGCCTGCGGGACGACGCGGCCAAGGTTCGGCGGCGAGCAGGCCATCAGGCCGACGGTCAGCAGCACGGCGGTCGACGCCGCGCACAAGCGCCTGATCACGGACTTCCCCCTAGTTGTTCAGTCATGGGATCTTCGTCGACCGATAGCCCAGCGTTACCGAGCCACCCGGCCGGGCGATTCAGGCCACTCGGGCGTGGGTTTCTGCCGCAACGCCTTCCTGGGAGTCCGAAATGGACAAATGTCCGTGTTGTAATCCGGCGACCGCGTTCGAGGAAGGTCCCGATGAAGCGCCGTTTCAGCTCCGCACTCGCACTCGCGCTGTCACTCACCGTGATCGCGTCCCTGTTCACCTCCGCGCAGGCCGCGGAGCGACAACAGCTCGTGCCCGGCTACGGCTCGTACGCCCGGCTCATCCGTTTGGAGCATTCCGCGATCGGGAAGGGCCGCATCATCGCGTCGCTGACCAGCGAAGACGCGAGCGGCAAGTTCACCCCGATCATGGAAAGCACCGACGAGGGCGAGACCTTCCACAAGATCGGCGAGGTCCGCGACCGTGACGGCCGCTACGGCATGTGCTGCGGGACGCTGTACGAGCTGCCGCAGCGGGTCGGCAGGCTTCGCGCGGGCACCCTGCTGTGGGCCGCGAGCTACCGCCAGGACGCCGGTCCGCAGCGGCGGATCGGCATCAAGATCTGGTACAGCCGCGACGCCGGCCGCACCTGGTCCTTCCTGTCCGAGGCCGCCCGTTCGCACAACCACGACGGCATCTGGGAGCCGGAGTTCGTCACCGACGCGGGCGGCACGCTGTGGCTGCACTACGCCGACGAGACCGAGGCGCCGCAGTTCGCGCAGGTGATGAACCGGGTCGCCTCCACCGACGGGGTGAACTGGGGCACCAAACAGCGCACCATGGCCATCCCGCCCCACCGGGTGCGGCCGGGGATGCCGATCATCCGCCGCCTGCCCGACGGCCGGTACTACCTGGCCTACGAGATCTGCAACTACGGCGACCGCTACTGCGACCCGTACTTCAAGATCTCCTCAGACGGCGCCAACTGGGGCGATCCTCTCGATCCCGGCACGCGCGTCACCACCGCCAGCGGCAACTACTTCCAGCACGCCCAGACGATCACGCTGTTCCCCGGCGGCCCGAACGGGGTGCGGCTGGTGATGGTCGGGCAGATCTACACCGACGCCGCCGGTGTCCCGCAGGACAAGAACGGCCAGGTCCTGCTCGCCAACGACAACTTCGGCGCCGGGAACTGGTACGAACTGCCCGCTCCGGTGCACATCGTCGGCATCCACAACAACTTCTGCCCCAACTACAGCTCGACGCTGCTGCCCGTCGACGGCGGCAAGAACGTGCTGCAGATCTCCACCGAGTACAACCTGGGCTGCAAGGCGTACTTCGCGAAAGGGCCGGCGTTCTGATCCACCCGGTAGTGTGAGTAGTCGAGGGAACGGCTACGGAGCGGGGGCTGCGGATGAAGGGCATCGTGCTGGCGGGGGGCAGCGGGACGCGTTTGCATCCCATCACCCAGGCGATCTCGAAGCAGCTGCTTCCGGTTTACGACAAACCGATGATCTACTACCCGATCTCGGTGCTGATGTTCGCCGGGATCCGCGAGATCCTGATCATCTCGACCCCCGTCGACCTGCCGCATTTCCGGCGGCTGCTCGGCGACGGCAGCCAGTTCGGGCTCAGCTTCAGCTACGCCGAACAGGCCGCCCCCAACGGGCTGGCCGAGGCGTTCGTCATCGGCGCGGACTTCATCGGCGATGACGACGTCGCGCTCGTGCTCGGCGACAACATCTTCTACGGCCAGGGGTTCTCCAGCAGGTTGCAGGCCGCCGCGACCACGCTCGACGGCTGTGTGCTGTTCGGCTACCCGGTCAAGGACCCGCAGCGCTACGGCGTCGGCGAGATCGACGCCGACGGCAAGCTCCTCTCCATCGAGGAGAAACCCGAGAGGCCGAAGTCGAACAAGGCCATCACCGGCCTGTACTTCTACGACAACGAGGTCGTCGAGATCGCCCGTGCCCTCAAGCCCTCGCCGCGTGGCGAACTCGAGATCACGGACGTCAACCTCACCTACCTGCGGCAGGACCGCGCGACCCTGATCGATCTCGGCCGCGGGTTCGCCTGGCTCGACACCGGCACCCATGACTCGCTGCTGGAAGCGGGCCAGTTCGTGCAGGTCCTCGAACACCGGACGGGCGTCCGGATCGCGTGTCTCGAGGAGGTCGCGCTGCGGATGGGCTTCATCGACGCGGACCAGTGCTTCGCGCTCGGCGCGAAGCTGGCGAAGTCCGGCTACGGCGAATATCTGATGAACGTCGCGAAGACCCAGGGCGCTACCGGCTGAACAGATGCTCCCGCAGGGTGTCTCCGGTGTAGTCGGTCCGGAAGACGCCCCGTTCCTGCAGGTGCGGGACGACGTCGTCGACGAAAGCGTCGAGCCCGCCAGGGGTCAGGTGCGGCACCAGCACGAATCCGTCGGCGGCGTCGCCCTGGACGTACTCGTCGATCGATTCCGCGACCTGGCGGGCGGTGCCGACGAACTGCTGGCGCGCGGTCACCTCGATGACGAGTTCGCGGATCGAGAGTTTCTTCTCCTCCGCGATCGAACGCCATTTCGCGGCCACGGCCAGCGGATCCTTCTCGTGCCGGACACGGCCCCAGGTCAGCGGTTCGGCGTCGGGATCCGGGTCGACCTCGGGCAGCGGGCCGTCGGCGTCGTAAGCGGAGAGGTCGCGGCTCCAGACCTGTTCGAGGAACTGGATCGCGGTCGCCGGGCGCACCTGCTGGTAGCGGATCTCGCGGGCGTACTCGTGCGCGTCCTCCTCGGTTTCGCCGAGGACGAAGGTCGCGGCGGGCATGATCAGCAGCTCGCCGGGCTCGCGGCCGTACGCGGGAAGCCTGCGTTTGACGTCGGCGAAGAACTCTTTGCCGCTTTCCAGCGAACCGTGGCGGCTGAAGATGACGTCGGCGGTCTTGGCGGCGAATTCCCTGCCCTCGTCGGAATCCCCGGCCTGGATGACGATCGGCTGTCCCTGCGGTGTCCTCGGGACGGTGAATTCGCCGCGGATGTCGAACTGCGGCCCGCTGTGGGCGAAGCGGTCGATGCCGCGGGCGAAGACGCCGTTCTCCTTGTCTCCCACCACCGCGTCGGGTGCCCAGCTGTCCCAGAGTTCACGCACGGTGGCGAGGAACTCCTCGGCACGGCGGTAGCGGTCCTCGCGTTTCAGGAAGCCGCCTCGCCGGAAGTTCTGCCCGGTCCACGCGTCCGGTGAGGTGACGACGTTCCACGCGGCGCGGCCGCCGGAGAGGTGGTCGATGCTCGCGACCTGCCGCGCGACCTCGTACGGCTCGTTGAAGGTCGACGACAGCGTGCCCGCGAGGCCGAGCCTGCTGGTGACCGCGGAGAGCGCGGCCAGCACGGTGGTGGTGTTCGGCCTGCCGACGACGTCGGAGTCGAGGATCTTGCCCGCGTGCTCGCGCAGGCGGAGGCCCTCGGCGAGGAACAGGAAGTCGAATTTGCCCCGCTCGGCCGTGCGTGCGAGATGTTCGAAGGACGAAAAGTCGATTTGACTACCCGAACGCGGGTCGCTCCACACGGTCGTGTTGTTGACGCCGGGGAAGTGTGCGGCGAGTTTGACCTGTTTGGGCATCTGTCACGCCTCCGCGTACTGGTTGGCGGCGATCCCGAGGCCGAGATGGTCGCGCAGGGTGGTGCCGGTGTAGGCCTGCCGGAACACGCCCGCGACCTGGAGCGCGGGGACGGTCTCGGCAGTGAAGAGCGCCAGGTCGTCAGGCAGGACGGCGGGGCGGAGGTGGAAGCCGTCGAGGCCGCCCGACGCCGCGATGCGGGGTAACTCGGCGGCGAGGTCTGCGGGAGTGCCGGTGAAACTCAGGCCTGGCGCGAAGGGCGCGTAGGCCTCTAGTGCGCGACGGCGATCGATGGCTGCCTGCTCGGTCTCGGCGAGCACGATCGACAGGCCGGCGAGGAGTTTGGCATCCGGGAATCGCTCGCGAGCGCCGCGGATCTCGTCGATCAAGACGACGTCGGCGCCGTGCGCGTACGGCGAGTCGCCGTAGACCGCGGTGACGGGATGCCCCTGCGGCGGGCGCGGCGTGATCGAAGGTCCCTTGATGCTGAAGAAGCGACCTTCGAAGTCGACGTAGTGGAGTTTCTCGCGGTCGATGAAGCGGCCGGTGGGCTCGTCGCGGATGATCGCGCCGTCCTCCCAGCTGTCCCAGAGGCGCGCGATGACGTCGACGACCTCGGCGTTCTCCGCTTCGGCGTCCACCTCGGACGGCAGCGTGCGCCTGCCGAAGTGCGCGACCTCGGCTTCGGTGCGCGAAGGCACCGCGAGGACGCCTGCGCGGCCGCGGCTCGCGAAGTCGAGCGAAGCGACGGCCGTCGAGATGTGGAACGGCTCGGTGTGGGTGGTGGTGACCGTCGGGACGAGGCCGATCCCGCTGGTCACGGGGGCTATCGCGGCGAAGGTCAGCAGCGCGTCGAGCCTTCCGCGGACGACCTCCTCGCCGCCCGGCTGGAGCGTGAGGGTGTCGTCGAGAGTGACGAAGTCGAGCGAAGCCGCTTCGGCGAGCTTCGCGTGGGCTAGGTAGTGGGCGGCGGTGAACAACGCGGCCGGGCGGACGCCGGACACCCGCCAGGCGGCCGGATGCTGCCCGGCCCCGTCGAGCGCGACCCCGAGGTGCAACTGCTGTGCGGAACCCATGCACGGGGAACTCCCCTGCTCACCCCTCGATTCCCGCTCCCACGACGTGGGACTTCGAGTTTCGCGGGCTAATCGCGATCCGGGGCGCTTCGATGTTCGCGGGCTAATCGCGATCTCGGCGGCAGATCGCGATTAGCCTGCGAACATCGATCTGGGGGCGGGAGACGGCAGATCGCGATTAGCCCGCGAACATCGATCTGGGGGCGGGAGGGGGCAGATCGCGATTAGGCCGCGAACATCGAAGCGGGGGTGAGGGTCAGAAGGGGTGGCGGGCCATTTCTTCGAGGCGCCGGATGCGCTCGGCCATGGGCGGGTGGGTCGAGAAGAGCTTCGTGAGGCCTTCGCCGGGGCGGAACGGGTTCGCGATCATCAGGTGCGACTGCGAGACCAGTTTCGGTTCCGGCACGAGCGGCGCCGCGCGTGTTCCCTGGTCGAGTTTCCGCAGCGCCGACGCGAGCCCGAGCGGGTCGCCGGTGAGTTCCGCGCCCGAAGCGTCGGCCTGGTACTCCCGCGACCGGCTCACCCCGAGCCTCACGATCGCGGCCGCGATCGGCCCGATCAGCACCAGGAGCAGCGCGACCAGCGGGCTGTCGCCGTCTTCGCGGTCGTTGCCGCCGAAGACGGTCGCGAACATCGCGATGTTGGCGATCACGCTGATCACGCTCGCCAGCGCGCCCGCGACGCAGGAAATGAGGATGTCCCGGTTGTAGACATGGGACAGTTCGTGCCCGAGCACCGCCCGCAGCTCGCGCTCGTCGAGCAGGTCGAGGATGCCGGTGGTGCAGCACACCGCCGCGTGCCGGGGGCTGCGACCGGTGGCGAAGGCGTTCGGGGCCTGCGTGGGACTGATGTAGAGCCTCGGCATCGGCTGACGCGCCGTGGTCGCCAGTTCGCGCACGATCCGGTACATCGCCGGCTGCTCGGCCTCGGAGACCGCCCGTGCCCGCATGGCCCGCAGGGCCAGTTTGTCGGAGTTGAAATACGCGTACGCGTTGACGCCGAGCGCCACCGCCAGGCCGATGAGCAGCGCTCCCCTGCCGAAGAACCCGCTGATCGCGACGATGAGCGCGGACAGCACGCCGAGCAGGACGACTGTTTTCAGCCCGTTCTGGTGTTTGTGCACGGCGTCCTGCTCCTTCCTTTCTCCAGGGTGGGGGTTACTCATCAGAAACAACGCGATCGGGGGACGCGAAGTTCCTTCGGCCGCCCGGATCGCGGGTTATCGTCGAACCCCGGAACGATCATGGGGAGGCGCCCGTGCGAGGACCCGAACTGAGCCGCCGAGCCCTGCTCACGCTGGCCGCGGCCGGAGCTTCCGCGGTCGCCTTCGCGCCGGCGGCCAGAGCCGAGGAAGTGCTCCTTGTCGAGGTCGGGGGCGCCCCGGAGGCGGTCGCGGTGAATTCCGTCACCGGCTTCGCCTACATCTCGGACCCGGCCACCGGCACGATCGTCGTCCTCGACTCGCGGAGCGGCACCGTCGGCGAGGTGATCCCGGTCGGCGGCGAACCCGCCGGGCTGGCCGTGGACACCGTGACCAACCGCGTCTACGTCACCAACCCGCCCGCCGGGACCGTCCTCGTCCTCGACGGACTGACCAACGACGTCGTCAGCGTGGTGCCCGCCGGTCCGGGAGCGTCCGATGTCGACGTCGACGAGCAGGCGAACCGCGTCTACGCGGTCAGCGATCTGACCGGGACACTCGCCGTGATCGACGGTGTCGGCTGCCGCCTGCTGAACCTGGTTCCCGGCCCGACGCGGGGATTGTCGTCGGTGGCGGTCGACAGCGGACGCAAGCTCGCGTACTGCACCAGCCCGGACACGGACTCGCTGGAGGTCTACGACATCGGTGCGCGGAAGTTCGCCGACGGGATCCCGGTCGGACAGTCACCGACCGGGGTCGCCGTGCACCGCGCGTCCGGGACGGTGTTCGTCGCGAATTCGGCGATCCACCACCTGTCCGTTGTGGACGGCGGCGCGCGCAAGGAGAAGGCGACCGTGCTGCTGCGCTCGGAATCGTCGGCGGTCGCGGTCCACGAAGGATCGAACACCGCCTACACCAACGGAGGCCCCAACGGGGTCGCCAGGATCGACGGCGTGACAAGCCTGCTCACCGGCGACCTGTCACTGGGCGTGAACCCAGGCGCGGTCGCGATCGACCAGCGCACCAGAACGGTGTACGTGACGGATCCCTTGCGTGGCAGGGTTTCCTTGATCAGGGATTTCTGAGCACTCACGTGGAGTAACTCCGGGTATACCGTCGATGACATGAAACTCGGTTTGCAGATCCCGGACCTCACCTGGCCGAAGGGTGCGAGCGCGCTGGGCGCCGATCTGGCGGCCGTCGCCAGGAAGGCCGACGAAGCAGGCTTCGACTCCATCGCCCTGATGGACCACTTCTTCCAGATCTCGGTCGTCGGCCCGCCCGAGAACGACATGATCGAGGCGTACACCGCGCTCGGTTTCCTCGCCGCGCACACCGAACGCGCGAAACTGCTCACCGTCGTCACCGGTGTGCACTATCGCGAGCCCGGCCTGCTGGCGAAGGCCATCACGACCCTCGACGTCCTTTCCGGCGGCCGCGCCATTCTCGGTATCGGCGCGGGCTGGAACGAGGAGGAATCACGCGGGCTCGGCTTCCCCTTCCCGTCGACAGCGGAACGGTTCGAGCGGCTTGAAGAGACGCTTCGGTACATCCGGCAGATGTGGAGTGACGACGACGGTCCCTTCCAGGGCAAGCACTATCAGGCCGACAGGCTGATGAACGTGCCGCAGGCGCTGTCGAAGCCGCATCCGCCGATCATGATCGGGGGCGGCGGCGAAAAGAAGACGCTGCGGTTCGTCGCGAAATACGGCGACATGTGCAATCTGTTCAACGGACCGGAACTCGTACGCAAACTCGACGTGCTCAAGCAGCACTGCGAGAACGAAGGCCGCGACTACGCCGAGATCACCAAGACCGTCTATCACCCCCTCGACATCGGGCCGAAGGGCGAGAAGACCGGCGAGCTGAACGACGCTCTCGGCAAGCTGGCCGAACTCGGCGTCGACGTCGCGATCGGGTCCATTCCGGGGCTCCCCGACCTCGACCTCGTCGAGAGGATCGGCGCGGACGTCATCCCGGTCGCGGAAAAACTCTGACGGCGCTCGCTCACCCCGCCGCCCGCGGGCATGATGGCGGGGTGAGCGAGTACGCATTGCGCGGCGGCCTGCAGCCGGACGTGTCGGCCGTGGCCGCCGTATTGGCACACCACGGTGTCGAAGGGCCGGACGGGCAGGCGCCCGGCGAGGCGCTGATCTTCGCCGTGTCGGGCGGGATCGGCGCGGGCTACATCCTGTGGGACTTCGCGCACGAGAAGACGTCGACGATCGTGTTCGGTTTCCGTGCGCGCTGGCAGTATCCGCAGGAATGGCTGAAGTCCACTGTGGACAGACTCGGGCTCGGCGCCGACCTCCACACCACCGGCGGCAAACGCGCCGCCGCGAAACGGCTCACCGCCGACCTCGAAGCGGGACGGCCGGTGATCGTCCTCCCCGACCGCGAGTCGCTCGGCTACTGGCAGCTGCCGCCGGAGCTCTCCGGTGGCGGCGGCCATTTCGTCGTCGCGTACGGCGAAGAGGACGGCCGGGTGCTCGTCGACGACCGGAACCTCGCGCCACTGACGGTCGACCGGAAGACGTTCGACACCGCGCGCGGCCGGGTCGGGTCGTACAAGAACCTGCTCGCGACGATCACGCCCGGTGAGGTCCCGGACTGGCGGGCGGCCGTGCGCGGCGGGCTGACGGACTGCGCGCGGAATCTCTCGGCGCCGTCGAAGTCGTTCTCGCTGCCCGCCTGGGGCCGCTGGGCGAAGGCGATGACCGACGAACGCGACCCCAAGGGCTGGCCGCGCGCGTTCGGCGAGCGGCGCGGGCTCGTCGGCGCGCTGTTCACCGTCTGGGAGAGCATCACCCCGGCCGGGATGGAGGGCGGGCACCTGCGCGGCCTGTTCGCCGACGCGCTCACCGAGGCCTCCGGTCTGCTCGAACTCCCCGAACTGGCCGAACAGGCCTCGACGTGGCGCGGGATCGCCGAACGCTGGGCCGAACTGGCCGAGGCCGCCGTCCCGGCGTCGGCAGCGGAGTTCGGTTGGATGCGCGGGCTGGTCAGCGCGGTCTCGGCGGGCGTCCGCGAAGGCGACGCCGGCCAGGAGGCGGCCGCGGAGGCCGGCGCGGAGATGTGGAAACTGCGCACGCACTACGACGACGAAACGCCGTTCACCGACGTCGAGGCCCGTGACCTCTTCGCCGCGATGGGCACGATGATCGGCGACATCCACACCGCCGAGACCGCCGCGATCCGCGAACTCTCCGAAACCCTGATGGAGTGAACCGGGCCGGTGTCGGCGGCGCCGTGCGGCGGGAACACCGCGCGATCGTTGAAGATCCACATCGTGCACGCACATCCGCTGGGGACGACCGGTGCGAATCCCGCCTCCGAAATCCATCTCTACCGTCATCGCCTGCGGGTCACCGACCTGGACCACCTCGGTCACGTCGGGAACGTGCGACTGCTGGACTACTTCCAGGAAGCCCAGGTCGCGATGCTCGACCCGCGGCGTGACCGGGTCTTCCAGACGAAGGGACCCACCTACCTGATCGCGAAGCACAACGTCAGCTACGTGCGGCGGCTGACGTTCCGCGACAACCCCGTCGAGGTGGAGACCGTGGTCGGGCGGGTCGGGACCTGCGACATCTTGGTGAACAGCAGACTGCGCGACGAGAAGGTCGTCTACGCGCGCTGTCGCACCATCTGGGTCGCGTGCACCCTGCCCGAAGGCAGCACGCGACGCCTCGACGAAGAGGAACGCGAGCGGCTGACGCGGTTCAGCGGGACGATCGACGAGATCCCCACCGCCCACTGAACGAGTTTTTAACCGTTTATGCTCCATTTCCCGCGGCGACGGAAAAGCGCTGGGCCGTTCAGCGGCTGATCATCGGGCATTTCGGTCGGTACCTTCGAAAGATCTCTCTCCCCGCAGAGCTCACCGGAGGTATTCATGCCACGGCCGAAATCTGTCCGCTTCCTCGCGCCCCTGGTCGGCGCGATGCTCCTGACGAGCGGGGTGGCCGCAGCCTCCCCGGCTCCCGAAGACCCCCAGTTCATCCGCCTGGCCAGCAGGACCTTCGACCCGCTCACCCAGCGGACCGCCGCGAGCAAGGACTGGAAGGGCTCGTACCTGCTACAGGTCCGGAACGCGCTGACCGACGCGCAGCGAGGGCAATTACGCGGACTCGGCGTGCGAATCGGGACCTACATTCCCGATTTCGCGTACGTGGTCAGGCTCAAGCCCGAGAACCGCGAATCGATCGCGAAATTGAGTTTCGTCCGCTGGCTCGGCGAATACCGGCCGGAGGACAAGACCGAAGTCTCACTGGCCGGGACGGGCAGCTACCTGGTGACGCTGGTCGAACCGGACGCGCGGGACCAGCGCGCGGTGGCCGAGCGGATCCTGCGGCTCGGCGGCGGCATCGAGGCGATCTCCCAGAG
The DNA here is from genome assembly GCF_000384215.1 of Amycolatopsis alba DSM 44262. NCBI lineage: Bacteria > Bacillati > Actinomycetota > Actinomycetes > Pseudonocardiales > Pseudonocardiaceae > Amycolatopsis > Amycolatopsis alba. The sequence continues at coordinate 4,382,555 of NZ_KB913032.1, read as the reverse complement.
CGGCCAGCACCTTGTCGCGACCCTCGGCTCCGGTCAGATCGCGAACGTGGCGCAGGGCGCCGAGGTGCTCGCGGTCGGCGCGATCACCGCGCCGGAGACCGACATGGCCAACGCCAGGGAGAGCGGGGGCGCGAACTACATCGAGAGCGTCGGCGGCTACCGCGGCCAGGGCGTGCGCGGCGAGGTGATGGACGGCGGGCTGCGCGCCACCCACCAGGAGTTCAAGGCGCGGCCGACCGTGCTGCACGGCTCGAACTCGGCCGACACCAGCCACGGCACCTCGACGTACGGCGAGATCTTCGCTTCCGGGGTGAGCTCGGCGCACCGTGGCCTGCTGCCCGAGGGCCAGGGCATCTTCGCCCTCTACAACACGCCGAACCGCTACGCGCACACCAAGGAACTGGTCGACCCGGCAGGCAAGTACCGCGCGGTGTTCCAGAGCAACAGCTGGGGTGGCGGGCTCACGACGGCGTACAACTCGGTTTCGGCCGAACTCGACAAGATCGTCTTCGACCTCGACCTGCTGATCTGCCAGTCGCAGAGCAACGCGGGGACCCAGCAGTCACGACCGCAGGCGTGGTCGAAGAACGTGCTGTCGGTCGGCGGGCAGTACCACTACAACACCCTGAGCCGCACCGACGACAAGTGGAACCGCGGCGCCAGCATCGGCCCGGCCGCCGACGGCCGGATCAAGCCGGAGCTGTCGAACTACTACGACAAGATCGACACCACGTCGTCCGGCAGTGACACCTCGTACACGACGTCGTTCGGCGGCACGAGCGGCGCGACCCCGATCACCTGCGGAAACGCCGGTCTGCTGTTCCAGATGTGGGCCGACGGCGTATTCGACGGCGGACCGGGCAAGGGCCGCGACGTCTTCGCGAGCCGCCCGCACGCCGCGACCGCGAAGGCGCTGCTGGTCAACGGGGCCGACCAGTTCGCGTTCAGCGGCACCTCGCACGACATGACCCGGACGCATCAGGGCTGGGGCACCGCGAACGTGCGGTACCTGCACGAACAGGCCAAGGCGAACGGGTGGAAGCTGCCGGTGCTGGTCAACGAGACGGATCTGCTGGGCACCGGGCAGGCCATGAAGTACACGGTCGCGGTGAACGGGACGAAGCAGTTCAAGGCGACGCTGGCCTACACCGACCCGGCGGGCTCCCCGAGCGCGTCGGTCGCCAGGGTCAACGATCTGACACTGAAGGTCACCGCTCCGAACGGGACCGTCTACTACGGCAACAACGGGCTGAACGTGGGCAACTTCTCGACCGCGGGCGGATCGCCGAACACCGTCGACACGGTGGAGAACGTCATCCTCGAGAAGCCCGCCGCCGGTACCTGGACGGTGGAGGTCGTGGCGACGCAGGTCAACGCCGATGGACACCCGGAGACGCCGGCGACCGACGCTGACTACGCCCTGGTGGTTTCTTGACGATGTGAGCGGCGCCACTCGCCGCCTTTTCGGAAATGCGCGTGAAGGCCCCCTTCTCGGCTCAGTCGCGGGAAGGGGGCCTTCACGCGCGAACGGATCGCGTTCAGGTGACCGAATGCGATCGGGTTCCGAGATACCCGCGCCCGGATGGCCGAGGCAGGCACACCGATGGACGAGACGGCAGGTTTCGGTTGTGAGACGGAAGCGTGAGACCCAGGAAAGGCCTGTAACGAGGTGGCCCGAGGTGCCGACGTCTGGGATACGTGACGCGAGCCAAGGAGCCTCTCGATGACCACCTGCCGACTCTGCGGATCGGCCCATCTCGCCAGCGTCGTCGACCTCGGGGCGACGCCGCCGTGCGAACGATTCCTGACCGCGGAACAGCTCGCGGAACCGGAGCAGACCTATCCCCTGCACCTGCGGGTCTGCACCGAATGCTGGCTCGCCCAGATCCCGCCGCTGATCACCCCGGAAGAGACTTTCACCGAATACGCGTACTTCTCGTCGTATTCCGCCTCTTGGGTCGAACACGCCAAAACGTTCGTCGACGGCGCCGTCGAACGACTCGGGCTCGACGAGTCCTCGTTCGTCGTCGAGGTCGCGAGCAACGACGGCTACCTGCTGAAACACGTTGTGGCGCAGCAGATCCGCTGTCTTGGCGTGGAACCCTCGGTGAACGTGGGCCAAGCCGCTCGTGACGCCGGGGTGCCGACGAAGACCGCTTTCCTCAGCCCCGAAAGCGGACGTGACGTCCGCGAGGAGCACGGTCCGGCCGACCTCGTCGTGGCGAACAACGTTTACGCACACATTCCGGACATCATCGGTTTCACGCACGGGCTCCGCGCCCTCGTCGCCGATGACGGCTGGGTCAGCATCGAAGTCCAGCACCTGCTGACGCTGATCCAGGAGAACCAGTACGACACGATCTATCACGAGCATTTCCAGTACTACACGGTGGAATCCGCGCGCCGGGCCCTTTCGCGCGGCGGATTGTCCGTTGTGGACGTCGAACTGCTGCCGACCCACGGCGGGTCCATCCGGCTGTGGGCGCGCCCGGACGCCGTCGCCGGTGAGCCGAGCGAGCGGATGATGCAGGTCCTCGACGCCGAAAAGGCAGCCGGTCTGCACGAAATGTCCGGCTACACGGAGTTCTCCGAGCGGGTCACCAAGGTCCGGCTCGAGCTGAACAAGTTCCTCACCGACGCGGCGCTCGAAGGCAAGACCGTCGTCGGCTACGGCGCGCCGGGCAAGGGCAACACGCTGCTGAACCACTGCGGCATCCGCCCGGACGTGCTGCGCTACACCGTCGACCGCAACCCGTACAAGCACGGCCGCTTCACCCCCGGCACCCGGATCCCCATCCTGCCGCCGGAACGCATCGAAGCGGACAAGCCCGATTACGTGCTCGTCCTTCCGTGGAACCTCCGGAAGGAGCTGACCGCCCAGTTGTCCTTTGTGGACGAATGGGGCGGGAAACTGGTCTTCCCCATCCCGCACCTGGAAATCGTCGAGGTGAAGTCGTGAAGGTAGTCCTCTTCTGCGGCGGCTACGGCATGCGGATGCGCAACGGTGACGCGTCCGACGTGCCGAAGCCGATGGCCATGGTCGGCCCCAGACCCCTGATCTGGCACGTGATGCGCTATTACGCGCATTTCGGCCACACCGAGTTCGTGCTGTGCCTCGGTTACGGCGCGCACCACATCAAGGAGTTCTTCCTCAATTACCAGGAGACCGTCTCCAACGATTTCGTGCTGCGGAACGGCAAGGCGGAACTGCTGTCGACCGACATCGCGGACTGGTCGATCTCCTTCGTGCAGACCGGTCTCGAATCGGCCATCGGCGAGCGGCTGCGCCGGGTGCGCCCGTATCTCGAAGGCGACGAGATGTTCCTCGCCAACTACGCCGACGTCCTCACCGACGCCCCGCTCCCGGAGATGATCGAGCGGTTCAAGGACTCCGACGCCGGCGCGTCGATGATGGTCGTGCCGCCGCAGTCGTCGTTCCACTGCGTCGAGATGAACGAGGACGGCCGGATCGGCGCGCTGACCCCGGTCAGCGAGATGCCGCTGTGGGAGAACGGCGGCTACTTCGTGCTGCGCCAGGAGGTCTTCGACCACATCCCCGAGGGCGGCGACCTGGTCGCCGACGGCTGCGGTGAGCTCGCCAAACGCGGCAAGCTGCTCGCGTACCCGTACCGCGGGTTCTGGAAGCCGACCGACACCGTCAAGGAACGCGTCCAGCTGGACGACGCGTACGCGCACGGAGACCGCCCCTGGGCGCGGTGGGAACGCGAACCCGCGCCGGCGGTCACGGCGTGATCGGACTCGGCACCGGCCGGATCGGGCGGATCGTGGCGCTCGGCGCGCATTGTGACGACATCGCCATCGGGGCGGGCGGCACACTGCTGACGATCTGCGCGGACAATCCGGGCGTCCGGGTCGACGCGCTCGTCCTGTCCGGCGGCGGCACCGAACGGGAGGCCGAGGAACGCGCCGCGCTCGCGGCCTTCTGTCCGGGCGCCGACGTCGAGGTCACCGTGCTCAAACTGCCCGACGGCCGGTTCCCGTCGCATTGGGAAGAGGCCAAGAACGGGCTGGAGGACCTGCGCCGCCGCACGGATCCGGACCTCGTCCTGTCCCCGCGCACGGCCGACGCGCATCAGGACCACCGAGGCCTGGCGACGCTGGTGCCGACGGTGTTCCGCACCCATCTCCAGCTGGAGTACGAGATCGCCAAATGGGACGGCGACCTCGGCAAACCCACCGCCTACGTGCCGCTTTCCCCCGAGCGCGCCGAAGAGAAGGTCCGCCTGTTGCAGGAGCATTACGCCTCGCAGCGGCACCGGCCTTGGTACGACCGGGAAGCCTTCCTCGGCCTCGCCCGCATTCGCGGTATCGAATGCGGGCAGCGCTATGCCGAGGCCTTCGACCTCAAAAAACTGACGCTCGACCTCACTGCGAAAGGCTGAAAGTCATGCGTGTGCTGCTGACCGGGCACAAGGGTTACCTGGGCACGGTGATGGCCCCGGTGCTGGCCGCCGAAGGCCACGAGGTGATCGGCCTCGACTCCGGTCTCTACGACACCTGCGTGCTGGGCCCCCAGCCCGAAGACCCCGAGGGTTTCGAGGTCGACCTTCGTGACGTCACGGCCGAGCACGTGGCCGGGGTGGACGCCGTGATCCACCTCGGCGCGCTGTCCAACGACCCGCTCGGGTCGCTGGCGCCGGAGCTGACCTACGACATCAACCACCACGCTTCGGTCAAGCTCGCGAAGCTGGCGAAGGACGCCGGGGTCAAGCGGTACCTCTACGCCTCGACGTGTTCGGTCTACGGCGCTTCGGGCGGCGACGGCCTGGTCGACGAGGACGCGCCGCTGCGCCCGGTGACGCCGTACGCCGAGTCGAAGGTGCGGGTGGAGGACGACGTCCAGGAGCTCGCCGACGGCGACTTCAGCCCGGTGTACATGCGCAACGCCACCGCGTTCGGCTTCTCGCCGCGGCTGCGCGGCGACATCGTGCTCAACAACCTCACCGCGCACGCCCACCTCTCCGGCGAGGTGCTGGTGCTCTCCGACGGCACGCCGTGGCGGCCGCTGGTGCACGCCAAGGACATCGCGCGGGCCTTCGCGGCGGCCTTGGTGGCACCCAAGGAGGCCGTGCACGGCAAGGCGTTCAACATCGGCACCGAACGCAACAACGTGACCGTCGCCGAGATCGCCGAAGAGGTCGTCGAGGCCGTCCCCGGCTCCACGCTGCGGATCACCGGCGAAGCGGGCGCGGACCCGCGGTCCTATCGCGTCGATTTCTCCCGGTTCCGCGCGGCGATCCCCGGCTTCGACTGCGACTGGTCGGTCAAGGACGGCGCGCTCGAACTGATCGACGCCTACAAGACCCACGGCCTCACCGAACACGGCTTCCAGCGCCTGTTCACCCGGCTGGCGCGGCTGCAGGACCGCACCGCCGCCGGCGAGCTCGACGACACCCTCCGGCGTCGCTGAAAGCCTGTTGGCGGAGCTGGAGATGGACATGACAGGCGACGGAACGCGTGAACCCGCCCCGGCCGAAGGCCCCGCTATCGCGGTGGCAGGGCGCGTTGGCCGCAACCGTGACACGGATGACCAGGCGGCGCCCTGCCGACGTCGATCGCGGACGCGGGTTCACCAAACGGCACAGTCGTACCGGGGCCTCGAGACGAGCGCCGACCTGCGAAAGCTGGTCGAGCGCTTGTACCCGTTGTGCCGCAGCATCACCGGCGACGGCGTCCGCCGCACGCTGGAGATCGTCGGCGAGCACATCCCGTTGGAGATCCACGAGGTCCCCACCGGCACCCAGGTATTGGACTGGACGGTGCCGCAGGAATGGAACATCCGCGACGCGTACGTCAAGGACGCCTCCGGCCGCCGCGTGGTCGACTTCGGTGAGTCGAATCTGCACGTCGTCGGCTACAGCGTCCCGGTGTCGCGGAAGATGCCGCTCTCCGAGCTGCGCGAACATCTCCACACCCTGCCCGACCAGCCGTCCTGGGTGCCGTACCGGACCAGCTACTACGCACCGACCTGGGGTTTCTGCCTGGCGCAGGAAACCCTCGACGCGATGCCGGACGGCGAGTACGAGGTCTGCATCGACTCGACGCTGGCCGACGGGAGCCTCACCTACGCAGAGCACGTCGTGCCGGGCGAGGTCACCGACGAGGTGATCATCTCCTGTCACACGTGTCATCCGTCGCTGGCGAACGACAACGTCGCCGGGATCGCGATCGCCGCCGCGTTCGCGCAGACGCTCGAAAAGCCCCACTACACGTACCGGTTTCTGTTCATGCCGGGCACGATCGGCGCCATCACCTGGCTCGCGCGCAACAACGAACGCGTCGGCCGGATCAAGGCCGGGCTCGTGCTGGCGTGCGCCGGTGACCCTGGATCGCTGACGTACAAGCGAAGCCGCCGGGGCGACGCCGAGATCGACCGCGTACTCGCGTACGTCCTGGCCGATCGCGCGCACGAGATCGTGGACTTCTCGCCGTACGGCTACGACGAGCGCCAGTTCTGCTCCCCCGGCTTCAACCTGGGTGTCGGCTCGCTGACGAGGACGCCGTACGCGGGTTATCCCGAGTACCACACCTCGGCCGACAACCTCGATTTCGTCTCCACCGAGGCCATGGAGGAAACCCTCCAGACCCTGAAGGACACGTACGCCGTCCTCGACCGCAACCGCAGCTACGTCAACCTCAGTCCCTACGGCGAGCCGCAACTCGGCAAGCGCGGACTGTACGGCTCGCTCGGCGGGCGAAGCGACGCCAAACAAGCCCAGATGGCGATGCTCTGGGTGCTCAACCTCTCGGACGGCGAGCACAGCCTGCTCGACGTCGCCGAGCGGTCCGGGCTGCCGTTCGATTCCGTCGTCGCCGCCGCTCAGGCGCTGCACGACGCCGGATTGCTCAAGGATTAGAGGCCCATGCGATCACTTCTGCGTTCCCAAGCCATCCGGGCGATGGCCGGACGACTCAGCTGGGGCCTCGGCGACCAGGCCGTCTCGAGCATCACCAACTTCGTGGTCGGCCTCTACGTCGCGCGTTCCCTCGGCACGTTCGCGTTCGGCATGTTCAGCCTCGCCTGGGTCAGCTACGGCGTGGTGCTCAACCTTTCACGCGGGCTGACGACGGATCCGCTGATGGTGCGGTTCTCCGGGGTGTCCACCGAATCCTGGCGCGCCGCGACCGCGAGGGCGACCGGGACGGCGCTCACGGCGGGTGTCTTGTCCGGGATGATCAGCGTGGCCGCCGGTCTCATCGTGGGCGACACCACCGGCGGGGCGTTCGTCGCGCTCGGCGTCGTCATCCCCACGCTGCTCTTGCAGGACGCGTGGCGGTTCGCCTTCTTCGCCGCCGGGCACGGGAAGAAGGCGTTCCTCAACGACGTCGTCTGGGGGATCGCGCTGATCCCGGCCTTGTTCATCGCGCACCACACGTCCGACACGGTCGTCGCGTTCATCCTGGCGTGGGGCCTTTCCGGGGCGGTCGCCGCGGGCTTCGGCTGCCTGCAGTCCGGAGTCCGGCCGGATCCGCGCGGCACGCTCGACTGGATCAAGGCGCACCGCGACCTCGGCGCCCGCTACGTGATCGAAAACGTCAGCAACAGCGGCTCGTCGCAGCTGCGGATGTACGGGCTCGGCGCGATCGCCGGGATCGCGAGCGTCGGCGCGGTCCGCGGCGCCGAACTGCTCCTCGGGCCGTTCTTCGCCCTCTTGATGGGACTTTCCCTGGTCACAGTGGCCGAAAGCGCGCGGGTGCTCCAACGGGCCCCGCACCGCTTCCGGAAATTCTGCGCCGTCCTCGGCGCCGGCCAGGCGGCGGCGGCCCTGCTCTGGGGCCTCGCCTTGCTTCTGGTACCCCACGACGCCGGCCGGTTCGTCCTCGGTGACGTCTGGGATCCCGCTTCGAAACTGATCCTCCCGGTGACCATCGGTATCGCCGCGGCGGGATTCAACACCGGAGCGGCCGCCGGACTGCGTGCGCTCGGCGCTGCGAAACGGAGCCTTCGCGCCCAGCTGATCAACTCCGCCGGCTATGTCGGCTTCGGGCTCATTGGCGCCTTCTTGGCCGGGGCGTCCGGATCCGCTTGGGGGGTCGCGTTGGCGATCACCAGCGGTTCAGCGGTGTGGTGGCTCCAGCTGCACATCGCCTTCAGAGAACACAAGACTTCGGAGAAGGAAGAAATGAGGACGTCATGAGCACCGCTCCTCGGCTGAGCATCGGGCTCCCGGTCTACAACGGCGAGGACTACCTCGCCGAATCGCTGGACGCACTCCTCGGCCAAAGCTTCGGCGACTTCGAGCTGATCATCTCGGACAACGCGTCCACCGATCGCACCGAAGAGATCAGCCGTGACTACGCGAAGCTGGACTCCCGCGTCCGGTACGTGCGCCAGCCGGTGAACGTCGGCTGCTCGCCCAACCACAACTACTGCGTCGACGTCGCCCGCGGCGAACTGTTCAAGTGGGCCTCGGACGACGACCTGTACGCACGCGACCTGCTGGAGCGCTGCGTCGCGGCGCTCGACGAACACCCCGAGTTCGTCCTCTCGCATTCGTGGACGGCGATGATCGACGAGAAGGGCGTCGTCACGCAGGCGCTGGAGTACCCGCTCAACACGGTCTCGCCGCACGCCGCGGAACGCTTCCGCAGCACGCTGTTCGCCCCCGGCGGGGACGACGACGGCGCGGTCATCCGCACCGAGGTGCTGCGCCGCGTCGCGCCGCTGGACAGCTACCACCACGCCGACCGCACGATCATCTCGGAACTGGCCCTGCACGGCCCGTTCCACCAGGTGCCCGACTGGCTGTACTTCCGGCGCGACCACCCCGGCCGTTCCGAGCACGAGCACCCGACCGTGCGACGGCGTGCCACCAATCTCGACCCGAAGCGGGCCGACAAGCTGCGCCACCCGATGATCCGGCTGCTCGGCGAGTACGTCCTGGGGTACGTCAACGCGATCCGCAACGCGCCGATCTCCGGCGCCGAGAAGCGCGAATGCTTCCGCTACCTGCGGCAATGGGCGCTGAACCGGGCGGGGAACCCGGCCATGGGCCGGATGCCGGTGCAGGCCGAAGCCGAAACCGGCCCGCGTGAGGTCTCCGTCGTCTCAGTCGTCGCCGGCCAGGAGGGACGAGTCCCTTGACCCCGCCCGCGAGGATCGGGCTGTTCGGCCTCCTCGGATCGGGGAACCTCGGCAACGACGGTTCCTTCGAGGCGGTCCTCGGGTTCTTGCGCACGGACCATCCGGACGCCGCCATCAGCGTGATGTGCGGCGGACCGGAAATCGTCGCGTCGCGCTACGGGCTCGAGACGACCGCGTTGAACTGGTACGAGGGCGAGTACCGGACGGTCTCGGGACCGTTGTCCGTCGTGCTGAAGGGCTTCGGCAAACTCGTCGACGCCTTCCGCACGGCGGCTTGGGTACGACGTCACGACGTGGTGATCGTGCCGGGAATGGGTGTCCTGGAATCCACCCTTCCCTTGCGTCCCTGGGGTTTCCCGTACGCGTTGCTGCTGCTCTCGGCGTCCGGCCGTCTGGTCGGGACCAAGGTGGCGCTGGTGAGCGTCGGTGCCAGCGTGAGCTCGCAGCGGGCCACCCGGTCGGTCATCGGCTGGGCCGGGCGGCTGGCGTCGTTCCGGTCCTACCGGGACGAGCCGTCGCGGGACGCGATGCGCGAAATGGGGGTCGACGTCACGAACGACCGCGTCTACCCCGACCTCGCCTTCGCCCTCCCGGCACCCTCGGAACCGGTGCTGCCCCGCTCCGTCGGGGTCGGGGTGATGGCCTACCACGGCGGGAACGAGGACAGGGCGCGCGCCGCGGACATCTATGAGTCCTATGTGGACAACATAACACGGTTCGTCGCCGGACTGGTCTCGGATGGCCGTCCGGTGCGGCTGTTCATCGGCGACCGGGCCGACCGCCAGGTCGTCGACGAGATCATGCGGGAACTGGATTCCCCGCTGATCACCGCCGCCGACACGTCCACTTTGGACGACGTGCTGCGGGCGATGTCGGCCGTCGAGACCGTCGTCGCGACCCGCTACCACAACGTCCTGTGCGCGCTGAAACTGGCGAAACCGACGTTGTCCATCGGGTACGCGAACAAGAACAAGGTCCTCATGACCACACTGGGACTGGGGGAATTCTGCCAGTCGGCCAAGGAGATCGACTTCGACGCGCTGGTGCGCCAGTTCGCCGAACTGGAGTCCCGCGCCGCCGAACTGAGCGAGATCGTGGCGAAACGAGGCGCGAAGCAGGTGCGGCTACTGGACGAGCAGTTCGCCGAACTGTCGGCCGCCTTCCTGCCGATGGGAGTCCGATGAAGGTGATCCCGGTGCCCGCCATCGCGGGCGCGTACCTGTTCGAGCCGACCCCGCACGCCGACGAGCGCGGCTTCTTCAGCCGCACGTTCGACGCCGACGTCGTCCGGTCCGTCGGGATCGACCCGAACGGGTTCCTCCAGGACAGTGTTTCCCGCTCCCGCAAGGGAGTGCTGCGCGGGATGCATCTCCGCTCGGGTCTCGGCGAAGCGAAACTGGTCCGGTGCTCGTGGGGCGCCGTCTTCGACGTCGTCGTCGACCTGAGGCCGGATTCGCCGACGTACCTGGGCAAGGAGACGTTCGACCTGTCCGGGGAGACGCAGGTCTCGCTGTACATCCCGGCGGGCTGCGCGCACGGGTTCCAGGCGCTCACCGAGTACGCCGACGTCTCCTACCGGATCGACCGCACGCACGACGCGAGCGAAGACGTCGCGATCGCCTACGACGACCCGGAACTGGCGATCCCCTGGCCGCTTCCGGCGGCCTTCGTCTCGGAACGGGACCGCCAGGCCCTCCCCCTTTCCGCGGTCCTACAGAACACGAGGTGAAAGCATGACCCGTCATCTTCCCAAGTCCATGCGGGCCAACGAGCGCCTCCACGCGATGATCCCCGGCGGCGCGCACACCTACGCCAAGGGAGACGACCAGTACCCGGAGAACCTGGCGCCGGTCATCTCCCACGGGCGGGGCGCGCATGTCTGGGACGTCGACGGGAACGAATACATCGAGTACGGCTCGGGGCTGCGCGCGGTCAGCCTCGGGCACGTGCACCCGCGGGTCAGCGAAGCCGCCCACCGCGAGATCGACCGGGGCGCCAACTTCGCTCGTCCGTCCATTGTGGAGGAACGGGCGGCGGAGAAGTTCCTCGCGACCGTCCCGACCGCCGAGATGGTCAAATTCGCCAAGAACGGCTCGGACGCCACCACGGCCGCGGTCAAGCTCGCCAGGGCGGCCACCGGCAGGCCGCTGGTGGCGATCTGCCGCGACCACGCGTTCTTCTCCATCGACGACTGGTTCATCGGCACCACGGCGATGTCGTCGGGCATCCCCGGCGAGATCACCGATCTCACCGTGTCGTTCCCCTACGGCGACCTCCCGGAGACGGAACGGCTGCTGCGGGAAAACGCGGGCCGGATCGCCTGCCTCGTCCTGGAGGCGTCCGCCCAGCTCGAACCGCCCGCCGGGTACCTCGTCGGCCTGCGGGAACTGGCCGACCGGTACGGCTGCGTCCTGATCTTCGACGAGATGATCACCGGTTTCCGCTGGTCAGAGGCGGGAGCGCAGGGTCTCTACGGGGTCACCCCTGACCTCTCGACGTTCGGCAAGGCGCTCGGCAACGGGTTCGCCGTCTCCGCGCTCGCGGGCAAACGCGAGCTGATGGAGCTCGGCGGCCTGCGCACCGGCGGGGAACGCGTCTTCCTGCTGTCCACCACTCACGGCGCCGAGACGCATTCGCTGGCCGCCGCGATCGCGGTCATGGAGACCTACACCGAAGAAGGCATCGCCGCGCGGCTGCACGCGCTCGGCGACCGGCTCGCCGCCGGGGTCCGCGAAGTCGCGGCCTCGGCGGGGGTCGGGGAACACGTCGTCGTGCGCGGCCGGGCGAGCAACCTCGTCTTCGCCACGCTCGACGCCGAGAAGAAACCGTCGCAGGACTACCGCACGCTGTTCCTGCGGCAACTGGTCACGGGAGGGGTCCTCGGGCCGTCGTTCGTGGTCAGCAGCGCGTTGTCCGAAGAAGACATCGACCGGACGGTCGAAGTGGTCTCGCAGGCCTGCCTCGTGTACCGCAAAGCGCTCGACGCGGATGATCCGGTGCCGTGGCTGGGTGGTCGTTCGGTGAAGCCGGTTTTTCGGAGAAGGGTATGAGTCCAGGGAGAATATCTCGCTCGGCAGGCAGACGGACGCTCTGCGTCGCACTGTCGGCATTACTGCTCCAGGTCGCCGTTGAAAGCCCAGCGGTGGCATCCGACGAGCCGGTACGAGGGGTGTGCGACACGACCGTCGGTGTCCCCTCCGCGCCGGAAGGCGCCCAGGTCGTCCAACCGGGCACCGATCTGAACGAACGGACCCGGTCCAGCCCGCCGGGTACCACGTTCTGGCTGGCACCGGGCACCCATTACCTGGCCGACGACCAGTTCGGGCAGGTGCTGCCCAAGGACGGCAACGTCTACCTCGGCGCACCCGGTGCCGTGCTCGACGGACGCAGGCTCAACCGCGCGGCGTTCACCACGGCGGCCAGGGATGTGGTCATCCGCGGCCTCACCATCCGCGGCTTTCTCGGCCAGACGGATCAGGGCGTGGTCAACCACGACTCCGGCGAGCGCTGGACCATCGAAGGCAACGTCATCGAGGACAACGACGGCGCCGCGATGATGACCGGATCCGGCCAGCGGGTGATCGGGAACTGCCTGCGGAACAACGGCCAGTACGGCATCAACGCCTACCGCGCCGGCGGCGGGCTGGCCGGCCTGGTGATCGAAGGCAACGAGATCACCGGGAACAACACCGGTGACTGGGAGACGAAGATCCCCGGCTGCGGCTGCAGCGGCGGGGCGAAGTTCTGGGCCGTGAACGGCGCCGACATCGTCGGCAACTGGGTCCACCACAACCACGGTGTCGGGCTCTGGGCCGACACGAACAACAACGACTTCCTCATCCAGGACAACAAGATCGAGGACAACGCCTCCGAGGGACTGTTCTACGAGATCTCCTACAACCTGGAGCTGGTCGGGAACACGTTCCGCCGCAACGCGCTGGTGCAGGGCCGCAACCGGGCCGCCAAGGGCGACAGTTTCCCGGTCGCCGCGGTGTACATCAGCGAGTCCGGCGGAGAGCCGAGACTGCCCGCCCGGACCAGTCAGATCGACATCCGCGGGAACCTGTTCTCGGACAACTGGTCAGGGATCACGCTGTGGGAGAACGCGGACCGGTTCTGCAACAGCCCGGCCAACACGTCGTCGCTCTCCTGCACGGCGCTGGTCTCACCGACGTCCACCTGCTCGGATCCCGGCATCGCGACCGAGCCGCTGTACAGCGACTGCCGATGGAAGACCCAGCGCGTTTCGGTGCACGACAACACGTTCGAGTTCGATTCGACGCTGGAAGGCTGCCTGGAACGCTGCGGCCGGATGGCGGTGCTCTCGAACTACGGGACCTTCCCGGCTTGGTCGCCGTACCGGGGGAACGTGATCTCCGAGGCGATCACCTTCCGGCAGGAGAACCGGTGGTACGACAACCAGTACTACGGGCCATGGACGTTCGTCACCCAGGACGCGTCACGGCGGCTGACGGCGGCACAATGGCAGGCCGAGCCCTACCGGCAGGACGCCTGCAGCGGGTTCGAAGCCCCGGCGACCTGCTGAAGTTTCACCTGTAAGTGTCCACCTGGGACGGTCTACAGTGGCTTACCGTTTCGGTATGCCCGTGTTCCTGGTTGCCCTGCTGCTGCTCGCGACAGGAGTCGTCACAGCCTCTCCGGCTTCGGCGGCTCCTGTCGCGGCTTGCGACGCGGGACCGGTAAGCCCTTCGAAACCGGACGGCGCCGTGATCGTCCCGCCGGGGACCGACCTCTCCGAGAAGACGCGCGAACTCCCGGCCGGCACGACGTTCTGGCTGACCGAGGGCAAGCACACCCTGGGCCCGGACGAGTACGGCCAAGTCATCCCGAAGGACGGCAACACCTACCTCGGCGCACCCGGCGCCGTGCTGGACGGCGGCGGCGTCAACCGCTACGCGTTCACCCAGCAGGCTCGTGACGTCGTCATCCGCGGCCTCACCATCCGCGGTTTCGCGGCGCCGCGCGATCAGGGCGTGGTCAACCACGACTCCGGTGAACACTGGACCGTCGAAGGCAACACCATCGAGGACAACCGCGGCGCCGCGATGATGGCGGGCCCGCGTCAGGAGGTCCTGCGGAACTGCCTGCGGAACAACGGCCAGTACGGCATCAACGCCTACCGCGCGGGCGACGGGATCACCGGGCTGCTCGTCGAGGGCAACGAGATCACCGGGAACAACACCGACGACTGGGAGAAGCAGGTCCCCGGCTGCGGCTGCAGCGGTGGCGCGAAATTCTGGGCGGTGAACGGCGCCGACATCCGGGGGAACTGGGTCCACCACAACCACGGCGCCGGCCTGTGGGCGGACACGAACAACAACGACTTCCTCGTCGAGGACAACCTGATCGAGGACAACGAGGCGGAGGCGTTGTTCTACGAGATCTCGTACAACGCCGTGGTCCGCGGGAACACCTTCCGGCGGAACTCCCTCGTACAAGGGCGCGCTTTCGCCGCTCGCGGGGACAATTTCCCGGTCGGGACGATCTACCTTTCCGAATCCGGCGGCGAACCGCGTATCCGGGCCCGGACATCTTCGGTGGAGATCGTGGACAACGTCTTCGAGGACAACTGGGGCGGGATCACCGCTTGGGAAAATGCGGACCGCTTCTGCAACAGCCCGGCGAACACTTCTTCCGGGTCGTGCACGCTCCTTGTTCCTTCGGTCTCTTCGTGTTCTTCTCCGGGAATCGCGTCTCGTCCTTTGTACGATGACTGCCGATGGAAGACTCAGCGGGTTTCCATTCATGGCAACAAGTTCTCTTCCGGGTCCGAGTGTTCGGGGTTGTGCGGGCGGATGGCGCTACTGGCGAACTTCGGGACTTATCCGGAGTGGTCGCCTTATCGGGGCTCTTCCGTTTCGGACGCGGTCACTTTCCGGCAGGGGAATCGGTGGTACGACAACGCTTACTCGGGCTCTTGGCGATTTGTCGTTCAGGACACTTCGCGGACTGTGGGGGCTTCGGCTTGGCAGAGGGCTCCTTACTCGCAGGATGCTGGGTCGAGCTTCGCGTGACCGGAGGCGGCGGGCGACGGTGAAGGAATTGGGACGTTCAATGTCCCAATTCCTTCACCGTCGCGGCACTCGGGTTCGTGACTGGGACTTTCGTGCACACAAGAGCGAAATTGTCGGTGCTCGGCGGCACAGTGATCAGGTGCTACGAGGAACCTGGATCACCGATCCCTTACTCACCTCCCCGGACCGGCCGGAAGTGGTCCGCGCGACCGACCTCGAACGGATCGGCGTGCCACGCCGGACCGTGTCCCGACGCTGCGCGCCGGGCGGACCCTGGCGAATGTTGCTGCCCGGCGTCGTGCTGCTGAGCAGCGGGGCACCAACGGACGAGCACCGCGTGCGTGGCGCTTTGCTCCATGCCAGGAAGGACGCGGTACTCACCGGCACATGGGCACTCCGGCGCCACGGTTTGGAGAGGATCCCCGAGCAGGATGAAGTGCATGTCCTCATACCCGCGAGCCGCGACATCACCGATACCGGCTTCGTGCACGTCGAGCGGACAAGACACTTACCTCGCCCTCACCTGCGAGGGGATCTCCCGGTGGCACCGGTCCCACGGGCCGTCATCGACGCCGCCCGGCGGCTCACCGACGAAGACGAGATCCAAGCGATGATGGCCGAGTCCGTCCAACGCCGCTTCTGCACCACCGCCATGCTCACCGAGGAACTCGATCAAGCAGGCCGAACCGGAACAGCCTTACCCCGGAAAGCCCTGGTCCCGCTCCTGGCAGGAGCGAGATCCGTCGCCGAGGCCGACGCCTGGCGCCTCTGGCGAAGATCCGGTCTCCCGCCGGGCCACTGGAACGTCCCGATCTTCGACGCGAACGGGAACCACATCGCCACCCCGGACTTCTGGTGCGACGAGTTCGCCTTGGCCTGGGAGATCGACTCCTACCGCCATCACGCGAATCTCGACGACCATCGCGCCACCGTCGCCCGCAACGCCCGGTACGTGGCTGCGGGGATCGTCGTGCTCCAGACGCTGCCGTCCCGCCTTCGCACCGAACCGGAGCTGGTACTCGGCGAGCTTCACGCCGCCTTCCGGACCGCGCGAGCCCGGCCAAGGCCGAACGTCGTGATCAAGCGGGCCGCGTAGAGCGGGTGGAGGCCCCGAGCCGTCGCCGGTTTTCGGCGACAGCAGTGTGCTTCTCCATGCCCTCAGGCCGAACGTCAGGCGGGCCGCCGCGTGAGCCGGTCCACCGTCCACCCCACCACCGGCACCACCGCGACAGCGACCCCGAAACCCCCGAAGGTGTCCGTCGGGTAGTGCGCCCCCAGCGCCACCTCGGCCCACCCCATCACGAGCCCGGCGAAGGCGACCAGTCCCACCAGCACCCCAACACTGCCGACAGGTCCGAGCTCCCGCACGTCGATCACCAGCAGCGCGACAACGGTCGCCACGGTCACCGCGAAGGCCGTGTGCCCACTGGGGTAGGACAGGAACTCGCCGTGGATCAGCCTGCCGACCAGGGGTTTCAGCCCGGTGGTCAGCGCCACCGTCACCCCGCTGGCGGCCACCATCAGGATCGCGATCCGCGGCCGCCGGTGCCGCAGGCACAGCCAGCCGAACAGCGCGATGACCACGACCGCGCCCACCGGTTCGCCCGCGAAGTCGACAGCGGTGGCCACGTACCAGAGCGGGCCCTCGACCCGGTCGATGACGGGGAGCACGAGGGCGTCGAGTCCGGCGAGGTGGGAGGTTCCGGCGTAGCGCAGGCCGAGGACGAGGGCGACGACGAAGCCGAAAGTCCCCAGAACCCAGAGCGGAATCCGTGCGCGCGGCGGGAGCGCGGGCGGACCGGCGATCACGCGAAAGACGCGGCGTCGATCGCGGCCTGGTAGCCGCCGATGAGTCGTTCCAGACCGACCTTCGGCGTGAACTCCTGCTCGTAGACCAGCCGCGCGGCCCAGCCCATCTCCTGGTTCCGTTCGGCGTCGCCGACGATCTCCCGCAGACTGGCCGCCAGGGCCTCCGGGTTCCCTGGTTCGTGCAGCAGGCCGGTGACGCCGTCTTCGACGAGTTCGCGGAAGGCGCCGTGGGCGGCGGCGACCGTCGGGACACCGGCGGCCATCGCCTCGACCACGACCAGGCCGAAGGTCTCCAGCCATTCCGAGGGAGCGAGGACGGCGTTCGAGCGGGCGATCAGGTCGCGGCACTCCTCTTTGGACTGAAGACCGAGGTAGCGGACGTCGTCGCGGCCCTCCGCCCAGCGCGCGACCTCGTCCTGCATCGGGCCGGTGCCTGCGATCACCAGCGGCGGCAGCGGGCCGCCCGCCGCGACCAGCAGGTCCCAGGCGTTCATCAGCAGCCCGATCCCCTTTTCCGCGGTGATCCGGCCGAGGAACAGCAGGTGCTCCCCCGTGCCCTGGCGCGTTTTGCCGGGGTCGGCGACGTAGTTGTACTTCACCCCGAGCCGGTCGGCGGGCATCCCAGCGGCGATCAGCACCTCGCGTTGCGCCTTGGAGATACAGAAGAACCGCGACACCCCGGACCACCAGCGGGCGCGGTTCAGCATCAGGCTCGCCGCCATCGGCACGGTGGCGAGCCCCGAACCGCGGTAACACCCGTGCCGCACGGCGGGCACCGGCGACCGTCCGACACAGTCGGTGCACACCTGACCGTCGCGGTACAGCGTGCCGGGTGGGCAGATCAAGGTGTAGTTGTGCACGGTCGCGACCGTCGGGACCCCGGCGTCGGCACACGCCGCCAGCACCGACGGCGAAAGCAGCGGGAACGTGTTGTGGATGTGGACGACGTCCGGCCGGTCGTCGGCGAGGCGCCGGGCCAGGTCCGCGCGCACGGCCCGGTTCCACGGCACCTGGAGCGGGACGATGGCCTTGCGGGGCAAGGACATCTCCGCGATGTCGTCACTGCGGCGCTCGAACAGGCTGACCTCGTGCCCGGCCTCGGCCAGCAGCGCGGTCTCCTGGTCGACGACGTTGTTCTCACCGCTGGGCTGCTCGGATCTGTACCGGTTGTGGATCACGAGGACCTTCACGCGGGCTCCTTCAGAAACTCGGGTTCTTCGGCGGGCACACGCACGAGCAGCGACGCGGCCAGGGCCAGGTGCAGCAGGTACGGCGACGCGTCGCCGAGACCGGCCTCGGTGTAAGAGGCGGAAAGACAGTAGGTGATCAGGAAGATCGCGCAGGCCCGCGCCGGCGACGGCGGGCGCAGCACCGCGACCACGACCAGCACGAGCAGGAACGCCCCCACGATCACGATCCCGACGTACCCCTGTTCGTGATACACCGCGAGCCAGCTGCTGTCGATCGGGAGGCCGTCGTAGGACTTGTCGGTCAGGCCGACGCCGAACAGGTACTCCAGTGTCGTCCGCGGCGCGTCGAGCAGCGCGTCCCACACCTTCGCGCGGCCGGTGAGGCTGGAGAAGTTCTCCTCGGACTGGCCTCGCAGGAACCACGTCTGCAGCAGCCCGCCCAGCGCCACCACGACGAACACGCCGCCGAAGACCAGGCCGGTGAACACCTTGCGGGCGCGGGCGCTGGACATCCACTGCGACATCAGCGCCACGATGGTCCCGACCACCAGGCCGAGCATCGCGGTGCGGGTGTGGGTCAGCAGCAGGACCCCGAACGACGGGATGATGACGGTCAGCGCGTGCCGCCGGTCCAGCTTCCCCCCGAGCCACAGCAGGACCGTGAGGCCGATGACGATGGCCGCGTACTGGCCGACCTGCGGCGGGGTCAGCGGCCAGACCGTCCCGGTGAGCCGTCCGCCGTATTCGAACGGCAGCGCGTTGCCGGGGCTCAGCGCGAGCCCGATCACCACCGTGACCAGCATCGCGCCGTAGGTGCGGATGTGCTGGCGGACGAGGTCGAGGCCGCCGTCCCACCAGCGGGTCAGCAGCCACAGGGTGCTGAGGAAGAGACTGAACCGGAAGCAGCGGAACAGCGCGCCGAACCCGCCTTCGAGGTTCAGGCTCGCGACCACGCTCAGCACCAGCAACAGCGTGAGCAGGGACAGGTAGGCGCTCGGCCGGATCCGCAGCCTGGGGTTCAGGGCCAGCGCGATCACGAAAGCGGCCCCGAGCGAGCCCATGGTGATCAGCTGGCTGACCGACCTCGGCAGCGGGATGACCGTCTTCGCCCCTGTCGAGCCCAGAGTGTTGATGATCAGCAGCGTCCAGGCGATACCGGCCGCCTTGGGGAAGCCCCGGATCGCGGGAGCGGGCCGGACGGCGGGATCGAGCATGTCAGCCACCTCCCACGCGGGTCAGTTTGCTGCCTTGATCCTGACGATAGGGCGCGCCCTGCCATTCGCCGAAGCCCAGCACCCGGCTCGGCTCGAAAGCCACGAAGTTCCACGGACCGGAGTAGGTGTTGTCGTGGAGCCGGTTGTCCTGGTCGAAGGTGATCGCCTGCTGGACGACCTCGCCCTTGTACGGCGACCACTCCGGGAAGGTGCCGAAGTTCGCGAGCATCGCCATCCGCGCGCAGCTTTCCTCGCAGTTGGCGACGGCCGGGTCGAGCACGAACCGGTTGTGGTGGATCTCGACGCGCTGGGTCTTCCACCGGCAGTCCTCGTTCAGCGTGCCCGCGGCGATCGCGGGCTGCGCGCATTTCGCCTGTTCGGGCACCAGCCGTGTGCAGGATCCGGACGAGGTGTTGGCGGGGCTGTTGCAGAACCGGTCGGAGTTCTCCCACAGGGTGACGCCGTTCCAGTTGTTCTCGAACGAGTTGCCGGAGATCTCCAGTTTGTCCGTGCGCGCCTTCACCCTCGGCTCACCGCCGGATTCGGAAATGTAGATCGACGCCACCGGGAAGCTGTCGCCGCGGTCGATGTAGCCCTTGCCGTCCACCCAGTTGTTCCGGCGGATGGTGTTTCCCCTGATGACGGCGTTGTAGCTCGTCTCGTACATCAGGGCGGAGCCGTCGTTGTTCTCGATGACGTTGCCCTCGATGAGGAAGTCGTTGTTGTTCGTGTCGGCCCACAGCCCGACGCCGCGGTTGTCGTGCACCCAGTTGCCCCGGATGTCGGCGCCGTCGACCGACCAGAACTTGATCCCGCCGGAGCAGCCGCAGCCGTCGATCTTGCGTTCCCAGTCGCCGGTGTTGTTGCCGGAGATCTCGTTGCCCTCGACGACGAGACCCTTGATCGCGTTGTCCTGCGCGTAGGCGTTCATGCCGTACTGCCCGTTGCGCCGCAGGCAGTTCCCGCGGACCTGCTGCCGCGCGCCCGCCATCAGCGCCGCGCCGTCGTTGTCCTGGACGGTGCTGTGCTCGACGACCCAGCCGTCGGCCGAATCGTGGTTGACGACGCCTTCGTCGTGCGGCGCGGCGAAGCCCTGCACGGTCAGGTACTGGATCTTGACGTCGGCGGCGTGACCGGAGAAGGCGTACTGGTTGATCTTCCGGCCGTCGAAGACCGCGTTCGGCCCGCCGAGATAGACGTTGCCCGCCTTCGGGGTGACCTGGTCGTAGCGGTCGTCGCCGAGTTTGTGCGTTCCCGGCGCCAGCCAGAACGTCGTCCCGGCCGGGCTCGACCGCGTCTTCGCGGCGAGGTCGCCCGGCACCGCCGGGTCGATCTTCACCGCCCCCGCCGGCGCTTCGGCCGGCCCCGCTGCCACCTTCTCGCACACCTGCGCGACCGAACCGGACGGCGCCTGCGCCGGGTTCGGTCCGGATTCTTCGGCCGGGCTGGTGCAGGCGGTGAGCGTCAGCGGGCCGAGCAGCACCAGAAGCGCTGCCCGGCGGAGACGGTGCGATCGTGCGGTCACAATGGGGGATCCTCGTTACCTGAATCGAAGGTGAGCTCGGTGGTGAAGGTGGCGCCGTCGGCCGCGATCCCGCCGCCGAACAAGGTCCACGCGGGCTCGCGACGGCCGAATCCGGCCGAGTACCAGCCCATCGGCAAGCCAGTCTCGCCGCGATGCGCCGACCAGTCCAGCTCCGGCGGCAGCATGAGCGAAGCCGTCCGGACCTGGCCGTCGACCGTCCAGGACAACGTCGCCGTCCCTCCGGAGAGCGAGACCTCGACGGCCGGGCCGAAGTGGAACGCGAGACGGCAGTGCTGTGCCTCGCCGCCGCGAACCTCGTCGAGGATCCGGAGCACCGGGTCCTCCAGCTCGACCGAACGACGGTGGACCGCCGGGGCGTAGCCGTCGTGTTCCGCGCTCCAGCGCGACGGCGTTCCCGCCGCGATCACGGTGGTGACGGCGTGTTTCGTCCACAGGAACGGGCCACCGGAGACGGACTGGTCGGTGCGGGACAGTTCGAGCGTGTTGTGCGCGGCCGTCGACCGGAAGTACGACCGCCACTTCGGTTCACCGTGGTAGCAGTAGGTCCCCGGATCGGCGAGGATGTCGACGCCGTCGTGCCGGACCTCCACCGAGAGCGCGTCCGCGTGCGCGTGGGCGGCGATGGACAGGAAGCCGTGCGGCCCGCCGTCGCAGCGAGCCCAGATGTCGCCCTCGCGCAGGATGGTCATCCCGGCGTCGGCGAAGTCGTCCCGCCGCCGCACCGGACGCTGGACACGGACCTGGATGTCCTTGGCCAGCGAAGAGAACAGCGGCGTGCGAACGTCTCCGCCCCGCGTCTCCGGCCACCAGTCCAACCGTCCGAAAAGGACGGATCCGGTGTTGAGCAGCGACGCCCAGCGACTGGTCTCGTCGCCGTCCACGATCAGGCCGAAGCCGTCGTCCGCGTCGCCTTGCCGAGGCGGCCGCAGCCGGTTGTCCACAATGGACGCCAGTGCGTCGGTCATCCGAAGCAGCACGAGCCAGGTCGACTCGGGCACCGCGACCCCGGCGGCCTTCGCCTCCAGCGCCCCGGCGAGTCCCAGTTCCAGGACGAGCCCGTGGTACTCGGTGGCGAGTTCACGGTTGATCCCGGAATCGAAGGTGTTGTGGCGCAGCATCTTGTCCAGCGACGTCAGCGCCGCGTCCCGCCACCGGTCCGATTCGGGGAACCAGGCGAACGCGCAGGCGGCGGCGAGCTGCCCGGCGTCCTCGGCGATCACGTGGTTGTTCGCCGACGATCCCCGGCTCGGGAAGGCAGCCAGCCAGCGCTGGTGGTGCCAGATCTGCGTGAGGGCCTCGGGGTTGTCCTCGAACAGCGCCGGGGCCTGCGCCCAGCCGTCGAGCAGCCGCCGGACCCACACCCACGACAGCAGCCGGATGCCGAGTTCGATCCCGCTGACCCAGTGCACCCCGCGCAGCGGCGGGTTGGCCGCCCACCACGACTTCAGATGCGCGGCGACCCGCTCGGCGTACCGGTCGTCACCGGTCAGGGCGTACGCGGCGGCCAGCACGGTGAGATGCTGGTGCCGCGACGGCTCCCAGATCTGCTTGATGTCGCCGACGGTGTCCTCGCTTCGGTACGGGATGTCGAAGGAGTACACATCGGCAGGTGCGCGGCGGCCGGTCTTCGGGTCGTAGGACCAGTCCGGGTCGACGAGGTCGTCCCGTTCGACGCCGAAGTACTCGGCGTGCCCCTCCATCAGGCGATCCGCGGTGACGACCAGATCCTTCACCGCGTCACCCGAGACGGCGGCGAGGACGTCTTCACCGGGCACCGACGCGAACCGGCGGTCCGGCAGCCACGTCGGCTTGTCCCCCGCGACCCCGCGCCACTGGCGTTTGCGCACGACGTCGGTGACGCGGCCCGCGACCTCGGCCGGTCCCATCCGCGACAGTCTTCGCAGGTACCAGGACGGATCCATCAGCCCAGCCCCTCCTTGGCGTTGATCCGCACCGGGGACCCGGTTTCCAGGCTGCGGTTGACCGCGAGCGTGGCCAGCGTCGTCGAGACGAGGGACTCGACCGACACCGGCATCGCGACCCCGGTCTTCAGCGCGTTCACGAACGCTTCCAGCTCGGCGGCCTGGCCCTTGTCCCGGCCCTTGGGGATCCGGGAGCTGGCCCACTTCTTGCGGCCGAACACCGAAGCGCGCGCGAAGTCGTCGAACTTCAGCACCTTGCCGTCGGCGGTGACGTCGATCGTCTCCTTGGGGAACGCCGACGAACCGCTGGTGGTGTACGCGATCGACGCGGTCGAGCCGTCCGGGTAGCGCAGCAGGATCTGCAGGTCCTGGTGCCCCGGCGTCGCGGTGGCGTACACCGAGACCGGGTCGGCGCCCAGCAGCCAGCTCACCGTGTCGATGAAGTGCCCGCCCTCACCGGCGAAGCGGGAACCCTCGCTGTCGGCCTGGTTGTACCAGCTGCCGGCGTCGAGCTGACCGGCGTTGACCAGGTACCGCACGGAGGCCGGGCCGATCCGCGGGCCGAAGTGGAGCACGGACTCGTTCAGCAGCGGGGCGAACCGGCGGTTGAACCCGACCTGCAGCCGGTCGTTGCCGGACTCCTCGATCGCGCCGAGCACGACCTCGAGTTCCTTTTCCGACAGCGCGAGCGGCTTCTCGACGAAGACGGCCTTGCCCGCGAGCAGCGCCCGCCTGGTCAGCTCGGCGTGCGAGCTGTGCCGGGTCACGATGAACACGGCGTCGATCGAGGAATCGTCGAGCATCGTATCGAGGTCGGTGGTGGCGCGGGCGAAGCCGAACTTGCGCTTGGCGTTCGCGCCCGAGAGCGCGGAGGTGGTGACGACCTCGGTGAGGTCGACGCCCTCCATCTCCGTCAGATGCGGCAGGAGCATCGAGGACGCGTAGTTGCCGGCACCGATGAAGCCGATCCGCACGTTGCCGGACTTCGGCATCGCTCGCGCGGTCACCGTCTTCGGCACGGAAACCGAGGTGACCTGCTCGTTCGCGGCGGCGGCCCGCTTCTCGTACTCGAACAGCACCGCGACGGCCTTGAGCTCGCCCTCGTTCAGCTTCCGGTACGTCTCGACGGCGTCGGAGAACTCCGAGACGTGCGAGATCAGCGGCTCGACGTCGAGACGGCCGCTGCCCATCAGGTCGACGACGCATTCGAGGTTGCGGCGCTCGGTCCAGCGGACCTGGCCGATCGGGTAGTCGCGGCCCTCGAGTTCGTACTCCGGGTCGTAGCGACCGGGGCCGTACGAGCGGGAGAACCGGACGTCGAGTTCCTTTTCGTAGTAGGCGTTCCACGGCAGGTTCAGCGAGCACTTGCCGATGTCGATCACGCGGCCGCGGTCGCGGGCCAGCTTCGCGGCCAGTTCCACCGGCTCGTTCGTGCTGCCGCCCGCGGCGAGGTACACCTGATCGACGCCGTGCCCGGAGCTGATCTCCGCGACCGCTGTGTCGATGACGCCGGACGACGGGTCGCCGCACTTCAGGGCACCGAGCTGCTCGGCGAGCGCGCACCGCGACGGGTCCGGGTCGACGCCGACCACGCGGACCCCGGAGGCGACCAGCAGCTGCACGACCAGTTGGCCGATCAGGCCGAGGCCGATGACCAGCGCGATGTCGCCGATCTGCGGTTCACCCTGGCGGACACCCTGCATCGCGATCGAACCGACCGTGCCGAAAGCGGCGTGCCGGGGATCGACCCCGTCGGGCACCTTGGAATACAGGTTCTTGGGCACCCAGTTCAGTTCCGCGTGCAGCGCGTGCTCGTTCCCGGCGCACGCCACGTAATCCCCGACGGCGACGTCGTGGATGCCCGCGCCGACCTCCTCGACCACACCGCACAGCGAGTACCCCAGCGGCGTGTACGAGTCGAGTTTGTTCATCGCCTTGCGGTAGGTGGCGCCGAGCCCGTTGGTCGCGACGCTCTGCATCACCTTCGCGACCTGGTCCGGCCGTGCCTTCGCCTTGCCCACCAGGGAAAGGCTCGCCTCGGACACCTTCATCATCTCGGTGCCGGTGGAAATCAGCGAATAAGCGGTGCGGACCAGCACACCTCCCGGCTTGCACGCGGGAACTTCGACGTCGAGGAGCGCCAGCTCCCCGCTCTTGTAGTTCTGCACTACCTGCTTCACGTCGCTCCTCAGCGATCAGGTGGTCCGGGCCGCGACGGCGCCGCGGTACCAGTACTCGAGGGTCAAGATGTGCCAGAGGTGCTTGGACCGGTCCTGCTGCCCGGACGCGTCTTCGTCCACGAGCTTCTGCAGGGCCTCACGGCGGAGGAACCCGGCCTTCACCAATTCACCTTCGTTCGTCACCTCGCGCACCAGTGGCGCGAGGTCGCGGCTCATCCAGGCCCGCAGCGGCGCGCTGAACAGGCCCTTCGGCCGGTGCACGATCTCGGCGGGGAGGATCGACAGCGCCGCTTCCTTCAGCGCCATCTTCCCTTGGCGCTTCACGATCTTCTTGTCACCGGGGATCCGGAACGCGGCCTTCACGACCTCGATGTCGACGAACGGCGTGCGCACCTCGGTGGAGGCCGCCATGCTGGACCGGTCGGTGTAGGTGAGGTTGAGCCCCGGCAGGAAGAGCCGGGAATCGGCGAGGCACATGCGGTTCACGAAGTCCGACAGCGTGTTGTCGTGGTAGGTGTCCGCGTGCTCGGTGATCACGTCGTCGACGGCGCCGGCGAGGTCCGGGTTCAGCAGCCCGGCGAGTTCGGCCTGATCGTACATCGTGTAGCTGCGCCGGAACGCGGTCTCCTCCGGCAGTTCCGCGAACGAGAGGAACCGCTTGGCGAACCGGACCGAGCGGAACCCACGCTTCGACGTCGCCACCGGCAGTCTGTCCACAAGGGACTCGACCGGACGGCGGACGAGACCGGGAACCCGCTGGTACTGCACGGCGATCTTGTTCGCGAGGTGCTTGCGGTACCCGGCGAACAGCTCGTCCGCGCCCATGCCCGAGAGCATCACCTTGACGCCCGCCTCGCGGGCGGCGGTGCAGATCAGGTAGCTGTTGATCGCCGCCGGGTCGCCGATCGGCTCGTCGAGGTGATACGTCATCCGCGGCAGCAGGTCCAGCACCTGCGGCGCGATCTCGATCTCGTGCAGGTCGACACCGAACTTCGCGGCGACCTTCTTCGCGTACATCAGGTCGTCCGGCATCGCCTCGAACTTCGCGTCCTCGGCCCGGAAACCGATGGTGTACGCGGAGATCCCCGGCTGCTCGCGCGCGGCGAGCGCGGTCAGGTAGCTGGAGTCGAGGCCGCCGGAGAGGAACGTCGCGACCGGGACGTCGGCCATCAGGTGCTTGCGCGTGGAGTCCTCGATGACGGCGTTGAGGTCGAACTCGCCCTCGTACGCGGCGCCGTCTTCGGCCACCTGGCGCAGCGACCAGAAGGTGCCGCGTTCGACGTCGCCGTTCGGCCGGAACCGCGCCCAGCTGCCCGGCGGCAGCTTCTCGGCCTCGCTGAACGCGCAGCGGCCGTCCGGGACCCAGTAGTAGAGCAGGGACGCGACGAGCGCGGTGTCGTCGACGGTCAGCGAGCCGCCCAGTTCGGCGGCGAGCGCCTTCAGCTCGGACGCGAACGCGACGCCCTTGCCGCGGCGCACCAGGAAGAGCGGTTTGATGCCCAGCTGGTCCCGCACCAGGGTCAGGGCGCCGGTGCGCTCGTCGAAGACGCCGAACGCGAACATGCCGCGCAGCCGGTGCAGGCCCTCGGTGCCCCATTTGCGCCAGGCCTCCAGTACGACCTCGGTGTCGGAGGTCCCCCGGAAGCGCACACCGGCGGCTTCGAGTTCCTTGCGCAGTTCCGGCGAGTTGTACAGCTCGCCGTTGTAGGTCAGCGCGAGCCCGTCCTTGACCATCGGCTGCGCGCCGGTCTCGGTCAGGTCGACGATCGACAGCCGACGGTGTCCCAAGTGGACTTCACCCTCGCCTGCCCGGTGGTCGTACCGGCCCGAACCGTCGGGTCCGCGATGGGCGAGGATCTTCGTGAGCCGATCGGTGAGCGGTCCTCCGTCCGGCCAGAAGTAGGCCCCTGCGATGCCGCACATCTGTTTTCGCTCCTTAAAGCGCTTCGGCGTTATCCGGTGACACAGGTGAGAATCGTTTGGTCGGCTGATCGGCGTTGTCGTGGTCCTCGGGCCGCTTGTACGGCGTCGGTGGACGACGTCGCGCGGTCTTCTTCTCTCGAGGCGGCTCCAGCACCCGCTCGACGGTGCGCTCGGCGTCCGTCTCGACCGGCGCCACCGTGGAGAGCCGCCGCACCGGAGTGTCCTCGGGGAACATCTCGACCGGCTTCGGCGCGGGACGCGGCACCCGTCGTTCCGGCGCGGCCTTCCGCTCGGGCAGGACCTTGCGCTCCGGCGCCACCGGGCGGGCGGGCGCCACCGGACGCGCGGTCATCACCGGCCGCGCGGGCACGGGCACCGGTTCCGGCACGGCGCCTGCCCGTCCGCGCAACGCGGTGTGCAGGCCGTCCCACAACGTCCCGTCGGTGTGGTCACGCGGATCCGGATCCACCACGACCACCCCGATGACCGGGATGCGCCGGTCCGCCAGCTGACGGGCGACGGTGTGCAGCCATTCGGTGTTCGCGTGCGCGGTGCGGACGACGAGGATCGTCTCCTCACCGAGGAATTCGATGTCGGTCCACGCCGTGCCCGGCTCGATCGAGCCGACGCCGATGCGGCGTTCCTTGCCTGCCACCGGCGCGTCGGCGCGGTCCAGCACCTGGATCGGGCCGTCACCCGCCAGCTCGCGGAGGTTCGCCTTCGGCAGGTCGTCGACGAGCGAAACCGGCCCCTTCCCGGCCAGTTCGCGCGCCATGTCGACGGCGAGCTCGGCGGTGACCTTGCGGGCGCCGAGGTCGAGCAGCGACACCGAACCGCCCTCTTGCCGGACGGCGCGGACCAGGGTCGCCGCGACCCGCTGCCGCCGGGTGACCGCCCGCGAACGCCGCAGGAACCGCGGCGGTTTGGGCAGCTGCGCGATGACGGAGGCGCCGAGGTGCCGCGAAATCTCCCGGCGCAGCACCGGCCGGTCCTTGATCACGCTCAGGATGGCCGCGAGCCCCAGCCCGGTGAGCAGCCCGAGCGCGAGACCGACCCCCATGTCGGTGCCGAGGGTCTTGAGCAACGACTTCGGCAGGATCCGCGGCGCGTCCACGATCTGCGTCCCGGCGGCGACCTTCGGCGTGCCGATGCCCGCTTCCTGCGCGCGGCCGTCGTAGTCGGAGATCTTGGAGGTCAGCTGTGCCCGGCGCGAGTACAGCCGTTCCAGCTGCGCGGGGTTGGCGTTGCGGCCCTTGGCCTCTTCGGTGACGATCGACGCTTCGATCGGCGTGAGCTCGTTCTGCGCCTGGTTCCGCTGATCGAGCAAAGCCTTCTGCTGCGCCGCCGCGGCTGCCTGGTTGCGGCCGACGTACTCGGTGATGAACGCGTCGGAAATCGCCTGCGCGCGGGCCAGCGCCTCGTCCCTGGTCTTGCCCTTGACCGTCAGCTGGAGGACGTTGTTCGTCAGCCCGAGCCCGTCGTAGTCCTTGAGGAACTCCTCCGGAGCTTGCGTGCTGTTCAGCTTCTTGAGCGCCTCACCGGCGGTCTTCGTGGTCTTGAGGACGGCGACGTCGGTCCGCATCAGCGTTCCGCTGTCGGTCGGCGAGTCGTCGGGGTGGATGACGAGGATCTGCGCCACCGCGGTGGGCGGCGACGGCAGGAGCATCGCCACCAGGCCGCCGGCGATCAGCCCCAGCAGGGCGGTCGCCGCCCAGAGGCGACGCCGTCTCCTGATCGAGACGACCAGCCGCTGCAGGTCGATGAGCGGTTCGGATTTGGTCTTTTCGGCGCTGGTCACGCGGTACCTGCCAGAGCTTCGTGGTCGGAAGGGGTGGCGGTGCCGGACCGGGTGCGCGTCGGCCGGACCGGACGGATCAGCACGGCGCCCGCCACGGCGAGACCGGCGTCGGCGACGGCTTCGGCCATCCCGACCAGCTCCCAGGCGGACCGGGAACCGAGGCCTGCCACGACGACGATCCCCTCGGCGTCGGTGTCTTCGATGACGGGCCGCACCGGGGAAACCGTCACCACGGTGCACCACCGGCCGGTGAGGGCGGCGAGCCGTTCGGCGGCCGCCTGCCCGGCGTGATCGTCATCGGCGGCCACGATGAGCAGCCGCCGGTCCGGGAGCCGGGAAGCCAGCCGCTCGTAGTGGACGTCGACGTCGATCTCGTCGGCGTAGACGTCGACCCGCGGGATGTTCCACGGTCTGTCGTCACGGAGGAGCTTGGCGCGCAGGGTCTTCGCGGCGGGCCGTGCCTCGACGGCGTCGAAGGTGGCCAGCACCGGGGCGCCGATCGCCGCGGCGATCTCTTCCTCGTCCTTCAGCCGCCGGTCGGTGCGGGCGGTGAAGAGATGCCCGAACAGGCCGATGATGAAGAACAGCGCCGCGCCGCCGAGGGCGAGCTGCGGCAGCGTGGGCGCCGCGCCCGCGGACGGCAGCTCGGCCGAACCCATCACGACCATGTTGCCGAGCCCGCTGGCGGTGTCGGCCGCGTTGAGGCTGGACATGGCCGACTCGATCGACGTGCGCAGGCCCTGCAGTTCGGTGCGGAGCTGGACACTCTCGACGGTCGTCTTGCCTTCGTTGACCTTCGTGGAGAGTTCACTGATCCGCTGGTTCGTCTGCGCGACCTGCTGCCGCAGTGTCTCGCGGCGTTCCTGCGCCAGCTGGACCGCGGCGTCACCGGAACCGGCGATGATCTGCGTCGAGTACTTCACGAACTCGTTCGCGATCTGGTCGGCCGTCCGCTGCGTCTGTTCGGCGGTGTCACCGGTGACCCCGATGGTGATGACATTGCCTTGTGCGACCGACGTGGCCACCTTGTCCCGCAGGTCGGCGCCGGTCTCACCGTCCCCGAGAGCGGCGGCGGCCCGGTCGAGCACGACCGAACTGGTCGCCACCTCGGCCTGGGTGAGCAGTTCGTCCGCCTGGCGCGGGCCCTGCAGCAGCACGCTGGACGAGGTCCGGTAGCCGGGGGAAAGGATCACCGACGATCCCGCGCCGAGCAAGGCGCCGAGCAAGGCGAGGACCACCAGGGTCCGCCATCGCCCGCGCAGAACCTGTCCGATCATCGACAGGCGCACCGTGTCGTCAGTCAAAGCCGGGATCTCCCATCGGTGCGTGCGGGTGCAGCATCAATCCCGTCGGAGCGACCGCGATGTTGGTTACAGGTTTGCGCGAGTCTTGTTCAAAACGCGATCGGGAAGTCGATCAACGGACGGCGGCCGCATAGGCCGCGAGCAGGGCTTTCTGGGAGTTCTCCCAGGAGAGCGGACCGGCGACGCGCGCCCTGCCCAGCTCGCCCATCTTCGCGCGCTCCTCCGGCGAGTCGAGCAGATGCGCGATCAGCTTCGCGAACTCCGGCTCGTCGTTCGCCGGCGCGTACAGCGCGGCCTCCCCGGCCGAGACCCTGGCCTCCCGCAGTTCGAAGGAGACGATCGGACGGCTCATCGCCATGTACTCCATGATCTTGTTCATGGTCGACACGTCGTTGAGCGGGTTCAGGGGATCCGGTGACAGGCACACGTCGGCCGAGGACAGGTAGCGCAGCAGATCCTCGTCGGAGATGCGGCCGGTGAACTCGACCTGGTCGTCGAGCTTCAGTTCCTTGGACAACGCCACCATGGCGTCGAAAGCGTCGCCGGAGCCGATGAACACGGCGTGCCAGTCCGTGCGGCCGAGGGCGTCACGCAGCGAAGCGAGCGCGCGCAGGGCGTAGTCGACGCCGTCCTGCGGGCCCATCACGCCGAGGTATGCCAGCAGATGCGGCTTGCCCCTCTTCAGCTCGGGCTCGGCGGGGACCATGTGGAACCGCTCGACCACGGGCGCGCTGCGCACGACGAAGACGTCGTCCGGCGACTTGCCGCCGCGCTTCACGGCGACGTCCTTGTAACTCTCGTTGGTCGCGATGACGACGTCGGCCGTCTTGTAGGTGCGGCGCTCCAGCGCGCAGACCGCGCGGTAGAGGAGGTCCTCGCCGCGGTCGAAACGTGAAAGGTACAGCTCGGGGCAGAGGTCGTGCTGGTCGAAGATGAACTTCGCGCCCTGGCGCTTGAGGTACAGCGCGACGAGGAACAGCATGTCCGGCGGGTTGCAGGCGTGCACCACGTCCACGCGGCCGACCTTGCGGGCGAGCCGGAGCGTGTGCCACAGCGCGGAGCCGTACTCCTGGACGTACCCCGCCGGACCGCCGGTGGCGGCCTTCAGCGGGTACCGCAGGATGTGGACGCCGTCGATGGTGACTTCGGCTTCGGTGTCCCGTTTCGTCCCTTGTGGACAGATGACGTGGACTTCCCAGCCGGCGTCGCGGAGTGTCTGGCATTCCTGCCAGACGCGGCGATCGAAGGGGACGGAAAGGTTCTCGACGAGAATGAGAGCTTTACCAGGCAAGGCCGACATATCCCTCTTCAGCCCGGCGCCGGTCGGCGTCGGGTACGCGGACGAGATCGATGATGGTGCGGCCGCCGCCCACCGGATGCGCCGCGAGGACGTCCGGGTCGTTGCAGCCGATGAGGGAGACCTCGGCGTGGTCGAGGACCTCGTCGATGGAACCGGCCAGCAGCTGGCCGAGATGCGGCAGCCTGCCCTCGATGTACTCGCGGTTCGCGCCCATCAGCCGGGAAAGGCTGACGTTGGCGTCGTAGATGCGGAGGTCGTAACCCTTGCCGAGCAGCCGTTCGGCGAGCTCGACGAGCGGGCTCTCGCGGAGGTCGTCGGTGCCCGGTTTGAAGGACAGGCCGAACAGCCCGATCTTGCGTTTCCCGGTGTGCGCGACCAGATCGAAGGCACGCTGGAGGTGTTCGTCGTTGGAGGGCAGCACATGCGAAAGGATCGGGACGGCGACGTCCGCGCGGTGCGCCGCGTAGACCAGGCCGCGCAGATCCTTGGGGAGGCACGAGCCGCCGAAAGCGAACCCAGGGCGGAGGTAGGCGGGGCTGATGTTGAGCTTGCGGTCGGAGAGGAAGACGTCGATCACCTGGTGCGAGTCGAGCCCCAGTGCGCGGCAGATGGCGCCGAGCTCGTTCGCGAAGCCGATCTTGAGGCCGTGGAAGGAGTTGTCGGCGTACTTCGTCATCTCGGCGACCGGGATCGCGACACGGAAGACCTCGCCGGGAAGCCCTTCGTAAAGCGCCGCGACGACGTCACCGCTGGCCGGGTCGAGCTCGCCGATGACGGTCTTGGGCGGGTCGAAGAAGTCCTTGACGCTGCTCCCCTCGCGCAGGAACTCGGGGTTCACCGCGACCCCGAAGTCGACGCCGGCGGTGAGACCGGACGACTTCTCGAGGATGGGTACGAGCAGGTCCAGGCAGGTGCCGGGGAGCATCGTGCTGCGGAAGACGACGGTGTGCCGCTCGGCCTTGTCCCTGAGCGCCTCCCCGATCTCCTCGGCGACGCGCTCCAGGTACGCCGTCGACAGGCTGCCGTTCGGCGCCGACGGGGTACCGACGCAGATCAGGGAGACTTCGCTGTCCGCGATCGCCTGTCTGACGTCGGTGGTCGCTCTCAGCTTGCCTTGGGCGACCACTTCGGCGGTCAGTTCCCCGATGCGTTCTTCGACCACCGGCGCCTTGCCCCCGGAAATGAGGTCGATCTTCACCGGGTTCACGTCCACCCCGACGACCTCGTGCCCGCGCCCGGCAAGGCACGCCGCCGACACACAACCGACGTAACCGAGCCCGAAGACACTGATCTTCATGACGAATTCCTCCAGCCGCATTCCGCTGCCCGTTGGTCGGCGGACGGACCGGGTTCGTTACCGGCGTCCGCAAGTCGCCTACTTTTGGCGGAATGCCTGTGCGGCAAGGGAATTACCCATCGCTCGGAGGGCGCGAAACGCTACAGGGTGAGCGTAAGGGTTTCGTCTCGATTAGGACGGGGAGAGCAGTTGGTCATCCACTGGCCAATCGGACACTTCGCCCTCTAAGTTCGATCTAGTCAACGATGAACGCCGTGGGGGTGGCCGTCACGAGGGCGGACCACGCGTCCCACCTGTTCTCCAGGGGGAAATCGATGCGAAGAACCTTGTCCGGCAGAGCGATCCGTGGTCTCGGAGCGCTGACAGTGGCCTTCACGCTCGCCGGGACGGTGGCCGCCGCGCCCGCGTCCGCCGCGCCCGGCCCGAACCTCAAGATCACCGCGGTGGCCGCCGAGGGCCGGTGGCTGCGCGGTGACACGATCCCGATCGACCTCCAGGTCACCAATACCGGCGATGCCCCGGCGACCGGCGTTCGGGCGCAGGGAAGCACCCAGAGCGGCCCGTATTACGCATACGACTCGAACTCGTTGGGCGATCTGCGCTTCGACGGCCCAGGAGCGTCCTTCCAGCCGGGCGAAAGCCGCACTTACCGCCTGACCGGCAAGGTCTGGACCACTGAGGCGGGCAATCCGCTGGTGCGGATCAGCGTGCAGGCCGCGGCCGACACCGACCTCTCGGACAACACCGTCGACGTTCTGGTGGCACTGGTCCCGCTGGACACCACCGAGCGGGTCGCGGGTCAGGTCTACGGTGACGCGAACGGCGACGGCGTGGCCGGTCCCGGCGAAGGATTCGCCGGGCTCACGGTGCGAGTGGAGTCGTTCGACCTGCCGAACGAGCTGGTCACGGTCACCGGTCCGGACGGGCGCTTCTCCTTCGACGCGGTTCCGGTCGGCCCCCAGCGAGGGTTGCGCATCCAGCACGGCCCCGACGGCTGGTACTTACCGACGTACCAGGTGCTGCGCCTGGACGGAGGCGACGGGAACCTGGCCGTGAACATTCGCGGCGTCCGTCCGCTCACCGAGTCACTTCAGGCGAGCATCGCACTCGACAAGACGACTTACACGATCGGCGAGACGGCCACGGCCACCGTCACGCTGACGAACAAGGGCACCCGTCCGCTGTCCGGCCTTTACGCGACCTGCGACGATCCTCTCGGTTTCGGCACGAACCTCAAGATCCCGCAGGAACAGTGGGGCGCGTTCGGCTCTTCGCGGACCGGGGCGCTGGCCGTGGGTGAAAGCAAGGTCTTCACCTTCTCCAGCAAGGTTCCGGACAACGCGATCGACTTCGGCAGGACCTTCCTCGAGTGCGAGTTCAGCGGCACGACCGAACTCGCCGGTCCGCGTCCGTCAGCCGAAGGCAAGGTGCCGGGAAAGCGCGGCGACGTCCGTGGCCAGGTATGGGTGGACCGGAACGAGAACGGGACCCTTGACCCCGGCGAAGGGCTGGCAGGCACGGCCGTCTCCCTGTACACGTACTCGGCCGACGAGCAGCTGGTTTCCCTCGCACAGACGGACGCCAACGGTTTCGCCACCTTCGTCGACGTCGCTGTCGGCGAGTACACGCTCCGCCCCGCCGCTCCGTGGCGGGCGGCCGGCGACCCCGCCGTCCACCACTACGCGGCGCCCCACAACGCCGAGTGGAAGATCAAGGTGATCTCCGGCTGATGTGCTGAACGACGAACGGCCCCGGAGCGGATTCCGCTCCGGGGCCGTTGCCGTACAAAGACTTTCGTCAGCCGACCCACTTCGCGGCGAGGCCTTCGCCGACCGAGGTCGCCTTGTTGTGGTCTTCGGTCGGCGTCACCTTCGAGTTCTTGAAGCAGATGTAGGTGACCCCGGAGTCGACGCCGCCGTTCGCCGGGTCCGGGTTGATGCCCAACGCCTTCGCTGCCGCGTAGGAAGCTTCGCCGATGATGTCCTTCGGGCCGGTGTCGCCGATGACGGTGTACAGCACCTTGTTGTTGTAGATCACCGCGCACGATCCGGCCCCCTTGAGGCCGGCCTTCTCGAAGTTCCACGTGCTGCTGATGCTCGGCACGACGATGTAGGGCGTCTGGTCGGCGATCAGCGCCTTGCCGTCGGAGCGCGGGTACGCGGTGCCGTCCTGGAACCACGGGTCGGTGTTCTTGTTGCATCGCGGGGTCGGCTGCCCGTCGCAGTCGACGTCCATGTCGGCCTTCCAGAACACGGCGCTGCCCGCATCGCAGACCGCGATGGTCCGGCCGGTTTCCTCGTCGGTCTTGTACTTGCCGTTCGAGACCTGCTTGCAGCTGGTGGTCTTCGCCAGCAGCTGCTGAGCTGTCGGGCCCGCTTGAACGGAGACAGGCGCGGCCGAGGTCGCCGGTGAGGCCACGGCCACCGCGGCGGGGGCCAGTCCTGCGGCCACCACCATCGCCGAGAACAGGAGCAACTTCCGCATACCGTGCACCCCTTAGTTAATAAGGTTTCTTTACCGAAGGTGCTCAGGATGCAGCCAGTCACGGGCAGGCTCAAGAGCTAGCGGGGTGTTGTTTTCCAACTACGCAACGAAAATCGGTCAAAAGCGGGCAAGCCTGACGACTCGCGCCATCATCCGTCCCGCTCGGCGGTACAGGCCGTCCCGCTCACCGAGGACGCTGTCGATCCAATCCTGATCGACGTCGTGCCGGATCTCGGTCCGCGGCCGCAGCCAGCTGTCGCGCGACACCTCGCCACCCCCGGTCGTGTAGACCCTCGTCGCACCGGAACGCCGGAGCCTGCCGAGCACCCGCCGGTCATAGGCGCCGAACGGCGGCGCGTACGCGCGCACGGGCTTCCCACTCAGATCCTCGATCAGCTTCGGCGCGGCTTCGAGTTCGCGCCGGGCGTGCCTGCCGTCGAGCCGCCGCCAGTCACGGTGCTCCCAGCCGTGCGAACCGATCGACATCCCCGCGTCGGTCAGGCTCCGGACGTCGTCGGCGTCGACGAAGCCCCGCTGGCCGATCCGGCCCGCCAGCGGGAAGAACTCCGCCGTGAGATCGCGCTCCACCAGTTTGGGGAGCGCGATCTCGACGTCGGACACGTTGCCGTCGTCGAACGTGAGCCCGACGTCGTCCCGTCCGGCCACCGTGTCGAGCACACGCTCGAACTGGTCGACCGTCACCCAGGTTTCGTTTTCGCCTGGATCGAGCGCGCGCACGGGCCTGCCCACGCCGCCAATCGCCAGGATCACCATCCGCGCCTCATTCGGGACCGAGTGTGTTTCCCGATTAATCGAGTTGGCGAATGGAGTAGTTACACAATCCAGCGAAGTGTCCACGAACGGATTACTTGCGGATCTCCAGGGTGCAGCACTTCGGGCCGCCGCCGGCCTTCCTGAGCTCGGAAATGTCCAGGAAGACGACTTCGTAGCCGCGTTCGGTCAGCCGCGCCGCCAACCCGGTCGCCTCGACCGGCAGGACGACGTTGCGGCCGTCGGACACCCCGTTCAGCCCAAAGCACTCCGCGTCGGCCCGGTCCGCGATTACCGCGTCCGGGAACATCCGCTCCAGCACCTTGCGTGACCCGGCCGAGAAGGCCTCCGGGTAGTAGACGATCTGCGCGGACGTGGTGTCGGTGGCCTCGGCGAGCACGAACAGCGCGGTGTCGAGGTGGTAGTAGCTCGGGTCGATCAGCCGCAGCGAGACGACCGGGACACCAAGGACCTCCTGCGCCTCGGCGTGCGCGGCCGGGTCGGTCCGGAAGCCGGTGCCGGCGAGCAGGATCTTGCCGGTCCAGGCGAAGTCGCCTTCGGCTTCGTTGATCTTCTCGGGCATGGTGATGTCGCGGTAGCCGTGCTCGACGAACCAGCGGCGGAAGTGCTCGGCCTCGGCGGTGCGCTGCGGGGCGCGGAACCGCGAGCCGAGGACGCGGCCGTCGACGACGGTGCCGGAGTTCGCCGCGAACACCATGTCCGGCAGCCCTGGCTGGGCGTCGATCTCCTCGACCGTATGGCCGAGCCGTCGATAGGTGTCACGGAGTTCGGTCCATTGCGCCATCGCGGTGTCGACGCTGACCGGGACGGACGGATCCATCCAGGGGTTGATGACGTAGTCCACCGCGAAGTACCGCGGCGGGCACATGAGGTAGCGGCGCGTCGTGGGTACACGGGGCTGCTGCTCCAGTTCCGGCATACCCGAAGGGTAAGGCTCACCTAATTCCGCAATCAATCGCTGTTCGCTGCGCACATACCTGCTAAACATTGCGTGTGAACACCATCGACCAGCGAATCGTTTCATGCCTGATGGCCAACGCGAGATCCAGCTACGCCGACATCGGCAAAGTCGTCGGCCTGTCCGCGCCCGCGGTGAAACGACGGGTCGACCGGCTGCTCGAAACCGGGGTCCTGCGCGGGTTCACCGCGGTCGTGGACCCCGAGGCGCTGGGCTGGGGCACCGAGGCGTTCGTCGAGATGACCTGCAACGGCAACATCACCCCGGCCCGCATCCGTGCCCGGCTGGAGCCGTTGCCGGAGGTCGTCGCGGCCTACACGGTGTCCGGCGCGGCCGACGCGATCGTCCACCTGCGCGCGTCGGACATCCATCACCTGGAGACCGCGCTGGAGCGGCTGCGCGGGCTGGAGATCGTCGACCGCACGGTCTCCACCGTCGTGCTTTCCCGGTTGCTGGAGCGACCGCCGACCCCGGAAGCGTGACACCCTCGGCTCCGTGACCGATCAGATCCGCTCCAGCCACGACGGCGGCGTCGCCGTGCTCACCATCGACGCCCCCGCGACCCGCAACGCCCTGACCCTCGACCTGTCCGCGCAGCTGGCAGCGGCCGTCGCGCGCGCCGAAGCCGACGAGAGTGTCCACGCCTTGGTCGTCACCGGTGCGCCGCCCGCCTTCTGCGCGGGCGCGGACCTGGACACGCTCGCCACCGCGCGGGAAGACGGGCTCCGCGCTATCTATGACGGATTTCTCTCGGTGGCGCACTGTTCCCTGCCGACGATCGCCGCGGTCGGCGGCGCGGCCGTCGGCGCCGGATTGAACCTCGCACTCGCCGCGGACGTCCGCATCGTGGGACCGAAGGCGAAGTTCGTGGCCAGATTTCTCGATCTCGGCATCCATCCCGGCGGCGGGATGACGTGGATGATCCAGCGGCTCGTCGGACCGCAGAAGGCCGCGGCGATGACACTCTTCGGCGAAGTCGTCGGCGCCGAAGCCGCTGTAGAAACCGGGCTCGCGCTCCGGCTCGTCGAGGGGGATCTGGTCGAGGCCGCCCGTGAACTGGCGAAACCCGCCGTCGGTGCCCCGCGCGACGTCCTGCTGGCGACGAAGCGGACGCTCCGGCACACCGCGTCACTGACCGACCATTCGGCCGCCGTCGACGCCGAGATCGAGCCGCAACTCGCGTCACTCACCGCACCCGCGTTCCTCGAACGGCTCACCAGGTTGCGGGCGGCGATGACCGGCCAATGACCGATCCTCGACCGGACTTCACTACGCTGGAAGGAGATACGCCTCACAATCGGGGCGCATCCTTAACCGTTACCATCGGTAACACATAAACCGGAAAACCCCCGCTCAGCGCCGAGCTCAGGACACTCGAGGAGTAGGTCCAGACCCTTTTTGGGGCAACCTGGGAAGTGTGCCGAGGACTAACCTCGGGACATGGCACCTGTGACCTGGCCGACATCGCCGGGCGAGGCACGCCGATCTCCGGCACTGCCGGGGACGACGCACGTCGGGAGAGAGGGAATCCCTGTCCTATGAGCACGAGTGCGAACGGCAACGGCTCCTTGTCGGCCGTCAGGCCGACCGAGGTCGCCAAGCTGGACCGGGTGGTCATCCGGTTCGCCGGCGACTCCGGTGACGGCATGCAGCTGACGGGCGACAGGTTCACCTCGGAAGCGGCCGCCTTCGGCAACGACCTGTCCACCATGCCGAACTTCCCCGCGGAAATCCGCGCACCACAGGGCACCATCCCCGGCGTCTCGAGCTTCCAGGTGCACTTCGCCGACTACGACATCCTGACACCGGGCGACCGGCCGGACGTCCTGGTCGCCATGAACCCCGCCGCGCTGAAGGCCAACCTCGCCGATGTCCCGTCCGGTGGGACGATCATCCTCAACACCGACGAGTTCACGAAGCGGAACCTGGTCAAGGTCGGCTTCGAGAACGACCCCCTCGACGACGACACCCTTTCGGCCTATCAAGTCCACCGGGTGGCCATGTCGACGTTGACCAGAGGCGCGCTCGAAGCGACCGGACTGTCCAAAAAGGACGCCGAACGCGCGAAGAACATGTTCGCGCTCGGGCTGCTCTCCTGGATGTACCACCGGCCCACCGAGGGCACGGAACGGTTCCTGCGCGAGAAGTTCGCGAAGAAGGCCGACATCGCCGAGGCCAACATCCTGGCCTTCCGCGCCGGCTGGAACTACGGCGAGACGACGGAGTCGTTCGCGACGACGTACGAGGTCGCGCCCGCGAAGCTGAACCAGGGCACGTACCGCCAGATCACCGGGAACACCGCGCTGGCCTACGGGCTGGTCGCCGCCGGGCAGCAGTCCGGCCTGCAGATCCTGCTGGGCACGTACCCGATCACCCCGGCGTCGGACATCCTCCACGAGCTGTCCAAGCACAAGAACTACGGCATCCTCACCTTCCAGGCCGAGGACGAGATCGCCGGGATCGGCGCGGCGCTCGGCGCCTCCTACGGCGGCGCGCTGGGCGTCACCTCGACGTCCGGGCCCGGTGTCGCGCTGAAGTCCGAGGCCATCGGCCTCGCCGTGATGACCGAACTGCCGCTGGTCGTCGTCGACGTCCAGCGCGGCGGCCCGTCGACCGGGCTGCCGACCAAGACCGAGCAGGCCGATCTGCTGCAGGCGATGTTCGGCCGCAACGGCGAATCCCCGGTACCGATCGTCGCGCCGCTGTCCCCCGCGGACTGCTTCGACGCGGCGATGGAAGCCACCCGGATCGCGCTGAAGTACCGCACGCCGGTGTTCCTGCTGTCGGACGGCGCGATCGCGAACGGCTCTGAGCCGTGGCTGGTCCCGGACGTCGAGCAGCTGCCGGACCTGCGGGTGGAATTCGCCACCGAGCCGAACGCCGAGGACGGCTCCGGGGAGTTCTGGCCCTACGTCCGCGATCCCGAGACCCTCGCCCGCGCGTGGGCGGTGCCGGGCGCGGCCGGTCTGCAGCACCGGATCGGCGGGCTGGAGAAGGCCGACAAGACCGGCCACATCTCCTACGACCCGGACAACCACGAGAAGATGGTCCGCCTGCGCCAGGCCAAGATCGACGGCATCGACGTAGGAGACCTCGTCGTCGACGACCCGAGCGGCGGCAAGGCCAGGGTGCTCGCACTCGGCTGGGGCTCCTCCTACGGACCGATCGGCGCCGCGTGCCGCCGGGTCCGCAAGGAGGGCATGCCGATCGCGCAGGCGCATCTGCGGCATCTCAACCCGTTCCCCGGCAACCTCGGTGACGTACTCCGTTCGTACGACACCGTGGTCGTCCCTGAAATGAACCTCGGCCAGCTTTCGATGCTCCTGAGGGCCAAGTACCTCGTCGACGTGAAGTCGTACACGAAGGTCGCCGGGCTGCCCTTCAAGGCGGAGGAGCTGCAAGGCGTGTTCACGGAGATCATCACCAGTACGGAGGCGGCGAAGTGACCGCGATAGACCTGGGGATTCCTACACTCGGTGGCTTGGACCTCGTCCCGGCCGAAACCGAACCGCAGAAGGCGAAGGACTACAAGTCGGACCAGGAGGTCCGCTGGTGTCCCGGCTGCGGGGACTACGTCGTGCTCAACGCCGTGCAGTCGTTCCTGCCGACGCTCGGCCTCAAGCGCGAGAACATCGTCTTCATCTCGGGCATCGGGTGCTCGTCCCGGTTCCCGTACTACCTGAACACCTACGGCATGCACTCGATCCACGGCCGCGCGCCGTCGATCGCGACCGGGCTCGCGACCGCGCGGCCGGATCTGTCGGTGTGGGTCGTCACCGGTGACGGCGACGCGCTGTCCATCGGCGGCAACCACCTGATCCACGCGTTGCGGCGCAACGTGAACATCAAGATCCTGCTGTTCAACAACCGGATCTACGGTCTCACCAAGGGCCAGTACTCGCCGACGTCGGGGCCGGGCATGGTCACGAAGTCCACCCCGATGGGCTCGGTGGACACCCCGTTCAACCCGCTTTCGCTGGCGATCGGCGCCGAAGCGTCGTTCGTGGGCCGCGCGCTCGACTCGGACCGCAAGGGCCTGACCGAGGTGCTGGAGGCCGCCGCGAAGCACCGCGGGTCGGCGCTGGTGGAGATCTACCAGAACTGCCCGATCTTCAACGACGGCGCGTTCGACGTCCTCAAGGACAAGGACGAGGCCGCCACCCGGCTGATCCCGCTGCAGTCCGGCGAGCCGATCAAGTTCGGGCCGCAGGGCGAGTACGGCGTCACGCGCGGCGGCTTCGCCGGGCTGGAAGTCGGGAAGGTCGCGAACATCGGCGAGGAGAACCTCGTCGTGCACGACCCGACGATCGAGGACACGGCGTACGCGTTCGCACTTTCTCGGATCGGTGACCAGAACCTGAACCACGTGCCGACCGGCATCCTGCGGCAGGTCGAGCGGCCCACCTACGACGACCAGGCCCGCGCCCAGGTCGAAGAGGCCCGCGCGACCCGCAAGCCGGACCTGCAAGGGCTCTTGCGCGGTAAGGACACCTGGACGGTCGTGTAGCTAGTCAGAAGTACATGAAGGCCCCCTTCCTTGCGCCTGGCGCAAGGAAGGGGGCCTTCATGTACTTCAGGTGAGCGGACGGAAGCCCACGCGCTCCGCGTCGGCGGCGGTGCGGAACCAGACCTCCGCGACCATCTTCGGGAACTGGGGCGACTCTTCGGTGCAGTACCGCAGGGCGGTCACGCTGGCCTTGACCGCGAAGTCGTCGGCGGGACGGCCACCGCCCGGCCGCGGCATCGCCGAACCGGGACCGAACGGGCCGGGCGGAACGGACTCGGCCACCGGAGCGGCGGCCTGGCGCGCGGGCGGCGGTTCCGGGGCGGGCATCGCGTCACCCGGCTGGACGGCGGGCTCGAACAGCGAACCGCTCTGCCCACCGGACAGTTCCGGCTCACGACGTTCGATCGCCCGCATCGACGGCTGGATCGGCTGGGGCGGCTCGAAACCGCCGCGCACCGCTCCCCTCGGCGTGCGCTTGGGCAGCACCTGGGTGGCTTCGGCGGGTGTCTCGGGCTCCGAGTCGAGAAGGCCTGCCTGCGCCTCCTCGTCGGAACCGAAGGCGTACGCGGGTGGGTCGTGGAGCTCTTCTTCCCGCTCGAACCAGTTGGTCTCGGCGGGCGGCTGCTCCGTGTCCACGCGCGACGCGGGACTGAACAGCGACACCGGCTCCGGCTGCGACTCGGCGCCCTCGGGGTCCAGCTGGATCTCCAGGCGGGACCGGTACGGCGCTTCGACCGGCTGGACCGGCAGAGGCTCGGGCTCGGGCTCCGGTTCGAGTTCGACGTCCAGCTTCGAGGCGGGCTGGAGGTACTCGGTCGCCGCCGCGGCGTACGGGTTCTCCGGCTCGGGCTCGGGTTCCGGCTCCGGCTGCGCGGCGGGGATGTACTGCGTCCGTTCGGCCGCCTGCTCCGGCTCCGGCTCGGGCTCCAGGTCCGCCTGGGGCTCCGTGCGGTACTCGGCCTCGTACTTGTCTTCGTGCTTGTCTTGGGG
This sequence comes from Amycolatopsis alba DSM 44262, assembly GCF_000384215.1. NCBI lineage: Bacteria > Bacillati > Actinomycetota > Actinomycetes > Pseudonocardiales > Pseudonocardiaceae > Amycolatopsis > Amycolatopsis alba. The sequence continues at coordinate 4,340,200 of NZ_KB913032.1, read as the reverse complement.
CTCGAAGGTCTGCGTCGCGGCCGCGACGGGCTCCTCGACGACGTCCTCGACAGGTTCCGGAGCCTGCTCCTCGACCGGTTCCGGTTCGGTCCACTGCTGCGCGGGCTCGTGCTCGGTGAGCGTCTCGGGGTACGCGGGCGCCGGCTTCTCGGCGGCCGCGAACTCCTCGTCCAGCTCGTCGTGCGACGGCTTCGTGAGGTACGCGGTTCCGCCCGCGACGGCCGCGGCACCCGCGCCGAGGCTCACCCCGGCGGGCAGCCGGGACGTCTCGACGTGCGAGGCGGCCAACGAGCTTTCCAGCTCACGGATGCGCTTGCGCGCCGGGATCACCAGCACCAGCCAGGTGAGCAGCGCGCCGACGACGAACGCCAGCAGACTCCACAGCCAAACCTGTCCGAAAATGGACATCCAACCCGCCCTTTGTCAATGCGTTCGCGCGACCAGGTAGTCGGCGACCGATTCGCAGGCGTCCCGTGCGGGCGACGCGGGCAGCGCCGCGAGCTCGGCACGCGCCCGACGAGCGTAGTCGGAAAGAGTTTCGCGTGCGCGTTCGAGTCCGGACGAGGCGCGCAGCAGGTCCAGGGCCTCGGCGACGAGCTTGTCGTCGGAGATCGGCCCCGACAGCAGCTCGACCAGGCGCGGGTCGGTGGCCGGGTCGGCCAGCGCGTACAGCATCGGAAGCGTGCGGACACCTTCGCGCAGGTCCGTGCCCTGCGCCTTGCCGAGCTCGTCCGAGGCGGACGCGATGTCGATGACGTCGTCGGAGATCTGGAACGCCGTCCCGATGATGTCGCCGAAGCGGCGGAGCGCGTCGATGTAGTGATCGGGCGCGCCGGACATCATCCCGCCGAAGCGGCCGGAGGTCGCGATCAGCGAGCCGGTCTTCTGCGCGATGACCGTGAGGTAGTGCTCGACCGCGTCGTCGCCCTCGGCCGGGCCGACCGTCTCACGCATCTGGCCGGTGACCAGCTCGCCGAAGGTCTCGGCGATGATCCGGGCCGCGTCGGTGCCGAGGTCCGCGACCAGCCGCGAGGCGTGCGCGAACAGGAAGTCGCCGGTCAGGATGGCGATGGTGTTGTCCCAGCGGGCGTTGACGCTTTCCGCGCCGCGGCGCATCGTCGCCTCGTCCATCACGTCGTCGTGGTACAGCGTCGCGAGGTGCACCAGCTCGACCGCCGCGGCGGCGGTGACCACCTGGTCGCCCTGCTTCGGCCCGAACTGCGAGGACAGCAGCGTGAACAGCGGACGGAAACGTTTGCCCCCCGCCTCGACCAGGTGCGAAGCGGCGTCCTCGACGGCCTTGACGTCACTGCGGACGACGTCGCGGAGCAGGGTCTCGACCTCGGCGAGACCGGTCGCGAGGGTGCGCAGGAGCTGTTCGTCGGCGATCTGGAGCCCGACGGACGCGCGCAGGTCCTCGATGGCACCACCTGGGGCAGGTGAAGACACAGACACGTCGGCTCCGCTCTCTTTGACACCGTTCGGGATTGCTTCCAGCGTAGTGGCTACCCGCTGAGCCCTGTTGACCTGCTGTCCAGGGGAAACGGTGACGAACATGACACCCCCGCCGCGTATCCTGCCGACCTTGGCACGAACTGGGGGAACACCATGGAAAGACCGGACGATTCCGGCGACAGACCGGCGTGGGCGCCTCCCGCCGAAGACCACCGGGAGCAGCGTTCGACGGTGTGGATCACCGTCGTCCTCTTCGCCGTGTTCATGGCGGTGATGCTGGTGGTGGCCGTGCTCGTGGTGGGCGGCATGAAGGAGTCGAAGGCGGGCGCCGTCCAATCCCGGCCGCCGACCCCCACCACCACGTCCGTGACACCTGTGACGCCGTCGCCGTCGTCACGACCGGAGGTGCCGACCCGTAAGTACGAGACGGCGGCCAACCCGATCGTCGCTCCCGGCGCGACGATGCCGAAGGTGACCTGCGACCTGCCCAGGCTTCGCGGCACGAAGGAGCAACTGGAGGCGTTCTACCTGGCGCTGATCCCCTGCCTGGAGCGGGCGTGGCATCCGGTCCTGACCCAGGTCGGCGAACCGCGGATCCCGGTCACAGTCAACGCCGAGGACGTCAAGAACACCGCCTGTGGTCCTCCGCCGCCTCCGGAGGAGGCTCTGGGCTTCTACTGCGGGGAGGGCGCGACGATCTTCGTCCCGCTGCCGAGGCAGCTCGCGGACGGCGGGCCCGACCTCCTGACGCAGCTGTTCCTGCTCGCGCACGAGTACGGGCACCACGTCCAGGAGCAATCCGGCATCCTCTCGAAGCACGACATGCTCTACGGCGAGGCGGACGGCGACCGAGCGAAGATCCTCGACCTGAGCAGGCGGCTCGAACTGCAGGCCGACTGTTTCGGCGCGATGTTCCTCGCCAACGCCGCGGGCCGCGGTTCGATCGGCGCCGGGATGGTCACCCAGCTCAGGCAAAGCACGTTCGAGGACAGCGACACCCATGGCTCGTCGAAGAGCTCGGCTTTGTGGCGGAAGCGAGGCTTGAACGCGAAGGACACGTCGGCGTGCAACACCTTCGCCGCACCGGCGAACGAGGTCTCCTGAAGCTCCGGGTTCAGCGGCGGCGGATCTTGATGTCGTCCATGCAGGTCGCTTTCCCCGCGACGTCGCGATACGGGTAACCCTTCGCTTCCAGCAGCTCCATGACCTTCAGCTCGGCCTCGTCGAGCACGTCGCGTTCCTCTTCGCCTTGCAGCGTGACGCGATAGGTGAACGCGCCGAGGTGCGCGCTGTAGGTGAACAGGCCCTCCTCGGTGAAGCCGATCGCCTGGTGCCGATCCAGCTCGGCGAGGAGCTTCGCGCGGGTGTCGGCGTCCGGATGGTCGAACTTGCCGTTGACGAGGACGCGGTAGGTCGGCATGCGTTCGAATATACAGACCTGTATCCGGATACGAATCCGAATATCCAATGGGTGTCCATGATCCACGGTCGAGTGAAACGACCGTCACGCACGCAACGGTCGAATCCGACACGCAGATAGTGATCACAAAGGAAGAACGGCCGATCCGGCTCGCTCTCCGTCACGTGAGGAGGAAGCCCATGCGTATCACCATCGCAAGCCGGGCCGGCCTGGTCGGCGCGCTGCTGCTGGCAGGTCTCGGCGCCGGGGTGACACCGGCCGCCGCCGCGAACCCCGCGGGCGTTGCCTCGCTCGGCTCCGCCGCCTTCACCAAGGGCAGCTCGGCGCCGATTTCGATCCCGTCGCTCGCGGACTGCGCGGTCGAGGGACCGACCAGCAACTCGTCCGGGGCCGTGAGCAGGACCGGGATCACGTTCGGTGGCGGCACGTCGACGTGCACGACCACCGTCGTCGACCCCGCGAACGACGTGACCACGACGAAGTCGGAGGCCAAGGGGGAGAACTTCGAACTGTCGGCGCTGGTCTCGTCGAGCGGCCCGCGGATCAAGATCAGGTCGTACTCGGTCAGCTGTACGGCGACCCAGAACAACACGAACGCGAGCTGGACCTACGGCGGCGCGACCGGGATCGGCACCCTGCCGTCACCGGTGCCGGTGGGCTACGTCAAGCCGATCACCAAGTCCAACGGCACCTTGCTCGCCGAAGCGATCTTCAACGAGCAGACGCTGCCGGGTGACGGCAGCATCGGGCTGACCATGCTGCGGATCAAGTTCGCACCGGCGTCGAACATCACCGGCGAAGTGGTCCTCGGGCGCACGGCCTGCTCCCCCACCCCGTAAGCCACCCCTCCGAGAAGGGGCGTCCGCGGCCTTGCACGGGCGCCCCTTTTCTCTTCTGGCTTATATAAGCTTACGCTGATATCTTGGCCGCAACCGAGCCGAGGAGGGCACCGATGGCCGACGTGACCAGCCAGATCGACTCCGTCCAGCGCAAGCTGGGCAAGCGTGTGGTCGAAGCGGGCGAGGCGGTGACGGCGACCGTCAGCCAGGTCTACGACACCGGCATCGACGATCTCTGGAACGCCTGCACCGACCCCGAACGCATCCCGCGGTGGTTCCTGCCGGTCAGCGGCGACCTGCGCGCCGGAGGCAAGTACCAGCTCGAAGGCAACGCGGGCGGGACGATCGAACGCTGCGATCCGCCGAAGAGCTTCGCCGCGACCTGGGAGTACGGCGGCGACGTCAGCTGGATCGAAGTCCGGCTGAGCCCGGAGGCCGACGGACGCACCCGGTTCGAACTCGACCACACCGCCGTCCCGAACGAGCACTGGAACCAGTTCGGGCCAGGTGCCGTCGGCATCGGCTGGGACATGATGCTGAACGGGCTCGCGCTGCACCTCGAATCCGGCGAGGCCGCCGACCCCGAAGCGGCCATGGCCTGGATGACCAGCGAAGAGGGCGTGCGATTCATGACCCTGAGCAACGAAGCCTGGTACGAGGCCGACGTCGCCTCCGGAACCGGCGCGGCCACCGCCCGCACACGTGCCGACGCCACCCTGGCCGCTTACACGGCACCGCCGGAGAGCTGAAGGTCTTCGGCGAGTTCCGGGGTGCGAAGCAGGTCGATGAGCTCGTCGTCCGCCCGGAACACGGCGCGGGCTCCGGGCATCCACGCCTGCCGGAGCATCGCGTGGAGGACGTCGGCGTGCGGCTGGTCGAGCAGGGTCCAGGCCATCGCGCGGCGCTTCGCGTCGTCCCCCAGTTCGCGCGCGGTCCACCAGCCCACGACGAGCGCACTCACCTGGTTGACCGCCGTTTCCCGCCCGCGCGCCAGTTGCGCGCGGTTCAGCCCGCACACCTTGATGGTCTGCTCGCCCTTGTCGGTCAACGCGCGGTAGGTCCCGATCGACAGCACCAGGAACAGGTGGTCCAGCGGGTCTTCGGCGGTCGGGTCGATCAGCAGGCTGTTGCCGTCTTCGTCCACCGGGAACAGGTCGCGTTTGTGGTGGCTGTTGCAGTATTCGCAGGCGAGCACGTGGTTGAGCCAGTCGAACGCGCGCCCCGGATTCCGCGCGATCGGCTCGAAATGGTCCACAGTGGACCCAAGGCTGTCGCCGCAGTACATGCAGTAACCGCGGCCCGCGGCCATGACGTCCAGTCCTGCCCGCAAAGAACGCCGTACGGTACGGGAAACCCGCCAGAGTCGACGCGCCTCTTTGCTGTCACCGGAAGGGATCCGCGCGGTCAGGTCTTCGAGATCGGCCACCACCCGCTCCGGCAGCGCGATCCGGCGGATCCCGATCACCGATCGTCGGCCTCGAACCGCCTGGCCACCTCGTCCACCCGGCTCGGCGGCGAGCTGCTCAGCATGCCGCGCAGGCGCTCCCATTCCCGGACGCCCTTCGCGTCCGCCCGCCCGGAAGCCACCTGGAACTCGAGCTCGGCGAGATGCTCCCGCAGTTCGACCGCCTGCGGCGAATAAGGCGTGTCCAGTCCGAAAAGGTCGGACAGCACGGCGTCGTCCCCGCTGCCGAACACGACCCGCTCGTACAACTCCTCGGAAACCACGCGCGGCGGGACCTGCTCGTCGGGCCCGGAAAGCCGGATGAGGCCGCCGGGGTCGGCTGCCTGGCAGACATAGGGGCTGTGCGTGGTGACGATGAACTGGATCCGCGGGAAATGCGCCTTGAACCACGGCCCCATGCGTTTCTGCCACGACACGTGGAGATGCGCGTCGACCTCGTCGATGATCACGACACCGGGACTCTCGTGATCGAGGCCCGCGACGTCGAGTTGTTTGAGCAGGTCGACCACCAGCGCGGTCACCGTGCGATAGCCGTCGCTCATCTCGCGCAACGGAAACCGGTCGCCGCGATACTCGACCCAGAGCCCGTCCGAGTCGACGTCCCGGATCCGGTAGCCGCCGGGCAGGAGACCGTCACCGAGGATCTCCAGCGCCGTGTCCTTCAGCTCGCGCGCGCCCGCTTTTCCTTCCAGGGCACGGAGATGCTGGTTGATCAGCCAAGTGACCCCCTCGGCGAGCGAGGCGTCTTCGTGGAACAGGCTCGCCATCCGCGCCAGCGACCCCGCTCCCCGCATCCACGACTCGGCCTCACCGCTGCCGCCCGCAAGCCGCCGGAAAGGCCCGTAGGCCGCGCAGAACGGCTGGCCCGGCGGAAGCCCGGAGATCGGCAGCAGACCCGAGTCGAGCCAGCGAACCTCGACCGGCGCGGGCCCCTCCTCGCGCATCACCGACAACTCGATCGACCCGGAAGTCTGGTCCATCGAAATCCAGCTGCCCGCGTCCGACAGCAGCCCCCAGGCCACGTCCGGCGCCGCCGCGACCGCGATGGCCCGCAGCAGCGACGTCTTGCCCGAGCCGTTGCGCCCGGCGAGCACCACCCAGCCGGGGCCGGGCAGCCGGAGGTCGACGGCGCGGGCACCGCTGAAGCCGCGGATGTTCTCCAGCCGGACCCGCTCGATGTACATGGAGAAAGCTTACGACGCGGCGGGCGTCACCTGGGCGTCCGAAAGTGGGTCGCCATCACGAGTTCCATCACAGCGTGTGCCCTGGCGGCGTCCACCACCGAAACGCTCTTCGAGCGGTCCCAGTCGTCGATCCCGCGCTCCTGCTGGGGCGAGATCCTGAGCCGGACATGCCCTACTTTGCCGAGGTCGCCGAGCGGCGAGACGTAGAGGGAGAATTCGCGGTCGTCCTTCGAGCGGAACGTGACACCCGGATTGCCGCTGAAGGAGACCTGATGGTGGTCTTTGTAGATCTTGTTCGGATCCGCGAGCCACTCCCCCGGCGCGCCGCCGTTCGCGGTGGCCCCGGCCTCGATCTGCAGCCGATGCCGTGGCTCGACGAAGTAACAGGAACCCTGCGTGGCGATCGGCTCGAAGTCCTGGCCGAAGGTCTTCTTGACCGCGTCGCGGAACACCGCGCATTCGACGTTCGGGTCGGCGGCGCCGGCAGCGAGGATCAACTCGGCGCCCGTGGGCACCTGCGCGTTTGTGGCCGGATCACAGTTCTCGCCTTTGGTGTTGGAGACCCAGTCGGCGCAAGCCCCGACGCGCTCGTTGTCCTGGCCGCCGGGCGGGTAGACGAGGTCACGGGGAAGTTTCGCGGCTCCGGCGGTGGCGAAGTCGCGGAGGAGTCCGCAGTCCTTGCTCCGGCTCATCCCGAGTTCGAACTTGACCGCCCGCCGGAAGCTGACCGGCACCGTGATCGCACAGCCGCTGACCATGCCCTCACGACGGGTTTCGACCTGGTAAGCCTTCACCCCGCCCAGGTCGACGACAGCTCCGTCGTTCCGGAGCGATGTGTACTGCGGATCCATGTCCTGGACGTAAACGAGGTCTTCGTAACCGTCGCGGTAGAGCGTGCACGTCTTCCTGCCGTCCTTCACCTTGGGCTCGCGCGTGACGGGCCGGGGGTTGCCGCCCTTCCTGCGGTCGTAGGCCGCCAGGTCGATCAGCTCGCAGAAGTCGAGGGCGGCCAACGCCGCGTCGACAGCCTGTTCGTCACGATCGGCGGGACGCGGTTGTTTCGGCTGCCATTTCGGAAACTGCGGTCTCGGCGGGGGTGTATCGACGGAATCCGTACAAGCCGCCAACAGGCTGACAAGCACTGCGCCGAGAATCACTCTTCGGAACTTCATTACGCGGAGTATGCGAATTCAGGGTGTCCACTACCAGGTAGAACCCGATTTCCCTGACCAGGTTCACCTGAACGGTTTTCACGGATAGTCACCAGGTTCATTGACACTATTCAGTGAGGGACGGGACTTTATGCAGTCGGGTTCGCCCTTCCGGGAACCCTGGTAATCTTCCCGGCGTCGGATTACGCAGGGTGCATCGGGGAGACGCGCCTTGTAGCCACGGGAGGGGCATATGACGACGGTGACTTCGGGGCGGCTTCGGCCATTCAGCGGGGATCGGTTCGAGGCGTCAGGGGTGCATGGGCATGCCTGACGGGTCGCCGACTTATGAACCAGGGATTCGCTGGAACGACGCCCTCGGTATCGTCGCCCGGCCCACCGGGGGCTCGTACGGGACGCCTGTCACGGAAGGCGCGGGGTTCAAGTACGACGAGGCGACCCTTCACGAACTGGTGAAGGAGTGGACCGACCTCGCCAAGGAGTACGTGGCCGACCTCAACGATGCGAGGCGGATCGCCAAGGCTCAGCCGCCAGGACAGGAGTATGCGAGCGGCGATAACGCCGGAGTCACTCGACAGTCCGGCTCTGCGCTCATGGAAACCCTTGACCAGCGCATCACTTATTGTCAAAACATGGCCGCCAAGTACATAGCCGCACTCGGTAAGTACGCCACAGCTGAAGACCACGCCGTAACCGTCATCAACCAACAGCCGAAGGGCATCGCCTGATGCGCCGCACCATCCTTCTCGTCAGCGCCATCACGCTTGTCCTCACCGCGTGCTCACCCTCGAACAACGGCACTCCTAACCCGACCACCGGGGCAGCAAACTCGAGCTCGGCGAATCCGGCTTCTGACGTGCCAAGAGTCCAAAACTCGATCGACCTGGCACGGTTCAAACAGGCACCTTGCAACTCGCTAAGTGATCTCCAGGCTGAAGAGCTCCTCGGAGCCCCCACGGATCACAAGGCACGGGACGGCAATGCGGGCCCCGCCTGCATGTGGTCCATCCCGTCCTCTTCCCGGCCGACAGTTGACGTGATCTTCGGCAGGTCACCGGACGGAGGCACCGCAAAGGTCTACGAAGCCAAAGGGAAGGCTTACGAGCTCGTTGAACCGATCGAGCCGATCGATGGGTACCCGTTGACCATCTACGACACAAAGGATGAGCGCACGAGCAAGGGCCGCTGCTCGGTGGCGCTAGGAACCAGCGACACCGAGACGGTCAGCATCTCGCTGGAGCAGTCCGAGGCCAACATCGGCCACAAGGATCCCTGTGATGCAGCGCGCCAAGCGGCAGTCAGGGTGCTCGCCACCATCCGAGGGGGCAATTGATGGCCGCCGAAGGACCGCTCACCGCCGCTCAGATCTACGAGCAGATCACGAAGGGCGACGGCACTGACTCGCTCTCCGATGCTCAGCAAGGTGCCTACAACCTGGCCAAGCGGCATCAAGAGCGCATGCAGCGGCTCACGACGCTCGCCCAGAAGACCGCCTCGGGCTGGCAGGGCGGAGCCAGCGACGCTGCCGTAGCCGCGACGAAGCCACTCGTCGAGGCATCGATGGACGACGCCATGCATCTGGCGCGAGCTCAGAACGCCATCACAGCCCAGATGGACGCGTTCGGGTCCGCGAAGAACTCCGTCAAGCCGGTGCCGCCGCAGCCTCAGCCCACCGCTCAGGACGCGCTCGACCTGATGGCGGGCAAGCCTGTCGGCTACTTCGACAAGTTAAAGAGCTACCGGGACGACAGCCAGCACAACATCGATACCTTCTCGACTTACCACGCGGCCAGCACTTCCAACGGGGACGAGCTGCCCGCCCAGTACGCACAGCTCACCGACCCTGGCGGCAGCGTCACCCTGGACGACGGCGGCTCCGGGAAACCGACGGCGAAGGGGTTCGGCGACGGGTCCGACGGCAGGCGCGATCCCGGTATCGGCGAGCCTTACCGCGGCACGGGCGGGCCGAGTGGGCCGAACGGGCCGGGTACCGGCGCGCCCGGACCGGGGCAGGGCGGCCCCGCCGACAGCGGTCCGCAGCCGGGCCAGGGTCCGCAGCCCGGACAAGGCCCACAACCGGGCCAGCATCTGCCGGGCCAGCAGCCGGGCACGCACCAGCAGCCCGACGACGGCACCCGCGCGAATTCGTACACGCCGCCCCAGACCACACCGGTCGTACCACCGGCGACGAACCTCGACTTCGGGCCGAATGGCAGGCCTCCCGCCTCGTACAACCCGCCCGGCACCTTCCCGCCCGGCTACGGCCCGTTCGGTCCGGGAACCGGAGGGCCAGGGGTCGGCGGGCCAGGAACCGGAGCACCGGGAACGGGCGGCAAGGCGCCCGGAATGGCAGGCGGCGGCTTCCGAGGAGGCGTCCCAGGTGGCACGGCGGGGCAGCCCGGAATGGGTGGCCGGAGCGGCGCCGGGATGCCGGGCGAGGGCGTCGGCGGCAGGGGTACGGCGGGGGCAGCCGGGGCAGCCGGTCGTGGCGGCGCGAACGGGATGCCGATGGGGGCGGGCGCGGGTCGCGGCGGGAAGGGCGAGGAGGACAAGGAGAAGAAGGCTCCGGCCTACCTCCAGAACCCGGATCCGGACGAGACCTTCGGCGGCTACACCGAGAAGCCGATGCCGCCGGTGATCGGCGAGAAGAAGAACTAGCACCACAGTCCCAGGGGAGGGAGACACGTGGTGCTCGCGCGCCCGGTCGAGATCACGCTCGACACTTTGTTGACCGCGTTCCGTCACGCCGGTTGCGGGGATCCGCATCTGATCTTCGCGGGCGGGCTGCGGTATGTGCCGCCGTCGTCGCGGAACGGCGAAGACCGGGCGGCGTTCGAGGAGCTCGGGGGGCTCGGGTTCACCGAGGGCAGGCGGTTGACCAGCGATTTCGAGGACGTGCTGCACGTACTCGACCGGCCGAACACCGAGTACTACGCGACGGTGCGGACGGAGGCGGAGCAGTACAGCGTGCTCGTGGCCGTGCGCGGACGGGCCGCGGTGACGGCGATCTGCGAGGGAAGCCGGGTGTGGCTGAAGGAAGTGCGGACCGCCGATCGCGCGGCGGCGCTCGTGATGAACCTGCCCGAGTACCCGCCGGCGCGGTTCGCGCCGTTCTCCCTGCCTCAGGACGATTTCAAGCTTGACGCCGGAAACGAACTCTACGACGAACCCGAATCGCGAAGCCGCGAAGCGCGGAGGTTGGACGAAGTCTTCGAGCAGCCGTATTTCGGCGTCGGGTTCTTCGCCGCGGCGAAGCGTCCTGACGGGGGAAAACGCACCGAGGCCGTGGACGGCCTGACGTATCTGGACCTCGACACCGGACGGGTCGCCATGCACGTGACCGGTTCGCCCCGGAACCGGTACATCACCGTCCTGCCCGGCGAGCCCACGTTATTGGCCCAGAAGGTGGCCGCCTTGCGGGCCGGCCTCGATCACTGACTCGATCAGGCGCACCGACCGTGCGGGGTCCAGCGCCACTGCGTCCACAGTGGACTGTAGATAGGGTTCGACGTCGGCGGGGCGGTGCAGGAACAGTCCGGATCGCCGATGTTCCAAGTACACCACCGAACGCGCGTCGCCGAATTCCAGCAAAACGTAGGCGCCGCCGGGATGCGCTCCGGCCGCGAAGGGAATGACCCGTACTTGGACGTTGGGGCGTTCGGCCATCGAGACGAGGTGCCGGAGCTGGTTCGCCATCACCCGTGACCCCCCGACCTGACGGTGCAGCGCCCCTTCGTCGATATAGGCGACGACCTTCTTCTGCCGTTCGACAGCCGCGACGGGAGAACCGACAACCCTCGCGTAAGACGGGGTCCGAACCAGGCCAGGCAAGAGCACGGTGCCGAATTCGACGATCTTCACCGCCTCTTTTTCATACTGCGCAAGGGTTTTCCTCTGCAGAGACAAATCCGCGAACCACCAGGGCCCGCTGTCACGTGACAGCGAGAGCAGCACGTCCCGCGTCTCTCCGGTGACCCCGTAGACCGCCAGCAGCGCCGACGCCTCTTCGGCCGACGCCGCCCGCGCGCCGGTCTCGATCCGGCTGATGGTCGGCTGGGACCACGCCAGCTTGTCCGCTACCTCGGTCGCGGCCAGTCTGGCGGCCCTCCGCGCGTCTCGAAGTCCTTCGGCGAGCGCCCTCGCCTGGGGTGTGGGCTTCTGTTTCGGCATCGCCAGCAATCTGCCCGATGCGCCCCGGCAAGTCATTCCCCGAGGTGGGCGACCTCGCGGATCGCAGCCGAAATGGACTGGAAGTCCTTCTTCAGCAGCGCGCCGTGGTTGCTTTCGACCTTCGCGCTCACCTTGATGTTCGGGTTGCGGGCGGTCACGCCGTCGAGGCTGGTCCGGATCTGCTCCTGCTCGTCACCCTTGCTGCCCAAGGAAGTTCCCGAAGCGACGACGTAGCGCGTCTGGACGGTGATGCCGTCGAGCACCGGGCCCAGCTCGGACTCCCGCGAGAGTTTGCCGAGTTCGATGTTGCTTTCCGCCTGCTGTGCGGCGGACATGCGCGGCGCCAGGCCGGTCGGGCGCAGCAGCGGCATGAACAGGTTCAGGCGCTTGAACAGCTTCCGGATCCGCGCCTCCATGGCGTCGTCCAGCCAGTCGTACGGGAAGGCACCGTCGACGAGGACCGTGCCGAGCGTGCGCTCCGGGTTGCGGGCGGCCCAGTGCGCCGCGACGACCGCGCCGTAGGACCAGCCCACCACGACAGCCTTCTCCACTCCGCGGGCCGCGAGAACGGCATCGACGTCGCGGACGGCGGCTTCGAAGGAGTAGTCGGCCGAACGACCGGACTTGCCGCGCGCCCGCTCGTCGAAGGTGATGTGGCGGAAGTCCGTCCCCAGGTCGGCGAGGATCCGCTTCCAGTAGCCCTGGGTCGCGAACTGGCCGTTGAGGTAGACGACCGGGATGCCGGTGCCGCCGGTGTCGGTGACGGCCAGCTGGGTGTCTTCGACCGGGAGCATTCCGGTCCAGGAGGAGGAAGTCATGAGGGAACTATCGCGGCCCGGCCTGACACCATCCTGACGTCGCTCTGACACGAAAAAGCCCCCTCACGACAGCGAGGGGGCCTTCCGCGACAGCAGGACTACTTGAGGGCGAAACCGCCGGAGCCCGCCCAGTCGAGGGCGAACGCCGGGACCAGGCCCAGCACCAGCGTGACGATGACGCCGAGCGTGATCGCCGTCGTGGTGAACGCGCCGGGCACGGTGACGGTCGGGCCGTCGGCGGCCGGCTCGGAGAAGTACATCAGCACGATGACCCGCAGGTAGAAGAACGCGGCGACGGCGCTGAAGATCAGGGCGACGACGACCAGCGGCGCCATCCCGTCGGACAGGGCCGCCGAGAACACCACGAACTTGCCGACGAAACCGCTGGTGAGCGGGATACCGGCCAACGCGAGAAGCAGGAACGTGAACACGCCCGCCAACACCGGAGACCGCTTCGCAAGCCCTGCCCAGGCGGACAGGTGCGTCGCCTCGCCGTTCGAGTCCCGCACCAGCGAGACGACACCGAACGCGGCGAGCGTGGTGAAGCCGTAGGCCAGCAGGTAGAACAGCGTGCTCGACAGGCCTTCCTCGGTCATCGTGATCGCACCGATGAGCAGGAACCCGGCGTGCGCGATGGACGAGTAGGCGATCATGCGCTTCACGTCGGTCTGGGTCAGGCCCAGCACCGCGCCGATCAGCATCGAGAGGATCGCGACGCCCCAGAGCACGCCGCGCCATTCCCAGCTGGTCGATTCGAACGCCACCGAGAACACCCGGAGGATCCCGCCGAACGCGGCGACCTTGGTGCAGGCACCCATGAACGCGGTGACCGGGGTCGGCGCGCCCTGGTAGACGTCCGGGGTCCAAGTGTGGAACGGACCGACCGAACCCTTGAACAGCAGGCCGACCGCGAGCAGCCCGAGCCCGGCGAACAGCAGCGTGTCCGAACGGTCCGAACCGGCGGCCGCGTTGGCGATGTCCGACAGCTTCACGGAGTTCGCGTAGCCGTAGAGCAGCGCGAGACCGTAGAGGAAGAACGCCGACGAGAACGCGCCGAGCAGGAAGTACTTGACCGCGGATTCCTGCGAGAGCAGGCGGCGACGGCGGGCGAGACCGCACATCAGGTACAGCGGCAGGCTCAGCACTTCGAGCGCGATGAACATGGTCAGCAGGTCGTTGGCCGCGACGAACGCCATCATGCCGCCGAGCGCGAACAGCGTCAGCGGGAAGACCTCGGTCTGCATGCCGGTGGTGCCGACCTGCGCGCGGTCCTGGACCGTGCCGGGACGGATACCGGCCTGCGCGACGAACGCGCCGCCCGGTTCGACCGAACGGTCCGCGATCAGCAGGAGCGCGCCGAGCGCCAGCGCCAGCAGGGTGCCCCACAGGAACAGCGACGGCCGGTCGACGGCGATCGCGCCGCTGAAGGTCGTGACACCGTTCTTCGGCGCGGACGAGCTGGCGTACCAGACGAGGAAGACGGCCGCCGCCCCGATCCCGACCAGGGACAGGAAAACCTGCGAAGGCCACCGCATGTGCTTGGGCAGGAAGGCCTCGAACAACACGCTGACACACGCGGCCCCGAGGATGATCAGGATCGGTGTGACGGCGAAGTAGTCGATCGACGGCACCTGCACCGCCGGCGCCTGAGTCAAGAAGTGCACTGTTACTTGCCTCCCTGTACGGACGACATCGTCGCCTGCACCGACGGGGTGATCGTGTCGAGCACCGGCTTGGGATAGAACCCGAGCGCGATGATCAGCACGACCATCGGCGCCAGGATCGCGATCTCCTTGCCGCCGAGGTCCTTGATGGTCTTCTTCGCCCCGAGTTCGGGAGCGATGGCCGTGCCGGGGCCGCCGCCGGCGCCGAGAAGGGCGTCACCGCGGACGGGGCCCTGCATGACGCGCTGGTAGAGCCAGAGCACGTACGCCGCGGCCAGCACCATGCCGACCGTCGCGATGATCGTGTACACCGGATAGTCCACAAAGGACCCCAGCAGCACCAGGAACTCGCTGATGAAGGAGTTCGTGCCGGGCAGGGACAACGTGGACAGACCGGCGATGAGGAGCATCCCGCCGAGCAGCGGGGTCACCTTCGCCATGCCGCCGTAGTCGGAGATCCTGGTGGATCCGCCACGCATCACGATCAGCCCGACGACCACGATCAGCATGCCGGTGGCGAGGCTGTGGTTCAGCATGTACGACACCGAGCCGACCATCGCCTGCTCGTTGAAGGAGAAGATGCCGAGCGCGATGAACCCGAAGTGGGCGATCGACACGTAGGCGATGAACCGCTTCATGTCGCGCTGCCCGGCCGCGAGGATCGACCCGTAGAGGACACCCGCGACGGCGAGCACCAGCACCCACGGCGCGAGTTCCTTGCTGGCCTCGGGGAACATCGGGAGGCAGTACCGCAGGAACCCGAACGTGCCGACCTTGTCCAGCACACCGACCAGCAGCACCGCGACGCCGATGGGCGCCTGGCCCGCGGCGTCCGGCAGCCAGGTGTGGAACGGCACCAAAGGGGCCTTGATCGCGAAGGCGAGGAAGAACCCGAGGAACAGCCAGATCTGAGTGCCTGTCGGGGCGTCGCGGACGACGGTGACGAGCGTGGCCCAGTCGAAGGTGCCCTTGCCGAGCTTGTCCGACGCCAGCGAGTACGCCCCGATCGCCGAGGCCAGCATGATCAGGCCGCCGAGGAACGAGTACAGGAAGAACTTGACCGCCGCGTACTGCCGGTTCGCGCCGCCGTAGCCGCCGATCAGGAAGTACATCGGGATCAGCATGATCTCGAACAGCACGTAGAACAGGAAGACGTCGGTCGCGGCGAACACCGCGATGGTCAGCGCCTCCTGCACCAGGATCAGCGAGAGGAACCCGCCCGCCGAGCGCCCGGCCGGGAGCTTGTCGGTCAGGCCGAGCGCGCCGACCACGATCGGCACCAGCAGGCCGATGACCGCGATCATCACCAGCGCGATGCCGTCGATGCCGAACGAGATGTGGATGCCGAAGTTCGGGATCCAGTCCATCGACGTCTTCTGCTGGATCCGGTCCCCGGCTGGCGCGTAGCTCGCCCACATCGGGATCACCAGCAGGAACGTCAGGATGGACACCACGAGCGCGGTGAGCGTCGCCAGGCGGTCGTTTTTCTTCAGCCCGGCGACGACCGCCGCGCCGAGCAGCGGCAGCAGGATGGATGCGAGAACCCAGGTCATCAGGAGAACCTCACCAGCAGGAGTGCCGCCAGAAGCAGGAATGTGCCGCCCAGCATGGACAGTGCGTACGAGCGGACGAAGCCGGTCTGCAGGCGGCGCAGGCGCCCGGATCCGCCGCCGAGCCCGGCGGCGAGGCCGTTGACCGCGCCGTCGATCCCGCGGTTGTCCACGTAGACCAGCGCGCGGGCGAGCCAGGTGCCCGGACGGGCGACCAGCGTCTCGTTCAGGGTGTTGCCGTAGAGGTCGTTGCGCGCGGCCTTGACCACGGCGGAGACCCGCTCTGGCCGTTCCACCGGAACTTCCTTACGACCGACGAAGAGCCAAGCGGCGAGCGCGCCCACCACGGACAGCGCCACGGTGAGGATCGGGACCAGCGCGTGCGGGATGACACTGTGGCCACCCTCTTCGAGCGGGCCGACCACCGGCGAGAGCCATTCGGCGAACCGGTCACCGAGGGCGAAGAACGCGCCGGCGCCGATCGAACCGATCGCCAGGATGATCATCGGCCACTTCATCACCGCGGGGGACTCGTGCGGGTGGAAGTCGCGGCCGTCGCTGGACTTGATCTCCTTCCAGCGTTCCTTGCCGAAGAAGGTCATCACCATCAGGCGCGTCATGTAGAACGCGGTGAGCCCGGCGCCGAGCAGTGCCGCGCCCCCCATCACCCAGCCGCGCCAGCCGCCCTGGCTCAGCGCCGCTTCGATGATCGCGTCCTTGGTGAAGAAGCCCGAAAGCGGCGGGATGCCGATCAGCGCGAGGTAGCCGAGCGCGAAGGTCCAGAAGGTGACCGGCATGTGTTTGCGCAGCCCGCCGTACTTCCGCATGTCGACCTCGTCGTTCATGCCGTGCATGACCGAACCGGCCCCGAGGAACAGCCCGGCCTTGAAGAAACCGTGCGCCACCAGGTGCATGATGCCGAGCGCGTAGGCGATCGGCCCGAGGCCGACGGCGAGCATCATGTAACCGATCTGGCTGACCGTGGAGTAGGCCAGGACCTTCTTGATGTCGTCGTACGCGCAGCCGATGATGCACCCGATCAGCAGCGTGACCGTACCGACGAGGGTGACGATCAGGCGGCCGTCCGGGGTGGCGTTGAAGATCTCGTGCGCGCGGGCGACCAGGTAGACGCCGGCGGTGACCATCGTCGCGGCGTGGATGAGGGCCGAGACCGGGGTCGGGCCCTCCATCGCGTCCGGGAGCCAGGCCTGCAGCGGGAACTGGCCGGACTTACCGCAGGCGCCCAGCAGCAGCAGGATTGCGATCGCGGTGATGGCTCCGGTCGGGATCTTGTCGATCGCGCCGAAGACCTCGGCGTAGCCGGTGCTCCCGACGTACTTGAACATCAGGAAGATCGCCAGCGCGAGCCCGACGTCACCGACGCGGTTCATCAGGAACGCCTTCTTCGCCGCGGTGGCCGCGGACGGGCGGTCCTGGTACCAGCCGATGAGCAGGTACGACGCGAGGCCGACGCCTTCCCAGCCGAGGTACAGCGTCACGAAGCTGTTGCCCAGCACCAGGATCAGCATCGAGGCGACGAACAGGTTGAGGTAGGCGAAGAACCGCGAGCGGTCGCGGTCCTCGGCCATGTAGCCGATCGAGTAGAAGTGGATCAGCATGCCGACGCCGGTGATCAGCAGCACGAACGTCAGCGAAAGCGCGTCGATCCGGAGCCCGAAGTCGACCTGCAGCGCCGAGACCGGGATCCACGAGAACAGCTTGACGTCCGCGATGGCCTTCGTGTCGGCGGTGAAGAAGAGGATCAGGCCGTACACGAAGGACAGTGAGACGGTCGCGCTGCCGAGGAGGTGTCCCCAGCCCCGTGCTCGTTTACCGGCCAGCAGAAGGATCAGGGCGCCGAGGGCGGGAAAGGCCACCAGCAGCCACGATGATGCGGTCACTCTCGGTGCTCCCTAGTACTTCAGCAGGTTGGTGTCGTCGACCGAGGCCGAGCGCCGGGTGCGGAAGATCGCCATGATGATCGCGAGCCCCACCACGACCTCCGCGGCGGCGACGACCATCACGAAGAACGCCATCACCTGGCCGTCGAGCGACCCGTTGATCCGGGCGAACGTGACCAGCGACAGGTTCGCCGCGTTCAGCATCAGCTCGATGCACATGAACACGACGATCGCGTTGCGGCGCACCAGCACCCCGACCGCGCCGATGGCGAACAGCAGCGCGGACAGGAGCAGGTAGTAGGTCGGGGTCATTCCTCGTCCCCTTCTTTCTTGCCGACGAGCGCGTGGGCGTCCGGGCCCGGTTCCGAGCCGGTCACCTGCTTGCGCTCGTTCTCCAGCTGCGAGGCCGAGGTCGACTCGATGATCTCCGAGAGCGACTCCGGCGCGATCGAGCCGTCCGGCAGCAGCGCCGGGGTGGCGACCGAGTTGGCTGTCGCGAAGACACCGGGGCCGGGCAGCGGAGAAGGCCTGTCGTGCTTGCCGGTGAACCGGTCGACGACGAGTTCCTTCTGCGACTTCTTGCCGCCCTTGGCGTGCCGGTCGGTGAACGCCAGCACCATCGCGCCGAGCGCGGCGGTGATCAGCAGCGCCGAGGTGAGCTCGAACGGGAACAGGTACTTGGTGAAGATCAGCCGTCCCAGCCCGCCGGGGCCGCCGCCGTCGAGGTTCGCCGGGTCGCGCGGCAGCGCCGGGGTGACGTTGGCCAGCGCGCGGGCGAGACCCGCGGCGAGCAGCCCGCCGGTACCGATGCCGAGCAGGGTCGCCATGACCCGCTGCCCGCGCAGCACTTCCACGACCGAGTCCGAGCTCTCCCTGCCGACCAGCATCAGCACGAACAGGAACAGCATCATGATCGCGCCGGTGTAGACGATGATCTGCGTGAAGCCGAGGAACGGCGCCTGCTGGATCATGTACAGCGCGCCGAGGCACAGCATCGTGAGGACCAGCCACAGCGCCGAGTGCACGGCGTTGCGGGAGAAGATCATGCCGAGGCCGCCGAGCAGCGCGAGCGGGCCGAGCACCCAGAACGCGATGGTCTCGCCGGTGGTGATCCCGGCGGAGACGTCCGTCTGCGCGAGGAAAGCCGTGATCACTTGGCCGGCTCCTTCGGCTCAGCCGGCTGCCGGGCGAGTTCCGGGCCGTTGACGTAGTAGTCCTGCTCGTTCTCGCCGAGCCGCATCGGATGCGGCGGCTGCTCCATACCGGGCAGCAGCGGCGCGAGGAGGTCTTCCTTGGTGTAGATCAAATTCTGCCGGTCGTCGTCGGCCAGCTCGTAGAAGTTGATCATCGTCAGTGACCGGGTCGGGCAGGCCTCGACGCACAACCCGCAGCCGATGCAGCGCAGGTAGTTGATCTGGTAGTCGGCGCCGTACCGCTCACCGGGCGAGAAGCGTGCCTCTTCGGTGTTGTCGCCGCCTTCGACGAAGATCGCGTCCGCCGGGCAGGCCCACGCGCACAGCTCGCAGCCGACGCATTTCTCCAGCCCGTCCGGATGCCGGTTGAGCTGGTGCCTGCCGTGATAGCGCGGGGCGGCGGGGGCGCCCGCCTCCGGGTACTCCTCGGTGGCGACCTTCTTGAACATCATGCCGAAGGTGACACCGAAACCCTTGATGGGATCAAACATCCCCATCGCCGGCCTCCCTTCCACTGGAAACCGCCGCGGGCTTGCGCTTGGCAGCACGGGCTTCGGCCTTCTCGATGGCCTTCTGACGCGGAGTCTTGTCCGGAACCTGGAGGTCGAGCGGCGGCACCGGGAACCCGCCGCCGGTCACCGGGACGTAGTCGCCTTCCGGCACCTTCTTGTCCGGCAACAGCATGCTCACGATGACCAGGAAGACGAGGATGGCCCCGCCTCCGATGAGGATCTGCGGCACGGTCAGCCCGCCCTCCTGGCGCCGCAGCGCGCGGACCGTGACGATCACGACGATCCAGACCAGGTTGACCGGCACCAGGACCTTCCAGCCCAGCCGCATGAACTGGTCGTACCGCAGCCGCGGCAGCGTGCCGCGCAGCCAGATGAAGCCGAACAGCAGGATGAACAGCTTCGCGGTGAACCACAGCAGCGGGAGCCAGCCCTGGTTGAGCGCGTGGTCGGCGCCGACGAACGGGAACTTCCAGCCACCGAGGAACAACGTGGTCGCGAACGCCGAAACGATCACCATGTTGACGTACTCGGCGAGGAAGAACATCGCGAACTTCATCGAGCTGTACTCGGTGTGGAAACCGCCGACCAGCTCGGATTCGGCCTCGGGGAGGTCGAACGGGGCGCGGTTGGTCTCACCGACCATGGAGATCAGGTAGATCACGAAACTCGGCAGCAGCAGGTAGAAGTACCAGCCGCTCTGCTGCGACTCGACGATCTGCGAGGTCGACATCGAACCGGCGTAGAGGATCACGCCGACGATGGACAGGCCCATCGCGATCTCGTAGGAGATCACCTGGGCCGCGCTGCGCAGCCCACCGAGCAGCGGGTACGGCGAACCGGAGGACCAGCCGGCCAGCACCAGGCCGTACACGCCGATCGAGGAGCAGGCCAGGATCACCAGCACGCCGACCGGCAGGTCGACCAGCTGGAGCACGGTCTTCTCACCGAAGATCGAGACCACCGGGCCGAACGGGATCGCCGCCAGCGCGATCAGCGCGGGCACCGCCGAGATGACCGGGGCGAGGAAGTACACCTTGCGGTCGGCGGTGTCCGGGATGATCTGTTCCTTGAACGGCAGCTTGATCGCGTCCGCCAGGGACTGCAGGTAGCCGCCGGGGCCGACCCGGTTCGGGCCGGGACGGTTCTGCATCCGGCCGACGGCCTTGCGCTCCCAGACGATCAGGAAGATCGTCAGGATCGGGCCGATCAGCAGGATGACGACCGTCTTGATCAGGATCAGCCACAACGGGTCGTCCGCCAGCAGCGCCGCCCGCTCGGCGGCGTCCGGCATCTGGCTGAGCAACGGAGTCACTTCTCACCTCCGGTGAGCGAAACGGCCGAACCATGTCCGGCCGCGAGCGCGGCGCGGACGGCCGAGCCGTCGGAATTGCCCGGAAGCCACACGACGCCGTCCGGCAGGTCCGCGACCTCGATCGGCAACGTGATGGAACCGCGTTCGGTGGAGACCTTCACGGTGCCGCCCAGGCCTTCGGCGGTCTTCGCCGAGAGCTTCGCGACGATGTCGCGCTGGGTGCCCTTGAGGTGCGGCTCGTCGTCCTGCAGCGAACCGTTGTCGATCAGCTGCCGCCAGGTGGAGAGGAGGACCTTGCCGTCACCCGCGACCGCGGCCGCCGCGGCGACCGGCTCGAAGGTGGCGGGCTCGGTCTTGCCGGGCAGCTTGGCCAGATCGGCTGCCGAAGCGGCCGGGGTCTGGGTGAACAGGTCCGCGTCCATCTCGACGGCGAGGGTGTCGAGCACCCGGCAGTCCGGCAGGGCGCCGGTGCCTTCGAGGGTGACGGCGAACTCGCGGCGGCGGCCTTCCCAGTTCAGGTAGCTGCCCGCCTTCTCGACCGCCGGGGCGATCGGGAGGACGACGTCCGCGTGCTCGGTGACCCCGCCGGTCCGCAGTTCCAGGCTCACCACGAACTTCGCGTTCTCGAGCGCGCGGCGGGCCAGGTCCGGGTCCGGCAGGTCGTCCGGGTCGACGCCGCCGACGAGCAGGCCGTCGAGGTCGTTGCCGGAAGCGGCTTTGAGGATCGCGGTGGTGTCGCGGCCCGCGGCGGCGGGAAGCTCGACGCCCCAAGCCTTTTCGACCTCGGCGCGAGCCGCGGCGTCGGTGACCGAACGGCCGCCGGGCAGGAGCGTCGGCGCCGCGCCCGCCTCCAGTGCACCGCGTTCACCCGCGCGACGCGGGATCCACGCGAGCCGGGCGCCGGTGCGCTCCACCAGCCGGTGCAGGGCCGAGAACAGGCCGGGGACCTCGGCGGCACGTTCGCCGACGAGGATCACCGCGCCCTCCGACGTCAGTGCCTGGTCGACGTCCTGCGCGTGCTGCGCGATGCCGTCGATCGCGGCGGCTTCGCTGCCCGGCGCGCAGGCCAGCAGCTCACCGAAGGTCTTGCGGACCGACGAAGTGGTCCACTGTCCCAAGTGGACGACGCGGGTGCGGTTCTTGCGGGCCGCCTTTCGCAGCCGCAGGAACACGATCGGCGCCTCGTCCTCCGGCTCGAACGCGACGCACAGCACCGTGCGCGCCCGCTCGATCTCGCCGAAGGTGACGCCGCTTTCCGGCGTCGTCCCGACCACGTGCGCGGCGAGGAAGCCCAGTTCCTCGGCCGAATGCGGGCGGGCGCGGAAGTCGATGTCGTTGGTGCCCAAGGCGATCCGCGCGAACTTCGAGTACGCGTAGGCGTCTTCGACAGTCAGCCTGCCGCCGGTCAGCACCGCGGCGCCCTTGCCGTCACGTGCCTTGGCCAGCCCTGCGGCGGCCGCGCGCAGCGCGTCGGTCCAGGAAGCCTCTTCCAGCACACCGTCGGCGTTGCGGATCAGCGGACGGCGGATGCGGTCGTCGGCGGTGGCGTAGCGGAAGCCGAACCGGCCCTTGTCGCAGAGCCACTCTTCGTTGACCTCGGGGTCGTCGCCCGCGAGCTTCCGCATGACCTTGCCGCGGCGGAAGTCGGTCCGCTCGGCACAGCCGGACGAGCAGTGCTCGCAGACGCTCGGCGAGGACACCAGGTCGAACGGCCGCGAACGGAACCGGTACGCGGCCGACGTCAGCGCGCCGACCGGGCAGATCTGGATGACGTTGCCGGAGAAGTACGACTGGAACGGGTCACCCGACGTCGTGCGGGAGGCCAGGTCCAGCACGTCGGCGGTCTCGGCGGTGCCGATCTGCTGGTGGGCGCCGCGTTCGAGGAGTTCGATGAACGGGTCGCCGGCGATCTCGCGGGAGAACCGGGTGCAGCGCTGGCAGAGCACGCAGCGCTCCCGGTCCAGGAGCACCTGTGAGGAGATCGGCAGCGGCTTCGCGAACGTCCGCTTCGTGTCGACGAAGCGGGATTCCGCGCGGCCGTGCGCGAGCGCCTGGTTCTGCAGCGGGCACTCGCCGCCCTTGTCGCAGATCGGGCAGTCCAGCGGGTGGTTGATGAGCAGCAGCTCCATCACGCCCTGCTGGGCCTTGTCCGCGACGGCCGAGGTCAGCTGGGTCTTCACGACCATGCCGTCGGCGACCGTCATGGTGCACGAGGCCTGCGGCTTCGGCATCGGACGGCCGCCCATTTCGACCTCGACCAGGCACTGGCGGCAGGCGCCAGCCGGGTCGAGCAGCGGGTGGTCGCAGAAGCGCGGGATGACCGTGCCGAGCCGTTCGGCGGTGCGGATCAGCAGCTCGCCCTTGGGCGCGATGACCGTTTCACCGTCGATGACCAGCTTGACGTGGCCCTCGGGAACCGGAATGTCCTCTGTGGACGTTTCGGGCTTGTCGGGTGCGATCGTCATGCCTGCGCCCCCACCAATTCGCGCTTGTTTGCTTGACACAAAGCCAGGAACTCGTCCCGGAAGTACTTGATCCCGCTCTGGATCGGCGAGACCGCGCCGTCGCCGAGGGCGCAGAACGAGCGGCCGAGGATGTTGTCGCAGACGTCGAGGAGGGTGTCGATGTCCTCTTCGGTGCCCTTGCCCTCGACCATGCGCTCCAGGATCTGCGCCAGCCAGTACGTGCCCTCGCGACACGGCGTGCACTTGCCGCAGGACTCGTGCTCGTAGAACTGTGTCCACTTCATCACGGCCCACGGCACGGAAACGGTCTCGTTGAAGACCTGCACGGCCGTCGTGCCCAGCATCGACCCGGCTTCCGCCGCGCCCTCGAAGTCCAGCGGAACATCGAGGTGTTCCTTGGTGAACATCGGCGTGGACGAACCACCCGGCGTCCAGAACTTCAGCGGGACGCCGTCCTTCATGCCGCCCGCCATGTCCAGCAGCTCGCGCAGCGTGGTGCCGAGCGGGCATTCGTACTGGCCGGGGTTCTCGACGTGGCCGGAGATCGAGTAGATCTTCGGGCCGGGCGACTTCTCGCGGCCCATCTGGCGGAACCAGTCCGAGCCGCCGTTGATGATGTACGGCGCGCTGGCGATGGTCTCGACGTTGTTGACCGTGGTCGGCGCCGCGTAGAGACCGGCGGCGGCCGGGAACGGCGGCTTGAGCCGCGGCTGGCCGCGACGGCCTTCCAGCGAGTCGAGCAGCGCCGTCTCCTCGCCGCAGATGTACGCCCCGGCACCCGCGTGCACGGTGATGTCGAGGTCGAATCCGGAGTCGAGGATGTTCTTGCCGAGGTAGCCCGCGTCGTAGGCCTCGCGCACGGCCGCGTTGAGGCGGCGGATGCAGTGCAGCGCCTCGCCGCGGACGTAGATGAAGCAGTGGTGCGAGCGCATCGCGTACGAGGCGATGACGCAGCCCTCGATCAGCGAGTGCGGGTCCGCCATCATCAGCGGGATGTCCTTGCAGGTGCCCGGCTCGCCCTCGTCGGCGTTGATCACCAGGTAGTGCGGCTTGTCCTCGTTCGGCGGCATGAAGGACCACTTGATGCCGGCCGGGAAGCCCGCGCCGCCCCGGCCGCGGAGGCCGGAGTCCTTGACCAGCTGGACGATCTGCTCGGGAGTGGCCTTGAGAGCCTTGCGGATCGCGGTGTAGCCCTCAAGGGCTTCGTAGGACTGGATCGTCCAGGAGTTGGGCGAAAGCCAGCGCTTCGTGAGGACCGGAGTGATGGGGTCTGCCATTACTTCTTCTCCACTTCCGGGAGGGCCACGTCCTTCATGGCGGGCGCGGTCCAGCCGCGGTCTTGCGCGACCTGCGCGCCCCGCAGGGTCTCGACGGCCTGCGAAGGACCGTCGACGTCCGTGCGGTACTGCTGCGCGTCCTCCGGGAAGAACCCGGCGAGCTGCAGTTCGGCGCCCTTGAAGTCCGACAGCGGCGCGCCGCGCGTCGGGGCGGGCTTCTTGCCGGCCTGCAACGCGTCGACCAGCGCGACGGCCTTGTCCTCGGTCTGGTTGTCGAAGTACTCGTAGTTGACCTGGATGACCGGGGCGAGGTCACAGGCCGCGAGGCATTCGGCGTGTTCGAGGGTGATCGAGCCGGGCTCGTTCGGCGTGCCCGCGGTCTCGTTGTGCCCCAGCGGCTTCTCCTCGGAACCGAGGTGCGTCTGGAGCTTCTTGTAGATCGCGTCGCCGCCCATGGCCGCGCAGAGGGTGTTGGTGCAGACGCTCACCAGGTGCTCGCCGCACGGGCGGCGCTTGTACATGGTGTAGAACGTCGCGACCGCGCTGACCTCGGCGTCGGACAGGTCCAGGTTGCTCGCGCAGAAGGCGATGCCCTCCTGGCTCACGTAACCCTGCACCGACTGCACCAGGTGCAGCATCGGCAGCAGCGCCGACCTCGACTGCGGGTACCGCGAGATCAGGTCCTGCGCCTTGGCGACGATGTCGTCGTCGAAGATCACTTCAGGTGCTGCGGTCATCGGTCCACTCCCCCCATGACGGGGTCAATCGAGGCGATCGCGGCGATGACGTCCGCCACGAGCCCGCCTTCGGCCATCGCCGGCATCGACTGCAGGTTCACGAAACTCGGTTCGCGCACGTGGACCCGCAGCGGCCTGGTGCCGCCGTCGGAGACCAGGTGCACCCCGAGCTCGCCGCGCGGCGATTCGACCGCCGTGTAGGTCTGGCCCGGCGGGACCTTGAAGCCCTCGGTGACCAGCTTGAAGTGATGGATCAGCGATTCCATCGACTGGCCCATGATCTTGCGGACGTGCTCCAGCGAGTTGCCCATGCCGTCGCTGCCGAGCGAGAGCTGCGCGGGCCAGGCGACCTTCTTGTCCTCGACCATGACCGGGCCCGGCTCGAGCTTCTTCAGGCACTGCTTGATGATCCGCAGGCTCTGGTGCATCTCCTCGACCCGGATCAGGTACCGCGCCCAGCAGTCCGCGTCGGTCGAGGTCGGGATGTCGAACTCGAACTCGTCGTAGCGGGAGTACGGCTCGGTCTTGCGCATGTCCCACGGGAGACCCGCGCTGCGCAGCACCGGACCGGTGACACCGAGCGCGAGGCACGCGTCGACCGGCAGGTATCCGACGCCCTTGAGCCGGTTGCGCCAGATCGGCTGACCGGTGAAGAGCTTGTCGTACAAGGGAAGCCGCTCGTCCATCGTCTTGACGAACGCGCTGACGACCTCTTGGTAGTCGTCCGGCATGTCCTGCGCGAGACCACCGGGGCGGATGAACGCGTGGTTCATCCGGAGACCGGTGAGGTGCTCCAGCAGGTGCAGAACCTCTTCGCGCTCACGGAAACCGAGCGTCATCGCCGTGGTGGCACCGAGTTCCATCCCGCCGGTGGCGATGTAGACCAGATGCGAGCCGATGCGGTTGATCTCCAGCAGCATCACGCGCAGCAGCTCGGCCCGGCGCGGGGCCTGGATGCCGAGCAGCTTTTCGACGCCGAGGCAGTACGAGAGTTCGGTGGAGAGCGGCGCGAGGTAGTCCATGCGCGTCACGAAGGTGACGCCCTGGGTCCACGTGCGGTACTCGCAGTTCTTCTCGATCCCGGTGTGCAGGTAGCCGATGACCGAGCGGAGCTGGGTGACGGTCTCGCCCTCCATCTCCAGCACGAGCCGGAGCACGCCGTGCGTCGACGGGTGCTGCGGGCCCATGTTGATGACCATGCGCTCGTCGTGGCGGGAGTCCTCGATGAGGTCTTCCCAGTCACCGCCGGAAACGGTGTAGACGCGGCCTTCGGTGGTGTCGCGCGAGTCGGCTTCGGGGAGTTCCGTTGCTTCTGCTGCGTTCTCGCTGATGCTCACGAGTAAGACCTCCGCTGGTCCGGCGGCGGGATCTCCGCGCCCTTGTATTCGACCGGGATCCCGCCGAGCGGGTAGTCCTTGCGCTGGGGGTGACCGTCCCAGTCGTCCGGCATGAGGATGCGGGTGAGCGCCGGGTGCCCGTCGTAGACGATGCCGAACATGTCCCAGGTTTCCCGCTCCTGCCAGTCTGCGGTCGGGTACAGCCCGACCAGCGACGGGACGTGCGGGTCTTCGATGTCGAGGGTGACTTCCAGCCGGATGCGGCGGCGGTAGGTCATCGACGTGAAGTGGTAGACCGAGTGCAGCCGCTGCGGGACGTCCACGCCGTAGTCGACGCCGGAGACCGAGCTCAGCAGCTCGAAGCGGAGACCGGTGTCGTCGCGCAGGGTCCTGGCGATCTCGACGAGGTGCTCGCGGGCGACGTAGAAGGTGATCTCGCCGCGGTCGACCGTGGTCTGCAGGATCGCGTTCGCCGGAACCTTGTTGTCCGCCAAGGCCGCGTAGAACTCGTCGGCGAATTCGTCGAACCAGCCGCCGTACGGGCGCTCCGCCGGGGGCGGGCTGTACGCGGGGAGACGGACGCCGCCGTAGCCGGAGGTGTCACCGGTGCCGCGCACGCCGAACATGCCCTGGCGCTCTTTACCGGTGACGACCGGCTCGGCCGGGCGGGCACCCTGCGGTTCGAGACCGCCTTCGGGCCTGTCCGCGCTCGACTGCTCGCCGCCGGTCTCGGGGACTTCGGGAGTGTTGGCTGTGTTGTCGTCGGGCACGTCGCTCACTTCTTCGCGTACTTGATCGAGGAGGCGATCAGCTCGGTGCGCTCACCACTGGCGGCGCGGATCGCGGCCCGGCGGGCGTTGATCGGCTCGTCCTGGATCTTGGCGTGCAGCTTCAAAATCGCGTCGAGCAGCATTTCGGGGCGCGGCGGGCAGCCGGGGAGGTACATGTCGACCGGGACGATGTGGTCGACGCCCTGCACCACGGCGTAGTTGTTGAACATCCCGCCGGACGAGGCGCAGACGCCCATCGCCAGCACCCACTTGGGCTCGGCCATCTGGTCGTAGATCTGGCGCAGCACCGGCGCCATCTTCTGCGTGACCCGGCCGGCGACGATCATCAAGTCCGCCTGGCGCGGCGTCGCGCTGAAGCGCTCCATACCGAAGCGGGCGATGTCGTAGCGGGAACCGCCGACGGTCATCATCTCGATCGCGCAGCAGGCGAGACCGAAGGTGGCGGGCCACATCGAGTTCTTGCGGGCCCAGTTCACCAGGCCTTCGAGACTGGCCAGGAGGATGCCGTTGGGGAGTTTTTCTTCGAGGCCCATGCTTCTCTAGTTCCAATCCAGGCCGCCGCGACGCCATACGTAGGCGTACGCGAAACCGACCGTCGCGATGAACAGCACGATCTCCACCAGGCCGAACATGCCCAGCGCGTCCGCGGAGACCGCGAACGGGTAGAGGAAGACCATCTCGATGTCGAACAGGATGAACAGCATCGCGGTGATGTAGTACGCGACCGGCATCCGGCCGCCGCCGACGACCGGCTGCGGCGACGGTTCGATGCCGCATTCGTAGGCCGCGAGCTTCGCCTTGTTGGCCCGGCTCGGGCCGACGAGCGGGCCGAGCAGCACCGAAAGCACCGCGAATCCGAGCGCGAGGACGAACAGGAGGACCAAGGGGAGGTACATGTCCAGATTGGGCACCTTCGTGGTGTCCGCCTGGGCCAGCACGGGCAACATCAGCACGGGGTTTTCGCCATCCTTTCCGCGCCGCTGCGGTTTTCGAGTCGGGGTTCACCGCTTCCCTCGGTCGGCACCCTAAGTCACCTGGGTCACACCGCCGAGGGTTAGGCAACCCTTACGGGCCGTGCATGACGGCCCCCTTGCTTGTGAAATAGTTCACAAGCCTCCCGTCGAGGATGTGAAGCGATTCACAAAGCATGGGGGGAGTGTAGGACGTGACTCACATTCTTGTCCCTAGGCCCCGTGCTATAAGGCTGCCCTAACTTGACCGCACGGCCAGTACGGTTTCTTCCCGTGTGCGGTACCGGTGACCTGCGACGTCGTTCTCAAGATCGAGTCGGGGAGTCCGTTTGACCACGTTTGTCCTGTGACCGATACCACTGCCCGGAGTACCCGTGACTGGTCCAGACGTGTGGTCCGGCGCAGGTGGGAGCCGGGGTGAGCGGGCGCGCGACTCCCCCGGCGAGACGTTGCGAAAGCCACTTTCGCAACCTTCAGCGTTGCGAAAGTGGCTTTCGCAACCTCCCCGAGCAAGAGCGTGCGTTAGCGCGGAGTCGGCGTCAGCGCGGAGTGGGAGTGGCGCGCGCCAGAGCGGCGATGAGGCGGTCCACGCCGTCCCCGCCCTTGGCGTCGTAGCAGCCCGAGAGTCCCTTGTAGACCAACGGAAGGATCGAGTTGATCCGCAGCCCGTACTTCGTCGCGGCGTGCATGACCTTCGGCTTCCCGATCAGCTTCGCGAACACGTTGCCGAGCCGGTAGTAGCCGCCCATCAGCTCCCCGACGGCGCGCGGGTAGCCCTCCAGCGCACGCTCGCGCGAAGGTCCTTCGCGCCGCGCCAGCGCCTGCACGACGAACTCCGATGCCAGCTGCGCGGACTCCATCGCGGCCGAGATGCCCTCGCCGTTGAACGGGCTGACCATGCCGCCCGCGTCGCCGAGCAGCAGCAGGCCGTCGCGGTAGTGCGGGGTGCGGTTGAAGCCCATCGGGAGACCGGCGCCGCCGACCTTGCCGATGGCGTTCTCCTCGCGGTAGCCCCATTCCTCGGGCGTCCCGTCGAGCCACTGGCGCAGCAGCGCGCGGTAGTCGGTGCTGCGGAACGCGGCCGACGTCGACAGCATGCCGAGGCCGACGTTCACCGTGCCGTCGCCCAGCGGGAACGCCCAGCCGTAGCCGGGCAGGAGCTTGGGGTCGCGCGGGTCCGAGCGGTCCCACAGCTCCAGGTGGCCCTCGATGAACGGGTCGTCGTGGCGCGGGCTCTTGTAGTACTGCCGCACCGCGACGCCCATCGGGCGCTTCTCGTTCTTCTGGATTCCGACGCTCAGCGCGAGCCGCGCGGACACGCCGTCGCAGGCCAGGACCAGCGGAGCGCGGTAGCTCACCGGCGTCTTCTCCGGGCCGACCTTCGCCTCGACGCCGATCACGCGCCCGGTGGGGCTGGTGATCGCGCCGGTGACGGTGGTGCGCTCGTAGAGCCGCGCGCCCGCCTTGACCGCGGTCTTCGCGAGCAGGTCGTCGAAGTCCTGCCGGGTCCGCGAGACGCCGTAGGGCGGGTAGCTGGTGAGGTCCGGCCAGTCGAGTTCCAGCGTCAGCTCGCCGGTGAGGATCCGCAGACCGCGGCTGTGCACCCAGCCCGCGTCCTCACTGGTGTCGATCCCGAGGTCGATGAGCTGCTTGACGCCGCGCGGGGTCAAGCCGTCGCCGCACACCTTCTCGCGCGGGAACTCGGTCTTCTCCAGCAGCAGCACGTCGACGCCCGCGCGGGCGAGGTACGTGGCGGCGGTGGACCCGGCCGGACCGGCACCGACGACGATGACCTCGGCGTCGTGGTCAGGGTTGCGACGTGTCATGGCCGCGAGTTTAGGCGGGCTTTTTGGCGCGGTGGATGGCGACGACGCCGAACGTGAGGTTCAGCCACTCCACCTCGGTCCACCCGGCGCTCGCGATGATCTCCCCCAGCGTCCGCTGATCCGGCCACGCCAGCATGGATTCGGCCAGGTAGGAGTAGGCCTCGGGGTTCGTCGAGGTCCGGCTGCCGACCCAGGTGAGCAGCCGCAGGATGAACTTGCGGTGCAGGAACCGGATCGGCGGGAATGTGGGCGTCGACACCTCGCAGATCACCAGGCGACCGCCCGGTTTGACCACGCGCGCGATCTCGGTGAGCGCGGCCTTGGTGTCGACGAAGTTCCGCAGCGCGAGCGAGATGGTCACCGCGTCGAAGCTGTCGTCGGCGAACGGCAGCCTCAACGCGTCGGCGGCCACCATCGGGACGCCGCGATGCTTGCCCGCCTTGAGCATGCCGACCGAGAAGTCCGCGGCGAGGCACCAGGCGCCGTTGCGCGCGTACTCGACGGTGGACACGCCGGTGCCCGCCGCGAGGTCCAGCACCTTCTCGCCGCGTTTGGCGTCCAGCACCCGCGCAGTGATGGTGCGCCAACGGCGATCGAAGCCGAAGGTCATGAACGAATTCGCGCGGTCGTAGCCGTCCGCGACGTCGTCGAACATGGCGGCGACTTCGTGCGGATCCTTGTCAAGACTCGCTCGGGACATACCCCGAACACTAACCCGACTCCGCTGAGACACTGCGCACTCAGCCTCGCTGAGCGCGAAGCGGCAGCACCTTCCGCCCGACCGGCGCACGCGAAGTAGGCGTTTCATAAAGCCCCTGCCAGCACACGAGCCGCAGGGCTGACGTTCAACATTGCGCAACGCGCATCGATATCACACTTCGTGCATATGCAGTAACTTGAAGTAGCCATTCGCGTTAGGCTCGCACCTGACGGAGAGCCGATGATGCAGGTCACACGGCAGCAGCTAACCTCGTCGGTCGTTCCGGATGCAGTTCGCGAGGGGTAGTAGATGAGGCTAATAAAGACCGTAAGAGTCGAAAGCTTTCGGTCAATTCGAAATCTCAACGTGGACGACATCGAAGGATACGTGCCGATCATTGGACTCAACAGTTCAGGAAAGTCAAATATTTTACGCGCACTGAACCTGTTCTTCAACGGACTGGTCGATGAACGACACTCTAACGTCGACATGAGCAGAGATCTCTCCGATTATGCACCTCAAGGAAAAAAGAAGTTAATTTCAGTAGGCGTCGAATTCAACCTAGCCGATGGCTTCAAAGTACGCAAGCAAGAAGACTTTTTAAAAGAACACGGTCTCAAAGATCAGATTGCGATCCAAAGAACTTGGACAATCGACCCTCAAGGACAAGGGATTGCAGACTCGTTTTCATTTGGCCCAAGTCTTGACAAACTGCAGAATGCAGACCCGTCACAGGTTCCCAACCTCGCACTGTTCACGCGAGCGGTAACATTTAGATATATTCCAAATCATGCACGTCCTGCCGACCTAATCCAGCAATATGCGCAACCATTGCGCAGTGAACTAGTAAGACGCCTGCAGGGCACTCAAGCCTATAAGCAAGACGACGTCGCCAACCTCATGCTAGCCCTCTCTCGAACCGGCGAACAGATGCTATCCGACGTTTCCAAGAACGTCGGATCCGGAATTAAGAGCCTTTCGGTAAACCCGGCACTTCCAACTGATTTTGCCGAACTTGCCTTCGATGTGGCGATACAATCCGTATCAAACGGAGCTGGCCGCTCGCCAGAGTTCGAAGGCTCAGGCGCACAATCATTCATTTTGCTTCACTTTCTCGATCTGGTCGATAGGGTTTCCCGAGGAAGGGCGTTTGGCTGGGTCCAGGCAAGCATTTGGGCAATCGAGGAGCCCGAGTCCTTCCTGCATGCCGGACTTCGGACCAGGTTCGCGCAAGACCTCTTCAAATATGCACAAGATCCTCGTCGTCAAGTCTTCTTAACTACTCATCAGGATGAGTTTGTCCGGGTGGCTTCGCAAACATGGCTTGCGTCGCATCCACATACAGGCACTACCGTAGAGAAGCTCACGCCGCGCGATGCTCTAACCAGATCTACCAGACTTGCTATAACAACTTATCGCCATCCATTGCTTGAGTACTCAGATTTTCCAATGGTCATAGTCGAGGGCGCATTCGATGCGATTCATTTGAATGCGGCACTAAAGGAGGGCGGCATCCGACCAAGGTGGCGCCTGGTGGCACCTGACGAGATCTTCGGGGAAGGTACCGCCGGAGACACTCTTCTGCAGTACTTGAAATACAACAAGGGCGCATTGGCTTCTCGTCCCAATATAGCTCCCGTCCTAGTCCTTCGCGACTGGGAGACAAAAGATCTTGCACAATATCAAAAGGTAATCTCTCCACATGAATACTCAGGGGCAGCAATAACCCCCGTGGAGCTCGTTAATCCACTTCTTGGCGAGTCATTCAGAGGTATCGAACGCTATCTCGACAAGGACCTTATTGAATCGACAGCTCAAGCTCACATGCTTCTAGAAGACAAAGGCAAAAAGCCAGTCCTTGAGATCAAGAAGAGCGAGCTAAACTCGATAAAGAAGAAGATCGCAGATGCAGTTATAGAAAGTGGAAGCGTCGGCAAACACGCAGTTGACCTTGCAAAATGGGTAAATGAGGAGGTAGCGCGCCTTCTGTCCGCAGTGCCAGTAGATGAATTCTTGCGCTAACCTCATAGCCGAAGTATCCCGCTCCGGCTATGAGGTCCGTACTGCTTAGGCAGATTCAGGGCTTCTGGGACCCCGAACACTAACCCGACTCCGCTGAGACACTTCGGCCAAGCGGGAGCAAAGCGACGCCCCGTAGGTTCACCTGGTCCGGTGAAGCAACGCCGGGGCACGGTGCGCACCGGCCCCCGCGACCTCACCGGCGAGGATCCTCCGCTCCAGCACCCGCAGTTCCGGCCCCGGTTCGAGGCCGAGCTGGTCGACCGAGAACCGGCGCGCACGCCGGTACGCCGCCAGCGCGTCGGACGTGCGCCCGGCTCGCCACAGAGCGTCCATCAGGAGGTACTGGGCCCGCTGCCGCAGCGGATGCCGCCGCACCAGCTCCGTCAGCTCGACGGCCGCGCTCGCGTGCCGCCCGAGGTCCAGTTCGGCCTGGTAGAGCTCTTCGAGCAGGACCAGACGGTGTTCCGAGAGCCGCATCGTCTCGTCCGAAAGCAGCGGGACGTCCAGGCCGTCGTAGGGCGCGCCGTGCCAATGGGTGAGGGCCTGCCGGATCAGCGAGGCGCGCTGCGCGGGGTCCGCGGACTTCAGCGCCTGGCTTCCGAGCGTTTCGAAGGTCTCGACGTCCAGTTCGCCGGGGTGGACCTCCAGCCGGTAGCCGCCGTTGTCGAACCCGAGCCGGTCGCCTTCGGGCAGGGCCTGCCGCAGCTTGTGGACGTGCCAGTGCAGCTTCGGCACCGCGCGAGGCTCCCAGCGGCTCTCCCACAGGGCCTCGGTGAGCACGTTCACGGGCACGTAGGTGTTCGCGCGGACCAGCAGCACGCCGAGGAGGGTTCTTCTCATCCGGCCGTGCAGCGGGACCGACCGCGAACCGGAAGAGATGCTGAACGTTCCCAGTACTTCGAACCTCACGTGCCGTCCTCTCGCTCGATGGCGTGAGGGGACGATGAATGCCGGTTGTACAAAGAAGATACAAAGTGATCAAGTGTGCGCGGAGAGCATTCCCTGTACCGATCGTGGCCAGGCGAAATCCTCCGCGCGCGCCCGCGCCGCCGCACGCCGGGCGATCTCTGGTCTCTTCAAAAGCTCGGTGACCGCGCCCGCGAACGCCGGGGCGAGATCGTCGACGGCCGCGCCGCAACCCGGCCGGACGATCTCCCGCAGCGCCGACGACGCCGAGACCACCACCGGCGTCCCCGAAGCGAGCGCCTCCAGCGCGGCCAGCCCGAACGTCTCATGTGGACCGGGTGCGAGGGAGACGTCGGCGCTGGCCAGCAGGCGCGCGACGTCGCCGCGTCCGGCGAGGAAACCGAGGAAGGTCACCGGGAGCCCGCGCGCCCGGCGTTCCAGCGTTCGCCGCCGAGGCCCGTCGCCCGCGATCACGAGCCGTACGCGGTGTCCTGACTCGGTCAGCTCGGCGACGGTGTCCACGCTGCGCTCGACGTGCTTCTCCGGCGACAGACGTCCACAGTGGACGAGCAGCGTGTCCGCGTTCCCGGACAGCGTGTGCCGCCAGCCGTCGTCGCGCCGGGCCGGGGCGAACGTCGTGAGGTCGACACCGAGCGGGACCCGCCGCACGTTCGGCGCGGCGATCCGGTCGAATTCCGCGCGGGCGAACCCCGTCGTGCAGACGACCGTGTCATAGTGCCGCGCCATCCGCCGGTTCGCGACGTCCGCGACGCGCCGCGCGACGGGCTCCGGCATCAGGAACTGCTCCAGCAGCCTGTCCAGCCGCTCGTGTGAGATCACCATGCTGGGCACGCCGTTGCGCCGCGCCCAGACACCCATGCCGCGCAGCGTGAGCCTGTCGGACACTTCCAGTCTGTCCGGTTCGAGGCGATTCAGCACCGCGCGCACCCGATGCGGATCGACCGCGCGATAGCCGCCGGTGCCGGGGATCCGCGGTGCCGGAAGGGAACACCGGCGGACTCCCGACGGCAGCGTCTCGTCCGCATAGCGCTGCCCTGGCACCACGAGCGTCACCTGATGGCCGCTCGCCACATAGCCCGCGCCGAGATGGTGCAGCGCCGTCCGCAGCCCGCCCGAGCGTGGCCCGTAGAAGTTGGCGAGCTGGACGATGTGCACCGGTCAGGCCGCGCGAGCGACTTTGCCCTGAACCGCCTCGTAGTGGCCGACGAGTTCCCGGCAGACGGCGGGCCAGGTCCGGCCCAGCACCACCTTGCGCGCCTTCTCCCCCAGCCTGGCGCGCAGCGCGTCGTCGCGCAGGTCGTTCACCTTGTCCACCAGCGCCGTCGCGAACCCGGCCCGGTCCGCGGGCAGCAGGTAGCCGGTGCGGCCGGGCAGGACCAGATCCTTCGGGCCGCCCGCGTCCGGGGCGAGCACCGGCAGCCCGGACGCCATCGCCTCCTGGATGGCCTGGCAGAACGTCTCGTGCGGTCCTGTGTGGACGAAGATGTCGAAACTCGCGTACGCGGCGGAAAGCTCTTCGCCGTATCGGGCACCGAGGAACGCGGCGCCGGGGATCCGCTCGCGCAGCATCGGCAGCTCCGGCCCGTCACCGACGACGACCACGCGGATCCCGTCGACCCCGGCGAGCGCCGTCAGCCGCTCGACCTCCTTTTCGGGCGCGAGCCTGCCGACGAAACCGACCAGCAGTTCGCCGTTCGGCGCCAGCTCGGCGCGCAACGCGGGATCGGCGTGGACCGGCGAAAACCGCTCGATGTCGACACCCCGCGCCCAGCGGTGCACCCGCGGGATCCCGTGCAGTTTCAGCTGTTCCATCGAATCCGACGACGGCGCGAGCGTGCGGTCGGCCCGCGAGTGCAGGCGCCGCACCCAGCGCCAGGCCGCGCGGGCGGCGAGGCCGAAGCCATACGCGGCGGCGAAACCGGCGATGTCGGTCTGGTACACCGCGACACACGGCACCCTCAGCCGTCTCGCCGCGGCGAGCCCACGGGCCCCGACCACGAACGGCGACGCCAGATGCACCACGTCCGGCCCGAAATCGGCCAGCGCGGTGAGCACCGTCCGCGTCGGCACCCCGACCGGGAGGGAGTTCACGCCAGGGAAGTCGAGGGCGGGGATACGCACGACCGGGGCGCCGAGATACTCAGCGGGACCCGGCCCAGGAGCGATGATCAGCACGTCGTGCGCGCGGTCGCGGAGGTGTTCCACGACGCGGAGCACGGAGTTGGTCACGCCGTTCACCTGGGGCAGGAAACTTTCGGTGACTATCGCGACTCGCACGACGATCACTTTCGCATCCGGTTGTGACGCCCACGCCAACAAAAACGGAACAGACGACATGTCATCTCAAGGTCGTGTTCCGTAAACCAGTTTCGGCCACACTAGGCAGGCATGACCCTCCTGTCGTCAAGGGCGCCTCAGCCCGTCGAGCCCGGACTGCTGTCGAGGGCCCTCGAAGTGGCCGGGCGGCTGGCCAACGACGCGACCGACGTGATCACCGCGACCGCGGGCCGGGGCGCCCAGCCCGATCCGAGGGACTCACCCTTCGACTGGGTCACGGACACGGACCGCATCCTCGAACGCCACACCCGCCGCGTACTGACCGCCGAGTTCCCCGGCATCCCCGTCGTCGGCGGTGAATTCGGCGCCGACCACGGCGCCGACGTCGCCAAGTACCGCTGGGTGGTCGACCCGGTCGACGGCACCGCGAACTACGTCGCCGGTGTCCCCTGGTGCGCGTACAGCCTCGCCCTGATCGACGCGTCAGGACCGGTGGTGGGCGTGGTCGCGGACCCCTACCGCGCCCAGATCTACGCCGCCGCCCGCGGCCGCGGCGCCCGTGCCAACGGCAAGCCGATCACGCTCACCGACCGCCGCGGGACCGCCGGGGCGATCGTCTGCACCGAACTCACCCGCAAGGGCGTCTGGCCGGGAATGGGCCAGTTCATCGAACGGGCCGCCGCCGCGCACGCCGGGGTCCGGGTGCTCGGCTCGGCCGCACTGGCGATCGCGCAGGTCGCGCTGGGTCACGCGGCCGCGGCGGTGCTGCACAGCTACCGCGAATGGGACGTCGCCGGCTCGGTCGCGCTGGCCATCGAGGCGGGGGCCGTGGTGCTGGACCGGCACGGGGAAGACGCGGCGCTCCCCGTCGACGCCCTCCTGGTCGCGGCCCCTGGAGTGGCCGACGAGGTCTTGGGCTGGTGGCAGGAGTCGGTCGGCTGAGTCCCGCCTCCAATCACGCGAGTTCCGCCTCCGATCACGCGAGTTCGCCGCCTGATCACGCGAGTTCGCCGCCTGATCACGTGTGATGTCCGTCTGATCACACGTGCCGTCCGCCTGATCACGTGTGTCGTCCATCTGATCACGCGAGTTCGCCGATTCCGCACAGCGGCCTCGCGGACCGATCCGGACGACACGCGTGATCAGACGGACGACACGCGTGATTGGAAGGGGGACTCGCGTGATTGGAGGCGGGACTCGCGTGATCAGGCGGGGGTCGCCTCGGTGAGAGAGCGCCGGTAGGCCAGCCGCTGCCGCCGGATCCACCACAGCAGCGGACCGGCGATCAGCCAGGTGAAGAAGATCATGCTGCCCAGCGGCAGCAGCGTGTTCGCCGCCGAGCGCCCGGCCACCCGCGCGAGTTCCGGGTCGCCGACGTCGTACTCGATGTTCACCAGCTGCCCGGCGGCCAGGCCTGCCGGGTAGAGCACGCCGTTGGACGGGCTGTGCATGATGCCGTCGGGGGTGGCGTAGTTGATGATCGTCCGGTCGAACGCCACCGACTCGACCTGCGCTGTCGCCTGGCCGAGCTGGGCTTCGATCGCGCTGTCGTTGCGGAAGGCGGCGAACAGCAGCGAGACGCAGAGCACGGTGACGAGTGAGGCGACAACGAGGGCGGCAAACCACCCGATGCGCCTCACCCGCTCCGTTTTGGCCGTCACGCCGCGAGCGTATCGCTACCCGTCAGTGGGCGTGTCGCTCGGCGAGCAATTCCTGGGTCGCCTTGATCTGCGGGTAGGACTTGGGTGCGACCGGGGCCACAGCGGCCCGCTGAGCCGCGGCCGACACACCGTTCGGCCCCACGGCGGGCTTGCCCTTGGTGTACAACCAGGTCTGGAACAGGTCGTACAGCGGTTTGCCCGAGATCTTCTCCGCCAGCGCGATGAACTCCGGGATCACCGCCGACTTGCTCTTCTTCGCCTGCTGCCAGGTCTGCAGGATCCGGAAGAACGTGTCGTCACCCACAGCCTTGCGCAGCGCTTGCACCGCGAGCGCGCCGCGGTCGTAGACGGCCGCGTCGAACTGCTTGTCCGCACCGGGGTCGGCGGGCAGGACCTGCCAGAACGGGTCGGTGGCCGGATGCGCGTCGTAGATGTACTGGGCGAGTTCGTCGGCCGTTCCCTCGCCGGTCGCCTCCGACCACAGGAACTGGGCGTAGGAGGCGAAGCCCTCGTTCAGCCAGATGTCGCTCCACTTGCCGAGCGTGACGTTGTCGCCGAACCACTGGTGCGCCAGCTCGTGCGCGACGACCGAGGTGTTGGACCCGGACCGGAACGCCCGCGCGCCGTACACCGGCCGCGTCTGGTTCTCCAGCGCGAAGGTGATGCCGGTGGTGGCGACGCCGCCCTGCGCCTCGAATGGGTAGGGCCCGAACTTCGAGGCGAGGAACTCGGTGATCTCCGGCGTCCGCTCGATGCTGGCCTTGGCCGCGCCGAGCGAGTCGCCGAGGTCGGCGCCGTAGGCGGTGATGAACGGCTTGCCGTCCGGCGTGGTCTGCTCGTTCACCTCGAACTTGCCGACTTCCAGCGACGTGAGATACGTCGCCTGCGGTTTGGTGCTGCGCCAGTTCCAGCGCGTCCAGCCCGGCCGCTGCACGGTCTTGCGCACGAGCGTGCCGTTCGACAGCGCCGCGACGTCGTTCGGGACCTCGACCGAGATGTCGTAGGTGGCCAGGTCGGTCGGGTGGTCGTTGGACGGGAACCACCAGGCCGAGCTCTGCGGCTCGTCGACGGCCAGCGCGCCGTCCGGGGTCTTCTTCCAGGCGGTGAAGCCGTCGATCTTCACCTTCGACGGCGTGTCCGCGTAGGCCACGACGACGGTCGCCGTCTGGCCCTTCTTCAGCGGCGTGGCGGGCGTGACGCTCAGCTCGCCGGTGCCGTCGGTCGACGTCGCGAACTGCGCGGGCCGGTTGTCGACCCGGACGCTCGACACCTTCAGGCCGAAGTCGAGGTTGAACCGCGACAGGTCCTGAGTCGCGGTCAGCAGGATCGTCGTCGAGCCGGACAGCAGGTCCGTCGAAGGCTGATAGGTCAGCCGCAGGTCGTAGTGCCCGACGTCGTAGCCGCCGTTCCCGGCGTGCGGGTAGTACGGGTCACCGATGCCGATCGAGCCGGGTGCGGCCGCGGCGGACGCGGTGCCCACGAGCAGCACCGAGACGACGCCCGCGGTCAATCCGGCGAAGCCGGCGCGAGTCTTCAAGCGCATTGCGAATCCTCCCAGGATTTGTCAGCGCGCTCGAAACTATCCAGATGATCATGACGGAGACACGTCCGAAGGAGGGGTTCCTACCCTCTGGACTGAGACGCAAATCGGCTAGACAGCGCCCACCGCGGAGGAAACCGCCGTACGGAGTCGCGCGTGCAGCTCGCGGTGGCGCGTTCGGTCCACCCGGACCTCCACCACCCGCAGCCCCGGCGCGGGCTTCAGCGCCGCTCGAAACTCCGTGAGCGTCTCGGCGACGACGTGCGGGACGCGGTAACCGGCGCACAGCGCGCCGAGATCGGCGCCGTGCGGGGTCCCGAAAACGCGCTCGAAACCGGCGTTGTGCTCGGGCGCGCCCTGCTCCAGCAGGGAGAAGATCCCGCCGCCGTCGTCGTTGAGCACCACGATCGTCAGGTCGGGGCGCTGTTCGGCGGGCCCGGTGAGCAGGCCGCTCGCGTCGTGCAGGAAGGTCAGGTCGCCGAGCAGGGCGTACGAATGTCCCCTGTGGACGGTCGCGGCGCCGATCGCGGTCGACACCATGCCGTCGATCCCGGCGACGCCGCGGTTGCGGTGCACGAGGACGTCGGGCCGCAGCCGTCCGGCGAGCGCGACGTCACGGGTCGGATTGGACGAGCCGACGACCAGCAGCGACCCCTCCGGAACGGCGTCGACCAGCTCGGTGGCCAGGCGCAACCCGCTCGGCCACGGTTCGGCCGCCAGCGCTTCGGCCACCGCCGAAGACGCCGCCTTGTCCGCACGCTGCCAGCTGGCCAGCCAGTCCGGATCGGCCGGTTTGGTCGGCTCGTCGAACCACTGGCCGACCTGGCGGACGTTGTGCGCGGGCGCGGGCCAGTCCGAATCGGGCCGGACCAGCAGCACCTCGACGTCCGGATCGGACAGCACCCGCTGGACCTGCCGGAACACCGTCGGACGGCCGATGCACAGGACCTGCTCGGGCTTGTGCCGCGAGATGAACTCCTCGACGCCGAGCAGCCACGCGCCGGACGAGATCGCCGTCGCGCCTGCCAGCCCGATACCGCCGGTCTCGGAGACGACCGGCCAGCCGTGCTGCTCGGCCCATTCGCTGGCGGCCTGCACGCCGGTGTCGCACGCGATGACCAGGCCGTGGCGTGCCGAGGGCACCACGAACGAGGGAAGCGCGCCGAAGTCGGGGAGCTCGGTCCAGCGAGCGCCGTCAGGACGCCCTTCGAGTGACTCGTACCACTCGCCGTCATCGTTGATGTCGGGGACGAGCGGCTCGCGGAACGGGATGTTCAGATGCACCGGCCCGCACCGCCACTCGCCGTACGCGGCGTTCCAGGCGCGGCAGATCTGGCCACGCCAGTACGAGTTCTGCCCGGCGCGGCGTTCGGCGACGGCGAGCTCGTCGAAGTACCGGATGGCGTTGCCGTAGAGCTGATGCTGGTCGATGACCTGGCTCGCGCCCGCGGCCCGCATCTCGGGCGGGCGGTCGGCGGTCAGCACGATCAACGGGACACCCGCGCGGTCGGCCTCCAGCACGGCGGGGTGGAAGTTCGCGGCCGCGGTGCCCGAGGTGCACAGCACGGCGACGGGGCGGCCGGTGCGCGCGGCGATGCCGAGGGCGAGAAAGGCGGCGCCGCGTTCGTCGATGCGGACGTGCAACTGGAGCCGTCCGGCGGCCGCCGCGTCGTAGAGCGCGATCGACAGCGGGGCGTTGCGTGAGCCCGGACAGAGGACGACGTGCGAGACGGTGTTGCGGACGAGTTCGTCGACGATGACCCTTGCCTGCGCGGTGGAAGGATTCACCGGCAGACCTCGGGTTTCACTCTACGACTCACGGCCACACGTCCTATTCTCCCAAACGTGGATGACGCCCAGGTTTCCGAGCTGTTCGACCCCGCCTTGTGGACCGAGATCGAAGGTTTCGACTTCACCGACATCACCTATCACCGCTCCTCTGAGAGCCGCTCAGGCAAACGTGTCGTGCGTGTCGCGTTCGACCGTCCCGAGGTCCGCAACGCCTTCCGTCCGCACACCGTCGACGAGCTCTACCGCGCGCTCGACCACGCGCGGATGAGCTCGGACGTCGGCTGCGTCCTGCTCACCGGCAACGGCCCGTCGCCGAAGGACGGCGGCTGGGCGTTTTGTTCCGGCGGTGACCAGCGTATTCGCGGACGCTCCGGGTATCAGTACGCGGACGGGGAGACCTCCGACACGATCGATCCGGCCAGGGCCGGACGGCTGCACATTCTCGAGGTCCAGCGGCTGATCCGGTTCATGCCGAAGGTGGTCATCGCCGTGGTCCCCGGCTGGGCGGCGGGTGGCGGGCACTCGCTGCACGTGGTGTGCGACCTCACGCTCGCCTCGGCCGAGCACGCGCGGTTCAAGCAGACCGACGCCGACGTCGGCTCCTTCGACGGAGGCTACGGCTCGGCGTATCTGGCCAAGCAGGTCGGGCAGAAGTTCGCGCGGGAGATCTTCTTCCTCGGGCGCGAGTACACGGCCGAGCAGATGCAGGCGATGGGCGCGGTCAACTCCGCCGTCCCGCACGCGGAGCTCGAGGCCGAGGCGCTGGACTGGGCCTGGGCGATCAACGGCAAGTCGCCGACCGCGCAGCGGATGCTGAAGTACGCGTTCAACCTCACCGACGACGGTCTGGTCGGCCAGCAGCTCTTCGCCGGCGAGACCACTCGGCTGGCGTACATGCAGGACGAGGCCGTCGAAGGCCGCGACTCCTTCCTGGAGAAACGTTCCCCCGACTGGTCGGCCTTCCCCTACTACTACTGACCAGGCAAATCGCGTTTAGCGGGCTGAACGCGATCCGGGGGCGGACGTAGGGTGGCGGGATGCGTGCGGTGGAGGTGGACGGGAGTCCGGCGTCGATCACCGGGCTGACCTCGGCATTGGCCGAGGCGCTCGGCGGCGGCCCGGCCGTCCTCCCCTACGCGTCGGACGCCCTGCGGGACGCGATGGAGCCGACACGCCCGGCCGAGCACGGGACGGCGGTGATCATCGCCACCTCGGGATCCACCGGCGAACCGAAGGGCGTCCTGCTCTCGGCCGCCGCGCTGGCCGCGTCGGCGCACGCCACCCACGCGCGCCTCGGCGGACCGGGGCACTGGCTGCTCGCGACCCCGGCGCAGTACATCGGCGGACTGCAGGTCCTGGTCCGCTCGCTGCTGGCCGGGACGACGCCCGCCGCGATGCCCACCTCCGGGTTCCGGCCGGACGACTTCGCCGAGGCCGCCGCGCCGCTGCTCGCCCTGGACGGGCCGCGCTATACCGCTCTCGTGCCGACCCAGCTCGGACGGCTGCTCGACGCCGGTGGCGCGGGGCTCGCGGCGGCCCGCGCCTTCGACGCGATCGTGATCGGGGCCGCGGCGACCACCGCCGGGCTCCGCGAGCGCGCGGCCGAAGCGGGCGTGAAGATCGTCCCCGCGTACGGCATGAGCGAGACCGCCAGCGGCTGCGTCTACGAAGGCGTACCGCTGGACGGAGTACACGTCGAACTCGAAGAAGAGCGGGTGTGTATCACGGGTGACGTGCTCTCGCATGGCTACCGACTGCGACCTGACCTGACTTCGGAGGCTTTCGAGGGCGGCCGCTTCCGGACTTCCGACCGCGGCCGGTGGTCGGCCGACGGGCGGTTGGAGATCCTCGGGCGCGTTGACGACATGATCAACACCGGCGGGGTGAAGGTGGCCGCGGCCGCCGTCGAACGGATCTTGACCGCGCAGCCCGGAATCCGGGACGCGTGCGTGGTCGGAGTACCTGACCCCGAGTGGGGCGAGGCCGTCGTCGCGCTCGTCGTCGGCGCTGGTTGCGACGTCGATTCGCTCCGTGCGGCATGCCGCGAAGAGGCCGGTGTGGCGGCCGCGCCGAAGCGGGTCGAGTTCGCCGCAGAGCTCCCCTTGCGAGGCCCCGGCAAGGTCGACAGGACGGCCGTCAGGAATCTCCTACGAAGGTCGTGAATTCTCCACCGATTACCGGGACGTTGTTGACACGATCATTACCCACGGGTTTACGTCTAGGTATGACGCGCTGGACACGCACAGTATTGGCCTGCACCGCCGTCACGATGGGCCTGGTCGCTTTGGCCGGGCCCGCGCTGGCGGACGAACCGGAAACCGCCGTTCCGAACAGCGGCACACTCACCTGGACCCTGGAAGACACGATCAACAACCTGAAGTAGCGCGACCCGTCGTCCGCTCGCGGTGGCTCGGCACCGCGAGCGGGTGACGAGCCCCGCATACCGGCCGGTAGTGGCCAGGGCCAGAATGGCGGCATGGCGACTGCTGGTGAATGGATCGAAGGGGCGCGCCCGCGGACGCTGCCCAACGCGGTGGCGCCGGTGGTCGCCGGAGTCGGCGCCGCGATCGCGCTCGACGGCTTCTCCTGGTCCCGATCGGTTCTCGCGCTGCTGGTCTCACTGGCCTTGATCGTCGGTGTCAACTACGCCAACGACTACTCCGACGGCATCCGCGGCACCGACGAGAACCGCGTCGGCCCGCTGCGACTGGTCGGCTCCGGCGTCGCGAAGCCGAAGGCGGTCCTGGCGGCCGCTCTCGTTGCTCTCGGGCTCGCCGGAGTTCTCGGGCTCGTGCTCGTCGCGATCAGCGGCCTGTGGTGGCTGCTGGCGATGGGCGCGGTCTGCATCCTCGGCGCCTGGTTCTACACCGGCGGCAAGAAGCCTTACGGCTACTACGGTTTCGGTGAGATCGCGGTCTTCGTCTTCTTCGGGCTCGCCGGCGTGCTTGGCACGGTGTACGTCCAGGCCGGACAGCTCAGCTGGACCGCGCTCGGCTGCGCTGTCGCCGTCGGTTCGTTCTCGACCGGCGTACTGACCGCCAACAACCTCCGCGACATCCCGACCGACATCGAGTCCGGCAAGC
Source organism: Amycolatopsis alba DSM 44262 (assembly GCF_000384215.1). Taxonomy (NCBI): domain Bacteria; kingdom Bacillati; phylum Actinomycetota; class Actinomycetes; order Pseudonocardiales; family Pseudonocardiaceae; genus Amycolatopsis; species Amycolatopsis alba. The sequence continues at coordinate 4,296,140 of NZ_KB913032.1, read as the reverse complement.
GCACACTCGCCACCCGGCTCGGCGAGAAGGGCACCCGGAGGCTCTACCTGGTGCTGGTCACGGTGCCGTACGTCGTGAGCGTGCTGCTCGCCTTCGTGACGCCGTGGGCGCTGCTGGGCCTGCTGACCGCGCCGCTGCTGCTGAAGTCGGTCAAGGCCGTCGGCGGTGGCGCGCAGGGGCGGGCGCTGATCCCGGCGCTGCGGGACACCGGATTCGCCATGCTGGGGTGGGCGGTCCTGACCGCGGTCGCCCTCACGCTCTGAACGGGGCTGAACGGACCGTTCATCCCTTGGGTTTCCCGCTTCGACCCACTACCCGTGCCCGTCGCGGCACCAGGCAGCCACAAGATACGGCCCCGGCGATAGCAAAGGTCCCTTGCTCCTTTGGTGATCCGGCGAACCTGAGGTAGGGCCGCCCAGCCGAGGTTGCGAAAGCCACTTTCGCAACGTTGAAGGTTGCGAAAGTGGCTTTCGCAACACCCCCGCGGCACGCTGGATCAGCACCGAGCGACCCTGCCGGTCAGGCTTCCGGAGCGAGCTTCCCGCTCACCAGGAACTCCCGGTACTTCTCCAGGTAGGGCGCGATGTCGATGTCCTTCTGCGCCAGCCACGCGTCGTCGTAGTACGTGTTCGCGTACCGCTCGCCGCCGTCGCACAGCAGCGTGACGATGCTGCCGGCCTGGCCTTCCGAAACCATCCGCGAGATCAGGGTGAAAGCGCCGAAGAGGTTCGTGCCGGTCGAGCCGCCCGCCCAGTGCCCGGTCCGCTCGCGCAGCACGCGGATCGCCGCCAGCGAAGCGGCGTCCGGCACCTGCAGCATCTCGTCGATCACACCGGGCACGAACGACGGCTCGACGCGCGGCCGCCCGATTCCCTCGATCCGCGACGGCATGCCGGTCGCGTAGTCGAGCGCGCCGGTCTCCCATGCGCCGTAGAACGACGAGTTCTCCGGGTCGACGACGGCGATCTTCGTGGTGTGCCGCTTGTAGCGCACGTAGCGGCCGAAGGTCGCGCTCGTGCCGCCGGTCCCGGCGCCGACCACGATCCACGTCGGCACGGGGTGCCGCTCGGACTGCATCTGCGCGTACACCGATTCGGCGATGTTGTTGTTTCCGCGCCAGTCGGTCGCGCGCTCGGCGTAGGTGAACTGGTCGAGGTAGTGGCCGTTGCACTCCGAAGCGAGCCTCTCGGCCTCCGGGTACATGTCCGGCGCGCGGTCGACGTAGTGGCATTCGCCGCCGTAGAACTCGATGAGCGCGATCTTCTCCGGCGAGGTGCTGCGCGGCACCACGGTGATGAACCGCAGGCCGAGCATCCGCGCGAAGTACGCCTCCGAAACCGCCGTCGAGCCGCTGGAGGCCTCGACGAGCACGGTGTCCTGCCCGATCTGGCCGTTCACCAGGCCGTACAGGAACAGCGAGCGCGCGAGCCGGTGCTTGAGCGAGCCGGTCGGGTGGACGGACTCGTCCTTCAGGTACAGGTCGATGCCCCAGTCGACGGGCAGCGGGAAGACGTGCAGGTGCGTGTCAGCGCTGCGGTTCGCGTCGGCCTCGATGATGCGGACGGCTTCGCGGACCCAGCTGCGGCTGTGCAGCCGGCTCACGCTGCCCCGTCCACCCGGTCGCCGCGCAGCTGAGAGCGCAGATCGGCACGGGCGCGAGCCCGCTTTTCGTTGCGGCGGGCGAGCCCGGCCGTCACGCGCGCGTTCAGCGAGCGGAGCAGCAGCATGCCCAGCGGCAGCCCGACGACCAGCCCGATCAGCAGCGAGACCAGCAGTGGGACGTTGGCCAGCAGCAACCCGCCGGCGATGACCCCGACCAGGGCGAACCTGGCCAGCACATACAACGTCAGGTCGCGGGGCAGGTGATTGTCGCTCACATCAACGCAGGCTACGCGTTGCCGTTCCGCTCGTCCTCCAGGCCCGCGTTGTTGGGCCGCCCTTCGAAGCGGGTGGAGAGCACGACGGTGGTGTTCGTCCGGCCGACGCCGGGGATCCTCCGCAGCCGGTTGAGCGACCGCTCCAGATCGTCGACGGTCGCCACCCGCACCTTGACCACGAACGCTTCGTCACCTGCGACGGCGTAGCAGCTTTCGACCTCGTCCAGCGCCCCGAGCGCGGCCGCGACGTCTTCGTCGGTCGCGGTGTCGGTGGGGTGGATGCCGACCAGTGCCGTCACGCCCAGTCCGACCGTGCTGGGATCGACCATGGCGTGGTACCCGGTGATCACGCCGGCTGCCTCGAGTTTGCCGACCCGCTCGTGCACTGATGACGCCGAGAGGCCGACAGACCGGCCGAGGTCGGCGTAGGTAGCCCGACCGTTCTCCCGCAATGCCGCGATGATCTTCCGATCCACCTGGTCCACCGCTACACCTTAGGGGCCACGGCGGGATTCGCGGGATCAGGGCGCGTTTTCGTACTTCTGTGACAAGACCGCGGTGCCCGGCGGCCATGTCGCGGTTGTCGGTTTTGACCTTTAAGGGCTCTTTACTGTTGGACAACCGTTCGAGTACCTGACGGGTGAGATGCAACGATTGCCGTGTTGGCTACCCGGCACGACGGGCACTGTGCCCGCCTCCGGTTTAGCAGTGAAGCCGTGAAGGAGGCGGAAAATGACCGCGACCATGGGCGGAAGGTTGCTCACCCCCGGTGAAGTGGCGGCCCTGTTCCGGGTTGACCCCAAGACCGTTACCCGCTGGGCGACCGCGGGCCGGATCGGCTCGATCCGCACTCCCGGCGGGCACCGCCGGTTCCGTGAGGCCGAAGTGAACGAGCTCCTCGCCGAGCTGACCACCGACGCCAGCGAGCCCGCCCGCAAGGTCTGACCTGGGCATTTCTCCCAATTGGGACTCCGGTGACGAAGGGACCGCAATGGCCCTTCGTCACATTGGGGTATCCGTGGGTCCCCCCGTGCGCGGCAAAGAGGCTAGCCTCGTGGGACTGAGCAACGTCCTCCACGCGGAAAGGGACCGAGCATGATCTATCTGCTCGCGGCCATCGGAGCGCTCACCGTCGCCGTGGTGTTGTGGCGCGCGTTCGGGATCGAGCGAGTCGGAGTGCCCTCGTCGCGGCCGACACTGGCCCCGGACGACGACCCCGACTTCCTGCGCAAGCTCGGTGAGCAGCAGCGCAAAGGTAAAGACGAGGACAAAGAGTAACTAGGGCTGGATCGGCTGGTACTGCTGACCACCGAAGCCGTCGGCGACGGTGGCGGCCAGTTCCAGCAAGGCCAGCCGCGTGTCGGCGCCGAGCCGGTCCAGCTCGATCTCGGCGCCCTCTTCCAGGTGCGGGTCGAACGGGATGCGGCAGACCGAACGGACTCGCGCGCCGAAGTGCGCGGAGAGCTTGTCGAGGTCGACGGAGCCACCCTTGGGCCGGACCGAGTTGATCACCGCGACGGACCGTTTGACCAGGTCACCGTAGCCGTGCGCCTCCAGCCAGTCGAGGGTGGCCGAGGCACTGCGCGCCCCGTCCACGGAGCCTGACGAGACCACCACCAGCGCGTCCGCGACGTCCAGGACGCCCTTCATCGCCGAGTGCATCAAACCGGTCCCGCAGTCGGTGAGCACGATGTTGTAGAAGTGCTCCAGCAGGTTGACCGTACGCCGGTAGTCGTCCTCGGAGAACGCCTCCGAAACCGCCGGATCCTGCTCGCTGGCGAGGATCTCCAGCCGGCTCCCGCCCTGTGAGGTGTAGGAACGGACGTCGCTGTACCTGGTGATCTTGTCCGCGTCACGCAGCAGGTGGCGGACGGTCGCGGTGGTCTCGATCGGGATCTTCTGCGAAAGCGTCCCGCGGTCCGGGTTCGCGTCCACGGCGACGACCCGGTCACCGCGCAGCGAAGCGAACGTCGAGCCGAGCGTGGTCGTCGTGGTGGTCTTGCCGACGCCGCCCTTGAGGCTCAGCATCGCGATCTTGTAGCACCCGCGCAGCGGCTGGTTGATCTGCGCGATCAGTTCGCGCTTACGGGTGTCCGCGGGGCTCTCCCCAGGGTTCACGAGCTTGCCGGAGCCGACGTAAAGCGCCTTGCGCCAGCCCGACTGCGGCTTGCGCTTCTGCGGTTTGACCAGGCTCGCGGTGGCGAGCTCGTCCGGGAGCGCGTGCCTGCCCTGCGGCTGCGGGAGGCCCGGCACACCGGGCTGCTGGACGGCCTGCTGCGGCTGCGGCGCGTACTGCTGCTGCGGCGGGTACTGCTGGGCGGCAGGCTGCTGCTGCGGTGGCGCCTGCTGGGCCTGGTGCGGGTGCAACGGGGGCAGGTTCTGGTCGTAGGGCTGCTGGTACTGCCCTTGCGACGGCTGCGGCAGCGCCTGCTGCTGGGCGTACTGGCCCTGCTGCTGCGGGTACTGGGGCTGGACGACCTGGGTCGGCTCGGCCTCGAAGGCACTCGCGGCAGGGTGCGGCGCCGAGTCCGTCCTGTCCTCGGAGAACAGCTCCGAGGACTGGTCGCTCTCGGCGGGTTCGGGGTGGCCAGGAGCCGATTCTTCACTGGGTCCGGTCACCGCTGAATTCCTCCTCCGCGCACGTCTTCCCCCGCTACCTCAGTATTGACGGTAGTCGGCTCGCGTGCAGCGGCGACGGTCAGCCCCCGGCGTAGGAGTGCAGGCCCGAAGTCACCAGGTTCACGAAGAACAGGTTGAACACCGTCGCCGAGAATCCGACGACGTTGATGATCGCGGCCCGCTTCCCGCGCCAGCCCGCGGTGGCGCGGGAGTGCAGGTACGCGGCGTAGATGACCCAGGCGACGAACGCGACGGTCTCCTTCGGGTCCCAGCCCCAGAACCGGCCCCAAGCCGCTTCGGCCCAGACGGCGCCGCACAGCACGCCGAAGGTGAAGACGGGGAACGCGAAGATGGTCGTGCGGTAGGCGATGCGGTCGAGCACGTCCGCGGTCGGCAGCTTCGGGCCGAACTTGGGGAACTTGGCCGGGTTGTCCTCGTGGGCGGAGCGGAAGAGGTAAAGAACGCTCGCGACACCGGGGACCAGGAAGACGCCCGAGCCGATGATCGCCGCGGACACGTGGATGATCAGCCAGTACGACTGCAGCGCGGGCTGCACCGGCGCGGCCGTGGTGTACAGCATCGTGCCGTTGATGAACATCAGGATCACGACCGGCGTGAGCAGGAAGCCGGTGAGGTGGCGGACCGGGAACTTCCGCAGGATGACGATCCAGGTCAGGACCGCGATGAACGTCGTGGCCATGCCGTACTCGTACATGTTGCCCCAGGGCGCGCGGTGCACGGCGAATCCTCGCAGCACGATCGCGGCCAGGTGCAGCAGCGCGGCGAGCACCAGCAGCGCGGCGCCCATGCGGCCGATGCGCTCGGGGCGGCCGACCTCGCGGAGCGGCTCGGCGGGCGTCACGGTGGTCACCGAAGGACCGCCCGCGCCGACCAGCTCGCGGGCCTTCTGCTTGGAGCGCTCCGCCGCCAGGCGGCCCTTCGCCCCGAAGCCCTGCTCGATGAGCGCGAACATCAGCGCGAGGACGTAGATCGCCGTCGCGGTGGTGTAGGAGTAGTCGCTGTACTGGGACAGCGTCTCGTTGATCGGCATGACCTCTAGTTGCCTCTCTGCCCCTGGACCAGCTTGTCGCTGATCCGCTGGAACTCTTCGCCGTAGCCCGCCTGATCGGTGCGCGCCAGCCCGGCGACCTCGATCACGGTACCCGTCTCACCTTCACGCGCCGGGGTCACCCGGATCCACACCCGGCGCCGTTTGACCAGCAACGATCCCGCCAGCCCGATCAGCATCGCGACCGCGCAGCCCAGCACCCAGCCCTGCACCGGATCGTGCGAGACCTGGATGGCCACCCACTCCTGGACGCCGTCGAAGCGGACCTTCGTGCCGTCGTCCAGCACGGTCTCCTGGCCCTGGTCCAGGTTCTGCCGGGTGAGCTTCTTGAGCCTGCCGTCCTCGACGAGCGACTGGTCGATCTGGAAGACCGACTGCCCGCGACCGGCGTCGAGGCCGAGGTCGCCGCGGTAGATGTCGACGGCCACCGCCGGCTTGTTCGCCTCGGGCCGCGACGACGTCAGCACGTTGCCGTGCATGAACGCGGTCGGGGCGAGCAGGCCGGTGATCGCGAGCTGACGGGTGCGGCGTTCGATCGGGTCGGCGATGCCCGGCTGGTCGATCTTGGTCGCGCCTTCGGAGAGCTTCGTCGGCTCGTCGGCGGGACGCCACGGCGTGATGTTGGTGCGCACGGTGCCGTCGGGGAAGGTCACCGTGAACTTCGGGGAGTAGCCGAAGTTCAGCAGGTAGACGCGGTCGCCCGCGGTGCGCAGCGGCGAGTTGACCTCGAGCCCGTACGGCTTCCACGCGCCGGTCTGCAGGTCCTCGCCGGACTGGTACTCCATGTTGGAGTGGTAGTAGTTCGCCTGCCCGGACGCGGTGTAGCGCGCCTCGAAGTCCTTCAGCCGGATGCAGAAGGCGTTCAGGTCGGTGCCGTCGACGCGCAGCCCGGCGTTGAAGGTGTCGTAGCCGAGGATGCCGGAGTTGCACCACGGGCTGTTGTCGGCCTGGACGATGACCTGGCCTTCGTAGCCGAAGAGCTTGCCGAGCGCGAAGAAGACGATCAGGCCGAGCATGCCGAAGTGGAAGACGAGGTTGCCGGTCTCGCGGAGGTATCCGCGCTCGGCGGAGATGCTTCGGACCCCGTCGGCCTCTTCGCGCTCTACGCGACGCCAGCCTTTGAGCAGCTCGTGCGTGTCCTTCACGACCGTCTCGGGGGTCCGGTCGGTCGTGGTGGACAGGTGATGCGGCATCCGCGAGAGCTTGCGCGGCGTGATCACCGGCTTCGCGCGCATCGCCTTCGCGTATTCGAAACTGCGCGGCGCGAGACAGCCGATGAGCGAGACCATCAGCAGGATGTAGATCGCGGAGAACCAGACGCTGCCGTAGACCTCGAAGAACTGCGTGCGGTCGAGCAGCTCGCCCCACCAGCCGTGCGCGGCGATGTACTCGTCGGTCTTGGCGACGTTGAGGTTTCGCTGCGGCAGCAGGGCGCCGGGCATCGCGGCGAGCGCGAGCAGGAACAGCAGCACCAGCGCGGTGCGCATCGACGTCAGCCCGCGCCAGGTGTTGCGCAGGAAGGCGAGGACCCGCTTCAGCGGCGTCGGGCGGTATTCGGTGGTCACAAGGGCAGCCTGAGGTCGGTCACGAGGGTGTTCCTGATCCAGCCGGTCATGTCGCCCCACAGGCCGGTCACCAGCAGGAGGCCGACGATCAGCAGGAGGACGCCGCCGAAGATCTGCACCTGACGGCCGTGGCGGCGCAGCCAGTCGGTGGCCCGGACGGCCCAGCGGGCACCGAACGCGATGAGGAGGAACGGCAGGCCGAGGCCGAGGCAGTAGACCAGGATCAGCACATAGCCGCGTGCCGCCGCCCCGCCGGTGGCGCTGGCCATGGAGATGACCGCGGACAGCGTCGGCCCGATGCACGGCGTCCAGCCGAGCCCGAACACCGCGCCGAGCACCGGCGCGCCCCACAGTCCGCCGCGCGGCACGTGGTGCGACCGGAACTCGCGCTGCAGTCCGGGGATCCAGCCGATGAAGACCAGCGCCATGGCGATCGTCAGCACGCCGCCGATGCGCTGGAGGACTTCCAGGTTGAACGCGACGACGTCGGCGATCCAGACCAGCGTCCCGAGTGTCACGACGAAGACGACGGTGAACCCGAGCACGAACAGCGCCGCCGCGCCGACGACGGCGTAGCGGCCCTTCTTGCGCTCCTCGTCGGCGCTGACCGCGGGGGCGTCCGCGCCGACCAGCGCCGCCAGGTACGCGAGATATCCGGGCACCAGCGGCACGACGCACGGCGACGCGAAGGAGATCGTCCCGGCCAGCAGCGCGACACCCGCGGCGAGCAGCAACGGCCCGGAGAGGGCCAGCTCGGAAACGGAGTTCACCCGGCTGAGCGTAGGCAGTGTGGTCGAAGTGAAAACGCCGGGGCGTCCTCAACGGGACCTACGTCGCACCCGGTCAGGACGTTGGTCCCGGCTCGGCTACTTGAGAGAGTCGGGCGGCGTGAGCGGGATGGTCGGGAACGCGGGCGCGGTGACCTCCGGCTTGGGACGGCGGTCCCGGAACACCCAGCCGCCGATCAACCCGCCCAGGAAACCGAAGAGATGCGCCTGCCAGCTGACCCTCGCGTCCTGCGGGAACAGGTTCGTGAACTGGTACGCGAAGCACAACGCCATGACCAGGCCGATCACGATGTCGATCTTGTGCCGGTCGAAGATCCCGCGCACGAGCACGTACCCGAAGTACCCCATGACCAGGCCGCTCGCACCGACCCCGACCGTGCCGGAATCGTGCAGGGCCCACGCGCCGAGGCCGCTCGTCACCGCGATCAGCACCGTGACGCTGAGGAACTTCTTCACCCCGCGATACGCCGCGAGGAACCCGAAGATGAACAGCGGCCCGGAGTTGAACTCGATGTGTCCCCAGCTGGAGTGCATCAGCGGCGCGGTCAGCACGGTGGGCAGCGAGCTGATCTCCCGCGCCCGCGTCCCGTATTCGAGGGCGAGCGTGTAGCCGTCGATGGCGTTGTAGATCTGGATCAGCCAGAGCACCACGAGCAGGCCGACCATGACGAAGAGGGCCTTCTTGGCCTCCGCGATCATGGCCTCGGCGTCACGCTGACCGGATCTGGGCACGTCCGAAGCGGTCGTCATTTCTTTCTCCCCAGTTCAGAGCCGCTCCACGCGGCGGAACAGGAGGATAACCGCTCGCCGTGGTCAGGCCGGTTCGGCGGCCAGGCGCTGCACGACCGGCAGCAGATCCGAGGCCAGCAGATCCCGCAGGAACACCGCCGCCACGCGGTGCTGTTTGTCCAGCACGATCGTCGACGGGATGATGTTGCGCGGGTAGCCCGAGAGCTGCAGCAGCGTCCGGCCCGACGGGTCGTAGATCGACGGGTACGTCAGCTTCCGGTCCCGCATGAAGTCCTGCGCCGGGGCCCGGTCGTTGTCGCGAAGGTCGATGCCGACCACCTGGACACCGGACGCCTTGGTCTGGTCGTAGACCTTCTGCATCTCCGGCGCTTCGACGCGGCACGGCCCGCACCACTGGCCCCACAGGTTCAGCACGATGACCTTGCCGGGGAAGTCGGCGATCGAAAGCTGCTTGCCCTCGTTCATCAGGTCGTCGCCGGACAGCGTCGGCGACGGCTGGCGGTCCGCGACGTCGTAGGTGATGTCGACCTTCCCGCCCGGCGACACGAAGTTGAACGAGCCGCCGGTGACGACAGCGTCCTTGCCGGTGCTGCAGCCCGTGACCACGAGCGCCAGCACGGCAACGGCCGCCATGAGCCGCTTCATGCCCCGGTCACCTTCGGGTCGGTCGTGCCGGCGGGCTCGCTGTAGACGATCCGCACGAGTTCCTCGCCCTCGAAGACCAGGCTGGTCAGCGACGCGAGCGAGCACTGCCGGTTGCGAGGGTCGTGCCAGAGCCGCTTCGCCTCCAGGAACCGCCGCACGGTCCAGATCGGCAGCTGGTGCGAGACGCACAGCGCCTCGTGTCCCTCGGCCGCCCGCCGTGCCCGGTGGATCGCGCCGAGCATGCGGTGCGCGATCTCGACGTACGGCTCGCCCCAGGACGGCCGGAACGGGTTGACCAGCTTCGGCCAGTGCTTCGGCTGGCGAAGGGCGCCATCGCCGACGGCGACGCGCTCGCCCTCGAACTGGTTGTCCGCCTCGATGAGCCTTTCGTCGGTCTCGACGTCCAGCCGATGCGCGGCCGCGATCGGTGCCGCGGTCTCCTGAGCGCGCTGAAGCGGCGAAGCGACGACGTGCGTGATGTCGTGCGTCGCGACGGCTTCGGCGACGGTCAGTGCCTGGCGCTGACCGCGGTCGGAGAGCTTGAAGCCGGGCAGGCGGCCGTACAGGATCTTGTCCGGGTTGTGCACCTCACCGTGGCGGAGCAGGTGCACGATCGTCGTCTCGCTCACGCCTGGACCGCCTCGGCGGCGGCACGGGCGGCCACGCGCAGCGCGGAGGAGATGATCTCGAACTCGGCGTCACCCATCGCAGCGTTGACGAACCACGCTTCGTACGCGCTCGGCGGCCCGTACACGCCGTTGTCCAGCAGCGCGTGGAAGAACGCCGGGAACCGCCAGGTCTCCGATGCCTGCGCGCCGGGGTAGTTCGTCACCGGGTTCTCGCCGAAGAACACGCTGACCAGGTTGCCCGCGTACTGCACGGTGTGCGCGACGCCCGCTTCGGTCAGCGACCGGTCGAACAGGTCACCGAGCCGCTTCGCGTTGGCGTCGAGGGCCGCGTACACGGCGTCGTCGGCCGCGCGCAGTGTCGCGAGCCCTGCGGCGACGGCCACCGGGTTCCCCGACAGCGTCCCGGCCTGGTACACCGGCCCGCCCGGCGCCAGCTTCGCCATCACGTCGGCGCGACCGCCGAAGGCCGCGGCGGGCAGCCCGCCGGACATCACCTTGCCGAAGGTGTAGAGGTCGCCCGCGACGCCGTCGAGGCCGAACCAGCCCGCTTTCGAGACGCGGAACCCGGTCATCACCTCGTCCATGATCAGAAGCGCGCCGTGTTCGTGCGCGATCTCCTTGAGCCCGGCGTTGAAGCCTTCGGCCGGGGCGACGGCGCCCATGTTGCCGGCGGCGGCTTCGGTGATGATCGCGGCGATCGAGTCCGGGTTGTCCACAAAGGACTTGCGGACCGCGTCGAGGTCGTTGTAGGGCAGGACGATCGTGTCGGCCGCCTGCGCGCCGGTGACACCGGGCGACGTCGGGAGGCCCAGCGTCGCGACGCCGGAGCCCGCTTCGGCGAGCAGCGCGTCGACGTGACCGTGGTAGCAGCCCGCGAACTTGATGATCTTCGCCCGGCCGGTGAACCCCCTGGCCAGCCGGATCGCGCTCATCGTCGCCTCGGTGCCGGAGTTGACCAGGCGGACCTGCTCCACCGGCTCCACGCGCCCGACGATCTCCTCGGCCAGCTCGACTTCACCGCGCGTCGGGGTGCCGAAGGACAGGCCGTCGATGGCGGCTTCGCGGGCCGCGGCGACGACGTCCGGATGCGCGTGCCCGAGGATCATCGGCCCCCACGACGAGACCAGATCGACGTAGCGGTTGCCGTCGGCGTCCCAGAGATACGGACCCTCGCCGCGCACCATGAACCGCGGAGTGCCGCCGACGGAGTTGAAGGCCCGCACCGGGGAGTTCACCCCGCCGGGGATCGCGGCCTTCGCTCGTTCGAACCATGCCTTGGACTGATCGACTCCGGTAGTCACGCCTCCAGTCTCGCAAATCCTCCGATGACACCCGCCGCTGAGTCCTCGCGGTTCCGGGCGTGGCGTGACCAGCCCCACTAGGCTGGGAGGCACTCCCGTCGAAACCCTCGCGGAGGAATCCACGTGTCCACGGTGCCTTCACCGCCGACTCATCACCGCCGCCTGCGCTGGCAGGCCCTGGCCGGATTCGTCGCGCTGTCGGCGATCGTGGGGGCGGTGGCCGCGCTCGCCGTGGCCACCCGCCCGGAAGCGCAGGACGCGATGGCCCGCCCGTCGTGGGCGCCGCCCGGCTGGCTCTACGGCCCGGTGTGGTCGGCGCTGCTCCTTTTGGTCGCCGTCGCGGGCTGGTTCTACTGGCGGACAGACGGCGAAACGCGCGGCTTCGCCTTCTACGGCCTCTGCCTGCTGCTGACCTTGCTGTGGACGCCGTTGTTCTTCGCAGGCAGCGCGCACGCCCTGGCGCTCGCCGACGTCGTCGTCCTGGACTTCGTGGTGCCCATCACGATGATGGAATTCGGGCGCCGGTCGAAGCTCGCGGCCTGGCTGCTGGTGCCGTACCTGCTGTGGCTGCTGTTCTCGACCGCGGTCAACGCCGCCTTCGTCTGGCTCAACTAGGCCGGGCTAGTCCTTGGGCTTGCGGCCCTTGGCCCGGACGGCGAGCAGGAACTGGCGGATCGCGTCCACCAGCAGGATCGCGGCCAGCACGACCAGCCCGATCGCACCGGCGAGCGGACCACCGAAGTAACGCTGCGATTCCAGCGTCGTCGTTTCGCTGTAGGTGATCACGACCGGGACGACACCGGCCTTCCAGCACGCGAAGGCGCCCCACACCGCGAGCGCGGCGAGGATCACCTCGACAGCCCCCACCAGAGCGCGCAGGGGTTTGTGCAGCCGGGCTTCTCGCCGGGTGTCCTCCGGTGGCCACAGATCGGCGCCGGTCGGCTGGGGAAGGTCGATCACGGTGAGCAGTTTCTCATGACTCTGTGGTGCGAGCACGCACCAAATCCTCGAGAGCCTCGCGGAGGGCGTCCGGATCCTTGGCCCAGGCGCGCACGAAAACGCCGTCGTCGAGCTTCAACCCGACTTCGCCGTGCTTCTTGGGGATCGTCCAGCCACCGCCGAGGACCCGCGATCCGACCGGGGCTTCGTCCTCCCCGAGAACCTCGGAGAGCCGCGCCGCCTCCAGGGTTTCGCGGCCCTGCCGGTAGCCGTCGGCGGTGACTTCGAGCGAGAGGTACCGACGGCGGGCGTACACCCACGGCACGGTGATCGCCACCAGTCCCACCGCGACCAGGATCCAGGCGAGCCAGTGGACCGGACCGCCGGTCGCCAGCTCGGCGAGCAGACCGGCGAGCGCGAACAGCGGCGCCCACAGCAACGCTGTCCAGCCGACGCCGGGTTCGCTGTACAGAGCCGGCTCGGGCGTCATGGCAGGTTGCGCCCGACCTTCGGGAAGTAGTCGGAGACGCTGGGCAGGTACATCAGGATCAGCGCGATCGCCACCAGCAGGGTGGCCACCAGCAGGAAGACGTTGAGCGAGCCGCCGAGGACCAGCAGTTCCACCAGCACCAGGAACACCGCCCCCACGGTGAGGACCGTCCTGGCCGAACGCGTTCCCTCACGGGCCTTGTACGCGAACAGCGCGAACAGGACGGCGAAGGTGATCGCGCCGCCGAACAGCATCCACAGCAAGGTGGTCACGCCGGACGCGACCAGCGCCGGATCCGCGGGCTGGCCGTCGACCGGGTGCTCCTTGAGATTCTTGAGGATCCCGTCGATCAGTTCCTGTTTCAGCACCAGCAGGGCGATCTGGCCGGCGACCAGGACGACCCCGGCCAGGATCCACAGCCAGAACGAGATGGCGACCGGCTTCGGCGCCGTGATCTTCGGCGGCACCATGCCAGGGAGGATCGGGTCGGGCGCGCGGCCCCGCTTGCGGCGCTCGTCGTCCGTTTCGCCCGTTTTGCTGTCGCTCACGCGAGGCAGCCTAGTCCAGGCAAGCAGCGGCTTCGGCGGCCCAGTAGGTGAGGATCATGTCCGCGCCGGCGCGGCGGATCGACGTCAGCACCTCGAGGATCGTGCGCTCGCGGTCGAGCCAGCCGTTCGCGGCGGCGGCTTCGACCATCGCGTACTCACCCGAGATGTTGTACGCCGCCACGGGAACCGGCGAGGCTTCGGCGGCGGCCCTGATGACGTCCAGATAGGACAGCGCGGGCTTGACCATGACCATGTCGGCGCCCTCGGCGATGTCCAGCTCGATCTCCCGCAACGCTTCGCGCACGTTGCCAGGGTCCTGCTGGTACGTCTTACGGTCGCCCTTCAGCTGCGAGTCGACGGCCTCACGGAAGGGGCCGTAGAACGCGCTGGCGAACTTCGCCGAGTACGCGAGGATCCCGGTGTCGGTGCGCCCGGCGCGGTCGAGCGCGGCGCGGATGACGCCGACCTGGCCGTCCATCATGCCGCTGGGCCCGAGCAGATGCGCCCCGGCTTCCGCCTGCGCGAGACCCATTTCCGCGTACAGGCGCAGGGTCGCGTCGTTGTCGACACCGCCATCGGCGTCGAGGACGCCGCAGTGACCGTGGTCGGTGAACTCGTCGAGGCACGTGTCCGCCATCAGGACCGTCGCGTCGCCGAGCTCGGACCTCAGGTCGCGCAGGGCGACGTTGAGGATGCCGTCGGGGTCGATCGCGCCGGAACCCTCCGCGTCCCGCGTCTCCGGGATGCCGAACAGCATCAGGCCGCCGACACCGGCGTTGGCCGCGTCGACGGCGGCTTTGCGCAGCGTGTCACGGGTGTGCTGGACGACACCGGGCATGCTGGAGATCGGGCGGGGCGCGTCGATGCCCTCGGCCACGAACATCGGGAGGATCAGCTGGCGCGGGCGCAGCGTCGTCTCACCAACCAGCCTGCGCATGGCCGGAGTGGTACGGAGCCTGCGGGGACGATGCTCAGGAAACACCCTTACGACGGTACTCCGGCCCGATCGAGAGGCGGTCGCAGGCGCGGCGAACGGCCTCGTCGGCGAGGGCAGTACGTCCCGAGCGCCACGTTCGAGACGGTGAGCGTCCCAAGCGTGGCGCTCGGGACACGCTCACCGGCACGAGGAGCTACAGCGGCACTGTCACCGTGTTGCACCCAGGCGTGGGACCGACGGCGCAGGCGCTCACGATCAGTTCGGTGAAGGCGTCCGGCGCCGTGATCACCTGCCGCTTCGACTCGTTGTCGGCGTCGACCAGCTGCGCCAGGGACTGCGGCCCGCTCAGGACGAACCGCGCGGAAAGGGACGACGTCGTGGAACTGTCGGTGACGGTGGCGATGATCCGGGTCAGGCCTCCGGTCCTCTCGACGGTGCCCTGCACGCTCTGCACGGCACATCCGAGCGGACTGCAGACCTGGAACGGCGTGGGCAACGGCGCCGCGCCGGCGGTCCCCGCGAGAGCGGCGAAACCGAGTGCGAAAACGCCGGCGGCGGTACCGATCCTGGCAGCATGGGCCAGAGATTTCATGATCACTCCCCAGTGAGTTTTCCGGTGGACCATCGACGCTAGCGTTCGCCGCCACCCGCCCACCGCGGTTTCACCGGGGATTGAAAACGCCCCCTCACTCCGCGGGAAATGCGGAATGAGGGGGCGTTCCCGGTCTGCGAATCGTCAGGAGCGCCGGGCCCGCTTCGCCTTGCGCGGCGGCGGAAGCGCACCTTCGGCGCGGAGCCGGGCGGCGTGCTCGGCGAGCGCGTCGACCAGGTGCGGGACGTCGGCCTTTTCGGGCTGGACGTCGACCCGCAGCCCGAACTCCACGGCGGTTTCCGCGGTCTTCGGGCCGATGCACGCGACCAGCGTGCGGGTGTGCGGCTTGCCGGCGATGCCGACGAGGTTCCGCACGGTCGAGGACGAGGTGAAGCAGACCGCGTCGAAACCGCCGGTCTTGATCATCTCGCGGGTCTCGGCCGGCGGCGGCGCGGCCCGCACGGTGCGGTACGCCGTCACGTCGTCGATCTCCCAGCCGCGTTCACGCAGGCCTGCCGACAGGGTTTCGGTGGCGATGTCCGCCCGCGGCAGCAGCACGCGGTCGACCGGGTCGAGGACGTCGTCGTACGGCGGGAACTCGGCGAGGAGACCTTCCGAGGACTGCTCACCTTCCGGGATCAGCTCGGGGATGATGCCGAACGAGCGCACCTTCGCGGCGGTCGATTCGCCGACGCAGGCGATCTTCACGCCGGAGAACGCGCGGGCGTCCAGGCCGAACTCCTCGAACTTCTCCCACACCGCGCGGACGGCGTTGGTCGAGGTGAAGACGATCCACTGGTAGCGGCCGTCGACGAGGCCCTTGACCGAGCGCTCCATCTGGGCGGGGCTGCGCGGCGGCTCGACCGAGATGGTCGGGACCTCGTGCGAGGTGGCGCCGTGGCCGCGAAGCCGCTCCGCCATCTCACCGGCCTGCTCCTTGGTGCGCGGCACCAGGACCTTCCAGCCGTACAGCGCGCGCGACTCCCACCACGACAGCTTCGAGCGCTGGCCGACGGCCTGGCCGATGGTCACGATGAGCGGGCCGACGAGCTCGCCCGCTTCGTTCGCGACGGTGGCCAGCGTGGTGTCCAGGGTGCGCTGGGTGTTGATGGTGCCGTTGGAGGTCACCGCGACCGGGGTGGTCGGCGCCAGCCCGTGCTCGGTCAGCGCGGACGCGGCTTCGGCGAGGTGCGCCGACGTCGCGTGCAGCACGATCGGGCCGGGGGTGGCGGCCAGTGCGGCCCACTCCACGTCGCCGCGGACGTCGACCTCGGTGTGCGTGCCGCCGAGCGCGACACCGGCGTACGCCGGGACGGCCGCGCCGGGCGAGACGCCGGGGATGATGTCGAACACGGCGCTGGTCCGGGAAACGGCCTGCACCTCGGCGACGACGGCGGGCTGGGTCAGCGGGTCACCGGCGATCAGCCGGAGCACGAGCCGTCCTGCCTTGGCCTCGTTCACCAGGTCCTTGGCGACCTCGGTGGCCTCGCCGACGGCGGGGCGCACTTCGGCGCCCTCGGCGGTGAAGGCCAGGACGCCCGAAGGGACGTCCGGGTCGGTCACCACGACCTCGGCCTTGGCGAGCAGCTCCTGAGCGCGGACGGTCAGCAGACCGGCGTCACCGGGGCCCGAGCCCACGAAGGCGACACGCCCGGTGGTCTTACGCGCGGGGGTCATCTGTGCGTTCTCCTCTTGAGCGGCCGCAGTCGAGCGCGGCCCTACCTTCAACGTTCTGACTCACTGGGCGGGGCCGGACAGCGCGCCCGCCCCCAGGTCGAGCAGCTCGGCGGCCAGTGTCCGGCCGAGCTGTTCTGCATCACGGATGTCGGCGAGCGCGGAAGCGCGCACCATGTCGACCGCGTCCCCGTCTCCTTCGACGGCGGCGGTGCCGCGCAACGAGATCCGCTCGACGACCCGCCCTTCGGCGTCCAGGTCCTCGACGATCTCCGCCAGCGCTCCGACCGGTGCGCTGCACCCGGCTTCCAGCGCCGCGAGCAACGCCCGCTCGGCGGTCGCCACGGCACGGGTGCCTTCATCGTCCACTGTGGACCCGAGCAGGTGCTCGATGTCCACGTCACCGGTCCGGCACTCCACCGCCAGCGCACCCTGAGCGGGCGCGGGCAGCATCTGGATCGGGTCGAGGGTCTCGGTGATCTCCTCCGCCCGGCCGATCCTGGCCAGTCCGGCACGCGCCAGGACGACGGCGTCGAGCTCTCCGTCGGTCACCTTGCGCATGCGGGTGTCGATATTGCCTCGGATCGGCACGATTTCCAAACCGAGACCGAGCGAGCGCAGCTGCGCGGTGCGCCGCGGCGAGCCGGTGCCGACGGTCGAACCGGGCGGAAGCTCACCCAAGGTCAGCCCGTCACGGGCGATCAGCGCGTCACGCGGGTCCTCGCGGGACGGCACGGCGGCGAGCGTGATGCCCGGCTCCGGCTTCGTCGGCAGGTCCTTGTAGGAGTGCACGATGACGTCGACTTCTTCGCGCAGCAAGGCTTCGCGCAGCGCGGAAGTGAACACGCCGACCCCGATCGTGGGAATCGGCGCGGACGACCTGTCGCCAGGGGTCGTGACGGTGACGAGCTCGACCTCGGCCCCGGTGGCGCGCAGGGCGTCGGCGATGGTGCCGGTCTGCGCGAGGGCGAGTTTGCTGCCGCGCGTCCCGATGCGGATGACTCTGCTCACTGGATGATCACTCGTCTTTCGTAGCGGTGGGACTCGCCACGGCGGCGGGCGCCTGCGGGTCGAGGCAGAACAGCTCGCGCAGCGCGTTGGCGTAATCGGTGTCGGCCGTCTCGGCGGCCAGCTGCTTGACCCGCACCGTCGGCGCGTGCAGCAGCTTGTCGACCACGCGGCGGACCGTGCGGCCGACCTCCTCGCGGACCCCGGCTTCGAGGTCCGGCAGGCGATTGTCCAGGCGCAGCAGTTCGGCGTCGACCACCTCGGCCGCCCGGCGGCGCAGCGCCGTGACCGTCGGGGTGACCTCGGCGCTGCGCTGTCCGGCGAGGTACTCGCGCACCTCGTCGAGCACGATGCCGGTGGCCTTCGCGGTCTGGCGTTCGGTGGTCGGGGTGCCCGCTTCGCGCATGCGGCGCTGGATGGTTTCGAGGTCGACCACGGTCACGTCGGCCAGCTCGGCGACCTCGTGCTCGACGTCGCGCGGGAGGCCGAGGTCGCAGACGACCAGCGGGCGCCCGGCGCGGGCCGGGACGTGCTCGGTGGTGAACACCGCGGCGTTCGCGCCGGTGCAGCAGACGACGACGTCCGCCTCGGCGACGGCGGCCGCGATCCCGCTCATCGGGACGGCCTTCGCGGGCACGCCCTGCTCGACGCTCGCGGCGGCGAGACGGGCGGCCCTTGCCTCGGTGCGGTTGGCGATGGTGATCTCGCCGATCCCGGATTTGCGCAGGTGGGAGGCGGTGAGCGCGCCCATCGAACCGGCGCCGACGATCAGCGCGTGCTGGCCGGCGATGTCCCCGGCCGCGGCGAGCGCCTCAGAGACGACCGACGCGCCGAGCTTGTCCAGCCCGGTCTCGCTGTGGACGCGCTTGCCGACGCGGAGCGTGGTCTGGATCAGCTCGTGCAGCGTGCGGCCGACAGTGCCCGCCTCGCGCGCGGTGGCGTAGGAGGACCGGATCTGGCCGAGGATCTGCGTCTCGCCGACGACCATCGAGTCCAGCCCGGAGGTGACCGAGAACAGATGCTCGATCGCGGCGCCCGCGTAGTGCACGTACAGCGAGTCGTAGAGGTCCGCGGGCTGCATCCCGGCCTGGCGGGCGAGCACGTCGGAGACGTCGTTCAAACCGCCGTGGAAGGTCTCGACGACCGCGTAGACCTCGATGCGGTTGCAGGTCGAGACGAGGATCGCCTCGCTGACGTGCTCGGCCTGCTGCAGTTCGTGGAGCACCTTGGTCACCTCGGTCGCGGGGACCGCGACGCGTTCCAGGGTGTTCAGCTCGGCACTGCGGTGCGAGAGCCCGACCGCCAACACGCTCATTTCAGCGCACCACCATTCCGTTGCCGTGGCCGTTCACGCTGCCATTCTCGGCGCCCCCTGGGCCACCGTCTCCTCCGCCGTTGCCGTTAGCGGCCAGATCCGCACGACGAGCGACGTGGAACGACAGGATCTGCAGCTCGACCGCGAGATCGACCTTGCGAACCTCGATATGTGCCGGAACCTGCAGCACCACCGGGGCGAAATTCAGGATGCACTGCACGCCACCTGCGACAAGCCGGTCGCAGACCGACTGCGCGGCGGTGGGCGGAGTGGCGATGACGCCGATGGAGATCTGCCGTTCGGCGCAGACTTTGGGGATCTCGTCGAGATGCGAGACCAGGAGACCGCCGACCGGGACACCGACCAGATCCGGGTCGAGGTCGAACAGCGCCTCGACCGGGAAGCCGCGGCCGGGGAACCCGCCGTAGTTGGCCAGCGCGTGCCCGAGGTTGCCGATCCCGACCACGGCGACCTTGTGCTTGCGGGTCAGGCCGAGGATCCGTTCGATCTGGCTGACCAGGACCTGGACGTCGTAGCCGACGCCGCGGGTGCCGTAGGAGCCCAGGTAGGACAGGTCCTTGCGCAGTTTCGCGGAGTTGACGCCCGCGGCCTGCGAGAGTTCCTCGCTGGAGATCGTCGTCGCGCCCTGCTCGGCCAGTCCGGAGAGGACCCGGAGGTAGACGGCGAGGCGGGCGACGGCGGCCTCGGGGATCGACTTCGCGCGGACCGCTTCGGGTTCGGCGGTGGCCGCGACGGCAGGCATCTCCGCGGTGGGCGCGTTGTCGGCGTCCGGTGTCACCCGTGCGCGCCGGCCTCGTTGCGACACCACGCTTGTCCGCTCCTCTGGTCCTGCTGACGACATGATTCGCCCGAACCTGGAAATCGGCTCTTGACCCGCGGCGCTGAGTCCGGTTCGATGCCGGGCGCTTCCGGTGGCGACGTATCTACGGTAGCCACTTGTGAACGCAGGCACAAAGTCACTGGTAGGTGCTGTGGTCAAGGTCGCGTAAGGCCCGCCTCGGTCGTCCGGGCGCGTGGGTCGTGAGTGGTAAGTGTCGTTCCAGCGGACTCGTATCTCCCTGTCTACTGGGTCCGCACGTCGTCTGACACTGGACGTGGACGGCCTCGATCAGCGCGGCGCAGGTTGCGAAAGCCACTTTCGCAACGTTGAAGGTTGCGAAAGTGGCTTTCACAACACGAGCACCCCGCCCCGGCGGTCTCGGCGGCATCGAGCGTCGCGAAAGCCACTTTCGGGACACCAGACGTCCTGAAAGTGGCTTTCGCGACACGCCGCAGTGAGCCCTCTGAACACCCCGGCTGCCGGACTGGCGCGACCCCGCCACCACTCACGCGCAGGTCGGGCGTGGGTCGTGAGTGGTAATTGTCGTTCTGACGGACCCGTATTTGCCTACCCACTGGTGCGACTGGCGGTCGAGTGTGGAGGATTTGGGACGTTGAACGTCCCAAATCCTCCACGCTCGGTCTCGGTGATGAGGGATTCGGGACGTTGTACGTCCGGAAGCTTCCCCCGTCGCGTATCTGCCACCGGTCGTGACCGGTACGACCTTGAACGACGGAGAACTGGGGACGGTGAGTGTCCCGGATCTTCCGTCGATCAAGATTCAAGACCGGGCGACCCGCCCGACAGCCGCGAAACCGCCACCTTCGCTCAGGTCAGACGTGGGTAGGTAAATGCTGGTCCGCTCTAACGACACTTACCACTCACGATCACGGTGACCGAGGCGCTAACGCGCGTTGACCGTCACCGTGTGCCATCCGGTGGCGCCGTCGGGCACGGTACCGGCGCGTTCTTGAGTCTGCGTGTAGCCGGACTGGTCCGTCGCCCGGACGGCGATCTGATGCTGACCAGCGGCGACGTCGACCTCGGTCCACCACATCCGCCAGGTGTCCTTGGACGTCTCGGCGGACAGGACGGTCTCCTGCCACTTCCCCTCGTCGACGCGGACCTCGACCTTCGCGACGCCGGTGTGCTGCGCCCAGGCGGTCCCGGACACGACGACCTTGCCCGCGTTCACCGCCGAACCGGGCGCGTCGATCCGCGACTGCGTCTTCACCGGTCCCTCGCGGCCCCAGCCGCGGTCGAGCCAGTACGCCTGGCGCTCCTCCCAGGTGGTGATCTCCAGTTCGGTCACCCATTTCGTGGCGGACACGTAGCCGTAGAGGCCGGGGATCACGATCCGAGCGGGGAAGCCGTGCTCGATCGGGAGCGGTTCGCCGTCCATGCCGATCGCGAGCATCGCGCCGCGGCGCGGGTCCAGGGCCGCGTCGACCGGGGTTCCGCAGGTCCAGCCGTCGACGCTGGTCGCGAACATCTGCTCGGCGCCGGGTTTCACGCCCGCTTCGTTCAGCAGGTCACGCAGGTCGATGCCGAGCCAGCGCGCGTTGGAGATGTACGGGCCGCCGACCTCGTTGGAGACGCAGCACAGGGTGACGTCGCGTTCGATCAGCGGCCGCGAGCGGATGTCGTCATACGTGTAGGTGACCTCGCGGTCGACCATCCCGCGGATCTGGAGACTCCAGTCCTCGGTGCGGACCTGCGGGACCACCAGGGCCGTGTCGATCCGATAGAAATCCTTCGATGGGGTGAGATACGGCGGGGTGCCGAACTTCACGAAGTCCGCGTCGGGCGGGATCGGCGGCGCGGTCCTCGTCGCGACGATCCTGCCGACGGCGGCGCGCGAGTCCTCGGCGTTCTTCCTGGTCCCGGCGATCTGGCCGGTCAGCGCGGCGACGCCTGCCCCCGCCGCGACGGAGACGCCGGTGATCAGCACCTTCCGCCGGTCCGGCCCCTCGCCTTCGCGGTCGTCGAAGAACACTCGCGGGCGGAAGAACAGGTGCAGCCGGGTGAAGACGACCAGACCGGCGACCGTCGCGGCCACCGGCGCCAGCAGCGCGATCTGGCCGAGGTCGGTGCGGACGTAGACGGCGGCGACGCCCGCCGCGCCGAGCAGGCCGACGATCACCTGGCCAGGGCGCGGTTTGCTGCGCGACAGCTGCCCGGCGAGCAGCGCGATCAGCACCAGCACCACGGCCAGGCCGATCTTGAGGATCGGCTTGTCCCAGGTCTCCAGCGTCCGCTCGGCCCAGGCCACGACGGCGTGCGGGCTGTGGTCGATGACGAAGTTCGCGACGGCGACGAACGGCGACGCCGAGTACCCGACGAAGCCCGCGACGAGATGCCCGACGCCGAGCGCGGCCGCGAGTGACAGGAGCCCGGTCAGAGCGGCTTGCGGAAAGGTGAGCCTGCGTTCGTCGTCCACGACTCCATCTTCGGAGCGAATGCCGCTTCGGGTCGGCCGATCGCCCCTTACGAGTGTGTTACGCCAGTGCTTTCCGGAGCCTGTCCTCTTCGACGCGCCAGTAGCCGTGCTCGGCGTCGTCGATCAGGATCACCGGCACGCGGTCGCCGTATTCGGCCCGCCATTCGGGGTCGCTGTCGACGTCCTGCGCCGACCAGGCGACCCCCAGTTCGCCGCAGATCCGTTCGATGTCCTGTTCCGCGACCTCGCACAGGTGGCAGCCGGTGCGGGTCATGACGGTCACGTGGTGCGCCATGCGTCAATCCTTACCTGAGACGCAAACGCCGGAGCTTCCCGGTGGCCGAATGCGGCAGCGACTCGGCGAACTCGACGGTGTGCGGCACCTTGTACCCGGCCAGGTGCTCCGCGCAGTGCTCGACGACCTGCTGCTCCGAAAGCGACGCTCCGGGCGCGGGGACGACGACGGCCTTCACCGCTTCACCGGTCCGCTCGTCGACGACGCCGACGACACCCGCTTCGGCGACCTCGTCCAGCATCGAGATCACGTTCTCGACCTCGTGCGGGAAAACGTTGAAGCCGTTGACGATGATCAGGTCGTTGGCGCGGTCCACCAGGTGCAGGTCACCGTCGGTGTCGAGGTAGCCGACGTCGCCGGTGCGGAACCAGCCTTCCTCGTCGGGACCGTGGGAGCCGTCGGGCCAGTAGCCGGAGAACAGGTTCGCGCCGCGGATCGACACCAGGCCGGTGCCGCCGTCCTCGTCGAAGGCGTCGCCCAGGTCGTCCGGGTCCAGCGGGACGGGCTCGGCGTCGCCGTCGCTGTCGACCAGCCGGAGTTCGACACCGGGCAGCGGCCGCCCGACCGAGCCCGGCTTCGGATAGCCGGTGACCAGGGTCGTGGTGACCACGGGCGCGCATTCGGTGAGGCCGTAGCCCTCGTAGACGTCCAGGCCGGTGGCACCGCGCAGCGCGGTGAGGATCTTGGGGTGCAGCGGCGCCGCGCCCGAGGTCATCCGCCGGACGGTGGAAAGGCCCTGTCCGAGCTCGTCGGGGTCCATCGCGGCGAATTCGGCGTACATCGCGGGCACGCCGGCGATCGAGGTCACCCGGTACTCGGTGCAGTCGGCGAGGGTCCGCTCGGCGAGGAAACGTTCCGACAGGATCGCCGTCGCGCCGACCGAGGTGGTCTGCAGCAGGCCGGGTCCCAGGCCGTAGACATGGAACAACGGGATGGTGATGAGGACGCGGTCGCCGTGCACGAGCGGCGTCGGGACGATCCGGCTCAGCTGGTCAAGGTTCGCCAGGAGCGCCCGGTGCGACAGCATCACGCCGCGCGGCGGGCCGGTCGTGCCGGAGGTGTACGAGATGACCGCTATGTCCTCGCCGGAGCCTGCCGCGTCGACCGGTTCGGCTGCTCCATCCGAGGTAACAGGCGGTGAGAGGCTTGTCACTCCGTCGGGGAGTTCCTCGGTCGCTTCGCGTTCGAGGACGAGCCGCGCGCCGCTGTGCTCCAGCAGCCCGGTCAGCTCCGCGACCGGAGCCTGCGGCGAGATCGGGACGACCACCGCGCCCGCCCGGAGCGCCCCGAACAGCGAGACGGCGAAAGCGGCCGAAGTCGGCAGCCGCAACGCCACCCTGTCGCCGCGTTCGATTCCCGCGTCGAGCAGGGCGCGCGCCAGCGTGTTGGCGACGTTGTCGAGTTCCGCCCAGGTCAGCGCGACCCCGCCACCGGTCTCCTGGACGGCCGCCTTGCCGGGCCACTGGCGGGCGGCCTCGACGAGCAAGGTGGGCACACTTGAATCGGCAACCTGCTCCGCGCTCAACTGCGAACCTCTTCCCTCGGTGAACGGCGTTGCCAGTTTGTCATCTCGGCCACCGTCATGGGTGTCACTCGCTTTCGTCGCAGTTCCGTAACCCCGGCACCGCTACCTACTTCGCGGTAACTACACGTATGCTGCTGGGCGTCGTCGAGTGGTGTTGATCACTCGATGGTGAGAAAGGGAGTCCGGACGTGCAGATCTTGCAGGCCCACGCGGCGGTGGGACATGCGGGCCGGTCCTCCCTGTCCGGAACGGGAGGTACCGCGTGACTCTTCCCGCGCCGAACCCCGTCTCGATGCTGGCGGGCCACATCCTCCGCCGGAGCGGTTTCCCCGCGGCACCATCCTCCCGGCCGAAGGTCGAAGAGAACGACGCAGCCGCCGAAGCCGCGAAAGCCGAGGCCTGGGAGCTGGTCAGCGCCGCGCAAGGCGGCGACACGTCCGCCTTCGGCAGGCTCTACGACCGCTATGTCGACGTCGTCTACCGCTACGTCCTGTTCCGTCTCGGCGACCGGGACCTCGCCGAGGACGTCACCAGCGAGACCTTCCTCCGCGCCCTGCGCCGCATCACCTCGGTGAGCTACCAGGGACGTGACGTCGGCGCCTGGTTCGTCACCATCGCGCGCAACATCATCCTCGACCACGTGAAGTCGAGCCGGTTCCGGCTCGAAGTCGTCACGGACGAGGTCGCCGAGCCGAACGGGGCACCGATCGGGAACGTCGGCGTGCAGGCCGTCGCGGGGCCGGAACAACAGGCCATCAGCCGCGCCACCCGCGCCGAACTGCTGCGATGCGTCGCCGAACTCGGCGAAGACCAGCGCGAGTGCATCGTGCTGCGGTTCATGCAGGGACTTTCGGTCGCCGAGACCGCCGCGATCATGAAGCGCAACGAGGGCGCCATCAAGGCCCTTCAGCACCGCGCGGTACGCCGTTTGGCACAACTTCTGCCCACGGGACTGCGTTAAAGTTCCATATTTGGTCGTCACCGGGCCTTGCCGTAACCCATGGGCGTCTCCGCTCGTTTTCACTGCCAGACCGGTGGTCAGGACCGGGCTGATCAGATGGAGACTTCGCCGTGGGCGTGCCGGGATGGTTCGCGCGTGAGCGGGCGGACGGTGACCGCTTCGCAGACCTTGTCGACGGCACGGACACCCCGGAAGACGACGAGTTCGCGCACGAACTGGCCCTCGTCGGTGGCTTGCGCGAACTGGGCGCCGGTGGCGCTCCCGACGCGGAGACCCGGCAGCGGATCCGCGACGAGATCGCCGGACGCCTCGCCGAAGACGAAGTCCCGTCGAAGCGTCGTGGTCACGCCGTCGCCAACCTGGCCGCGGCCGCCGTCGCGCTCGTCCTCGCGCTGGGCGGCATCACCCTGCTGCTGTCCAAGGACGCGTTGCCGGGCGACCCGCTCTACGGCATCAAACGGGCGGGTGAATCGGCCGCGCTCGGGCTCACCTTCGACGAGCGGGACAAGGCGAAGAAGCATCTGGAGTTCGCCGCGAACCGCGTCGGCGAACTCGACGAACTGACCCGGCAGAACGCGTCCACCTCCGCGTACTTCACCGGCCTCGCCGATTTCGAGACCGATCTGCGGGCCGGCGTCTCACAGCTGACGGCGATCGTCACCGATCAGGGCGGCCAGACGCGGCTCTCCGAGCTCCGCACCTGGGCGCGGCAGCAGTCCGACCGGCTCGGTCTCCAGTCCGGGCACGCGCCCGCCGAGGCGCGTGACAAGTTCGCCGCGGCCCGCGTCCTGCTCGACAAGGTCCAGGCGCGCACGACGGATCTCGGCTCACGGCTGGTCTGCTACACGATCACCACGGGCTCGTCCGACGAACTGGGCGCGGTCCCGGCCGCCGGTGACTGCGTCCGCAACCCCGACTCCCCCGACGCCGTCCTGCCGCCGATCACGTCGGTCCCGCCGTCGTCGGCGCCGACCGGGTCACCGTCACCGACCTCGGCGCCGCCGACGTCGTCGTCCGGCGTGGACACCGCGACCCCGACCGGACCGCTCGTACCGCCGGCGGGCGGAACGCCGCCGCCCGTCGTGGCCACGCCCGCCCCGACGACGAGGACCGTGCCGCCGACGACCACCACGCCCAAACCGCCGCTGATTTCGATTCCGCCGCTCATTCCGGGATTACCCCCGATAACCATCGGCTGACACGGCGTCACGTGAGGGAGGCGCCACACCCGAGGACAGCGTGGTCGGCCGCTCGCTACGCTGTGTCCAGGCACCTGGGATTCCGGAGGCGGTGTGCGTGTCAGTTTGGCGGGGCAAGGATAAGAGTCAAGAGCTCGAACGGCTGGCCGAGCTGGCGGGGGAGGCTTCGGCCGAGGCCGCCATGGCGACCGCGTCCGCCGAAGCCCTCGAACCGCCCGCGCCGCCCGCACCGCCGGACCTGACAGCGGCCGCGTTCTTCGACGTCGACAACACCATGATGATGGGCGCGTCGATCTTCTACTTCGCCCGCGGCCTGGCCGCGCGCAAGTTCTTCACCTCCGCCGATCTGGCCGGATTCGTCTGGCAGCAGGTGAAATTCCGGCTCGGCGGCCGGGAGAACAAGGAAGACATCAAAACCCACCGCGAACGCGCACTGTCCTTTGTGGCCGGTCGCACCGTGCAGGAACTGACCGACATCAGCGAAGAGATCTACGACGAGCTGATGGCGGACAAGATCTGGTCCGGCACGCGGGCGCTCGCGCAGATGCACCTCGACGCCGGACAGCGCGTCTGGCTCGTCACCGCGACCCCGATCGAACTCGCGGCCATCATCTCGCGGCGCCTCGGCCTCACCGGCGCGCTGGGCACGGTCGCGGAGACCAAGGACGGGGTCTACACCGGCCGTCTCGTCGGCGACCTGCTGCACGGCCGCGCGAAAGCCCACGCGGTCCGCGCGCTCGCGTCACGCGAAGGACTGAATCTCAAGCGCTGCACGGCGTATTCGGACTCGCAGAACGACGTCCCGATGCTTTCGGTCGTCGGGACCGCGGTCGCGGTGAACCCCGACGGCGGTCTTCGCGACGTCGCGCGGGCACGTGGCTGGGAGATCCGCGACTTCCGGACCGGACGCAAGGCCGCGAAGATCGGCGTGCCTTCGGTGCTCGGCGTCGGTGCCGTGGCCGGTGCCGTCGCGGCCGGAATGGCTTACCGCCGCCGCTGACCCGTCACACGCGTGATCCAGACCGGAACTCGCGTGATTGGGGCCGGAACTCGAGAGTTCCGGCCCCAATCACGCGAGTTCCGGCTTCAAGCACGTGAGTGACGTGGCTCTAGCCCTTGAAGACGCTCTTACGCTGCGAAAGGCGTTTGTACAGCGACTGCTGGATCGACTCCCGCACCTGGTCGGTCAGCGTGAACACCAGCATCGGGTCGTCCACGGCGTCCGCGTCGTAGGTGTCCGTGCGGATGGGCTCGCCGAACTCGATGCTCCACTTCGTCGGCAGCGGGACCGCGCCGAGCGGGCCGAGCAGCGGGAAGAACGGCGTCACCGGGAAGTACGGCAGGCCGAGCACCCTGGCGAGCAGCTTGATCTCGCCCAGTTTCGGGTAGATCTCCTCCGCACCGATGACCGACACGGGAATGATCGGCACCCCGGTCCGCAGCGCGGCGGAGACGAAACCGCCGCGGCCGAACCGTTGCAGCTTGTACCGCGACGCGAACGGTTTCCCGATGCCCTTGAACCCTTCCGGCCAGACGCCGACGAGTTCTCCCTTGCGCAGCAAGCGTTCCGCGTCGGCGTTGCAGGCGAGTGTCTGCCCGGACTTGCGGGCGAAGGAGCCGACCAGCGGCACCTGGAACACCAGGTCCGCGCCGAGGCCGCGCAGGTACCGTCCACCGGGGACATGGTCGTGCACGGCGACGGCGGTCATCAGCGCGTCGAGCGGCAACGTGCCGGAGTGGTTCGACACCAGCAGCGCGCCGCCGTCGGTCGGCAGGTTCTCGACGCCGAAGGTGTCGACCCGGAACCACTTCTCGTACAGCGCGCGCAACGGCGGCAGCAGCAGGGTTTCGGTGAGCTCGGCGTCGAAGCCGAACTCGTCGACGGTGTAGTCACCGGTCAGCCTGTCCCGCAGGAACCCCAGCGCCGACCTGAGCGGGGCCGGGAGGAGGTCCGCGTCGGCGGGACGGGTCCTGGCGGGTGAGACCCGCGCCGTACCGGGGAATTCGACGACGGGCGCGTCCGCCCGGCGCTCCTGCTCGAGGTGCTCTTGCGCTTCTTCGGACTCGCGTAGATCCCGATCGGCCTGAGCGGCCGAGTCCGGCTTCTCTCTTCCGGGGCCGTGCAACGGGATGACCTGCGCTTCAGCGCCGCTCACGTCTTCCGCCTCGCCTTCATGAGAGTTCTCGTAAGGCCTGCTCACCGGCTCACC
This sequence comes from Amycolatopsis alba DSM 44262, assembly GCF_000384215.1. Taxonomy (NCBI): domain Bacteria; kingdom Bacillati; phylum Actinomycetota; class Actinomycetes; order Pseudonocardiales; family Pseudonocardiaceae; genus Amycolatopsis; species Amycolatopsis alba. The sequence goes on along the minus strand of NZ_KB913032.1, from coordinate 4,267,923 downwards.
GCCTGCCCGGTCGCCGCGGCCACCAGGACCTTGTCCGCGAACCCGGCGAGCTTGCCGCCGTCCACCACGGGCCGGAGCCCGCGGCCGGTGATGTAGTCGTCGAACGCTTCCCGCGTCGTCCACCGCGGGGTGTAGCCGAAGTCCTTCTTGAGCTTCGTGATGTCCACGACGCGGCCGAAGTTCAGCAACCGGACCTGGTCGGCGGAGAAGTCGACCACCCTCGCTCCGCGCAGGACCTTGCCGATCGACGGCACGACACCGCTGGGCATCGGCAGTTCGACCCGGCCTGCCCGCCGGATCGCCTGAGACAGGGTGAGTACCCCTTCCGAGCCGACGTTGAACACGCCGGGTTTGTCGTTCAGCGTCGCCTGCTCGAACACTGCCAGCGCGTCACTGGCGTGGAGCAGCTGGATCCGCGCGTCGTAGCCGAAGACGGTCGGGACCACCGGGAGCGCGAAGTAGCGCGAGAGCACGGTGTCGATCTCAGGGCTGATGATGTTGGCGAACCGGAGCAGCGTCGTGGTGATGTCGGGACGGCGGCGCATGAGCCCGCGGACGTATCCCTCCATCTCGACGGCGTCCTTCGCGTAACCGCTGGTCGAGGTGGGGATGAGCTCGGAATCCTCGGTGAAGACCGCCTGCGAGCGCGCGCCGGCGCCGTAGACCGCGGCCGTCGACTTCACCACGAGCTTGCGCACGAGTGGCGAGCGCTGGCAGGCCGCCAGCAGGCGCATCGTGCCGATGACGTTGACCTCTTTGATCGCCGTGCGGCGAGCGGGACCGGCCGGATGCGCGGTGCACGAGGCGTGCACGACGGTGTCGACCTTGGCCGTGCTGATCACCTTGGCGATCAGCGGATTACGGATGTCGGCCCGGACGTATTCAGCGTGCCCCATGCGCTGCAGAACCGACTTCTGCGGGGGCGTGGTGTCCACGCCGATCACCCGCTCGAACTCCGGATTGTTGCCGAGTCTGGCGAGCAGCTTCCCGCCAAGGTCTCCCCCGACCCCGGTCACGAGCACGATGTTCGACGGCATAGGACTCCCTGCGTCTTTCGGGCGGTTCTCGGACTTCGATCACGGGGTCCTGATGACCTTTGAGCGCGAACTGATCTACCGAGTGTGCGCGTACCTGCACTCACTGGAAGCATCGCGCGGCTGCCCTTGAGATGTTACCGCTCATTAGGGGTAGTCGAGTCAGCGCTTACATGCTATTAACCCGCCGCTCGCAGAGGGGATGCACGTCTCACTCGAACGGGCGGACAACGTCCACCAAATGGGAATGGCCCGTCCAGAAACTGGACGGGCCATTCACCGGCTGTGTCTTACTTGCCGGCCTTCCTACGCTGAACTCGCGTCCGGCGCAGCAACTTGCGGTGCTTCTTCTTCGACATGCGCTTACGGCGCTTCTTGATCACAGAGCCCATCGAGAGCGCTCCTTCCTTCGTCGTCGGTCACGCTGCCCGGCGCAGCGTCCAACGGGTGGAGCGCACAGGCACGAGCGGTCTTCCAGGGTACTCGCGCCCCGGAAGACGCCCTCGGGCGGGCGGTCTGTGCTCCGCGAAGCGGGACTCAGCCCACGTCGAAGTACGCGCCCTGCAGATATTCGTGAACGGCCTTTTCGGGCACTCTGAACGACTTCCCGACGCGCACCGCGGGCAACTCGCCCGAGTGAACGAGGCGATAGACGGTCATCTTGGAGACCCGCATCAGCGTGGCCACCTCGGCGACCGTCAGGAACTGGACCTGTCCCACCGTGTTGACCTTGGGCAGATCATCCTTCTTGTTCGGCGGCATGATTCACCGTGTCCTTCGACACGTGTCGCGCCACGAGGCTTCCCCACCTGTGGTATCGACACGCACGTGCTCTCTTGAGAGTAGCGGGACACATGTGGCTAAAGCGACGCGAGTCACCGAGATGGGCCTGTCCGACTACGCATTTCGTCCTCTGAACGCGGTAGTTCGCCGGTGAACGACCGCTTCCAGCGGACTAAACGCGCGGATCGTGGGCGCGGCCCAGCTCGGTCGAGCGGTCCTTCGCGGCCTCGATGGCGGCCAGGAGCGCCGCGCGGACGCCGTGCTTCTCCAGCTCGCGGATGGCGTTGATGGTCGTCCCGGCGGGCGAGGTGACGGCCTCGCGCAGCAGCACCGGGTGCTCGTCGGACTCCGCGAGCATCTTCGCCGCCCCGACCGCCGACTGGATGATCAGCTGCCCGGCGAGCGCACGGGGCAGCCCGAGCAGGATCCCGGCGTCGATCATGGCCTCGACCAGGTAGAAGAAGTACGCGGGCCCGGATCCCGACAGCGCCGTGACGGCGTCCTGCTGCGACTCCGGCACCTCGACGACCTGCCCGACGTGCGAGAGCAGGTCCTTCACCACCGCGATGTGCTCGGCCGTCGCGTGCGCGCCGGCGGAGACGGCGCTCATCGCCTCTCCGACGAGCATCGGCGTGTTCGGCATGACCCGCACCACCGGGACACCCTCGGGCAGCCTGCGCTCGTACAGGGCGGTCGGCAGGCCCGCGCACAGCGAGACGACCAGCGACTCCTGGCCGAGCAGCGGCGCGAGCTCGTCCAGCACCGGGTCGATGTCCTGCGGTTTGACCGCGACGACCAGCACGTCGGCCCGGCGGGCGGCTTCGGCGACGGTGCCCCCGTGCACGCCGTAGCGCTCGGTCAGCTCGGCCGCGCGCGCCGGATATCGCTCGGTGAACAGCAGGTCGTCGGGGCTGTGCCCGCCGTGCAGCAGGCCCGAGAGCAGGGCCTCCCCGATCTTCCCGGCACCCAGAACCGCGATCACGCTCATGCGGTTCAGCGTGCCAAACCGTCGTCAGCCACCCGGCGCCGGGGCAAGCGCCAGCTGACGCGCCTGGCAGACCAGCCTGCCCTGCGAGTCCACCACGACGGCGTCGGAGTCGAACCAGGCCTCGTGCACCGACTGGGCCTGCACGATCACCCGGAGCCAGCCCGGCGCGGGCCGGGTGCGCAGCAACGCGGTCAGCTGCACGGTCGGCGCCCAGCCGACCCGGCCGAGGTTGTAGACCACCGGCGGGTTCACGTCGCTCGCGAGCAGGGCGAAGTACGGGTCGGGAAGACCGTGCCGGGGCCGGACCCACAGCCGGATCTTCGGCGGGTCGCCGATCCGGCCGTGCAGGTAGCCGACGCTCGCCGGGTCGAGCCGGACCTCGCAGCCCTTCGCGAGGTTGAACAGGCCTTCGGAGGTCTCGCCGGTCACGGGCACCGCGCCGGGCGGCGGCTCCGCGGGCATGGCCGGGACGTCGGTCCACTCGGGCCGCCGCATCGGCAGCCGCCCGGTGGTCACCCTGGCCTCGACGCAACTGCGGCCCCGCTGCTCCAGCAGGACCGCGACGACCGAGGCGCGCCTTCCGACCTTCCGGACGTCCATGCGCAGCAGCACCGGCCCCACGGCGGGCGGGTGCAGGAACTCCGCGCTGATCGCGAGGGGCTCGGACGGCGGCTCGCCGCGTTCGTGCAGGAACGACAGCGCCGCCCGTGCCATCAAGGCCATCAGGAAGCCGCCGTGCGGATGTCCGCCGATCGACCATTCGGTACGCAGTACCGCGGTGAACGTGCCGTCACCCAAAGATCTCGTCGCGCAAGCCGCGTCGAAGGAGGTACCCGTTTCGTCGGCCGCGTTCACCGAGCACTGACCCAGGCCACGAGCCGATCCATCGGGGTGCGGGAGATCAACAAGCGCAGCTGGTTCACGGTCGGAACTTTACGTGTACCAGCGCCTCGGGCGCAGGGAGGAATGAATCTCCGCACCAGGGGACGATCTTTGTCACTGGCCGAGGTGGAACCTCGCGAACAAGAGTGACTCCGCGAGATCTCTCGATCGCTGCGCCGCGCTCGGCGACCGGCGGGTGTTGATCTCCAAGACGATCTGTCCCGAGAAATCGCTGTTCACGAGCTTTTCGAGCAGTTCGGCGCAAGGTTCGATCCCGCGTCCGGGCACCAGGTGCTCGTCCTTCGGGAGGCCCGTGCCGTCCGCCAGATGGACGTGGGTGAGCCCGGAACCCATCCGTTCGGCCAGCGCGAGGGCGTCCATCCCGGCTGCCGCGGTATGGGACAGATCGAGCGTGTAGTGGCGAAACCCTACGTCCGTAGGGTCGATCGAGGGCCGGAAGGCCGACACACGCGAGGTCCGGGAGCCGCCGGGCGGGCGGACCTTGAACATGTTCTCGACCGCGACCTCGATGCCGCTGGATTCTTCGAGCTCGTCGACGAGATCGCCGAACGCGTCGCCGTAGCGGCGCTGCCACCGGAACGGCGGATGCACCACGACCGTGCGCGCGCCCAGTTCCAGTGCCGCGTCCACGGACATCCGCAGGCGCACCTCGGGATCCGGCGACCACACGCGCTGGGTGATCAGCAGCGACGGCGAGTGGATCGACAGCACCGGCACCCCGGTGCGACGCGACCAGCGGCGCAACGCGGAGACGTCCTGACTGACCGGGTCGGCCCAGACCATCACCTCGACACCGTCGTAGCCGAGGTCGGCGGCCAGCTCGAAGGCCGAACCGGCCTTCAACGGCCAGACGGACGCGGTCGAGACGCCTACCGGAATCTGCTGAACCATTCCGGCATCCTTCCCGAGGCCGCTAACGCGCGACCAGCAGGAGTGCGGCCGGTGAGACCGTCACCACCAGTCCGACCAGCACCGCGAGCACCAGGGTCTGCAGATCCTCCGCCTTGCGGATCTTCCGGACGATCCACACCAGCGCGACGATCACCAGCAACGCGGCGACCAGCGCGGCGGCGGGGATGTTCACCCACAGCCAGTTGAAGCCCAGCCAGACCCCGGCACCGCCGACCACGCCGAGCGCGAGCTGACCGGCCAACGCCAGCCACTGCTTCCCCGGCGAAGCGTTCTCCGCGGGCGCCTCGGGCTCGTCGTCCTCGACGTCAGCGACGCTGTCCTCGACCCGGTCGTCTTCGTAGTCGTCCTCGTACTCGTCGGCGCGGTACCCGTAGTCGTCACGCTCGAAGTCCGGGCCGCCGTCGGGGTACGCCGGGTCGGCGAACTCGCGCTCGTACTCGTCGAGGTTGTCCTGCCGCGTGCGGTCGTCGAGAGAATGCGGCGGCGCGAACGGCATCGGTGCGGGATGACCCATGGTCGGGGGACCCGCGTCGAACTGGTCCGGTTCGGGGTCGATATCCGGTTCGACCGGCGCGACCGGGGGCGGCACCGGCGGGATCCCGCCGATCTCGGTGTCCTCGGACTGCACCTTCTGCCTGCGCTTGCGCCAGCCGGCGAGCCCGGCGGGCGGCGCCGCCTGCTCGACGGGCGCGGGCGCCTCGGATTCGAGCGCGTCTTCGTCGCCGACCGCGGCGAACTGCTCCGTGCTCGGATCGGCCTTCGGCTGCGGCGGGCGGGCCGCCGGACGACGGCGGCGCGGCGGCTGCTGCACGGGCGGGGTCTGGAACGCGCCGCTGGCCATCGGGCCGGGCTGGTCCTGAACGTCGTCGGGCGCGGCGTCGAGACCGTCGAGCCTCGCCGACAGACCCGCGGACGGAGGTCCGGCGGGCGGTTCAGGACGGCGACGGACCGGCGGCACCGCGCCGCGAGTCTCCTCCGGACCGGCGGGACGCGGGCGGCCACGCGGGGGAAGGCCCTCGGAGTCCGGCGGACGCTGCTGATAGCCGGACTGCTCCTGCGGCGGGGCCGGCCGCGCGAACTGACCCGACTGCTGTGGCGGCTGCGGCGGACGCTGCTGGTAACCGCTCTGTTCCTGCGGCGGAGCCGGGCGCGCGAACTGACCCGACTGCTGGGGCGGCTGCGGCGGACGCTGCTGATAGCCGCTCTGCTCCTGCGGCGGGCGCACCGGCGGCGTCTGCCTGGTCGGGGTCGCGGCGTTCGGCGGCACCGGCAGCGACGCGGAGTCCTGCTGCGGCGGAAGCGGGCGCTGGCCGGAATCCTGGGGCCGCGCCCGGCGCGGAGGACGGTTGGGCGGCGGCGGGGTGTCACCCGACACCCTGTCGATGATCGCCTGCGGCGCGGTGTCGCTCACCGACGGCGCGCGACGGCTACGGGTGGGCTCGGGAGCCTCTTCCTCGTCGTCGGCCGCGCGGCGTCGCCGCCGACGGCCGCCTTCGGGCTGGGCTCCGTGCTGCGCGAGCAGCTCCGCCACGGTCTTCTGTGGCTGGCCGCTCTCTGTCTCGTCCGTCATACCGTGCTGTCCAATGCGCGCTCAAGCCGTTGCGAACCGGCACGCGACGGGGCATCGGCGGCGTCGCGCGCGCTGTCCACCGTCATCCGCATTTCCGTCACCTCTTCACCGTGCCCGTTCTCCGTCGACTAAGTCCAGTCGGGCGCTGCCGCCCACAGTCTCGTCCGCACCGTTCGAATGGTCCAGCCGTCGAAGGATGACACCTTCTCGCAGCGCCCACGGACAGATCTCCAGTTCTTCCAGGGAAAGCGCCCGCATGGTGGCTTGTGCGACGAGCGCGCCCGCCACCAATTGGTGCGACCGGCCGGCGCTGACCCCTTCGAGTTGTGCCAGGTCCTGGGCGGTCATCCGGGAGATGAACGCGATGAGCTGGCGCAACGCGGTGTCGGTCAGGGTACGACGCACATGCGGCCCGTTGGCCGACGGCGCCGCTCCGGTCAGCCGGGCGAGTGACCGGAACGTCTTCGACGTCGCCACGACACGATCGGGTTCACCCAATTTGGCGACCTTCTTCGCGAGCGGGGCGAGTTGTTCTTCGAGCCACGCCGAAGTCGCGATGAGCTCCGAGCGGGTCGGCGGGTCGTGGTGGAACCGGGTCCGGGTGGTCCGGCCCGCCCCGAGGGGAAGCGATTCGGCCAGGTCCGGCTCCTCGTCGCGGCCCATCGCGACCTCCAGCGAGCCGCCGCCGATGTCGAGCACGAGCAGCTTGCCCGCCGACCAGCCGAACCAGCGGCGGACGGCGAGGAAGGTGAGCCGGGATTCGTCGATCCCGGAAAGCACCTTCAGTTCGACGCCGGTCTGCTCGTGGACCTTCGCCAGCACCTTCGGGGCGTTCTTGGCTTCGCGGACGGCGGAGGTCGCGAACGCCATGACCTCTTCGCAGCCGAGCCTGGCCGCGGCCGCCTTCGCCGATTCGACCGCCCGCACGAGGCTGTCCGCGCCCGCCCGGCTCAGGTCACCGGAACGGGTGATCTGTTCGGCGAGCCGGAGGACGGCCTTTTCGGAATGCATCGGGGTCGGGTGGGCGCCACGGTGGGCGTCGACCACGAGCAGGTGGACGGTGTTGGAACCGACGTCGAGTACCCCTAGGCGCACGAGCGTCTACGGTACCCGCCCCTGCGCCAGGTCACGAAACCGTAACCGTGATCTGTATCGCAAGAGGCGGGTACCGGCAGCTCACGTCTCGAACTTGTAGCCCAGGCCACGCACCGTGACCAGGTGCCGGGGCGATCCGGGGTCCGGTTCGATCTTCGACCGCAGGCGCTTCACGTGGACGTCCAGCGTCTTGGTGTCGCCGACGTAGTCCGCGCCCCACACCCGGTCGATCAGCTGCCCGCGGGTGAGCACGCGGCCCACGTTGCGCAGCAGGTATTCGAGCAGGTCGAACTCCTTCAGCGGCAAGGAGACCTCCTGGCCGTCGACGGTCACCACATGCCGCTCGACGTCCATCCGCACCGGCCCGGCGGTCAGCACCAGGGGTGCCAGGTCGCCTTCGGCGCCCGGCTCGCCACCGCGGCGCAGCACCGCGCGCACCCGCGCGATGAGCTCACGGGCCGAGTACGGCTTGGTGACGTAGTCGTCGGCGCCGAGCTCCAGCCCGACGACCTTGTCGATCTCGCTGTCGCGCGCGGTCACCATGATCACCGGTACCGCGGAACGCTGCCGGAGCTGCTTGCACACGTCCGTGCCGCTCATGCCGGGGAGCATGAGGTCGAGAAGGACGATGTCGGCGCCGTTGCGGTCGAACTCCTCGAGCGCCTGCTGCCCCGTCACGGCGACGGCGGCGGTGAAGCCCTCTTTGCGGAGCAAGAACGCGAGCGGGTCGGCGAACGACTCTTCGTCCTCGACGATGAGAACCCTCGTCACAGGTTTCCTCCATGGTCGGGGCTTTCTTGCCCTGTTGCCACGAGACGGGGTGTCCGCTCGGGGGTCTTCTCCGGCCGGGATGCCGGCGGAGCCTGTTTCGCGGCCGCGGCCGGTTCGGCACCGATGTGCGCGGGGATCCGCAGGGTGAACGTCGACCCGGTGCCGGGACGGCTCCAGAGGCCGACCGAACCGCCGTGGTTGGCGGCCACGTGCTTGACGATCGCCAGCCCCAGCCCGGTGCCACCGGTGGACCGCGACCGCGCCTTGTCCGAACGGAAGAACCGCTCGAAGACACGCTGCTGCTCGTCCTCGGCGATGCCGATGCCGCGGTCGGTCACCGCGATCTCGACCTTGCCGTCGACCAGCCGCCTGCTGATCGACACCGGGCTGCCCGCCGGCGAGTACGCGACGGCGTTCTCCAGCAGGTTCGACAGCGCGGTGACCATCAGCGTCCGGTCACCCTCGATGAGCAGGCCGCTGGCCGAGTCGGTGGTGATGGTGATCTCGGCGGATTCCGCCGACAGCGTCGTCCGGCCGAGCGCCTCGCGGACGACGGCGTCGACCTCGACCACGTTCAGATCGGGCAGCCGCTCGGCGCCCTGCAGCCGCGAAAGCGCGATCAGCTCGGTGACGAGCTGGCCGAGCCGGGTGGACTCGCGGAGGATCTTGCCGCCGAACCGGCGGACCTCCTCGACGTCCTCCGCGGCGTCGAGGACGGCCTCGGTGAGCAGCGCGATCGCGCCGACCGGCGTCTTCAGTTCATGGCTGACGTTCGCGACGAAGTCCCGCCGGACGGCTTCGAGGCGGATCGCCTCGGAGTGGTCGACGGCCTCGACCACGGTGAACCCGTCGCCGAGCGGGCGAACCTCGCCGAGGACGGCTTCGGGCTGACGGCCCCTCGCCTCCAGCGGCGACAGGTCGATCTCCATCGGGTCGTCGGTCTCGACCACCTGCTCGGCGGCCTTGCGGGCCCGCGGATCGGCCTGGTTGACCTTCACCAGTCCGAGCTCGTAGGCGCGCGGGTTGTGCAGGACCATGTCCCCGAACTTGTTGAGGACGACGACGCCGTTGTTGCTGGAGCGCACGAGGCGTTCGAGCAGTTCGGCCACGGTGGGGCCGGTCGGGCGCCGCTCCTCGCGGCGGGCGCGGCCCCTCGCGATCAGGAAGCCGACGACCACACCGACGATCAGTCCGCCGATGGCCAGGGCGAGTGCAACAGGCGTGGTCACAGGGGAATCGTAAGCGTGCGGGTAGCCTTTTGGCCTAGTCCCGGCCGCGTACTCGTGATGCCTATGACACCTCCCGAGGCCCTGTTCGCCTGCGGGTCAGCCGCCGTTCACGTGACCGATTCCTGGCCGAGATCTCCTGGGTGAGGCGGGTCACCCGGCTCAGGGGCGCCGAGGGCGGCGCGTGCCCGGATCGCGACTTTCGTCGTGACTGTCCGGGCAGTGATCGTCCCACTCACGGGCGAATAGCGACGTTCCCGTCACGGCTGCCGGGGAATGTTGGAAGACTGTCGCCGTGGAACTCGTCAGTGACATCTCCCTGATTCGCGGAGAAGAAGAGCTGTTCGACCGGACGGCTCATCTGTTCGTCGCGGCGACCGACATCGCTTGCGCGGCCGACGACCTCTACACCTGGGCGCTTTCCCGGCCGTCGCTCACGCGGCAGGGCGAACGGCTGGTCCGGGACAAGCGGATCCGCAAGCTGTACCGGCCCGGTGTCCTGCTGAACGAGCAGACCGCGCAGCATCTGCACCGCCTCTCCGGCCTCGGCGCGCAGATCCGGATCGGCACCGAGGAGATCAACGAGACGATCCTGCTCGACGAACGGGTCGCGATCATGGCGGGCGACGAGGGCAAGGAAGTGCGCTCCTACAGCGTCATCTCGCGGCCGGAACTGGTGCAGGGCATCCTGTCGCTGTTCGAAACCGCCTGGCTGGCGGCCGCCACCCTGGAGACGTTCGACGCGCGGTTCGCCGACATCCGGGGCGAGACACCGCAGATCCTCGAGTTCCTGACCACCGGCCGCAAGGACGATCAGGCCGCGAAGAGCCTCGGCATGGGCGTGCGCACCTACCAGCGGCGTGTCTCGGAGCTGCTGGTCGCGCTCGGCGTGACGTCACGGCTCCAGGTCGACGCGCGGGCGAGGGAGCTCGGCCTCCTGTGAAGCGCTGGGCGGGACTCGCCGTGCTGCTCGCGCTCGCGGGCTGCACCACCTCGGTCTCCGGCACCGCCCGGCCCGAACCGGAGAGCCCGCCCGCGAATCTCGCGCTGGTCGATCCCGCGCGGACCGCGTCGGTGCTGACGGCCGTGAAGACGGCCACCGAAGCGGTGTTCTCCTACGACAGCACCGCCGCGCCCGCCTACGACAAGGCGCTCGCCGAGAACCTGACGCCGGGCGCGCGCGACCAGCTGACGAAGCTGTTCTCCGAGGTCCTGAACTCACCGGAGCCGATCAAGCTCGTGACACGGGTGATCGTGTCGGCCGCCGTCGAGCAGACGCCGGACAAGGCGCGGGTGCTGACCGTGCTCGACCAGACCAGCACCAGGGCGGGCGCCACCAGCAAGGGCGTCGCGTCGGTGCTGCTCGCGACGGTGCGAGAGGGCGAACGCTGGCGGATCGGCGAGGTCAAGGTGAACACGGCGGAGCCCCCGCCTGCGCCCGAACGGCCGGGCGCGGGAGACCGGGTGATCGCACGGGTGCGGGACTCGGCCCGCGACGGCGCCCTCCGCGTCGCGGGGGTCCTGCTGACCATCGATCCGGCTGATCCCGAAGCCGGCTACGCCCGCTACGAGTCCGTGTCGACCGGCGAGCTGCTGGCCGGTTTCCAGCGGGACAAGGCGGGGCGGATCGCCCAGATCCGCGCCGCGGGCACGAAGTCGTCGTTGGATCCGAACGCGGCGGCCGCGGTCATGGAGATCGTGGACGACAAGGCGAGCGTGCTGCTTCACGCGACGACGACCGTCTCGGACGCGGCAGGCCAGTCGACCAAGAAGTACCTGCCGATCGTCCTGCGGGTCCAGCGGCTGCCCGAGGGATGGAAGGCCGCCGGTATCGAGGCGGTCCAGCCTCTCCCCTGACGCAATTTCGTCCTCCGGACGCGATGGTTCGAGAGCGAACCACCACATCCGGAGGACGAAGTGCGAAAGGTCTAGCGGCCCTGGTTGGCGACGGCGGCCGCGGCTTCCTTGGCCGCTTCCGGGTCCAGGTAGGTCCCGCCGGCGGTGACCGGCTTGAGGTCCTCGGTGAGGTCGTAGCGCAGCGGGATGCCGGTCGGGATGTTGAGCCCGGCGATGGCGTCGTCGGAGATGCCGTCGAGGTGCTTCACCAGCGCCCGCAGCGAGTTGCCGTGCGCGGCGACCAGCACGGTCTTGCCCGCGCGCAGATCCGGCACGATCTCGGTCTCCCAGTACGGCAGCAGCCGCGCGACGACGTCCTTGAGGCACTCGGTCAGCGGGGCGGAGTCGCCGAGGTCGGCGTAGCGCGCGTCGCCGGACTGGCTGAACTCGTCGGCCGGGTCGATCGGGGGCGGCGGGGTGTCGTAGGAGCGGCGCCAGAGCATGAACTGCTCCTCGCCGAACTCGTCCAGGGTCTGCTTCTTGTTCTTGCCCTGGAGCGCGCCGTAGTGCCGCTCGTTGAGGCGCCAGTCGCGCTTCACCGGGATCCAGTGCCGGTCGGCGGCGTCGAGCGCCAGGTTGGCGGTCGAGATCGCCCGGCGCATCAGCGACGTGTGCACGACGTCCGGCAGCAGACCGGACTCCGCGAGCAGCTGCCCGCCCTTGCGCGCTTCCTGCTCGCCCTGGTCGGACAGTGGCACGTCCACCCAGCCGGTGAACAGGTTTTCGGCGTTCCACGTGCTCTGCCCGTGACGCAGCAGCACCAGAGTCCCAAGCTCAGCCATATGGTCAGCCTGCCAGAGTGAGCGGAAGCGCCGGTCAGAGGGCTGCGCTTGCGCTTTCTTCTACGGAGAGTGCGTTACCCGCGAGTAACACCTTCACCCGTCCAGAAGACGGGTTGCCAACAAGTCCAATTCCCCGGCAAACAAGCAGCGCTCCGTTATCCCGGTTTTCGAAGTTCACTCGAACGGAGTAACCGGTAGTCTTGTGATTACAGGTGGAGATCTGACAGGTTGACTAAGTCCCGCGCGGCCGGATTCCACGCACTCCCCGGCTCGACGCGGGTGACGACCGCGACTCGTCTCCCCCCTGCCGAGTCGCGGCGCCCGCCGGCCCCGTTGGCATCCCCCTCGTCACCGGGTCCACCTTGGCGGGAACTTCAGCGGGGCGGCTCGAGATCGCGACTCCCCCCTCCCTCGAGCCGTCCCGCCTGTTCATCTTCAGTCAAGCGGAGGCGCGGACGGCAGCTCCGAGGCGGTCGCCATCGCCGGTTCCGCCACCCGGCGCCGCTTGCGCAGCCACCACACCAGCGCCGCCGCGGGCACGCCGAAGACCAGCAGGAAAGGCGCCATCGCGCCGAGCACGGTCAGCAGGCCGCCGCCGAAGGTCAGGAACGCGTCCCAGCCTCCGGTGAGCCCGCCGAAGAACCCGCTGCGGGATTCCTCTTCCGCCGCCGCGACCGTCTCCGCCTTCACCTGCAGCGAAATCGTCGACATGGCGACACTTCCGGCCAGGCTCTCGCGCCGCTTCAGAAGCGACTCGAGTTCGGCTTCGCGGCTCGTCAGCTCGCTCTCCACGGAGGAGATCTCCGAAACCGACGTCGCCCTCGCGAGCAGCGCGCGGATGCGCTCGACACTCGCCCGCTGGGTGGCCAGCCGCGAATCGACGTCGACCATCTGCTCGGTCACGTCCGTCGCGGTGACCTCCCGCCGGATCTGCTTCCCGAGCTTCCCCAGCTGGTCCAGCACGCCGTCGAGGCGTTCGGAAGGCACGACGACGTTGATCGTCGCCCGCTTCTCCTGTGTGCTCTCCTGCCCGGTGTAACCGGCGGCGCCCTGGGTGATGACGCGCACCTGCGAGAGCACGTCGGCCACGTTGGGCGCGGTGAGCTCCAGGCTCGCCGTGCGCACCAGTTTGCGGTCGGCGATCCCCGGCTGCCCCGACGGCGCCTTCTCCTGGCCCGCTTTGCCCGCGCTGTCGGTGGCTTCCTTGTTCGGCGCGCCCTGATTCGGTGCCGCCTGCTTCCCGTCGGCCGTCATCGGCATCGCGGCGGATTCGCCGCCGGACTGGCTCGCCGAACAGCCGGCCAGCGCCAGCGCGACGCCGACGACGGCCACCCATCTCAATCGCTTGTACATCGGTCCGTTCTCCCTCCAGTGCTGCGGAGAGAGACGGAACCGCACTCGGCGCGGTTGCACCGTCCGGGTCACGAGTCGGTCAAGGCTCCGGGCTCGTGCCCGTTCGCGGGCTCGACGAGATGTTTGAACGCCGCCAGGTTCGCCAGCGACTCTCCACGCGAGACACGCCAGTCCCATTCGCGTTTGATCGACTCGGCGAACCCGAGTTCCAGCAGCGTGTTGAAGTCGCCGTCGGCGGCCTCCAGCACCTGCCCGAGGATCTTGTCCAATTCGGACTCGGTCACCGTGTCCAGGCCGAATTTGCCGACCAGGTAGATGTCGCCCATCGCGTCCACCGTGTAGTGCACGCCGTACAGTTTCGCGTTGCGGCGCAACAGAAAGCGGTAAACGTCCTCATGGGACTCGTCGGGACGGCGGCAGACGAAGGCCTCGACGGCGAAGGCGTGATCCCCGGCGACGAGCCAGCAGTTGGTCTGCAGCTTCTTGGTGCCGGGCAACGTGACGAAGTACTTTCCCTCGCCGCGCCTGTCGTACTCCAGGCCCGCACTGTCCAAAGAGGACCGCAAGGTCTCGTCGAGCGTCAAACCGCCACCTCCGCGCGCTGTTCGAGGGCACGCCGGAACGCGCCGGTCGCCTGAGCGTACGTGTCCAGCAGGCGGTCCGTCGTCCGGCGCCAGGAGAAGCGCCGCGCGTGGACGACGGCGTTGGCCGAAAGCTCGGCGCGCCAGCCGGGACGCAACGCGACGTTCGCGAGCGCGCCCGCCCAGTCCTTCGGATCGTGCGAAGGCACCAGCAGCCCGGAAACCCCGTGCGGGACCGCGACCGGCAGCCCGCCGACCTCGGCCGCGATCACCGGTGTCCCGCAGGCCTGCGCCTCGAGCGCGACCAGCCCGAACGACTCGTTGTAGCTCGGCACGGCCACGAGATCGGCCGCACGGTAGACGTTGACCAGCGACCGGCCCGGCTGCGGCGGCATGAACCGGGTCTGCTCCTCGATCCCGAGGGAGACGGCCAGTTCGCGCAGGGCCTGCGGCTGCTCCAGCCCGGTCCCGGACGGGCCGCCGACGATCAGCACCACCAGCCGCGACGCCAGCTCCGGACGTTCGCGCAGCATCTCGGCCGCGGCCAGCAGGAGCACGTCCGGCGCCTTCAGCGGCTGGATCCGGCCCGCGAAGGCAAGCACGATCGCGTCCTGCGGCAGACCGAGCGCGCGGCGCGCGGCCGAGCGGGAGCCGGGCGTGAAGCGGTCGAGGTCGACCCCCGGCGGGATGGCGTGCACGGCGTGCGGATCGGCGTCGTACAGCTCGATCAGCTCGCGGGCCTCGACGCGGGTGTTCGCGACCAGGCAGTCCGCCTCGTCGACGACCTGCTGCTCACCGATCACGCGGGTGCGCGGCTCGGGGGTGTCGCCCTCGGCCAGCGCGGCGTTCTTGACCTTGGCCAGGGTGTGCGCGGTGTGCACCAGCGGCACGCCCCAGCGGTCACGGGCGAGCCAGCCCGCCTGGCCGGAGAGCCAGTAGTGCGAATGGATGAGGTCGTAGTAGCCCGGCTCGTGGAACGCCTCGGCCCGCAGCACCCCGGCGGTGAACGCGCACAGCTGCGCGGGCAGCTCGTCGCGTCCCAGCGGCTCGAACGGCCCGGCCGGGATGTGCCGGACCAGCACGCCCGGCGCCAGTTCGGCCACCGGGGGCTGATCCGAAGACGTGGCCCGCGTGAACACCTCGACCTCGACGCCGCGGCGGGCCATCTCGGTGGCCGTCTGGCTCACGTAGACGTTCATCCCGCCCGCGTCGCCGGTACCCGGCTGTTCCAGCGGAGAGGTGTGCAACGACAGCACCGCGACGCGCCTGGGCGCGGCGTCGAACCCGTGCAGAGGGATCGTCACCTGGTCAACACTCCTGAAGTCCTACTGATCGGCGAATCCGCGCAGCAGCTCACCGAACTCGTCCGCCGCTTCGGCGAACGGCAGATGCCCCACCTCAGGTAACCAACGCAAGACGGCACCCGGAATCTTCCCGGCCGCGTATTCCGCGGACGTCGGATCGATCACAGCGTCCGCGAGACCATGGACGATCAGCGTCGGTTTGTCCAGTTCGCGAAGAACGTCCTCGCTGCCGACGTCACGCCGGAACAGCGCGGAACGCACCGCGGGCGGGGTGGACAGGCAGGCTCCGAGCAGCGACTGGGCGAGCGTACCGGACACCGGCGAGGCGGTCATCCGCGCGCTGAACTGCACCAACGCGGGAATCGCGACCGCCGGATCGTCCGACAGCACCGCCGGGATGGCCTCGCGCATGGCCGGGCCGACCTTGCCGCCGGGCCGGTTCTTGCCGATTTCTGTGATCGCGCCCACAAGGACGACACCACTGAGCCGGGACGAGCCGTGCACGCGAAGGTAGTCCGCGATGACGAGCCCGCCGTAGGACCAGCCGACGACGATCGCGTCGTCACCGGCGAAGTCGAGGACGGAGGCGAGGTCCTCGGCCCAGACACGGGAGTCGTCGTAGCCGGCGGAGGGCACTTCGGAGTCCCCGTGACCGCGCAGGTCCATCGCGACCAGGCGGAACCGCTCACTGAGCGAGGGATCCGCCAGCTGCGGCGCCCAGGCCCGGCCGGACTGGGCCCAGCCGTGCACGAACACGATCGGACGGGTGTTCTCGGCGCCCTCGACCCACAGGCCGATCCGCGTTCCGCCGTAGCCGACGACCTCGGTCTTCATGCCTCGCAGCCTAAAGGTCGACCTGGGTCACCCCCACCCGCCAGAAGTCCGTGAAGGCCTCCTTCCCTACCCTGAAGGTAGGCAAGGAGGCCTTCACGGACTTGCGGACCCGCGGCGACTACTTGATCGCGGAGAGGGCCTTCCAGGACTTCCAGTCGTAGAACCAGTTCTTGACGTCCGATTTGGTCGGACTGCCCAGTTTGGAACCGGTGATCTCGACCGGGTCGCCGATCAGCGCCGAGTCGAAGTACTTCTTCGCGTCCGCTTCCAGCAGGTTCACGCAGCCGTGCGAGGTGTTGGACCGGCCGATGTTCGACGCGTTGTCCTGGTTCTCGTGGATGTACTCGCCGTTGTTCGAGATCCGGCAGGCCCACTTCTTGTTGACGTTGGTGTAGCCGTAGCGGGCGTTGTCGAACCGCGCCGTCGGCTCCTTCGTCATCACGATGAACGTGCCGTTGGGGGTGTTGCGCTGGACGTCGCCGTCGAGCCCGTTCGAGCACGGGTAGCTCGCCGACTCGGCGCCACCGCGGTAGACCTTCATCGTGTGGTCCGGGGTGTTGACCTTGACCACCTGGTTGCGGCCGATCTTGAACTTGGTGGTGACGTCGGCCTTGCCGTACGCGCCGCCGCCGAGCGCGACGCCGTAGAGCTTCGCCTCGACGTTGACCGTGATGTTGGCGGGCCAGTACTCCTTGGGCCGCCAGTCGACCTGGGTGTCCGAAAGCCAGCCCCAGGAGCCCTCGACGTCCTTGTCGGTCTTCACCTTGAGCGCCTTCTCGGCGGCCGCCTTGTCCTTGACCGGGGACGCGAACTTCACGCTGATCGGCATCGCGACGCCGACCTCGGCGTTGTCGGCCGGGTTCAGCGTGGCGCGGACCTCTTTGGCGGGCTTGAGCGTGGTGAAGGAGCCCTTGAACTCGGCGGGCTTGTTGTCGCTGCCGGTGGCCTTCGCGGCGTAGGTGTACGTCTTGCCATAGCCGAGGACCTCGGAGCTGGTCCAGGTGAGCCCGTCGGCGGACAGTTCGCCCTTGACGTCCTTGCCGCCGTCCGCGGTGACCTTGACCTCGGTGAGCTTGCCGTCGGCGACCTTCACCACGACCGGGGTCACCACGGGGGCGTCCTTGGCGTCAGCGGCGGGCTCGGCGGTGATCTTGGCTACCGGAGCGGCTTCCTGCTCCCCGCCACCGCTGCTGCCCTCCGGCTTGGCGCTGCCGCCTTCTTCGCTGGAGCAGGCAGCTGCCAGCATGGCCGCACCCGCGGCGAGCGCGGCCTTGAACACCGTGCGCCGTTCGATCACCGTGTACCTCCCATGAGCCCCCCGCGAGCTTCTACCCGCTCAGCGCTGAAGACCTCTCCGACGTTACCCGTGGCGACGGAACTCACCCTCGCCCCTCGGAGTGATAGACGCACGTGGGTGGCCTGGGGTTGTTCACCCTCCCGCATTTAAAGCGAGCAGTTGATGAGCAGGGGCTCCGGGTGCAGCGAAACACCGAAGCGGGCCTCGACGCCGTCACGCACTTCGCGCGCCAGAGCGAGCAGGTCCTCCGTTGACGCCTTGCCCCGGTTGGTGAGCGCGAGCGTGTGCTTCGTCGAGAGCGAGACCCGGCCACCAGGCCCTTCATGGCCCTTCCCGAACCCGGCCCGCTCGATCAGCCACGCCGCGGACAGCTTCGTGCCGCCGGGCGCCGGGTACTGCGGGACGCGCACGTCCTCGCCCACCACGTCCACGATCCCCGCCAGCACCTTCGCCAGCTGCGCCTCACCGATGATCGGGTTGGTGAAGAACGAGCCCGCGCTCCACGTGTCGTGGTCGTCGGCGTCCAGGACCATGCCCTTGCCGCGACGCAGCCCGAGGACCGCTTCGCGTGCTTCGGCCACCGGGACCCGGTCTCCGATCTCGACGCCGAGCGTGCGGGCGAGTTCGGCGTAGCGGACCGGGGCCGAGAGGCCGTCTTCCGTGACCTTGAAGCGCACCGTGAGCACGACACCCGCGTCGGTCCCCTTCAGGATCGACGTGCGGTAGCCGAAGCCGAGTTCTTCGGCGGTCAGCGTGCGGATCTCGCGGGCGGCGCGGTCGTAGAGGTCGACCGAGACGAGTGATTCGGCGACCTCGCAGCCGTACGCGCCGACGTTCTGGATCGGCGTCGCACCGACCGAGCCGGGAATCCCGGAGAGGCATTCGAGCCCGCCGATGCCCTCGGCGACCAGGCCCTCGACGAAACCGTCCCAGTTCTGGCCCGCCGCGACCTCGACGAGACCTCCGTCACGTGTCCAGCCGGTATTGCCGACCTTCAGCACAGCGCCGTCGAAGCCGTCGTCGGCGACGATCAGGTTCGAGCCGCCGCCGAGCAGCAGGACCGGCTCGCCGGCGTCGTCGGCCTCGCGGACCGCGTCGACCAGGGCCTGCACGGTCTTCGCCTCGGCATAACGCCGCGCCGGGCCGCCGAGGCGCAGCGTGGTGTGGTCGGCGAGGGTGGGAGTTTCGGCAGTGCTCACGCCCGTGAACGGTACTGTCTGGCGCCATGGCCTCCCGTATCGAGCACCGCTCAGCGTTCTCCGCAGACCTCGCGACCACGTTCGACGCGGTCGCCGGCGAGACGGCGCTGCGGGCCAGGCTGGAGCAGATCGGCGGCGACGACGCGGAGCTGCTGGAGTACGCCCCGGCCGAGGACGGGGTGCGCTACAAGCTGCGTCAGGGCATCAGCTCGGACAAGCTCCCGTCCGCCGTGCGGACCCTGCACCGGGGCGATCTGATCGTCGAGCGCGAGCAGATCTGGAAGACCGCCGGAGCCGGGTACACCGGCACGGCGACGGCGTCGGTGTCGGGCGTGCCTGGCGAGATCACCGCGAAGACGTCCCTGACCGACGATGGTGAGCGGACGACGCTGGTGAACAGCGGCGAGGTCAAGGTGCGGATCCCGTTCGTCGGCGGGAAGCTGGAGAGCGTGATCGCCGAACAGGTCACCAAACTGCTGGAACGCGAGGCGGAGTTCGTCGCGAAGTGGCTGGCCGAGAGCTGAAGCCGGTCGGGGCACCGACTCGCGGGACGACCAACCCCAACCGGCTGCGCCGCGTCGACCGCTGGCTCGCGAGCGACGCAGGTGTGACGCGGCTGCTGCGCCGCGCGGACGAACCGCTGGTGGTCGACCTCGGCTACGGCGCCTCCCCGGTGACCACCGTGGAGCTGGCGCGCCGGCTGCGGTCCGTGCGCCGCGACGTCCGCGTGCTGGGCCTGGAACTGGACGCCGAACGGGTCGCCGTCGCGCAGTCCGCCGTCGACAAACCGTGGCTGGACTTCCGGCGCGGCGGCTTCGAACTCGCCGGGACGCGGCCGGTGCTGGTCCGCGCGTTCAACGTGCTGCGCCAGTACGACGAGGCCGAGGTGCCGGGGGCCTGGTCGCTGATGCTGGACGCGATGGCGCCGGACGGACTCCTGGTCGAAGGCACCTGCGACGAGATCGGACGGCTGAGCACCTGGGTCGCCGTCGGCAACGACGGACCGCGCACGCTGACCCTTTCGGTCCACCTCGCCAGCCTGGAACGTCCGTCCACAGTGGCCGAACGGCTGCCCAAGGTCCTCATCCACCGCAACGTTCCCGGCGAGCGGGTCCACGAACTACTGTCCACTCTCGACGTCTGCTGGGCGACGGCGGCGCCGCACCGGAACTTCGGCGTCCGTGCCCGCTGGGCGCATACCGTGCACCTGCTCACCGGCCGGGGCTGGCCGGTGCTGAACCGGCCGTCGCGCTGGCGGCTCGGCGAGCTGACCGTGCCCTGGTCCGCCGTCGCACCGCGTGACCCTGACTAGGACATTCGCGGGAATTCACCGGTAGCACCCCACTCCGTCACCCCGTAGCGACCTGCGGTGATCACCATGGAACCGTGGAACTGCTGGAGTACGTCACCGAGCTGCTTCGCGGCACGCTGGGATCACCCTGGCTGTGGGTGATCGTGTTCCTCGTGTCCGGGTTGGACGCGCTCCTGCCGTTCATGCCGAGCGAGACGGCGGTCATCACCGTCGCCGTGCTGATCGGCCCGGACTTCCCGCAGCTGATGCTGCTCGCGCTGGTCGCCGCGCTCGGCGCGTGGGTGGGCGACTGCCTCGGCTACACCGTCGGCGCGGCCGCGGGCCCACGGGCGCTCGCCCGACTCCAGCGCGGCCCGGACGGGGTCCGGCGCTACGAATGGGCGAAGATCCAGGTGCGGCGCAACGCTGTCCTGCTGATCCTCGCCGCCCGCTATCTGCCCGGCGGCCGCGTCGCGAGCGGTCTCGCCAACGGCAGTCTCGGCTATCCGCCGGGCAAGTTCGTCTGGCTCGACGCCGTCGGCGCGAGCATCTGGGCGGTGTACAGCGTCCTGATCGGTCTCGTCGGCGGAGCGGCCTTCGCGGACGAACCGGAGAAGGGCCTTCTGCTGTCCTTCACGCTCGGCCTGCTGCTGGTCGTGGCGATCGAGATCGGGCGGCGGGTCCGCGTCCGCATCCTGACCCGGCGCCGCGCGGCGGCCGAGACCAGCGACAATGGTGTGCGTGTCGAACCCTGAACGTCGCTATGTGATCTCCTTCGGCTGCCCCGACCGCACCGGCATCATCGCCCGGATCTCGGGCTTCCTCGCCGAGCACGGCGGCTGGATCGTCGAAGCGGCGTATCACACGGATCCGGACACCGGCTGGTTCTTCACGCGCCAGGTCGTCCGCGCCGACTCGCTCCCGTTCGACGCCACCGAACTCCGCACGCGCTTCGCCGAGGTCGCGAAGTCGCTTTCGGCCGAGTCGAGCTGGCAGGTCAGCGACACGGGTGAGCGACGTCGCGCCGTGATCCTCGTCTCCAAGGCCGGGCACTGCCTCTACGACCTCCTCGGCCGGGTCGCGTCCGGGGAACTGGACGTCGACGTCGCCGCCGTCATCGGCAACCACGCTTCGCTGGGCGACATCACCCGCGCCCACGGCATCCCGTTCCACCACGTCCCGTTCCCCGCGGGCGACGCCGCCGCCAAGGCGTCCGCCTTCGCCGAAGTACGGAAACTGGTCGACGAGCACGACCCGCACGCCGTCGTCCTCGCTCGGTTCATGCAGGTCCTGCCCGCGGAACTGTGCGAGGCCTGGGCCGGGCGGGCGCTCAACATCCACCACAGCTTCCTGCCGTCGTTCGTCGGCGCGCGGCCGTACCACCAGGCCCACGCGCGCGGGGTGAAGCTCATCGGCGCGACCTGTCACTACGTCACCGCGGACCTCGACGCGGGCCCGATCGTCGACCAGGACGTCATCCGCGTCGACCACGGCGACTCGGTCGACGACATGGTCCGCAAGGGCCGCGACATCGAGAAGGTGACGCTGGCACGCGGGCTGCGGTGGCACCTGGAGGGCCGCGTGCTGGTGCACGGTAACCGAACTGTCGTCTTCTGATGATTCACTGAGGTCATGGGGACTTCAGAGATCAAAACGATCGAGACGCTCGATGCGCTGCGTGAACACCTGGGCCACCCGGCCGAGCGGACGCGGGGGAAGATCATCCCCTTCATCGATCAGCACGCGCGCACGCTGATCGAGCACTCGCCGTTCTACCTGCTGGCGACGGCGTCGTCCGACGGCACCTGCGACGTCTCCCCGCGCGGCGACCCGGCGGGTTCGGTGAAGGTGCTCGACGACAACACCCTGGTGCTGGCGGACCGGCCGGGCAACAAGCTGCTCGACAGCCAGACCAACATCATCGAGAACCCGCACGCCGGACTGCTGTTCCTCGTGCCGGGCATGAACGAGACGCTGCGGATCAACGGCCGCGCGAAACTGGTCGCGGACGCGCCGTTCTTCGACGAACTCGTGGTCAAGGGCAAACGGCCCGCGCTGGCGATCCTGATCGAGGTCGAAGAGCTGTACATGCACTGCGCCAAGGCTTTCCTGCGATCCTCGCTGTGGAAGCCGGACACCTGGCCGGAGCGCTCCAGCCTGCCGACCGCGGGTCAGATCTTCCGTGACCAGATGAAGCTGGACGTCACGGCGGAGGCGCTCGACGCCGCACTGACCGAAGGCGCCCTCACGACGCAGTACTGAGCGGGTGAGGGCGCCGGGAACGGCGTCAGACGCGGACCAGCATCTTGCCGGTGTTCGCCCCGCCCAGCAGGTCCAGGAAGGCCTGCGGCGCGTTGCGGATACCGTCCACAATGGTCTCGGAGTACTTGAGCTCGCCGGAGGCGACCAGCGGCGCGACCTCCTTGACGAACTGCGGCTGCAGCGCGAAGTGGTCTCCCACGAGCATGCCGCGCATGGTGAACCGCTTCGCGATGATCGACGCGAGGTTGCGCGGTGCCGCGGCCGGTTCGGTGTTGTTGTAGACCGAGATCATCCCGCAGATCGCCATCCGGCCGTGCAGGTTGATCGAGTCGATGGCCGCTTCGAGGTGGTCGCCGCCGACGTTGTCGAAGTACACGTCGATGCCTTCGGGTGCCGCCGCGCGCAGCTGCTCGATGACCGGGGCGTCCTTGTAGTTGAACGCCGCGTCGAAGCCGAGCTCGTCGGTCAGCCACTTGACCTTGTCGTCCGTGCCCGCGCTGCCGATGACCCGCTTCGCGCCCTTCAGCTTCGCGAGCTGCCCGACGACGGACCCGACCGCGCCCGCCGCACCGGACACGAAGACGGTGTCGCCCTCCTTGAACTCCGCGACGTCGAGCAGCCCGGCGTACGCCGTGAGCCCGGTCATGCCGAGAACGCCGAGGTACGCGGTGACCGGCGCGGCCTCCGGGTCGACCTTCACCGCGTGCTTGGCGTCGACGACGGCGTGCGAACGCCAGCCGAGGCCGTGCAGCACGATGTCGCCCGGTTTGAAATCGTCCACCGTGGACTCGAGCACTTCACCGACGGCGCCGCCGTGCATGACCTTGCCGACCTCGTACGGCTCGGCGTAGGACTTCGCGTCGCTCATCCGGCCGCGCATGTACGGATCCACGCTCAGCACCTGGTTGCGGACCAGGATCTGGCCTGGCGCCGTCACCGGGATCTCGACGTCGGCGATTTCGAAATTCTCCAGCGTCGGGACACCGTGCGGACGGGAGGCGAGCCGGATCTCGGTTGCGTTCACGAGGTAACTCCAAGTCTGTTGCCGAAGCGGGGCGATCGCCCGTATTCATGCCCGGTACAACGGGCTAACCGGGGCGACCATTCCGATTGTGGCGAGCGCTACACGACCTCGGCGAGTTTGCCGAGGACTCCCTCGTAGATCCGCTTGAGCCCGCCGGGCGCGAAGGTCTTCTCGAAGAAGCCGCCGATACCGCCCGCGCCGTCCCAGGACGTCTCGATACGGACGAGGCTGCCGTCCGGCACCTCGCGAACGGTCCACGTGGTGACCATGCTGGAGTTCGCGTCGGTCTCGACGTAGGTGCCTTCGGACGGCTCGGTCACTGTTGCGGCGACGTCGCGTACGCGCTTCGACGTCGCCTGCAGCTTCCAGCTCGCCTTCGTGCCCGCGCCGACTCCGCCTTCGGTGACCTCGTAGTCGCGGTAGTGCTCGGTGAGCAGCTTCGGTCGGGTTTCGGCGTAGTCCGCGACGAGCGCCCTGACCTTGTCCGCCGGCGCTTCGATGGTGCGCTCCGCGATGGCCGTGACCTTTCCCATCCCACTCCCTTTCACCCGTGTTGCAAGACAGCGTCCACGATTCCACCGCCGCGCGCAGGAGGAGCGAGCGGGCCCTGCCTCGGACGCGAGAAAAGGTCCCTTGACCTCAGGCCTGGGTCACCGTGGTCGTGAGTGGCGTTTCGGGTTAGCGCCAAAGGCGCCTTAGGTACCTGCGGTCGCACGGTCTCGCGTGATCAGATGGACGACACACGTGACTGAACGGACGACGCGCGTGACGGGACGGACGACACGCGGCGGACACCGGCGGCGAGCGTGTCGTCCAGCCAGTCACGCGTGTCGTCCATCTGATCACACGTGCCGTCCACTCAGTCACGCGAAAGTACCGAGCTGGGCCACCTGCGCGAAGGTGGCGGTTCCGCGGCTATCGGCTCGACGGTGAAGGAATCAGGACGTTCAACGTCCTGATTCCTTCACCACCACGGGGTCGCCCGGTCTCGGATCTTGATCAAGGTCGTGCCGGTCATGTCCTGGGGCAGACGCCGCGACGGGGGAGGTTCCCGGACGTTCAACGTCCGGAATCTTCCCCGCTCGACCGCACCAAGACGAAGCAGGTCCACGAGTGTGGAGGATTCAGGACGTTCAACGTCCTGAATCCTCCACACCCGACCGCCACTCGCACCAGCGGATAGGCAAATACGGGGTCCGTCAGAACGATCATTGCCACTCACGACCACGGTGACCAAGCGCTCCGGCAGCGCCGCAAGTACATGAAGGCCCCCTTCCTGTACCTAGGCGCAAGGAAGGGGGCCTTCATGTACTTCAGCCGGGACTAGATGAGGGACTTTTCCTTCAGCCAGTCCTTCGCGACGTCGCCCGGCTTCTCGCCGTCCGAGTCGACGCGCTTGTTCAGCTCGCGCAGTTGCACGGTGTCGAGGGCCTTGCTCACGGCGTTGACGGCGGCCGCGAAGTCGGCGCCGCGCTCGTCGAGGACCTTCTTGTTCACCGCGGGCACGACGTTCTCGGTCGGCACGATGGCGAGGTCGTCCTCCAGCGCCACGAACTGCGGGTCGCCGACGAGCGGGCTCACCGAGTCGACCGGGATGACGGTGACCTTGCCGGACCGCAGCTGCTCGACGCGCGGACCCGCTTCCTGCACGGTCTGGAAGGTGGCCTTCAGCTTGTAGACGTCCGTGAAGCCCTTGAAGCACGGAAGCCGCTTCTCGCACTCCGGGCCGCCCGCGACGATGACGTTGTCGACCTTGGACAGGTCGCTGATCTTCGTGAGGCCCTTCTCCTTGGCGAGGTCGGCCTTCACGATGTAGGTGTTCTTGTCCTCCGCCGGCGAGTAGTCCAGCAGGCCGACGCCGTCGGCCTCGAACAGCTTCTTGAGCTGCTCGTGCTCACCGGCCGCGTCCTTCGCGGCTTCCTTGCCGAAACCGGTGGTGATGGCGGCGCCTTGGTACTCCGGGATGAACTGGAGTTCGCCCGACTTCAGTGCCGGGTAGATCAGCTCGCGCGAACCGAGGTTCAGCTTGCGGGTGATCGGGTAGCCCTTGGCCTCCAACGCGTTCGCGTACAGCTCCGCCAGGACCAGGCTGTCGGTGAAGTTGAAGGACGCGACGACGATCGGCGCCCCGCCCTTGCCCTGAGCGGCAGGGGCCGCCGCGTCGTCGCCGCCCCCGCAGGCGGTCATACCGAGGACGGCGGCGGCGAGCACCGCGCCCACTCGAACATTCCGTGTCCAGCGCACGTGCACACACTCCTATGACTCGTTCAGAGGAATGGACAGTATCTCCGGGTCACGACAGAATCCACATTTTGAGAGTTCCGCCCCGCGTGCTCCCGGATACCGGAATCGGGACGCCCGAACGGGGTAAGGTCGGCCGGTGCGAGCCTCCTCCGTGTTCCCCGTACCCGCCCAGGGCGGGCGGCCACTGTTCGAGTGGCGGTGGGTGGACCGCCACCTCGACGAGATCTTCGAGCGGCTCGGCGAGCACATCACGCTCACCGCGGTGGCGCTCGCCATCGGACTGGTGGTGTCGATCGGTGTTTCCGTGGTTTCGCTGCGTCGCCGGTGGTTCTACGCGCTCGCGCTGGGCGCGGCCGGTTCGTTGTACGTCATCCCGAGCCTCGGCGCCTTCGCCGTACTCGTGCCCTTCACCGGCCTGACGTCCTTCACCACGGCTGTCATCCCGCTGGCGACGTACACGTTGCTGATCCTCATCCGCAACATCGTCACCGGCGTCGAACAAGTGCCCAAGGAAGTCCGCGAAGCCGCGATAGGCATGGGTTTCACGCGTGCACGGTTGCTGTGGCAGGTCGAACTGCCGCTCGCGCTGCCGGTGGTGATCGCGGGCCTGCGGGTCGCGGCGGTGACCACGATCGGGCTCGTGACGGTCACTTCCATGCTCGGCAAGGGCGGTCTCGGGTACTTCATCCGCAACGGCATCCAGACCGCGACACCGAACCCGACGTCGATCATCGTCGGCGTCGGGCTTTCCGTGGTACTGGCCGTGGTGGTCGATCTGCTGCTGTGGCTCGGCGGGCGCGCGCTCGCGCCGTGGTCGCGGAAGGTGGCGTCGCGATGAGCATCATCGACCAGACCATCGACTGGTTCGGCGAACCGAACCGCTGGAGCTGGACCGATCCGGCCGGCGTGCCGTACCGGACCGTCGAGCACCTTCAGTTTTCGTTGCTGGCACTGGCGATCTCGGCCGTGCTGACGATCCCGGCCGCGTTGTGGCTCGCGCACTACCGCCGCGCCCAGTTCCTCGCGACGAGCGCGGTGAACATCGGCCGCGCGATCCCCAGCTTCGGGCTGGTGATCCTGTTCTGGTTCCTGGCTTCCCGGCTCGAAGTCGACACGACGTTCTGGCCGCTGATGCTCGCGCTGGTGGCACTGGCGCTGCCCCCGTTGTTCACCAACACCTACGCGGGCGTCATCCAGCTGGAGCAGGAAACCGTCGACGCCGCGCGCGGAACCGGCTACCGCGAGTGGCAGATCATGCTCCGCCTGGAGTTGCCGCTCGCGTCGCCGGTCATCCTCGCGGGTGCCCGCGTCGCTTTCCTGCAACTGGTGGCGACCGTCGCGATCGGCGCGATCGTCAACGACGGCGGCGGGCTCGGACGGTACATTGTGGACGGTTTCGCACTCGGGGATCCGGGCCACGGCGAAATCCTGGCGGGCGGCATCGCCGTCGTCGCACTGGCTTTGGTGTGCGAGGGCGTTTTCGCGCTCATCACGCGTTGGGTGACTCCGCGCGGGCTGGCGATCCAATCCCGCGCGGAAACCCGCTCCTAGTAGAGGATCCAGACCCAGTAGGTGTCACCGTCGAGGATGTGGTGCCTGCTGAGGAAGTCGTTCACGCTCCGCTCCATCGCCAGGTAGTCGCCCTCGAGGACCGGGTTGACCGCGAACGACGAGCCCTCCGAAGTGCCCGGCGAAAGGGCCGCCCCGTCCTTCGTGCTGTTGAACGGATAGACAGCGCACTCGCGGGGCCACCCGTTCGCGTCGCGGTGCCACTTCGGGCCCCACCGCTGCTGGCAGTACCGCTCGGCGATCAGCTTGTTGGCTTGCCAGGCCGCCTGGTCGTGGTGGATCCGGGTGATCGGGTGGTTGCGCTTCCCGTTGCTGTTGGAAAAATTCCCCGGAATGTAATGGCCTTCCAGTCTCCCCGGATAGACGCTGGAGACACTGCCGTGGAGCGCGTCGGCCACCAATCGCCCGTATTCCGCGGTCTCCGGATCGTGAAGATCCACGTAGAACATGGCAGGCCTCGGGAAGACACACTTGCTTCCTTGGACGTAATCGGCCACGTCGCACCGCGCTTGGGTCGAGAGGGTCGGCGCGTCCAGCACCTTGCCGTTCTCGCCCTCGACGAACAGGGTCCGGCCGAGGTTGTACCAAGCGCGCTTCTCGGCCCGGATCCCCGGCGGATCGGCGGGATCCGGGGCGTCCTGGCCGCGCATGGTGAACACGGTGTTCTCGACGGGCCGGGCCTTCCACTCCGCGATGCTCTTCGTGACCTTGGCTTCGGGCACGTCACAGACCGCGGTCCCGCCGGTGTTCTTCGCGGCGCACGTCATGGCGGCGCCGAACCGCGTGGTGTCGGGAAGGCCGCGGAGGACGGCGAATTGTATCCGGTGGCCGATGACGACGCGGCGCTGAGAAGGCACCATGTTCCGGGTGACGACCACGTACACGACCGCCTCGCCGATCAGCGGGCAGGCCGACGCGGGGCAGGCGTACCGCTGATAATGCAATTGCGTGATCTGACAGGTGGAAAAACGATTCTTGAAGTATCCGTCCGCGGGAGGCCGACTGACATAACATCCGTCGAAGGTGACCGGCTCCGGCGTGTTCTTGTCGGTGAGCGACTGTTCCGCGGTACCTTTTTCCGGAACCGTGCGCAGGTCCACGCCCGCCGGGAGATTCTCCCCCGGTGGTGACTCCCGCAGTATCTCCCAAGGTGTCGCGAGGGTGGCGGCTTGTGCCACGCTCACCATCGGAGCAACGAGCGAGACCACCGCGGAGATCATGAGCGCGACGCGCCAAGGTCTTCGAAAATTCATGGGTGTCCCCAATCAATAAACACTGTGGACTGCCCAGATTAAGGGAGCGCCGACGTCGGAATCGCCGTCAGAACGGCCCAAATCCGCCGGAGGAAAACGCGGCGACAAGAGCAGTCACTTCCGGCCCCAATGACCGATCGACGGCGACCGGCGGCACCAACTCCCGTAGCCGCGAGTACGCCGCCCGGAGTCCGGGCGCTCCCTCGCCGGACGCCAGCCACCGCGCCTGTGCGCCCGTGATCAGCTCGCAGGCCGTAATGGCGGACATCCGCGCGCAAGCGTCACGAAGCTGATTCCCCGCCGCCCACGCGAACGCCTGCACGTCCTCCTGCCCGGCGGAAGTGTCGACGGAGCCCAACGTCGCCGGTGTGGCCAGCCGCCGCAGCGCGTGCAACTCCCCCACCGCGCGTTTGTGCAGCGGTACCAGTCCCGCCTGCGGCCCCGGATCCGCCGCCAGCTGGGCGGGCAGACCGCTGAATCGCTCGTCCAGCAGCCGGTGCGTCCGCTGGACGCTCACCTCGCCGAGATGGACCAGCGCCGCCGTCACCGCGTCCATCCGCAGCCCGAGTTCGACGGCGTGGAAACCCGTCGTGGACACGAATCCGCCATCGAGGAACGCCGGGGAGTCGGTCGGCATCGAGCGGCGCACCGCCTCGTCGAGCTCACCGGAAACCCTCTCCAGATGGGCGATCGCCCGCGGAGCGACCCGGACGGAAACGGGCGCTTGCACGACCTCCGGCCGTTCGGCGGAGCCGCGGATCAGTCCGCTCACTTCGAGCAGGACCGAACGGAGAACCTGATCGTCTCCCGCCAGCGCGGGACGGTAGACCGCTTGCGGCGCACCGAGAACGTCGATCGCGATCGCCGCGGCCAGCGTCTGCAGCTCCCCGAGCCGCCGGACCTCGGTGAGTGCGAAGGCGGCGAGTGTCTCGGCCAGCGGCGAGCCCTGGATGAGGGTCGCACCCTCCTTGAGGCCCGGCTCGTACGGCTTCGCCAGCACCTCCGACGCGGGTGTCTCGACGCCGCCCACCAGCACGGTCCCGACGCCGAGGAAGGTCTGGAAGGCATGCGCCAGCGGGATGATCTCGCCGGCGCTGCCCAGCCCCGTCCTCGGCACGGCGGGCGTGAATCCCTCGTTCAGCCGGTCGACGAGGAACGTCACCAGTTCCGGGCTCGCGCCCGCCTCCGGCGCGAGCAGATCCCGCAAGCGCACCAGCAGCAGCCAGCGCACCTCCTCCGCCGAGAGCCAGGGCGGCCCGCCGACGGCACGGCCGATCAGCAGGTTCCGCTGATGCGCGCTCGACGCGGGCGAAGCGACTCCCGCGAGCCGCCCCATGCCGGTGTTCACGCCGTAGACGGGGCGATCGGTCAGCGCGCCGAGGACGCGGGCGCGGTTCTCCCCCAGCGTCGCCAGCAGCACGGGGTCGAGCTCGATGGACTCGGCCTCGAAGGCCAAGGCCAGCTCGAAGTCCTTTGTGGACAGCCTCACTCGACGGGACGGGCGAGCCCGTCGATCACCTCGGCGCCGGGCAGCGAGGCGAGGACCGGGCCGGGGATCAGCAGTTTGCCGCCGCGGACACCGCTTCCGATGACCAGTTCGGGTTCGTCGGCGACGCGCTGGTCGACGAGGATCGGCCAGGCCTCCGGCAGGCCGACCGGCGTGATGCCGCCGTACTCCATGCCGGTGAGCGAGACGGCCTCGTCCATCGGGGCGAAGGACGCCTTGCGGACGTCGAGACGGCGTTTGATCACGCCGTTCACGTCGGCGCGGGTGGTGGCGAGGATCATCGCGGCGGCGAAGCGGACCTCGCCGGCGCGTTTGCCGGAGACCACGACACAGTTCGCGGACGCGGAGAGCGGTGAGCCGTACGCCTCGCAGAAGGCGGCAGTGTCGGCCAGTTCGGCGTCGATCTCGACGACGCCGACGGCGTCCGGATCGGGAAGGGCGGCGAGCGCCTTGGCGACGGGCTCGGCGAGCAGGTCCGTCCGGGAGAGGGCGGGGACGACGGTGAGGCTTCCGGCGATGGTCCAGGTAGTCACGTCGCCACGATAGTCACCAATTGCGGCCGCCGCGCTGCACCTCGATGAGCTTGGGCCGGACGTCGACGAGGTAGACCAGGACCGCGACCAGGGCGGGCAGCCACAGGATCATGCCGCCGCCGTAGAACTTGAAGAGGGTCATCACGACGGTGGCCCCGCCGGTGATGAGCATCCAGATGGGTTTGGTCTTCCGATCGGCGGCCGAATACGCGTCCGAGCGCTGGAGCAGCGCATGCACGAAAGCGAATAGCCCCGTCAGTGCGCCGCCCCAATGGATGGCGATGAGGATCCAGTCGGCAACGAACACGAAGTCAGCTTACGTCAAACCGGGCGAATGCCCCCGACCCCTGGCACCGGAGCGGTGCCAGGGGCCAGGGAGTTCACGCGGACCTTACTTGTCGGTCGTCTTCGGCGCGGTGGCCGGCTTCTTGGCGGCAGGGCTGGTGGTGGTGCGACGCGGGGCCGGGGAGGTGGTCTTCGGCGCGGTCTTGTTGGCGACCTTGCGCGAAGCCGAGCGGGTCTCGTGCGCGAGGTCGTCGCCGATCTCCTCGACCTCGTCGGCGATCTCGCCCGCGACCTCGGTCACCTTGCGGGCGGTCTTCTCGCCCACCGAGCGGGTGCCCTTGGTGACCTTGCCGAGCACGGTGTCGATGCGCTCACGGGCGTCGGTGGTCACGTCTTCGACGCGGTCCTGCGCGGTGCTCAGCGCCTCTTCGATCTGCTCGATGGTCTTCTTGACCTGCGGCTGCGCGGCGAACTTGTCCCACGCCTGCTCGCCGGACTCGGCCAGCTTGTTGTACAGCTTCAGCGCGGCTTCGGTGTACTCGTCGATGACCTTGCGCAGCTCGGCCGGGTCCAGCTTCTCGCGGATGCCCTCGACGTCGTGCGGAAGCTCCTCGATGTTCTTGCGAGCCGCTTCGCCGCTCTCGACGACGCGCTCCTTGGCCTTCGACACGGCGTCGACGACGGCCTGGCCCGCCAGGTTTCCGGCGCCCAGCGCGGCCAGCAGCGGGGTGCGGACCTGGTCGAGGGCGGTGTGCTTGCGTTCGGTCTTGGTGGCCGTGGTCATGCTGACTCCTTGGTGTCTGCGGCTTGATCTGGGGTGGTCGCCTGCGCCGGTTTCGCGGCGGCGTTCTCGCGGCGGAACGATTCGTAGACGTCGAGCAGGACCTGCTTCTGCCGTTCGGTCAGCTCGGTGTCGGCGCGGATCGCGTCGCCGACCGGGCCGCCTGTCGGCAGATCGAGGATTCCCGCTTGCACGTAGAGCGCCTCGGCCGAGATTCGCAGGCCCTTGGCGATCTGCTGCAGGATCTCCGCGCTGGGTTTGCGGACCCCGCGCTCGATCTGGCTCAGGTACGGATTGGAAACGCCGGCGAGTTTCGACAGCTGCCGCAAGGAGATCTTCGCGTTGCTGCGCTGCTGGCGGATGTACTCGCCGATGTCGGAAGCGATGTCCGCGACCTTCTCCATCGGTCCGCCCGATGCGGGCTGATCCCGGTTGGTGTCTGACATCGGTCACCTCCTCGCGACGTCTTCAACGCTACGCGCGAGTGCTAGCTATTGCAAGCACTCTGCTTGCAACCATCGGGTGTGTTGGTGCTCACCCCGCTACCGTGGAGGGATGTCGAACGCGACGCGGCTGCGGCGGCGACTCGTCGAGCATCTGCTCGGCGAGGGCGTACTGCACGACGCGCGCTGGATGACCGCGTTCCGCACCGTGCCGAGGCATGTCTTCCTGCCGCGGTTCTTCGTGCCGGCGGCCAACGGCTGGGCCGCGATGGAGCACGGCGACGAAGGCTGGCTCAACCGCGTTTACTCCCCCGACGTGCTGGTCATCCAGCTCGACGACGATTCCGGGCTCTGGGAACGGGCGCGCTATCTCGGCGCGCAGCCGGGGACGCCGACGAGTTCGTCCAGCCAGCCGTCGATCATGGCGATCATGCTCGAAGAGCTCCGGGTCGCGGACGGGCACCGTGTACTGGAGATCGGCACGGGCACCGGCTACAACGCCGCCCTGCTGTGCCAGCGGCTCGGCTCCGGGCTCGTGTACACAGTGGACATCGACCCGGAACTGGTCGACGCCGCCCGCAAGCGGCTCGCGGAGGCGGGGTACGCGCCCTCGTGCGCCGCTGCCGACGGCGCTCAGGGCTTCCCGGCGGGCGTGCTCTACGACCGGGTGATCTGCACGTGTTCGGTGTCGTCGATCCCGCCCGCGTGGCTGGAACAGACGGTGCCGGGCGGTTTGATCGTCACCACGCTGAACCGGCCGATCGGCGGCGGGCTGGTCCGCATCGTCGCGGGCGAGGGCGCGACGGGCCACGGACGCGTGCTGGCGCGCGACGGTCGCTTCATGCCGCTGCGCGCACACCGGTTCAGGCCGTCGAAGATGCCGGACGGCGACATCGCCTGGCGGCCGACACCGCTGCCGCTGGGCGTGATCACCGAAGTCCGCAGCCGCTTCGAGTTCTTCGCCGGGCTCCAGCTCCCTGGCGTGACGGCGTTGCGGGAAGGCCAGCGCACCGCACTGGTCCATCCGGACGGCTCATGGGTACGGCATCGGCAGACCGGCGGCGAGTTCGAAGTGGCCGAAGGCGGCCCGCGGCGGCTGTGGGCGAACGTCGAACGCGCCCACGAGGAATGGCTGGAACTCGGTCAGCCGTGGCGGGACCGGTTCGGGCTCAGCCTCGACGGCGAGGATCAGGTGATCTGGCTCGACTCGCCCGATGGCCGCACCTGGCCGCTCTGCCCTTGAAGCAGGCGCCGCACCCACGACTCGACGTGGTCGACGGCGGCGTCCACCGGGATGCGGGTGGTGTCGAACAGCTCGACCGGCGGATCCATCGACGGCGCTTCCCGGCGCAGCCAGTCGTTGAACTCCAGCATCTCCTCGACCCGTTCCTCGTCCCACTCGCGCCAGGCCGGGCGCGCCAGCAAGCGTTTGCGCAGGGCTTCGGGCTCGCTGACGAGCGCCAGATAGTGGATGCCGGAGAAGAAGACGCGCTCGGGCAGCCGCTCGAACTCGGGCGGCGCGACAGTGCCGCAGAGCACGACCGGCCGCCCGTTCTGGTGCAGCATCGCCGCCATCCGCAGCCAGGTCGAGCGGAACGCGGGATGTCCGGGGACGTCGTCGCGCAACGCCCCGGTCCACAGCACGTCCTGCTCGACCACGAGCGCGAGGTCGCCGAGACGACGCGCCAGCAGCGGCCCGACCGTCGACTTGCCCGCCCCGCTCGGCCCGGTCAGCGCGAGCAGCGGCAGCCGCCGGAACGGCCACCGGTGCGCGCATTCCGCGCACACCAGCAGCCCGCTCTCGACTCGTGGCCGTTCGGCGCGATCACCGCAGGCCGGGCAGATCTTGAGATCGAGGACCACGGTCAGTCGAAGAGACCCTCGAGGAAGCCGCCCTTACGACGCTTGTGGCCGTACCCGTGCGGCGAGTCCGCGTAGCCACCGCGGTATCCCTTGGGCGAGTCGGCGTAACCGCCCCGGTAGCCCTTCGGCGAGTCCGCGTACCCGCCGCGATGCGGTCGCGGGGAGTCCGGACGGCCGTAGTGCGGCGCCGGCGCGTGCCCACCTCCCTGATACGGCGGAGGCTGGTGCCCGCCGTAGTACGAGTTCTCGGCACCGGCGATGGCCTCCAGCTCGCCCCTGTCCAGGAAGATGCCGCGGCATCCCTGGCACTGGTCGATGTGGATGCCGTTCTTGTCGACGGTCTTCATGGCGTTCTGACACTTCGGACAAATCACGTATCAGAGATTACGCATTTTTCGGGCCCGAGGTCAGCAGGCGCACAGGCAAAACGGGTGCCCGGCCGGATCCGCGTACACCCTGAAGGTCTCCGGGCCGTCGTCGAGCAGCTTCGCGCCGATGGCCAGCGCACGCTCGTGAGCGGCTTCCAGGTCGGTGACGTCGAGATCGACGTGCGCCTGCTGCGGGTTCTCCGCGGACGGCCAAGCGGGCGGCCGGTAGTCCGGCACGCGCTGGAACGAGAACCGCGCGCCGCCCTCCGGGTTCCGCAGGGTCACCCAATGCCCGTCCTCGGCGACGTCGGCCGCCTTCCAGTCCAGCAGCTCGCGGTAGAACTCCGCCAGCGCGACCGGGTCCGGGCAGTCGAGGGCCACCGCGCCGAAGGTCGGTACCGCACCCATGATTCAGCCTCCAGGATGATCGAGTAACCAGTGAAACGATTATGTAGGTTATCGGAGCCGATGACAACCGGTCCCGCCCGTACACTGGGGAGGTGAACACCGACGCGTCCCTGGTGGTCGAGTTTTTGAACACGGTGAGCGTCGAACGCGGCGCCGACCTCCTGGACGATCTGGAGACCTGGCAACGCTGGGCACGAGATCACCGGCTGCGCGCGGACACCCCCGCGGCCGCACGCGAAACACGGGACGCGCTGCGGGCGGCGCTCGGCGACCCGCGGCTGCCCCGGCTCGGCCTGCGCGCGCCGACGGAGATCGTCCTCGGCCCGGACGGCCCGCTCCTGGTCGCGGAAACGGTCAACGAAGCGGTGATGGCGGCGTCGACCCGGCTGACCGTGCTCGGCGAGTGGATCCGGCTCAAGATCTGCCCGGCGGACGACTGCCTGTGGGCGTTCTACGACGAATCGCGCAACCGGTCGAGGACGTGGTGCTCCATGCGGTCGTGCGGGAACCGGGAGAAGGCGCGGACCTGGCGGGCGCGCACCGCGGACGTCTCGACCTGAAACCCCGCACTTGGTCGACCACTTGCGGCGGTGAGACACGCGGAACTCACGTGCTCGGGCCCGTCAGTCACGTGCTTGGAGACGGGACTCGCGTGCTTGGAGACGTCACGGCTTCAAACACGCGAGTTCCGCCTTAAAGCCCGCGAGTCCCGTCTCCAAGCACGCGAGTGCGGCGCCTGATCACGCAAGTCACGCCTTCACCCCGGCTACCGAGGCCCGTCCCGAGGCCGGGCGCAGTCCGTGAAGGCCTCCTTGAGGGACTCTGAGTCCCTCAAGGAGGCCTTCACGGACTTTCGCGGACGCCACCGAACACAAGTTGTGGGGTCACCCACCCCCGAGTTACCCCCAGGGGTTGTGCACACCGTTAGGCCAAAGACGTGAAAAGCTGTGGATAACCCTGGGGATGACTCCACTTCCTGTGGACAACTCCGGGTGAGGCCTCCGGAGTGTGGTATAAGCCGAAGCCTCAGAAGAGCAGCTGCGCGACCGCGTAGATGACCAGCCCGGCGAGCGCGCCGACCACCGTGCCGTTGATCCGGATGAACTGCAGATCCCGGCCCACCTGGAGTTCGATCTTGCGCGACGTCTCCTCGGCGTCCCAGCGCTCCACGGTGTCGGTGATGATCGTGGTGATCTCCTTGGAGTAATGCGTGACCAGATAGGCCGCCGCACCCTCCACCCAGGTGTCCACTTTGGACCGGATCTGGTCATCGGAGACCAGGCGGCCGCCCAGCGTCTCGAGTCCGGTGCGCACGCGGCGCCGCAGCTCGCTCGACGGGTCCTCGGCGGCGTTGAGCAGCATCTCCTTCGCCGTCGCCCACGCCGAGCCGATCAGCTTCTGCACCTCGTCGTGCCCGAGCATCTGGGCCTTGACCTGCTCGGCGCGGGCCATCACCTCGGGGTTGGTCTGCAGGTCGATGGCGAATTCGCCGAGGAACTTGTCCACCGCCAGCCGCATGGGGTGGTTGACGTCGGTCTTCACCGCCCACACGAAGGACAGCACCTCGCCGTAGACCTTGTCCGCGAGCATCTCGTCGACGAACTTCGGCGACCAGCTCGGCGCCCGGTCGGAGACCACGCGCAGCATCGTCGTGTGGTTGTCCCGCACCCATTCGTAGGCGCGGTCGCACATCAGGTCGACCAGTTTGTGGTGCGCCCCGTCGGCGAACACGCCTTCCAGGATCTTGCCGAGCGGCGGGCCCCACGGCTTGTCCACGATCCGCTTGACCACGGCCTGTTCCATGATCGCCTGGACGTCTTCGTCGCGGAGCACCTTGACCGCGGCCCGTACGACGGTGGCGAGTTCGGAGGTCACGCGTTCGGCGTTCCGCGGCTGCGAAAGCCAGCCGCCGAGCCGCTTCGAGACCTCGACCCGGCTCAGTTTCTCGCGGATCACGGATTCGGAGAGGAAGTTCGAGCCGACGAAGTCACCGAGGCTGCTGCCCAGCGCGTCCTTCTTGTTCGGGATGATCGCGGTGTGCGGGATCTTGATCCGCAGCGGATGCCGGAACAGCGCCGTCACCGCGAACCAGTCGGCGAGCGCGCCGACCATCCCGGCTTCGGCGGCGGCGCGGACGTAGCCGACCCAGGCCGGCCAGCCCGCGGCCTCGGCCCAGCTGGTCAGCAGGAAGATCACCGTGGCGCCGAGCAGGAACGACAGCGCGACCATCTTCATCTTGCGCAGGCCGCGGCGCTTCTCCTCCTCGGCGGCTGTTCCACCTGGCGGATCGGCTGGGGTCACCTTGGCGGGCGTCAGTTGCTCCACACCACCATTGTCCGTGAGGATGGCTGATCGTGCGCGAACCTCTCCTCGTACCCCGCCTCCAGCCCTTCACGTCGACCATCTTCGCGGAGATGACGGCACTGGCCGTCCGCCACGAAGCCGTCAACCTCGGCCAGGGCTTCCCCGACACCGACGGGCCTGCCGGAATGCTCGACGCCGCCAAGAACGCGCTGTTCGGGGGCGCGAACCAGTACCCGCCGGGGCCGGGACGGCCGGAGTTGCGCGCGGCGATCGCGCGCCACCGCCTCCGCTACGGCGTCGAGTACGACCCAGCCACGGAGATCCTGGTCACCGCCGGTGCCACCGAGGCGATCGCGGCGTCACTGATCGCGCTGACGCAGGCGGGCGACGAGGTCATCGTCATCGAGCCGTACTACGACTCGTACGCGGCCGCTGTCGCCATGGCGGGCGCGGAGCGGCGTGTCGTCGGCCTGGTGGAACGCGACGGCCGGTTCGCCCTCGACGTCGAGGGCCTCCGCGCCGCGGTGACCGGGCGGACCAGGGCGATCCTGATCAACTCGCCGCACAACCCGACCGGCACAGTGTTCACGCGAGCCGAACTGGAGGCCGTCGCCGCGCTCTGCGTGAAGCACGACCTGATCGCGATCACCGACGAGGTGTACGAGCACCTCGTCTTCGACGACGCCGTGCACTTCCCGCTCGCGACCTTCCCCGGCATGCGCGACCGCACGGTCTCGATCTCCAGCGCGGGCAAGACGTTCAACTGCACCGGCTGGAAGATCGGCTGGGTCTGCGCGAGCCCGGAACTGGTCGCGGCGGTGAAGGCGGCGAAGCAGTTCATCACCTTCGTCTCGGGCGGCCCGCTGCAACCGGCCGTCGCCCACGCGCTGGACCACGAAGTGCCCTGGGCCGAGGACCTGCGCACGAGCCTCCAGGGCAAACGGGACCGGCTCGCGGCGGGTCTCGCGGAGGCCGGGTTCGCGGTCCGGCCGACCGCCGGGACGTACTTCATCTGCGTCGACGTCCGTCCGCTCGGCTTCGACGACGCCGCGGAACTCGCCTGGGAGCTCCCCGAACGGGTGGGTGTGGCGGCCGTGCCCGTAAAGGTGTTCACCGATCACCCGGACGAGTGGAAACACCTGCTGCGGTTCGCGTTCTGCAAACGCAACGAGGTCATCGACGAAGCGGTCACCCGATTGCGCAAACTCAAGTGACTCGTCCGATGTCCGTCACGCCCAACCACCTTTTTCGAGCATCCGTCCGATCCGGTCCAGACACCGTCTTCGCAGTCTGCCGACACTGGCCGGGCTGATCCCCAGCTCCCCCGCGAGCTGGGCGTAGGACAGCTCCGGCCGGTGCGCGAGCAGCCAGACGAGCCGTCGGTGCACATCCGGCAGACGGTCGACAGCCACCCAGAGCGCGCGGTCGCGTTCGGCGCGGACGACCTCGGTCTCCGGGGTCATCCCGGCGTCCGGGAGCGGATGCGGTTTTTCGCGCCTGTTCCTGGTGATCATCCGGAGCGCGCGACGCCGCGCGGTGGTCGTCAGCCAAGCCCCGAGCTTCGCTTCGTCGCGTAGCGCGCCAGGCGTGCGAAGCAGTTCCAGCCAAGCGTCCTGACAGACGTCCCTGGCGTCGGATTCGCTCAGGCGATAGGTCTTCAACGCTCCGAGCACCGCCGCCGAAACCCCGTTCACGTCCCACATCCCGGACTCTCCTCTCCAGGCGGCCCGCGTCCGCCGCGTCGATCACCGAACGCGACTTGGACGGCACGCACCGCAGCAGGGATCCGAAAAAGGTCAGGTCATCGAGGATTTGAGTAGTTCCACCCGTGCCCGGACGGCCGTCGGGCACACACCGAGAGTGATCAACTTCGGTACTCCATGCACCGGAGCCGGTTGCGTCGTTCCGCCTAACGGGCTGGATCAGCGGCGGCTGAAGTGAAACACTCCCCTCCGATGCTAAAACTGTTGCGGCCCCTGGGGAGCTGCGACCTGACTGGAATAGACCCCAAGCAAGATCGAACTCACGCGGAGAACGTGGGTTTCAGGCGCGGACGGTGGTGATTGCTGTGAGTGGTGCGGCAGTCGTGCCCCGTCGCGGCCTCACGGCCCCGAAAACCGGCGCGCGAATCCTTTTCGCGGGCGGGCTCGCGCTTACCGGCTGGCTCCTCGGCGCCGTCCTCGGTACTCCGGCTTCGGCCGACGAACAGCCGACCCCCGTGACACCGGAGACCTCCGTGGTCCAGCCCGCGAATGAGGCCGGATCCGGGAAAACGACTACTCCAAACGAGTCCACTTCGGACTCCGGGACGGTCGAGGCCACGAAACCCGTTGCGGCCGTGGAAACCCAGAAGACCGAGACCCCGAAGGAAGAGCCCGCTCCCGTTTCGAGCAAGGAGCCCGAGGCCACCGCCGAGGAAAAGGCCGTTTCCAGCGCGAGTTCCGTCGAGAAGTCTTCTTCTCCGGAACCGGAAAAGAAGACCGCGAAACCCCAGGCGTCCAACGGTTTGCTGGGCGGACTTCTCGGCGGCGTGCTGGATCTCGTCACGAACACGGTCGGCGGAGTGGTCGAAACCGTCGGCGGGGTCGTCGGCGGAATCGGCGAACACGTCGTCGAGCCGATCGTCAAACCGGGTCCGTGCTGCGGATCGAGCAACCCGGTGACCCTGCCGGGCTCCGGCGGCATTCTCGACCCTGTCTTCGGCGGCGGCTCTGGCCAGTCGGCCGGCGGCTCGGTCACCATCGCCGTCCCTGCCAAGACAGCCACGACGCCCGCGTCCGAGCCCGCCACGCCGGACCCGCGTCCGTTCGTTCCCGCCACGACGCCCGCGACGGCGCCGGCCGTCCAGAACCACCGCGTCGTCACGCTGCCCGAGCAGGCCCCGCTCAAGTCCGACGCCAAGCCCGCCCCTGCCGCGCCCGTGTCCGGCACGCACGCGTCCAGGGACGGCGGCGGCTCGGGCGGTGGCGGCGGCCTGCCGAACGCCCCGGCGACCCCGGTCGCGCCCGCGTCGAGCGCACAGCCGGGGCACGACACCTCCGGCGGCGGCCGCGGGCCGCTCGCCGTGCTCGACTCCGGAATGCCCGCCACGCAGCTGAAGCTCATCGGAACCGGCTGCGACCACGAAGGCGAGCGCACCGGCCGGGAAGCCGCGCTTCCCGCCACCTCCCCCGACTGACCTGACCGGGTCGCCGGGGAGAACCACGTCCAAACCAAGATCAACTTCGGTTTTCGACGTCCTCTGAAGTCCTCGGCCCGAGTCCGTTTTCGCCTGCCCTCGTTTCAGGCATCCCCTTTGTCTTCCCGAACGGCCGACCGCGCCCGGCCGGTTCGGATCCCGGCCCCGGCGCCGCATTGCCTCTGCGGCGCCGGGACCAGCACCGGGTGGACTTCGGGGGCTTCTGCTCACCGCGCCGAGCAGGAGCCGGCCAAGCTCGAAGTCCACCTGAACCGCGGGCGGTTCCCGGCACGTCGAGGGGCTGTGCCGGGTAACCGCCGCGGTGCCCGTCCGCGAGACCTCGGTCTCGCGGGCGGGCCGGATAGCCGGTGCGCTGGTCGTGCGGCGCCGATGCCCTCCCTGGAGCATCGGCCGCCCCGCCGGCGCACCGGCTATTTCCGTCCTCAGGTGACCTGAACGGCCACGGGGGCGACGGTGGCGGGTGTCGCCGCCACCGAAGCGGCGGCCGCGCCCAGCCGTCGCACGGCTTCGAAGAGTCTGTCGGCCGAAAGCGCGTACGGCAGCCGCAGCCAGCGCTCCAGTCCACCGTGGACACCGAACCGCGAACCCGGCGCCACCTGTACCCCGTGTCCCGCCGCCGCGACGGCCAACCGTGTGCTCATCGGCTCCGGCAGACGGCACCACAGCGAAAGCCCGCCGGACGGCGCGGTGAACGTCCACTCCGGGCAGTACCGGTTCAACGCCCCGATCAGCGCGTCACGCTGGGCCAGCGTGTCCTCGCGACGGTGCGCCAGCGCGCCCCCGCCGTCGTCGAGCAATTCGGCGAGGACGAGTTGCTCGAAGACCGGAGACCCCAGGTCGACGGCGAACCGTGCCGCGAT
Source organism: Amycolatopsis alba DSM 44262 (assembly GCF_000384215.1). Taxonomy (NCBI): domain Bacteria; kingdom Bacillati; phylum Actinomycetota; class Actinomycetes; order Pseudonocardiales; family Pseudonocardiaceae; genus Amycolatopsis; species Amycolatopsis alba. The sequence continues at coordinate 4,227,201 of NZ_KB913032.1, read as the reverse complement.
CAGCCTGCCGATGACGTCCTCGGAGGCGCGGATCCAGCCGAGCCGCAACCCGGCCCAATGCGACTTCGACGCCGAACCGATCGTGATGCCGAGATCCCCCGCGAACGCGCCCAGCGGCGGCGGCCCGTCCACCGGATCACCTTCGTGGTCCAGCTCGACCAGGGTCTCGTCGATGATCGCGGGTGTCCGTGCGCGGCTCAGCGCGGCCGCGAGCCGTTCGCGGGCGGCGGCGTCCATGCGCAGGCCTGTCGGGTTCTGGAAGTCCGCGACGAAGTACGCGAGCCTTGGCGCGGACTGCCGCAGCGCGGCCTCGATCCCGACGACGTCCCAGCCGGTGACCGGGTCCAGCGGGACAGGTACGCCGATGGCGTGCGCGGCGCCGATGGCTTCGAGCGAGTTCGGATACGTCGGCTGCTCGACGAGCACCCGGTCGCCAGGACCGGCCAGCATGCGCAGGACCTGCACGAACGCGTGATGCGCGCCGTTGGTGACCATCACCTGATCGGCGTTGGTCGGCAGCCCGCGTTCGGTGTAGCGGCGGGCGATCCGCTCGCGCAGGACCAGCAGGCCGCGCACGTGATAGCCGTTCTCGCCGAGGTGGTCCACCAGCGCCTTCCGCGCGGCGTCCACGGCCGGAACCAGGCCGGGGATGGCGGGCGGACAGGCCTGGGCGAGGTCGATGAGGTCCGCCCCGGACGGCAGGATCGGGTCCCGGCCCCGTCCGCCGGGGGACGCGATCCAGGACCCGGCCCCGCGACGGCTGGCGACCAGCCCGTCGGCCCGCAGCTTGTCCAGCGCGGCGCCGATCAGCGTGCGGCTGACGTCCAGCGCGTCGGCGAGCTCCCGTTCGGCCGGGAGTTTCGTGCCGAGCGGCAGCCTGCCGTCGAGGACCAGCAGCTCGACCGCCGCCGCGAGATCCATGGCACCGTGTCGAGAACCACTCTGGCGCCAACCTCCCAGCAAAAGGGCCAATTTTGACCCTGAAACGCGTCCAGTCAGCGGGATCAGCGGCTCCATAAGACCAATTGTTGCAGATTGGCCATGGTCAAGGTAGCCACTTACCCCTGATGGTGCACACGTGGCACTCAAACTCGACCTCAGACCAGTCGGCATCTCCCAGGACACCACCCGCCGCTCGATCCAGCTCGTCGGCGGGCTCGCCCTCTACGGCGGCAGCATGGCCATGCTGACCAGGTCGGGACTCGGACTCGACCCGTGGGACGTGCTCCACGAAGGCCTGATGAAGATCACCGGTCTCTCGTTCGGCACGGTCACCGCGATCGCGTCGGTGCTGGTGCTCCTGCTGTGGATCCCCCTGCGGCAGCGGCCCGGCGTCGGCACGCTCGCCAACATCGTGGTCATCTCGCTCACCGTCGACCTCGTGCGGATGTTCCTGCCCGACCAGGACGTGCTCGGCTGGCAGCTCCTCAACCTGGTCGCCGGTGTGGTGCTCAACGGCCTCGCCGCCGCGATCTACGTCGGCGCGCGGCTCGGTCCCGGCCCCCGCGACGGGCTGATGACCGGCTTCTCGGCCCGGACCGGCAAGTCGATCCGGCTCGTCCGGACCCTCATCGAGATCACCGTCCTGGCCGCCGGCTGGCTGCTCGGCGGCACCGTCGGGGTCGGCACGGTGCTCTACGCGCTCGCCATCGGGCCGCTCACGCAGGCCTTCCTGCCTTACGTCGTGTGGCGGGAGCGTTCTCCTCGACCCCGGATGCCCCGAGCGCCACGCTTGGGACGCTGAACGTCTCAAGCGTGGCGCTCGGGGCGCCGGACGGCGAGGTAGTCGATGCCCCGCTGCGCGAGGACATCGGCGGCCGCACCGGGGACGGACGTCAGCGCGAGCAGAAGGTGCTCGGGCTCGATGCGCTTGCTCCCGACATCGATGGCTTCGCGAAGGCTCTTCTCCACCGCCTTTTTCGCCTCCTGCGTGAGGGGCCGATGACCACGTCCGCCGCGCTGCCCCCTGGTCAGCGCGCCGGGTCCGTGGGTCTGCTCGACCCGCTCGACGATGTGCTCGACGTCGATACCGAAGCCGCTCAGTGCCTCGACGTCGGCGTCGCTCATGCCGCCCCGGCGACGGACGCGCCCGACGTCGTCGGCCAGTTCGTCCGCCGGGCAGCCCAGGGTGGCCAGGACTCCGGTGTGCCGCGCGAGGGACGTCAGCAGGTGCAGCGGGTCGATATTCGCGGACGCCTCCTCCGAAGCGACACGCTGAGCTCCCATGACGACCTCGCGGAGTTCGATGGTGAACCGTTCGAACATCAGTGCCTCCCGTACTTCTTGTGCACCGCTTGCCTGCTGACCCCCAGCTCGGCCGCGATCTCCTGCCAGGACCAGCCGTGCACCCGCGCGCTGCGGACCTGCACGGCCTCGAGTTGTTCCAACAGCCGGCGCAAGGCGGCGACGGCGCGCAGTCCCACGCGGGGATCGCGGTCACCGGCTCGCGCGGCCAGATCTGTCGCTTCGGTCATGATGTCAACCTACGTTGACATCTCGGCCACGTCAACCTCGGTTGACAGTTAGGGTCGGGGCCATGGTCGAAATCGCAGTGGCGGAAAGGGACGGAGTAAGCGCGGACGGAGCATCGCGCCCGACCGAAGACCACGTCGCCGTACTCGGCAACGCCGTGGTGGTGCTCGACGGGGCGACCGCGCCGCGGCCGGATCTGCCGTCCGGCGGCTGGTACGCGGGCCTGCTCGTCCGCAGCCTGTCGCAGGCGCTGACCGCGGCACCCGAGGCGGATCTCGCGGTCGTGCTGGCCGAGGCGATCGCGGACGTCGCGAGCCGCGAAGGTCTCGAACCGGGGCGATCACCGTCGAGCACGGTCGCGATCGCGCGCTGGACGGACGACACCGTCGACGGCCTGGTGCTCGCCGACAGCCCGATCATCGCCTTCGGTCCCTCGGGCGCGGACCCGCTCACCGACGACAGGCTGGTCTCGCTCCGTGACAGCGGTCAGCTCCGCACCGGCGCCGACGTCCGCGCGAAACGCAACGCGCCGGACGGCTTCTGGGTCGCCGAAGCGGAACCGAAGGCGGCCGCCGAGGCCGTACGCCGCAGTTGGCCGCGCTCGGCGGTCGAAGCCTTGCTGCTGGCGACGGACGGGGTCGCGATCGGGGTCGACGAATACGGCCTGTTCGGCTGGCCGGAAGTACTCGCCCTCAGCCGGGAACGCGGTCCGGACGCGGTACTCGACGCGGTCCGCACGGCGGAGAAACAGGACCCGGACGGCGTCCGCTGGCCCCGCGCGAAAAGGCACGATGACCAGCTACTGGTACTGGCGGAGTTCGGGGTAGCCCCAGGGTAGAACCGGGGGCTTCCCGGATCGGAAAACCGCGTCCGCGCGAGCAGGCTGGACGCATGACGTTCCCTGGGGAGAGACCACGGGCCAGGCCCTGGCTGCTGGCGTCGGGCGCGGCCATCGGATGGGCCCTGTTCACCATGGTCGTGCTCCATCTGATCAGCTCACGCGACCCGATGTTCGACACGCTGTCCAGCTACGCCTACGTCGACCGGGGCACCGGCATGCTCGGCGCCAGCGTGCTCTCGCTGTCGATCGGCTCGCTCACCGCGCTCGGGGCGCTGGCCGCGGCCGGGATCCCGCTCAGCCGCACCACGAAACTGCTGTTCGTGCTGTGGTCGCTCGGCCTGGCGGCGGCCGCGATCTTCCCGGCCAGCTACCCCGAATACCCGGACCCGGTCAGCGGCGAGATCCACCTGTACGCGTGCCTCATCGCGTTCCTCAGCCTGCCGGCCGCCGGGTTCACCCTGCGCGACAACCTGCGCGGCACCCCGGCGGCCAAGCCGATCGGCCGCCTCGCCTGGGGCAGCGCGGCGGGCCTGGTCGTCTTCGGGCTCAGCTTCATCTTCGTGCGCCTGTCCGACATCCCGTTCTTCAAAGCGCTGACCGACATCGTGCCGGTCGGGGTCACGCAGCGGCTTTCCCTGGTGGCGCACGTGATCCTGATCGCCGGGATGCTGAAGGTCGCGTCAGCGGCGCACCGCGTCGGTGAATTCGGGCGCGTACCCGTAGAGGCCGGGCAACCCGCCCGTGTGCAGGAAGACAACGTGTTCGTCGGCCGCGAACTGGCCTTCGGCCGCCCACTCGACCAGCGCGGCGCCCACCTTGCCGGTGTACACGGGATCGAGCGCGATGCCTTCCGTACGACCGAAAAGGCGCACCGCGTCCCACGTCGCCTCGGTCGGGATCCCGTAGCCGGGGCCGATCGTGCGGTCGTCGATATGCAGTCCGTCGAGTGACGGCGGCTCGGTTCCCAGCAGTACGGAGGCCGCGATGGTGAGATCGGCCAGGTTGTCCAGGGCTTCGTCGACCGGATGACTGACGCACGCGATGTCCAGCGTCAGCCAGTCGAGATCCGCCGTCCCGACGACGAGCCCGGCGGACGTCCCGCCGCTGGCGTGCGGGGCGACCAGCCGCGCCTTGGTGACGCTCAGTTCGGCGAGTTGCCCGGCGAGCTCCCGCGCGGCCGCCACGTACCCGAGCGCCCCGACGCCGTCGGAACCGCCGACCGGGAACGTCGCCACCTTGCGGCCCTCGGCCGCGGCCTCGGTGATCAGCCGGTCGTAGGTTCTGCCGGTCTCCTCGCCGTCGCGGCAGACGTGCACGTTCGCGCCGAAGAGGTGGTCGAGGGAGACGTTGCCGGACCGCTCGTACGCGTCGCCGTCGCGAGGGACCTTCGCCGTGAGCACGAGCTCGCACCGCAACCCGAGCTTCGCGCAGGCCGCGGCGGTCTGGCGGCCGTGGTTGGTCTGCAACGCGCCGAAGGTGATCACCGTGTCGGCGCCGTTCTCGATCGCGGCGCCGAGCAGGAACTCGAGTTTGCGCAGCTTGTTGCCGCCCACGCCGAGCGGATGCACGTCGTCTCGCTTGAGCAGCAGGTTCGCCACGCCGAGGGCCTCGCCCAGCCGGGGCGCGGGATGCAGCGGCGTCGGGTAGCCGCCGAGGTCGACGCGGGGGAAGCGATCGAGGTTCATGCAGGTCACGTAACCACACCGATCGACGGCGATCGAGGTTACCCGATGGTATCGTTCGTTTGAACGAACGAGAGACGCAGGGGGAGCCATGACCACAGCGAAACCGGAGCTCGCCTTCACGGGCTTGGCCGAACAGGCTTCGATGCTCGCCACCGGCGCCACGACGTCGGTCGAGCTCACGCGCCTGGCGCTCGAAAAGGCCGAGGCCAGCCAGTCGACTCTCAACGCTTTCAAAAGCCTTCGCGCCGAAGAGGCCCTTCGCGAGGCTGAGAACGCCGACCGCCGGCTGGCCGCTGGAGAGACCGCTCCCCTGCTCGGCGTCCCCACCGCGATCAAGGACGACCTCGACGTCACCGGGATGCCGACGGCGTTCGGCTGCGAAGGCGACTTCGCCCTCGCGACAACGGATTCCCCGCCTGTCGCCGCGCTCCGCGAGGCGGGCGCGGTGCTCATCGGCAAGACCAACACCCCGGAACTCGGCCAGTGGCCGTTCACCGAGGGCCCGGCGTTCGGCGCGACCCGCAATCCCTGGGACACCGAGCGCACCCCTGGCGGTTCCTCGGGTGGCGCGGCGGCGGCCATCGCGTCGGGGGTGATCGCCGCCGCGCTGGGTTCCGACGGGGCGGGGTCGATCCGGATCCCGGCCGCGTGGACCGACCTGGTCGGGATCAAACCCCAGCGCGGCCGCGTCCCGACCGACCGGGAGCTCTTCCACGGCCTGACCGTGGTCGGCCCGCTCGCCCGCACCGTCGCCGACGCGGCCCTGCTGCTCGACGTCGCGGCGGGCACCGGCACCGCTTTCCAGTCGGCCGCGCGCCGCGAACCGGGCCGGATGCGGATCGGCCTGTCCACCAGGATCCCTTTCACCGCCACGAAAACCCGGCTGGACCCGCAGGCGCACGCGGCCGTCGTCCGGCTCGCGGAGCGGTTCGCCGAACTCGGCCACGAGATCGTCGAGATCGAACCCGACTACCGGCTGATCGGCCTCACCTTCCTGCCGCGTTCGCTCGTCGGCGTGCGTGACTGGTCCCGTCGCGTCCCGGACCAGGCACGGCTCGACCCGCGCACCCGCGCCAACGCGCGGCAGGGTTCGGCGCTGGCCGGACCGGCGCTGCGGCTCGCCAGGGCCACGGAACCGTTGCTGCAGCGGCAGATCGGCTCGGTGTTCGGCCGGGTGGACGTCGTCCTCACGCCGACCACCGCGACGCCGCCGCCGCGGATCGGCACCTTCGACAAGCTCACCGGCTGGCAGACCGACCAGGCCATGATCGCCGCGTGTCCGTACGCTTGGCCGTGGAACGTGCTGGGCTGGCCGGGGGTCAACGTCCCCGCCGGGCTGAGCCCGGAAGGCCTGCCGCTCGGGGCGCAGCTGCTCGGCCCCTCGCACGCGGAGGAACGGCTGATCTCGCTGGCCGCGCAACTGGAAGAGGTCGAACGGTGGCAGGACCGCAAGCCCGAGACCGCTTGGTGAACACCCGCGAGACGATCCTGCACGCCGCGCTCAAGGTGGTCGGGGAACAGGGTGTCGGCGGGCTGACCAACCGCCGGATCGCGACCGCCGCCAGTGTCTCGCTCGGCACGCTGACCTACCACTTCCCCAGCCAGACCGCGTTGCTGCGCGAGGCGATGCTGCTGTTCGTCGAGGAGGAGACCACGAAGCTGACCGGCTTCGTGGACGCGTACCGCGAGCAGGGCCTGAGTGTCGAGCAGGCCGCGTCGGTGGTCGAGCAGGTCATCTCGCAGCTTCCGTTCGGCACCGACGAACTCGGCGCGCATGAGCTGTACCTGCAGGCCGCGCGCGACCCAGGGCTCCAGGACGCGGCCGCGCGGTGTTTCGCCGCCTACGACGAACTGGCGCTGGTGATCCTGAAGACCCTCGGCGTGCCGTCGCCGGATCGGCTGACCGGCCCGGTCGTGGCGCTCATCGCCGGATTGCAGTTGCGCAGGCTGGCCACCGGCGACGACGGTGTCGGGGTGGCGCAGTCGCTGATGATGCTCGTCCGCGGCGCGTCGTGAACGGTCCGCCGATCGTCAAGGGGACGGCGGCGTGGCGGTACTTCGGCGACTTCCGGACCGGCCTGCTGGCTGGTCAGGTGCTGGTGCTGCAGGTCGCGCATCCGGTCGTCGCGGCCGGGGTGCGCGATCATTCGGACTACGTCGAGGATCCGTGGACCCGGCTGATGCGCACGGCCGCGTCGCTGTCGATCTACGTCTACGGCGGCCCGGAAGGCGCCCGCTACGAAGCGGACCGGTTGCGCGCGCTGCATCGCGAGTTCACCGGGGTCGACGCCGACGGACGCCGCTACGGCGCGCTGAACCCGCACGCGTACGCCTGGGTGCATGCCACGCTCGTCATGGCTCCCGTCGACACGCAACGGTTCTACGGCACCCCGATGACACCGTCCGAATTGGACGAGTACTACGCGCAGATGAGCGATGTCGGAAGGATTCTCGGCCTGCGCGAGCAGGATCTGCCGTCGACATGGCCGGAATTCGAACGGTACTACGCGGACATGATCGACGGTTTCGGTCCGAACGACACGATCTCGACGCTGTTCGAGACGTTCCGGACGGTGGAGAAACCGTGGCGATGGCTGCCCGGCAAAAGCTGGGCGCGAATCCGGCGGGGCCAGCTGTTCCTCATTCGCGCCACCCTTCCGCCCGTACTGCGCGAGCGACTCGGTCTACAGTGGACAGAGCGGGACCAGCGCCGGTTCGACCGGTTCCGTGCCGTGGCGAGGGTGGCGGTCGGGCTGGTTCCGACGACGCTGCGGTCCTCGCTCGTGCGCCGGATCGGCAGGCTCAACGTCTGGTTCCGCGCCCATCCGCGTGCATACCGCTTCCTGGGCGGCTGATCTCCAGGGTCATCCCCGGCCGGAGTAGGGGCCGTGGTCCCCTTTACGGGGGACCACGATTCACCCCGCGCCGTGACGCTTTCCCCGGCCGTCGTCATTAACTTCAGGCGGGATGGGGAATTCACCGAGGGGGCGGCGCGCGACGCCGTCGGTCATGGCCCGCGTGCTCGTGCTCTGCGCGCTGGCGTCCTTGCTGTGGGGCGGCACGGCCCAGGCGGACGGCGTTTCGAGCGGAGCGGACGTCCAGGTCGCGCAGACGCTCGGCACCCGTGACCTCACGATCGTGCTGCGGCGGATGGACATCGCACCCGGACCGCTGCACGTCGACGTCGTCACGCACACCGGAAGCGCGCCGGGAACCCTGAAGCTGCGCGCGTCGACAGCCGGGAAGACGTTTTCCGAGACCACGGTCCAGCTGAACGGAAGACCCGGCGCCCATCCGGCGCTGCTGAAGGTCGACCAGCCGGGGCCGTGGGAACTCGGGCTGGACGACGGGACCGACAGCGCGTCGATCCCGTTCCTCGTTCCGGCCAGGATCATTCCCCCGTGGGAGAAAGCCACCTTCGGCGGTTTCGTCGGCGCGGGCGTCTTCCTGGTGATCGGGCTCGTCGTCGCGATGCGCGTCCGGCGGCCGCTGCTCGCGCTGATCCCCGCCGGCGGCATGGTCGCCGCGCTCGCGGTCGCGGTCACCGGCGCGATGCTCTCGGCGTCCACACCGGCCCCGCCCGCGCCGGGCGCGGCGCTGGACCCGACGATCGACAACGTCCAAGACCCGTACGCGAACGCGCAGATGTCCACGGTGGACTTCTCGCGGCCGCCGGTGAACCTGGCCGTACGGTCGCCGAACGCGCGATCGGGCAGCCTCAGCGAGGTCCGGCTCGCCTTCGCGGACGGCTCGACCGGCCGCGCCGTCGACGACCTTTTGGTGCACGACAACGCCTTGGTGCATCTCGTCGTCATCTCGCCGACGGGCAGGCTCTGGCATCTGCATCCGGTGCGGGTCGGCCCCGGCGACTACCGCGTGAAGTTCACGCCACCCGAGGCCGGGACCTACGCTGTCGCCGCGGAAGTCGCCCGGCGAGGCGGCGGGGTGCAACTGGTCCGCGCCACGATGGCTGTCGCGGCGGGCACCGACTCCCCCGCCGAACCCGTGCCGTCGGGGGCGGGCCGGAAGGTCGTCGACGGGAACCCGGTCGACGTCGAGGTCAAGCCGGGGGCGCCGACCACCATCACCGCGCGGTTCGGCAAAGCGGATCTCCAACCCTGGCTGGGCATGCTCGGCCACCTGATCGTCGTCGGCCCGATAACCGGCGACAACCGGGTCGGCGCGGATGCCGCTGCCGCGCCGACCTGGGCCCACGTGCACTCGATGATCCCGCAATCGCCCGGTATGCCGGGAAAGCCCGACGAGACCGTCGCCGCGTACGGCCCCGACGTCCCGTTCACCTACACCTTCGCCGCACCCGGCAAGTACCGGATCTGGCTGCAGGCCGAACGCGACTACACGGTGCTGACCGTGCCCATGCAGATCGAAGTCCCACCGGGAGGGGCACCACAGTGAGTTCCACAATGGACACTCAGAGACGCAAACCGGTCCTGCTCATCTCCGTGGTCGCCGTGCTGGTGGCGGCGATCGTGGCCTGGCTGGTGTGGCCGAGCGGCGGCGGGGAGCAGGTCCAGCGCTCGACGCAGGGCCCGTACACCGTGCAGCTTTCGGTCGTGGATCCGCATAAGGGCGGCAATGTCTTCGCCCTGACCGTCACCGGCGCCGTGCCGGAAGTCGTCACCGTCGAACCGGTGATGCCGCAGATGGGGCACGCGCTCGCGCCGTCGCCCGCGATCGCGGAGGCACCGGGCCGGTTCCGCACCGGCGACGTCCTGCTGCCGATGCCGGGGCAATGGGAGATCACCGTTTCACTGCGCGGGCCGTCCGGCGCCACGCAGCACGTTTTTCCTTTGCTGGTCAAGTAAGAGAGGGAGGTCGCGGGTATGGATCTCACCGCGGGTGGGGCGAGGGTCGCCTCGGTGCCACGAAGTGAACGCACCGGTCTCGTGCCGGCGGGAACGGTGCTGGCCGGATCGGTGATCTCGCTGATCGGGCTGACCTGGGACATCCAGTGGCACGGCGACGTCGGCCCGGACACGTTCTTCACGCTGCCGCATCTGTTCCTGTATTCGGGCAGCGCGATCTCGGGGCTCGCGAGCCTGGTGGTCGTGCTGATGACCACGGCCGCGCGCCGGGCGGGCCGCGACGTCGACGCGCGGGTCGGCGGCCGCGCGATCAACGTCTTCGGCAGGCTCTTCGCCGCACCGGCCGGCTACCTGGTGGCCGGGACCGGCGCGGCGATGTTCCTGCTGTACGGCCTGTGGGACCAGTGGTGGCACGGCCTGTACGGCTTCGACGCGGTGATCGACTCGCCGCCGCACATCGGGCTGCTGCTGTCGATCACGCTGAGCATCATCGGCACGGTCATGGTGTTCGCGGCCGCGCGGGAACACCGCTGGGGCACGCTCGGCGTGGTCGGCAGCCTCGGTGTGCTGATCGCGTTCAGCACGGTCACCGTGCTGGGGCTGCAGCAGATCGACGTCGATCTGGTCGACGTCATCTCCGTGGGGATCGCGCTGCTTTCGGTGCTGCTGGTCTCGGCGGGCGCCGGATTCTGGCGGCGGCCCGGCGGCGCGGTCCGGGTCGCCGCCTCGCTGGCGGTCATCCAGGCGATCACCTGGTGGTTCTCGCCGTGGGCGGCGGAGGCGTACGCGAGCGCCGTCGGCCTGCCGATGCGGGACTACATCGACGGTGTACCCCAGATGCCCGCGATGATGCCGATGGCGTTGCTGCCGATCGCGGTCGTGCTCGAAGCGGTCTACCTGCTTTCGCGGCGTGGCCTCTCCACCGGCCGGGTTTCGGTGCCGGCAGGCGGGATCGGCGGATTTCTGATCGGCGCGAGCATGCCGCTCCAGAACATGCTCGTCTACGGGGCCAAGCACGTCGATTGGCCGGTCGTGGCCGGGACGGCGGTCGCAGGCGCGGTGTTCGGGCTGCTCGGCGGGTTCGCCGGGTGGCGGTTCGGCGGGATGCTGCGGCTGCTGGCCCCGGCGAAGGAGGACAACGCGCATGCGTAAGACATTGCTGGCCTTGGCGGCGGCGATCGGGTTGCTGTTCGCGACCACCCCCGCGGCGAACGCCTACGAACCGGTGAACATCGTCCACACCGAGCGGGTGCAGGTCGGCCCGTACGGGATGACGGTCGGGTTCAGCACGTGGCCGTTGCGTGCCATGCAATCGCTGGACTTCACGTTCATCCCGGACGACGGGATCGCGGGGAAGTCGGGAACGCTCGCGTTCGTCGATCCGGAATCCGGGCGACAGAGCCGTGCCCAGCCGCTGGCGAAGCATCCTCGGAAGCTCGAGGTGTGGGGACTGGACATCCGGGCGCTGCAGACGCAGGGCTCGTGGACGTTCCGGTTCGCGCTGGACGGGCCCGCGGGCAAGGGCACGGGGGAACTCCGCGATCTGGCGGTGCTCGAACAACCGGGGCCGCCGATGGCGGTGAGCTGGTCGATCAGCCTGATCCCGCTGATCGTCCTCGCCGTCCTGATCACCATCGCCTGGCGGCGCACGAAAGCCAGGCTGCGAGGGGACGGAGTCCCGGCGACGGGGTGACTCGAAGTGACCGAAGATCGGATGGCTCGCGTGTCCTACGGGACGCGCGAGCCTTCCGTCATGGGCTCAAATCGAACTGCCCTGCCTTGACCGCGGTGAGGAAGGCGTTCCACTCACCGGCATCGAAGACGAAGACGGGACTCTCGGCGAGTTTGGTGTCACGGACTCCCACCAGGCCTTCTTTGCCGAGGTTGACCTCGACGCAGTTGCCCCCGTTGGGCTCGCTCGCGAAGGACTTCTCCCACGCGGAGTCGTCGAACAGCGACACGGCCGTGGTCGGATCGTAATCCGCCGCCGATGGATAATCGGCCATTGGTCGTACCTCCGAACGTCGGTCGGGGGTGCGGGTCGCGACCTGCGCGAACCGTCACGGCCCCAGCTTCTCCCTGGCTCAACGGGACTATCCCGCACGGCCAAGTGGGTGATCAACTCTGCCCACTCTCGACATGAAGATTATTCCAGGAGTAGGATTAATCGCAGCGGCCGGGGCTCGGTTGTTGGTGATTCGCCCGCAGTATGCGAGAACCTCGGCGACAGCGTCATCGAGGGGTTGTTCAGCAGGGAGTTTCGCCGTTCCGGCAGGTCATCGACGGCAGGTGACCGGCGGGGCACGGCCCTGGGCGCGTGACCACCCACCGCCGACCTCGTGGGGGAGGATCAGCGTGATCATTCAGGACACGATGCCTGCGACGGTACTCGCCGTCGGCAGGCTCATGGCCGGGACGGCAGGCGAAAGCCGCCGCTCAGCGCACCTTTTCGACCTGCATTCCGGGGGTTCACAGCCCGAGTTCCTGCATGCCCGTTGTGGCGCGGCGATGCCTTACGACCATCTGGAATGGATCCCCGTCGGTTCGGGGATGCCGTGTGAGCGTTGTCTCGGTCTGGCCGGTTCGGCCGACCAGACGCGGTTGCCGCGGCCGAGCCGGGGGGCGTGACCGTCATGGCCGTCCGCCTCACCACGTTGCTGTTCCGCCGTGAGGACGAACGCCAGGCCTCGGCGAAGCGCCGCAACATCGGGCTCGAACTGCGTCAGCGGTTCGGGTTCAGCCTCATCCAGGCCCCGTTGCGCAAGCAGCCACCGTGGAACTCCGAAGTCGATTTCCCCGTCCGCCTCGGCATGAACCGGGACCTGATCAGGACCGGACGGCCGCTCGAAGGTCACTTCGAGCTGACACCCTTGATCGGGAACCTGACCGGCCGGGCCTGAGCAGTCAGGGCTTGCGGCCCAAGCCGCCGAGCCCGCCGGTAAACGTCGGATCGTCGGCGAACCGGTCGCTCGCGCGGGAAGTCGCTTCGTCGAGATGCCAGGTGGCCATCCAGTCGATACCCGGCTCCACCAGCTCCAGTCCGTCGAAGAACGCGGTGAACTCCGCGCGGGACCGCAGATGGAACGGCGCGCTGGTCTTCTTGTAGAGCTCCTGGACGTTCTCCCGGTTGTCGCCTTCCTTGCGGGTGACGCCGTCCTCGGTCAGATGCGAGGACAGGAAATACGAGCCCGGCGGCAAGAAGTCGAGGTAGCGCTGGACGATCTCGTGGACGGGTTCGTCCGGGCCGAGGAAGTACAGCAGGCCGACGAGGCACAGCCCGATCGGCTGCCGGGGGTCGAGCACCCCGGTTTCGAGGGCACGCTTCCAGATGTCGGCGGGATCCCGCACGTCACCCTGCAGGACCGCGTGCCGCCCGAGCAGGCCTTCCCGTTCCAGCAGCAACTGCGAATGCGCGACGGCGACCGGCTCGATGTCGACGTAGACGACCCGGCTGTCCGGGTTGACGGCGCTCGCGATCTGGTGGACGTTGCCGACGGTGGGCACCCCGGAGCCGATGTCGAGGAACTGGGTGATCCCCTGGCGGGCCAGATATCCCACGCCGCGGGCGAGGAAGTCGCGCCCGACCCTGGCGAACGTCTTGACCTCGGGGAACTGCTTGAGCACCTGCGAGCCGAACTCGCGGTCGATGGCCCAGTTGGCGGAGCCGCCGAGGAACCAGTCGTACACCCTGGCCACGTTGGGTCGTTCGAGATCGACGCCCTCGGGCGCTTCAGGGTCTCTGGGGTCCTGCTGCGTCGTCATTGCCGTCACACCTCGTCAGAAACCGGGTTTGCGGGCGACCCCGCCGATGGCGCAGTTAAGCGCAGGTGAGCGGGGGTCGTCCAGCCGCCACGCGCCGACCGGGACCAGACCCGGTGCCACGAGGTCGAAATCCCCGAAGAAACCCAGGAGTTCCGCCTTGTCGCGAAAGGACGCCGGTGTGCTCGACTGCTCGTACTGCTTCACGACACGTTTGATCTGCTCCAGCTCGTCGCCTTCCACGCCGGACATCGTGACGTGGGAAAGAACGTAGAACGAGCCCGCGGACAGCAGCCTCCGGTACCGCGCGATGGTGGCGGCGAGTTCGGGGCCCGGCACGAAATGCAGGACCGCGACGGTGAGCAGGGCCACCGGTTTGGCCGGGTCGAGCACGCCGGTGTCGAAGGCGCGCTCCCAGATGTCGTCCGCGTCGCGCAGGTCGCCGCCGATCACCGCATGCCGGGCGGGGTCCCCGCCTCTCTCCAGCAGGATCCTGGCGTGCGCGACGGCGACCGGTTCGTTGTCGACGTACACGCAGCGGCTGTCGTCGTCGATCTCTCCGGCGATCTCGTGGACGTTGCCGACGGTCGGCACGCCGGAGCCGAGGTCGAGGAACTGGTTGACGCCGTGCTCGACGCAGTGCCGCACCGCGCGACCGAGGAAGGCCCGGTTGGCCCTGGCGAGGGAGCGGATGAGCGGGAAGGCCTTGACCAGCTGCTCGCCGAATTCCCTGTCCACCGCCCAGTTCGCGGTTCCGCCGAGCGCCCAATCGTAGATCCGCGCGGCGTTGGGCCGCTCGAGATCGACACCCTCTGGCAGGAACTGCGGGTCCACGTCCATGACCCTACCGAAGGGACGCCGTCGTTCTTCAGGATTGCATCTGATTGCGGTACAGCTCGGCGAGTTCCTTGAGGAACTGCCGGGTCTCCTGGCGTTCCAGCGCGGCGCCGCGCAGCCGGTCCCAGGAGTCGACGAAAATGTTGAAGTCCTTGACGTCGTCGAGGTACAACCCGCCCGCGGAATGCTCGATGTAGACGAAATCCCTGGTGCGATCGGGAAAACGCATGATGGTGAAGTCGTTGGGCACCGCGGCGAGCCGGGCGCCGAACGGCAACACGTGCACATACACGCGCGGATGCTTGTCCAGCGCCAGCAGATGTTCGACCTGGTCCAGCATCACGGCCGGGGCGGAACCGCCGGGAGCGCGGCGCAGAGCGCCTTCGCTGATGATGAACCGGTAGTAGGGCGGCTGCTGTTGCTCGAAGACGGCCTTGCGGTCCAGCCGGTTGCGGACCAGCGAAGTGACGTCTGTGGCGCCGGCTTCGGTGAACTGCTTGAGCATGTAGTGCTCGGACTGCAACGGGCCGGGGATGCGCTCGCCGTGCCAGGTGAGGATCTCCGCGGCCGCGGGTTCGAGGTCGGTGAAGGTGCGGAACCAATGCGGCACCACTGATCGGTAGCCGGACCAGTGGCCGCGCTGCCCGGCCGCGGCGCGGGCCAGGTTCATCAGCGTGTCGGCCTCGTCGCCGTTGATCCCGAACGCGTTCAGCATCGATCGCACATCCCCGAGCTTGACCCCGACGGCACCGGACTCGATCTTGTTGACCTTGCCCTGGGTGCAACCGAGAACCTCGGCGACCTGCTGCTGTGTCATCCGCGCGGCGTTGCGGGCATGCCGGAGCTCGTTCCCGAGCTGCTTCCGGCGCGAGGTGACGGTGCTGGCCATCAGCCTTGCTCTCCCGGACCACATAGCCAGGACCGCGGCTTCCCGCCGTCCTGCGCGCGAATACTCGAACCCACCCAGGGTACTTCACCTTGCGGGGTTCGATGATGACATTGCGCAGCGTTCCAGGAAACGGCCGAAAACACCAGTCACCTGGTACGTCACCCTGGTGGCGGAACGATCTCGTCACATTTCGGGCACGTTCAGCGGGCATAGTGACCAGGTGGACCAATCCCCCTTCGCCCGGCAAGTCTCCGACGACGTGTTCGGGTACGTGCAACCCGACGGCTCGTGGTGGATCAACAACTGCGGCTTCGTCGCCGCGGGCGAGCACACCGTGGTCATCGACACCTGCTCCACCGAACGGCGCACGCGTGCCCTGCTGGAGACGGCGGCGGCGACCGGCGGGGCGCCGGTGACCACCGTGGTCAACACGCATCACCACGGTGATCACACGAACGGCAACTACCTGGCGGCCGGGGCGACGATCGTCGGGCACCGGAAGACCCGCGAGGCGATGGTCGCGACCGGGATCAACACCTACGGGAACTCGTTCACCGGGAGCGACTGGGGCCATCTGGAGCTGCGGCCGCCCGAAGTGGTGTTCGACGACCGGCTGACCGTGCACGCGGGCGAAGTCCGGCTGGAGCTGATCCACCCAGGGCACGCCGCGCACACCACCAACGACGTGCTGGTCTGGCTGCCGGAGCGGCGGGTGCTGTTCGTCGGCGACCTGATCTTCAACGGCGGCAGCCCGTTCGCGCTGATGGGCTCGCCCGCCGGCTGGCGAAAGGCCCTGGACCTGGTCCGCGAGCTGGACCCGGAGACGATCGTGCCCGGCCACGGCCCGGTGTGCGGGCCCGAGGCGATCGACGTCGTCGACGGTTACCTGGGTTTCCTGCAGAAACTCGCCGCGCACGGGAAGGCCGCGGGCCTGACGCCCCTCCAGGCCGCTCGCGAAGCGGATCTCGGGCCTTACGAGGCACTGTCCGAACAGGAACGACTGCCCGCGAACCTGCACCGGGCCTACGCCGAACTGGACGGTCTCGACTGGGGCGCGCCGATCGATCTGGGGGCCGCGATGGCGGACATGGTCACCTTCAACGGCGCCCCGATCCGCTGCTTCTCCTGACGCGCTCAGACGGTGAGGACGAGCTTGCCCCGGAGGTGGCCGTCGTCGAGTAGCCGGTGCGCGTCGGCGACGCGCTCGAACGGGAACGTCTCCTGCACTTGGACGCGGAGCCTGCCCTGCTCGGCCAGGTCGGCGAGACCTCGCAGGGCGACCGGGTCGGGGTCGACCCCGATGCCGCTGAAGCGCTTACCGGCCGCCTCGTAACTGGCGGCGAGCTCCGCGTCCTCGTCGGCGACCGCCGTCACCAGGTGACCGCCAGGGCGGAGCACCGCGAGCGAGCGCTCGGCGGTGTCGCCGCCGATCGTGTCGAGTACGACGTCGATGTCGCGAACCGCCTCGGCGAAGTCGACCGCCGTGTAGTCGATCACCTCGTCGGCGCCGAGCTTCTCGACGAACTCCCGTTTCCTCTCGCCTGCGGTCGTGATGACGTACGCGCCGAGCGCCTTCGCGATTTGGATCGCGACGTGGCCGACCCCGCCACCGCCGCCGTGGATCAGGACGCGGTCGCCCTCGGTCACGCCGCCGAGGTCGACGAGGCCCTGCCACGCCGTCAGCCCGGCGATCGGCAGCGCCGCCGCCTCGACGTGCGAGAGCGACGCCGGTTTGCGCACCAGGTGCACCGCCGGGGCCGCCACGACCTCGGCGTACGCGTTCGCCGCCCGCGGGAACAGCGGCATCCCGAACACCTCGTCGCCGGGCCTGAACCGCCACGTCCTGGCCTCCTCGACCACGCCGCTGACGTCCCAGCCGAGAACGAACGGCGGCTGTCCGAGCAACGGGAACTCACCGGCACGCAGGCGCGCTTCCAGCGGGTTGAGCCCGATCGCCTTGACGCGGACGAGAACTTCGGTGGGCAGGGGTCGGGGCTCGGGCGCGTCCACGACGGTGAGCACCTCGGGGCCGCCGAGCGTCTGCTGGGTGATGATTCGCATGACTTCAAGCTAGGTATCCGATAGGAACCGGCAGGTACCTTTGGCGCTGTGAGCGGTTCCGGTGAGCTTTTCCTCGCCGACTGTCCGGCGCGGCTGGCGGTCGAGCTGATCGCCGACAAGTGGACGGTGGTCGTGCTCGCCGGGCTGAGCAAGGGACCGGTGCGCCATGGCGAACTGGCCGCGCTGATCGGCGGCGTCTCCCGCAAGGTGCTCACCCAGACGCTCCGGCGGCTCGAAGCGCACGGACTCGTCCGCCGCCAGTCCTACGCCGAGGCTCCGCCCCGCGTCGAGTACGAGCTCACGCCACTCGGGGCGACGCTGATCGACCCGATCCGCTCGCTGACCGAGTGGGCAAGGGCGAACGGCGACGCGGTGCTCGACGCACTCGACGCCGCTCCGGAACAGCTCGCCGACCCCGGCTGAAAACCCTCAGTCCCGAACCCAGCCCCCCACCCATCCCTGGGGGACGGCCCCGAACCCAGCGTACTGGCACCCCCTGTCGGGCAGGGGTGGTCGTGCCGAGTTGTCCACAGGCAGGCCAGGTTGTGGACAACTCCCGGTTGATCCCTTCTCACCCCGGCGCCGTATCCCTCAACGGGGATAGGCTCGGCACGGGAATCGAAGCGGAAGGGTGCGGATGAGCAAGAAGGCGAGCATCGGGGTCACCGGCCTGGCGGTCATGGGCCGCAACCTGGCCAGGAACCTGGCGAGGCACGGGCACACGGTGGCCCTGCACAACCGCTCCGAGCAGCGGACGAAGGAACTGGTCGACCAGTTCGGCGACGAAGGCGACTTCATCCCGGCGTATTCGGCGCAGGCGTTCGTCGACGCGCTGGAGCGGCCGCGCCAGGTCGTGATCATGGTCAAGGCCGGTGCGCCGACGGACGCCGTGATCGACGAGTTCGCCCCGCTGCTGGAGAAGGGCGATGTGATCGTCGACGCGGGCAACGCGCATTTCGCGGACACCCGTCGCCGCGAGGCCGCGCTGCGGGAGCAGGGCATCCACTTCGTCGGCACCGGTGTGTCCGGCGGCGAAGAGGGCGCGCTGCACGGGCCGAGCATCATGCCGGGTGGGTCGAAGGAGTCGTACCAGTCGCTCGGGCCACTGTTCGAGGACATCTCGGCGAAGGTCGACGGCGAACCGTGCTGCACGCACGTGGGCGCGGACGGCGCCGGGCATTTCGTGAAGATGGTGCACAACGGCATCGAGTACGCCGACATGCAGCTGATCGCCGAATCGTTCGACCTGCTGCGCGGTGCGGGCGGCTACTCCCCCGCCGAGATCGCCGGCATCTTCCAGAACTGGAACTCCGGACGGCTGGACTCGTACCTGATCGAGATCACCTCGCAGGTGCTGGCCCACACCGACGCCGCTTCCGGCAAGCCGTTCGTCGACATCGTGGCGGACCAGGCGGAGCAGAAGGGCACCGGCCGCTGGACCGTCCAAATCGGACTGGACCTCGGCGTGCCGATCAGCGGGATCGCCGAGGCCGTCTTCGCGCGTTCGCTGTCCGGTTCGTCGAACCTGCGTGAGGCCTCCCGCGGCCTCGGCGGTCCTTCGCGCGCTCCGCTCACGGGGTCCGCTCTGGACACCTTCGCGGACGACGTCGAGCAGGCGCTGTACGCGTCGAAGGTGGTGGCGTACGCCCAGGGCTTCAACCAGATCCAGGCGGGCGGTGCCGAATACGGCTGGGACATCGACCTCGGCAAGGTCGCGTCCATCTGGCGCGGTGGCTGCATCATCCGCGCGAAGTTCCTGAACGACATCACAGCCGCGTACGCCGACGAGCCCGGCCTGCCGACGCTCTTGACCTCCGGCGGCTTCCGCAAGGCCGTCGAGGACGCCCAGGACTCCTGGCGTTCGGTGATCTCCACGGCGGTGCGGCTCGGCATCCCGACCCCTGGCTTCTCGACCGCGCTGGCCTACTACGACGGTCTGCGCGCGGAGCGGCTCCCCGCCGCGCTGGTACAGGGACAGCGGGACTTCTTCGGTGCCCACACGTACCGCCGGGTCGACCGCGAGGGTTCGTTCCACACCGCTTGGGCGGCCGACGGCCGTCCCGAGTCCTCCGCCTGACCGAGGTACATGAAGGCCCCCTTTATGTACCCAGGCGCAAGGAAGGAGGCCTTCATGTACAGGCGGCAAGGAGGACGAGGGCGACGAACACCAGGACAGTGAGCGCGATCCTGGTCATTCCCCGCGCGCCGCGACGATCTCCGCCAGCGCCCGCAGGATCACCGCCTCGGTCGCGTCCTTCGTGAGCCCGAGCTCGGTGAGCAAATCGTCGCCGAGTTCGAACAGGGCCAGCAGGATGTGCTCGGTGCCGATGTAGTTGTGCCCGAGCCGCAGCGACTCCCGCATCGTCAGCTCCAGCGCCTTCTTGGCCTGCGCCCCGAAGGCCATCTTCGCCGCCTCCGCCGGGTCTTCGGCGGGTTCCGGCAGCTTCGCCACAGCGGCCTCACGGACGGCGTCAAGGGTCACCTTCTGCGCCACGATCGCCCCGGCGGCGAGCGCGGCGGGTTCGGCGAGCAGGCCGAGGATCAGGTGCACGGGCTCGATCTGCGGGCTCTTCGCCTCGACGGCCGCGTCCCGCGAAGCGACGACGACATGCCGCGCGCGGTCGGTGTAGCGGCTGAACACCTTCACCAGGTCTTCGAGTGAAGAGCCGCTGGATTCGACAAAGCGTTTCTGGGCGGCCTGTTTGGACACCCCCATGTTCTTGCCGATTTCGGTCCAGGAGGCGCCGGAGCGCCGCGCCTGGTCGACGAAGTGGCCGATCAGGTGATCGGCCACTTCGCCGAGGTGCTCGCCGAGGAAGACCGCGTCGGACAGCTGTCCGAGCACGTCGCCGTCGGGATGCTGCTGCTTGATGTGGGAGATGAGGTCGTCGAGACGAACTGGAGAAGTCATGCCGTCAACTCTAGGTTGACGATCTTCAATCGTCAACCACGGGTTGACGCGAAGGTCGCCTTGAGATCGAAGTCGTGCGCCTCCAGCGTCTCGAACCGCGGCGCCGGATCCGCACCGAACAGCCGCCGTGCGGCGATGTGGTCCGGCGGCCGGTTCACCGACTCGACCCCGGCGAGCACCCCGTCCCGGAACGACAGCACCGAGAACTTCCCGCTCTCCCGGTCCCCGGTCACGACGGTCTTCTCCGCCCCGGTCAGGATCCCGGCGATCTGCAGTTTCGCGCCGAGCTGATCGGTCCAGAACCACGGCAGGCTGTCGTAGGGCGCGGGTTCGCCGACGATGACGGCGGCCGCCGCCCGCGCCTGGTCGACGGCGTTCTGCACCGATTCGAGCCGCGTCGCCGTCCCCGCCTGGACACACGGGAAGTTCGCGCAGTCCCCGACCGCCGAGATCTTCGGATCGCTCGTGCGCAGGTGTTCGTCGACGACGACACCGTTCGCCACGGCGAGCCCGGCCTCCTCGGCGAGCCGCGTCCTCGGCTCCACACCGACCCCGACCAGCACCAGGTCAGCGGGCAGCAGACTGCCGTCGCTCAGTTCGACCTCGGTCACCCGGCCCTCGCCGCGCAGCGCGGCGACACCTTTGCCGAGCAGGATCGTGTGCCCGGCTCCCTCGTGCAGAGCGGCGAAGTACGCCGAGACCTCTGGGGTCGCGACGCGGGCCATCAGCCTGTCCTGCGCCTCGACGATCGTCACCGGCCGCCCGGCGTGCGCGGCGAACTCCAGCCCGATGAAGCCGCCCCCGACCACGACCACGTTTTCCGCGCTTTCCAGTGCGGCACGCAGGACGTCGGCTTCGTCCTTGGTGCGCAAGGTGAACACACCGTCCAAAGTGGACCCTGGAACCGGCAGCACCCGGTTGACCGATCCCGTCGCCAGCACGAGATGGTCGTACTCGTGGGCACTCCCGTCCTCAAGCACCACCTTCGCGCCGTCGCGGTCCACCGACGCGACGCTGCCGGGGATCAGCTCGATGCTCTTCTCCGCGAAGAAGTCCTCGGGCCGCAGACGCAACTGAGCGTCACCCGCGGTCCCGGCGAGATAGCCCTTCGACAACGGGGGACGTTGATACGGCAGCCCCGGTTCGTCGCCGATGAGCACCACCCGCCCGTCGAACCCCTTGTCCCGCAGCGAGGTCGCGACCCCGAACCCGCTCTGCCCGGCCCCTACGACGAGGACGGTCTCCATCGGCGCTCCTTCCGTTGTGCCCGGAGTCCATTCAACACAGCTCCGGCCCTGGGCACACCGATCTCGCCACCGACAGGCTTTCGTTCAGAACGTCGAACTCGTGCAGACGATCGGGGCGCGCAGGCGCCTCAACACCACAGCCACTTCGGCCACAGGTTGCATTCTTCGGCGGGTGTCGTGGAGGGCGGCGGCGGAGTCGGGTTGGGCGGCTGCGGAACGACCGTGGACCCGGTCGTGCGCGGCGGGTCGGCGGGCTCTTTCGACGACGTCGGCGTGGTGTGTTCCGGGGAATCGGACGTCGACGCGGCCGAGCTCGACGTGCGGCGGCTCGACGTCGTCCTGCTGGGCCGTGACGAAGTCCCGCCCTCACCGGTTTCGACCGTCTCGGTGGACGGGACCGCCGAGGTCGCGTCCGCTCCCCTGTTCTCCGAAGGCCGCTTCGGCATCTCGATGACGCTCATGTTGTTCGGCTGCGCATTCTGCTCGGGATCCGAGTCGAACCCGACCAGAACACCCGCCGCGCCACAGGCGACGACCACGGCGATCACCACCGCGATAACTCTCCAGCGTGACTTTGCCCGTGACTCCTCGTGGTCATCCCAGCCCTCGCGAATGAGCAGGTCGGCGACCGAAACGTCGTCGTCATCCACCAGTTGAGACCTTTCGCACCGGGAACGAGCGAACAGTAGTTTTACCGCAACTCACCGCCGAATGGGTGAAGTTGGCCAAAAATTATTCACCCGATGGAACACGTTAGCGCATGCCGATCACACAGCGTGTATTCATATGCTTTCGCGCATATCTGCGGTGACCCACCTTCGGTTCGCGTATACAGCGCCCTCCGCGGGTGGTGTAATCGACGGTGCCAGCACCGGAAGAGGGGGTTCGGACGGATCATGGAGGCTGACGCCCTCGCCGTGCCTGGAGCCGGAAATTCCGGTCGTCCGACAGGCACACCGCTCGGGAACGAGCCGGTCGGCGATCTCGGCCTCGCCGGCGATCACGCCGCCATCTGGTCGTACGACTTCGAGAGCGAGACGCTGTCCTGGCTGCCCGGACTCGAGAACCTGCTGGGTGGAGCCGCCCTCACCGAAGCCGAGATCGAGTCCCGGCTCGCCGAACTGGTGGCCCCGCTGACCTCCGGCACCCGCACTTCCCCGCCTTGGCTCGAATTCGAACTCGAGCAGTCGTTCCGGAACCCGGCGAGCGAGATCCGCTGGGTCCGCCTGCGCGCCCGCACCATCGGTGACGACAACGGCTCGTCGGGACTGCTCGGGATCGCCACCGACGTGACCGACGTCCGCGAGAACCGGCAAGCCCTCGAGGATCTCACTGACCGTTACAGGCTCTTGGTGGAGCTGAGTCCCGACGCGGTCTGTGTCCACGAAGCAGGCGTCGTCACGTACGTGAACCGGGCCGCCGTCACCGCGCTCGGAGCGTCGTCGACCGCCGAGCTGATCGGGCGGCCGATCATGGACTTCGTCGCCGACGAATCGCTCCCGGCCCTCCTGGACAGGATCGCGTCGCTGCACCGCCAGGGCGCGTCGACCGATCCCACCGACACCGTCATGCTCCGCCTCGACGGCACGAAATACCTGGTCCAGAGCATCTCGGTGCGGACGACCTGGGAAGGCAGGCCCGCGTTCCAGGTCATCATGCGCGACATCAGCGCGCAGAAGGCCGCCGAAGCGACGCTGCGCTACCAGGCCGCGCTGATCAGCCACGTCAGCGACGCGATCATCGCGACCGACGGCACCGGCATGGTGACCAGCTGGAATCCCGCCGCGGAGAACGTCTACGGCTGGACGGCAGGCGAGGCGATCGGTGGCACGGTGAGTGACCTCGTCGGCGCCGCGCTCGACCCGGAAACCGTGCTGCGCAGGGGCGGCGTCCTGCGGACGACCCACCGCCATCGCAACGGCTCGACCCTGGCCATCCGCATCTCGGCCGCGGAGATGAACGACGGCTTCGTCCTGGTCTGCGCCGACGAAACGGCCCGGCGGCGAGCCGAACGGCACTACAGCACCGTGGTCGCGTCACTCGACGAAGGTGTGGTCGTGATCGGCCCCGGCGGCCTCATCGAATCGGCCAACCCGGCGGCGTGCCGGATCTTCGGCGTCGACCACGACGACCTCATCGGCATCCCGTGCGTGACGCTGGAGCTGTACGACGAACAAGGCCGCCTCCCGCCTGCCCGGATGCCGTCGGTGGTGACCAGGCGCACCCGCGTCACGCAGACCGGTCTCGTGCTGCGGCTGCGCAGGCCCGACGGCGGCGACGTCTGGATCTCGCTGACCTCGCGGCTGCTGACGCCGGAAGATCCTTCGGCCATGGCGGTGGTCACCTCGTTCACCGACATCACCGAACGGCGCGCCATCGGCGAACGCCTCGCCCACGAGGCGACGCACGATCCGCTCACCGAACTCGCGAACCGGACGCTGGTACTGGACAGTCTCGCGGAGGCGCTGTCCGGCGCGGGCCGCGCGGAACTGACCACGCTGCTGTTCATCGATCTCGACAAGTTCAAGGTGATCAACGATTCGCTCGGGCATTCCGTCGGTGACAAGGTGCTGCGCATCGCCGGCGAACGGCTGCGCCAGGGAATCGGCGAGAACGACCTCGTCGGCAGGCTCGGCGGCGACGAATTCGTCGTCGTCACCGCGGAGATCACCGAACCGGACGAGATCAAGACGCTGGCCGAGCAGCTGCGCGAGGCGCTGACCGAACCGATCACGGTCAACGGCAGGCAGCTGCACATCGACGCCAGCATCGGCATCGTCACCGCGGCCAACGACGACACCCGGACCGCCGAGGACCTGCTGCGGGACGCGGATGTCGCGATGTACCAGGCGAAAACGCTCGGCCGCGCGCGCTACGAGTTCTTCGACGTCGAGCTGCGCGAGCGGATGCAGCGGCGGCTTCGCATGGAGCAGGACCTGCGCGACGCCCTGCAGAACGAGGAACTCTGGTCCGCCTACCAGCCGGTCGTGGACATCGAATCCGGCGAGATGGTCGCCGTGGAGGCGTTGCTGCGCTGGAAACATCCGGCGCACGGCACGATCTCGCCCGCCGAGTTCATCCCGCTGGCCGAGGAAAGCGACCTGATCAACCTGATCGGCAAGTACGTCCTGCGCACGACCACCCGTGAGATCGCCAAGCGGCGTGAACAGCTCGGTATCGACCTGAATCTCAAGGTCAACCTGTCGGCCCGCCAGCTGGACGACCCGCAGCTGGTGGCCGGGGTGCAGGACGCGTTGCAGACGACCGGGCTCCCGCCGCACGCGCTGACCCTGGAGGTCACCGAGAGCGCGCTGATGCGGGATCAGGCCGCGGCCGCCGAAGTCCTGACCTCGTTGCGCGATCTCGGTGTCTCGCTGGCGATCGACGACTTCGGCACCGGCTATTCGTCGCTCGCGCAGCTGCAACGGCTTCCGCTGGACACGCTCAAGATCGACCGCACCTTCGTCACCGGCATCGCGGAATCACGCGACGCGGCCGCGATCGTCAAGAGCATCATCGCGATGGCGCACGCCGTCGACCTGATCGTCGTCGCCGAAGGTGTCGAAGACGAAGACCAGCTCACCGTCCTGCGTGAGCTGCGCTGTGACCAGGCGCAGGGCTTCCACCTGGGCCGCCCCGCGCCGCCGGACCAACTTTTCGGAGCCGTCGAATGAGTGTCGAGATCACCTCGGGAACAGACCGCTACGACATCGTCGTGGACGGGAAACCCGCCGGGCTCCTGGAAACCCGCACGCGGCCGGACGCGATCCTGTTCCTGCACACCGAGATCTCGGACGACTTCGCGGGCCAGGGCCTGGCGGGCAAGCTCGTCACCGCCGCGCTCGACGATGTCCGTTCGCAGGGCAAGTCCGTCCTGCCCTACTGCCCGTACGTGCGCTCGTACATCGCGAAACACCGTGAGTACGTGGATCTCGTTCCCGAGGACAAGCGCGCCGAGTTCGAACTTTGAGCCCTCAGCCAGGGTAAATCGTCAGCAGTTTCGCGAGTTCGTCCTCGGTGAGGACGACGTCCAGCTCGCGCAGGGTCGCGTCGAGCCGCCCGGCCGGGATCTGCGTGGTCTCCGTCGTCCCGTCCGGACGCTCGACGATGAACTCGGTGCCGACCAGTTTGCGGCTGCGCCCTTCTTCCAGGCGCATGATCACCAGCTGGCCGGTGAACGGCGAACGCGGATGCGTCGACGTGTAGTGGTGATAGACCTCGTAGTCGATCCGGTGCATCGGCGTGAGTGTGAAGGCGTGCAGGTCGGTCCAGTCCTCGCCTTCCTTTTTCTGCAGGCGCCACCGGTCGCCGTCCGCGACGAGCCGGTGCGGCCAGCCCGCCTGGTCCACCACGGCACCGTCGACCAGCGGCATCGGCACCAGCATCCCGGCCCCGAAACCGACGTCGACCAGGTGCTGGACGCCGTCGGCCTCGATGGCGAGCGTCATGTGCGTGTACGGGCCGTTCTTCTGCGGCTGCACCCGCGCGACCAGGCGGCGCACGGGGTAGCCGAGCTGTTCGGCGGCCGCGGCGAAGAGGCTTCCGTGCTCGTAGCAGTAGCCGCCGCGATGACGGTGTACGAGCTTGCCGATCACGTCTTCGAGGGCGATCCCCTTGTGCTGTCCCAAAACCACGTCGACGTTCTCGAACGGAACAGCCAGGATGTGCGCCTTCGCCAGCTCACGCAGCGCGGCGGCGGAAGGCTTCGCGCGGTCCTGGCCGATCCGGTGGAGGTACGCGTCGAGGTCGAGGGTGTCGACGGTCCATTCGTCGACCTTCTCAGGTGCGAGTGTCATACTCCCAGCCTGACACCTCGACCTAGATCGAGGTCAAGATCAGCGGCCCGCCTCCTGGGTGATCGACCGCGCAGCCACCGTCCCGTCGTCACCCGCCTGTCCCTGGACGACGACCGTCGAGCCCGGCTTCAGGTCCGCGAGCTTGCCCGCCTGCGTGACGCCGACCGTCGTGTCGTCCGTCGTGGACACCGTGACCTCACCACCCTGCGCGTTCTTGACGTAGACCTTCGTCCCGTCGACACGGTCGACCGTGCCCGTGGTGCCGCGGCCCGCCGCGCCGCGAGGGGCACCCGCCTGTCCTTGCCCACCCGGTGCCGCGGCCTGACGGGCGGGCGCCGGGGTCGAGGCCGAGCCGAACGCCGCGTGCGTCCAGGCGCCGCCGGCGAACACGGCAGCCAGCACGACCAGACCGGCCAGCACCTGCGTCGTCCGGGAGAACGGCCGGGCGGCGCGGCGCATCTCGCCGTGGAGATCACCGGTCACCGCCGGACCGGCGACGATCTCCTCCGCGGTCGGTTCAGTGGACGACATCGAGACTCCTATTCATGACGCAACGCGTCGATCGGCCGCAGCTTCGCGGCCCGGTTCGCTGGGAAGACCCCGAAGAACAGCCCGATCAGGGCGGAAACCGCGAAGGCGAGGAAGATCGAGGACGGCACCACGACCGGCTGGATCCCGGAGATCGTGAACCGGCTGCCGATCAGCCCGATCGCGACGCCGAGCAGCCCGCCGAACAGGCTGAGCATGGTCGCCTCGGCGAGGAACTGGCCGAGGATGGCCGAACGCGGTGCCCCGACGGCCTTGCGGATGCCGATCTCGCGGATCCGCTCGGTCACCGTCACCAGCATGATGTTGGTGACGCCGATCCCGCCGACCAGCAGGGAGATCGCCGCGACGGCGGCGAGCAGCACGGTGAACGTCTCGGTGGCCGAAGTGCGCGTCGCGAGCAGCTGTTCGGAGTTCTGGATCTGGTAGTCGGCGGTGCCACCGGCGCGGATCCCGTGCCGCGCGTCGAGGATCGCGGTGATTTCGGCCTGGGCGAGGGAAACGGAATCCGCGCCGGTCGCCTGCACGGCGATCTGGTTCAGACTTCCGTAGCCCGCCAAGGAGTTCTGGACCGCCGAGATCGGCGCGATCGCGACGTCGTCGGCGTTCTGCGGTCCGGTGCTCCCTTGGGCCTTCAGCACCCCGGCGACGGTGAACTGGATACCGTTGAGCAGCACGTTCCCGCCGACCGGCTCGGCCGTGCCGAAGATCGACTGGGCCGTCGTCGCGCCGAGGACGACCACCTTCCGCGCGGCCGTGACGTCCTCGGCGGTGAACGGCGCGCCGTCGGCGATCTCTTTGTTGGTGGTGGTGAAGTACGCGGGTTCGGTGCCCACCACACTCGGGATGTCGTAGGACGTCTGGCCGCGGGTCGCGGTGGCCGTCGTCGTGACCACCGGAGACGCCGCCTTGACGTCCGGCGCGCCGACCGGGTCGACGAGCGCGTGCGCGTCCTGCACCGTCAGCGGCCGCGCCTTCGCGCTCTGGCCGCCGCCGCGCACGGGGGAGACGTTGACGACGTTGGTGCCGAGCCCCTGGATGCTCGCCGCGATGGCGGCCGAAGCGCCGTTCCCCACCGCGACGAGCAGGATCACCGCCGCGACGCCGATGGTGATGCCGAGCGTCGTGAGCGCCGAACGCAGCTTGTTCGCGGTGAGACCGCGGATCGCGAACCGCAGGATCTCCAGGAAGTTCACGATGCCACCCCCACGGCGCGGGTCGTCTCGTCGGAGACGATCAGCCCGTCGTCGACGCGGACCACCCGGCGGGCGTGCGCGGCGACCTCGTCTTCGTGCGTGATCACCACGATGGTGCGGCCGAGCCGGTTCAGCCGATCGAAGACCCCGAGGACGTCCGCGGTACTGCGCCGGTCGAGGTTCCCGGTCGGCTCGTCGGCCAGCAGCATCGCCGGCCCGGTGACCAGCGCCCGCGCCACCGCCACCCGCTGGATCTGACCGCCGGACAGCTCGCTCGGCAGATGCTTGGCGCGGTCGGAAAGCCCGACCATCTCCAGCGCGGCGAGCGCGCGTTCACGCCGCATCGACCTGCGGAGTCCACTGTAGACCAAAGGAAGCTCCACATTGGACACAGCGGAGGTGCGGGGAACCAGGTTGAAGGACTGGAAGACGAAGCCGATCTTGCGGTTGCGCAGCAACGCCAGCTGACGCTCGTTGAGTTCGCTGACGCCGAAACCGTCGAGCAGGTACTCCCCCGAAGTCGGCACGTCCAGGCAGCCCAGCATGTTCAGCAGCGTCGACTTGCCCGAACCGGACGCGCCCATGATCGCGACGTACTCACCGGGCAGGATGGCCAGATCGACGCCGCGCAACGCGTGCACGGCGGTTTCCCCTTCGCCGTAGGTCTTGCGCAGCCCGGAGACCGCGATCACCGGGGTCATCCCCGACCGCCGAATCCGCCTCCGGGACCGGTGCCGCGCTGGCCACCGCCGGGGATCCAGCCGGTCCCGCCGCCGGGGAAGCCGCCCGTCCCGCCCGTGCGTCCGGTGCCGGTGGCGGCCGTCGCGGTCAGCACGACGTTCTCCCCTTCGGTGAGCCCCGACGTGATCTGCACCGTCGACTCGCCGCGGATCCCGACCTGTACCTGGCGCTGGACGTCCTGGCCGTTCTCCTGCACGGTGACGACGTTCGTGCCGCCCGTGGTCCGCACCGCGGCGGCGGGGACGCTCAGCGCGTTCTGCGCTTCGGCGACGGTGACCACGACGCTCGCGGATTGGCCGGGTCGCAGGCCCTCCGGCGGGTTGGTCAGCGCCAGTTTCGTCTTGTAGGAGACGACGCTGCCGCTCGTCGTCGGCGTCAGGTCGACGCTGGAGACGGTCGCCTGGACCGGCTTGTCGGGCGACGAGTTCAGCGTCACCGTCGCCTTCTGGCCCGCCTTGACCTTGCTGACGTCGATCTCCGCGATCGAGGTGTCGACGACCAGGTCGGTCATGTTCGTGATGGTGATGAACCCGCTGCTGCCTGCCGAAGACGACGTCGCGGCGTTGGAATTCCCGCTCTGAGTGGACGGCTGCGAGTTCGAGGAGGAGGACCCGCTGGACGACTGCTGTCCGACGGTGCCGCTGATCGCGGTGACCGTTCCCGCGCCGGGCGCTTCGAGCGTGGTGTTGTCGAGCGCGGTCTGGGCGTTCTGGACGTCGAGCTCGGCCTGGTCCACCTTGGCCTGCGCCGAGGTCACGGTGTTCTGCGCGTTCTGGGTCGTGTTCTGGCCTGTCGCGGGCACGGCATCCGCCGTCTCGGCGGTGTCGAGGTTGTCCCGCGCGACCGCGAGGTTCGCCTTCGCGACCTGAAGCGCCTTCGCGGCCTGCGCCTTGTCGATGGTCGCGAGCCGCTGTCCGACCGACACGACGTCGCCGACCTTCACGTCGATCGACGCGACCTTGCCGGCCGTGGCGAAGTTCGCGGTGCCGGTGTACCCGCTGGCGAGCGTCCCGGCGGCGGAAACGGTCTCGGTGACCGTGGCCCGGCGGACCGGCGTACTGCGGGTCTGGGCCTGCGCGGTGTTCTGTCCGGGAGTGAATGCCTGATATATCCCGAAACCTGCTCCGGCCAGCAGCACGATCAGGACACCGTTGAGCACCCAGGCCTTGGAAGGGCGAGCTCGCGTCATGCGATGACCCTGCTGCCGTTGCTTGGCAATGACCTGTTGATTGCCTGTGAGCCCGCTGTGTATCCACGGGGCGAGGCTTCAGAGGATGGTCGTCGCCCTCGGATCCAGTATGAGGACGCTCACTACGAGGTTCACGGGCCCGGTCTTCCACGGGCATGAAAAAACCGCCTTGACCTGGGTCAAGACGGTTTCAAGAGCGGTGGCCAGGGCCGGGGTCGAACCGGCGACCTTCCGCTTTTCAGGCGGACGCTCGTACCAACTGAGCTACCTGGCCGGGAACGCCGGCAAGGAGCCGAACGATCTTGCGACCCTGACGGGACTCGAACCCGCGACCTTCGCCGTGACAGGGCGACGCGCTAACCAACTGCGCCACAGGGCCTTGCATACTGCTTTGTAACTGTACTACGTACTCCCAACGGGATTCGAACCCGCGTTGCCGCCTTGAAAGGGCGGAGTCCTAGGCCGCTGGACGATGGGAGCCCGGTTCGGTTTCGGCGAACCGTCCGACCCGCGCTCTCCGGTTTCCTCGGGAGCGAACATAACTATAGGACACCCCTTTTCGGGCTCTCGCACAGGGGGTCCCTTAGTTGCTCACAGGGCTGGGACCTGCGAGAACGCGATCAACTCAGGACTTCAGGGCCAAGGCGTCCCGAAGGGCGCCGAGACGCCGCGAAAGCTCTTCCCGCTCGTCGTCCACAAGAGTGACGCGGAGGAGTTCGGCCACGCGCCGGTCGGTGAGGTCCTCGGCGTACCGCCACCGGTCCCGCAGATCGCCTTTGGCCTCCGCCGCGGCGATCAACTCACCGGCGGCTTCCTCGGACCAAGCGGTGCGCAGGAGACGTCCGCGTCCGCCTTCCGGGTCGGCGACGACAGCCTCGGGCACCGTCAGGCCCACCGCGCGGAGGGCGGCGAAGTGAACGCCGCCGCGGAACTCACGGAAGACCATGAGCGCGAACGCCAGCCGCTCGATGTCGTCTTCCGGGCGTTCGGCAAGTTGCCATCCGGCGAACAATGCGAGACCGCTGGCGTCCGCGGCGTCGACGAGACGGAAGAGCAGATCCGCCAGACGGCCGGGGTCTTCGGCGCCCGAAAGGCTGACGTGCGCCCACTTCGCCGATGACCGCGAGTAGGCACGGACCGCGGAGGCCGCGTCGAGAGCCGCCATCGCGGGCGGCAGAGCGAACTCGAAGAGCCAGGACGGGAAGATCCCGAACAGCTTCGCGACCACCTTCGGCGGCGGGTCGCCCAGCACCGCCGAACGCCCTCGCAGGTACAGCGTCCGGGGCGGCAGACCCACTTCGGCCTCGATCTCGGCGAGTTCCGGGGAGGTCATGAACTTCCCTCCCAGCACCTGCACCACGCCCCGGATCTCCCGCGCCGACACGATCGCCGCTTCGTCACCCATGTTCGCCAGCCACCTTCCCGCCCAGTTGAATAAAAACAGTGTTACACAACTGATGGGACCCCGGTCAAGGGCAAACGAAAGCCCGGCCGAGCGGTGAACACCGCACGACCGGGCCTCGCGAACGAACTCAGCGCTGAACGGGCGCCTGCCCGTCCTCATCCAGCGTCAACCCCAGCATGTCCAGCAACTGGACACAGTCATCGACACCCAGCGCCCCATTGGCCACGGCCAGCCGAGCACGCCGCACCTGGTCGTCGGACACCCGCTGGGCATCCCCCTGACCCGTGCGCTGCGCCGGCAGCCCACCCGCCAATGTCGTCGAGCTTCCCCCATCGGCACCTTCGTACCGAAGGAGGAACTGTCGCACTTCCACAGACCCACCCATGGTTCCTCCAGACGGCCAACGAACAGCTTGGCCGCGAGGCTAACCAGAGCCGGCCGCGACACACAGCCCCCCGGAGAGTGAACCTGTCGACACGCTCCGCACAACGCAGAGCAATCACGCGCACACCGGCACCACATGAACCACAGGCGAATCACAGGTGGCGCCCCGACCGGAATTCTGCCCGCGCCCACTCGCCCTTCTCAGCAAACCGTGCAACAATCGATTTGCTGACACACCCCCGGTCAGCGCCTGTGGAGATCCCCTCCGACCCCCGCGTTCCTCCCCCTGGCGCGGGGGTCGCTCCGTGTTTTGGGGGGCCACCCCCCAAACCCCCAGGGTCCGTTCTGTGGCGGTTGGCAGCCCATGCCCGGTCCGGATCTGGACCACATCTCACGCTTGTGAATGAATCCCATCGGCCACATTGATCGCGCCTAGTGATCATGGGAAATCGGTTTCCTGTCGGGGTTGGGCCGAATGGGACAGAAAAATGGGTGTGTCGTGGCTCACTGTGGTTGGTTTGCCGAGACCGAACCGTTATCGTGGCCCGGTGCCCCTTCCTTCCCTGAGCCGTCGTAGCGGCAGCCGCACGAACCTGAAGCCGGTCAACCCCGGTCGTCACCGCAACTCCTCCACCAAGGAGGCCGAAGCGGTCGTCGAAGACACGGAGCTCACCAGCTACCTTCGCGCCCTCGCCCCGGACAACGACCCGGAGAGCACCGGCACCGGCAAGCGCTTCGGCGAAGCGCAGGTGTTCCAGCTGCGGATGAACCTCATCGCCTGCGAACAGCTCAAGGACGCCGCCGCCGAGCGCAACCTGTCCCCGCAGGCCCTGGCGCAGGAATGGATCCTCGAGCGCCTCTCGTGGGAATCGCAGGCCAATTCGGCCCAGCAGCGCCGCCACGAGGAAGCCCACACCGACGAATTCCGCTTCGACGCCAACGCGTTCGAGCAGCCCGTCACCCGCTGAGCCCCGTCGCCCCGGAACGGAACAGCACACCAGAAGAAGCTTTCGAAACAGAGAAAAGCCCCCGGCGAGATCGCCGGGGGCTTTTCTGATCAGTCTGAGCAACGCCGAAGGGCGGACTCAGATCGCGCGGACCTTTTGGGCCTGCGGGCCCTTCTGACCCTGACCGACTTCGAACTCCACTCGCTGATTCTCCTCGAGAGTGCGGAAACCGCGCCCCTCGATCTCCGAGTAGTGAACGAAGACGTCGCCCTCGCCGCCATCCTGCGCGATGAAGCCGAAGCCCTTCTCCGCGTTGAACCACTTCACAGTGCCTTGCGCCACCGCTTTACTCCTCGTTGCACATCCGCTTCGAGTGCCTCCGAAGCGACACCCAGACCGTCCCGGGCGGTTCCAACGAGTCGAGCGAAGAGCGCGTCACCGGCTCATGGCTCGCGTCAGAAGTTCCGCGAGTGTGAAGCCACGAACACGCAAAACGACGGCCTGATGGCAGAGTACCGGGATCTGGCCATATTTGAAGCCCGTGATCGGACTCTGGGCACCCCCAAGTACCAAGGTCACCGGAACGTCGTATACCGATCCGTCTTCTGTCGGACCCTCTCGCTACCCTGTCGCCGCACGCCGACCTCAGGTCTTCGCCGGACACGGACCGAAGTCGGCCATGCCCCGATCGTGAACTATGATCCACCCGATTGTGACTCGCATCACTCTCGGAGGGATCAACTCAAGCGGTGGTCCGGACGTCATGATCGGTGTACAGGGGAGCAAAGGGGAAGCTTTGAGGTTCACGGAAACCGCACGCCGCCGGGCGGCGATCGCGGCACTGGGGTTGGTGGCCGTTCTGACGCTGGGGGCGTGCAGCAGCGAGCCGACGGTGTCGGCCAGCGGGCCGGACGGCGGCGGCCCGGTCAGCAGCGAGGCAGGCGGCAAGGCGGCGCCTGCCAAGCTGACGTACGAGCCCGCCGCGGGCGCGCAGGACGTCGCGCCCGGTCAGCCCATCAAGGTCAGCGTCGCCGACGGCACGCTCGACCAGGTCGTGCTGACCAATCCGGACGGCAAGCAGGTCGCGGGCCAGCCGTCCGAAGACAAGAAGAGCTGGTCCACCACCGAACAGCTTGGCTACGGCAAGGGCTACACGTGGTCAGGCAAGGCCACCGGCACCGACGGCAAACCCGTCGAGATCGGCGGGGCCTTCACCACGGTCAAGCCGCGCAAGCAGGTGGGCGCGAACATCAACGTCTTCGACGGGC
This sequence comes from Amycolatopsis alba DSM 44262, assembly GCF_000384215.1. Lineage (NCBI taxonomy): Bacteria > Bacillati > Actinomycetota > Actinomycetes > Pseudonocardiales > Pseudonocardiaceae > Amycolatopsis > Amycolatopsis alba. Next base: position 4,193,201 of record NZ_KB913032.1, on the reverse strand, counting down.
AGACCTACGGCATCGCCATGCCGATCACGCTGACGTTCCCGAGCGCGGTCACCGACAAGGCCTCGGTCGAGAAGGCGCTGTCGGTCGAGACCACGCCGAAGACCGAGGGTTCCTGGGGCTGGGTCCACGACGACACCTCGGTGCACTGGCGGCCGAAGACCTACTGGCAGCCCGGCACCACGGTGAAGTTCAACGCCAAGATCTACGGCGTCAAGATCGGCGAAGGCGTGTACGGCAAGGAAGACCGTTCGGCGAGCTTCACGATCGGCCGCTCGCAGATCGTCAAGGGCAACACCCAGACCCACCGGCTCCTGGTGGTCCGTGACGGTCAGCAGATCGCGGACTACCCGGCCAGCTACGGCCTCGACGCCGACCCCGGCCGGGTCACGCCGAGCGGCACGCACGTCGTGATGTCCAAGCACGACACGTACTCGATGAGCAACGAGCGCTACAAGTACGAGAACGTCGTCGTCCCGTCCGCGGTGCGGTTCTCCACCAACGGCGAGTTCATCCACGGCTACGCGAAGTCGATCTGGGCGCAGGGCAACAAGAACATCTCGCACGGCTGCGTGAACCTGGCGCCGGTCAACGCGAAGGCGTACATGGACGGCGCCTTGGTCGGTGACCCCGTCGAGATCGAGGGCAGCACCCAGAAGATCAACCGGGCGCGCGACTACAGCGACTGGACCTACGAGTGGGCCGAATGGTCCAAGCTTTCCGCTCTCGCGAGCTGAACTACTTCCATGGAACCGGGCGGCCGGAGACCCCTGCGGTCTCCGGCCGTTCGTGCTTGACCGGGAACGCGTCTTCCAGGAGCGCGCCAGTGCTGGGCGCCGTAGGTGTGAACCGCCGCTCACCTGCGGTCGAGCGCCCGGCGAAATATTTCCGTCAGCGCGCGGAAAGTCACTGCAACCCGAGGTGGGACCAGACGCATGTGTAACCACGCAAGGCGCCGCGGCCAATGAGCGGCGCCCGGATCGAGGAGACACTCTTGCGTACTCGTATCGCTCTTACTCTCGGCGCGCTGCTGCTGGCGGGCGGCGCCGCCTTCGCGACCACGTCGCTGGCGTCGGCCGACCAGAGCGCCCCGTCGTCGACGGTCACCCCGGCGCCCCAGCCGCCGACCAAGGCTCCCACCACCGACAAGCCGGCGCCTGCCCCGACACGGGTCACCACCGCGCCGCCGCGGGAGGTCCCGAGGACCCCGGCCGTCGCCGCTCCGGGCGAGCACCGTGTGCCCAAGGCCGTCCCGGCCGGGCCGACGGGCGACCTGCACCTCCCCGCCATCGTCGAAGGAGCCGGTAACTAGGTGTCGTTGAGCCGCTCGTCGAAGACCGGGACGGGCTCGCCGTGGGATGGCGAGTTCGCCCGGTACTTCGACGAGCGCGCGCACAGCCTGCGTGCCACCGCGTACCTCCTGTGCGGGGACTGGCACCAGGCCGAGGACATCACCCAGGCCGCGCTGCTGAAGCTGTATCTGGCTTGGCCGAGGCTCTCCCGGCACGACGCGCTCGACGGCTACGCGCGCAAGATCGTGCTGCGGACCTTCCTCTCCGAGCATCGGCGCGTCTGGCGCAAACGGGAGAAGCTCACCGACGCCCTCCCCGAGATGCCGAGCGAAACCACCGGCACGGAACAGGAGATGCTGGTCAGGCATGCCCTGTCCGGCATCGCCCCGAAGCAGCGCGCCGTGCTGGTGCTGCGCTACTTCGAAGACCTCAGCGTCGAAGAGACGGCCACGGCGCTGGGCTGCAGCACCGGGAACGTGAAGAGTCAGGGCGCGCGGGGTCTGGCGACCCTGCGCAAGCGGCTCGGACCGCATTTCAGCGAACTGGCCTTGAGCGGAGCGCACGACGATGGGAGGTGAGGAGATGGACGAGGACATCAAAGGCGTGCTTTCGCACGGGGCGAGCGGTCCCCCGCTGGGCATCCGGGCGGCGGACATCATCGAACGCGGTGGCCGGATCCGGCGACGGCGCAAGCGGCTGGCCGTGGCGGGGAGTTCGCTGGCGACGGTCGCGGTGATCGTGCTCGGCGCGATCGCCGTCGGCGGTCACGGCGGTGAGGGGTCCGCGCCGGTGCAACCCGCCGGGCCGGGGTTGTCCACCGTTTCTCCCCCGCCGGTCACGCCCGCTCCCTCCGAGATGCCCTCCAGTCCGGAGGTCGCCCCGCACGAACCGCCGCCGGTGACTCCCGAGACGTCCTCGCGACCCGGCCAGACGCGCACGACGCCCAAGACCCCTACGCCCGGACGCACGACGGTCGTCCCTCCTCGCGCGCCCAGCGCGACGAAGACGTCGAGCGAGACGCCGCCGACGGCGGCCACGACGCGGTGACCTCACGCCCGGAACGTCCGAATTCCGAGTTGTGACCCAAAGTAATCGGAAATTCTCCTACCTCGGCTTCACCTGGTGCTTCTTCACCGTTTTGGGGGAACGGCACTCGTGCGATCGACCCAAAGCGCTGAGCCTGGACGTTTGAACACCTACGGTCGGGGGAACAAACCCTCGTCGATGGGTAAGTAAACGGGTGGGTCGGGAGGTCAAACCCATGACCGAAGAGGCGCTGAGTGCGTCAAATCAGGAAAAAGGGGAACCTGCGGAGGCCCCACCTGAGCAGATCAGAAAGGCCGTCGCCGGAGCGGCGATGGGTAACTGCATCGAGTGGTACGACTTCGGCGTTTTCGGCTTCATGCCCGCCATCCTGGGGCAAGTCTTCTTCAACGCTTCCAGCACTTCCGAAGGCGCGCTGGCGACCTTCGCGGTCCTGGCGATCACGTTCATCGTGCGGCCGTTCGGCAGCTTCGTGTTCGGTCCCCTGGGGGACAAGATCGGCCGCCAGAAGGTTCTCGCGCTGACGATCATCCTGATGTCCGGATCGACGTTCATCATCGGTCTGCTGCCGTCCTACGCGACGATCGGTCCGGCCGCGGCGGTCCTCTTGATCCTGTTGCGGACCATCCAAGGGTTCTCGGCAGGCGGTGAGTACGGCGGCGCGGCGACGTTCATCGCCGAGTACGCGCCCGCCCGGCGCCGGGGTTTCTGGGGCAGCTGGCTGGAGTTCGGCACGCTCGTCGGGTTCGCGATGGGCGCCGGCTTCGTCACGATCTTCACCGTCGTCCTCGGCGACGACGCCATGCGCGAATGGGGCTGGCGCCTGCCGTTCCTGATCGCGGGCCCGCTCGGCATCGTCGGTCTCTACCTGCGGAACAAGCTGGAGGACACCCCGCTGTTCCAGGAGATCGAGAAGAAGGACCAGGTCGAGAAGTCGCCGCTGAAGGCGCTGCTCAAGAAGCACTGGACGTCGATCCTGCACCTGATCGGCATCGTCGTGATGCTGAACGTCGCCGACTACATCGTGATCACGTACCTGGAGACCTATCTCAAGGACGTGGTCGGTTTCAGCGGGCATACGCCGTTGCTGATCATCCTGGCGACCATCGCGCTGATGCTGATCTTGATCGTGCCGGTCGGCATCCTGTCCGACAAGATCGGGCGAAAACCCATCCTGATCGCGAGTTGCGCGAGTTTCCTGGTGTTGCCGATCCCGGCGTTCTCGTTGATGGGCGCGGCCGCGGACGACCGGAACGCCTGGCAGCTCATGCTCGGCCTGGTGATGATCGCGGTGCCGCTGGTGCTGATCCTCGCCGTGCTCGCGGCGACGCTGCCGGCGATGTTCCCGACGCAGGAGCGCTACGGCGGCTTCTCCATCGGGTACAGCGTTTCCACCGCGCTCTTCGGCGGGACGGCGTCGTACGTCATCGGCAGCCTGGTGACTTCGACCGGCGACAACCTGTGGCCCGCTTACTACCTGATGGGCGCGGCGGCGATCGCGGCCATCCCGATCCTGCTGCTGCCCGAGACGGCCGGAGTTTCGCTGCGGGGCATCGTGAACTCGCGGATCGCGCGGCGCCGGAAGCCGGAATCGGCCACTCCCGGCGGCGCCTCGGAGCTACCCGCGAGTTAACGTCTGTCCATGAGCCGTATCTCGCAGCCGTGGCCGCCGGTCGAAGTCGAACCGGCGACCGTCCACCCGAAAGCCCCTCAGCCGGGCAGCCATCTCGGCATCCACTTCGGTGAGTGCTTCGGGTGCGGCGACGAGATCGAGGCCGGGCTCCACCTCCATTCGACGGTGGGCGAAGGGACGACGGTGTACTCCAAGTTCACCGTCACCTCCGCCCACCAAGGTGCGCCCGGCCTCGCCCATGGCGGCCTGCTTGCCTGCGCTTTCGACGAGGCGCTCGGGGCGACCGTCGGCAACCTGCTGCGCCGTCCCGCCGTCACCGGGAAGCTGGAGACGGATTTCCTCCGGCCGGTTCCGGTCGGTTCGACCCTGTACATCGCCACGAAACTGGACGGCGTCGCCGGCCGGAAGATCTACGTGAGCGCCGACGGACGACTGGACGCCGAGGACGGCCCCGTCGCGGTGCGGGCGCGGGCGTTGTTCGTGCGGGTCGAGTTCGAGCACTTCAGCACCCACGGGGATCCCGAGGCACTGCAGAAGCTCGCCGCCGCGCACGAGAAGGCCAAGCGCGAACGCGAGTGGGACATCAACCCGTGAGCTAGGTCAGTGTGCGCGGCCGGATCGCGTTGGCCTTGTCGACGAGTTCGACGCGCTGGTCGACCGATCCGGCCAGCCGCGCCAGCGTCCGGTAGCAGCGTTCGAGCCCGAAACGCAGACCCCGCTCTTCCAGGTCGCAGCCCAGCACCTTCGCCCCCGGCGTCGGCCGGTTCTGCGCGTTGAGCCAGCCATGCGCGGCTTCGAGCACCTCCGCCGACAAACGCGTGCGGCGTTCGGCGTCGAGTTGAAGGCGCTCAAGCCGCGTCGAAGCGTCGACGAGATCCCGCTCGGACACCATCACCGGGTCCTTGCCGCCGCCGTTGATCCTCGTCTTGATCTTGATCGCGGCCACCTGCGCGGCGACGTAGTGCGAAGACGACGCCGGGACGGCCTCCAGCACCTCGATCGCGCTGGCCCTGGCGCCCTGCGCGAGGTACACGCGAGCGAGCCCGAAGGCGGCGCTGACGTACGACCGGTCCGTTCGCCACACCAGCTCGTAGTAGCGCGCTGCACCGAAGTAGTCCCCGACGCCCTCCGCGCTGACAGCCAACGCCAGCTTCGGCGCGATCTCACCGGGAAGGTCGTCGTACACCGCTTCGAACGCGACGTGCGCGACGCGGGATCGACCACCCGCGAGCTCGATCAGGCCGCGGTACCAGTCGATCCGCCAGTCGTGCGGGAAACCGGCCTTGATCGCGAGGTACTGCGCGGCCTGCAGCTGCCGCTGCGCCTCGACCAGCTCACCGAGCTCGATCCGGGCCCGGACGATGCGCAACCGGACCTCGATCGACTCGCGCGGCGCCCCGGCCAGCGACTCGATCGCGCCCCCTGGATCGAGCGCGACCGTCGACGCGAGCACGCCCGCCGCCGGGTCGTCCGTGTCGACCTGTGGGATCGGCAGACCCGAGACCACCTCGCCCGGATCCGGCAGCGGAACGCTTCCGCCGTGTTCCGGGACGACCAGCTCGACGCCGAACGTACGGGTCTCCGGGCCGAAGACGGTCGACGCACCAGGACGCGGTTTCCCGGTGCCCAGCGCCATGATCTCGCGGAGCACCCCGGTCAGCTGGTCGCCCATTTCCTCGGCCGCGATGAACCGGCGGTCCGGGTCGGTGTGCGTCGCGCGCTTCAGGAACCGGTAGTACGAACCGAAGAGCGCGAACAGCGGGACGACGTCCGGACCGGGCAGGGTCGCCTTGTACTTGCTGGTGTACCCGGAGAATTCGAAGCTGAGGACGGCGAGCGTGCGGCCGACCGTGTACAGGTCCGATGCCACCGAAGCGCCGTGCGTCGCCAGCTCGGGCGCGCTGTAGCCGGTGGTGAAGAACAGCGGGCTCTCGTAGTCGTCGGTGCGGCGGACCGCGCCGAGGTCGATCAGCTTGAGCTGTTCGTGCGTCTGGATGACGTTGTCGGGCTTGAGGTCGCAGTACAGCAGGTTCTGGCCGTGCAGATAGCCCATGGCGGGCAGGATCTCGAGCCCGTAGGCGATCACCTGGCCGATCGGCAGCGGCTCCGGGCGCTTCGTCTCGCGGTGGTGCGCGAGCGCGAGCTGGCGCAGCGACTGGCCGCCGACGTACTCCATGACGATGTAGCCGACGGAGTTGCCGGTGTCGCCGTCCGGGTGCTGCACGAAGTTGTGGATCTTGACGATGTTGGGATGCTCGACCTCGGCGAGGAACCGCTGCTCGTTGGCGGCGGCCGCCATCGCGGTCGCGTCACCGGTGTCGATCAGGCCCTTGAGCACCACCCAGCGGTCGCTGACGTTGTGGTCCTGCGCGAGGTAGATCCAGCCGAGCCCGCCGTACGCGAGGGCGCCGAGCACCTCGTACTGGCCGCCGACGATCTCGTTCGGCCGAAGCTTCGGGACGAAGGAGAACGGGTTCCCGCATTTCTCGCAGTTGCCTTCCGGCGAACCGGGCTTGCCGTCCTTGCCGCGGCCGACCTTGGCGCTGCAGCCGCCGCAGAAGCGTTTCTCCTCCGACACCATCGGGTTGTCGAGGACGGCGGACGCCGGGTCGCGGTACGGCACCTGCGGGACGTCGACGAGCCCGGCGCCGAGACGGCCGCGGCGGGAGGTGCGGGACGACGTCCGGCGCGCGGTACCGGGGAACGACCCCGTTCCGGTGCCGGTACCCCGGCTTCCCGATCCGGTACCCGTGCCGGTGCCCCGGCTTTCACTCGCCCGTTCGGGGAGGACGCTTTCCGTGCCAGGATCCGGCAGCACGCCGGGTCCGTTGTCGACGCGCGGCGCCGGCGGCATGATGCTCTGCGTCTCCGGCGTGGGCGAGGAAAGCACGCTGGTCGGCTGCGGGGCGTCGACGGGTGCCTGCCACGCGGGGCGGACGACCTGGGTCTGCGGGCTCACGGGGGCCATCTCGCCCGGCGGGCGCGTCGGATCCTCGGCGCCGGGGATCGGCCGCTGCTGGCCGCGCGGCGGCGTCTGCGGACGCTGGACCGGGGCGTGGAAGATCGTGCGCTCGGCGTCCGTCTCCGGCTGGGGCTTCGCCTTCGGCGGTTCGGAGAAGTCGAGCCTGCCGGAAATGGACGGTTCGGGCGTTTCCCAGCGGACCGGCGCCGGCGGCGTCCAGGATGCGGGCTCCGCCTCGCGGTCCGGCGTGGCGTCATCCGGTGCTGCGTGCCGAGGACGGCGCGGCTCTTCCGACACTGGTACCTCCCGAATCCCCGCGACGGCTTCGGTCCTGATCCTAGACGTGCGCGAGCAGGTCCTGCCCGCGCCGGGTCGAACCCGATACGGTGCAGGAGAGAACCGATTCAGCAGGTGATGAGGGGGAGGACCGGGTGCCTGCGTCATTTTCGATGTCGATGGCCCAGCTCGACGTCGTACTCGAAGAGCTCGGGCTCGGCAGATTCGTGCTGCCCTTCGAAATCCCGACCGTCGGAACCACCGTCACCGAACGCGAGCAGCACTGCGAGAAGGTGTGGGCCGAACTCGCCGACCGAGGCTTCGCGCGCGGCCGCGAACTCCTGCGCGACTACGAACAGACGCTCCGGCTCTGGGCCACGGGGGACTTCGTCGTCACCCTGGAGGCGCACGAGGTCGAGCAGGACGCCGAGTACCTCTACCGGGGTGGCTGGAACCGGAGCCTGGGCGTCGTGAGCCAGCAACGCGGATTCGACATCCTGTTCGAGCCGGTCTACCCCGAACAGGTCGTCACGACCCTCCTCGGCAACCTGCCACCACTGCCACCGTTCCCCGGACGGGTGACGACGTCCAGCACCCTCCCCCCGTCCAGACGACCGGACGACCCGTTCGACAAGGACCCCGGCAACCTCCGCCTCGGCGCGGCAAGCCGATTCTTCGAATTCCCGCTCGCGAGGCTCGGCACGCTCGGCATCACCCTGCGCGACGATCGCGGCAAACCGCAGCAGAAGAGCGTCCAGTGGTTCGACAGCGTCCAAGGGCGCTTCATGCTCACCACCGACCGCTTCCCCGACGGCGAAGTCCGCCGCACGTTCACCCCGACCAGCGGCTCTCACCTGGCACGATGGATCCACGACCTGGTCGAAGCCGCCCGCGTCGGCAGCGCGTGATCCTCACCGGAACGCGGCCTTCGAGGCCGTTTCCGCTGATATCGTGACCTGACGAGCGCTACGAGTAACCGGGACTTGGTACAGGGGAGAGACCATGACTGACGGCACCGGCGGACCACCGGGTGACTTCTCGCAGATGCTGGGGGACTTCTCGGCGCAGGCCGATCTGATGGTGACGGCGGCGAAGGAAGGGAAGTTCGCGGTCAGCGAGGAAGCCGGGGAAGCACTGAAGACCGCCATCACCGAGTACGTCGATGACTGGCGCAAGAACCAGCGAGCCTTCCAACGTCTTTCCGAAAAACCGATGCTCGGCACCGGCCCTTTCGCGCAACAGGTCGGACACCACGCGGCCTTGGTTGCCGACGGCGACGAACTGTCGGCGAAAACTCAACTGGACATGCTTCAAGACGTGCTCAACCGAGCCATGGACGCGATCGACCTGGCCAAGTCCAAATACAAACAACAGGACACGGGCGCCGCCGACCACCTCAATTCTCTCAAACGGGGCTGACAAGAACTCGACATGATCATCAAATCACGGCTATTGAAGCTCGCCGGCCTGTCACTCGCACTCGCGGTCACGGTGTCCGGCTGTTCGCAGGAGAAGCCTGGGAACGCCACACCTGAATCGACGCCGTCAAAACCGGCCTCACAATCGCAGAGCAGTGGACCCGCGGATGTATTCGGCGGCTTGAAGGCCTGCGACCTGCTCGAGCCGACCACGACCCCCAAAGGCTTCGATCCCCCGGAAGTCGAGACCTACGAAAGCGACAACGGCTGCGCGACCGAGAAGAGCGGCTTCGCGTCCGTGAGCATCTATCTCGTCTCCAAGGCCGGAATCGATCAGTTGTCGGCCGGGCAAGGAACCAAGGTGCCGACGAAAGTCGGCGATCGTGAGGCTGTGGAAATCCCAGGCGACTCCGGCACACAAGCCTGCACGGTGGCGATCGCGGTGACACCGACATCCCGGATGACGGCGTCGACCTCCCTGAACAGGGGAACCAACGAAGAAGCCTGCGCGCTGGCCAGGGAGCTCGCAACGGCCGCTGAACCGAAACTGCCCAGAGGCAACTGACTCGGAAGGGGAGGACCATGGCCAACGTCGGGCAAGACGACTTCAACAGCGCGTTCTCGATGACGGGTAAGGCGAGCCGCGACTACGAGGGCAAGCGCTACTCCGACACCTACAACGAGACGAACGCAGGCCCTGGCGGGAACTCCCTGACCGCCAAGCTGACCGCCGAGGCGAAGGCGGGAGAGTACTCCGGCGAGCAGGCAGCGACGCTCTCGCAAGGGCAGCAGTTCCGCACGGGCCTCAATCCTTCGGAACAGCGCTACGAAGCGGTCCCGCACGGTGACCTGAAGAACATGGTCACGCAAGACCTCGATCCCCGCGACATCGACGAGAAGGGTGAGCTCTGGAACAACCAGGGCAACTCGCTGAACACCTTCAGCAACGCCGTCAACGCCGCGATCAGCAAGGAAGGCGAGCACTGGCAGGGAGACGGTGCCAAAGCTGTCACGAACTTCTTCTCCAACGTCAGCAAGTGGGCCGACACCGCGGGTGACGGCGCGTATCTCGCGTCCAACCGGTTCTCCCAGTCGGCGGCCGCGGCCACCACCGCGAAGAACTCCATGCCCGAAGAGGTCCCTTTCGACCGCAACGCCGAGTACAAGAACGCGATGCAGCAGCTCGGGTCCGGGAATTTCGCGGGCGCGGTGGAGACGGTCGGCAACATCTCGGCCAAGCAGGAGCAGTCGTTCCAGGCGCATCAGCAGGCCGCGCAGGTGATGCACACCTACGACCAGTCGCTCTTCGACGTCAATTCCAAGCAGCCCACCTTCGCCCCACCGCCGGAAATGGGCGATTCGACGACGGCGTCCGGGTTCTCCGGGGGTACCGAGGTCAAGGGCTTCAGCGGAGGGCCGGGCTACACGGGCGGGCCAGGACCCGGACCTGGAACCGGACCTGCGCCTGGGCCTGGGCCTGGCCCGACGTCGGGTCCCGGTCCGGGGATCACCACGGGCGGCGGGCATACCGGGGTGCCGAGTCCTGGTCAGCCGGTGAGCGGGCCGCCGGGGTCGTTCCGGCCGGGGCCAGGGCCGGGGCTGGCGGCCATGAACGGTCCTGGGCCTTCCGGGCTCGGACGGCTGGGCAGTGAGCAGTACCGCGGCAAGCCCGGCCGGACGACGGGCGGGCCGGGCGGGAGCGCGGCGAGCCGGTTGACCGGCGGCGGGAGCGGTGGGTTCGGGCGCAACGGCGGGTCGGGCAACGTCGCCGAGCGGCTCTCCGGCGGCAAGGTTTCGGCCGGCGAGGCCGGGAAGCTCGCGGGCAAGGGCGGCGGGTCCGGGTCGGGCAAGCTGCCGGAGGAGCGCGTCACCCGCGGTGGCGCGGCGGCCGCGGGCAAGGGCGGCCAGGGGCCGATGGGCGGCGGCGCTCCCGGTGGCAAGGGGAAGAAGGACGAGGACAAGGAAAAGAAGGCCCCGAACTACCTGCAGGAGGAAGACGCCGACGTGTTGTTCGGCGGCTACGACGGCGAAATGAAGCCCGTGCCGCCGGTGATCGGCGAGAAGTCCTGAAAAACGGGCCGTTCGGGAGCGAATCCCGAACGGCCCGTTCTCATTTGTACTGGGGCGAAGGTGGCGTCCCGCCTTCGAGTTTGTTCCCGATCCACTTCGCGTAGCTCGCCTGCCACGCGCCGCCGCGGACGTTCTCCAGCACGGCGTTCACGTACTTCACCATGTCCTCGTTCTCCTTCGGGACACCGATTCCGTAGTTCTCCTCGGTGAACCGGTCCCCCACGATCTTCAGCGTCGGGTCCTGCGCGAGCATCCCGGCGAGGATGACGTCGTCCGTCGAAACGGCTTCGACCTGCTTCTGCTGCAGCATCACCAGGCAGTCCGACCAGTTGTCCACCGAGACCGGCACCGGCTTCGAGGGATCCGCCGCGATCTTCGTCAGCGAGGTCGACGTCTTGGTCGCGCACACCCGCCGCCCGGCGAGGTCCGACAGCTGCGCGACCTTGGACCCGGATTCGACCAGGATCCGTTGCCCCGCCTGGTAATACGCCGTCGAGAAGGCGACCTTCTTCAACCGGGTGCAGGTGATGCTGTAGGTCCGGACCACGATGTCGACCTGCTTCCGCTCCAGCACGTCTTCCCGCAGCTTCGACGGGATGGCCCGGAACTGCACCCGGCCTTCCGCACTGCCGAAGATCGCCTTCGCGATCTCGTTGACCATGTCGATGTCGAAGCCTTCGAGCTGACCCGAAGTCGGATTCCGGAAACCGAACAGAAACGTCGTCTGGTCGACGCCGGCGATCAGTTTGCCCTTTTCCTTGATCTTCGCCATCGTCGAGCCGCTGGTGATCGACGTGCCGTTGGTCGGCCGCAGACTGGCCAGCGGGTTGCAGCTCGTGTCGGCCGTTCCGCCGCCGCCCGCGTTGTCGGCGCCGCCGACGTTCGCGGGCTGCGGCGGGGCGACGTCACCGGCGGGTGCCGGGTCGACCGGCGCCCCCGCGCTGCCGCAAGCCGTCGCCAGCACCAGGACCGCGCCGAGCACGGCCCCTCGCAGACCGTTCCGCATCACCGGTACTCCCTCAGCCGTTCACGGATTCCCAACGCGGACCCCGCCGCCGCGATCAGCGCCAGCACCGCGATCCCCGGCGCGAGCAGGGTCAGCGCGCGTTCGGCGCCGCGGGTGTCGTCGAGGAACTCCTGCCGTCCCACGTTGATCGCGGCCACGAGGTTCTCGTCGAGCCGCAGGAACGCCCCGGCCGCGCCGTCCTTCTTGTCGTCACGGATGGCCGTGTCGACAGCGTCCTGATAGAAGCCGTCGTCGTCGAGGCGCCGCACTTCGCGGTGCGCCTTGAACCACGCCGACGCCGCCTGGATCGCCGCGTCCACCTTGTCCGCCGCGCCGCCGCCCGCCGCGAGGCCTCGGACCTCGCCGAGCAGACCGCCCTGGCCGTCCGTCCCGCCGAGTTGCGCGGCGAGATCGCCGAAGTCCTTCTCGTACGCCGCGCCGTCGCCGCGCGCGACGAGGGTCAGTGTTTCGTCGGCTCGTGCCTGCAGCGCCGCGATCCGGGCGCGGACGAGGACGTCCACCTGGTGCGAGCCGTCTTCCTCGCCGCTGCCGACGAGGCTGCTCTGCACGATCAGTCCCACCGCGCCCCACAGCAGGGCGACCACCACCGACACGGTCGCGACGACGAGCCCGACGTTCAGCAGCCGGTTGGTCTTCCGGGTCAGGTGCACCTGCGTGACGATCAGCGCGGCGAGCAGAGCGAGCAGCAAAGCCGTTGCCAGCCAAGGGAATCCGGTCGCGTCGTCCTGTTCGGCGGCGAGCCGGTCGGTGTCGATGCGGTACAGATCCTGTGCGGCGGGAAGGATTTTCGCCCGCATCAGCTCGGAGGCTTCCCGCAGATACGAGGCACCGACGGGATATCCCTGCCGGTTGTAGGTGCGCGCGGTCTCGATCAGTCCTGTGTAGACGGGGATCTCGCGGCCGAGGGTGTTGATCTGCTCGGCCGCGTCGTCGACGCCGGAAGAGTCCGACGCCGCCTTCGCGAGCGCCGCACCGGCCTCCGCGACGTCGCGTTCGTACCGCTGACGCATCGGGAGCGGCTCGGTGCCGATCGAGAGGAACGAACTGGCCGCGGTCGCGTCGGCGTCCGAAAGCGCGCGATAGACCTGTTGGGCGGCGGCCGCGAGAGGTTCGCGGTGGTCGATCAGGCCGTTGATCGTGTCCTTCTTGTCCTGCGCGGCCAGCGCGCCGAACAGGCCGGCGACCAGCGACAGCAGGACGATCCCGATCGCGATGACCGACAGCCTGCCCGGTGTGGTCGCCGCGGACCGGACGACCGCCCGGACGCCGTTGCCCGGCAGTTCGAGCAGCCCGGCGATCCCGCCGCGGCCTTCCGGCGCAGGGGGCGGCGCGGGGCTGCCCGGCGGCCCCGGCCGGGTCACAGTGCTCGTCATCGCCGATCCTCCCCATTGGCTCTACCCGCAAAGAAGGTATCCGAGTCGGGATCGGTGCAGCCAGTGACACCGGGGTGTGTCATCGGCACGTGATCTCCCGGCTGGTTCAGAGGCCTTTTTCCAGGCCGTACCGCACGGCCTCCGCACGATTGCGCACACCGATCTTCGCGAAGGTGTGGTTGATGTGGCTTTTCACGGTGGCCTCGCCGATGAACAGCTCGGCGGCGATTTCCGGATTGGACAACCCGCGCGCGATGAGGCCGAGCACTTCGGCTTCGCGTGCGGTGAGGCCGTCCGGGAGTTCGGCCTTGGCACGGGTGACCGTTCTCGATTCGAGCGCGGCGACGAGCCTGTCGGACACTTCGGCGGCGAAGATCGCCTGCCCGTTGGCGGCGGAGCGGACGGCCGCCCCGATCTCGGCGCGGCCGGCGTCCTTGGTCAGGTAGCCGCGGGCGCCGGCTCGCAACGCGTCGGCGATCGAAGCGTCGTCCGCGTACGTCGTGAGGACGACGACTGCGACATCCGGGTGATCGCGTTTGAGCAGCCTGGTCGCGGCCACGCCGTCCAGGACTGGCATGCGCAGGTCCATCAGCACGACGTCGGCCGCGGTGTGGCGGAGCAGGTCGAGCGCCTGCCGTCCGTCGCCCGCGGAGCCGGCGACCTCGACCCCGTCGATCAGCCCGAGCAACGCGACGAGCCCTTCCCGCATGACCTGCTGGTCATCGACCACGACCACCCGGATCACGCCCGCACCACCGCCTCCACCGTCCAGCGCCCGTCGTCCGGGCCCGCGGTCAGCGTGCCACCGGCGAGCGCGAGCCGCTCCCTCATCCCGGTGAGACCGAAACCGCCGGTGTCCTCGACGGTTTCACCGAGGTCGTTCCACACCCGCAAGCGGACCTCCGACGGGGTGAAGAGCAGCCGGAGCGACACCGGCCGCCCGGAAGCGTGCTTGGCCGCGTTGGTCAACGCCTCCCGTGCGACCCCCACCAGCGAGACCACCTGGGCGGACGGCAGCGGCCGCTGCTCCCCCGAGACCTCGAAGCTCACCCCGTCGTGGTGCGCGTCCGCCAACTGGCGCAAGGCTTTGGCCAGCGAAGGGACGTCGCTGCGCAAGGCCGCGACGGCGTCACGCGCCTCGGCGAGCCCGTCCGCCGCCAGCCGGCGGGACAACCGGACCCTGCCGAGCGCACCGTCCACATCGGACTTCTCGGCCAGCAGGGCCTCGGCGACCTCCAGATGGATCCCCAGCGCCCCCAGCGAATGCGCGAGGACGTCGTGGATCTCCCTGGCGATGCGGGTGCGCTCGTCGAGCGCGGCCGCCCGCGTGTGTTCGCTCTGCGCCAGCTTGGTCTGCTCCAGCAGGGCGGCCGCCTGCGCCGCCTGCACCTCGTACTGCCGCCGGTTCAGCCCCAGCAGCATCAGCACGAGCAACACGCCGACGTTGCCGAACACCAGCGGTTCGGACGCGCCCGCGACCAGGCCGGTGACCGCCGCGAGGCTCGCGTCGAGCCCCACCACCCCCAGGATGGCGGCCACCGACGGCTCGGTCAGGGTGGCGAACCGGCTGACCGTGACCACCGCCAGCACGATGGCGGAGGAGTCCTCCGCCCAGCCGAGCGCGATCGACGGCGCGACGCTCGCCACCGCGAGCAGCACGGTCGCCGTCCGAGGGAAGCGCGGGGAGGCCGCCACGAAGCCCAGCCAGCCGGCCCCGCAGACGCCGTACGCCGCCCAGATCCAGGCACTGGACTCGCGTGCGGTCAGCAGCACCACCACGACCGCGGCCGTGCCGAGCAGCTGGACGACCAGCCAGCTCGGCGCGATCGTGTCCGGCAGGAGCGGCCTTTCACGTTTCCCCATCGTCCCCCTCAGTGATCGCTCAGCCGCGTGATCATCTCGACCAGGATCAGGCGATACGCCAGGAACCCCAGCAGGACGACGACACCGATGACTACCAGCCCCAACAGGCCTTTCACGTTCATTTTTCCCATGGATCGAACGTTAGGCACGCCGAGGGGTGGACCGGGACCGTCGCCGGGTTGAGCCGGGGGTGGAGGTTCAGGCGCGGCTCACCCGGTGAAGGGCGCGTCCGCCAGGTGGTACTTGGGAAAGGCCCCCTGCGGCCGTCGTCCCAGCAGCAGGCCGGTCCTGGTGGCCTCGGCCATCACGGCACGGACGTCGACGCACCACGGACCGTCGGGCTTGAGCTCGACGAAAGCGCTCTCTCCCGGCCTGAGCACGAAATGCGGCTGGCCGTCGAGCGCGATGGAACCACCGCCGGCGGCGAGGTCGACGCGGACGCCGGGATCCAGCACGCTCCAGCCCCGGACACCCACCGACCGGACTTCGCCGGGCGCGATCGGCGCCTGCACGACGTACGGTGTCTCCTCGACCGGTCCGAGCGAGACCGCGACGCCGTCCACAGTGGACTTGGGGCTGGGGCACAGCCGTCCGGGGATACTCGACAGCCCGATGCCGTCCGGTACGGCGAACGTGCAGTACAGCTCGGTCAGCGACGCGGGATCCCACCGGCTCTCCGAACACACGCTGACGTCGTTCAGGGCGATCTCGCGGCGGGCCTTCGTGACGACTTCGAGGATGGTCGCACGGTTCGTGACCAGGTCCGCGTCCACCTGATGGGTGGCCAGCAGGCCCGCGGCGAGCCCGGCGACGGTGGGCTCGGGCAGCGTGTCGGTGCTGCCGGTCGGCAGCATGAGCAGCGGGACGTCGCCGCAGGCGGCCGCGGCGGCCCGCATCAGGCCGTCGTCACCCAGGCAGATGACCACGCTCGCGCCCGCGTCCACCATCCGGCGGACGGTGCCGATGATCTTCCCCGCCTCGGTCCACACCATCACCCGGCCGACCCCGGCCACGCGGAGTGCCGAGCGCAGGCTCTGGATGTCACGCTCCGAAGCGGGGTTCGCCACGATCCCCGCAACCGCTTCGCCCACATGTCCTCCGCTGCCGCGCCAAGTCCCTATAAGGAAACGACGTCAGGGCCGGGAAAGAAAGAGTTGCACGACGTTGCATCACGACTTGCAGTGTGAACAAGGCCATTTTGGTCAGTCCGACCGTGGAAAAGCAGCAGGGCCGCCTCCCCGAGGGGACGGCGGCCCTGCTTCGAAAACCTGGATCAGATCACGGTGACCGAGGTGGCCTGCGGACCCTTCGCGCCCTGCCCGATTTCGAACTCCACGCGGGCGTTCTCCTCGAGGGTACGGAAACCGTTGCCCTTGATCTCGCTGTAGTGCACGAAGACGTCGCCGCCGCCGTTGTCGGGAGTGATGAAGCCGAACCCCTTCTCGGAGTTGAACCACTTCACAGTGCCCTGAGTCATAAAATCTCCATATGCAACACAAACAAACAGGAAGCCACGTCGGCAGCCCGAGTCATGACCAGACGGTTTGCTTCCCCGGAAACACGAGGAGACACTACGCCCGCTGAGTTCTGCGAGCGTGAACCAACACGAACACAAAAATCGAGACCTGGAGCAGTAAAGCACACCACAAGCGGCCCGACAAGGACCTTCACTCGGGTGTGCGCAGCCGCACTGTACCCTGTTCGGCCCAGCTATTCGCCGCTGGCCGCGCGCAACGGTACTTCGGCGCCGAACGGCGAACGGCGCAACGCCTCCCGGTTCGTGGCCACGACGGCGATGTCGTGGGTCTCCGCGTCCGCGCTGAACAGCACCGGCACCACGCCGGAAACGGACCTGTCCTGTGGCTTCGTCTCGTCAGCCATGTTTTCTCCCAGTGTCAACACAACGTGCGATGTACTTGCGTGCCAACAACCCCACCGGTGATCACTCCGGTCCTTATCGGACTCTCGGTGTTGCGGCGATTGTGCCACGGCCGACCGACAAAATCCGGTCTCCGCGACCGAATGTCGGCCGAGTCGTCATCTCGTTCCCACCCTTTGGAGCAGGTGAAGGCGACGCCACAAGGGTTTCTGTGTATCCCCTGAGAAAACCGCGCCCCTACTGC
This sequence comes from Amycolatopsis alba DSM 44262, assembly GCF_000384215.1. NCBI lineage: Bacteria > Bacillati > Actinomycetota > Actinomycetes > Pseudonocardiales > Pseudonocardiaceae > Amycolatopsis > Amycolatopsis alba. The sequence continues at coordinate 4,176,123 of NZ_KB913032.1, read as the reverse complement.
TGCCCCTGCTGCGGCCTCGCGGCGCCCAGCAGGCTCGTCAGCCGGATGTCCGGGGTCACCACGTCCGGATCCGTCCTGATGTCGATCACGCACGGCCGTTGCCGGACCAGCGCGCTCGCGATGATCGGCTCCAGCTGCTCGCGGTCGTCCACGGTGTACCCGGCGGCGCCGAGCCCCCGTGCCCACGACGCGAAGTCGGTGACGGGGACGGTGACCCCGGACAGCCGCCCGTGCTTGCGCGCCTGGTGCACCGCGAGCGGACCGTGCAGTCCGTTCTGGAACACCAGGACGGTCACCGGCACCCGGTAGCGGACGGCGGTCTCGATCTCTTGCCCGGTCATCAGCGCGCCGCCGTCGCCGACCATCGCGATCACCGTCCGGCGCGGCTCGGCGAGTTTCGCCGCGACCGCCGCGGGGACCGCGTACCCCATGGCCGCGTTGCTCGGGCCGAGCTGACTGCGTGGTGCGGTGAAGCACCAGTAACGGTGCATGAACTGGGCGAAGTTGCCCGCGTCGCTGGTCACGATCGCGTCTTCGGGTGCGAGTTTGCGCACCGCGCGGATGACGTCGGCGGGGTGGACGCGGGTGGCGCCGCTGGTGTCGGGCGGCGTCATGAAGGTGTGCACGGCGGCGTTCGCGGCCGACGCGCGCCGCTGTCGTGGCGAGGCGACGTCACGCAGTTCTCGCAGGAACGGCTCGACCTCGGAGTCGACCCGGAAGGTCAGGCCGCCGCGCCGGGCGGGCTCGATCCCGGTGCCGACCAGCACCAGCGTCTGCGACGGCGTCGGGTAGCGGAAGCACTGGGTGGTGACCTCGTCGAGCTGCGTGCCCAGCGCGAGCACCAGGTCGGCGCGCTCCAGCGCGTCGAGCTGCCGCGCGGGGATGCCGATGCCGAGGTGGCCGGCGTAGCGCGCGTGGTTCTCGGGGAAGGCGTCCTGACGGCGGAACGCGTTGTACACCGGGAGCGCGAGTTCGTCGGCGACGGCGATCAGCTCTTCCCGTGCCGCGCGGGCCCGGCCGCCGACGATCACCACCGGGTAGCGGGCCTCGTCGACCAGCTGCGCGACCGCCTCGGCGGTCCGGCCGAGCGCGCCGGTGGCGGGCGCCTTGACGGCGGCGACCGGTTTCGCCGAATCGAACGGGACACCCCAGAAGTCGGCGGGGACGGCGACGACGGTGGGCCCCGGCCGCCCTTCCCGGCAGCGGGTCAGCGCCTCGACCAGCAGGCCGGGGACCTCGTCCGGGGATTCCGCGCGGCCGGTCCACTTGACGATCGGCTCGAACATCGCGGTCAGGTCCGCGGTGGGCAGCTCGCTGGTCGGGCCGGGGCTGGACGGCGGGTTCTCCAGGAGGACGACCATCGGGCTCTCGTCCTGGTACGCCGTCGAGACGCCGATCGCGAGGTTCGCCGCGTTCGGCCCCCGGCCTGCCAGCAGTACCGCCGGATGTTCGGTGAGCTTGCCCTCGGCCTCGGCCATGAAGGCGGCGCCGGAGTCGTGCCTCGCCGAAACGAAGGTGATCGACCGCTCGCGCTGCAGCGCGTCGAGCAGATCCAGGAAGGACTCACCCGCCACCGCGTACACGCGGTGGATCTGCGCCTCGGTCAGGATCCGCACGGCCGTCTGGGCGACGGACGCTCCCGGTTGGTATCTAATGAGATGAGCTTAGGCGGGCGGTGATCGGTGCCGTCAAGCGATCTTCCGATTCCGGCAACCCCGGAGCGGCGGAATGTCCGATATCGGAACGTGTTCGAGCAAGGGAGCACGAAAACGTGACCTCAGCCACCGCCGGACGTGAAACTGTTTTCACTTACGGGGCCCCGGCCTTGAAATACGGCACCGGATCGAGTGATGAGATCGGCTACGACCTCACGCAGTACGGCGCCCGCCGGGTACTCGTCCTGACCGACGCCGACGTCGCCGCCACGGGCTGGCCACAACGGATCGCCGAAGGCATCGAGACGTACGGCATTGAAGCGGTCGTCTTCGACGGCGTGCATGTCGAGCCGACCGACGTCAGCATGCGGAAGGCCGTCGACTTCGCCCGCGGGCAGGGCGAGTGGGACGCCTTCGTCGCCGTCGGTGGCGGATCGGCCATCGACACCGCCAAGGCGGTAAACCTGCTGACCAGCAACGACGGCGACCTGCTGGACTACGTCAACGCCCCGGTCGGCGGCGGCCGGGCGCCGAGCGCGCCGCTGAAACCGCTGGTCGCGGTGCCGACCACCACCGGGACCGGCTCGGAGAGCACCACGGTCTGCGTGCTGGACGTGTTGTCACTGCGAGTGAAGAGCGGCATCAGCCATCTCCGGCTGCGGCCGAGCCTCGCCGTGGTCGACCCGAGGCTGACCGTGTCGCAGCCGCCGGAGGTCACCGCCGCGAGCGGGATGGACATCCTTTGCCATGCCGCGGAAAGCTACACCGCCAAGCCGTACACCGAGTTCGACCGGAAGCGACCCGAGGACCGGGTTCCTTACTGTGGCTCGAATCCGCTGGCCGACATGTTCGCCGAGCAGTCGCTGCGGCTGCTGTCGTGGGCGCTGCCCGCGGCTGTGCGGGACGGCTCGGACCTGAAGGCGCGCGAGGCGATGGCGCTCGCGGCGACGTTCGCCGGGCTCGGCTTCGGCAACGCCGGCGTGCACATCCCGCATGCCAACGCGTATCCGATCGCCGGGCAGGTCCGGGACTTTCATCCGTCCGGGTATCCGGGTGAGGAAGCGATGGTGCCGCACGGGATGGCGGTCTCGCTGACCGCGCCCGCGGCGTTCCGGTTCACCTTCGACGCCGCCCCGGACCGGCACGAGCGGGTGGCCAGGCTGCTCGCGCCGGACTACGAATGGCCGGGCGATCTGCGCGACCACCTGCCCGCGGTGCTGCGGCAGATCATGCGGGAGATCGGGATCCCCAACGGCATCGGCGCCGTCGGCTACGCCGAGTCCGATGTAGACTCACTGGTTTCCGGCACGGTGAAACAGCAACGGCTGCTGGCGACGGCGCCGCGTGAGGCGTCCGAAGAGGACCTCGCCGGGATCCTGCGGGATTCGGTGACGCTGTGGTGAACGCCGAGTACCCGCACTGGCAGACGGTTCCGCTGCGGTGGAAGGACAACGACGTCTACGGGCACGTCAACAACGTCGTCCACTATTCGGTGATGGACACCGTGATCAACACGTGGCTGATCGAACGCGGCGGGCTCGACATCGAGACCGGCGGCGTCATCGGGCTGTGCGTGGAATCGCAGTGCAAGTACCACGCTTCGGTGTCGTTCCCCGGAGAACTCGAGGTCGGACTGCGGGTGGGCCACCTCGGCCGGTCCAGCGTCCGCTACGAGGTCGGGATGTACTCGAAGGAGACGGTGATCGCGGAGGGGCGTTTCGTGCACGTCTTCGTCGATCGAGAGTCCCGGCGCCCGGTTCCCGTCGAGGGTCTACTCAGGGGCGCGCTGGAAGAACTGCGCGCTGGGCTGGGGTAGCCGCGGCGACCATGCGTGCATGAGCTGGGCGTAGCGCGTGGACCGGTCCATGAGTTCGAGGTGGGTGCCCAGCGCCGTTTCCTTGCCGTCCATCACCAGGACCCGGTCCGCGCGCAACGCCGATGTCAGCCGGTGCGCGATCACCACCAGCACCCCGCCCCGTTCGGCGAACGCCCGTTCCGCGCGGGCTTCGGCGGGCGGGTCGAGATGCGACGTCGCCTCGTCGAGGACGATGACGTCCGCGTCGCTCGCGTACACCCGCGCGAGCGCGATCAGCTGCGCCTCACCGGCGGACAACGTGCCGTGCCCGATCTCGCCGTCGAGCCCGCCCAGCCGGGTGACCAGCGGTTCCGCGCCGACGGCCGTCACCGCCGCCAGCAGTTCACCGTCCATCGCGGTCTGCGCGAACAGGCCTACATTGTCCCGCACGGACCCCGCGAAGACGTAGGCCTCCTGCGGGATCAGCGCGACCAGCCGGTGCCGTAGCGCCGCCGGGATCTCCCGGACCGGGACCCCGCCGAGCAGCACCCGGCCTGCCTGCGGTTCGAGCATCCCGGTGAGGAGCCCGGCCAGTGTCGACTTGCCGATTCCGCTCGGTCCCACCACCGCCAGCCGCTCACCGGGCCGCAGATGCAGGTCGAGACCGCGCACCACCGGTTCCGCCGCCGCGCCCCAGCTGAAGGTCAAGTCGCGCACGTAGATCGCGGTCCCGTCGGGTTCGGCGGTGCCGTCGGCCTCCGGCTCGGCCTGCGCGGTCTCCGCCAGCCGTCGCAACGCGACGATCAGCCTCAGCACCACGGTGCTCGCGGTCGCGCCCAGCCCCCGCAACGCCGGTTGCATCGTCGTCGCCAGGTAGACGAGCGCGCCGAGCGCGGCCCCGGCGGTGAGCACGCCGTCCTTGACCAGCCCCGGCGCCACCAGCAACGCCAGCAGCAGCGGCACGAACCCGCCTGCGGCGATCACCACCGCCCGCGCCGCCCCGGACCTCGCCACCCGGACCGCCGCCTTGGCCTGTGTGTCGATGGCGTCGTAGAGATCGAGCGCGGCCAGGGGTTCGGCGCCGCACGCGACGATGTCGCGCATGCCGGACAGTGTCGCCCCGGCGACCTCGGCGGTCCGCTCGTCGGCCAGCGCGAGCGCCCGCTGGCGGCGGGCCAGCGACGGGAGCAGGCAGGCGAACACGACGACCGCGACCACCACCGGGATCGCGACGATCAGCGCCAGCGAACCGGCGACGGTGAACAACCCGGCCAGCGCCGCCACCGTCGTCACGATCATCCCGCGCGCCTGCACCAGCAACCCGGCCGTGGCGTCGCGGACCACCTCGACGTGCTGGGTGATGCGGGCGACACCGCTGGCGTCCGGCTGGTTCCGCGGTGGCGCCGGATCGTGCAGGACCCCGCGGACGACCGCCGTCACCAGCGCGTCTCGCAACGGCTCGACGACCTTGCCGAGCTGATGCCACACCAGCCGTGAACCGAACGCCCCGAGCACGGCGACCAGCCCGAAGACCGCGAGCCAACGCAGTCCGGTGCCTGGCCGACCCGCGGCAAACCCCTCGTCAACCGCGAGTTCGACCAGGCGACCGGACAAGAACGCGGGCGCGCTCTCCAGTACGGAGCAGGCCAGCAGGACCAGCCCGCCTCGCCACTGCCCGGCCAGCGCCGAGCGGTAAAGCCCCCAGACGCTCACTGCGCGCCCTCGGTGAAAACAGCCTGGTAGACCGGGTTCCGCCACAACTGCCCGTGCGGGCCGACCGCGCGGACCCGGCCGTCTTCCATCCACACCACCATGTCCGCCCGCGCCGCGGTGGCCGCGCGATGGGTCACCACCACCCGTGTCCTGCCGGGCAGGGTGCGTTCGATCGCTTCTTCGACGGCGGCTTCGGTGACCGTGTCGAGGCTGGCGGTGGCGTCGTCGAGGATGAGCACCCTCGGCGCGTGCGCGATCGCGCGCGCCAGTCCGATCCGCTGCGCCTCCCCGCCGGACAGCGGCGTCTCCGAAAGCGGCGTCCGGTACCCGTCCGGCAGCCGGACGATGAGGTCGTCGACCTGTGCGGACCGGCAGGCGCCCCGCACGGCGGCCTCACCGGCCCACGAGCCGTACCCGACGGCGTCGCCGATGGTCGCGCCGTGCAGTGCGGGCCGTTCGAAGGCGAACCCGACGACCGCACGGAGTTCGTAAGGCCGCAGCCGCTCCAGCGGGCGGCCGTCGAGCGTCGCCGTCCCCTCGTCCGGGGTCAGCAGGCCGCCGAGGACGTTGACCAGCGCGGACTTCCCCGAACCGGACCGCCCGACGACCGCGGTGAAGCGGCCGCCTCGGACGAGCAGGTCGACGTCCCGCAACGCGCCTTCGACGGTGACCTCGCGCAGTTCGAGCGTGCCCCGGCCGGGGACGATGCTGAGGTCGCCCGGTTCCGGGACCGGCGAGTCCAGCACCTCGTTGATCCGCCGCGCACACGACCGCGCGCGGGAAAGTGTGGTGAGCAAAGGAATCTGGGTGACCAGGCCCATGCCGAGCGCGACGTAGCCGAGCGCGGCGAGGACCTGTCCGACGGTCAGCCTGCCCTCCAGCACGCCGAAACCGGCGGCGGCGAGCACCGCGAGTTCCGCCGCGGGCAGCAGCAGCCCGGAACGCCACACCATCCTGGCCTGCGTACGCCACATCCCGCGGCCGGCGAGGCTCAGTTTCGGCAGCGGCCGCAGCACGCGTTCGGCCTCGCGGTCGGCGGTGCCCGACGCGGCGATCGTGCGGAGCCCGGCGACGGCGTCGACCATCCTCGCCGCCAGTTCGCCGGAAACCTCCTGATAGGTCAGGACGTCGTCGGCGGTGTTCTTCAGATGGGTGCGCGCCAGCATCAGTCCGAACGGGATGCTGCCGAGGAAGACGAGCGCGAGCCGCCAGTCCATCAGCGCGAGCAGGACGACGGATCCGCCGGAGATCAGCGTGGTCGACCCGAGCTGGACGACGACCGAGGCGACCAGTCCGGCGCCGGTGCAGTCACCGGTGAGCCTGCTGATCGCGTCACCGTCGGCGAATGTCGAACGGGTACCGAGCGCGAGATGACGATCGGCCAGCCGACGGCGCAGCCAGGCCGTCGCGGAACTGGTCATCCGCGCGGAAAGGATCCCGCCGATCAGTCCGACGAGGATCTCGACGATCCCGAGCGAGAGCAGCCAGGAGACTTCGGGGAAGCTGGGACGTCCGGCCACGACGGCGTCGACGGCGGCCGCGAGCGCTCCTGGCAGGAGCAGTCCCGACGCCGTCCCGGCGAGCGCGCTGAGCACCAGCGCGACCAGGCGGGGGCGGTCGAGCGCGGTCACCTCGACCAGCAGCCGATCGGCTGAACCCGCCATCCCACTCCTTACAACGTGATCCCATCGAGACGAAGCAGAAGGCAAAATGAGGGCGCGGGAGCGGCGCACTTGGCCTGTGCCGCTCCCGCGCCCTTCATCGATCAGACCGTGATCAGTGGCAGGTCAGCAGGCTGATGGTGCTGTTCGCGCAGGACGCGAGCAGGCTCAGGTTGCTGCCGCCGCCGTGCCCGCCGCCGCCGTGGCCACCGTCGAGAACCTCGGGGGCTTCCAGGGCCTGCAGGTCGAGAACCAGTTCCATGGTGTTCCCTTTCACTAGTTATCTCTTGGTCCGCCGTCCTCAATGGACGGCAGTTCTGGAGGACAGGAAAGGCAGCGCGGCCTTCCCGTCCAGGGTCGCGGCGAGGGCGAGCAGAACACCCGCGCCGCCGGTGACGACGTCCATCGACAGCCGCAGCAGCTGGTTGCCGGGGAACGCCAGGCCGCCCTTGTACGGCACCGCGTACCAGGCCAGCCGGGAAAGATGCAGGTCGATGGCGTCGCGGGCGCGCCGGTCCGGTTCGGCGCCCATGGCCAGCGCGGTCATCAGCCCGCCCCTGCCGAACAGCAAGCCGGGATGGATGACGAACTCGCCGCGGCAAGCTTCACGCAGGCCGGGAAGGCTCTTCAGCGCCTTCGCGTCCGGGCGGTACTTCGCCAGCTCCTCGGCGACCATCAGGATTCCGGCGCTGCCGACACCCACGTAGGGCAGCGTCCGGGTCTCACCGTCGCGGACCTGAAGCGAGCCGTCGTCGGACTCGACGCACTCCTCGATGTCCCGCTCCAGCGCCTGGTCGGCGAAGGACAGCCAGCCCTCTTCGCGGGTGCGCTCGAACAGCCGGACGAACAGCAGTGCCGGACCGGACCAGCCGTTGAGCAGTCCTGCCCTGGCGAAGTCACCGGGCGGGTCGGCGATCTCGAGGGCTTCGGCGAGCCGGACGGCGGTCGTGAGCGCCTGCCTGCCGAACTCGTTGTCCTTGCGGGCCACCGCGAAGTGCAGCTGCGTGAGCCCGATCCCGGACAGGCCGCCTTCCAGGCCGTGGTCGGTGGTCTGCTCGACCAGGGTCGCCGACGCCGCCAGCAATTTGGTGGCCTCGTCGCGGTAGCCGAGCTCTTCGAGGACGTACGCGATCCCGTACGAGCCGTCGTAGAACCCCGGTCGTCCCGGCGGATCGCGACGGATCGAGTCCAGCAGCCAGCGTTCGTGGCCGGGGTGACGCTCGCCGCCGACCGTGTTCAGGGTGTGGAGGACGCCTGCCGCGCCGTAGCCGAAGCACGCCCCGCCGACACGGAACTGTTCGATGTCGCCGGGGAAGAGCCGGTCGGTGCGCTCGGGGGTCGCGCTGGCGAGGATCGCCTCGGTGATCTGCTTGCGCACCAGCGCCCAGTCCGGTTTGCCCTGGTCCAGCTCGGTGGCGCTGGTCAGCGGCGGGATGTTCCGGGGCGCGAGCTCCGCGACGATCGAGTCGGCGTAGCCCTCCGGGACGGCGAAGCGCTTCTGGACGAAGTCCGCGAGCCCGCGCAGCTTCGCCGGGGCGAGCTCCAGGAGCGTGGTGAGCGGCAGGAAGATCCACAGCTTCAGGACGGCCAGCGCGTACTCGTCGACCTCGAACCCGTTCCGGTCGCGGGGGGCGCGGAACCCTGGCGCGCCGAGCGCGGGCCGGTCGCCGCTTTCGACGTCGGACGCCATCTCGAAGTCGATCAGCGAGACCGCCGTGTCGTCCTTTTCGTCCCCGTCGACCAGGATGTTCAGCGAATGCAGGTCGCCGAAGACGATCCCGCGGCCGTGCACGTCGCCGACCATCTTCTCCACCCGCCCGACCAGCGCCAGCGCGCGTTCGGTGTACGCGGCGATGTCGGCCTCGGTGGTGTCCCGCCGGGTGAGCGGGTAGTTGCGGGCGAGCCAGTTGCCGAGCGAGATGCCCGGCATGTACTCCATCGCCAGGAAGTGGTGCTCCCAGACGGTGAAGCGCTCGAAGGCGGCGGGGATGCCGTCGACACCCTTCAGCCGCTCCAGCACCTCGTGCTCGCGGCGGAGGCGTTCGACGGCGTCGATCTCGTCGCGGTCCAGGCCGGCGAACGGCCTGGCCTCCTTCAGGACCACGCGCTCGTCGTCGGCGTTCCGGTCGGCGAGGTACACGCCGCCACCGTTGGAGAAGTGCAGTGAACTTTTCACCCGATAGGGGAACTGATCCACTCCGCCGCTCTTGCGAGCCGCGAGATGAGGCGCGAGGAACTCCGGAATCGTCACCCAGTCAGGTACGGAGAAGGTCGGCTCGCGCTTGTCCGGAACCAAGGTTCCGTCCGGTTTGCGCACCGCGAGGACACGTTTTCCGTCGAGTTCGACCCATTGCTCTGCGAATCCGCCATAACGGACGTAGAGCGGACCGGCACCGTATCGAAGATCACTGAGAATGTAGGCGCCGGGCTCCCCGTCGAGCTTCACGGACAGCTCGACGAGAACGCGCTCGAGCTCGTTGTTGTCAGCTGGATAAAGAGTCAGTAACTTGCCACTCCCGTCACGCGGAGCGTATTTGGAATTTCTGGCCAGCAGTGTGCTCCGCGAACGCAGGTGCTTGTAGGACAGCGTGTGCTCAAGACAATGCTCGTGCACCTTCGCGAGCACTCGCTCAGCGTTGCCCAGCCCGGCCGACACATGGATTTTCCAGCCCTGCAAGGGAAGGTTCCGAGCAACAGGGTGCAGCATCCGCCACACTCCGCGCACCCCGGTGCGCCAGCCCGACTCGGGAGCGGGCAACAGGGAGGCGAAATCGTCGGCGGCGTTCCCGGTTTCCTGCTGCTCATCGAAGAACAGCGGATCGGCGAAGCAATATGCTTCGTACCGGACGTCCATCGAGCGCCCCCTCCTTCGGCACCAATCGGATGGGCCATGTGCACCATCGCGATGGAGAATATTCCACCCGCCGGAAAGCAAACGGCCAATCCGCCATACCGGGGGTTCGGATGGGCTGTTCAGGGACGTGAATTCGAAACCTACCGAATGGTAAGGGTACCCAGCGTGAGATCAACTCTGTTTTCAACCACCCGGTCGGTGTGTAACAGGAACGTACCTGCGACGTAATCCCAGGTAGCGCCGCCGATCACAATCAGGCACCGGGGAATTGACAGAGCGCCAACCCGGCGCGCTTCGTGATCTATTCACCCGAGGTCTGGACCACTGCTCGTTCCGTGGTGCCCGCCACGCCCGTCACCGGTCGCCCGTCGGCGATGATCGGCCCGGAGGTACGTTGTCGCCGGTGGAGCAGGTAAGGAGGCGGGCGTGATCACAGGCTTCGCGGTGACCGTCGCGATCTGCGCGTCGCTGGTCGCGGTGTGGAGTTTCGTGCAGTCCGTGCGTAAAAAACTCCCCGACAACGCCTTGCTGACCGGCCTCGCCGTCGTCGAACTCCTCCTGGTGGCCCAGCTCGTGATCGGTGTCGTGCTGCTGCTCGGCGGCGACCGTCCGGGCAGCATGGCCACCTATCTCGCCTACCTGATCGGCAGCCTGGTCGTGCTGCCGCTCGGGACGTTCTGGGCCTTGGCCGAACGGACCCGGTCGAGCACCGCGATCCTCGGGATCGCCTGCCTCGCCATCCCGGTGATGGTGCTCCGGCTGCACGAGGTCTGGGCGGGCGCCAGTGCCTGAAGAAACCGAGGAGAAGACGGTGGACACCCACCCGGACAAGACCTCCGGCCCCGGACGGATCCTGGTCGCGGTGTACGCGATCTTCGCGCTGGCGGCGACATCGCGCGCCGCCGTGCAGATCAGCACCAAGTACCAGGAAGCTCCGCTGGCCTACATACTCTCCGCGTTCGCGGCCGTGGTTTATCTACTGGCCACCGTGGCGCTGGCCCGCCGCGGCGCGGGCTGGTGGCGGATCGCGCTGGCCGCCTGCGGGATCGAACTGCTCGGTGTGCTGACCGTCGGCACGTTCAGCCTCTTCGACCGCGAGGCCTTCCCGCACGCCACCGTGTGGTCGGTGTACGGACAGGGCTATCTCTTCATCCCGCTGGTGCTGCCGGTGATCGGGTTGTTCTGGTTGCGGCGCACCAAGCCCTGACGGACGGCGTCGGTGCGGCTGGTCGTGAGTGGCGATTCGGGCTCTATTGAGGGGTAAGGCAAACGTGTCGTGTCGTTGGGGTGTGCGCCGAATGTGGCATTGGGGACGTTGAGTGTCCCCAATGCCACATTCGGGGCGACCTGGGATCGGGCGACTCGGGCGCCGTGTCTCGAAGGCCCCCTGTGGGACGTTCACCGTCCTGAAGGCCCCCTTTGAGACATCCCGAAGTGCGGCCAAGGGCACCAGAGAACCCGGCAGGGCTTGACGCGAAGGATGCCTTCACGGACTCGCCGCCTGCCAGGACACATCTGACTTACCCCTCAATAACGGACCGGTATTACCCCACTGGTGCGACTGGCGGTCGAGTGTGGAGGATTCAGGACGTTGAACGTCCGGAATCCTCCACGCTCGGCCTGCTTCGTCTCGGTGCCGGGTCGAGCTTGTGCTGATGCGGGTGTGGTCCACGGGGGAAGTTTCCGGACATGACCGGCACGACCTTGATCAAGATCCGAGACCGGGCGACCCCCGTGACGGTGAAGGAATCAGGACGTTGAACGTCCTGATTCCTTCACCGTCGAGCCGACAGCCGCGGAACCGCCACCCTCGCGCAGGTCAGGCGTAGGTAGGCAAATGCTGGTCCGCGCTAACCCGAATCGCCACTCACGACCAGCCCGACCGAACGGCCACCGGCGCCCCTTCCGCTCACTTCTCGAAGCAGCCCTTTTCGTTGAGCGGGCCGAACGAGGGCAGGATCAGCCCGCACAGGTAGCCGTCGATCCAGTGCCCGTTGCCCGCGACGTTGGTGAGCACCCGGATCGCCGGGGCGAACGCGGCGATCCCCTTGGCCAGCGAATCCTGGTTGCGCTGCAGCATCGACGTCAGCCGGTCGAGTTGTTCGAGCACCGGCCCGAGTTGCCCGTCGTTGTCGACGATGATGCCGTCGAGGGCGGTCGCGAGCCGTTTCGAGCCGTCGAGCAGATCCTTGATCGCCTGCTGCCGGGTGGAGATCGCGCGCAGCAGGGCGTTGCCGTCCTGGATCAGCCGCTGGACCTCGGTGTCGCGGTCGACGAGGGTCTGCGAGACCTGTCGCGTGTTCGCCACCAACGTCCGGAGTTGCCGGTCGCGTGAGGCGATGGTGCCGGACAGCTTCGAGACGCCGTCGAGCGCGGCGCGGACATCGGCGGGAGTATCGGCGAAGGTGGCCGAGATCGCGTCGAAACTCTTGGCGAGCTGATCGACATCGATGGCGTCGACGGTCTTCGACAGATCCCGAAACGCTTCAAGGACATCGTATGGCGCGGTGGTCCGCCGCAGCGGGATCGCGTCGCCGGGGTCGAGGATCGCTTCGCCGCGCGGGTCCAGCGCCAGATACTTCTGCCCCAGGACGTTCTTGATCCGGATGGACGCGCTCGTGGCGTCGCCGAGCCAGGCGTCCTTCACCCGGAAAGAGACGAGCACGCGATCGCCTTCGAGGTCGATCTCGGACACCTTGCCGACCTTCACCCCGGCGATCCGGACGTCGTTGTCCGCGCGAAGCCCGCCCGCGTCGGAGAATTCCGCGGAATACGTCGTGCCGCCGCCGATCACCGGCAGGGCGTCGGCGTTGAGCGCCGCCGCCATCCCGAGAGCCATCGTGGTGAGCCCGGCGAGCGCCATCTTGACCGGATCCACCGCGCCGAAGGATCGCATCGCCTCACCTCGCAGGTCACGAGCGGCAAACTCTAGGGGCCGTTCGCGTCCCTTGCCAGGCGAAACGTTGCACCGATCGGGTACTGTCGAATGTCCATTAAGGACATTCGATCAGCGCCAGAGCGCGTCCGCCGTTCCCCGCGCGACATGTTCTTCGTAGACCTCGACCTTCCGGCTGATCAGCTCCAGGCAGTCGGCCAGTTCGGCGATCCGGTCGCGGACGGTGTCCTGATGCGCCCGTAGCAGTCCCAGCCGCTTTTCCTCGTTGCCCGGCCCCTGCCGGACGAGTTCGGCGAACTCGCGGATCGTGGCGAGCGGCATTCCGGACGCCCGGAACTTCGTGCAGTTCACCAGCCATTCGACGTCGTACTCGGTGTACACGCGACGGCCGTTCGTGTCCCGCTTCACCGGTGCCGCGAGCAGCCCTTCCTTCTCGTAGAAGCGAAGGGCGTGCACGCTGAGGCCCGTCCGGTCGGTGACCTGGCCGATCGCGAGTTCCGTCACGCGGACGACCCTAGCTGTTGACCTAGAGAGCCCTCTAGCTCCTACCGTTCGCCGCATGATCACCTCACAGCACAAGATCGGGTCCGGCTTCGACGCGCGCAGCACCGCCGCGGAGGTCTTGGACGGGATCGACCTTTCGGGCAAGCTCGCACTCGTCACCGGCGGATATTCGGGGCTGGGCCTGGAAACCACCCGTGCGCTGGCGAACGCCGGCGCGCACGTCGTCGTCCCCGCCCGCCGTCCCGCCGACGCGGAAGCGGCCCTCGCCGGGATCTCCGGCACCGAGGTCGGCGAGCTCGACCTCGCCGACCTGACAAGCGTCGAGGCCTTCGCCCACCGGTTCCTCGACACGGGACGCTCGATCGACCTGCTGATCGCCGGCGCCGGGATCATGGCCGCGCCGGAACGACGGGTCGGCCGCGGCTGGGAGTCGCATTTCGCGATCTGCCACCTCGGCCACCACGCCCTGGTGAGCCGTCTTTGGCCCGCGCTGACGGCGTCCGGCGGTGCCCGTGTCGTCACGGTCGCCTCCTCCGGCCACCATTCCTCGCCGATGCGCTGGCACGACGTCCACTTCGAGCGCGGTTACGACCGGTGGCTCGCCTACGGCCAGGCCAAAACGGCGAACGTGCTGTTCGCAGTGCACCTGGACAAGCTCGGCGCCGGACACGGGATCCGCGCGTTCAGCCTGCATCCGGGCGCGATCCTCACTCCCCTGCAGCGGCATCTGCGGCCGGAGGAGATGGTCGAGCGTGGCTGGATCGACGAGCACGGCAACCAGGCCGACCCGGATTTCAAGTCGCCTGAGCAGGGCGCGGCCACCCAGGTCTGGGCGGCGACGTCACCGTCGCTCGACGGACTGGGCGGGCTGTACTGCGAGGACTGCGACGTCGCCGAGATCGCCGAGGAAGAAGGCGAGTGGGTCGGCGTGCGCCCCTACGCGATCGACGCCGGTGAGGCCGCGCGGCTGTGGAAGCTGTCCGACGACCTCACCGGTGTCTCCTTGGGCTAGTTCCAGAACTTGATCTCGGGGTTGCCCGCCACCGGCCCGTCCAGCAGCGGCTGACGCCCGCCGTACAGGTGCTTGTCGAAGAACGCCGAGACATACGCCCTGGTCAGCTGCATTCCGCGCGCGCCGTCGAGCACACCGGGTTCCCTCAAGCCGAGCTGTTCACCGAGTACGCCGACATCGGTGAAGGACGGATGCGCGGCCGCGGCGACGCTGATCCAGCGTTTCCAGCCGGTGAGGTTCGGCCAGTTGGCGGCCCAGGTCGTGTCCGGACCGGCCGGGGTGTACTCGCTTTCGCGGCCGAGCAACAGGAACGGCCGGTCGATCCCGGACGCGGGGATCGGCGACCACAGCCTGCCGTCCAGATCGGCGCCCGCCCGGATCCGCTGGTCGGCGACCATCGCCGTCGGCGTGCTGTACCCGCCGATGGAATGCCCGGCCATGCCGATCCGCGTCCGGTCGATCAGCCGGGACCACGGCGACGAAGCACTGGTCAGCGTGTCGAGAAGGAACGAGACGTCCGCGGCGCGCACCGGCGGGAGCAGCTTCGAGTCCGACCCGCACGCGACGCAGTCGGTGACGTGCCCGTCGGGGAAGCCGGTGGCGAAAGCCTCGTAGTTGTGGCCGACCACCGCGACGACGAAACCCTTGCTCGCCAGTTCTTCCGCCAGCCCGGTGAGTGTGGTGCGCGGCTTGTTGAACCCCGGTGACAGGACGACCAGCGCGCGCTTCCCCGGCAAGGGCGGGGCGTCGACCCGTGCGCTGGTCCGGATCCCGGCGACCCGTGCGGGGTCGATGTCGGGCAGGCCCGATCCGGCCAGGAACATCTTGGCCTCGGCCAAGGTGAGATACGGCCGTTTCGGGCCGACCGGCAGCAGCGCCGGGTAGAACATCGACACCATCAGCTCTCGTGGCCCCGTCGGCACCCAGGGGTCCTTGCGCGCCCGGTCGACCAGGTGCAGGTCGGTGGAACCGACGGGATAGGAGCCGGTCGGCGGCGGCAACGTCAGCCGCGGGACGGCCGAAGCCGGGCTCGCGAGGGACACCAGGCCGGCGATGACCGCCACTGCGACGAGAAGCCTTCTCATGAGCGTTCCGTTCTGTCGAGGATCTTCCGTTCCCCAGCCTGGGACCGGGCGGCGTATTCGCGCGTCTGCCGCAGGTCGTATCCCGATGTCTGCCGTGAGGCGGATCCGCTGCGTCCGATCGGGGATTACGCTCGGCTGGTGCTGGTCAACCTCAGAAGCCACCCCAGGGCCGTCGACGTCGGGCTGACCGTACTCATCGGACTGTCCACTGTGGTCTCTGCCGATGATCCGGAAGGTCTGGAGTGGTGGCTGACTTCCTTGGCGGGTCTGGCTTCCTTGCTGGTCCGCCATCGCAATCCGCTGATCACCTTTTCGGCCGGGATGGCCGTGTCACTCCTCCACCTGGCCATGGGCAACGATCTCCGCCCGGTCGACGTGGTGCCGTTGATCGGCCTCTTCTCCGTCGCGGCATGGGGATCGCGGCGGCTCTCCGTGACGCTGCTGGCGGCAGGGCTGCTCGTCGCGGGAGCGTGGACGTTCCATGCCTCCCAGGCGAATTCGCGGGAACCGGGACCGCCACCGCCGCGGATCATCATCATCGACCCGTTGGCGCCCTTCGACGTCGACACCGACCACAGGCAAGTGCAGGACTGGGGCGGTTTCCCCGGCATCGGGCTGTCGCTCGCGGTGGCGTGGCTGGCCGGGCTGAACACGCGGCAGCGCCGGATCCGCCTGTCGGTGCTGGAGCAGCGCGCCGCCGATCTCGAACGCGAGCGCGACACCCAGGCCGCGCTGGCCGTGGCCGCCGAACGCGGCCGGATCAGCCGCGAACTGCACGACGTCGTCGCGCACTCCCTTTCCGTGATGGTGCTGCAAGCCCAAGGCGCCCAGGCGGAAATGGACCGGCGGCCCGAGCGAGCACGTGAGGCGATGGACGCCGTCGTCGGCACCGGGCGGACCGCGTTGAGCGAGATCCGGCGGCTGCTCGGGGCGCTCGGCCAGGACGAGCCGGACTGGGAACCGCGGCCCGGTGCGGAACGGCTGCCGCGGCTGGTCGCCGACGTCCGGTCCGCGGGCACGCCGGTCGAGTTCCTGGTCGAAGGGGAACCGCGGCCGCTTCCGTCCACAGTGGACCTCGCGGCGTACCGGATCGTGCAGGAGGCGCTGACGAACGTACTGAAGCACGCCGGCCCGGACGCGTCGGTGACTATCGTGATGCGATACGGGCCGGTGGCACTGGAGATCGAGGTGACCGACGACGGCGTCGCGGCGGAACCGCCGTCCTGCACCGGGCACGGCCTCGAAGGGATGCGGGAACGAGTGAACGTACTGGGCGGCACCTTCGAAGCGGGATCGCGGCCGGACCGCGGTTTCGCCGTCCGCGCGACCCTGCCGTCATGACGATCCGGGTGGTGATCGCCGACGACCAGGCGCTCGTGCGCACCGGCCTGCGGATGATCCTGGAGAACGCGGACGACATCGACGTCGTCGGCGAGGCAGGCGACGGCGCGGAGGCCGTCGGGCTGGTGGCGGACCTCGATCCCGACGTCGTGCTCATGGACATCCGGATGCCCGAGATGGACGGCGTCGAGGCCACCGTCGCGATCGCCGCGGCCCATCGCGCCCGTGTCCTGGTGCTGACCACCTTCGATCTGGACGAGTACGTCTACGCCGCGCTCCAGGCGGGGGCCAGCGGCTTCCTGCTCAAGGACGCGCTGGCGCCGGACCTGCTCTCCGGCGTCCGCGTCGTCGCCGCCGGTGAGGCCACGCTGGCGCCCACCGTCACCCGGCGGCTGCTCGACCGCGTCGTCACCGGCCTGCCCGCCTCGGCTTCCGACGAAAGGCTCGCCCTGCTCACCGGGCGCGAAAACGAGGTACTGCGGCAGCTGGCCCGCGGCCTGTCCAACGCCGAGATCGCCGAGAAGCTGTACCTGTCGCCGGGGACGGTGAAGACCCACGTCGGCCGCATCCTGACGAAACTCGGCCTCCGCGACCGCGTGCAGGCCGTCGTCTTCGCCTACGAGTCCGGGATGCTCAGCCGCTGACCGCGGCGGGCGCGCGCCAGTGCTTGCCGCGGCGGGGCCGCCGGTGCTGGCCGCGTCCGCCGAGGTCGGCGGGGGCTTCGGCGGGACGTGCGGCGAACTCCTCCACCGTGATGCCCATCCGTACCAGGTACTTGATCTCGCCGCGCACCACTTCGGTGTCGCGCAGCCTGCCTTCCTCGCGGAAGCCGAGGCCGGCGTGCAGCGAAAGCGACGCCAGGTTGCCGCCGTACACGGTGACCTCGCATTTGCGGAAGCCGCGTTGCTCGAACATATGCGCCAGGAGAACGGTGATGGCGTCCGCGGCGTATCCGCAGCGCTGGTGGCGAGGGGCGATCCCGATGCCGTAACCGAACCGGCCGGTCACCGGGTCGGCGCCGATGGTGCAGACCGACCCGACCAGCATCCGGCCGCGGACCGTCTCGATGCCGAAGTGGATGTCGTCGCCCGCGGAACCCGAACGGTGCGAGGCCCAGTGCCGGTGACCGCCGCCGATCAGCGTCGACGCCTCGCGGGCCATGTCACGATCGAAGCCCATCAAGACCCGCCGGTCCCGGAGGCCGACCTCGCGCAACCGCACCTTCCGCCCGACCTGCTCCGGCTCGAGGGCGGAGCGGCTCACCGCGTCCGGCCGCACGGGTGCTCACGAACGATCACAAGCATCCCTTGACGATATCGGTAGCCGCCCGGCCCGGCGTCCTGGGCCCGTCGTCTAGAACTGGCCGCAGTTCCCCGGCGCGGGCTTCCCGGCGAACCGCTCGGCCAGCCAGTTCGCCGCGTCACCCTGGGCGCCGTTGATGCCCAGGACGTGGGTGAAGATCGGGCTCAGCGACGGGATGTCCTGGAACCGCACGTT
This sequence comes from Amycolatopsis alba DSM 44262, assembly GCF_000384215.1. NCBI lineage: Bacteria > Bacillati > Actinomycetota > Actinomycetes > Pseudonocardiales > Pseudonocardiaceae > Amycolatopsis > Amycolatopsis alba. The sequence continues at coordinate 4,158,110 of NZ_KB913032.1, read as the reverse complement.
CGCCCCCTTGGCGCACCAGTCCTTGCCGAGCTGCTTGCCGATACCCGACGGGATGACGTCGTCGTTGGGCACATGTTCGACCAGCACCGGCGCCGCGGGCTTGAGCGTCCCGACGCGGTTGGCCGCGACGATCCCCCGGAAGGGTTCTTGTTCCAGGTAGGCCGAGACCGGCCGCCCGTCCTTGGTCAGCTGACCGGTGCTCCGGTACATGTACTTGAGGACGCCGTCCAGCGTGCAGGTGGTGCGCGCCTCGGCGAAGAGCTGTTTACCGGCGTCGTTGGCCAGGTCCAGGATCCCGGCTTCCGGATAGGCCGCGTCCAGGCCGATCAGCGAGTAGCCCAGGAATCCGACGTACATCCCGCCGTCGAGGCTCTTCGCGAGGACCGCCTTGTCCGCGGGAGCCGCTCCGACGTAGGCGCCCTTCAGATCGAGCTCGGGAGCGTACGCGGGCGCCAGCTCGACAGCCGAGGCCGAGGCGCCGCCGCCTTCCGAGTAGCCCGCGATGCCCACGGGCGACGCGGCCGAAAGTCCGGCGCCGGGCAGTCGCTGGGCCGCCCGCAGGACGTCGAGCACCACGTGCGCTTCGGCCTCCCGCACCACATACGTGTGCTCGCCCGGCGTCCCGAGTCCCTGGTAGTCGGTCTGGGCGACCGCGAAGCCCTTGTCCAGCAGGGAGCTCACGAAGGAGCTCTGGAACGACGAGACCAGGTCGCCGCCTTCGCCCGCCAGCGCCTTCGAGGGCGCGCATTGATCACCCATCCCGGCGGTGAACGGCGCGTACGCCACGATCGGCCGCTGCCCCGGCCCGGTCCACGCCTTGTCGGGTACCAGAACCGTTCCAGTCACCGGGATGGCGCGATTCGCGGTATCCCTGCTCAGGTACATGACCCTGGTCGACTTGGCGCCGTTGAACCGCGACGGCAGCGTCTTGAGCACGTCGCCGTCGGCACCGGATGGAAGCGGTGACGGCGGCTCGTAGAAGCCGGGATCGGCGCCGGCGGGCGCGGCCCCGAAGGACAGCAGGGCGGCGACGAGACCGGCGGTCACCGCGCTGGACAGCAGGGCAGGCCGGGCGGAAAAGCGCATGCTGAACTCCACTGATGAGCTCGGGTTCCTCTCGCCGGACCGGCGAGAGAAGCCCACAGTGGAGGCAGGCGGGCAGGCCGTCAACCAGCGATTCCGGGCCTTGTCAGCTCGCTGAGCACGGGTTTCGGCGTTTTTGTCACACGCCGCCGGGTGACCCGCCCCTCAAACGCCCGAAGGCCCCCATCCGGAGAGGATGGGGGCCTTCGAGGTGGAGAAAAGTCAGATGGCGACGACGCGCTGGGCCTGCGGGCCCTTCTGACCTTGGCCGATCTCGAACTCAACGCGCTGCCCTTCGTCCAGGGACTTGAAGCCGCTGCCCTGGATCTCCGAGTAGTGCACGAAAACGTCCGGTCCGCCGTCGTCCTGAGCGATGAAGCCGAAGCCCTTTTCGCCGTTGAACCACTTAACGCTGCCCTGAGCCATACTTTTTTACCTGCTCTTCATAGCGAGTCTGAGCCCATTCGATGCCCCGATCTCACTTGTCATTCTCGCAGGTGTCGCGCCGGAACACACGTCGCCGTCCCAAATTAGTACAAATCCCCAGGTCAACGTCACCCTTGGCGAGTCGGCCGGATGGTCAGATCGCCGATCTCGACGTCGTCGGGCTGGTCGATCGCGAAGGCGATCGCCCTCGCGACCGCCGCCGGGTCGATCCCGAGGCTGGTGTCTTCGATGAGCTCGGTGCGGACGTAGCCGGGTGAGATCGACGTCGTCCGCAGCGTCCCGTCGGTGTTCTCCTGCCGCAGGCCCTCCAGGAGGGTGCGGACCGCGTTCTTCGTCCCGGCGTACACCGCCTGGGTGGGGACGATCCGCAGGCCCGCCGTCGAGACGACGGTCACGAAATGGCCGCCGCCCTGCTGCCGGAACACCGGCAGGGCGGCCGCGATGCCGTGCAGGATCCCCTTGAGGTTCACGTCGACCATCGCCGCCCAGTTCTCGACGTCCAGGTCGGCGAGCGGGCCGAGCTTGGCGATGCCCGCGTTGCCTACGAAGACGTCCAAGCGGCCGAAGCGCTCGAGAGCGACGTCGACCAGCGTTTTGAGGTCGCCGGGATCGGTGACGTCCACGCGGGTGGCGGCCGCCTCACCGCCGTCGGCCCCGATCTCGGCGACCAGCCGGTCCAGCCGGTCGGTGCGGCGGGCGCCGAGGACGACGGACACGCCGAGCGAGGCGAGGTGCCGGGCGGCGGCCTCGCCGATCCCGCTGCTGGCTCCGGTGATGGCGACGACCTTGCCGTGAAGGGTCATGCGACTTCCTCCGCCTAGAGTGGACACATGTCCGGTTACCCCGACCACCCTAGCGGACACGTGTCCGCTTCTGCCGAGAGCGGCGGCACACTGCGCGCCGACGCCCAGCGCAACCGAGAACGGATCCTGCGAGCGGCACGTGATCTCGTGCGCGAACCGGGCGAGCTCAAGCTCAACGCCGTCGCGAAGGCCTGCGGCATCGGCCAGGGCACGCTGTACCGGCACTTCCCGACCCGCGAGGACCTCCTCGTCGAGGTGTACCGCCGCGAGGTGGAAGACCTGGTCACCGCGGCTTCGCGGCTGCTGGAGGCACACCGGCCGCTGGACGCGCTGGCGGCGTGGTTCGACCGGGTGGCCGCCTACGCGAGGGTCAAACGCGACGTGTTCGCGGCCGTCGAGGCGGCCACCTGGCGCGACCTCGCCGCCCACAGCCTCGGGCCGATCGGCGAGGCGGTGGAGCTGCTGCTGGCCGCCGGGCGCTCGGACGGCAGCATCCGGCCCGACGCCGAAGCACGGGACGTCATCGTGCTCATCAGCTGGCTGTCACGGCTGGAGGAAGCCGAAATCGACGCGCGAGGGCAGCGGCTGCTGTCGATCCTCGTCGACGGACTTCGCACGCGGGCTTGACCTTGACCCTGCGTCAGGGCCGGAGCCTTGCCGCATGACGAACACCCCACCCGTCGGCGGGTTCCAGGAGATCGACGGCCGCCGCCTTTTCGTGCACCGGTCGGGCGACGGCGGTCCGGCCGTCGTGTTCCTGCCGGGCGCGAGCGCGGTCGGCCTGGACTACTTCGGTGTCCAGCAGGAGGTTTCGCGGTTCACCACCGCCGTGGTCTACGACCGCGGCAGCACGGGCTACAGCGCTCCCCTGCCGCTGCCGCGCACCGCCACCGCGGTCGCCGCCGAACTGCGCGAACTGCTGCTCACCCAGGGCATCGCCGCCCCTTACGTGCTGGCGGCGCATTCCCTCGGCGGCCTCTACGCGCACCGGTTCGCGCAGCTCTACCCGCACGACGTCGCCGGGCTGGTCTTCCTGGACGCCCTCCACCCTGCTTGGGACGACTTCATGCCGCCCGCGGCGAGCCTGGCCGAGGCCGAGCGGACTGCGCCCGATCCGGACCGCCTTGCCCTTCGCGAGATGTATGCCGAGCTGCGCACGGCCTATCCGGAAGACGTGGCGAAGCCCTGGTCGAGGCGAAAGTGAGCGAAGACTGGCTCCGCGCCGGTGCCGCCGAGCGCACCGGGCTGGTCGCCCTCGCCGCCGAACTGCGAGCCGGGCCGGACCTGCCCGACGTCCCGGTCGTCGCGCTCACCGTCGTCGGCACCCCGTCCTCCGAGCTCGACGACGCCAAGACAAAGCTGGATGCGGCCGTGGTGGGCCGGTTCTCCCGCGGGGAGCAGCGCGTCCTCACCGGCACGCTCCACCACCGGCTCTGCTTCGACCGCCCCGACGCCGTGGTCCAGGCGATCCGCGACGTCGTGGACCGCTCCTAGACTCGGCCGTGTTTCCGGGACCAGGAGGACGGGTGCTCACGATCGGCCAGCTCGCGGCGACCGCCGGCGTGACCGTGCGCACCGTCCGCCACTACCACCACGTCGGCCTGCTGCCCGAGCCCGGACGCGACGCCTCCGGCTACCGGCGGTACAGCGCGCAGGCGGCGGTGGATCTCATCCGGATCAGGACCCTCGCCGACGTCGGGGTGCCTTTGGCCCGCGTCGACGCGCTGCTGCACGCGCGGCCCGAGGAGTTCGCCGCCGCCATCACCGACATCGACGCCGAGCTGCGGCGCAAGATCGACAGGCTCACCGAGAACCGCCTCCGGATCGCCGACCTGACCGGCGGGGAACGGCTCGTCCTGCCTCCCGAGGTGGTCGCCCTCCTGGACCGGATGCGCGGCCTGGGGATCAGCGAACGTCGCGGGTCTACCTCGCCTGTGATCAGGCCGTCGGCTGGGACCCGCGCGACCCGCGCCTGGACCGGCTCATCGACGACCTGGACGCCTGGGAGATCCGGCACGAACAGGACGGTGGCCGGTCCGGGTACCGCGAGCTGGTCGTTTCCCGGATCTCGGAGGCGTCACCGGCGTGGCAACGCGTCGTCGACGAGCTCACTCACCGCGCGCGGACGCGAAAGCGCAGGTGAGTAGCGATCCCCGCGACAGGCGTGCCCTGCGGGATCAGCTCGCCCAGGTGACCGGCGAACAGCCCGGTCCCCCGCCCCAGCACCACGGGGGCGAGATGGAGGTGGACCTCGTCGAGCAGGCCCGCGCCGAGCAGTTGCCCGGCGACGTCCGCGCCCAGCACCAGGACGTCCTTGTCCCCGGCGGCGGCTTCGGCACGCCGGACAGCGGCCTCCAGCCCGTCGAAGGCGAACGTCCCGCCGTTGTCACCGAGGAGGTCTTCCCTGGTCCGATGGGTGACGACGAAGCTCGGGACACCGGGCCAAGGCGTCCCGCCCCACGGGCGCAGACCGAGGTCGAAGGTGCGGCGCCCGATGACGGTGGCCCCGACCCTCGCGTTCACCTCCTCGAAGGCGCGGGCGTCGGCTCCGTCCCCGGCCATCCACTCGTGCAGCCGTTCGCCTCCGTCGCCCATGGGCTCTTCGGCCCGGACGTCCGGGCCGGCGGTGAAGCCGTCCATCGACATCGACACATCCAGCACCACCTTGCTCATCACAAGGCCTCCTTCTCTTCCGATGCTTTCGGAGGAGGAGTCGGAGCCGATCCGGCCTTCTCGACACCGGGCGTCGCTCAGAGTTCCCCGGCTCGCTCGTACAGCTTCCGCACGGGCTCCGTGAAAGCGGCGCCGCTCAGGTCCGTGGTCACGCCGTCCTCGGTCATCGTTCCCCGGCTCGTGACGCTGAAGATGGTGCCCTTTCCGGTGGCGGGATCGAAATTCCGCAGCCATGGACCGCCGCTGGAGCCGCCCGCCAGGTCGCAATCGGTGTTCCACGTCGTGCTGACCGAGTTCTTTTCGAGCGTGGCGGGCCGCACGCAGGAGAACAACGCCTCACCGCCGGCCGCCTTCGAAACGGGGTAGCCGAGCATGGTCGTGTCCACGGTGGACGGAAGCTCCTCGAACGAGATGTCCTGGGTGCCCGCGACGTCCGCGACGTGCCGGCCGTCGACCGGGTCGAGGGCGAGCACCGCGTCGTCGTCCGACCCGCTCATCGGCCCCGAGTACGTGCCGGCCCAGGCGAAGGACCGGGCCGCGAACACCCCGTGCGGCGCTTTGCCGTGGTCGTAGCCCGGCACGAACACGACGTTCACGATCTTGATCGGATTGTCGAACCGGTCCAGCCCGCCGTTCACGCAGTGCCCGGCGGTGAAGGCGACATCCTTGCTGGCACTGGGGACCACCGTCGCCGTGCAGGATCCGTCGACACCGGGCTCGGCGGTGAAGAACAGCCGCCCGACCCCCGAGGGCACCGGCCCCTCCCATTCGCGGCCGATCTTCTCGGCGGGCGGCAGGTCCTCCTCGCCCACCCACTGACTCATCCGCTCCGGCGTCCAATGGGCCAGCGCCGCCGCCCGGTCGGCCTCGCTCACCGTGGTCACCACCTGGTCATCGGCAGCGGACGCCGGTGCGGCCACCGCCACCGTCGCGGCGCCGAGAACGGCTGACAAGGCAACGACCCGGCGAACTGCTTGCTTCAAGTCCATACACAGTGGACGTCCCGGCGGCAGGGAGGTTGACCATGATCACTCCGCGTTGCCCACGCTCGGTCCATTTGGTATACCAAAGTGGGTCGCTTCGAGGCCCCGTCGAGAAAGGTGCCCTCTGTGTTGATCCGGAACGTTCGCCCGTGGGGTGGACAGCACAGTGACGTCGAAGTGGCGGAAGGCCGGATCGCCGCGGTGCGACCACACGATCCCACCGCCGCGCCGGCGTCCGACACGGTCGACGGGCGCGGACGGCTGCTGTTCCCGTCGTTCAGCGACGTGCACGTCCATCTGGACTCGACCAGGATCGGCCTGCCGTTCCGGCCGCACACCGGCGCGCCGGGCGTGTGGGCGATGATGCTGAACGACCGCGAGAACTGGCGCGACGCCGAGGTGCCGCTGCCCGAGCGCGTCGCCGGGACGCTGGAGCGGATGATCGCCAACGGCACGACGCGGGTGCGCACCTACGCACAGGTGGACGTCGACTGCCGGCTGGAAAAGCTCGACGCCGTCCTCGCCGCGAAGGAACGCTTCGCCGGGCACGCGGACGTCGAAGTGATGGCGTTCCCGCAAGCCGGGATCCTGCGCGAACCCGGCACCGTGGACGTACTGGAGGCCTCGCTGCGCTCGGGCGCCACGGTGGTCGGCGGGATCGATCCGTGCTCGCTCGACAAGGACCCCAAGGGACACCTCGACGTCGTGTTCGGCCTTGCCGAGAAGTACGGCGTCGAGGTGGACATCCACTTGCACGAACCGGGGCACCTCGGCGTTTTTTCCACCGACCTGGTGATCGAGCGGGTCCGCGCGCTGGACATGCGCGGCAAGGTGACCATGTCGCACGCGTACGAGCTGGGCTCGGTCTCGGAATCGGTGAGCCGCCGCCTGATCGACACGTTCGCGGAACTGGACATCGCGATGGCGACCGTCGCGCCGTCCGTCGACGGGCAGCTGTCCTTGGCGGACCTCACGACCGCGGGCGTGCGCGTCGGTCTCGGCGAGGACGGCCAGCGGGACTACTGGAGCCCGTACGGCAACTGCGATCTGCTCGACCGCACCTGGCAGCTGGCCTTCACGCACGGCTTCCGCCGCGACGACCTGATCGAGATGGCACTGGCCGTCGCGACGATGGGCGGCGCCTCGATCATGAGCCACGACGTCCCGCGGCTGGCCGGTATCGCCGACCGTCCCGGTGTGGCCGTCGGCGACCGCGCCGACCTGCTGCTGGTGGACGGCGAAACCCCGACGAGCGCGGTGATGGACCGCGGCAAGGACCGCACGGTGCTGCACGACGGCGTCGTCGTGGCGGACGGCCTGTCGGTGGTGCGGCTCTGATACGGTCATTTCAGATGATGTCAACATCTGAAATCTGGGGTCGCCGATGCGCGTGCTCTTCACCAGCCTCGCGTCGGCAGGCCACACCTACCCGCTGATCCCGCTCGCGATCGCCGTCAGGGACGCCGGGCACGAGGTGCATTTCGCCACCGGCGAGCACGTCCACGCGCCACTGCTCAGGAACGGCCTCCGGCCCTTTCGCCCCGCGGACTCGTTCTACGAGATCTATGCCGAGGACCTCGAACCGGAGCTGGCGCTGCTACGGCCCGATCTCGTCGTACACGAATGGGGTCAGCCGGGAGCAGCCATCGCCGCGCAGCAAGCCGGGATTCCGGGTCTCTGGCACGGATTCGGCCGCCTGTTCCCCGACGGAATCGGACTCCGGTCCCCCATGTCCCCGGCCCGCCCGCATCTGGACATCTGCCCACCGTCCTTACAGGACAAGGACTTCCTCGCGACAGCCGAACGCGTCGAACTCCGGCCCGTGCCCTACTCCGAGCCGTCACTTCCCCCGTGGCGCCCACCGTCGCGACCGCTGATCTACCTGACCCTCGGCACCGCGTTCGGCACACCCGAAGTGCTCACCACCGCCATCCAGGGCCTGGCAGCGCTCGACGCGAACGTCGTGGTCGCCACCGGACGAGTCCGGCCGGAGCAACTCGGTTCCATGCCGGACAACGTCACGGTCCAGGCCTGGATACCGCAAGCGGATCTGCTGCCGCATGTCGACGCCGTCGTGCACCACGGCGGCAGCGGCACCACCCTCGGCGCGCTCGCCGTCGGCGCCCCGCAACTGCTTCTCCCCCAGGGCGCCGACCAGTTCGCCAACGCCGAAACCCTCACCTCCGCGGGCGCCGCGCTGTGTCTCCCGCCCGGCGAACTGAGCGCGGACGCCATCGCCGAACACACCCGGAAACTGCTGCGAAACACCAGCCACCGCGACGCGGCCCGCGAAATCGCCGAGGAGATCGCCCGCATGCCTTCCCCCGACGACGTCGCCCGTGAGCTGCCGCGGTGGGTGGCGTGACGACATCCGCGTGGGACGAGGTAGCGACAGCAGTCGCGGCGGCCCCTTACCCGGTCACCGTGCTCGCCCCGGACAGTGATCGCGCCGCCCACTGCCTGCGTGAACTGGGCATCACGACCGGCTCATGGCTGGGCGCCGTCATCGGCCACACGGGCGGGTTGCTGGTCGACCATGGATGGCTGCGCGTTCTCGGCTGCGGAACGGAGACCATGCCCGCCGCTTCCCTGACGGTCGCCTACGACGTGTTGGGCGGCGTGTATGACTGGACGGTCAATCCCGCGGGGCGGCCGACCATCCACTACTTCGGGCCCGACGCCCTCGCGTGGGAAGACCTTGAGCTGGGGTACGCCGAATGGCTGCACGCCGTGCTCGCCGGTTCGCTCGACCGGTTTTACGAAACCCTGCGGTGGCCCGGCTGGCAAGCCGAAGTCGGCGCGGTCGCGGCCGACCGGGGCATTCACACCTTCCCGCCGCCTTGGAGCAAGGAAGGCAAAGACCTCTCGACGGTGTCGCGGGCGGTCGTCTCGCTGGCGGAGCTGGTGTCGGTCCATCAGGAAACCGCGCGGCAGTTGGACGGCCAGGATTCCTGAAACAAAGGCCTACTGCACGTGGACCGGGCGAAAGAGTGGGCCGCCTGGGGCTCGAACCCAGAACCTACGGATTAAAAGTCCGCAGCTCTACCAATTGAGCTAACGGCCCGTGCGGCCGAGTCTAGTAGACAGCCGTCGACCACCAGGATGGTGGGGCCGCCGCCGGAGCGCCACGGAATTGTCGGGGGTCTCTGCCAAGGTCGGGGGCATGGACACGATCCCTGACGAGAACTACTCGGCGAGCTGGCGGGGTGATCGTCCGGAGTCTTCGCGGGTGGCGAGCGAGCGCGAGATCCTGACGTCCACCCTGGACTGGCATCGCCGCACGTTCGAGCTGAAGTGCGAGGGCCTGACGCCGGAGCAGATGGCCGCGCGGGCGGTGGAGCCGTCGAGTATGTCGCTGCACGGGCTGCTCAGGCACCTCACCGGCACCGAGCGCTGGTGGTTCCGCCTGCAGTTCGCGGGCGAGGACGTCCCGATGCTCTATTACTCCGACGAGCGGCCCGAGCAGGACTTCGACGACACCGACGGTGACGTCGAGGCCGCGTGGGCGGCGTGGCGTGAGGAGTGCGCGCGGTCCAGGGAGATCGTCGCGGCGGCCTCGCTCGACGACACGGGCACGAGCCGCCGCGACGGGGAGCCGTTCTCGCTGCGGTGGCTGCTGACGCATCACATCGCCGAGTACGCGCGCCATGACGGCCACGCCGACCTGCTGCGCGAGCGCATAGACGGGAGGACAGGCCACTGAAACCCGGTAGTGCGATGCTGGGCCGATGAACGCCGATCCCGATTCCGGCCTCCTCTCACCGGTCCGCGCCGGCACGCCCTCCGAGGCGGCGACGGGTGATCTCGCCTGGCTGCGGGCGTTGCTCGACACGGAGGCGGCGCTGGCCAGGGCGCAGGCCGGGACCGGGCTGATCCCGCGCGAAGCCGCGGAGGCGATCACTGCGGCGGCCGCGACAGTGGAGATCGACGTGGTCGCGCTGGCGAGGGCGGCCCGCGAGACGGCGAACCCGGTCGTGGGGCTGGTCAAGGAGCTGACAGCGGCGGCCGGGACCGAGTACGTCCATCGTGGCTCCACCAGCCAGGACATCTTCGACACCGCGATGATGCTGGTCGCCGCCCGGACACGGACGCTCCTCGCGGCCGACCTCGAGACGACGGCGGACGCGCTGGGGGACCTCGCTCGCGTACATCGCGACACGGCCATGGCCGGGCGAACCCTCACCGCCCACGCGGTCCCGACCACGTTCGGGCTCAAGGCGGCGGGCTGGCGTCAGCTGACGCTCGACGCGCTCGACAGGCTGAACCGCGTCGTCCTGCCGGTCTCGCTCGGTGGCGCGGCCGGTACGCGAGCCGCGTACGCCGAGTACGCGCGTCTCGCCGGGCTGCCCGAAGGCTATCCGCAACGCCTTCAGACAGCCTTCGCCGAAGAGACCGGTCTCGCCGAGACCACGCTCCCCTGGCACACGCTCCGCACCCCGACGGCCGACCTCGCGGCGGCCCTGTCGTTCACCGCAGCCGCGCTCGGGAAGATCGCGGTCGACGTCCAGTTCTTGACTCGCACCGAGGTCGGTGAGGTCGCCGAACCCGCGGGTGCGGGCCGTGGCGGGTCTTCGGCGATGCCGCACAAACGCAATCCGGTGCTGGCGACGTTGATCCGCTCGGCCGCGCTGCAGGTACCGGTGCTGGCCACCGGCGTCACGCAGGCCCTGGTCTCCGAGGACGAACGGTCCGCGGGCGCGTGGCACGCCGAGTGGCAGCTGCTGCGCGACTGCCTCCGCCTGACCGGCGGCGCCGCGCATACGGCGGCCGAACTCGCGCGCGGTCTGGTCGTCAACGAGGAACGGATGCGCGAGAACCTCGGGCTCACGCACGGCCAGATCGTCTCCGAACGACTTTCGACCGTGCTCGCCCCGCTGCTCGGCAAGACACGGGCCAAGGAGGTCCTCGGGCACGCGTCGAAGCTCGCCCTGGAGCAGGGCAAACCCCTCGGCGAGGTTCTTTCCGACCTGCCGGAGGTAACCGGAGTCCTCCCCGCGGATTCCCTTGCCGACCTGCTGGATCCCTCGAACTACACCGGTTCGGCCGGGGTGCTCACGGACGCCGCGCTGGAGGGCCTCGAAGAAAATCCGGGAACTTCTTGAACCGGTCCCGCCGAGGGCCCGTGTAGGGGGTACAAGCTCACCGCGCCGAGCCGCGGAACCCCCTACGAACAAGGAGAAATCCCATGCTTCGCAAGCGTTTCGTCGTCGCTGCGGCGTCCGCGGCCGCGGGCCTGGTGGCGCTGTCGGCCTGCTCCGGTGGCACCGAAGCGGCGGCTCCGGCCGTCGCACCCGCCGCCGCGGTGGCCGGGGCGGGCGGGAACGCCCCCGCGGCCAAGGGTGAGACCAAGGTGGCCGTGGCCGAAGCCGGGAATCTCGGTCAGATACTCGTCGACAAGGACGGGTTCACTTTGTACCGCTTCGACAAGGACAGCGCGAAGCCGCCGAAGTCCAATTGCGACGGTGACTGCGCGAAGGCCTGGCCGCCGGTGCTCGCCGAGGGCGAAGTCCGGATCGAAGGGGTGGACCAGTCCCTGGTCGGAGAGGTGACCCGCACCGACGGCCGCAAGCAGGTCACCGTCGGCGGCTGGGCGCTTTACCGCTACGCCAAGGACGCCAAGGCGGGCGAGACGAAGGGGCAGGGTGTCGGCAGCACTTGGTACGCCGCGAACACCAAGGGCGGCAAAGCGGGCCAGGCCGCGAAGGAGGCTCCGGCCGAGCAAAAGGATGCCGCCACGAAGCTGGCCGCGAGCAACGTCGACGGCATCGGACCGGCCATTGTGGACAAGGACGGCTTCACCCTCTACATGTTCACCAAGGACAAGAAGAACAAGCAGCCGACCTGCAACGGCGACTGCGCGAAGGCCTGGCCGCCGGTGCTCGCCGAGGGCGACGTCCAGCTCGAAGGCATCGAGAAGAAGCTGCTCGGCATGGTGAAGCGGGCGGACGGCACCATGCAGGTCACCGTCGGCGGCTGGCCCGTCTACCGCTACGCCAAGGACGCGAACGCCGGCGAGGCGAACGGTCACGGCGTCGGCGGCACCTGGTTCGTCATCGAGCCCGCCGGGTGCAAGAGCTCCGCGCCGGTGAAGGACAAGGCGGCCCAGAGCGGGAACGCCGCCCCCAAGAAGGAGGAAGGCGCTCCCGCCCAGTCCGGCGGTTCGGAGTACGGCTACTGAGCCCGAAGACCTAGTGGGCAAGGCCCGGCGGTCGCTCTTCACGAGCGACGGCCGGGCTTTTCTCATGCTTGGGCCGTCGCGAACCGTCCGGAACGGGTTCGACGACCGTCGCGCTGTCGGCGCGGTCCGTCACCACGGTCTCGTCTTCGTCCTCCGGCAGCAGCACCTTGTGCCGCGCGGGCAGGAACGCGATCACCAGTCCGAGCGCGGCGAGGCCGAGGTGCACCCAGTTGTCCGGCCCGTTGAGGTTGAACGGGTTCCCCGCCTGTGAGACCGGGTTGCTCGAAACGGTCCCGGCGATCATGAGACCCCAGACGAACAGCGCCCCGAAGGCGACGAACGTCAGGAGACCGAAGACACGGGACCGGCCCGAGCCGAAGGTCAGCAGCAGACCGATCGCGCCCAGCAGGACGAACCCGAGGTTGTAGAGGGGGTTCACCGAGAACCCGAGAACGGTCGCGTCGTTGCGGCCGATGAAATCGGCGAACCCGGTCCTGGTGAAGCCCACGATCCCGAACACCAGATAAGCCAGGCTCACCAGCCCGGCGAGGATCTGCGCGGGCTGGAGTCCCGCCGTCCGGATACGAGCGCGTTGTACACGTGCCATTGCTCCGCCTTCCAGAGTTGGCCACCTAAATTCACGCTGGGGGTCACATACCCCGGTGATCTCCCGGACAAACCGGAAGACACACTGCGCGTTCGGATCATCACCAGATCCCTTTCAAACGAGATCTGCATCACACGAGTCACTCGATTGCGAACACGAATGGGTGATCCGGCCAACAAGTCGTGTGGGCAAGGTGAGCGGAGTCTTCCTCCTGGCGGGGCTGTGCCTGGGAGCCATCATGGCGATGCTGCTGGTTCCGTCGTCGCGTCCCGGCCCGTCGGCGGTCGCGGACGCAGCGTCGGGGACCGCGGCGATGACCATCGAAGCCGAATCGGAAACACCCGAATCCCCGCCGCCGTCACCCTCGGTGCCGTCGAAGTCCGCCGATCCCGGCAAGCCACCGGCGGTCGTCGACGCGCAGGCCCTCGCGGACCTCGTTCCCGGCGGGCAGGTGAGCGTGGTCGTCTACGACCGCGTCGCCAAGAAGAACACGGTTTCCCTTAAATCAGAACGTTCCTACACCTCGGCGTCCCTCGTGAAGCTCCTCATCGCACTGGAAGCCCTGCAAGCGGGCGCGCCGCCGAGCACCGTGCAGCGGATGCTCTCGGTCAGCGACGACGACATCGCCAGCAGGCTGTGGACCGCGTACGGCGGACCCGCCATCGTCACCCGCTGGGCGACCAAGATCGGCCTCGCCGGCACGCATCCGCCCGAGGATCCCGGCCGCTGGGGCGACACCCGGATCACCGCCGCGGACATCGCGAAGATCTACCGCTACCTGATGGAGCAGGCGGGCGCGGGAACCCGTACGACGATCATGCGGGCGCTGAGTGCCGCGACGGAGAACGGATCCGACGGGATCCGGCAGTATTTCGGCATCGCGGACGCCGTCGGCGATCTTCCCTGGTCGATCAAACAGGGCTGGGCGTGCTGCCGCGGCTCACGGATCCTGCACAGCTCTGGTGTCGTCGGGAAGGACAACCGTCACATCGTCGTCGTGCTGACCTCTCAGCCGACGTCGACCACCTATGTCAGTGGCGGCAAACGGGTGACCGACGTAGTGAAAGCGCTGCTTCCCGCTATTGACGACCTGTAAACAGGGTGGGACAGTGGCCGCACGCCGCTCTTCCGGGAGGTCGTCATGAGCGCCGAAGCCCGCCTGCCCGCCGTGACCCCGCTCGGCCCGGATTCCGTTGCCTGGCAAGTGGTCGGCGACCGGAGGCTGCTGCTCGGCGCGGGGACCGCGTTGCTGCTGCAGGTCGCGCATCCGGTGGTCGGCGCCGGCGTCCACGATCATTCGAACTACACCGAAGACCCGTGGGGCCGCCTCGACCGGACCATCGATTCCTTGCTGTCACAGGTTTTCGGCGGCCAGGAGGCGATCGCGGAGGCCGAGCGGCTCCGCGAGCTGCACAAGGCGATCAAGGGTGTCGACCACCACGGCGAGCGCTATCACGCGCTGAACCCCGAAGCGTATCGATGGGTGCACGGTTCGACCTTCTGGACGACCGTCCGCATGCGGGAACTCTTCATACATCCCTTGCCACGCGAGGAAAAACGCCGCTTCTACGCGGAATGGCGACACCTCGGCCTGATCCTCGGCCTCCGCGAGCACCACATGCCGCCGGACCTCGAAGGGTTCGAAGCGTACTTCGACGACGTCGTCGCGAATCGGCTCGAAGACAACCACACTGTGCGGGAACTGCTCGACTCGATCACCATGCGGGACACCCCGCCGCCGCCTTGGTGGTTCCTGCCGGAAGCCTTGTGGCGTCCCGTCCGGCCCGCGGGCGGGAACGTGCTGACCCTGTGCGCGATCGGGTTGCTGCCACCGGCGCTCCGCGACCGGCTCGGTCTCAAGTGGACGAACGCTGACGAGCGTCATCTCCGGCGGCTGGGAGCTGCCACGAGGGCGGCCGGGAACCGGGTTCCCGACCGGCTTCGCTTGTACCCCAAGGCGTACCTGGCTACTCGACGACGTCGACCAGAGCGCCCTTGGCGCCGGTGTTCGGCAAGGGCCACGGGGTGACCCCGCCGTTGGAGATGATCTTCTTGTCCTGCGGCGCGCTCGGCGGCACGGTCCGCGCGCCGATCCACGCCAGCACGTCGGGCACCTGAGCCTTGAAGGTGTTCATGTTGTGCCCGGCGTCCGGGATCCGCCACGACGAGAGCGTCGCGGGCGCGCGGACGGCCGACTGCAGCTGGTCGATCGAGAAGCTCTCGAAGCTTTCCTTCTCCCCGGCGATCGCGAGGATGTCGACCGGCGACGGATGCTTCTGCAGGTTCAGCGAGACCGTGTTCGCGTCGATGATGTCCTGCCTGCCCTTGAACAGGTTCTCCGTCTCCGCGTCCACCGAAGCCTTGTAGTAGCCGCTCACGCTCGCCGCCTGGCCGTACCACTGCGGGTGCCGGGTCACCAGGTTCATCGCGCAGTACCCGCCCGAGGACCAGCCCGCCATGGTCCACGCCTTCCGCTGCGTGCCGGCGCCGAGCTTCTCGATCGCCCAGTCTCGGATGTCGGCGGTCAGGTAGGTGTCGTTGGCGGTCCCGTTGACCTCGTCGATGCATTCGGTGTCGTGACCGATCTTCGGCTTCCCTGTCGGGTCCGGGATGATCACCAGGGTCGGCGGGAGCGTGTGCTTCGCGATGGCCGCGTCGAGTTTCGCGGGCAGTTCGTAGGGTCCGGTGACCACTTCCGGACCGGACGGGTAGTTCGGGATCCATTCGATGACCGGGAACTTGAGCGCCCGGAACGCGGGGTCGTAGTACTGGGGCGGGAAGTACACCGAGACGTCACGCGTGAGGCCGGTGCGCTTGCCGGTCACCGTCATGTGCACGACGGAGCCCTTGCCCTCCTTGGCCCGCATCGCCCCGGCGTCGCGCAGCTTGTCGAGGTCCGAGCCGTTCTGACCGGCGACGGCGTCGGTGCTCTCCCCCGAGTAGACGCCAGTGCCGAACAGGGCGCCGACCGTCGGGAAGAACCCGCCGATCATGTTCCCGCCCATCCCGGTGCTGACCACGATCAGCACCACCGCGACGAGGATCGTGCCGCTGCGGCCGACCACCTTGCGACGCCAGCGCTCCCAGAAGAACGGCACGGCGATGATCGCGAGCAGCGTCAGCACCACGACGATGACGAGGTTCAGCGTGGAATCGAGCCGGATGGCACTCAGTCCCAGTCCCATGGCGATCGTTTTCCTCCCCGGCCGCGGCACGCCCCCGCACCGCACTTCCCACATCTGGACCAAGAGACGTGCGACCACGGGGAAGTGTTGTCCAGGGTGACGCGTGTCACCCTGGACAAAACGTGTCCTAGGGTACTCAGCCCGCGAGGGCCGTGCGCAACACCCCGATCGCCTGCTTTATCGCCGCCTCCGCGGCGTGCGTTTCACGCAGCGTGTTGAGCATGACGAAGTCGTGGACGACGCCCTGGTACCGCACGGCCGTCACCGGCACTCCGGCCTGACGCAGCTTCGCGGCGTACGCCTCGCCCTCGTCGCGCAGGACGTCGGCTTCCGCGGTGATCACCAGCGCGGGCGGCAGGCCTGCCAGCTCGTCGAGGCTCGCCCGCAGCGGTGACGCGGTGATCTCCGCACGCTGCGCCGGGTCGGTCGTGTACTGGTCCCAGAACCACTTCATGCCGTCGAGGGCGAGGAAGTAGCCCTCGGCGAACTGCCGGTAGGACTCGGTGTCGAAGTTCGCGTCGGTGACCGGGTAGAAGAGCACCTGCTGACGGAACGTGACGTCGCCGCGCTGTTTCGCGAGCAGGGTGAGCGCGGCGGTCATGTTCCCGCCGACGGAGTCACCGGCGATCGCGATTTTCGTGCTGTCGAGCCCGTTCTCGGCGCCGTGCTCGGCGACCCATTTCGCCACCGCGTAGTTCTGCTCGATGGCGACCGGGTAGCGCGCCTCCGGGGAGCGGTCGTATTCGGGGAAGACCACGGCCGCGCCCGCGCCGACGGCGAGCTCGCGGACCAGGCGCTCGTGGGTGTGGAAGTTGCCGAAGACCCAGCCGGCGCCGTGGATGTAGACGATCACGGGTAGCGGCCCGGTGACGCCCTGCGGCCGGACGATGCGGACCTCGACTCCGTCGACATGCGTGGTCTCGACGTCCGCGGCGGGCAGTTCGACGTCGCCGCCCTGGACCTCGTCGACGGCCTTGCGACCTTCGGCGGGCGGAAGCTGGAAGAGGAACGGCGGCGTGGCGGTCGCCTCGACGAAGGCCTGGGCGGCCGGTTCAAGGGCCAGGTTGTGTGGGTTGGCGGTCATTTCTGCCTCCTGGGAGCCGAAGTCGATGAACCAAAGGTAGCTCGCAACTAAGTTGTGCACAACTAAAATGTCCTCAAGGAGATTTAGCCCACTCAAGTGGCGGACTGAGGCATGATCGACGCACCATGGGACGAGGAGGACCGATGCCGACAGACAACAACGCGTCGCTGTGCCTGGACGATCAGCTGTGCTTCGGGCTCTACGCGGCATCGCGGGCCGTGACCGCGCTTTACCGCGTGGTACTCGACGATCTGGGCCTGACCTATCCGCAGTACCTGGTGATGCTCGCGCTCTGGGAGGAGGACGAGCGACTGGTCAAAGAGCTCGGCACCGTGCTGAGCCTCGACTCCGGAACGCTGTCACCCTTGCTCAAACGCCTGGAGAAGTCCGGACTGGTCCGGCGAGACCGGCGCGCCGACGACGAACGGTCCGTGCGCATCAGCCTGACCGAGGACGGCGCCCGGCTCAGGGACCGCGCGAGCGGGATCCCGAAGATCATCGGCGACGCGATGGGCCTCGACGCGACCGGGCTCGCCCGCACCCGCGCGGAACTCGATCGCCTGACCGAATCCGTCAACGCCTACCGCGAGGCCTACGTCCCGGCCGGTTAGCATGGGATTTCCGGCGCGGACAAAGGGATGACGATGATCGATCACGACGCGGCGCTCAAGGCCGTCGAGAACAGCTTGGACCGGCCGTCCGCGGCACGGGTCTACGACTACTTCATCGGCGGGGACACCCACTACGCCATCGACCGCCTGTTCGCCGAGAAGGTGCGCCAGCGCCTGCCGCTCATGGGTGACTACTGCAAGACCAGCAGGCAGTTCCTCGGCCGGGCCGTGCGGCATTGCGCGGAACTGGGCATCCGGCAGTTCGTCGACATCGGCTCCGGCCTGCCGACGGCGGGCAACGTGCACGAGGTCGCCGACGAGGCGCGGCCGCAGGAGGACACGCACGTCCTCTACATCGACAACGAGCCGATCGCGCTCGCGCATTCGACGCTGCTGCTCGCCGACACCGCCGACCCGGACCGGCACCACGCGATCGCCGCGGACCTGTTCGACCCCGAGGACCTCTGGGAACGGGTGATGGACTCCGGCATCATCGACGTCGAGGAGCCCGTCGCGCTGGTGATCAACGCGGTCATGCACTTCATCAAGGACGAGCAGGACCCGGACGCGCTGCTGGACTTCTACCGCGACCGGCTCGCGCCTGGCTCGCTGCTGGTGATCTCGCAGATGACCAACGAGAACCCGGCCAACGACGAGGAGCGGCAGGCGCTGCTCGACATCCTCGAGTACTACGAGACCACGACGAACCCCGGTTTCCTGCGCACGATGGACGAGTTCCGGCGGTTCTTCGGCGGCTGGCCGCTGCTGGAGCCGGGCCTGGTCTACGCGCCGGCGTGGCACCCGGACGAGAGGACGGTCTTCGCCGCCGCGCCCTCCGAGTCGCGCGTCATCGGCGGGATCGCCCGCAAGCCGTAACAGCTCCAGAAGTACGTGAAGGCCCCCTTCATTGCGCCTAGCGCAGTGAAGGGGGTCTTCACGTACTTGTGACGCGCGTCGCCTTGCAGTGCAACTAGGTGCATATGAAACTAGGTGCATGGCACTGGAGCACGCGATCCTGGTCTCCCTGTCCGAGCGGTCCGGCTCGGGCTATGAGCTGACGCGCCGCTTCGAGAAGTCCATCGGACTGTGGTGGAACGCCACCCACCAGCAGATCTACCGCGTTCTCAAGCGCATGGAGGACGCGGGCTGGGTCAGCGTCGACCAGGTCGCGCAGTCCGGGAAACCCGACAAGAAGGTCTACACCGTCGGCGACGCGGGCCGGGCCGAACTCGCCCGCTGGCTCGCCGAACCCGATCCGTCGGCCACCGCCAGGGAGCTCGCCGTGAAGATCCGCGGCGCGGCGCTCGGCGATCCGGCCGCCGTCGCCGCCGAGGTCACCCGGCATCGCGACGCGCACGCGGCACAGCTCGACGCCTACCTGCTGATCGAGAAGCGCGACTTCCCCGACCCCAGCGTCCTCAGTGGACAGTCGTTGCACCAGTTCCTCGTGCTGCGTGGAGGAATCCGAACCGAACAGGGCCACGTCGAGTGGCTCGAGGAAGTCCTCCAGGCATTCCACCACGATGCGTAAGGACCCGGCGATGAGCCAGTACCCGAACCTGCTGTCCCCGCTCGACCTCGGCTTCACCACCCTGCGCAACCGGGTGATCATGGGCTCGATGCACACCGGCCTCGAAGACAAGGAAGCGCATTTCCCGCAACTGGCCGAGTACTACGCCGAACGCGCCCGAGGCGGCGTCGGGCTGATCGTCACCGGCGGGTTCGCGCCGAACCGGACCGGCTGGCTCCTGCCGCTGGCGTCGAAGCTCTCGACGCGCGCGGAAGCCAAGGCGCACAAGCGACTCACCGATCCCGTGCACGAGGCGGGCGGCAAGATCGCGCTGCAGATCCTGCACGCGGGCCGGTATTCCTACCACCCGCTGAGCGTCTCGGCGTCGGGGATCAAGGCGCCGATCAACCCGTTCAAACCGCGGGCCCTTTCCGGCTACGGCGTGCTGCGGCAGATCCGCGCTTTCGCCGATTGTGCCTTCCTGGCCAAGGAAGCGGGCTACGACGGCGTCGAGATCATGGGCTCCGAGGGCTATTTCATCAACCAGTTCCTCGCCGAGCGGACCAACAAGCGCGCCGACAAATGGGGTGGCAGCGCGGAAAACCGGCGCCGGATCGCCGTCGAGATCGTGCGCCGCACCAGGGAAGCGGTCGGCGAGGACTTCATCATCATCTATCGACTGTCCATGTTGGACCTCGTCGAGGGCGGCCAAAGCTGGGAGGACGTCGTCGCGCTGGCCAAGGCGGTCGAAGAGGCGGGCGCGACGATCATCAACACCGGCATCGGCTGGCACGAGGCGAGGGTGCCGACGATCGTGACGTCCGTGCCGCGCGCGGCCTTCACCTGGGTGACCGGGAAACTCAAGCCGCACGTGGGGATCCCGGTGGTCACGTCGAACCGGATCAACATGCCCGAGGTCGCCGAGGAGGCACTGGCGGGCGGCGACGCGGATCTGGTGTCGATGGCGCGGCCGTTCCTCGCCGACCCGGAGTGGATCCGCAAGGCCGAGACCGGGCGCGAGGACGAGATCAACACCTGCATCGCCTGCAACCAGGCCTGCCTCGACCACGCGTTCAAGCGGAAGCTGGTGTCCTGCATGGTCAACCCGCGGGCAGGCCGCGAGACCACGCTGACCCTGTCACCTGCGCGGAAGACCAAACGCGTCGCCGTCGTCGGGGCGGGTCCCGCCGGGCTCGCGGCCGCGACCAGCCTCGCCGAGCGGGGGCACACCGTCGAGCTGTTCGAGGCCGAAGACGAGATCGGCGGCCAGTTCGGGATCGCGCGGAAGATCCCCGGCAAGGAGGAGTTCGCGGAGACCATCCGGTACTACACGCGACGGCTGGAGGTCACCGGCGTCAAGGTGCGCCTCGGTACCCGCGTGACCGCCGCCGCCCTGATCGACGCGGGGTTCGACGAGGTCGTGCTGGCCACCGGCGTGACCCCGCGGGTGCCGTCGCTCCCCGGCATCGACCACCCCAAGGTGCTGTCCTATGTGGACGTCGTCCGGCACGGGAAACCGGTGGGCGGCAAGGTCGCCGTGATCGGCGCGGGCGGGATCGGCGTGGACGTCAGCGAGTTCCTGACGCACACCACCTCCCCCGCGCTCGATCTGGACGCGTGGATGGCCGAATGGGGCGTCACCGATCCCGAACAGGCCGACGGCGGGCTGACCGAACGGAAGGTCGAGCCGTCACCCCGGCAGGTCTTCCTGCTGCAGCGCAAGAAGTCCGGTATCGGCGCGGGGCTGGGCAAGACCAGCGGCTGGGTGCACCGGGCCGCGCTGAAGGCGAAGCGCGTCGAGCAGCTCACCGGGGTCACCTACGACCGCATCGACGACGACGGCCTGCACATCACCGTCGGTGACGAGCCGCGCCTGCTCGATGTGGACACCGTCGTCGTCTGCGCGGGCCAGGAGCCGGTGCGCGACCTCGCCGACGACCTGCGGGCGGCCGGTCTGCCGGTGCATCTGATCGGCGGCGCCGACGTCGCGGCCGAACTGGACGCCAAACGGGCCATCGATCAGGGAACGCGCCTCGCCGCCGTTCTCTGACGAGTGGGCCTGTAGATGGCAGGATGAACCCTTGTGCGGGACGTATGCGTGATCGGGCTCGGGTTGATCGGCGGGTCGCTGCTGCGCGCGGCGAACTCGATCGGCCGCACCACGTTCGGGGCGACGACCTCCGAAGCTGACGCGGACGCGGCCAGCAGAGCCGGTTTCGACGTGACGACGCAGGTCGAAGCGGCACTGAGCAAGGCCGCGGAGCGGGACGCGATGATCGTGCTCGCGGTACCGCTGCCCGCGGTCGAAGAGGTGCTCCGGACCGTCTCGCGGGTCGCCGGGCACTGTGTGCTCACCGACGTCACCAGCGTGAAGGGCCCGGTGCTCGACGCCGTCCGGCGCCGCGCGCCGTACGCGAAGTTCGTCGGCGGGCATCCGATGGCCGGGACCGCCGAGTCCGGCTGGAAGGCGAGCAACCCGGCGCTGTTCGGCGGCGCCGCGTGGGTGCTGGGCGTCGAACACGACACCGATCTGACGGTGTGGGCCGAGGTCGCGCGGCTGGTGCTGGACGTCGGCGCGCATGTCGTGCCGCTGCCCGCGGACTCGCATGACGAGACGGTCGCGCGGATCTCGCATCTGCCGCATATCTTCGCGGCCATCCTGGCCACCATCGGCGCGCAGGGCGGGCCGCTGGCGATGTCGCTGGCCGCCGGGTCCTACACGGACGGCACGCGCGTGGCGGCGTCGAGCCCGGCGCTGGTGCGGGCGATGACCGAAGGCAACCGGGACGCGCTGCTGCCGATCGTCGACGAGGCGCTCGGGCGGCTGGGTGCCGCGCGGGGTTCACTGGCTTCGACAGGCGGCCTCGCGGTGACGGTCAACGCCGGTCACGAGGGTGCGCAAGCGTTTGCGAGCAGCAAAGACGCGGAACGGGCCGGAGTGCGCGTCAGCCTGACCGCCCCGGACGCGCGGGACGGCCTGATCGCCCTCGGCGAGCGCGGTGGCCGGATCACGGCGATCGAGGGAGACACCGCGATCGGCGAGGTCTCCTGACGCGTTTCGTCCTCTGGTTGCGGTAGTTGCGCGTGCGACTACCGCATTCAGAGGACGAAACGCGAAGGCTTACTGGCCCTGGGGCGACTGCTGGCCCTGGGGCGGGTTGTCGGGGGTGTCGTCGAACTTGTTGAGGAAGTCCTTCGCCTTGTCGACCCCGGAGTCGATCTGGGAGTCGTGGCCGGAGAACTTCGACTTGGCGAAGTCCGCCGCCTTGTCCAGGCCGCCCTCGATCTTGTCGTTGTGCTCGCGAAGAGCGTCGGTGGCCTTGTTCTTCAATTCATCGAAGTTGATGCCCATGCCCCAATCGTCACACAGGTACCGGTGAAGCCGCCTCGACGATCACCCGTCGCGGGGACAACCTCAGAACGGCCGGTCCCCCACGATGGCGACGCGTTCGGCCACTCGCGCGTACGGGTGGTAGTCGTTGACGGCGTAGTGCTGTGTGGCGCGGTTGTCCCAGAAGGCCACCGAGCCGGGTTTCCAGGCGAAGCGCACCTGGAATTCCGGGATGTGCGCCCGGCTGAACAGGTAGCGCAGGAGCCTGTCGCTCTCGTCGCGGTCGATGCCGGCGATGTGGGTCGTGAAGGCCTGGTTCACGAAGAGGGTGCGCCGCCCGGTTTCGGGATGCGTGCGGACGACGGGATGCTCGACCGGCGGGAAGGCGTCCTGGTGGCGCAGCAGCAGTTCCGGGTCGGAGAAGCGGGCGAAACCGGGGATGAAGTCGTGCACCGCGTTGAGGCCGTCGACGCGCTCGCGGACGTCTTCGGGCAGGTTGTCGTAGGCGGCGGCCATGTCGGCCCACATCGTGTCGCCGCCGACCGGCGGGACCTCGATCAGCCGCAGGACCGAGCCGAGTGCCGGCGCGGGCCGGAACGTGACGTCCACGTGCCAGATGTTCTCGAACGCGGGCATGGTCGCCGACCGGGTGAACCGGGTGGTGTCTTCGGTCTCCCCCTTCGGGATGAACGGGTTCGTCTCCAGGTCGCCCCAGTTGGCGGCGAACGCGCGCTGGTGCGCCGAAGTGATGTCCTGGTCGCGGAAGAACAGCACCTTCCACTCCAGCAGCGCGCGGTTCAGCTCCGCGTGGAGGGCGGGCGTCAGGGGTTCGGCGAGGTCGACGCCGCCGATCTCGGCGCCGATCACCCGTCCCAACGGTCGCAGGGCGAAAAGCTCGTAGGGACGGTCTTCGACGCCCTCCGGCAGGCGCCGCAGCACGCGCGGTCCTTCGAGGATCCCGCCGTCGGGGACGGTCGCGGGGCGGAGACGGACACGGTCGGGCAGTTCGATGGACATACGTGCTCCCTGGATTTCACCGTCGGACGACTTGGCGAGATGAGGAGCTACGCGGGCGGTGAACCCAGACGTCCACGGCGCAGGAGAAGTGCGACGACACCTTCGCTCGCCGAGCGGATCGGCGAGAACTGCCGGGTGGTGGACACGTACTCATGGTGTGCGTGCGGGGAGAGCGCGGTCAACCTTGTCCAGCAGACGGGATGTTCACCGTCGCCGTTCGTAGGGGAAGCTTCCCGACCAGGTGTTCCGCTCCTCGCGCGGGCGCAGCGCCTCGGCAAGCACCCACTGCGAATGCGTGGTGCCGCCCCTGCCGACCGGGCCGAGCTGGAAGGTCACCCAGCCGACCCAGTGCGCCGTCGTCGTCGCCCGCCACATGCCCAGCAGTCCGGGGACCGTGGCGGTCAGGTCCAGGCCGTCGGGGAGGCGGGTTTTCGTCGCGTCTACGGGATAGACCAGCTTGAGGTCGACCCAAACGGGCTGGTGGGGCCGCACCATGTGCAGGTGACGCGGCCCCGGCGGCAGCGTGTCACCAGTGTCGAGCATGCGTCGATTATGCGTGAAAACTCGAACATTAGTTCGAGACTATGCTCACCCATCCCCCGTCCGGGTGGGTTGTTCACCGAGCGGGAGGAACGCCGGCCGACCGGGCCCTTCACGCGGCTAATCGAGGAAGGCCGCGGAGGACGGTCGTGTCCGGTCCACGGTCACCTGAAAGACGTCCGGCCTGCTGTAGCGCCCGGTCGGGTCGACGTTCTGCCGGGCGCCCCGCACTTCCACGGGGTCGATATCGGCGATGACGAGCCGCTCTTCGTCCTTGACAGGTTCGACGATCCACCGGCCGTTCGGCCCGGCGATCGCGGATCCGCCGTCGTAGGGGGAGTTCTGCTCGGCCGCCAGGATCGCGTCCCGCAGGGGGAAACCGGCGGGCACGTCCGCGTAGTCGATCAGCGCGCCGGCCGCGAGTGAGTACATCCGGCCCTCCAGCGCGATGAAGCGGGTGATGTCGCCGGTCAGCCTCGTCGACCCCGGCCACACCGACACATGCAGGTCGGGAGCCTGCGCGTAGAGGGCATGCCGCGCCAACGGCATCCAGTTCTCCCAGCAGCACAGACCGCCGACCCGCGCCCCGCCGACCTGGTGCACCCGCAGACCGTGCCCGTCCCCGTTGCCCCACACCATCCGTTCCTCGAAGGTCGGCACGAGCTTGCGATGCACGCCGCATACCCCGGCCACCGGGTCGATCGCGAGCAGCGTGCAGTACACGGTGCCGTGTCCCGGTCCACGCTCGGCGATCCCGAGGTAGGTGAACACACCCTGGTCCCGGACGCACTCGGTGATCATGCGCAGCTCGGGGCCGGTCAGCTCGACCGCGGCCTCCTGGTACGCCGCATAGGCCGGCTCCTGTTTGGGGTCATCGAGTCCCGCACCACCGGCCTGAGTGAGCCAGAACGGGTAACCCGGCAGGAAAGTCTCCGGGAACACGACGAGTTCGACCGCCGCCTCCGCGGCCCGCCCGACAAAGTCGATCACCTTGCGCACACCGGCCTCACGGTCCATCCACGGACAGCGGACCTGGGCAGCGGCAACACGCATCATGAGCTCCTCCGGCTGGGTGACATCGCCAACCTAGCCGCCAAGATCGGGACCGACTGCCCTTCCGCCGGAATCTCGCACTGGCCAGCCGTTGGTCGGCGCTCGCGGTCACTGGTCAGCGTTCGACCGAGCGCGGCGCCTGCCGTCACATCAGGCGCGGCGGTGGTACGGCAGGAACCGCCGGACCAGCCGCAGCGGCGCGTGTTCGACGAGGTCGGGGCCGCGCACGGCGTCGAAGGCGGCGCCGATCTGGTCGACGACACCGGACAGTTGTTCGTTGTCGGGCATCGGCATCTCCGCCGGGTCCCGTTCCTCGCGGATGGCGGCCGCGAGTTCGGCGAGCGCGGCCGTCAGCAGGGCGATGTCGGCATCGCCGGGGACGGGGGCGCCGCGGCCGAGGGTGACGCCGACCTCGGTGACGGCGTCGGCGACGCGTTCGAGTCCGGCGATCACGGGCCACCAGGCGACGGCCTGCCGTCCGGCGGCGGAGGGTTCGACGACGACCTGCTGGAACGCGGTCCTCAGGTCGGCGAGTGCGCGGTAGGCGCGGCGGCGGGCGCGTGAGCGTTCCAAGCGGGCTTCGCCGGACGGCGCGAGCACGAGGCCCTTGTCGACGTAGTCCACCAGGCTGTCGAGGCCGTCGGCGAGCCGTCCGCCGACCTGCGGCCGTCGGCTGCCCGGCCAGAGCAGGTAGCCGAAGAGCAGGACGATCGCGCAGCCGAGCACGGTGTCGACGAGCCTCGCGAGCACGACGTTCCAGCTTCCGGTGCTGGCGAGGTCCATCTGCAGGATGATCAGCGGCGTCACGAAGGCGCTGAGGATGCCGTAATTGCGGACCTTGCCGACCGCGACGCCGCCCGCGAACACGGCGATCAGCAGGACCAGCAGCCAGCCTTCGCCGCCCGCGGCGAGCACGGCCGCGCCGATGCCCACGCCGATCACCGTGCCGATGCCGCGCAGGACGGCGCGGCCGAAGACCGAGCCGAAGTCCGGTTTGAGGACGATGCCGACGGTGAGGGTGATCCAGTAGGAGCGTTCGAACGGGACGAGCAGCGCGACGATCTCGGCGATCGCGACGCACAGCGTGAGGCGGAGCGCGGCGAACCAGGTGAGCGGGCCGGAGATGAGCGCGCCCGCCCAGCCGCGGAGGCGTTTGTGCCACGGCTGGACCTCGCGCCGTTTCCGGTTGTCGCCCTTGCCTATGCGGGCGAGTCCGGCGTAGAGCGCGGCGAGGACAGGGTCGGCGTCGTCGGGCGCTTCGGGGGGTTTCGGGGGTTCCTGGTTCGCGAGTACGGCGGCGGAGGTCGCGATGAAGTGGTCGATCACGTCGCGCGGGGTGCGGCGGCCGGCGTTGACCATCGCGACCGACGCTTCGACGGCGGGGGTGCTGGCCGACAGCAGGTTGAGCAGCTGTCGGTAGGTGGCGTCGCGGCCGGACAGCCAGGACCGCGCGGTGAGCAGCCGGTCGTACGCGGTGTTCATCGCGGTCGTGAGCTGGTGTCGCGCGACGCGGGAGGTGGCTTCGTCGGTCGCGGACAGCATCGCGGCGAGTTCGACGTAGACGTGGGCGACGGCGCCGCGTTCGGGGCTGGTGGCGCGGAAGGTCCAGGTGGCGAGCGCGATGAGCAGGCTCCAGGCGGCGCCGACGCAGAAGTAGCCGAGGAGGATTTCGACGCGCAGGCCGGTGACGTGCTGGCCGGTGCCGAGGACACAGAAGACGAACATCTGCAGCCCGGCGACGGAGGCGTTGCTGCCCGCCGCGCTGATCAGCGCGGAGATCGCCGCGACCGCGACGACGACCGGGATGGAGGCGGCGGGGACGCCGCCGGTGATCAGTCCGGCGAAGTAGCCGACGGCGGCGGCCGCGGTGGCGCCGCCGAGCCGACGGGCGCGGTAGCGGTACGGGCCGGCGGATTCGGACAGGACGGTGGGGAGCGCGCCGGTGGAGATGAGCGCGCCGACGCCGATGTCGCCGAGCGCGTAGCCGACGGCCAGCGGCACGGCGAGCGCGAGGACGGCGCGGGCGACCATGTTCCACGGGATGGGAACCGGTGTGCTGCGCAGCAGCTGCACCAGCCAATGCGGTGCGGCGATCTCGCGGCGCGTGGTGCTCACGCCTCTATCTTGACTTATCCGTCGCGACTGGAGCGGTTATCGTCGCCACATGGGCAAGACGTACTCCTTCGAGATCAACCGGACGAGCAGCGCCTCGCCCGCCGCCCTTTTCGCGTTGGAAGCCGACGGTTCCCGATGGTCGGAATGGGCGAAGCCGATCGTGTTCCACTCGCGCTGGGCGCGGAAGCCGGGCGAGGACGAAGTGGGCGCTGTCCGGGCTGTCGGCCTGTGGCCGGTGTACATTCACGAAGAGACACTGGAGTACGAACAGGACCGAAAGCACGTCTACGGCTTCGCGGGCCTCGCACCGCTGAAGGACTACCGCGCCGAAGTCTCGTTCACGCCGAACGCCTCCGGTGGCACGGATCTGCGCTGGACCGGCCAGTTCACCGAATCGGTGCCCGGCACCGGCGCCGCCACCCGCGCGGCCCTGCGTACCGTGGTCTCACTCCTGGCCACTCGCCTGGTGAAACACGCCGAACGCCCCTGACCCCACCCCCCACCCGTCCCAGGGGGGCGACCCCGAGTCCAGTCTATCGGTGGTGGGCGACGGGAAGGGCTGCCCACAGGAGTTGTCCACAGGTGGCGATGGTTGTGGACAACTCCTGTGGGTAGCTCATGGCCGTGCAGGGAGTGGTCAAGGGAACCGTACGAGACGCGGGGAAGGCCTTCAGCCCGCGCCCAGGCACAGGAAGGGGCGTCGCAGCGGATCGGCGGCGGTCGCCTCGGCGAGCGCCAGAGCGGGCGCGGTCCCCGAAGCCAGCCGCCGGTGCAGGTCGGACATCGCGTCGGCGGCGGCCTTGTCCCCGACCCGCGCGATCGCGCCGATCACCGTCCGCGAACCGCTGGCGAGCAGCGTCCCGGCGAACCCGAGCGCCTCCTCACCCGGCCGGATGTGACTCATCGCGAGTTCGCACGCGGCCAGCACCACCCGTTCCGGCGGCTTCGCGAGCCGGGCGGTTTCGTGCGCGTACAGCGGGCCGCCGACGAGTTCCAGCCGCGAGAACAACGCGTTCGCCGGTTCGTGCGCGCCGTGCGCGACCAGGTGCGCCATCCCGGAACCGTCCAAAGCGGACAGTACGGTGTCGCTGGTCGCGTCCTTCCCGTCGACGAGCCGCGCCTGCGGGTACACCGTCCGCAGGTTCCGCACCTCACCGACCGAACCCGGCACACCGGGGCCGCCGGCGAGCAGGACCGGCCCGTCGCTCCGCCGCCCGGACGCGGTCACCCAGGCGGTCGCCGACGGCGCGATCGACACCGGATGCCCGTGCAGCGAGGGCAAAGCGCCCCACGGCAACGCGTACAGCGAACCGATCGGCACGATGATCAGCTCGCGGTTCTCCAGCGTCTTCGCCAGCGACGCGGAGATCAGCTTGTCCAGTTTGTCCGCCCGGCGGCGTGCGGAACCGGTGACGACCTCGACCAGCGGGGCGGGCAGGTTGTCCGGGGCCAGCGCGTCGAGGTCCGCGTGCAGCTGCCGCGCGGTCTCGACGATCTCCGCGAGCGGCCCCAGCTTCAGGAGCCGGAACCGGCCCCGGTCGACGACCACCGCGTACAGGGTGTCGCGATACCCCATCAGGCTGACGAGCACGCGATCCCCGAGCCGCTCGACCACCTCTTCGGGTGCCGAGACGGGCCGCGGACGCCCCCATTGGCTGGTGTACCAACCGAGCCGGGTCGCCTCCCGCTGCAACCGGTCGTAGCGTTCCTCGAGTTTCCCGACCGGTTCGCCGGACAGCCGCCGCGCCTGGATCGTCCCCTGCACGTGCCGCATTTCGTTGATGTGCCGGGCGAGCGCGGGGTCTTCGATGATCGGGAGCGGTTCGTAGCGGTACACCTGCGCGCGCGTGCGTTCCAGCCACGCGAACAGGCTCTTCGCCCCGGCGCCGCTGCGCCTCGCCTTCTTGAGTACCAGCGTCAGCGCGAGTTTGCCCAGTTCCTCACCGTGCGCCGCCGTCCCGCAGACGAGGTCGAGCCCGCCCATGCGGTCGCGGATCTGGCCGAGTTCCACCAGTCCGGCCCGCGCCTGCGCGAGTGCCGAACGCGGCCGGTGCGAAGCCACCGCGAGTTCCGCCCGGCACAACCGCAGCAGCATCCGGTGGTCGATCGGCGTGGTCTGCCGTGGTTTCGGCACCTGGGCCAGGAGTTCCTGCGCGGCGGCCGTCTCGTCGCGGCGGATCAGCAGCCGCACCGCGAACATCCTGGCCGCGCCCGCTTCGTCACGCAGACCGAGTTCGGCCAGCCGGACGGCGAGATCGGCCAGTTGCTCGGGCAGTTTCGCGGACGGCTTCTTGTCCCGGTCCGCCAGCACCTTCACCGCGTCCGCGCGGAGCCGGGTCAACGCGGCGATCTCCGCCCAGCGGCCCTTGCCTCGCCGCAGGAAACTCCGTCGAGCCGACGCCGCGAGCTTCTTCGCCAGCGCGTAGTCACGCTCCAGGATCGCGGCACCGGCCCTGGCGACCTCCGCCTCGGCGACGAGATGCACCGCGCCGTTGCCCTGGAGTTCCGGGATCGCGTCGTCGAGATGCCGCGCCGCTTCTTCGGCGAGACCCGCGGTGAGCAGTGCCTTGGCCTGGTCGAGCCGGACGAGTGGCAGCGAACCGGGGCCGTCGGTCACGAAGATCGTGGCGGCCTGTTCGTAGTGACGCAGCGCTTCCGGGATGTCGCCGAGCAACTGGGCGTGATCACCGAGGTTGTGCCGGATCTTGCCCTCCAGCAACCGATGCCCGTGCTCGACCGCGAGATCCGACGCCTCGACCAGGTCCCGGTAGGCCGCGTCCGGATTGCTCATCTCCAGGTGCAGCCAAGCGCGGTTCACGAGCGACCTGGTCAGCACCGCGCTGTATTTGCCTGCCTCGGCGGCGAGACCGGGGAGGAAGGCGTTGTTGAGCGCGAGCGACTCCTCCAGCCGACCGGCGCGCATCAGCACGACGGCGCGCTGGAGCCCGACGACGAAGCGCAGCTCGTGGCGGACGTCGCCGCCCGGCAGCAGCAGCCGGATGCGTTCCGCCTCGTCCAACCGGGCGAGACCGTCCTCTTGGGACACGAATTCCGCCTCGGCGGCCGCCAGGCTGATCAGGATCCGGACCCGGATCTCCAACCGGGCGACCAGTTCCGCGTCCACCGGCCCCAGTAGCGCGAGCGCGCGCCGAAGCAGCCGTATCGGCCGGCTGAGGCCGTGATCCGAAGCGGCGGCCCTCGCTTGACGATGGAGGTCAGCCGCCTCTTCGGCTACGGGATCGACGACAGGAGGAGACGGCGCGGGCACACGCACTATGGGAGCACACCCCCGCCGCATAACGGAACAGCCGTCCGGTCAGAGCACCACTGTCGGGGTGACCACTGTCCGGCGGCAGGTCACGTCACCGAGATGGATCACGATCTGGGTGGTCCCCTGGGGAACGTTGTCCAGCACGAACCGCCCTCCCTCGTCGGCGGTGGTGGAACTCGTGCCGTGCTCGGCGACGCGAACCTCCACTCCGTACTCGCCGGCGGGCACGAGCCAGCCGTCGATCCGGTGCTTCTTGCCGATCTTGGTGAGGTTGATCATCACCGTCAGATCGCTGACGGTGAAGGTGATCGTGCCGGTGTCGCTGCCTCGGACACCGGCCGTGGCGTCCATCCGTTCCCAGCGGGCGACCTCGACGTCGAGGTTTTCGAGCGCGAGCGCGAACTGAACCCGCTGCACCAGATCTCCCGGCGGCGGGTCCAATTCGTCCATGAAGCGCCCGATATCGGCTAACAAGGCCTCATCGCCCGGGGAGGTCATCTCCCCCGGCGTCCCGAGGTCGTTCATCGGCTTCCCCCTTCGTGGGCCAGTAGGTCGCGCATCGATTCGAGGCAACGGCCCCTGGTCGGGCCGACACTTCCGCGCGGCATGCGGAGTGCTTCGGCGACCAGTTGGTACTCGGCTCGCCCGGCGAGCACGGTCAGCCGAAGGAGCTGCTGACAGCGGTGCGGCAGGCGGAGGAAGGCGCGCCAGACCCGGCGATCCCGGTCGGCGCGGACGGCTTCCTCTTCGGGGGCCGGGTGGGTGCTCTCCATGCTTTCGGCCAGCTCGTCGGTCAGCGGGACGGGCTGAGCGCGGCGGCCGAAAGGATGTTGGGCTTCACGTCTGGTGGTCGTGATCAACCAGGCGGCGAGCGCCTTGGGGTCACGAAGTTTCTCGAGCTGGCTGAACAGGGCGAGCCATACCGTCTGGACGACGTCCTCGGCGGTCAGGCGATCGAGCCCGTTCGCCCGCGCGACATGCCACACGAGCGGGGTCAGCTCGTGCACAAGTCTGTCCATCGCCTGGCGGTCACCGGCCCGCGCCGCGCGCATACAAGCGGCATGCAGGTCGGCACCGGTCAGTCCTTCCCACGGCGGGTCTACCTCGGTCGTTTGCACGTCGGTCACCGTATCTGCCCCACTTCGGACGTGTCTTCGTGTCGGCGCTGGCAGTATCGCGGGCCTTTCGGGGGAAAGGAGCGTGCAAGAGGCTCTGGGATACATCAAGTCACTAACTTTTTTGTCGGGCATCAGGGCGTCCCCTCGGTCGATGGCGAGGACAAAGGCACCGGCCGGCGCGAGTGGTGTGGACTGCGCACCGGCCGGTCCTTTTTTCCCTCCCCCCGAGCCCGCTCCCCAACGGGCCCGCGTCCAGGTGTCCCCCTCCCCCGAGGGAGCACCCGGAGGTGATGTCCGGAGGCCCCCTCGGCCTCCGGACATCACCTGTCCGTGGTAATTCAGTTCACCGGCGGCTTGGTGCCGTGCGGGTCCCAGTTTCCGTTCGGGGTGGCTCCGGGACGGGGCGGGACCGGCGCCGTGATCGGGCCCGGCTTCGGGGTCTCTTCGAGGTCCTCGGTGGCCTTGTCCTCGTCCTCGACGGGTGCGGTGTTGGTCTCGGTCGTCATCGGGCTCCCTCATTTCCTCGACTGCTCCATAGGACGCAACGAGGCTGCCACCAGATACACACAGAGCCAGGTTTTTCGCAGAAATTTCTTAATCTGTGGCAGGCGGGTGACCTGATCAGTGCCTTTACCGACGAATTGTGTCGCTGAGTAATTGACGGCTCACGTCCGCGAGTTGTTCGGCCCAGCGCCGGTAGCCCTCGGGACCGGGGTGGAAACGGTCCTCGGCGAAGGTCGCGGGATCCAGCATCGCGGCGGGCATCGGGACGTGGACGACGCCGGGCAGTGACGCCAGCCGGGCGGCCGCGGCGTCGAGGGCGGCCGACCGCGCGCCGAGGACGTCCCGCAGCGGACGCGGCAACGAAGGGAACCGGCCCATCGGCGGCACGCCTGCCAGTACCACCGGGAGCCGCCCGGCGCGGCGCCGCAGGGAGACGATCAGGTCGAGCAGGTCACGCCGGTAGCGCGTGGCCGAATGCAGTTCGATCGTGTCGTTGACGCCCAGCGCGATCACCACGAGGTCGGCGGGTTCGAGCAGCGGGAGCAGGTCCTGGCGCACCACACGGGCGTTGGCCCCGGTCCTGCCGATGGCCTGCCAGGCGACCGCGTGGCCGTCCCGCGCGAGTTCGGCCGCGAGCCGTCCGGTCAGCGCCTCGGCGTGCGTCGCCGCGCCGACGCCGTCCACAGTGGACTCGCCGAGCACCGCGAGCCGCACCGGGCGGCCGTCGCCGTCGACGAGACCGCGGACCGGCCCCGCCGCGCCGGGCAACCTCGGCGTCGTACGGCGCACCCGGACGGCTTGCGCGAGCAGGATCGGGGCGAGCACCACCGCACGGCTGATCACTCCGCGACTCTACTTCCGCGTTTCGTCCTCTGAACGCGATCGTTGCGCACGCAACAACCGCGTCGAGAGGACGAAACGCGGAAGTCAGCCTTGGGCGATCGAGACGGTTTGGCGGATGAGCGAGTCGTCCGCGGCCGCGCGGAGCAGGTAATCGGCGACGTCGGCGCGGTTGATGCTGTAGCTCCCGCGGACGTTGCCGTCGGTGCGGGCGGTGATCGCGCCGGTGTGCGGCCCGTTCAGCAGCCGCGGCGGGCGCACGATCGTCCAGTCGAGGTCGCTCGCGCGCACGATCCGCTCGGCAGCGATCATGTCCGCGAAGGAGTGCCGGAGGAGCTTGCCCAGGATCGGCTTCACGACGTTCCTGGTGAAGAAGGCGTCCCCGTCGACGAACGGACCGCTGGCGCTCACCAGGAGCAGCCGCCGGGTGCCCGCGGATCCGAGCGCGGCGAGGGCGGCGTTCGCCCCGTCGGTGACGACGGTCGTCGGGTTGCGGTCGCGGGCGCCGAGGGCCGAGATCACCGCGTCACGCCCGGAAACCGCCTCGGTCAGCGCGCCGTGCTCGGACAGCCCGGCGACGACGACCTCCAGCAGTTCACCCGTGGCGGTCAGCCGGGACGGGTCGCGGACGACCGCCGTGACGTGGTGGCCCGCGGCCAGCGCCTGCTTGACGACCTCGGAACCGACCCCGCCCGTGGCACCGAAAACGGTGAGCTTCATAGTCGCGCCTTTCTGGGTTAGTGAACACTCACCCCCTATGGTGAGTGTTCACTAACCACTTGTCGAGCGAACGCTGAGAACCCCTCAGGAGCGAACATGGGAAGCCGCGAGGAGATCGTCGCCGCGGCGGCGAAGATAATGCGCGAGCAGGGCTACGCGCACGCCACGACGAAGGCCATCGCCCAGGCGGCCGGCTACTCCGAAGCGTTGCTGTACAAGCACTTCAAGGACAAGACCGAGCTCTTCACGAGCGTGCTGACCGAGCAGCTGCCCGCACTCGGGACGACCTTGGACGAGCTGATGGCGACGTCATCGGACACCCCGCTCGCGGCGAACCTCGCCCGGCTGGCGCGGATCGCCCTGTCGTTCTACCTGGAGAGCTTCCCGATCGCGGTGTCGCTGTTCTCGTCACGGGAGCTGCTCGCGACCCACCGGGAACAGGTCACGAGCAGGCGGCGCGGGCCGGACGTCCCGCTCGCGCGCGTCACCGGATACCTCAGCGAAGAGCTCCGGCTGGGCCGGATTCGCGAGGACGCGGATCTGGAGGCGTCGGCGTCCCTGCTGCTCGGGGCGTGTTTCCAGTACGCGTTCCTGGCTTCGTTCGAGGACCGGGAACCGTCGGAAGCGGAGCTGGACGAGTGGGCGGAGCGGCTCGCGACGACGCTGGCGGTCTCGTTGGTCGCGTAGGCAGGCAAAGTGGCCTCGTCGGAGAACGTTGCGAAGCCGACCACCGCGCCGCCCACACCCCACTACTTGCCCTTGGCGGCCTTCATCTCGTGCCACTTCGCGTACATGTCGTTGAGCTCCTTGATCATGAAACTCAGGAAGTCCCGCATCTCGGCGATCCGCTCACCCGCCGGGGTGTCCGAGCCGAGGGCCGAAACACCGTCGTCGGCAGCGTCGCGCCACAGGGCGATCATGCGGTCACGCTTCATGAAGGTGGCGTACCAGAGGTCGTCGAAGAGGCGGTAGTGATCGCGGCGTGAGCCCGGCTCGCGTTCCTTGGCGACCAGTCCGATCTGTTCCAGCCAGCGCACCGCCCCCGAGATCGCGGCGGGGCTCACCGAGAGCTGGTCGGCCAGTTCGGCCGCGGTGAGACGACCGGCGTCGGTGGTCATCAGCGCGGCGAACACCCTGGCGGGCATCCGCTGCATCCCGATCTGGGAAAGCGTGAGGCCCAGGTGCTCCACGTAACGGCGGACGGCGTCCTCGTCTCTCTCGGTGCTCGAAGCACTCTCAGGCGTCGTCGTCATGAGCACATCCTCTCTTACCTCCCCCAGAGTGATCACATCGTCCATACGTTTTCTTAACTTCACAACTTCGTGAAATCACTGTACCTTCAGATTCATGGAAAACGCCATCTCCATCTCCGGCCTCCACAAATCCTTCGGCCGGACCAAGGCTTTGGACGGCCTTGACCTGCAGGTACCCGCTGGGGAGGTGCACGGCTTCCTCGGTCCGAACGGCGCGGGGAAGTCGACCACCGTCCGGGTCCTGCTCGGCCTGCTCCACGCAGACTCGGGCGACGTCCGCCTGCTCGGCGGCGACCCCTGGAAGGACGCGGCGAGCCTGCACCGGCGCCTCGCCTACGTCCCCGGCGACGTGAACCTCTGGCCCAACCTCTCCGGCGGCGAGGTGATCGACCTGCTGGGACGGCTGAGGGGCGGCCTCGACCAGCGCCGCCGCAAGGACCTCATCGAACGCTTCGACCTCGACCCCAAGAAGAAGGGGCGCACGTACTCGAAGGGCAACCGGCAGAAGGTCGCGATCGTGGCCGCGCTGGCCTCGCACGTGGACCTGCTGATCCTCGACGAGCCGACCTCCGGGCTGGACCCGCTGATGGAGGCCACCTTCCAGTACGCGATCCAGGAGGAGCGCGAGCAGGGCCGCACAGTGCTGCTGTCGAGCCACATCCTCGCCGAGGTCGAGGCGCTCTGCGACAAGGTCAGCATCATCCGCAACGGGCACACCGTCGAGACCGGCACGCTCGCCGAACTCCGGCACCTCACCAGGACGTCGATCTCGGCCGAACTCGCCGGACCGCCGAACGGGCTCACCAGGCTGGCGAACATCCACGACCTCAAGGTCGAGGGCAACCGGGTCCGGTTCGACGTCGAAACCCGTTCCCTCGACGAGGCGCTGCGTCAGCTCACCGAGGTCGGCGTCCGCAGCCTGACCAGCCAGCCGCCGACGCTGGAGGAACTGTTCCTCCGTCACTACACCACCGAAGCGAGCGCGAAATGACCGCGACGCTCGCTTCAGGACCGTCGCACGGCCTGGTCGGCACCTGGCACCTGACCAGGCTGGCGCTGCGGCGCGACCGGATCGTCCTGCCGATCTGGATCGTGCTGCTCGGGATCATGCCGTCGACGTCCTCGGGGACGTTCGAAACGCTGTACCCGACGGCCGCCGAACGCGCCGGGCTCACCGCGAGCATGGGTGCGAACCCGTCACTTTCGCTGATCTACGGCCCGGCCTTCGACCTCTCGACCGCGGGCGGGTTCACCGCGTGGCGGCTCGGCGGCTTCCTGGCCCTGATCATCGGGCTGATGGCGGTCTTCACCGTCACCCGGCACACCCGCGCCGAGGAGGACACCGGCCGCGCGGAACTGCTGGCCTCCGCGGTGGTCGGCCGGTACGCCCTGCTGACCTCGGGCGTGCTGGTGTCCGCCGGGGCGAGTGTCCTCATCGGACTCGTCGAGGTCGGGCTGATGGTCGGCGCGAAGCTGCCCGCCGGCGGCGCCTGGGCGCTCGGCGCCGCCACCGCGGTGACCGGGCTGGTCTTCACGGCGGTCGCGGCCGTCGCCGTCCAGGTGGCCGAGTATTCGAGGACGGCCAACGGGATCGGCGCCACCGCCGTCGGCGTCGCGTTCCTGCTGCGCGCGGTCGGCGACTCGACGTCGGACGCGACCTGGGTCTCGTGGCTGTCCCCGATCGGCTGGGCGCAGCAGGTCCGGCCGTTCGCCGAGGAGCGCTGGTGGGTGTTCCTGCTGCCGCTGGCCGCGACCTTGGTCGTCGGCGCCGCCGGCTACGCGCTGCTCCCGCGGCGCGACGTCGGGACCGGCATCATCCCGCCGCGCCCAGGGCCCGCCGAAGCGGCGACGTCGCTGCGCAGCCCGTTCGCGCTGGCGTGGCGGCTGCACCGGGGCCCGTTGATCGGCTGGCTGATCGGCACGGCGGTGTGCGCCGCGGTGTTCGGCTCGGTCGCGAGCGGGATCGGCGACGTCGTCGGGCAGAGCGCGCAGGCGAAGGAGATCTTCCAGCGCCTCGGCGGCACGGACGGGCTGATCGACGCCTTCATGGCGGCGATGACCGGCCTGTTCGCCATGGTCATCGCGCTCTACGGGGTGCAGGCCGCGTTGCGGATCCGGGCCGAGGAGACCGCGATCCGCGTCGAGCCGCTGCTCGCGACGGGTGTCGGCAGGCTGCGGCTGCTGGGGAGCCATCTCGTGTTCGCGTTCGGCGGCACGGCGCTGATGATGGTCGTCAGCGGTGTCCTCTTGGGACTGTCGAACGGGATGCGGGCGGGCAC
Organism: Amycolatopsis alba DSM 44262; assembly: GCF_000384215.1. Taxonomy (NCBI): domain Bacteria; kingdom Bacillati; phylum Actinomycetota; class Actinomycetes; order Pseudonocardiales; family Pseudonocardiaceae; genus Amycolatopsis; species Amycolatopsis alba. The sequence continues at coordinate 4,120,905 of NZ_KB913032.1, read as the reverse complement.
CGTCGGCGACTCGGTCGGGGACATGGTGGTCGCTTCGCTGGCGCAGCTTCCGGCGGTCTGGGTGATCACGGGCCTCGCCGTGACGCTTTTCGGCCTGGCGCCGAAGTTCTCGACGGCGGCGTGGGCGATCGCCGGGGTGGCGTTGCTGCTCAGCCTGTTCGGCGCGGTGCTGAACCTGCCGCAGGTGCTGCTGGACGCCTCACCGTTCTCGCACGTTCCGAAACTGCCCGCCGCGGAGTTCACCGCGACACCGCTGCTCTGGTTGAGCGGGGTCGCCGTGGTCGCGCTCGTGGCCGGGCTCATGGGCTGGCGGCGTCGCGACGTCGGCTAGCCACAGGGGAAACCGTGAAGGCCGCCTCTTCGGGGTGGGCGGCCTTCACGGTGCTCAGTCGTTCCGGTATCCCGTGGTCGAGGTCTGCGGAAGTTCCGTCGAGGTGGCCGAGGGCGTCACGGTCCGGGTCACCGTGCGTGGCGCCGGCGTGCTGGTGCGCGTGACGACCAGGGGTTCCGGGACGATCCCCGGCACGGTCACCGTGATCGGCCCGACCGAACGGGAGGTCGTGGCCGGGGCGGGGGTCGTGCCGACTTCGTGGACACGGGGCTGCGGCTCGCGACCGGCCACCAGAAGGGCGGCGACGAGCAGTCCGGTGGCGAGGCCCGCGAGAGCCGCGACCGTGACGGAACCGGTGGTGGGACCCTGACGGAACATCCGGCACCCCCTCGCCATGCGAAGCGCAGGTACGAGGACTTCTCGCGTTGATCTTACTTTTTGTTACGCAGCGTGCAAGTTGAGTGGAACGTTCGCAGTCCGTCGATCACGATTCGCACGAGATGGCGTTCCTCGAGCGAATACCGTTCGGCGGCGAGGCAACCGGCGATCAGGGCGCGCAGATCGTCGCCGTCGATGTCCTCGCGCACCGCGCCCGCGGCCTGCGCCCTGGTCAGCAGCGCCTGCGACGCCGACCGGAAATCGTCGGCCGCGCTCGCCTTGAAGCCCAGCCCGGTCGTCTCGGCGAGGGCGTCGCACAGGGCCCGGTTCCGGGACGCCTGCTGGACGACGCGTTTGAAGAAGTCGAAGAACGCCTCGCCGGCGTCTTCGGCGGTCAGCAGGTCGCGCGCTTCCTGGGCGAACTGCTCGACGCGGTCCAGGACGACGGCCTGGAACAGTGCGTCCTTGCTGGGGAAATGCCGGTAGACCGTGCCCGCGCCGACACCGGCGATGCGGGCGATCTCGTCGAGGGGGACGGCGACGCCGTCGACGGCGAAGGCCTCCTCGGCCGCCGCGAGCACCTTCGCTCGGTTGCGTCGCGCGTCGGCGCGCAGCACGGGCTTGTCCACTGTTCCCCTCCTCAACCGGGTCCGGCGTTCCGATTCAACGCCACCGCCGGTGAGGACATTCCTCACTGGACCGCGGTCTGTGCCCCGTCCGGCGTGAACAGGCTCTGGGCCGTGGTGAACAGGTACTCCCGGACACCGGGGATCAGCAGTACCGCGGCGACCGCGAACACCGGGAAGATCAGCCGGTTCTCCACCTTCTTGCCGGTGCGGAACCGCAGCGGCTTCGGCGGCCGGATCTCGTACCAGGTCTCGCCCGCGATCGGGATCGGGAACAGGAACGGGCAGCCGGACTCGGTCAGCGCGTCCCCGAGGCAGTGCACGAAACACCCGGCCGCGACGGCGATGCCGAGCCAGCCGGAGATCTCCGCGAGCTGCGCCGCCTTGTCCGGCGGGGCGGTCCACACCCACCATCCGATCGCGGCGCCGCTGACCGGCAGGAGCCAGTCGCCGAGCGCGCCTTCCGCGAGCAGCAGGCCGAGGACGACGACGCCGAAGACGGCCCAAGGTCCGCCCTCGGTGGTGCCCCAGGAGGTCAGGAAACCGAGGCCGACGGCGAACAGCACGGTGTGCGAAAGATGACGGTGCTTACCGGTGACCTTCTCGTCCCGAGGTCCCTTGGTCAGCGCGTAGAGGGCCGCCGAAACCCGGCGAAGCAGCCAGGAGATCGCGCCGGTGAACCAGCCGAGCAGCCTCGACGCGCGGGCGCCGGGGTGGTCGAGGTCGGGAAGGAGGGCGAAGCCTGCCGTGGTCGCGGCGAACACGACCGCTTGATGCACTGTTCCCGCTCCGACGGCGGGCGCGAGCGCGAGGCCCGCGCACCAGCCGGTCAGGGCATGCGTCCGCCCCATCATCGTGCTGCTGCCCCCAGGTGTCGCGGATCACGAGCCCACGACCGTAGCGGGGGATCAGGCGGGGGGCTCTTCCGACACGCTGAGGTGCTCGGCGACGCCGGTGAGCTCGATCACGCGGCTCACCTGCGGGCTGGGCACCAGTTCGAGCTCGACCGCCTTCTCGGCGGCCTGGCGCTGAGCCTGGAGCACCACGTTCAGCGCCGAGGAGTCGAAGAAGGTCACTCCGGTCAGGTCGGCGACGACCCGGCCCGACGGCTTGTCCGTGATCAGGGCCCCGAGGGTCTCCTGGAGCTGCGGGCTCGTCAGCAGGTCGAGCTCACCGGTGACCACCACGCGCGGTACAGACGCGTCGGCGTCCAGCGTGATGCTGAAACCGGGCGGCGTGGTGTTCTGGTCCGCTGCGGGCATGCACATTCTCCTCATCAGGTGAGAACCGACGCTAAGCGCCGGAACGCGCCTGTGGTCTCAAGCGACGGCCGCGCCCAGTCCGGACACGGACGCACGCTCTTCTTCGGCGGGTTGGCTTGGCTGTCCCCGCAACGACAGTCTCAACCCTAACCCAGTACGGACGGGGCGCCACGATCGCCGTCGCGCGCGTCGCCGACCGGTGTCCGGGGCGCGCTCAATGCGCGGTCAAGGCCTTGCGCCCGGCGCGGCGTTCCCGGAGGAACAGCTCGCGGCGCTCGATCTCGCCGAGGCCACCCCAGATGCCGTAAGGCTCCTGGACCGCCAGCGCGTGCTTGCGGCACTGCGCCAGCACGGGGCAGGTGTGGCAGATCGCCTTGGCACGCGTTTCGCGCCGCTCGCGGGCCGAACCGCGCTCGTTGTCCGTGTGGAAGAACAAGCTGCTGTCGGCGCCTCGGCACGACCCACGGAGCTGCCAATCCCACTCTTCCGCCACCACGTTGGGCAGCCGGCTCACGTCAGCCACGTCGGTCCCCGCCTTTCCAGGAGATCGTTTGTCCCCGGTTACATGCCCGCCGCCTGCGCGAGTCAAACGTGGGTTTGGTTTGCTCACACTCCGGGCAATCGACGACTCGGCAGCGCAGCTCGAGAGAGGAACACACGTGGTGGACAACACCCCGCCCAGCGGGGAGGGCGCTCAACTCATCGAGGTACGCACGGCCGCGGTACCGCACGTGGTACCGACTCTCCGGACGATCGTCGCGGACATAGCGATGCGCCAGGACTTCGACCTGGACGCGGTCGAAGATCTCCGGATGGCGGTGGACGAGGCCTGCTCCATGCTGCTCCCCTCCGCCGCCGACGGCAGGCTGAACTGCGTTTTCTCGTGGAAGGACGGACGGATCGAGGTGACCGTCTCGGTGCTTTCGGACTCCCCGGAACCCGACGACGAGACCGGTCTGTCCTGGCAGCTGCTCACCGCGCTGGCGACGTCCGCGCGGCGGAGCGTCATCCCTGCCGACGGCGGCTACCTGTCCAGGGTGGAGCTCATCCGGGAGAGCGAGGCGGCCCGGCCGTGACCGAACCCGTCGAGCAAGACGGCGCGGACGTCCCGGCCCTGTTCGAGCGCATGTGCGCGCTGCCCAAAGACGCTCCCGAACGTGAACCGCTGCGGGACGAGCTGGTGCGCGCGCATCTGGAACTCGCGCGCAACCTGGCCCGCAAGTTCCGTAACCGGGACGAGTCGATGGAGGATCTGGTCCAGATCGCGACGATCGGGCTGATCCACGCCGTCGACCGGTTCGACCCAGGCCAGGGCAGTGACTTCCTGGCCTTCGCGGTCCCGACCATTTCCGGCGAGCTTCGGCACCATTTCCGCGACAACAGCTGGTCGGTCCGGGTGCCGCGGCGGCTCAAGGAGCTGAACGCGAACATCTCGGCCGTGCGCGAGGAGCTGACGGTCCGGCTCTCCCGCGCGCCGAAGCCCAGTGAGATCGCCACCCATCTCGGTATCCCGATCGACGAGGTCTACGAAGGCCTCCGTGCCGGCCAGGGCCGCTACGGGACATCGCTGGACAACCTCCTGGAGAACTCGGCGCACACCCGCTTCGGCGAGGCGGACGCCAACCTGAGCCAGGCCGAACTCCGCGAGGCGCTGCGGCCGATGCTGGAACGGCTGCCCGACCGCGAGCGCAAGATCGTCGCGCTGCGGTTCGGGTCCGGGATGAGCCAGTCGGACATCGCGCGCCGTGTCGGTGTTTCGCAGATGCAGGTGTCACGGCTGCTGGCCGCCACGCTCAAGAAACTGCGTGAAGGACTGACCGAGACAGAACTCACGGACGGACCCTGATTCGACCTCGACCCTTGTGGGTATCTGGGAGGCGAACAGCGGATCTGGGAGTCTCTCGTGAGGGGAGGTGCGGAACCATGACGATGTCCAAGACGCGATCGGAGGGCACGTCGACGGTGGTCTCCCTGCCCCTGCCGGTCGATGTGACGGCCCCCGCGGTCGCGCGGCAAGCGGTACGGGCCACCCTGTCGGGTCTCGGCCTCGACGGCCCGGAGGTCGACGATGTCCTGCTCGCGACTTCCGAGCTGGTCACGAACGCTTTCGAACACGGCGAGAAGCCGGACAGGCTCGACGTCGAGTACGCCGACGGCAGGCTCACCCTGCGGGTCTACGACTCCGGCTCGGGCAGGCCGAAGCTGAAGGAACCTTCGCCGATGGCGGCGCGCAGCCGTGGTCTTCAGCTGGTGCACGCCTTGTCGGACGACTGGGGATTCGAGCCGTGCAAGGGCGGCAAGTACGTCTGGGCTGTGTTCAGCCTTCGCTGAGCCTGAGCGCGGCGTCCGTTTCGGCGATGCGTTCCCGGAGTGATTTCCGCTCCAGCGCTTCGACGGCGGCGACCAGCACCTCCCTGAGCGGGTACGGCAGTTCGGCTTCCAGCTGTTCGGCCGCGGCGCTGGTCGCCGCCCACTCGGCTTCGAGCGTCGGCATCAGCCCGAGCGTCTTCTCGGTCAGCGAAACGATCCTCTGCCGGGCGTCGCGTCCCGGCCTGAGCGAGACGAGATCCTGTTTCGCCATCTGCGCGATGGTCTGGCTGGCCGCGGAGTGCGTCACGCCGACCTCGGCGGCGAGGTCGCGGATGGCCAGCGGCCCGTGCGCGACGATCGCGCGGACGAACGGGGTGAACCGCGGGCGGTAGTCCCCCAGTCCGATGTCCTCGAAGAACGCGGAGACGTCCGCTTCGGTCATTTCGAGGACATGCCGGAGCAAGGTACCCATCCCTCGTTCGCGCGGCGGCCTCCCCATCGGCGGATCATAACGACATAATTTCCGGATGACGCCCGAAGAGCTGCTGACGACCACCCGAACCGTCCGCAAACGACTGGACCTGACCCGCCCGGTCCCTCTCGAACTGGTGAAACACGCCCTGCAGGTCGCGCTGCAGGCGCCGAGCGGGTCGAACACGCAGCGTTGGCACTGGCTCGTGATCACCGATCCCGGCCAGCGGGCCGAACTCGGCAAGCTCTACCAGCGGGCGTGCCGTGACTACCTGGATTCCCCTCGGGCGGCGGGGAAGCTGTTCGCGGACGACCCTCAGCGCTCGAAGGTGCAGAAGCGCGTCGGCTCCAGTGTCGAGTACCTGGCCGACCGGATGGGCGAGGTGCCGGTGCACGTCATCCCGTGCCTGGAGACGGAGAGCGCCGAGCTGCCCGCCGGCAACCAGGCCGGGCTGTGGGGGAACCTGCTGCCCGCGGTGTGGAGCTACATGCTGGCGGCGCGGGCGGTCACGCTCGGCACGGCGTGGACGACGCTGCACCTCGCGTACGAGAAGGAGGCCGCGGAGATCCTCGGCCTGCCGGAGAACGTGCACCAGGCCGCGCTCATCCCGACCGCTTTCTACACCGGCGACACCTTCAAGCCCGCCGCGCGTCAGCCGCTCGAAGAGGTCATGCGCCTGGACCGCTGGTGAGATAGGACTCCAGCCGGTCCGCGAGGGCCTTGGGGTGGCTCAACGGCACGGAATGCGAACCATCGATCTCGTCGGGCGCGAATCCGAGCCTGTCCTGGACGACCCGGCGCAGGAACTCAGGCGGGAAGAACTGGTCTTGCCGCGCGATGAGCACCTTCGTCGGGACGTCCGGCCACTTTTCCAGCGGCCAAGGCTGTCCCCATTCGGCGCTGACCTGGTTCCGGGCGTGCGAGCCCGCCTCCGCGACGATGTCCGCGGGGACGCCGTTGTAGAACTGCTCTTCCTCGCTGAGGCTCTCGTCGGACTTGAAGCCCGTGTTGCCCCACCAGTCCCCCGGTGTCTCGCCCGGCTTCGGGATCATCGCGGTCAGCATCACGAGCAGCCGCGCGGAAAGCTTCCCGGCGACGATCGGCGCGGTGAAGCCGCCGTAGGAATGGCCGAGCACCACGAGGTCCCCGCGGTCCCCGATCGCGTTCACGACCGCGTCGACGTGCTCGGGGAAGCCTGCTTTCTCGTCTTCGATCGGCAGGTTCACGGCCACGACGTCATGGCCGCGACCGGTCAGTTCCGCCTCCAGGAGGTGGAAGTCCCAGGCGCTGCCGCCACCGCCGTGGATCAGTACGAAGGTCGCCATCGCCCCAGCCAACCCGAAGCGGGCGAGATCAGCAACGACCGAGCATGTCGCCGAGTGCGCTCTTCTCCGCCGTGGTGATCGTGAGGCCGTAGTAGTGCTTCACGGTGATCCAGTCGGTGGCGTAGGTGCACCAGAACGAGACGAGCGGCGGCTTCCACTGGTCCGGCGCCTTGTCGCTCTTCTCCTGGTTGACGTTGTCGGTGACGGCGAACAGCTGCGGCCGGGTCAGGTCGTTCGCGAACTGGCGCCGCTTCTCGTCGGTCCACGACTTCGCGCCGCTGACCCAGCTCTGGGCGAGCGGGACCATGTGGTCGATGTCGACGTCGGTCGCCTTGGTCCAGGTCTCGCCGTCGTAGATGCTCGTCCAGCTGCCCGACGTCGGGGCGCAGTCGGAACCGGTCTTGACGTCCTTGCCGTCCCGCTTGAGCACGAACTCGCGGGTGTTGCAGTTGTTCCCCTGGTTGTCCCAGTGCGGGTACTTCTTGCGGTCGTAACCGTCCATCGAACCGCGCGGCGCGACGGTGAGCTCGTCCAGCTGCTTGCGCGCGTCGGCGGCGCTCGCGGTGTTCTCGGACTTGGGTTGCAGCGCGTCGCCCTTGCCGCTGACGAACCAGAACACCGCGAGCACGACGGCGCCGAGGGTGATCAGCAGGAGCAGTCGCTGAGCCGTGGTCATCTGCCGGGTACGCGTGGCCACCGCGCGATTCCTCTCGACGGGGATGGGGAGAGTCCCAGTATCGCCGTACCGCGTAAGGAAACCGGGAGCGACACGGCGATGACAGCAGGTAGTTGTTGTCACATCGGGGCCCTGAGCAGCGACTACCCCTGGGACGCTGCCGGAAGGAGCGGGCTTGTGGGCGCCGAAAAACGTAAGTGGAACACCAGGGTCGACGACTATCTGAACCGTAAGGCCGCGGAACGCGGGCACGTGATCGCCATGGCACGTATGGGATCCACCGCGCTGGAGCGCGGCGATCTCGACGAGGCCGAGGTGTGGTTCCGCAAGGCCGCCGAGGGCGGGGACAGGGTCGCGATGGGCAACCTGGCGCACCTCCTGCGCGAACGTGGCGTACCCGAACAGGCCGAACGCTGGTACCGCGAGGCCGCGCTCGCCGGTGATTCGCATGCCATGGCGCATCTGGGAAATCTCTGTGCGCGACGCGACGATCAGGACGCCGCCGAGGACTGGTGGCGACGGGCCGCCGTCGAGGGCAAGGTCGAGGCGATGGCGGAACTCGCGCGGGCGCTGCACCGGCGCGGCGAGCTCGAAGAGGCCGAACGCTGGGCGGGCGAGGCCGCCGAAGCGGGCAACGTCGACGGGATGATCACGCTCGGCGCCCTGATGTGCGACACCGGCCGCACGGTCGAAGCGGAACCCTGGTGGCGCAGGGCGGGCGAAGAGGCCGACGCGCCGTCGCTGGTCAAACTCGGTCTCAAGGCCGAGCGACGGGACGACCTCACCCGCGCCGAAAGCTGTTTCCACGCGGCCGCGGCCGCCGGCGCACCCGAAGCCGCCGTCCGCCTCGGCCTGGTGCTGCACCGGCGTGGCGAACTGGAGGAGGCCGAACGCTGGTACCTCAAGGCAGCCAAACGGGGCGACGCCGCGGCGATGACGAACCTGGGGGTGCTGGCCAACGACCGGCACGATCCCGGCGAGGCCACCGCCTGGTACCGGAAGGCCGCGGAACTGGGCAGTGTCCCCGCGTACACCAACCTCGGCAGGCTCGCCGCCGAGCACGGCAACTTCCAGGAGGCCGAACACTGGTTCCGCGCGGCCGCCGACACCGGTGACCAGGCCGGGCAACGGGATCTGGAGGAGCTGTACCGCAATTCGGGGGTGCGGCACCGGCGGGGTTATTAGGCCTGCCAGTTCCGCATCGCCGCGAATCCCTCGCGCAGCCGCTGGAGTTTGCGGCTGCGGTACGGGTCCTCGCCGTCGTCGAGCCGCCACCGTTCCTCGACGCCGGCGCGGAACACCGCGAGCCCCTCGAAACCGAGCCCGGTGGTGAAGTCCGCGATACTCACGTCGACGCGGCCCGAACCGTCGAGATCCAGGCGTAGCAACCACTCCGCGAGTTCCTTGGGCTCCGGCGGCGTTTCCGCGCAGGCCTCCGCGTACAACGCGAGCGCCGCGCGGACCTCCTCGCCGAGCGCGCCGAACGAGTCCTCGACGAAGTCCAGCGCCTCGACGACGAGTTCGACGACACGGCACAGCAGCGGCGCGTCCATGAGTTCCTTGGCGGTGGCGAGCACCTCGCGGACCTTCTCGGTGTACGCGAGCGTGCCCTGGAACCCGACGAAACCGCGCAACCGCAACGTTCCCTCGACGTGCCGCCGCAACGCGCCGAGGTCTTCGCGGCCCGCCTTGAGCGAAAGCTTGCGGAAGAGAACGGGGTCCTCGTTCGCGTGCCCGACCAGTAGCTCGACCAGCTCGGCGCGGTCCAGGGTTTCGACGTACCCGCGGATGTCGGCCGCGCCGCCGTCCACCACCCCTTCGAGGACCAGCAGCCCGACGGCCACGCAGTGCTTGCAGAAGAAGCCGTCCGCCGCGTGCGGGCAGGAACACTCGCCGACGAGCTCGCCGCCGACGTCGCGCAACCGGACCGTGTACCGGTCTGTGCCGCTGACCACCGCCGCGACCCCGCCCGCGACGTCGTCCAGCGCCTCGACCGACTCCAGGTACTTGGCCCCGCGCGCGAACGAGACATCACCGGCCTGCCTGCGGAGTTCGTCCTCGCTGAACCACGTCACCGCCCTATTGAACCCCTTGGGCCGGCGGCCCGAGGAACAACCCGCCGCTCGCGTCGAGGACCTGCCCGGTCACCCAGCGGGCGTCGTCCGAGGCGAGGAACGCGACGACGTCCGCGATGTCTTCCGCGGTGCCGAGTCTTTGGTGGGCGGTGAGGGTTTCTATCGCTTTTGTCAGCTCCGGCGTGAAGATGGCTTCGTTGTCGGCGGTCCTGGTGGCGCCGGGCGCGACGACGTTGACCGTGATCCCGCGGGGTCCGAGCTGGTGGGCGAGGGTGCGGCTCATCGTCTCGAGCGCGCCCTTGGTCATCGCGAAGGACGTCTGCGCCGGGTTGGCCATCCTGGTGGCGACCGAGGAGACGTTGATGATGCGGCCGCCGTCGTTCATCGGTGCCCGTTGGATGAGGAAGTACGGCGCCCTGACGTTGACCGCCATCAGATGGTCGAAGTTTTCAGGCGTGTCCGTCTCGATCGGTCCCGCCGGCTGTGCGGCCGCGTTGTTGACCAGGATGTCGAGGCTGTCGATGCCCTCCAGGGCTTTGTCGACTCCCTCCATTGTCGACAGGTCTCCCTGACTGCTGTCATGCCTTCGGACTTTGACGCCGTCTCTTTCGAGCCGCCGCGCGATCGCCGCCCCGATCCCTTTGGACGCCCCTGTCACCAATGCCGTCTTCATACTGTTAGTTACTACCACTTTGATAGTCTCTACCACATGAACCTGCGAGCCCGCCAGCGCGCCGAAACCCGGCTCCTCGTGCAGACACACGCCGTCCGCCTCTTCACCGAGGTCGGCTACGACGCGACCACCGTCGCCGACGTCGCCGCGGCGGCCGGCGTCTCGGCGATGACGGTGTACCGGCACTTCCCGACGAAGGAGGACCTGGTCCTCTACGACGAATACGACCCTGTGACCGCTTCGGCCGTCACTGCTCAGCCTGCTGGTCCTCTGTCTTTGCGGATCGGGCGTGGTTTGGAGTCGACTGCGGCTCTGGGCACTTCTGAGGAGAAGGCGTTCCTGCTGGCGCGGCTGCGGCTGATGATCTCGGTGCCGGCGCTGCGGGCGCGGCATCTGGACAGCCAGTACGCGACCGCTGATGCGATCGTGGCTGCTCTCGGTTGCTCTTCGCCCGAGGAGGAGTTCCGGGTGCGGGCTACGGCCATGGCGTGCCTGGGGGCGGCGCATGTGGCGCTGATCCGGTGGGCTGAGACGAACGGAGACGGCGACCTGCCGGGGTTGATCCGAAAGGCCCTGACCAGTGTCTTTGGGGACTAGTGGACCGCCCCAACATGGTGTTGCGAGTATGTGGGTGTGAAGCTGGAGGCATCAACGGGCGTCCGGGCCAGGATGAGCAAGCAGAAGTCTCGGAACACTCGAATCGAGATGGAACTGCGCAAAGCCCTGTTCGCCCGCGGGTTGCGCTACCGCGTCCACCGCAGGCCGGTGAAGGGTGTACGTCGGGAGGCCGACGTCGTGTTCGGTCCCGCGAAGGTCGCGGTCTTCGTGGACGGTTGTTTCTGGCACGGCTGCCCGGAACATGCGACATGGCCGAAGAACAACGCTGATTTCTGGCGTACGAAGATCGAAACCAATCGCCGGCGCGACCTGGACACCGACGCTCGCCTTGCCGACGCGGGCTGGCTGGCCGTACGGGTGTGGGAACACGAAGCAGTCGAAGCCGCGGCCGCCCGCGTCCACGAAATCGTGCTCGACAGGCGGCCGGGCTGACACTTCGGTTCACACCCCAGAGGCTTGGAAGTATCCAGGCACCTCTCCGGAAGGAGCGCCGATGAGCAGCGTGCGATCCAGGAAACTGTTGTTCAGCTCGCAACTCGTTTCGGGCAACAACACACACGCGTGACATGCCGCGAGGTTGACGCTGTCCGCACCACTGGCACCGGATTCCATGCACAAGGGGTCGTTCGAGCACCACGAAGCCCGAGCGAGCGCAGACCTCAGCGTTTCGGAAAGGCTTTTCGGATCGCCCTGGGCGACGATGCCACCGAGGCTGCCTGCCGAGTCGCTGGTTGCGGTGTAGAGAAGGATGCCGGCCATCGACTCGTTCGCGTACAGACGCTCCCGCAGAGCGGACGCCGGGTATCCGCCGTCAAGGCTCCACTCGTTGATCAGGACGTGGGCCAAGGTATGGAGCAGCACGAAACGTGGGGACACCGGTGATCCGGACGCCTTCGCCTTCGAGTCCGCCGGTGTTCGCTCACGCAGAAGCGCGAGATGATTCAGCCGCATCTGCTCGACCTGCTTGATCACCTCGGGCTTGGTCTCCCACGCCTGCAATCGGTCTTCGTCGAGCCTGAGGAACACCCCCTCCCCCTTGACCTCGATCGCAGGCAGCCAGTTGATGTCAGACTGATGAAGTGCGGCAAGTCGATGATCAGGTTCACTCTCCAAGGGTGCAACGCCGCGGGTGAATCCCTGCAACGCCCGAACTTCGCGCAGGCGCTTCACCAACATGATTTCGACGACGCCCAGTTCGCGCACTGGCGCGATATCACCTTCGGGCCTTTCGCAGATGAAATCTTGCCGTTCGGCCGAGTGTCGCTCCGGATTGCCGTTGCGCAAGCGTTTGTATTCCTGCTCCCGCAGGCCGGCATAGAGGTCATCCGAACCAGCTTCAGCCCCGGCCGACGCAGCCTTCTGAGCGGCTATTTCACGCGCGATGATCACCACCTCCTCGACGGTCGCCTTATTTCTTTTGAGAAGCGCAGGACGCTGCTCAAAATGCCAGCGGATAACACTTTCCGGCGCATCGAGCAACTTCTCTTGCACGAGCAGCTGGTGAATGCCTTCACCCCACGGCGGAATCGACAAGGCGCTTCGCATCACCGGATGCCATGCCGACGATGAACCTCGCTGCATGGTTCGAGGATGACGGGCACACGGCTGCGGCTTGGCTCCGCCGAGCCACGGACGGCGTCCCTCGCAGCGAATTCCCAATTCTTTCAGCGCCTTGACACGGAACGCACCCTCCATCGAAACACTCTGGACGCCACACGAACAGCTCACGACAACGGATCGGAGAGACGCGGCGCTGCCTTCCGTTTTCAGCGTCAATTTCCCACCACAGAAGCCGCTCTGCAACGCGTTTCCCCGATGGACCCACTTCCAGTAGGGGAAATCATCTATATGTCCGTCGTCGCACGCGAGGACGAATCGAGAGGGGACCAGGTCTTCGTCACAGTCGGGACAACGAGCACGTCCCGGCAGGCAATTGAATTCCTTGTAGGACTGGAGGGCATTGCAATCCGGACAAGAGTAGAATTCGGGGAATCGCCGTACCCGGACACCGTCGATCCCGTACTCGGGATCAGGTGCGGGAGGCAAGCGAAAGAAATCGATGCCGGGAAACGCGTTCGCAAGCCTGCCTTCGTTGATTATCGGCGCATCGTCGATGTTCCACGAGTCGATCCCGGAGACGATGAACGACTCGTTTTCGACTGCGATCATCGCTCCGACCCCGTACGTGGTGACGAGCTGGGAACGCCGCACCGCACCGAGTTTGCGCGCCCGCGGACGAGCTGGGCCACCGGAGCCACGGCCCCTGGAGGATGGAGGAGGAGTCATCCGTTCGTCCCTACCGTTTCTCGAGAAAAAGTGTCGACTCGGCATCGACATCGCGGAGACTCCAGAGCGTGTCCCAGCTCCTGTCGTCTTCGCCGCTGTCAAAGCTCTTCAGCAGTGAAGGCTGCCGGGTTCCCCGCTTGGGCTCATACACCAGACCTGGCTCGTCCTCCGCTTTCTCACGCCACCAAGTGATGAAATCGTCGAAGCACTCCTCTGCCGCTTTCAACTCCTTATGATCGACCGACTCGACTCGGCTCAATATCGCGGGTCGGACGGTCGAGTTGATCTCGGGCAGGAAGGTCTCGATGTCGGCGGCCGCGTCGTTGGGAGACGCCTTCGTGATCGTCAGTCGGGTGAGCGCGACGACGACCGCGTGGAAGCCACGGTCACGAGCGCGAGCAGAGAAGGGCGTCACACTCGTCGACTCCACCTCACGGTAGAGAGCCGAGTGGAAGCCGGGGAAGTTCTCGTAATGGGATCGGTCTCTCGAACGCGCCGAGTTGAGCATGACGGCGATGAGGCCGGGATGCTGACGACCGACCCGACTCGTCGCCTGGATGTACTCGGCCGTCGTCTGCGGCTGCCCCATGACGGCCATGAGACCGAGCCGGTCGATGTCGACCCCGACGGAGATCATGTTCGTCGCCAGCAGCAAATCCAGAGCCTTGTCCTCCGGCAACGTACGTTTGAGCAATTTCAGATAATGGGGAACGGCGCTCGAGTCCGCACGACTGCTCAGTTCGATGTGAGCCTTTATGGACCGCGCCTTGTTCGAATCCCGCTTGGCCAACAGCTCCATGCGATCCTGCACGTCGTCGAGTACCTGCAGTTCGGCCGCCGAAAGAAGGCGCAGGCTGTTGAAGTATCCGACGAGCGTCCAGTAGGCATCACTCACCGCGAGGTCGGTCGCGGTTCGCGACACGGCATGGAACAGGGCCGCATAGGTCCTGACGAGCAGAGTCGCCTGACTCGTGGCAGGCGTGAGCAACCCGATGTAGCGTCGAGATGCCTTGTCCGACCGCGGGGTTTCCACCGCGAACCACGAGTCCCGCGCGTCGAGACCCGCAGGCGGGAACTGGGCCAACTTCCGATCGAACAACGCTCCCACCTGCCCCGACGCACGCCGGATCGTCGCGGTCGAGGCGACGACCTTGGGCCGGTCCGCCAAGACGTCGACTGCCGTCTCGTAGAGACCGGTGAGAGTGCCCAGAGGCCCGGAGATGAGATGCAGCTCGTCTTGGACGATCAGTTCCGGTTTCCGCACCTCCGTACCGAGATCGCGGTTGAACAGGGCAGCCGTCTCGGGTCGCCAAGGCATGGAGGCGAATTTGTCCACTGTGGCGATGACAAGTGTCGGATGGGCGTCGTACACGGCCTCGTCCACGAGATGCACAGGCAAGCCCGCGTCACTGTTGAACTCGCAGTCGCCGTGCGGGCAACGGACGATCATGCGAGCCGCTCGAAGACGTACCTTGTAGTCGGTGGCGCTCAAAGGCTCTCCGCACCATGGACAGGAGTGAAGCTGCACCGGGTTTTCCTTCTGCAGCGGCTTGTCCGGTTTCGCCCGCAGCTCGTCGAGCCTCGCCTGCGCCCGATCGAGCTTGTTCGGGGTCGCCGACCTCCCCACCCACATGCCGATCGACACGGGAGTGGTGCCGAGGTCACCCTCGCTCCGCTCGGCACGAACCCGCTCCATGGCACAGATCAACGCCGCCGCACGCTCGAACTGTTGGAGAGTCAGCAAGCGCAGGGTGTAGCGCATCAACACGGTCACGCCTCCACCGTGCTCACCATCGCGGAGACGGCGGAGGAAGACGGTGAATGCCACAAGGCCGAGATAGGCCTCGGTCTTGCCACCACCGGTCGGGAACCACAGCAGGTCGGCGATCTCCCGATCCTCATGGTGCGGATCGACGATGCCTTCCAGGCAAAGCAACATGAAAGCGACCTGGAAGGGGCGCCACTGGCCTGCTTCGGGATCGGGCGAACCCGCTCGCCCCTTTTCGATCCAGTCGGCCCGGCCGCGTTGGCGGCTCATCGCCTGATTCGCCAGACGAAACGCCTCGAACGGCAGCGGCTGTTCGGGATCCTCGAGCAACGCGACTCCGCGCCGCATCCGCTCGAGCGCTCGGGTGCAGAACTCGATCTGCCCTCGCGCGACGTTGTCGTATTCCGTCCCCTTCAGCTCGAGCATCTCTCGCCGACGGTCCTCGATCCAGTTCGAGTACCCGTCGAGCAGGCCGCCGAGAGCCTCGCCGACCTCTTCGACGCTTCCATTCCCGAGCCGATGCATCCCGAGTGCGTCGGCGTCGATATCCGGGTTCGAGTCGGTCAGGAGCACCTCATGGCTGGGCATGAACTCCGTACGGACGGACGAAACCGCAGCACGTGCGTGCATGGGAGTCCGGATCGGCGGAGCCGTCCAGTCCCAGGCGACCGAGCAGCCGTGACCGGTGGCGAAATTGGGCGCGTGCCGGTGCAACAGCCGACTCAACGCGTGTTCGTCGTCGACCGCTTCGAGCAAAGCCCTTCGCTCGACGAACGGTCGCGTTCCCTCCGTGCTGAATACCTCCAGCTCGGACTGGAAGAAACAGGCTGCGTCCTGCAGGGCGTAGACACCCACGCGGCGCGTATTGACCAGGGTCACCGTCACCGACACCACGCCGTTGACGTCGGCAGGCCGGACCAGTGTGCGTAACTCGAGTTCATTGCCGAACTCTGTTCCGGACATTCCTGGCTTCGTGACGTCGATCTGCACCGGCCCGAACTCGACAGGTAACCGACGCCAGCGTTCCCGCTGCTCCTTGATGCTTCGGGCCTCGCCGCGATGCGGCTCGACAACCCTGCCCTCTTCATCCTCGGGTACATACGTCGCGACTCGGACTTTCGCGTACACGACGGCCGCGACATCGGCATCGACTGCGAACGTCATGCCCATCGAGGAAGGTTTCCGCTGGTTGGCCAGCGCGATCCCGAGGTCGGTTTCACCTTGCTCCGGATCATCACCGCGGACGATGTCCGGCGGCGTGTCCACCCCGTCCTCTTCGGCAGGCTGGTCCGACTCCTCGATTTGCGGGAACAGGACACCGATGGGGTACGCCGTGACAGGGGCATCGGAGGCCAAGACCTCCTCCGCACTTCCCTCCGGACCGAGCAGGTCCGCGCGCAAAGCGGCACGAAGTTCGGTGCGGAGTGCATAGTGCGCCGCATGGCGGGAGGCGGTCACGAGTGGTCATGTCCTTCCGGGAGTCGATCGGCGTGGGTCCAGTCGAATCGGCCGAGGCCGCACAGACGAGGAGCGAGCCATACGCCGCGGTCGCCGAGGCCGTGGCGTTCGGTGAGAGCGCCGGGGCCGACGACCGATTCCACGCAGTCGACCTGCAGGCCGGTGATCCGACACGGCCATCGCTCCACGCGGAAGTTGGCCGATTGCTTGAGCAGGCGCCACAAGTCATGTCGAAAGCTTCTCGAAATCTCGCCGATGGGCATTCCCTCGTGGACGATTCCGTACGGCGGTGTTTCGGTGTCCGACGACGGCAGATCGTGAAGCCTGTCGAGACTCACCAAGTCCCCCGGTCGAACGGAACCGACCAGGTACTTCTGCGCGGCCACGGGATCGGCCCCCGGCCCGTGTATGCGGGCCGGCGCCTCGTGGCACACGTCGGTCTCGATGCTCTCGATGCCGGCACGGACCCAATTCTTGTGACCGGTCGCGTACCAACGCGCGATCGGCTTGTAAAGCTGCTCGCCTTTGCGCAATGCCCAGGTCTTGGGGCCTTCGACACGAAACAGGTCGTCGCGAGGACGTGTCATCGCGACGTACAGAAGCCGCGCCTCGGCGGCCAGGTCGGTCTCGTCGGTACGGCGCTGCTCTTGTGCGGTGAAGCCGGCGACCAGCACACGGTCGAACTCCAGTCCCTTGGCGCGATGAACCGTGGACACGACGATGGACCGGGAAGGCAACGCCGTCAGGTCGTCCGGCAACCGGCTGTCGGCTGTCGCTCGGCGCAGGGCTTCCGGGTCGAGCCGGTTACGAGCTGCTCCCGCGACTGTCCTCAACGAACGCCACGTTTCGGCGACGTCGAGATCTCCGGGCGCGCTGAATTCGGGTACCAGCTCTTCGAATCGTTCCTGGCTCAACGTCGCCATGCCGGTGGCACCGATCAACCCCGCCACCCAGGCAGGTGCGGCGCCCGACCTGGGCGACCTCTGGATGCGGTGTGGTACTCCCAGTTTCACCAGCTGCTCGGCCATCAACAGAACCTGAGCGTTGTCACGGCACAGAATCGCCGTCGTGCCGTTGAAGTACCGCAAGGAATCCTGCGCGAAGGGTGTATCGAGCCCCCCGAAGAGCGGAAGGGTGGCGAGGCATGACCGGAGTTGCGGGAGACAGGCCACCGCCTCGTCGTCGTTCCGCAACTGTGCTCCGAGAGGCAGCGCCACCCGCGCCTCGGCGGTACGGGCACGGAAGTTGTCGTCCAGCACCACTTCGTGGACTTCGTCTCCGAAAGAACCGCGCACCCAGCTGAAGAAATAACCCGTCTCGTCCGCCCTCTCCTGCGGGTCCGCCACCTGAAAGCCGTAGATCGACTGGGCTGTGTCACCGACGACGGTGAAACCGATGTCGGGGAAGTGATCGAGAAAGCTTTCGACCATGTCGCGCCGCAACCCGACAAGGTCCTGCACCTCGTCGATGATGACGTGGGCGGGCTTGCCTCGTTCGGTGTTCTCGACGGCACCGTTCAGGATTTCCTGTCTGGCCAGCTCGATCCGATCGTCGAACGTCATCCTCGCCAGCTGTTCGGGCAGGTAGCCCACTTCGGACAGAAACGATGACGCCCAGCTGTCGAAGGTCTGGGCACGCACTCGTCTGCCGGCGACCGCGTTCCGCCCCACCCTGCCGCGCAGGACCTGAGCGGCAGCACGGGAAAACGTCCAGATCAGGATCTCCGAGGCCCCGATTCCCTCGGCCTTCATCAGGTGCTCGACCCGATGGACCAGCGTGGTGGTCTTGCCCGCCCCCGCTTGCGCCGGGACCAACACCTTGGCGTCCCGTGTGCTGGTGACGACTCGTTGCTGAGCAGGCGTGAGTGTGAATCCGACGTCCTCTGGCGCCATCACCCTCGTCCCTTCTGCCAGAGGTACTCGAACTTCGTGAACGCGAGGTCCTGGCGGAAGTTCGTGATGTTGTCACGCACGTCGAGGATGAGGCAGCTGTCCTTGCCACCATTGCGGGTACCACGCAACCCCCGCCCGATCATCTGCTGATAGTCGTTGGGGCTGTACACAGGCCGGGCGATGACGACAGCACGGGTTGCCGGCGCGTCGAATCCTTGGGAAAGAACGCCGTAGTTGGTGAGGACCCGAATCCGTCCCTTCCGGAAGGACTCGATTCGCTGCCGCCGCTCCGGCGGCGGAGTCGCGGAGTCGATCGCAGCGGATCGGATACCTCGATCGCCGAGCTTGGCTGCCAGGAACTTGGCATGGCTGACCGACGTCGCGAAAACGAGAACCGGCCAGTCCTCCGGCAGAGCCGCGATTTCCTCCAGGAGAAGCTTGTTGCGGGCATCGTCTTCGGCAAGGCGTTGCTCCGCCTTTCGAGGAAGGAAACCCGTGATCCCGCTCAGCTCGTCAGGGTCCAGCACGATGTCCGCACCGGACAGCTCGCGATGTTCCACCCGTGCGAGCACTCCGCGATCCTGCAGGCTGACAATCGGTTCGCCGGAGAAAATCCCGTCGTCCAGACGCAGGTTGCCGAACCTCTGCACCAGCCGTCTCGTCAGCTCCGCGTCGGTACGGAACGGCGTCGCCGTCAGACCCACGAGGTGACGCTCGGTCTCACGATGGGTAAGACCGAGCTGCTCGAAGATCAAGGTGTACTCGCGGGAAATCGCCATGTGAGCTTCATCGACGAAAACGATCGAAGCGTTGCGCAACCAAGCGTATTCATCCGAGCCCAAGCAGCTTCGCAACTTCGCGTCCGTTGCGACGACAAGGTGCGGCCGACCGGTGACGGGCGTCGCGGAGTTCGACGTCCACAGGCGGTCGATGACCAGCGACCGCTCGGGGCCGACCTTCTCCCAGACATGCTTCCAGGACTGAACAGCCTGCTCACAAAGTTCACTGGTCTGCGCGATCCACAGGATCGGCCCATCGGGGACGCCGTCCTCCCGCACCCACCGGATCGCGCCCTCGGCCGCGACACGGGTCTTCCCCGCTGCCGTCGGCAAGCTCAACATTCCCCGTTCGGGGACCTCGGCCCGCAGCAGCTCGGTCAGTCGGATCGCGAGAACCTCCTGGTAGTCGTGCAGCACGGGGAACGCGGTCGGACCGTCGGCCTCCTCGCGCATGGGAGGAGCAGGGATCCGAACGCCGGCGAACGAGTCGGGGAGGCCGAGATCGGTCACGAACCGCAACGCCGCGGGGCCTCCGTCGAAATGGGTCGGAGCGGTCTCGAAACGCTCGGCGATGTCCCTCGCGTGCACTCGGAGCACACCGTTGTCATGCGCGTTGTACGCCATCTGAGCGAGCCTGTGGCCATCCGGCTCCCGGCCTGTTTCCGACTCTTCACTTGCGACCAGACCGGTCGGCAGCCCTTCGCGCAGGTTGTCCTCTCCCACCAGGAGAACGATCTTCTCGACCAGACTGTCGCTTTCCCGGATCGTCGCCAGTCGGGCTTGGACAGCACTGTTCTTTTGCTGATCGCGGTGTGCCTCGAGGACTCTCCGGCACCCGACGACGCCAAGGTCCCAACCGAATTCCTTGTCTGCCAAGACGAGAACATCCTCGGAAGACGTGTCTTCCGGAACAAGCACCGTGTTGTCCTGCCGAGCGCTTCGCAACGCGGTGGTTCGCGTGCCTTGAGGAGTTCTGGTCATCTCCTCGAGCTCGCTGCACCACTGCAGCCGCAGTCCCTGGACCGCCATCGCACCCAGACGCTGCCGAAGCGGCGGGTATTCGTCGCTGATCAAGGTGGCAGGCCTGCTGTAGACCGCGCGCAGGCGCTTCTCGACGACATCGGCCACCCTGCGCATGCCGAGCTCACGGACCATGAACTCGACCTGGTCGATCTGGTCCGGGGAATCCACCAGTACAGCGGGATGACTCTCCTGGACCAGGGTGGCGTACTCGTCATCGGTCGTGGCCACCGCGATGTCACCCCGCGGCCGCAGCTCCCACGCCTGGCCGACTTGGCAACGCATGGTCTCTTCTCCCTCGACGAGATCGGAGGCGTACCGCGAGAGCAAGGCGTACGCGTGACCGACGAACCTCTCGTCAGCGCTCACCCGCACACGTCCGAGGAACTGGGACCACCGCCACGGCTCCAGGTCGTCGACGGACACGGTCATCCCCAACCGCCGGGCTTTGTCCGGACTGATGTCCGCGACGGGGAGCGCGGACGCGAACTCGCTCAGCTGAGGTCCGACCGCTTCGCTCACGGCGACGAGCCCCGTCGAGGTCTCGACCATGCCCTGGTTCCGCAGCAACCAATTGACCGGCGACAGCACCCGTGCCCTGGTGCTCACCTTGGCGCCGATCTGCCTCGTCCAGTGTTCGATCAGGCCCTCGTCGGGCATCGTCGACAGGAACGCGGCCTTGCCTTCGTCGGACAGCTTGTGGAACAGGTGCAGCGGTCCGGCTGTCGGAGGACCTTTCAGTACCACCGTCTGAAGCTGCACCCTGCTCGCGGTCGCCTTCAGCGTCCGGCAGTAGTCGTCATGCGCCCACTGGTGGTACTCCTCGAACCAGCCGTTCGACGGCGGTCGATGGCCCGGAGTCGGCCGGTCCGTCATGCCGAGTTCCCGCAGAGCGGCCAGATCGTCGGTGTGGAATCGGACATCCACGGTCATGCGGGAGTCACGCGAGCCGTCCTCGGGTACGACCGGCCCCGGCAGGAGGCATGACTCGATCGGACGGAAGACCCCGGCCATGGTCATGACCCGGAGTCCGGCCGACTTGTCCTTGACCACGTTCACGAGTTCCACGCCGCCCGCCGCGTTGAACAGCTCCCAGAACCTGGTCCACTGTTCTGCGCCGTAGCCGGAGAACCCCTGGTCGAGGACGCTGCGAAAGCGTCCCTCGGCATCGGCTTCACGGATGCCGAGCCGGTCGAGGTCCCGGAGGATCTTCGGGTCGCCGGAGATCCTGCGATCCACGTACACCAGGTCGTCCTCGAGACCGTCTTCGTCGTTGAGTCGGAAAACGCGGCCGGCTGTCGGCGCGACGAACTCACCGCCTTCGGTCAGGACGACCTTGGCCGTCCTCGCCGAAGCCGCGAGCTGAAGGCTCTTGACGTCTTCGTCCGCGAGTTCCTCGAAGTGCGCCACGATCCGAATGGCGGCGACGGAAGCCTCCGGCGTCCCGTCCTCGACGAGAGCCTCCAGCCATGAGACGACGCTCTCGGTCTCTGCACCCGCCGCGGCGAGGACGTGGCTCACCTTTCCCCGACGCAACCCGGTCAGGTCCGCCGACCCGTGCAGCCAGTTCTTCGGCCTGCCTGGATAGTCGGCCCACAGCATCAGGGCCGCTTGGCCCAACTCCGGATGGACGCGCAGATCGGCGGGTTTGCGCAGGACCCCGTCCTGATCGGGAAGCGAAGGTCGGTCTGCCGCGAGTGCCCAGACCTTCTCGGTCAGGTACTCGCACGCCCAGTTCGGCGACTCTTTGGCACGTCCGGGCAGCAGCGGCAAGTACGCGGCAGGGTCTTCGGCCACCACCAGATCCGGCAGCGAAGAAAGCACAAGTTCGGCGGTGGCGTCGAACAGCTCGACGTTGAGCTCGCTTCCGGACAGGAGGTGCTGCCGGTCCTCGTTGGTCTTCCACGCGGCATTGACGACGCCGCTGAGTGTGGTCGCGTACTCGGTCGGGAAGTAGGCCCAGAACTCCCCCCGCTCATGCGGCACCTGACACACGGTCTGTCCGCGGTCGTTCTTCGTGACCGAGTACTCCGGAACAGCCCACGACATGTCGATCACGACACGGTCGTGCAGTTCACCCGCACCGAGTCGCGTGCGCTCGCTGACCTGGTGCTTCCGGGAAAACACGCGGTACCGCTCCGAGCGCGATTTCCGACCGCCACGGGCCTCGTGGATCACGTGCCGCACGCCGTCGTGCTCGACGGTGATCTCGCGACGGACGACCGGCAACTCCCGACGGTCCTCGAGCACCATCTTGCGGACGTGGTGCGAGAACACCTGGAAGAGGCGAGGGAACTCGATGATGTCCTTGCCGAGCAGATCACTGACGCCGGTCACCAGCGGCAAGCGGACGACGGTGGCCGCTCCCGCACTCATCAGCTCGTCGAGGATCGGGTCGGACGAGCGATGCCTGTCCTCGTCCAGCGGCCAAGCGAGCCTCAGCACCGGAGTGTCGCCCACCGTTTCCAACGGTTCCTCGCCGTTCTCCACCCGCGCGGCGTTGACGGCCGTGAGGATCTCCTCGGCGGAACGCTCCGCGTCGAACCCGAACGCCCCTGACCGGCTGAAGAACTGCGGAGTGTCGGTCACGGTCAGCACCGACTTCACTCCGACACCGAAGCGACCGATCTGACCGCCGCTCTTCTGCGACACCCCCATGCGCAGGATGGTGTCCGCTCCCTGCTCCGAGATGGGCGCACCGTCGTTCGCGCAGTACATATGGGTTTCGGTGAGAACGACCTGGATCGTGCCGTTCCGGTGTTCGAGCGCCCGCATCTCGTCCGCACCGTTCTGCACCAGCTCGTACACCTGGCGTTCTCCGTAGCCACCCTGATGGATACGACGCTCCGCGTTGGCGTCCTCCTTGATGCGATCGGGGTCGAGCGCGTAGGTCCTCAGTGCCAGGCTGTCCAGCCTGGCGATCATGCCGAGCACGGCACTGGCCGCGCGGTCGATCATCGCCACTTCTTCTCGCTCCTTGAGCGACGGGTTCAACGACCAACGTCGCCTTGGTCCTGAGTCGGATCGGGGTTCGAGGGCGCGGCACACCGTCGCGTGTCGGACACCTCCGATACGCATTCGGGCACGGTGGAACTACGACCCGACCACGGGCCGCGCTGGGATTCGATCGTGCGTGGGCAGTCAGTGGACTGTCGCTGCCCGAGTCCCTCCCCGTCGGGGTGAGTCGCCACTCCGAACCGCGCGTCTGCCTGTCGGAGTGATGAGGTGAGTAGTCATACTTTGAGTAGCCATAGTGTGGCACACCCCGACCAAGACCAGCCGTCCGAGGGTAAAACAAATCTAATTTGACGGCGCGCAAGTGTCAAACTTGCCTGCTAGACTGCACCCTGGGACCTCTTGCCGGGAGGTCGCCGCAGGCACCAGGGAAGGCGATCGGACGAATGAGCGCTCAGCAGGCCGAGGACTTCGGCCCGTGGCTCGGACGACAGCTGCGTCGGGCATCGAAATCCCAGGCCGAGCTCGCGCAGCATCTGGCTCTGACCCGTGCCGCCGTGTCCGCCTGGATCACCGGACGGGCCGAACCTCGGGAGGAGGTCAAGCGCCGGATCGCCGAGTTTCTCGGCATCGACGTGGCCTCTCTGCACAACCGCACCGCGGACGTGGTCGCCAAACTCCCGCTGGAATGGCACCACAGGCCGGCACATGCGGACGGTGGACGTGAATACGGCAACGCCGCCGCCTTCGCCTTCAACGCCGACCTTGCCGTCCTCGCTCGCGAGGCGACCCAGAACTCGCTCGACGAACGCCATGATCCTTCCAAACCGGTCCGGGTCCACTACACGTTGCACGAGTTGAGCGGCGCACACCTCGACTCGTTCCTCGATGCGTTGCAGTGGGACAAGCTACGCCCGCACTACGACAAAGCCGCTTCGGCCGAACAGAAGGTCTCCCGCAGTCTGCGGGCGGCGCTGGACGACCTGGATCGGACCAGGTCGCTGCTGCTGTTGAGGGTGGACGACTACAACGCCGCCGGCCTCACCGGCCCCGAGTACAGCGACGGTCGCTTCGCGGCTGTCGTCCGGAGGCAGCTCGACAGCCACAAGCAGGCAGGCAAACGAGCAGGCGGGTCCTATGGACTCGGGAAGGTCACTCTTTGGGCCACCAGCCGCTTCGGTCTGGTCTTGATGAACTCGACGCTGTCGATTCCCCATGAGGGCCGGACCGAACGTCGTGTCATCGGCAGACTCGACTTGCCTTGGCGAACCGTGGACGGGACGGCTTACGCGGGGCCGGCCTGGTTCGGTGAGCCGGACACCACGCAGAGCCACAAGGGTGTCTCCCGGTCATGGTGGGCGGACGAGGAGTCCGTCCGGGGACTGCAGCTCGAACGGGCCAACGCGGAAACAGGCACGTCGTTCCTCATCGTCGGGGCGCATGACGCCTCAGGGGACGCGGAATCGCTGGAGGAGATGCACGAGAAGCTGGTGCGATCTCTGGCCGATGGCTTCTGGGCCGCGATGATCGGTGGTGACCGGGCAGGCGCGCTGCTCGAAGCCCGCGTCACGACCTTGCGCAACGGCCGGGTGCTGGTACCCGAACAGCAGGTCAACCCCCATGCTCACCATCCCGCGCTGAGCAGAGCCCTCAAGGCGTATCTGGACAACGAGACCGTGACCGAGCGGACCGCGGGCGATCAAGTGGCCAGTGTCGACGTACCGCTGTTCGTCACCCCGATGAAAGGCGAAGATCGGGTACAAGGCAAAGGCGCAAGACACTCCGCCGTCCTTCTGCTCACCCGTGCCGAGGGCGAGGAACGAACCAACCGAGTGGTCTGCATGCGCGGCAACCGCATGACGATCATCGAGAGACGCCCCAGGGATCTCCCGCTGGGCACGGATGCCTTCCAAGCTGTCCTTCTCGCCGGCCATGCGACCGAGAACGAAGGCGAAGACGTCGATCTCGCAGAACGGTTTCTCCGTGCGTCCGAGCCCCCCGAGCACCACAAGTGGGATCGCACGGAAGAGCTGACGTCCCTGTACCAACGAGGAGCGCTGTCCCGTATCAGCGAGTTCCTCGAAGAGATCGACAAGGCGGTACGCGAGCTTGTCGGGCGTCGGGAGATCGGCCATCGTGGTGGCCCGAGCGTCCTGAAGGAGTTGCTGAAACTCGACGGTGCCGCCGCCGGCAGCAGACGCGCACAGGGCGTGCCGACGGTCCGGAGCATCAACGCGCAACTGGACGACTCCGGCGCCTGGCACGTGAGCGTCGACATCAAGCTGCCCGGCGCGGAAGACCCGTGGTTGCTGACCCCCGTCGCCAAGTTCGACGTCAGGTCCGGCGGACGACCTGCCGTCGAGTGGAGTCTCCTCACACCGGCGAAGAACTGCGACATCGAGAACGGCAACCTGGTCGTCCCGCCGGGGACGCGATCGGCCTCGTTCATCGGTGTCACGGATCCGGGAAGTCATCCCGTTCAAGGTCGGCTGTCCCGACTGGTCGTGGACGTCCAGAAGGCCCGCGGAGGTGTCGCGTGAGAGCCGCGTTCCCCTACCCGACGCTCTTCGGTGACGTGAGCCTCGACGTGACGGCCGTGAGTGTGGACGGTGCGGAGCTCCCGTACTCGCACGTGTCCAAGGTCGAGCAGACAGTGGCGCTGCATCGAACCGGACGAGAGGAATGGGAGGTTGCGACTCTGCACCTCGCCGCCAAGCTCCCCGAGGAGGAGCTCGCCGAAGGCCCTTGGGTCGATCCGGTGTGCCTGGCGGTGCTCACCGAGAAAGCCACCAATGCCCGGTCGACAACACGACTGACCCGTTCTCGTGACGGTAGTTGGCGCGGGAGCATCGAACTGGCTCATGCCCGCCATCTCAACCGCGCCTCACTCGGTCTGACGGTTGTCGCCACACTCGACGACATGGCCTGCCGCTTCATCGGCGCCGCCGAGAAGGACTGGTTCGTGGACCTCAAGGTCACCACCCCGGTCCGACAACGCGATATCGAAATCGTGGAGATCGACTTCCGTGAAGGGCCGCACGAATGGCTGCGTCCGTTCAAGGAATCACCTTGGATCGTCGAAACCACCGGTGACATCCCGACGGTCTATCTGAACACGAGCGCGGTGGAGGGTTTGGTCGATGCCCTGCACGGCACCGGCGGCAGCCCGGAAGAGAAGATGTTGCGGGAGATGACGGCGAGCCAAGTCGCCCAGGATGCGTGGACAGCCATGTTCCACACGGCCATCAGCGATCTGGACCTCGACGAGGACGGGACACCTCAGATGCCTGCCGGCTGGCGCGAGGCCGTGGTGCGGATGATGCTGCCGGACGTGCTGCCGGGACGGCAGCTCACGGACGCGCTCTTCGACATCAACGAACGTCGTACCAAGGGGTTCGGTTGGTCCGAACTCCAGACGAGTGTTCAGTACGCGGCAGGCAGGCGAAGTCAGATCACCAAGAAGCTGACCAACGCCGTGCGATCTGTCCATCGTTCGGACAGGAGCGATGAACAATGAGCCTCGAAAACAGGACCGACCTCCCGCTCGCTCTGGGCCTGTTGCCGAACGCGGCGGTGGCCAAGTTCCTGACTCGCGGTATGCAGTCAGGGCAGGAAAAACCGCCGCTTGTGGCATTACGCAAGGCTTCGAGTCCCCTTCCGTCGTCGGAAGCCCGTTGGAGGATCGCGCCGATCCGGGAGTTGCTCGACGTGGCAACAAAGCGCTTCGAGGGAAGGCCCGTGGATGCCGACGGTTGGTTGGCACCGAGACTGCATGCCACCCTGCGGATGACCAGGGCCGAAGCTGCCGACAGTCGCTTGTGGAACTTCCTCTCCATGATCGCGGCCCCGGATTACGTGGTATGGCGCCACAAGGGCGCCGAAATCACGCAGGCCTCCCGATTCAGCGGCCCCCACTACACCCAGGCCTTCGCCCGTCTGTGGTGGGCGGCCGAGCTGTTCCGCAACGCGGACGACTACGGCCCGGTGGAAGTCGCCTGCAGCATTCAAGACGTCCTGAACACGACGATGCGCCTGGACGTCATCGACCATCGCCCGACCGCGTTCGCGATAATTCGCGTGCTCGAAGAGTTGAAGCGTTCGAACGTTTCACGTCTGGGAGACCGGGCCAACGCGTTGTCGTCCGCTGTGAACGCGGCGGGAAGCACCCTGCTGTACGACGTTCTGGCGCCTGACGAGCCGGTGGATCAAGACGCGGTGCACGACTGGATCGCCGAGGCCGAGGACATGGCACCGGTGCACTGGGACCGTCTTCCCGACGGACCGGACGACGGCGAAGTCAGCGAGGACTCTGCCGAGGCCCTGATGCCGCTGTTCAGGCAGTTACTCGAAGAAGCGCCTATGCGACTTCGGAAGAAGGCTGTCGATTCTCCGGAATGACGTCCTTTTCGGACGGAGTCGCGACAGGCGTCGAGGGCAGCTGAGGTCGGTCGTAAACTCCCGGATCCCACTTCGCGGCGACAACCTTGTCGAGGTCATCGGCTTTGAACTCGCGTCCCAAGGCCGCAGCGAGCACATGTGCGGCCAAGCGCGGCGGAATGGCATTGCCGACCTGCTGTGCGATCTCTTTGCCGGACCAGGGGTAGTCGAAGGGGAAAGTCTGCAACTGGCCGGCTTCCTCCTTCGTCAGCCGATCGAGCTCACGCCTCGACGAACCGGACGAATACAGCCGATTCCGTGAGATCTTTCCGGTGACCGTGGCGGAAGGCTCGTCGGACCTGCGCCTTCCCCGCAACTTGGGATCACCGCCGGTACCGTAGTTCGACACCACTTCGAACGGCTCGTCCCTGTCGCGCAAGGCATCCGACATCGTCACCCACGGCTTGAGAGTGGCTACTCCCTCGGACCGGTCCTTGCCCTTGTAGTACCGACGATGCGTCGGCGTCGGCAGAGAAGCCTCGCCGTCGAGTCGTGCAATGAGGATCGCGCGACGGCGAGTTTGCGGGACTCCGAACTCTTCGGTGTGCAAGACGCCGCAGGCGACGTTGTAGCCACGTTCCTTCAGAACACCGGCGTATGCCTGCCAGACCGGCAGGACCGTCGGAACCTGTTCCAGCACGATGGCTTCGTAAGGCATTTCGTAGTCGAGAGCTTCCAATGCCCAGCGCAACGGCTCGAGTACCAAGCCGGAACGCTCTTTGCCATTGCGATTGTCGTCGCCTGCGCGTTCGTCGTCTTCGTGCATCTTCTCGAGTTCGGCGCTGATGTCGTCACCTGCGGCCATCCGCTCGACGAAGCCGAGAACCGTGTCCAGCGCACGACGGCCGGCACCACCTCCCGCGACGGTGTACGTCTGGCACGGAGGTCCACCCGAGAGCACGGTGGCATCGGGGAAGTCCTTGGGGCCGAAGGCCCGCACGTCGTCGTGCTTGGTGCCGAGACCTGCGGCCGTCCTGGTCTTGCAGGCGTTGTCGTCCCACTCGATGCCGTCGACGTGCACGCCCAACCAGTGCGCGGCGACGTCCAGTCCGCCGGGCCCCGCGAACAGGTCCACCATCTGGATCTGCGCAGTCGTGAACAGCTGCGGCTGCACAGGGGTCATGGGGTGGAAGCTTAACTCGTGTATGACGGCCTTGAAATCATCAGGCTCCACCGCGTGTCAGTGCGGCACGAATGGCACATCCCAACGCGTGCGCGACGGGTGGCGGCGAGGCATGGCCGACCTGTCGATAACGAGCGGTCTTCCTGCCCTCGAATCGCCAGTCCGGGGGGAAACTCTGCAGGCGTGCGGCTTGCTCGACGGTCAGCTTGACCATGCCTTCCCGGCCGAGCGCCGGGTCCCACACGAAGTCGGGACCTGGCACCTCGTTCGCGACCGTGGCGCCGTCCACGCCCATCTTGGCCCACGCCCGCTTCGACCCCGTCGGGCCGAGGTCCGGACCTCCCCGTTCCCAGGATCCGCCGACCAAGGTCGGCGCCAGTTTGTCCGCGTACCGGGCCCACTCGCTTGCCTGAGCCCACCCGCGGGCCCTCATCGACTCTTCCAGCGCCTCACCCACCGTCACCGGCGGTTCCAAGCTCGGTTCAGGTTCTTCGAAGGCGTCCATGGCATCGCCTTTGAGCGCCACCAGAACACCTTGCTCGCGACTCTGGGGCACGCCATGGTCGGCCGCGTTGACCACGAACCACTTGTGTCGATAGCCCAGGTGATCGAGCTCTGTACCGACGAATCCCCTGATCGGGCTGTAGGCGTCCTTGGTGACGAGGTCCGGAACGTTCTCGACCAGGAGCGCACGCGGCTGAACTCCGTGCATCAGCATGATGGTCGCCTTGAGCAGCTCGAGCTCGATGTCACTGCCACGAGTCCTGTTCACCGTCGCGGATGCCTTCACCCGCGGAAGGCCAGCGGACAGCAGATCGACGTCATAGACCTGCTGGTGTTCGTCTGGAACGAACTCGAGCAGATCCAGTTCGAGGACATCCCAATCAGGGCGATTCGCTCGCAGCGTCTGACACGCCACATCCCGATTGTCCAGCAGCAGAACAGGATCGAAGCCTGCTTGTTCCAAGCCCAGTGCGAGCCCACCCGCTCCAGAACAGACATCGAGCGAGGAAAATCGTTCTGCTTCCGGCATAGTCCCCACCGCGCCCCTCGACCATTGGACGTTTTTCAGCGTAACCCAGAACAACGACGCCGGATGATCGAAGGCTTTCCTTTACGGTCCACAACGGACAGACAAAAAGGCCCTCCCGCGAACGGGAGGGCCTCAGTGCTGTCTCAACCAGACGTGCGCCCGAAGGGATTCGAACCCCTGACCTTCTGATCCGTAGTCAGATGCTCTATCCAGCTGAGCTACGGGCGCTTGTTCAGTTTTCAATCTAGCACCTGCCGGAACAGGTGCCAGCGGAGGCTCCGGGATTTGAACCCGGGAGGGGGGTTACCCCCAACCGCATTAGCAGTGCGGCGCCATAGACCAGACTAGGCGAAGCCTCCTGGGCCCAACGACCACTGCTCAAATAGGTTACACACCCCGCGAACCCCCGCGAAAGGGACCCCCCTTAGATCCGCCGCAACGCTCTGAGCAGGCCGGATGGGCGTCCGCCGAGTCCTTCGGCTTCGAAGACGGCGATGCCGACTCGGGGTAGGTCGCGGGCCGCGGGGTAGGCCAGGTAGCGCGGGACCCACCGTGGCTGGAACTTGGCGTTGAAGCGGTAGAGGGTCTCGATCTGGATCCAACGTGAGAAGAATCGCAGTGTCCTGGCGGAGAGGCGGGCGACGGGGCCGGCGCCGATGCGTTGGCCTTGCTCCAGGACGGCGCGGAAGGCGGCGAAGTTCAGGGAGACGTGCTGGGCGGGGGTCGTCAGGAGCAGTTCGGAGATCATCAGCTCGTTGATGCCGTTGTCGGCGGTGCGGTCGCGGCGCATGACGTCCATGGACAGGTCCTTCTGGCCCCACGGGACGAATTGGAGGACTCCGCGCACCCTGCCCTCGTGCTCGGCGGTGACGAGGACCGAGCCTGGGTCGCCCATGCGGCCGAGGGCCATCGAGAAGCCGCGTTCGGTGTCGGTGCCGCGCCAGGTGGCGGCGAGGGCGCGGAGTTCGTCGAGCTCCGACGGCGACAGGTCTTCGGCCTTGCGGACGCGGACGGTGTAGCCGGCGCGCTTCGTGCGTGAGACGGCTTGGCGGACTCCGCGCATGACGCGGCCTTCGAGGGTGAAGGTGGCGGTGTCGACGACGGCCTCGTCGCCGATCTCGAGCACTTCGAGCCCGAAGCGGGCGAAGACGGTCGCGCCCAGCTCGGAACAGCCCATGGTCGCCGGGGTCCAGGCGTACCTGCGGCAGACGTCCAGGTACTCCTCGATCGCGCCGGGCCACGCTTCCGGGTCGCCGAGGGGGTCCGCCGAGCACAGTGCGACACCGGCGATCACGCGATAGGTCACCGCGGCCTTCCCTGACTTCGAGAAGACCACGAACTTGTCCCGGCGCAGGGCGAAGTACCCCAGCGAGTCCCGCTCGTCCAGCAGCGCCCTGAGCCGCTCGACCTCGTCGTCGGTCAGTTCCGGGGCGGGTTCGGCGGAACGGAGCAGGAAGTACGCCGCCGGCAGGACCGCGGCGATGCCGAACAACACCCCGACGGCCGCCGACAGGTCCTCCAGCCACAGCGCGCGGAACACGGCGGGGCCGCTGACGCCGACCAGTGCCAGCACCGACTGCGCCAGCCGGTCGCCGACGTCCAGGGGTTCCACCGCCCGCGCGACCGACAGCAGCACGAAGTTGATCGCGACCCCGGCCACCGTCAGCTGCAGGAAGACCCGGACCGCGCGCCACCTTCCCGTCACCGGGTCGGGGAGCGCGATGAAATACCGCCGCGTCGCGATCAGGGCGATCAGCAGCGCGAGCGAAACGAGGCCGGGGCCCAGGACGTGACGCAGCCCGAAATGCGACACCGTCAGCAGCGCCGCGGCGGCGACCGCCAGCTGCCAGGCCCGGCGTTTGCGTCGTTTGAGGCCGGTGGCGAGCAGCATCAGCAGCACCCCGGTCACCAGCGCGACCGTGGCCGCGCCGACCGTGGCCTCGTGCGGCAGTTCCAGCCATACGGCGACGTGTCCGCGCAGGGTGCGACGCCCGGCCGGGACCAGCACCGAGACCAGGGCCAGCAGTCCGGCCAGCCGTGTCACCCAGGTGATCGCCACGACCGAGGTGGCACCCGCCACCCGCCAAACGCCCGCCAAGTTCTGCCCCCGTCAGGTCGTGTCCTGTGAGTCTTTTCGATGGGCCGCCTGGGCGCGGAGACCGCGAACGTGACTCGCAGGACGCGGCCTAACTCCTTGCCAGTTCTACGAACGGTACAAGGGCGTCGGGGTTCAGGAGCGCATCCCGGCTGACGGCACGGTCAGGTGAAACCCCCGAAAGGATCTTCTTGACCGGAACCTCGCATTTCTTGCCGTTGAGCGTCCGGGGCACCTCGCGCACCTGGACGAACCGGTCGGGCACGTGCCGCGGCGAGAGAGCCCCTCGCAGCTCCTTGCGCAGGGCGGGCTCGACCTCGTCGAGTGACGCGCCGTCGGCCAGCACGAGGAAGCACAGCAGTTGCCCGTCCTCGTTCCCGGCCGCCGACGTGTCGATCACGAGCGAGTCCGCGACCTGGTCGAACGACTCGACGACCCGGTAGAACTCGGCCGTACCCATCCGGACGCCGCCACGATTCAACGTCGAGTCGCTGCGCCCGTAGATGACCGCGGAGCCGCGTCCGGTGATCCGGATCCAGTCGCCGTGCCGCCAGATCCCCGGATACATCTCGAAGTACGCCTCGCGCAGCCGTGAGCCGTCCGGGTCGTTCCAGAAGAACACCGGCATCGACGGCATCGGCTGGGTGATCACCAGTTCGCCGACCGTCTCCACCACCGGCTTCCCGTCCTCGTCGAAAGCGGCGACGGCGGCGCCGAGCGAGCGCACCGACAGCTCGCCCAGCCAGACCGGGACGTCCGGGGCCGCCGCGACGAACGCCGCGCACAGGTCCGTGCCGCCGGACACCGAGCAGATCTGGACGCGTTTGCCGACCTCGTCGACGATCCACCGGAATCCTTCGACGCTGAGCGGCGCACCGGTGGATCCCAAGGCCCGCAACGCGGTGAGGTCGTACCGCTCCGCCGGTTTGATCCCGGCCTTCAGACAACTCTGGATGTACGGCGCCGACGTGCCGAAGTAGGTGACGCGGTGCTGTTCGGCCAAGTGCCACAGCACGTTGAGGTCCGGGCTGCCGGGGCTGCCGTCGAACAGCACGATCGTGGTTCCGGTCAGCAGGCCGGAGATGAGGAAGTTCCACATCATCCAGCCGGTGGTGGTGAACCAGAAGAACCGGTCACCTGGACCGAGATCGCTTTGCAGCGCAAGGGCTTTGAGGTGTTCGAGGGTGATCCCGCCGTGCCCGTGGACGATGCCCTTCGGCAGGCCGGTGGTCCCCGAGGAGTACAGGACCCACAGCGGGTGGCCGAATTCGACGGGCTCGAAGGCCAGTTCCGCGCCGTCGTTGTCGGCGAGCAGGGTGTCCCAGTCGAGGGTGCCGTCGAGACGGCCGCCGGCGTAGTCGATGAGCACGGTCGCTTCGAGGGTGGAGATCTCGTCCCGCAACGAGTTCACCGTCGACCGGCTGTCGAACCACCGTCCATTGTAGACGTAGCCGTTGACCGCGATCAGCACCTTCGGCTCGATCTGCGCGAAGCGGTCGGTGATCGCGCGGACACCGAAGTCCGGCGAGCACGACGACCAGATCGCGCCGAGGCTCGCGGTGGCGAGGAAGGCGATCAGGGTCTGCGGGCAGTTCGGCGCCAGCGCGACGACCCTGTCTCCCTTGGACACTCCCAGCTTTCGCAGCCCTTCCCGCGCGGAGGCGACGGCGGAACGCAGGGCACCGTAGGTCAGCTGCGACGAGAGGCCGTCTTCGCGGTGGAAGATCACGGCGACCTCGTCGTCGGCCTTCGCGGCGCCCGCGACGCCGGGCATGAGCGAGTGCTCGGCGTAGTTCAGCGTGCCGCCCTCGAACCACCGGGCGTTCGGCATCTCGCCGGTGAGCACCTCACCGGGCTCGTCGTGCCAGCGCAGGCCGAGGAAGTCGCCGACGGCCGACCAGAACTCCGGCCCGCGCTGCACGGAGAACTCCCACAACGCGTTGTAGTCGTCGACTTCCACGCCGCGTTCGGCGCGCAGCCACTGGCGGAACGCGTCGATCTTGGTGTCGGACAGGCGGCTCGGCTCGGGGCGCCAGAGCACTTCGGGGGCGTCGGCGGTGTGCGTCACCCCGCGATGTTAACCTTCGTTAACCTACTTGGCGAGCCCCCGTGAACAGCTCGTACGCCATCGTCTTGAGACGGCCCGCGTCGAGCGGGGTGATGGTCAGCCAGCCTCGGTCGCGGCGGAGACCGTAGCGGCCGTCGGGGGTGTCGACCCAGGTCAACGTACCCTCTCCGCGCACCCAGCGGCCCTCCCACGACTTCCTGGTCGCGCCGAGCCGACCGCTGCCGATCCGCTGGGTCGCGATCCGCACCATCACGATGACCTCGGGTTCCCGCAGCCCGGCGTCGCGCAGGACGTCGGAGAACGCCGGCTGTCCGCCGCTCTCCCCCGCCTCGCACGCGGCCGTGTAGTCGTCGACGCGCAGGTTGACCGACAGGCCCCGCCCCTGCTCGCACGGCGGCAACGCCTGCAGCAGGGTCGCGGCGACGAGCGGTTCCCGCAGTGCCGACAACTCGACATCGGTGCCCGAGACACCGATCGCGACGGCGCCGCGATCGGACACGCAGCCGACGGCCCGGTACGCCGGGTCGCCGTCGAGCCGCAGGTCCAGCGTCAGTTCGCTGTTCGCGAGGGTGTGCAGCAGCCCCACCAGCCCAGGCGCGGGCGCCTCCACCGTGCCGAGGCCGCGTTCCGCCAGCGTGCGGCTCGCCGTGGCCACCAGTTCCGCCCGGAACTCCGGCGTCCGCCCGGCGTGCGGGATCTCCAGCACCGCGGGCAGTTCGTCGCGGCCGTGCGCCGACCAGAGCAGGAACAGCTCGCCGATGTGCAACCGGATCCAGTCCATCAGCGGCCTCCCCTCGGGTCTTCGCCGATGACCGGCGGCGTCACCTGTCCGCTGAGCCCCCAGATGTCGGAGTCCTCGACGAGGTAGCCGGGCGCCTTGTGCTGGTCTTCCTCGCCTTGCCGCCCTTGTGCACCCGCCATCCCCATCGGCATCCCGCCGAAACCGCCCATGCCCGCGGCCGCAGCCCGTGTCCCGGCGACCTGACCTGGTTGTCCCGATGGCCCGAAGCCGCCGACGCCGGATCGGTTGCCCTGTCCGAGCTGCTCCTGGGTTCCGCCGGAGGTGCCGGGCGGCGGCGGGACGTAGGCGCCGCTGCTCGCACCGGGCGAGCGTGGTGCCTCGACCGGCTCCCGCACCTGGATCGGAGCGGCATCGTCGGTGGCGCTGCGGTGCGTCGAGTCGTCCGGCGGCGGGACCGGCACCGGCACCGGTTCCGGCTTGGGTTTCGGTTCCGGCTCTTCGGGTGTCTTGAGGAGCTGCGGCTGCTTGCCGTACGAGGTGAAGCGAGGGACGCTCTCGTAGACCTCGCCGGAGTTGCGCTGCATCCGTGTCATCACGTCGGCGGCCTGACGGTGCAGGTCCTGCGAGCTCTCGTCAGTGGGTTCGGCGACGATCCGCCCGGCCTCGGCGAAGCCGGATTTCGACGGCGACGCGGCCGACATGGCCTGCGTCGAATCGGAGACCGGGATCGGACGGCGTCTCGGCGGCTCCGGCACCTTGGGCCGCGGGGCGGTCCCCGGTGGCTCGGGCATCGTGCGCCGGGCTGTCTCGGCGAGGTCCGCCTGACGGCGCACGCAGTTCGCGACGTTCTCCGCGCGCCAGCCTGTCTCGCCTGCCCAGTCGACGAGTTTGATCGCGGCGTCACGGGCCCTGTCCGCGCCTTCGCCCGTCCAGCCGTCGGCGGTGGCGACGATGGCCGCCCTGAGTTCGGTGCCGACCCGGTCGAGGAACGCGCTGATCTTCGCCCACTGCGCGGCGACGGCTTCCGCGCTCGCCAGGTCCAGCTCGTTGTGGACCATTTCGTAGAGCTCGCGGTGCGAGTAGCTCATCCAGTCGATGTCGGCGCCGAGGTGATCGGGGCCGGGCTCGGGCTCCGGCGGCGGCCACGGCGAGGGCAGGATGCGCATCAGTGCTCGTCCTTCCGCTCGTGCTCGACGATGTCCTCCATGTCGAACCGGCGGGCGACCCGTTGCAGCTGCTCCTGGCCTTCCTCGTCCGCGGCGACGTACATCTTCCGCGCCGCCATCACGGTGAGCTGGAAGTCCTTGAGCACCACGGCGAAGTCCTCGAGGACGGGCACGGCGCCTTCGGTCCCCTCGGTCGCGGCGCCCTGGAAGCGTTCGCTCATCGTGTGCCCGACGAAGTTGTCGCCCAGTTTCAGGGGTGCTTTGAACTCGGTCGAGTCCTTGATCAGCGCGTTCAGCTCGTGACGCGCTTTGAGCAGCGCGTCGACGAGCTTCTTGGCGGCGTCCTCGGTGACCTTGACGGTCCCCTTCTTGGCAGCGGTCTTGGTGTCCCGGATCTGGCCCGCCACGGGTGCCAAGGCCGGAGCCGACGCTCCGAATGCGGCTTGTGGTGTCGCGGGAACCTTGGGTGGCTGTGCCATTTGACCCTCCCCTGTCACATTCAAGGGAGATGTTAGCGCGAATGGAGTCAGCGCAGGTGGGCGTCGAACCAATTCAACGTGCGCTGCCAGGCCTCCGCGGCGGCGTCCGGGTCCGCGTCGAAGCGGTGGTTGGCGCCTGGGTAGTGGACGACGTTCGTCGCGACGCTCGCCGTCGCCGCCGCGTCACGCAGCTGTTCGACCTCGGCGCCACCCTCCTCGTCGCCCGCGTCGCCGTACATGCCGAGCCACGGACTGGTGAGCCGTCCCGCGATCTCGACGAGGACCGGCAGCCCGGTGACACCCTGCCCGCCGACGCTGACCGCCGCGCCCAGCCTGCGGTTCGACGCCACGACCAGCGCGGCCGTCCCGCCGAGGTCGAAACCGACGACACCGACGAGATCCGCCTGGACACCGCGTTCGGCGAGCCAGGCGAGCGTCGCGTCGGTGGCTTCGAGCAGGTCCTGCTGCGTGAGGTTGTCGCGGTCGAGATGCGGGGTGACGGTGAGCCAGCCTTCGCCGGCGAGCCCGGCCAGGAGCAGGCTCAGACCCTCTTCGACCTCTTCGGTCTCCTCATGCAGCACCACGAGCCCGCCTCGGACGACGCCATCCGGTTCGGCGAAGGTCAGGCGCAGCGTGTGGCCGTCGGCATGCTGGTGTTCCACCGTGGTCGTCAGGGTCATTCCTCCATCAGACCACTCTTAGGTAAATATTCGGAGCTTGCCGCAGCGCGGGAGGATACGGTGTCGAAACCGTCCCCCCGACGTAGGAGCGCCGAAGATGTCCCCTGTTTCGCCGCGTGCGGATCTCGAATCGTTGCCGAAGTACGTCCCTGGCCGGACAATCCAGGGTGCGATCAAGCTGGCGAGCAACGAGGTCCCCGGTGGACCGCTGCCGAGTGTGGCGCAGGCCATAGCCGAGACCGCGCAGGGCATCAACCGGTACCCGGACATCACGGCGTCCGCGCTCGTCGAGCGGCTCGCCCGCGAACTGAACGAGCCCGTCGAGCGGATCGCCGTCGGCTGCGGTTCGGTTTCCCTTTGCCAGCAGATGATCCAGGCGCTGTGCGGCCCCGGTGACGAGGTCATCTTCCCGTGGCGTTCGTTCGAGGCGTACCCGATCGTCACGCAGGTGGCGAACGCCGTCAGCGTGAAGGTGCCGCTGACGGTCGAGCATGGGTTGGATCTCGACGCGATGCTCGCCGCGATCACGCCGAAGACGCGGCTGGTCTTCGTGTGCAACCCCAACAACCCGACCGGGACCGCCCTGCGGCGCGCGGAGCTGGAACGCTTCCTCGACGCGGTGCCCTCGGACGTGCTCGTCGTGCTCGACGAGGCGTACAAGGAGTTCGTGACCGACGTCGAGGTGCCCGACGGCGTCGAACTGGCGCGCGGCAGGGACAACGTCGCGGTGCTGCGGACGTTCTCGAAGGCGTACGGCCTCGCCGGTCTTCGCGTGGGTTACGCGGTGGCGCCGGAAGCGATCACCGTCGCGCTGAAGCAGGTGTACGTCGCGTTCTCGGTGAACCTGATCGCCCAGGCGGCGGCCATCGCCTCCCTCGACGCGGCCGACGAACTGCTGGAACGCTGCAAGGAGATCATCTCGGAGCGGACCCGCGTGCGGGATGCCCTGGTGGCCCAGGGTTACGAGGTCCCGGAGACGCAGGCGAACTTCGTCTGGCTGCCGCTGGGCGAGCGGACGACGGCGTTCGCGGAGCACGCGCTGGAGCGCAAGCTGATCGTGCGCCCCTTCGCGGGCGAAGGCGCGCGAGTGACCATCGGGACGCCCGAGGAGAACGCCCTCTTCCTTGAGGCAGCCGGAGACTTCCCGCGCTGACAACGCTTCCAGACGGCCCGCCCTTCGTGGTGCGGGCCGTTTCTATTTGAGGAGCAGTTGCACCATCGCGGCGAGGCCGACCACGACGATCACGCCGCGCAACACCTTCGGCGGGAGCTTGCGGCCGATCTTCGCGCCGATCTGTCCGCCGATCACCGATCCGACCGCGAGCAGGCCGACCACGGGCCAGCTGACCGGCGCGATGAAGGCGTAGATCGCGCCGGCGACGATGTTCACGACAGCGGAAAGCGCGTTCTTGACGCCGTTGAGGCGCTGCAGCGACTCGGACATCAGCATGCCCATCACGGCCACCATCATCACGCCCTGCGCGGCCGTGAAGTATCCGCCGTAGATGCCGATCAGGAAGATCAGGAACAGCAGGAGCGGCCCGATCTTGTGGACCTTCCCGTTCTCCTCGCGGCGCTTCGCGACCCAGGCGGCCACCCGCGGCTGGACGATCACGAGCACCACCGCGAGCCCGACCAGCGCGGGCACGATCGTCTCGAAGGCGTCCTTCGGCAGCGAGAGCAGCAGGATCGTCCCGCAGATCGCGCCGAAGAACGACGCCACGGCGAGCTTGGCGACCTGGGGCCAGTAGCCCTTCAGCTCGTCGCGATAGCCGATCGCCCCGCTGACCGTGCCGGGGGCGAGGCCGATCGCGTTGGACGTCGTCGCCGTCAGCGGCGAGTAGCCGAGCGCGACCAGGACCGGGAAGGTCACCAGCGTGCCCGAGCCGACGACCGTGTTGATGGTGCCCGCCCAGAGCCCCGCGATGAAGATCACTACCGCGTGCCACCACGTCATAAAGCGCTCACTTGCGCACCCTAAGCACCGTTACCTCCTTTCGCGCTCTGGATGTGTCTAGTCGAACAATCAGCAGGTCCGTTATGTCTTGTTCGGCCCGAGGCGATGATTCGTGACGCACCGGACGGCACGGACGAGGCCGGTCAGTTCTTCTCCGGCAGGTGGGCCGCCGTGATCTCCGTGGCCACCGTCCAGCCGAGGGTCAGGTACAGCGCCCGTCCCTCTTCTGTCGCGACCAGGACCGCACGATCCGCCCCTGCCGCGACCGCCACCTCGTCCAGCCTGCGCATGACGAACCGGCCGAGCCCCCGCCGCTGGTGCTCGGGCTCCGTCACGACCTGATCTATCACCGCTGTCCCGCCGGCTATCGCGACCCGGCCGGTGGCCGCGCGCGAGCCGTCGGGCGCGCGCACCACCACGTCGGTGACCACGCCGTCGCCGACCAGCTCCGCCCGGTACGGCTCGGGCGCGGCCATGACGGGCCGCACCGCGAGCGGAGCGCTCATCAGGTACTCCGGTGGGCCGACCTCCCAGCTCGGCGGAACCGTCTTCGCCACCTCTTCACGCGAACCGCTCACCTTCAGCCAGGTGCCGGGCTCCGTCAGCGCGCGAGCCCGGCGCTCGACCGACCCGGCGTCCGCCAGTACATATCTCACGCGATGCCCCGGACGCCCGACATCGAGCCGGTAACCGTCCGGTTCGGCCACCGGGATCCCGACACCGCGGGAAAGCGCCCAGCCGTGCACCCATGCCTTGATCAGTCCTGCCACCCCAGTCATTCGTCAGATGATGGCACCCCCCACCGACATTTCCTGGCGTTCCGCCGAACCTGCGAGGATGAGTCCGTGGCCGACGACGAGCGCGAGCAGGTGTGGAGTGCGACCGTCGATCATCTGCGCACGATGATCGATTCGGGCAGGCTCGCCGCCGGATCGAGACTGCCTGCCGAACGGGCGCTCTGCGAACAGCTCGGGATCAGCCGCGGTTCGCTGCGGCAGGCGTTGCGGGTGCTGGACTCCATCGGCTACGTGCAGGTGCGGCCGGGTTCGGGCACGTACGTCCGCGAGAACATCGACGAACAGCCGCTCCGAAGCTGGTTCTCCGAACACGAGCAACTGGTCGAGAAGCTGTTCGACCTGCGGACCACCGTCGAGCCGACCCTGGCCGAGCGGCTCGCGCTCCAGCACACGCCGCGGGTGCTGGAGCGGCTGGAGGGCACCGTCGACGAGATGGATCAGGCCGCCGCCGACGGTGACATGCTGCGCGTGATCGCGGCCGACGCGGAATTCCACCGGGTGATCGCGGGCAACGCGGGCAACGACGACGTCACCGACCTGCTGCGTTCGGTGCTCTCACTGGTCGGCGAGGAGCGGCGGGCCGCGCTGCGGCTCCCAGGGCAGATCCGGAAGGCCGTCGACGAGCATCGCGCGATCCTCGAAGCGATCCGCCGTTCGGACGCGGCCGCCGCGCGGGACATCACCCGGCGGCATCTGCTCGACGCCAAGACCTACGTCCACGACTACACGGCACGGGATTGACGATTCCTTGATGGCCAGGAGGCCCGCGCGCGAGTAGTGTTTTCAGAAGTTTGTGAAACTTCTGATGGGGGTGTGCGGTGGAGAAGGTCCGGTTCACCGAAGAGAAGGCGACGATGCTGGCCACGCTGTACGGCCGGGCGCTCGACGCCCGCAGCGACCGGCCGGTCCTCGGCGACAAGGCGGCCGACGAGGCCGTCAAGCAGATCGACTACGACTTCGGTTCGCTCGGCGTCGACGGCCAGCTCGGGCTGACCGTCGCCCTGCGGGCCAAGCCGATGGACGACTGGGCGGCGGAGTTCCTCCGCGAGCACCCGGACGCGACCGTCGTCCAGCTCGGCTGCGGGATGGACAGCCGCGTGTACCGCCTCGACCCGCCGTCGTCGGTGCGGTGGTTCGACGTCGACTATCCCGAGGTCGTCGACCTGCGCGGCCGGATCTACCCCGCGCGGGACGGGTACCGGACGATCGGCACTTCCGTGACGGACTTCGGCTGGATCGACGAGATCCCGTCGGACAAACCCGGTCTGGTGATCGCGGAAGGCCTCACGATGTACCTGCGGCCTTCCGAGGGCGAGGAACTGCTGCGGCGGCTGATCGCGCGTTTCCCGCAGGGCGGCGAAATGGTCTTCGACACGTTCAGCAGGCTGGGGATCAAACTGCAGAAGCTCAATCCCGTGGTCCGCAAGGCGAACGCGACACTGTATTGGGGCATCGACGAGATCTCCGAACTGGAGCGGCTCGGGCTCACGCTGGTCTCGAAGCTCGACTCGACGGATTACGCGACGCCCGAGGTGAAGGACCGGCTTTCGGGGTCGCTGCGGGCGCAGTTGTGGGTCGCGGGGCTGATCCCGGCGTTCAAGAAGATGGGGCGGATCCTGCGGTTCCGGTTCTGAGGCGGCCGGGCCTGGCGGTCGGGGAGCGGTCGAGGGATGTCGCGAAAGCCACTTTCGCGACATCTGATGTCCCGAAAGTGGCTTTCGCGACACGGCGGCCGGGCAGTCTCGTGAGTAGGTACATGAAGGACCCCTTCACGTACTGGTGACCTCGGCGACGCGGGACCGTACTCGCGTGATCAGGCACCGCACTCGCGTGCTTGAGGACGTGACTCGCGTGATCAGACACGGAACTCAGGTGATTGAACGGCGAACACGCGTGATCAGACAGCGAACTCGCGTGATCGGACGGCCGGGTCAGCGTGCCTCCAGTACCCGTTCCACGAACCGGTGCAGCTTGTCCTCCAGCCGGGAGACGCGCTCCTCGAGCGTCAGCGTCTCCGACGGCTGTGGCACATCCGACTTCAGCTCGCCGCGGATGTACTGGCTGCACGCCAGATTCGCGCACGCGTAGATGCCGAGGGTGTTCCCCTCCCGCCCGGATTTCCCCGCGCGGCGCCCGGAGAACAGCGCGATGTCGGACAGCGGATGTGTCGTCGTGCACAGGCCGCACATGTTGCTCAGCAGGACACGGCCCTTCGGCCGGGGCGCGGCGCGAAGGGACAGTCCGACGGTTTCCCCTCGGTACGGCAGCACGAGATACGCCCGAGCGGTCGCCTTCGGATCGCGCCAGCCGAGGAAGTCCCTTTTCTCCCAAGGGATCTCGTCCGGCCGGGCGGGCAGCGTGACCCCTTTGGCCTCGCCGCGCGTGCAGTTCACGAAGGACGCCCTGATCTCGTCCTGGCCCAGCGGTTCCATAGCGGCACGGTAACCACCGCGGGTGAGAACTGGCGAACCGTTTTCCGGCGGAGGTCATACGATCACCGGGTGCGCGGGAAGACGATGTCGAGCCGGTTCCGGCTG
Organism: Amycolatopsis alba DSM 44262; assembly: GCF_000384215.1. NCBI lineage: Bacteria > Bacillati > Actinomycetota > Actinomycetes > Pseudonocardiales > Pseudonocardiaceae > Amycolatopsis > Amycolatopsis alba. The sequence continues at coordinate 4,078,887 of NZ_KB913032.1, read as the reverse complement.
GTGCTCAGGACCAGCCTGGGGTTCGCCGCGCTCGGCCTCGGATCCAGTGTGTGCGGCGCCGGGGTGGTGGCGTTGCTGCTGCTCCTGCAGGGCCTGCCGAGCGAGGTCGGCGACAACGGCTGGATCCTCGGGGTCACCGCGGCCGGGATAGTGGCGCTGTCGCTGGTGGTCGGCACCGTGTGGACGGCGTGGCTGCAGCGGCGCACGGCGGTCTGGTTCGTCTTCGGCCGCCCGCCGACGAAGGCCGAGGCCGCGCGGGCGCTCCGGATCCCGGTCGACATGGGGATCGTGAGCGGGACGCTCTGGCTGATCGGCACGATCGTGCTCGGGGCGCTGGCCAGGGTGCTCGGGTCCTGGATGGACGCGCTCGGGATGGCGCTGGTCATCGGGCTCGGCGGGCTGACCACGGTCGGCCTCACCTATCTCGCCGCGGAATGGGTCGCGCGCCCGGTGATGACGATCGCGCTCAAGGTGACGCCACCGAAGGGGACGCTCAAGGTCACCGTGCGGACCAGGGTGATCGTCACCTGGTCGCTGGCGAGCGGCGTCCCGTTCCTCGGGGTCCTGCTGGTGGCCACGCCGCCGGACCTCGGCCAGGGCGACCACGTCGCGAGCCTGATCATGCTTTCGGTGATCGGGCTCGGGGTGGGCGCGATCGGGACGGGGCTGCTCGCGAAGGCCGTCGCGACCCCGTTGCACCGGTTGCGGATCGCGCTCGACGAGATCGCGCGCGGCAACAAGGAGATCGTGGTCGACGTCGACGACTCCAGCGAGATCGGCCTGCTGCAGACCTCGGTCAACGACCTCGCCGCCGGGCTCCGCGAACAGGAGCGGATGCGGGACCTGTTCGGCAGGCACGTCGGGGACGAGGTAGCCCGGCATGCGCTCGAATACGGCGCCTCCCTTTCGGGTGACGTGCGCGAGGTGACGGCGCTGTTCGTCGACGTCGTCGATTCGACGGCACTGGCGAGCCGCACCCCGCCGGAAGACCTGGTGACGATGCTGAACCGGTTCTTCACCAGCGTGGTGCTCGCGGTCGGGGCGCGCGGCGGGCTGGTCAACAAGTTCCAGGGTGACGCCGCGCTCTGCGTCTTCGGCGCGCCGACCCGGCTCGCGGACGCGCCGACGGCGGCGCTTTCGGCCGCGCGGGCGATCCGGGACGCCGTGCAGGAGACCGGGGAGCTGGACCTCGGGATCGGGGTCGCGAGCGGTCGGGTCTTCGCCGGTCAGCTCGGGACGAGCAGCCGGTTCGAGTACACCGTCATCGGCGACGCGGTGAACGAGGCCGCGCGCCTCACCGAGCACGCGAAATCCGCCGACGGCCGGATCCTGGCGAGCGAGGCTGTGCTCAAGGCCGCGCTGGAGAGCGAGCGCTCGCACTGGGAGCCGTACGCGGAACTCGAACTGCGCGGACGTCAGGAGCCGACGCAGTCCTGGGAGGCGACGCTCAGCCGGGAATGATCTCCGGCCAGCGCAGCAGCGTCGAACCCCAGGTCAGCCCGGCCCCGAAGGCGCCCATCACGACGCGGTGCCCCGGCTGGAGCGTCCCGTCCTTGGCCGCGTCGGCCAGCGCGATCGGGATCGACGCGGCGCTCGTGTTGCCCACCTTCTCGATGTTCGAGTACATGACGTCCTCCGCGAGCCCGAGCTGCTTCGCGCAGGTCTGCAGGATGCGGATGTTCGCCTGGTGGCCGATGAACCGGTCGATGTCGCCGACCCCCCAGCCCGCGGCATCCAGCACCGCGCGCGCCGATTCGGCCATCCGCGCGCAGGCGTGCCGGAAGACGGTCTGGCCCTGCATCACCAGATAGTGGTCACGCGGGTCTTCCGAGCGGCGGTTCTTCGCGCCGCCGGCCTCGACCCAGAGCAGCTCCGCGAGCTCGCCCTCGCTGTGCAGGTCGAACGCGCCGAGCGCGCCGAGCTCGTCGGCGTCACCCGCGCGCAGCAGGACGGCGCCCGCGCCGTCGCCGAAGATCGGCACCGTGCCGCGGTCTTCGGGGTCGACGAGCGAGGTGAAGACGTCCGCCCCGATCACCAGCACGCGGCTCGCGATCCCGGCGGCGATCAGTCCGGCGCCGGTGGCGAGCCCGTAGACGAACCCGCTGCACACGGCGTTGACGTCGAAAGCGGCGACGCCGTTCAGCCCGAGCTGGGTCGCGACCTGCGGCGCGCTGGCCGGGCACAGCTGGTCGGCCGTCGACGTCGCGAGCACGACGGCGTCCGCCCCGCCCTCCCCCGCCGACGCCAGTGCCCGGCGGCCAGCCTCGGCCGCGAGGTCCACAGTGGACGTACCGGGGTCGACGACCCGGCGTTCGGCGATGCCGGTCCGCGTGCGGATCCACTCATCGGAGGTGTCCAGGCGCTGGGCGATCTCCTCGTTCCCCACCACGCGCGGAGGCAGCCAAGAGCCGAGACCGGCGAGAACGGCCGCCTGAGATGAGGGCACCAAGAAATCCTTTCGCGGGGTGAATGCGGGGTCTGCCATTCACTTGTAAGCGCTACCATTCAGTAGACCCGTCAGTTGTGTTCCGGGTCACAATTCAAAGAATTCTCACCTTCCTCGATGGCGTGATCCACGCCGCTCGGCGGCGCGGCGCGGAGATCGGGCGCCCGGACGAGTCGTCCGGTTAGCCTGGCCAGGTGCACACACCCGACCTCGACCGCCTGGACGTCGCCATCCTCGCCTGCCTGCAGTCGGACGCCCGCACGATCGCCGAGAGCATCGGCGCCAAGGTGGGCCTGTCCGCCGCCGCCGTGCAGCGGCGGATCAAGCGGCTGCGTGAGGCGGGGGTGATCGAACGCGAGGTGGCGGTGCTGTCGCCGCAGGCGCTCGGGCTGTCGATGACGTTCGTGGTGATGGTCGAGATGGAGCGGGAGAACCTCGCGGTGCTCGACGGGTTCCGGCGGCAGGTGCTCGCGGACGACAACGTCCAGCAGTGTTACTACGTCACCGGCAACGCGGACTTCGTGCTCGTGGTCACCTGCCGGGACATGACGGACTTCGAGGCGTTCACGCGGCGGATGTTCTTCGACAACCCGAACGTGCGGCACTTCACGACCTCGGTGGCGATGGACCGGGTCAAGACGGGACTGACCCTGCCGCTGGACCCCTGAGCGGTCCAAAAAGGACTCCTTAGCCCCGTCACCACGGGTATCGGCCCGAACGCAAGGGGTCTGTGCCCCGCGTTACACCACTGTGGACATGTGCAGCCGATAGCGTGAACGTGGCTACAGCCGCGTCATCGGGCCCGCGTCCGGCCATCTCCTCCCCGAGACGAAAAGTTCGCGCCGCGCGAACCACGAGAGCACCGAGGAGTGGCCGTGCACACCGACGCAATTCACCAGAGCCAGTTCGTCCTGCTGAACAACAGCAGCACGCCCGTTCTCTCCCGCCTGTCCTTCCACGCCGGCGAACCGTTCGCGGTCACCGTGTCGTTCCGGACGGAGCGCGGCCGGTGGGTCGAGTGGACCTTCGCGCGTGAGCTGCTCGCCACCGGCCTCACCGACCCCGCCGGGCTCGGCGACGTCCGCGTCCGCCCCGACCTCTCCGAGGACGAGGACATGCTGACGCTGGAGATCGAGTCACCCGACGGTTATGCGTCGTTCGAGCTGGAGCGCGAGGACGTCGAGACGTTCCTCGAGTCCACCTTCGAGCTGGTCCCGCTCGGCGCCGAAAGCGAGCACTTCGACGTCGAGGCGCTGATCGAAGAGATCAGCAACGTGTAGCCCCCCGAGCCACCGCTCCCGCGGTACGAAGACGAAGGGCGGCCCGAGTGCGCTGGAGGCACTCGGTCCGCCCTTCGTCCTTTTCTGCGGTTCTCGGTGACCGGGGACGGTGTCAGCCGAGGACCAGGGAGGTCCCGGTCGCGGACAACGCCGGCCGGACCGGGAAGAAGTACGTGACGGAGCTGTTGCCGCCGGACAACATGCCCTGGGCCTGGTTGCCCGCGATGAGCGAGCCACCGGAGTCGCCAGCCTGCGAGTGCACGTTGGTGGCGGTCATGCCGTAGACCGTGCCTTCGGAGTAGCGGACGGTCTGGTTCTTGGCGCCGACGGTGCCGCAGGTCCAGCCGGTGGTCGAACCCGACTTGCAGATCGAGGCGCCGGTCGCGGCCTCGCTCGAACCGCTCACGCGGGTGCCGTTGTTGATGACGCCGCGCGGCGTCCAGTTGCTGTTGACCCGCACGTGGGCGTAGTCGTTGCTCGGGAAGCTGACGCGGGCGAACGAGCCCATCGCGACCCGGTTGGAGCCGGTCACCGTGCCGGGGCCGCAGTGTCCGGCGGTGAGGAAGCCGCCGTTGACCGAGAAGCCGACCGAGCAGCGCGAAGAGTTGTTGATGTAGTAGGCGTCACCGCCGCGGACGTCGTACTTCAGGGTCGGCACCGAAGAGGTCTCGACCACCGAGACGGCGGCCTTGTCCACGCCGGTCTTCTCCAGGTACGAGTCGACGACGCCGCTCTCGCCCGGCAGGACGTTCAGCGTCACCCGGTTGGTCTTGGCGTCGACGCCCCAGCCGGTGATCGCGCCGTCCGCCGCGCGCTCGCCGGCGTTCAGTTTGTCCACAGTGGAATCGAGCTGGGCCGCGGAGAACCGCACGAGTTCCGCTTCCGCGCCGCTGGCGAGGACCTGGCCCAGTTTCGCCGCGTCCGTGACACCGACGCGGAGTTTGCCGGTGGCTTCGTTGTAGCTCGCGCCGCCGAAGCTTCCGGCCAGTGCCGAGGCGAGCGACTGTTCGAGCGCGCCGGCGGCGGTCTCGCTCTGGATCCTGGCGAGCGCCTGCCCGGCGGTGAGGCCGAGGTCCCGTTGCAGGGCGGGGACCATTTCTTGATTGAGCAGAGCAGGGTTGAGCAACGTGTCCGAGGACGCCGCCGCGGGGGTGCCCGTGACGAGCGCGCCAGTGGCCAGTGCTGCCGTGGCGGCCACACCGAGGAGCTTCGTGATCTTCATGCTTCTCCCTCGTCATCACGCACGGCTCCGGTTCGCCATGCGATAACCCTCCCCTGACGGGTGAGAGTCGTGGACCGGGACGAGGCAGGCAATCCGGGTCGGCGCGGGATAGGTATACCCATTCTTCGGAAACCGAAGGCCCTGCTCCAGGTGTGCTCACGGAGAGCGGACACCCGTACGGGCACGTCCGTAAGTAGGGTTTCGAATGAATACCTTGCGTAGTCGTTGCCACCCCCTGAACGTGGGATGAATCGCCGGATCGGGTTTTTCGCCGATGTTTCGGGCGTCCGGTGATTTTCCAACCGACGATCCGTGGTCCAACCGGTGACAGTCTGTTGGCGGACGGCCTAGCGAGATGCCCGTGCTGTCCGTGTTGGGTGGTTTACGACCCGGTAGGCAGTGCTTAGGCTCCGCAGGACAACGCACAAGATCGTGTCGGGGCTCACCGGGAACTCCCCACCGAGGAGCGCATGATGTGGCTTGCCACCCCTCGCCCGACCTCGGTCTCGGTCCGCGCCGGATCGACGGCACTGGTGGGCCGCGACGCCGAGGTCTCGGCGATCGTGAAGATCCTGCTGCGCCGTCCCGCCGCCGTGCTGATCGAAGGCGAACCGGGGATGGGCCGCAGCAGGCTGCTCGAAGAACTGGCCGGACGCCGTGAGTTCGCGGCGGGCAGGGTGCTCACGGGTGCCTGCCAGCCGATGCGCGAGCCGTTCCCGTTCGGACCGGTGCTCGAAGCGCTGCGTTCGGCGGGCGACCGGCCGCTCGGCCCGCTCAGCCCGGTCGCCGGGGTACTGAGACCCTTGCTGCCCGAACTCGCGGAAAGCCTTCCACCCCAACCCGAACCACTCTCCGACCGGTGCGCCGAACGGCATCGCCAGTTCCGTGCCGTCCGGGAACTCCTGATCGCCTGCGGGCCCGCGCTCGTCCTGATCGACGACCTCCAGTGGGCCGACGAGGGCACCCGTGACCTGATGCGGTTCCTCGCCGCGGCCATGCCCCCCGAACTGGCCGTCGTCGCGGCCTACCGGACCGGCTCGCCGTCGAGGTCCGGCGCCGGGATCCCGTTCCGCACCCCGCGCTGCGTCCAGACCGCCCGCGTGACACTGGGCCCGCTCGACGTCGAGGCCGTCGGGAAGCTGGCGGAAGAGCTGCTGGACCTGCCGAGGGTTTCCGCGGCGTTCACCGCGAAACTCCACGAAAGCACCGCCGGGATCCCGTTCGTGGTCGAGGAGACCCTGCGGGCGTTGCGGGACGCCGCCGGGCGGCTGCCGATCGGCGAAGTGCTCTCGGACCGGCTCCTGGAGAGCCTCGAAGTGCCGATCTCCCTGCGCGAGGCCATCACCGAACGGCTCGAAGCGCTGCCAGAACCCGCGGTCCGGCTGGCCCGCGCGGCGGCGGTGCTCGCCGTCCCGTCCGAACCCTCGGTGATCGGCGAACTCGCCTGCCTCACCGGCGACGAGCTCCGCTCGGCCCTTCTGTCCACTTTGGATGGCGGCGTCCTCGGCGAACTCGGCGGCGACCGCTACGGCTTCCGGCATCCGTTGGCGCGCAAGGCCGTCTACGACACCGTCAGCGGTCCGGAAAGGACCTTGCTGCATTCGCGCGCCATCCAGGTGCTCGCCGGTCAGCCGGTCCCGCCGCTGACCCTGCTGGCGAACCATTCGCGCGCGGCGGGCCGGACCGGACAGTGGCGCCACTACGCCGAAGCCGCCGCCGACGAGGCCATCGCCCATGGCGACACGTCACGCGCGATCGACCTGCTCCAATCCGTGCTGGCCGCGGCGGGACTCGGTGAGGACGACGTCGCCCGGCTGGCCACGAAACTCAGCCAGGTCGCGCTGCGCGGCTTCCGCCCGGACGTCATCGAGACACTGGAGCGGATCCTCGAAGACCTCACCGACCTGCGCCCGAGCGTGCGCGGGACGATCCGGCTCAGCCTCGGGATGCTGCTGGTCCGCACGATCGGGCGGCTCGGCCGGGGCCGGGTCGAGGTGGAGAAGGCGATCACCGAGCTGGTCGACGAGCCGGAGCTGGCCGCCCGCGGGATCAACCTGCTCGCCCAGCCGATCGACGGGCTGACCCCATTGTCCTGGCACGAGGTCTGGATGGGCCGGGCCCGCGAGGTCTTCGACCGGATCGAAGACCCGGAGCTGCGGCTCGCGCTCCTCGGCGACCGGATCTCCTCCCAGGCGCACGTCGGCGACGGTTCGGCCTGGACAGAGTTCACCGAGCTGCCGGAAGGGGGCAACGGCGTCGCCGAACGTGTCCAGCTGGCCCGGCTGTGGTGCAACCTCGCCGACGCGCAGTCCTGGGCCGGGCATCTGGCCAGGGCGGAAAAGCTGGTCACGGAGGGAATCCGCCGCGCGACCGACGCCGGCGCGCTCTACGCCGCGGGCCTCGCGCAGGGCACCAGGGTCCGGCTGGCCTGGGTGCGCGGTGACTGGTCCGGGCTCGCGGAGACCACCGAACTGCTCCGCGACGACTATCCCGACCTCGGCCCGATCGTCATGGAGTCCTCGCTCGTCCTCGGCGGGCTGGCCGCTGTCCGCGGGGAATTCGCCGCCGCGCAACGACATCTGACCGCGGCGAGCGTGCACGCCCCGGAGCACGGGCCCATCCCCGTCGTCCTTTCCGCGGCGGGAGTCCTGATCCGGGTGCTCCTCGCGACGGACGACGTCGAGGGGGCGTGCGCGGCGGCCGACAACGCCGTCGCGGCGGCCCGGCGCAAGGGCGTCTGGGTGTGGGCGGCGGCACTGGTCCCCGCCGCGGCCGAGGCCTACACGCGGGCGGGCCGCTGGTCGGAGGCGGACGCGGTGGTCGAGGAATTCGCCCGCGGCGTCGAAGGCAAGGACTCGCCGGTCTCACGGGTCGCACTGCTGGCGGGCCAGGCGATCCTGCTCGACGCGCGCGGCAAACACCCCGCCGCGGCAACGGTTTTCGACGAGGCGGCGGCGGGTTACGAGGCGCTGCCGATGCCGTACCAGGCCATCGGCGCCCGTGAGCGCGCGGCGCTGTGCCGTCTCACCGCGGACCGGCTCACGGCAGGCCGGCTCACCGGAGGGAACCGCAAGGCGATCGAGGAGCTCATGGCGGCCGCGGAGGCCTACGAGCGGCTCGGCGCGACCAGGGACGCCGGCCGGTGCCGCCACCTGCTGCGGGAGCACGGCGCGTGGGCGCCCTCGCAGCGCGGGCGGCGCGGCTACGGCCAGGAGCTTTCGCCCCGCGAGCTCGAGGTCGCGAGGATGCTTTCCGACGGACGGACGAACCGGGAGATAGCGGACGGACTGTTCCTTTCTCCGCGTACCGTGGAACAGCACGTGGCGAAGGTTCTGCGAAAACTCGGGGCCCGTTCGCGGACCGATGTGGCCCGCCGGATGACGACGTATGCGCCCGCGGCGGTCGACCGGTAACATCGCGGTGAACGGCCGTTATTCCTTTAGGGGCAAGAAAAGTGCCCGATCGGGCATTGTGATCCATTCCATCGGGTTGAGCGGTGTTCGTGTGGTTCCGTACAGTCATGCGCTGTGCTAGTTTGTTTTGGCCATTAACAAAGTCGGCCCCCTCTATGCAGGTCAGCCGATCGTGACGGGGCATGGCCCCCGCGAGGGAGTAGCGCAGAAGCATGGCTGAGCGAGCCGATTTCGCGCTGGGGACGGTAGAGGCGACAGTGGTCGGGCAGGCGCTGGGCGTCGATGCCCGGCTGTTTCCTTTGCGCATACGCAACACTTCGATCGACCCGGAGCGGTACACCGCGATCATCCGGAAGGTCTATACCGATCTCGAACAGCGCCGCCTGTCGGTCAACGGCGAGCTGAGCCCGGCCGTCCGCACCGCGTTCGCGCTGCTGGCGAACCACCGGATCACCGTTTCGATCAACGGTATCGACGGCATCGGCCAGGACATCGCCGTCCTCACTCTCACCGACGGCAGGCAGGCGCTCGGCATCACGCAGGCCCACGGGGAGGACGAGCTCCAGTTCGCGCTCTTCGACGACGAAGAGCTGGTCGAGGTCCTGTCCGGCGTCCTGCCCCGGATGCGTCCCGCGTCGACGGGCCGCCGCAAGATCGTGCAGAAAGAGGAGCGCGCCGTCTCCGCGATGGCCGCGCGCCGCCAGGCCGAGGCCGAGTTCGACGAGGAGGAGACCGACGCGTTCGGCAACCTCCAGTTCACCGGCGTCGTCCGCGCCCGGACCGAGGCTCCGGCCCAGCGCAACGACGAGAGCGACCTCGAGGTCCTCGAGAAGGTGCTGTCCGGGACCCGCCTCGGCGGCGGGTACATCATCGTGAGCGGGATCGGCCGCCGTGGCGAGCGTCTCCGGTCGACGCCGTTGAGCTGGCTCGACACCGAGGACGGCCGGTACCTAGTCTGGACCGAGACCGACGAAGCCTCGGGCGCCGTGATCGGTCACTACGACCCGGCCAGTCAGTCGGGCGTGGCGAACGCGATCCGGGACGCCATCGCTGACATCTACTGACCTTCCTGAACCCGGCGAGAGGATCCTCCGTTGACTGAGGAAGCACAAGAACTGCAGCCGTTGATGGCGGCGCGCAAGGTGGCGTTCGCGAGCGCGCGGCTGAAGGAGATGGCCAAGCAGGGCGGGTTCGCCGTCGACGAGAGCACCGGCCGGGAGATGATCCGTTCACTCCAAGGTGTGATCGACAGCCTCGAAGAGCGCTGGAGCGCGCTGTCCAAGCTGCAGAAGTCACCGGCGATGAGCTCCACCGCGACCGCGCAGTGGGTGTCCCAGCACATGCACGGCACCGCGACCGACGCGCAGGGCCTGCTCACCCAGCTTCAAGCCGCTCGCGCCGAATTCCCGACCTACGTCGAGGCGATCGAACTCGCCAAGAAGAACTACCGGGAACGTGACAACGAGAACCAGCGCAACCTGAAGCGGATCGACACCGAGTTCTAGAGGAGAGACCAGTGACCGAATCCGCGGAGAAGACGGCGAAGGTCTCCGACCCGAAGTCCAAGGAATACGACCGGGACAGCCCGTTCTACGACGTCACGGCCGACTCGTCGAGCAACTACTATGTCGGGCCGTTGGCGGACAAGGCCGCCTCCGGCGACGAGATCCGGGCCGGGGCCACGGTCGGCACCGATGTCCTCTTCCAGCTCTTCGGCTGGGGTGACACCGCGCTCAACGGCTTCAAGGACCAGTTCACCCAGAAGATGTACGAGGGGCAGCTGGAGAAGGCGCGGGAAGGTCTTTCGAAGGACCTGGACATGCGCAAGCCCGGCGAGCCGCCGTCCACGGTCTGGAGCAACGCCACCCACGAGCAGATGCAGTCCGCGATCGCGGACAACGCGGATCCGGCGGCGGTCGGTGAGACCTCCGAGGAATGGGTCCGGGCGGGCAACGACCTGGCGAGCCACCAGCGCAACCTGGCGAAGGCGATCAACGCGAGCACGGGTAACTGGGAGGGCGAAGGCGGCGACGCGGCCCGCGAACACCTCGCCGGTGTCGGCAAGTGGCTCGGTTCGACCGCGAACGGCGCGACCTTGACCGGCCGTCAGCAGCAGATCCACTCGCAGACGCTCAACGAGACGCAGAAGCTGATGGCGGCGAACCCGCCGGTGGCGTTCAGCGTGCAGGAGGCCAACGCCAACCTGCAGACGATCAAAGACCCGCAGCTGTACATGGCGCAGCTCGGGAAAGACCTCGGCACCTTCAAGAAGCAGCAGGACGCGCGCGACCAGGCCGCGAAGGTGATGACCGACTTCGACAAGACGGTCGGCTCGGCGATCGCCACCCCGGCGTTCCCTCCCCCGCCGAAGCTGCGGTCGGCGCAGGCGACCCCGCAGATGCAGGGCACACCGATGTCCGGTGGCGGCGCCGGCGGTGGTGGGCTCCAGCCCGCCATGCAGGGCACCCCCATGTCCGGAGACGGCACGCAGCGCCCCAGCCCCTTCAACGTGGGCTCGGACGGAACGCGTCCGGAGGGCATCGCCGCTTCGCTCGACGGATCCCCGCAGGGCGGACCCGGCGGCACGGGCGGTGGCCCCGGCGGCATGAGCCCCTTCAACGCGCCGAACGGCGGACCGGGCGGCGGCGGTCCCGGCGGCGGCATTCCGGGTGGCGGTGTCCCCGGTGGCGGTATCCCTGGCGGCGGTGTCCCCGGTGGCGGTGGTCCCGGCTACAACCCGACCATGCCCACCATCCCGAACGGGCCGACCGGCGGCAACTACTCCGTGCCGGTGTCGAGGCCGGGCTTCAACCCGCCGAACATCGACGACGGTACGCACACCACGGGCTACACCCCGCCGTCCGTCTCGCCGCCGTCGTACACCCCGCCGAACATCCCCATTCCCGAGGTCGGCGGACCGCGTCCCGGCGGTGGTCTCCCGTACAACCCGCCGAACATCGGCATCCCGAACATCCCCGGTCCCGGCAGTGGCGGACCGGGGGCGATCCCGCCGCGGGTCCCGCCGATCGGCCGCCCGAACATCCCCAACTTCCCGGAGCCGGGGTCGACGTACAAGCCCACGCCGTACACCCCGCCCAAGATCGGCATGCCGAACATCCCCGGCCCCGGTGGTGGCACCGGCGGTAGCGGCTTCGGCGGCGGCAGTGGTGGCAGTGGCTTCGGCAGCGGCGGCAGCGGTGCCGGCGGCTCGGGCGCCGGCGGCCTCGGTGGCGCCGGAAGGTCGACGGGCTCGCTCGGCATGGGCGGCGCCGCGGGCGCGATGGAAGCCGAAGCGGCCGCGGCCCGTGGGGCCGGTGCGGGTGCGGGTACCGCCGGCAAGCCGGGCAGCCCCGGCATGGGCGCGATGGGCGGTATGGGAGCCGGTGCCGGCAAGGGGAAGGGCGAGGACGACAAGGAGCACAAGGCCGCCGGTTACCTCGAATCCGACGACCCGTCCTTCTTCTCCGCCGACGAGGTCGTCGCACCGCCGGTGATCGGTGACTGGAAGAACAAGGACTGGAAGTGACGGCTTCGTTCGAAGTCGATCCGGACGACCTGACCGCGCACGCGAGCCATCTCGACGGGCTCGTGGACCGGTTGGACACCGCGCACGGCGCGACCGGTTCGGCGATGTCTCCGGACGCGTACGGCTTGCTGTGCGCGTTCCTGCCGCCGATCGTCAACCCGACCGGCGAACGCGCGGCGGAGGCGATCAAATCCGCCGCGGAAGGGATCCGGACGACGGCGGACAACGTCCGCACCGCCGCGAAGTCCTACGTGGAAGGCGACAAGAACAACGCGGAACCGTTCAAAGCCGACTTCAAGGCCTTGGACATCGGAGGGAAGAAGTGACCCGCCCCAACGAGCTCGGGGATCTCATCCGGGATCCCGACGAGGCAGAACGCAAGCTGGACCAGTGGGCCCAAGGTCTCGAAAACAAGGCTCAGCGCTACGCGGCCGCCCAGGAGCGGACCGAGCAGTTGCGGCTGTCCGCGTCCAGCTCCGACGGTGCCGTCAAGGTGACCGTCGGGGCGGACGGCGGCGTGACAGGCCTCGAATTCGGGAACAAGGCGAGGACGTACCCGCTGGAGGAGCTGTCGAGGCAGATCCTCGCGACCATGCACCAGGCGCAGGCCGGGATCGCGGGCCAGGTCGCCGAGGTCATGCAGGAAACGCTCGGCGACGAGGACCAGGAGACCCGGTCGCTGATGATCGGCACCCTGCGCAGCCGGTTCCCCGAAATCGAGGAGGAAGAAGAGCCTCCGCCGGACGACGCGCCTCCAGCGCCGTCCGCCGACACCCCGCAGGCGCCTCGCGAGAAACGCCACGAAGCGCCGGAAGACGAGGGCAACTCACCCTGGTGAGCCCGTCGTTCCTGAACATCGAAGAAGGTTTTTGTCTTGGGTAACCCACTGGTCGCTGACGTAAAGGACTCGACGAAGGCCTACACCGGCTCCTCCCTGCTGGAGTCGGCGTTCGATCTGAAGTCGGCCATCGAAAGCGGCGATTGGGCTTCGGTGGCGCTGGGCGCGGTCGGGACCGCGCTCGACGCGCTGTCGATGGCGATGGACCCCTTCGGCGCGATCCTCGCGAACGGCGTCGGCTGGCTGCTGGAGCACGTCGGCCCGCTCAAGGAAGCGCTCGACGCGCTGACCGGCAACGCCGACGAGATCAGCGCGAACGCCGAGACCTGGAAGAACATCGCGGGCGAACTCGGCGCGGTCGGCGCGGATCTGGCCGGGATGGTCTCCGCCGATCTGCAGAGCTGGACCGGGATCTCGGCCGACACCTACCGTGACCGGGCCAAGGACACGGCCACCTTGCTGGACGCGGCGAAGAATGGCTGCGAAGGCGCCTCCAGCGGGGTGAAGACGGCGGGCGAGGTGGTCGCCGCCGTGCGCGCGCTGGTGCGCGACATCATCGCCGAGCTGATCGGGCACATGATCAGCTGGGCGCTGCAGGTGCTGTTCACCCTGGGCATCGGGCTGACCTGGGTGGTCCCGCAGGTGGTCAACGCCGTGGCGAAGACCGCGAGCAAGATCGCGAACCTGACGAAGAAGACCGTCAAGGCGCTCAAATCGCTGATGCCGCTGCTGAAGCGGGCGGACGACCTGTTCGCCGACGCGGCCAAGGCGTTGAAGAAGTTGCAGCCCGGCAAGGGCGCGCCGGGGCCCAAGCCGAAGAAGCTGGACGAAGGCACGACACCCAAGGGCAGTCCCGACGGTGACAAGGGTGGCGGCACGTCGCCGTCCGGCGCGCCGCCGAAGAACGACCCGCCGCCGCCTCCCAAGAACGACCCGCCGCCTCCGCCGAAGAACGAGACCCCGGACGGGCCGACCACGCCGTCCGGCAGCCAGCCGCCACCGCCGCCCAAGGACCGCGGCGCCCCCAAGCCGGAGCCGGACAACCGGATCAAGAACAACAACAACGATCCGGGCAACGGGGTCCCGCCCAAGAAGCGCGACGACTGCGGTGACCCGATCGACGTCGCGACCGGCTCGATGATGCTGACGCAGGACGACGTCGTGTTCGCCGGTGTCCTGCCGCTGACCGTGTCGCGGACGCATCTTTCGTCGTACTCGCTCGGCCGGTTCTTCGGCTCGTCGTGGGCGTCCACTTTGGACCAGCGGATCGAGGTCGAAGACGACGGCCTGCATCTCGCGCTCGCCGACGGGTCACTGCTGACCTACCCGGTCCCGTTGTCCGACGCCCCCGTCTACCCGGCCTTCGGGCAGCGGCTCGCCCTGTCCAAAATGGACCATGGCTACGCCGTGTCCACTCCGGACGGCATGCTGCTCTTCTCCGGGGACGGGGACACGCTTCCGCTGCGCGGGATCGCGGCAGGCGACGGGCACCGGATCTTCCTGCGCTACGACGACAACGGCGTCCCCCTCGAACTGGAGCACACCGCGGGTTACCGCCTGCTCGTCGAGTCGAAGGACGGTCTCGTCACCGCGCTTCGCCTGCCCGGCGCGGAAACCGCGCTCCAGACCTACCGCTACGACGAGCGGCGCCGTCTGGTCGAGATCGTCGACGGCGCCGGTTCGCCGCTGCGGTTCACCTATGACGCCGCGGGCCGCATCGTGCGCTGGGAGGACGTCAACGGGCGCTCGTACGGGTACGGTTTCGACTCCGAAGGCCGCGTCGTCCGCGCACAGGGCACCGGTGGGTTCCTCGACGTCGACATCGAGTACGACCGGGAAAACCTGGTCACGTCGGTCACGAACTCGCTCGGCCACGTCACCCGCTACCAGCTGGACGAACTGCACCGCGTCGTCGCCGAGACCGATCCGCTGGGCAACACCACGCGGTACGAACTCGACAGCTTCGGCAAACTGCTCAGCCGTACCGACGCCCTCGGCCGCACGACGCGGTGGGAGATGGACGACGAGGGCAACGTCGTCACCGTGATCCAGCCGGACGGCGGCCGCGCGCTCGCGGAGTACAGCGCGCTGAACCGGTGGACCAGCATGACCGGACCGGACGGCGCGGTCTGGCGCCGCGAGTACGACGCGCGCGGGAAGGTCGTCCGCGCCACGGATCCGACCGGCGCCGCCACCACCTACGGATACGACGAGGCCGGCAACGTCGCGGTCGTGACCGACGCGCTCGGCGGGGTCACGCTGATCGAGTCCGACGCGGCGGGCCTGCCGGTCTCCGTCACCGATCCGCTCGGCGGGGTCACGCGGTACACCTACGACGAGTTCGGGCGGACCACCTCGGTCACCGACCCGCTCGGCGAGGTCACCAGGACGAAGTGGGACGGCTTCGGTGAGATCGCCGAGCAGATCGAACCCGACGGCTCCGTGTGGCGCTGGAACCGCACCACCCAGGGCTCCACCGACGAGGCCGTGGACGCCCGCGGGCTCTCGGTGCGCACCGAGTACTCGCAGTTCGACCTGCCCACCGCCGAAATCGGCCCGGACGGCGATCGGCTGTCCTATGTGTACGACACCGAACTGCGGCTGGCGTCGGTCACCAACGAACACGGCCTTTCCTGGCGTTACGACTACGATCCCGCCGGGAACCTGATCAGCGAGACCGATTTCAACGGCCGCACCACCCGCTACGGGTACGACGCGGCGGGGCAACTGGTGTTGCGCGCCAACAGCCTCGGCCAGACGGTCGCCATCGAACGCGACGCGCTCGGCCGGGTCGTCAGCAGGCGGGCCGGCGACGACGTCGCCACGTTCACCTACGACGCGGCCGACCGGATGACCTCGGCGCGCAACGCGCATTCCGAGGTCACCATCGCCTACGACGCGCTGGGCCGGATCGTCGCGGAATCCCTCAACGGAAGGGCGGTCCGCTCGGAGTACGACGCCGCCGGCCGCCGGGTCAGCCGCCGCACCCCGTCGGGCGCCGAGTCGTTCTTCGCCTACGACGCCGCGAGCCGTCCCGTCGCGCTGCGCACCGCCGGGCGTACCTTGCGCTTCGAATACGACCCCTCCGGTCGTGAAGTGCTGCGACGCCTGGACGGCACGCCGGTCGAGCTGCGCCAAGGCTGGGACGCCTCCGACAGGCTGACCTCCCAGACCGTTTCGAGTGGCCGCGGTGTCGTTCAGCATCGCGAGTACGGCTACCTGCGGGACGGGCTCGTCTCGTCGATCTCGGACCTGATCTCGGGGCCGCGGTCGCTGCGGGTGGACCGCGCGGGCCGGGTCGTCGACGTCCAGGGGCAGGGCTGGCGCGAGAGCTACGGCTACAACCTCGCCGGCGCGATCACGCAGGCGGGCTGGCCCGGCGCGGATCCCGCCGTCGGGCCGCGGCACTACCAGGGCACCCTGGTGACCGGTGCCGGTTCGACGTCGTACCTGCACGACACCGAAGGCCGCACGATCGCCCGCCGCAAACTCGGCCGTGACTGGACCTACCAGTGGAACTCCGACGACCGGCTGACCGGCGTCGTCACGCCCGAAGGCGAGCGGTGGCTCTACCACTACGACGCGCTCGGGCGGCGGATCGCGAAACAGCACCTCGATCTCCAGGGCCGGATCCTCGAACAGATCGACTTCGCCTGGGACGGCTCGAACCTCGCCGAGGAGATCCGAGGCGGCACCGCCGTCGTCTGGGACCTGGAGCCGGGCACGGAACGGCCGATCACCCAGATCGAACGGGTACCGGGACAGGACGCCCGCTTCCACGCCATCGTCACCGACCTCGTCGGCTCACCGAGCGAACTGCTCGACGAAGCGGGCAACGTCGCCTGGCATCTGCACACGTCGTTGTGGGGCAAGGTGCTTTCGCCGCCGGGGCAGGCGTACACGCCGTTGCGCTTCCCCGGCCAGTACCACGACCCGGAAACCGGGCTGCACTACAACTTCAAGCGCTACTACGACCCGGACACCGGGCGGTACCTCTCGCACGACCCGCTCGGCCTCGAACCGGCGTCGGACTCGCTGGCCTACGTCGGCAACCCGACGGACATGATCGACCCGCTCGGTCTCGTCGCGACGAAACCGCAGGCGGGTCCCTGCCCCAAGGCGGTGGCCAAGGCCGCCCTCGGCAAGAAGAAGTCGCCGGGTAACCGGGTCTCCAAGCCGAAACCGACGCCAGGACCGAAGAAGCCGAGGCAGCCACGGCAGAGCTACGCCGACGGGACGCACGGCGCGAAGACCCGTGAGCAGAACCGGCTCACGGGGAAGTACGACAACGAACTCAAGGCAGACGGCCGGGACAAGGTCTCCGGGAAGTCCCACGAGTCCGAGCACCCGATCCCCTACGAGGCGATCGGCCGCGGCAGTGGCGGCTCACGGGGTTCGAGCCACGACCAGAAGAACCTGGAGAACCACGCCTGGGCCTACCAGGAGGCCAAACCCGCGCACTCGTCGCATATCGGGACCGGCAACAAGGGCGACCAGGACCTGACGGCAGGTTCGGCGAAGCCGAGCGGCTTCAAGAACAGCCAGGAGTACCGCGACGCCGAGCGCAACGCGCTGGAAGGCGGCGACCCGAACACCGCGATCCAGCTCAACCAGCTCGACTACGCGTACCGGGACGGGTTCAAGAACACCAACAACACCCTCGACGGCAAGATGGCGGACGACTCGTACCACAAGATGATCGACGACGCGCACGCCAGCGGCAAGGGCCTCACCTACTCGACCGGCCCCGGTACGACCGCGACCACGCCGCCGCTGTCCAGCCACGACGTCAAGGAACTCCACATGACCCGTGACACGATCCGGGACGGGGACTGGCCCGAGGAGATGAAGCGGCAGAACCGCGAGAGCTACGAGGACGAGGTCTCGCGGATCCACGACGAGACGTACAAGAAGCCGACCAAGGAAGACTGGGACAAGCTGGAGGCCGGCGGCTTCGGTCCGCTCGACACCGGCAAGAAGAAGGACCCCAACGCGATGGACGTCGACTGACCTCGTCGCGTTTCGTCCGCTGGACGCGGTATCACGGCATCCAGCGGACGAAACGCGGGTGAGTCAGGCGGCGGCGAGGGAGACGACGCGGTTCCGCCCGCTTCTCTTCGCCTGGTAGAGCGCGGAGTCGGCGACGTGCAGCAGCCGCTCCAGCACGGTCCCCCCGGCCGGGTAGACCGCGGCCCCGATCGACACCGAAAGCCCCCGCACGGTCCGTGGCCCCGACGCCGTCACCACGTCGACCTCGATCGCCATCACCGCCTGCCGGACCCGCTCGGCCACGGGGATCACCTCGGTCTCCGTCGCGCCGGGAAGCAGCACGACGAACTCTTCGCCACCGAAGCGGCCGACAGAGTCGTAGTCGCGTACGTGATCGGTGATCGTCGTCGCGACGACCTTGAGCACCGCATCGCCCGCGAGGTGCCCGTAGACGTCGTTGACCTGCTTGAAGTGGTCGAGGTCGAGCATCAGCACCGCGAGTTTGCTCTTCGCCCTGGCCGCCGACGAAAGCTCCCGTTCGCTCAGCGCGTGCCACGCGTGCGCGTTCAGCACCCCGGTCTTGCCGTCGATGTTCGCCGCGATCTCCAGCTGCCGCACCAGCACACTGCGATGCAGCACCAGCACGGGCAGCAGGACGAACGGGACGAGCGCGGGCGCGTGCACGACACCCAGCGCGGTCGAGGTGCCGAGCACCAGGGTGGTGACCTCCAGCAGGTTGTCGTCGCCGCTGCCGAACAGCGAACGCGGTGACCGGCCCCCGGTGTGCAGGTAGACCGAGAGCGCCACGATGGCGGCGTTGGCCGCGGTGAACACGGCCGCCGCCTCGACGATCCGCAGCGAACCGGAGAACCCGACGGGCAGGCCGTTCCACCCGGCCACGATCGCTCCCGAGGCCAGGCAGGAGAGCACGATCGCCGCCGCGCAGTACACGACACGGTATGCCGGGCGGTGGCTCATCCCCCGCCACACCCGGAGCCAAAGATGCAGGTAGATGAGCAGCCCCAGGGCCACCGCGAGCCCCGGCGGCAGGACGAGCACCCCCGCGAACGTCCACACCGAAGTCATGTTGATGTGTGGTCTGTCACAAAGAGTACGCCGTAATCGTTCCACCGAACGGGAAAGCTCGGCCTGCAGGAACGCGAGGCCGAGCAGTGATCCGAATCGGACGAATTCCGTAGTCTCATAGTTCGATCGGAGCAAGGCGATTACGGCGACTGCAGCCGCAAGTCCTTCCACCACAAGAAAAACCGCAGGTACGCCGCGTGGTCCGGACCATAACTCCCACTGCCGCACCCAGGCTCTCAGACGTGTACCGGCCCCTTCTCCGGCGAGTTCCACATCCCCCATAATCATCGTCACCGGTCCCCCTTCCGTACACATTTCAATGTATCCGAGGTAGTACTGAGGGTGGCCCGCGTGAATTCCGGAACACACAGATGGAGCAGTGGGAGGGAGGATCATCATGAACGGTCGCGAGGACTGATCCCAGCCAATTCAGCCGGTCCGGCTTCCGGCCGGAAGCCATACATCGGGCCCGGTGGTGATGGCGCGTTTCCACGCCATCACCATCGGGCCCGCCGAGGCGACGGCGACCGTCGCGGCCACCCCGACGGCCACGAACGGGCCGGTCAACTGGGCGAGACCGCCCGCGAGCATGATCCCTATTCCTTGCACCGTCACCAAACTCGTCGAGGTCAGGCCCATCACCTGTGCCCGGACACCGTCCGGGACCGCGCGGGCCATCAACGCGACGGCCTGCAGGTGATACGGCGCCGCGAAGGCCCCGCTGAGCCCGATCAGCGCGAGACAGAGCGGCAGCGGAGGGCGAAAGAAGACAAAGACCAAAGGAACTGCGGATGCCAGGGCGAGAATGCCGACCATTCGCGTTTTCCGTCGCGCCGGAACCCATTTCGTGAAGATCCACGACCCGATTACCGAACCCACCGGATCCGCCGCGAGAATAAGCCCGACCGCGAAACTGCCCGCGTCGAGTCCGACGGCGAGCGGGGCCGCGAGTCCTTCCGGGGCGATGGCGAACCCGGCGAGCATCTTCAATCCGAACAGCACGCGGATTCCTTTGCCCCGCCACAGTTCCCTGGCGCCTTCACCGCTGAAAGCCCGTGCCACCCGGCTTTTCACCGAGGATTCCGTGACGGCGGGCGGCCTGCGACGCACCCCTGTGGACACGAGCAGCGCGGAGACCACAAAGGTCACCGCGTCGATCACCAGTCCCCAGTAGGGCGTCACGAGCCCGATCACCAGCCCGCCACCGCCGAAACCGGCCAGCTGTGCCGTTTGGATGGTGATCGTGCGGAGCGCGAGCCCGGCGACGTACCGTTCGCCGTCGAGGATGTCCGGGAGCAACGCGAGCTGCGCCGCCCGGAACGGTCCGCCCGCCATCGTCAGGATCACCAGCAGTCCGGCCAGTACCGTGAGCGGCATCCCCGGCACGGCCATCAACGCCGCGAGCGCCGCGCGCAGCAGGTCGCAGGCGATCATCACCGTCCGCCGCGGGTATCGGTCCGCCAGTCCGGCGAACAGGGTGCCGCCGATCAGCGTCGGCAGATACGTCAGCCCATAGGTGAGCCCGGTCAGCCCCGCCGACGCCGTTCTTTCCCAGACCAGAACCGACAACGCGACCCTGGCCAGCTGATCACCGGCCTGCGAAAGCGCCTCGGCCGCCCACAACGCACGGAACTCACCGACCGCGAAAGCGGCCTTGAATCCGGTACTCCGTGCGGGATCCCCTCTCTCCATGAGCCCCTCCCCTTGGCTCACGGTAGTGGATCAATTCCGCAGTGTCAGCGGCCATCCGGCCCACGACCCCGACCGGTGTCCACTGTGGAGAGACGTTTCCGCGCGGTCAGCGACCGTCGCCGTACCCCATCATCCCCTGCGCCATTTCCATCGCCAGCGAACTCGCCATGACGGGATCCATCATGTACCGCAGGTCCTGTGTGGCCTTCTGCTGCGCCGTGATGTCGGTGCGCGGCTGCTCCGTCTGCCGGGGCCGTTCGGGCGGCAGCGCGACGGCCTGCTCCTTGGCGGCCTTCTTCTTCGCCGGCGCGGGCACCTGCTGCTTCACGGTGACCGGGACATAGACGGTCACCGGGGCGGCCTGCGGCGCGGGCTGCGTGACCGGCGGCGCGGCGGGCTGGGCCGCCACGGCGGGCAGCGGCTGCTCGGGCAGCGCGGTGTCGTCGACCGGCTGGAAGGTGAACGTGCCCGCGAACCAGCCGATCGCGAGCAGCGCCGCGCCCGCCCCGCCGACCAGCCAGGACCTGGCGCGGCGATGGATGACGACGGCCTTGGGGCGCAGATCCTTGTCGACGACCGGCGCGCAGACCGGGGTCCGGACCGGCGCCGGCTCGGGCTCGACCTCGTTCTCCGGGCTGCGCCGCCGTTTCGGCAGGCTCGCCGCGATGATGCCCGTCCGGTCCAGCAACTCTGCTGTCTCGATGGGCACACTCGCGCAGAGGGCGGCATCGGTCGGCGTACGGCGCTGGGCGGCGCGCGGCATGGGGACCTCCGGAAGCGGAATCACGAACTTGAGCATTGTGGTGCATTTCCGACGCTGCCGTAAGTAACGCACCCCGATCGAGTTATCCCGAGCCGTCCGGACCACGGAGGGTTACTCCATTCAGAGGTTCTTCATCCCCAAGCGCCCCAGTAGCGCCAACGGGCGTTGATAAAAAGCGCCGAGAACGCGGGGAATCGCGTCGATGACATAGGCGTCCGGGCCGATCAGGATGCGCGGCGTCCCCCGTTCGATACCACGCACGATGGTCTGAGCGGCCTTCTCCGGCGTCGTCCTCGCGATCTTTTCGAATCCCTCGGCGGCTTTGTCGATGTCCCGCTCGACGCCGCCCCGCGCGTCGCGGGCGATGTTCGTCTTGATGCCACCGGGATGCACGCAGCTGACCTTCACCGGATGCCGGGCGATCAGCATTTCCTGCCGCAGCGCCTCGGTGAACCCCCGGACCCCGAATTTCGCCGCGTTGTAAGCGCTCTGCGTGGGCACGCCGATGAAGCCGAACACACTCGAAAGGTTGACGATGTGCCCGTCACCCGAAGCGATCACCTGCGGCAGAAAGGCTTTCGTGCCGTTGACCACGCCGCCGAGGTTGATCCCCATCAGCCAGTCGTAGTCGTCCCAGGTCATTTCCTCGACCGTCGCGCCGAGGGCGACCCCGGCGTTGTTCACCACGACGTTGGCGCCCCCGAAATCGACGGCGACCTCCTCGGCGTGTGCGAGAACGGCGTCACGATCGGCGACGTCCAGCTCGTAGGCTTTCGCGGTCGCGCCCGCTTTCTCGCACAACGCGGCGGTGCCTGCCGCACGGACGGCGTCGACGTCGGAAAGCGCCAGCCGCGCCCCGCGTCCAGCCAGTTCGATCGCGAGCGCCCGGCCGATTCCCGAGCCCGCGCCCGTGATCACCGCGACCTTGTCCGTGAACGACTTCATACCCGCTCCCAAGTTCGACTGTTACCGGAGGTAACACATACTACGGCTGTGAGCTTGCTGTGCGTTGATCGATTCGGGCTGTGTTCATGGACCACTTATGGTGATCTGTAACCAGGACAGCCGTGGACGACCGGAAGGAAGGCGATGCGCCGCGCCCTGTTGCTCGTGCTCTGTGTCGTTCTGACCGGTTGTTCGGCCGCGTCCGAACCCGCCGAGACCGAGCCCGAAGAGACCGCCGCGACGGTGGCGGTCACCCCCGCCACGCCGAAGACCAACCCGGCGATCGGCGCGCTCTTCCTCGACGGATCGCATTTCTGTACGGCCAGCGTCGTCCACAGCGGCCCCGGAGATCTCCTGATCACCGCGGCGCACTGCCTCCACGACGGCGAAGGCGGCGAGTACGCGGCGGGGATCTCGTTCGCGCCCGGCTATCACGACGGCGTCGCGCCCTACGGCTACTGGGACGTCTCGGATCCGCAGGTGCCCGACGGCTGGGCCAGTTCGTCCGATCCGGACCTGGATGTCGGATTCGCGACCGCGCGCCAGGCTGGCACCACGAAAACCCTCGAAAGCGTCACCGGCGCCAACACCCTGCTGACCGGCGGCGGCTTCGACCACACCATCACCCTGACCGGCTACCCCGACGAACGGGAGGCCCCGGTCGTCTGTCACGGCGCCAGCGGCCAGGCCGACACCTATCAGATGCGCGTCGGCTGCCCCGGCTTCACGACCGGCACCAGCGGCGGCCCATGGATCGTCGACCCCGATCCGCAGACCGAACTCGGCACCGTCGTCGGCGTGATCGGCGGCTATCTGTACGGCGGGGACGATCCGGACACGTCCTACAGCAGCTACTTCGACACCGACGTCGCCACCTTGTACCGGAAGATGGACGCGCGGGGATGATCTCCCCATGAGCATCCACGACGTCCCGATCACCGGCGAGCCGATCCGCCTCGGCCAGTTCCTCAAGCTGGCCAACCTGGCCGAAGACGGCTCGCACGCCAAAGACCTCCTCGACGCCGAAGAGGTCACCGTAAACGGCGAGGTGGAGGTCCGGCGCGGCCGTCAGCTGACGAACGGCGACGTCGTGGAGGTCGGCGGCGAAGGCGGCCGCGTCGTCCTGGCCTGAATGCCGGCCTAGGCGGGGGAGGTCGAGCTGTCCAGCAGGACCTCCTTGCCTCGGGTCACCACCAGCCTGCCCGGCTTGATCTCGTACGTGTACGCCCCTCGGCTGGCCGTGTACCCGCCCTCGGTCCGCCGCGCCGGGATCTGCAGGTGGTATTCGTCCGTCACCGGTTTGCCCTTGCCCTGCCCGTCGTAAAAGAGTCGCCCGTCAGCCGTTTCGCAGACGGTGACGACGTGTTTGTCGGTCTGTAATCGAATCTTGAGCATGCCCTCCCCACCGGGCAGGAATCGAGCCGCTTCGGACGGGCAAGGGCTCACGTCGGGGCGGTCCTCTACGGAACGCGCCTTCCTGCCGCCACCGATGGCGGTCGCGATGAGCGGTATGACACAGAAGAGCGCCATGAGAAACACCAGGCCCAGCACCACGAAGGGCAAGACTCCGTGTTTCGGCCGGAACGACGTCGGCGAAGCAGGCCGATGCGGCGCACCCGACGTTGGCCGCGCTGCATGCGGACGTGACGGCGGCGGAGCAGTGGCGTATCCCGTCGGCGGCTCGGCATGACGGGGTGGCGGTGCCACCAGCGGCGGCTGCGGTCGCTTCGGCCGGTGCCCCCGGACGATCGTCACCGGTGAGGAGGTAGTGCTCCCCGCCTCTCGTTCGCAGCGTCTGCACGTCCTGGAGGCACCGTCGTTGATGGTGTCGCAGCCGTCGCAGGACCACTTCATGAGCGCTACTTCCCTCAATCCGGAGAACCAGGGAAACCACCGTGTCCCAGTGACCGGAAACCGACCCAATCCGGCGTCACGGGGATGTGGGAGAAGTCGAGCCTCGGGAGCGAGGGCTTCTCCGACCGGGGGCTCGCGGGAACACCGCCGTTCAGCGGCGGGAACGAGCCCGCCCAAGGGGCGTTTTCCCGCGGAGCGGCGGCGCCGGCCGTGATGGAATCCGCCAGTACGACCAGGTCGTCCCAGAGCGAGGCCGGGAAATGCAGGACGATCTCCCCCGACGGCTCGCCGTCCGGCGCCGCCCAGCGGAATCCCAGTCTCGCCCGGACCTCGTTGTCGGAGGTCGTGACGTGGCCGAGCCGGACTTCGGAACAGTTCGCGAGCGGGAGGTCCAGACCGACACCCGCCGCGTCGACGGTCACCCGCTCACGGTCCCAGCCCACCGCCACGCCCATGCCATGCAGGGTCGCCATCACAGGCTGTTCGCGATGGTGTTGATGATCTCGCCCATTTCCCACTCCTCCAGGCCCTCGCCCGCGTTGGAGGGGAAGAACAAGGTGTTGTTCCAGTCATCCGCGATCTCCGGCCAGGGGGAGACCTCCGGCGCGAACAACAACAGCCGCTTCGCCGAGTTGTCCATGACGGAACGCTGGCTCCGGGCGTGCCCCCACTGCTCGAACAGTTCATCGATCGAACCGGGGACCGACGCCGGATAGGTGGCGGCCGCCCGTTGCCGGGGCGATCCCAGCGGATGCGCCGGGGCGTCGGTGAAGAGCACGACCACGTGCCGCCGCCGGTCGAGGCCGCGTTCCCAGGGCGCCTGCACCGCGAGGGCGAGCGCCTCGAGACCGGATTCCGGGATGTCACCGCCGCCGTCGGCCTCCAGACCGTGCACGAACTTGTCGAACTCCACCGAACGTTCGGGCAGAACGAGGAAGTCCGTCTGTTCCATGGCGTCGTCGGCACAGTCGCCGAAGTCCCGGAACGCGATGACCTTCAGCCTCAGCCTGCTGATGGCCTTGCCCTTCGCCCGCATCTCCGCGATCAGCCTCTCGTGGAAGGACAAGGCACTCGCCTTCACGTCATCGAGGACGTGCGCCATGCTGGCCGTGGCATCGATGCACAGCACGATGTCGACCGCGTACTTCAGCGCCTGATGGGGGCGGCTCATGAAAATCGCCTTCTCTCTAAACGTTGATCCGCAGCCGAGACCGCTTGGTGTCCACAAAGGACTTGTCGCCGAGCGCGCGCAGCACTTGCTCCGCCGTCGGCCTGGAGCGCGGAGCGAACCCGAGCAGCGCCCGGATCAGGGACGCCGCCCCGTCGCTCAGCCTGCTGTCGAGCCGGACGTCCGCTCCGGCGTTGACCGCTTCCGCGACGGACCCGTTGGCACCGGCGAACCCTGGTGGGGCCCCGGTGAGATATCCGTGCAGCAGCAGGCCGAAGGCGAACATGTCCGCGGCGGTGGTCAGGTGTTCCGGCCGGATCGCCGGGTCGTTCTTCAGGTAGCGCAGCAGTTCCGGGGAGGCATAGCCCGCGTCTCCGCCGATCGTGTCGCGATCCGGTGGCGAACCCGAAAGGTAGGCGTCGTCGAAGTCGATGAGCTTCGCGGTGTAGAGGTCGCTACGCGGTGGCCGGTGCAAGAGCACGTTGTCCGGTTTGAGATCACCGTGCACGATGTTCTTGCGGTGCAGCAGGGCAAGACTGTCGCCGAGCGTTCCGAGCAGCACGATCTTCTGCTGCGCCGAAAGTGCTTCCGGCGAGGGCATCGGCACCGGTTTCATCCGGGCCGTCACCTTGTAGTACGTGGTCCCCACGCAGAAGAAGTCGAGTGCCGTGACCAGGTTCCCGGCGTAAGGATCGGTCGGGTCGAGCTGGTTGATCACCGCCCAGTGCCTGCGCTCGAACTCCTCGCACTGCTCCCGGCGGAGCCGTTTGGACTCTTCATCGCCCATCGAGTACGGCCCTGGCCGTTTCGGATCGAGGAACTCCTTGACGAAGTACTCGTGCCCGTCCCGTTCCGCGAAGGCCCAGAGGCACTTTCCGGCTCCTTCGTTGGTCGGCTTGGTGACGACCAGATAGCCGTTCAGGCTGTCTCCTCGCTTCATCGGCCTTCCTCCTTGACCGGCATCCGTCGTTCGTAACCGGACCGATAGCGCTCCCAGGAACCCTTGCGGGCGGCGACGAACCCCTCCCGATCCGTCCCCGACTCCGCCGCCCGCAACGGCTCCCAGAACTCGGCCCGAACCTGGCCGAGTCGCGCGGCATAGCGGCCGCGCAGGTCTTCGAAGTCACGGAAACCGAACGCCACCAAGGAAAGCGAAGCGTCGTCTCCCGTGTAGGAGCAGACCGTCTCGATGAGATTGGCCGCCCAGTGATCGAGGTCCACCGCGGTGCTCAACGACCTCAGCAGGAAGTACTCGAAGTCGGCCGGACCGCGCACGTAGCCGAAGAAGCCATCCGTCGCGCAGAGCAGCACGCAAGGTGCCGGCGCGTCGCCGTGCGCGGAGTTGATCACGAACTGCCTGTCCGCGGAGACCAGGTTGGTCATCGGCGGGTCTTCGACGAGCAGGGTCAGCGCGTCGGCAGAGTCGGCGTCGTCGAGCGACAATTGCTGCAGCCCGGACTCTTCGAGGAGGTAGCAGCGCGAGTCCCCGGCCCAGAAGACCTGCCAACGGACGGCACCGTCACCGACCTCGTAACGCAGCGACGCCAGGGTCGTCGGCAGGGTCCGCCGCATGCTGCCGCCCAGCTTGCCGGGATTCCCGATGGCCATCTGACCGAGCCGGAGGTCGAGCAGGCCCTTGAGGCCGAGGGCGTCGGGGGCCGCGTTGTCGTCGGCGACACGCACGTACCACTCTTCCGTCGCCGCCCGTGCCGTCCGGGAGCCGACCCAGGCGCCGGTCCGTTCACGGCCGTCCGGCGTCAGTCCGGCACTCCCCGAACCCGCTCCGCCGGCGCCGTCGAAGACCGCGATGAGGCCTTCGGCGAGGTGCTTTCGATGAATCAGCAGGGGTTCCGCGTCCTCCCCCGCCTCCGCCTTCCGTTCGGTCCAGACACCCAGTGCCTGGAGCCCCCGCGCCTGCCACCGCCAAGACGCGGTGCCCGAACTCTCGACCGCGACTATCTCCACGTTCGCCCCCTCAGGCGTCCGGATCGGATCGTTCCGGCCCCGTGCCACGGACCCGGTTCACCGGCTTCTCCTGCGCTTCGGGAGCCGGGTCGGCGGCGGGAGCGAGGGAACCCGTCACGCGTGACTTGCGTTTCTTCGGGCGCTCCTCGACCGGCTCACCGATCAGCTTGGCCGTCAGCTTCTTCCGTTCCGCCCGGAACGCGAACGGTTCGGCGCCTTCGCTGGGTTCGAGGGCCTTCATCGTCTTCAGCATCAGCTCGGCTTCGTCGGCTCTCGCGGTCGCTTCGAACTCCAGCAACTGCGAAGGATCCCCACCGCGTTTGGCGAGCCACTGGGCGTACATCGCGTCGCGGCCGCCGCGCACGACATCGGCCATCGGCTCACGTCGCATCCGGTCCATCCTGATCGCGCGGCTCGTGTCGTGGTACTCCGCGCTGCTCTGCTCGACAGCGCCGCCGACGTGGAGCTCGACGAGGTAGCCACCCAGGTAGACGGCGGAGTCTCCGGTGAATTCCGCCAACCGCGCGGTCAGCGCGGCCTCGGCCTGGTTGAACTCCGAGATGTCGTATTCGCGGGCGACCTGCCGCATCAGCCTGGCCATCGAGAGCCTGAGCGATTCGGTCATGTCCGGCAGCCGTCGTCTCGCGATCTCCACGGGGTTGTGCACCCGGCAGGTGAAGCTGACGGTCGCGGCGAACTGGAACGAGGGATCCGCGCTGGGCACCCGTTCTTCCAGCTGGAGCGCGTAGTTGCGGAGGTCGATGAGGTACGACCGGCGGTACTTGCCGAGCCGGGCTTCGGGAACGAGATCACCGGCCTCGATCACGAGAGGCTGCCCTTCTCCCGGTTCCAGTACGAGACTGGTTCCGAGCCGCGGCGCGGTGATCGTGCTGAAGACCCGGAACCGGGGCAGTTCGCGGAATTCGAGAATCGGGTTGTAGGTCACGTGGGGCATGAAGGCTCCGTTCAAGCGGATACGGCCAGCTCGCGCAGGATTTCGGCGGCCGAAGCGGAGGAATTCCCGTCGGCGTCCGCCCACAGTTCGAGGTGGTATTCGAGGCGCTCACAGTCCAGGTCGCTGAGCTCGGCGACGGTGAGAATCTGGTCACGGACGACCTTGAAGACACTCGGATCGCGATCGGCCAGCCTCAGCCACTCGCGCAACGCGTCCAGCGCCATCGGCCGGACCTGGGCGTTCGCCAGCGCCCGCGCCCAAAGTTCGGCGAGCTCCCCCGGTGCGTTCACCGCGTTCGCGAGCAACGTCGGCAACCCCGGCCGCCGGACCGGGACCACCGTCGTCTCCGGTTCGGCACGGCTCGCCGAGCTCCTGGCGGCGAAGGTGAACGCCACCAGTCCCTTCTCCACCAGCGCGCTCTCGTCCTGCCGATCGGTCCAGGCGAGCAGCGCCCGGAGAACCTCCGTGAAGGAACCACCGTCGAGGAGGTGCAGGACCCCGACGGCGATGACCTCCAAGGCATCCCAGTCGTCGTCCTCGGCCAGACACTTCAGCAGCCTCAGCGCCCTGCTGGGGTTGTCCAAGCCCCAGGGGCCGCCTGCCACCAGCCCCGCCGTCGCGGCCATACGCCGTTCGTAACCGTTCTCCGGCGCTTCGGCCCAGTCGCGCAACAAGGTCCAGACGGCGTCGGTGTGCTCGGACAGCGAGCCGATGACGCTCAACGCCAGGGCGATGCTCTGCTGGAGCTGGACGGCTTTGCTTCGCGCCCACGGCCTGAGATAGCGGTGCATCGCGTGCTGGAGATCGCCTGACGCGATGATGCCGACCGCCGTTCCCGCCCGTGCCCGCACTTCGACGTCCGGATGTCCGCACAGGTTCTTCAACCAGGCCAGCAGAACCGGCCGGTACATGTCGTAGCCGTACCAGATGTGGGTGAGCACCACGGGCTGCAGGCGCGGGTTGCGGAACTTCACCAGCTCCACGGTCCCCGGCCCGTCGCCGACGTCGAGCCTGATCCAGGGGTGGTCCTTCCGCAGCGTGCCCCGGAAGTGCATCGGTTCCTCGTCGGGCGCGTCGGGAAGCCTGGTGAACAGTTGCGCCGCGGCGTCGGAAAGCGTGAGGTAACTGCTTCCCTCGAGAACCGCGACCGCGAACACGAACGCGAGGTGATCGTGCCTCTTGTGTTCGGCGAACCACTCCCGGACGAGTTCGCCGGGCCGGTCGAGTCTCGCGACCGCGTCGCGCAGATCGCCACCGTCGCCGACGACCCTGATGACCTCGGTGGCGAACTCGACGGCGAACCCCGGCCTCGGCCGGGCCTCCAGCAACGGCCTGGCACCCGCCTCGGTCAGCTGCCGTTTGATCGTCTCCCGGTCGAACAGACCCGTCCGGCTCAACCGTTCCGTGACCACGTCGAAGGAATACGGCGCCGCGAGGTTCTCGACCGCGAAGTCCGCACGCCAAGGGGCCTGGGCAGGCTCATCGCCGAGAGGTTCGGTGAGCACCACCAGGTAGGCGCCTGCCTCCTCCAGTCCCTTGGAGACGGCGTCGAACCACGTCTCACTGAGCAGCTTCGACGAGGCGTCGTCCCGCGGGACGAGGTATCCGGCCGCGTCGTGCGGCGGCACCCAGGTGCGGTCCCCCAGCACCTCCAGCGCGTCCAGCTTGTACAAGACCGGCTCGTCGACACCGAGCGCCCGCCGCAGCAGCTCCAGGGCCGCCGTGCGCTGCCCGAGCCCTTCGGCTGCGGCGAGGGTGACGACGTGCTTCCGGGCGAGCACCCGCATCGCCCGGCTGAACCCCGCCGGTTCGACGAACGCCGCCGTGTACTCGACGATCTCGGTGCCGTCGATCGGCACGAGAGTCGCGCCGGAGCCCCGCTTCCGGCTCTCCCCGCCACCCCCGATGACGAAGTCACGGCTCGCGTGCACCTCGCTGGCGAAGTAGTTGATCGTCGTGACGTTCCGTTCGAGCCAGTTCCGGTGGATCGCCTGCGAACGGTCGCTGTCCTCCCAGTCCGGGCCTTCGCTCTTCAGGGCTTGGAGAGCTTCTTCCTTGGTCCGCGAAGGCCCGGAGTCGTTCTCCGCCTCCGGAATCTCGCCGTACCCACCGGTGTCGGACGGCTGGTCCTCGCCGCTCTCTGTCGTTTCCATGGTGTTTTCCGCGGCTCAATCGTTGTTGATGACGAAGTCGCGATGGGCGGTGACCGGGCCCGCGAACAACGTGTTGGCGGTCATCCCCGAGGTCTTCGGCCCGGCTGTCTTCTTCTCCGGAGCCGGGCTCTCCGGGAGCCGGGTGAAACCGGGAACCCGGACCCAGGCGGGTTTGCCGATCCTCGCGACGGTGATCTCGTGATAGTGCGCCGCACCGGTCTCGTCGGGACGATGGCGGATGAAGTCGTGGAAGAGCCGGTCCGAAGCGATGACCACGCACTGGGCCCGCTGGACCTCGCGGAAGCGTTCCTTCAGCTCGTCCGCGTCAAGCAGGCGGAACGCCGAGTTGAGCGCGTCGCCGCCGTAGCCGTGTCGATCACGGTGGACCTCGCCCGCATGCAGCGCGATCCTGAGCCGCAGCCACTCCGAGAGCGCATTGGACCGGTTGTGTTCCTCCAGCAACCTGACGAGGTGCCCGACGAACGTCCCGGCCAGGTGGACCTTGGGAACCGCGGAGTCGACGAGGACCATGACGCCGTCGCCTCGATCTTCCCTGACCTGGTGGTGCTCGCTCACCCCCGCCCGTTCGAAAGCCTCGTCGAGGATCTCGTAGAGCGCCTTTCTGGCTTCCATCTGAGCCGGTTCGAGCAGCTTCGTCGAGCCCTCTACGTCGACGAGCACGATGGATCGATACTCGGTGACCGGCGGCACCGACTGGTTCATGAAGACCAACTTCTCTGACTCCACTCGCACGATTTCTCCGGCAACTGGCGGCAAGTTTCGAAGGCCGAAGCCCTCGATACAAGGACAGAATCAGGACAACAGGCTGACGTATCCCAAGAAAGTGACAAAAAGTGGACAGAACCGTGCCGCCGGGCCCGGTGCGGCCGACCCCCCTCGAGCCCGCCGCCCCCGGTCCCCCTCAGCCGAACAGAACACTCACCAGCACGAACAACAGATGCGGCTCCATCGAAACGGTCACCTCCTCTCCGTTTCACCGGTCAAGGCCGGACGGTCAACCGAGAGAAACGCCGATGAGAAGTCCGACGAAGAGCGAAAACGCACACAACTTGAACATCAGATTCGCGTCGCACATGACTTTCACCGATTCACCTCTCGGAAGAGTCAGAGATCCGAAGTATTCGATTCGCGCCCCTCGTCGAATCACCGGATCAACTCAATGAGAAGAATTTATGACGGCACGAAGAAACGTTCCACATCAGATGATGCGGAACGGAGAATTCATGAACCTGACTGGATGAGCGAACGCAGCCTGTCCGTTTCGATGGCCATCCGGCCCCTGCCGGTACGAAGCGCGCCGGCGTCGCGGAGATCTTCCAGGATCCGGGTCACCGAGGGCAGCGACGCCGGCACCATGTCGGCGAGTTCCTGCTGGGTGAGCGCGATCGGCACGCACGAGCGGGTGACTTCGGAACGAGCGTCTTCGGCGATCGAGAGCAGGCAGAGAATGGTGCGCTTGCGGACATCGAGCCGGTACTGCTGGCGCTGATCGTCACTGTCCCTCAGCCGGGCGACGGCGGTCCGGAGCACGGTCCAGGTGATGCCGGGCCGCGCGTGACACAGCTCCACGAATCGGGCGGCCGGGAGCACGAGGAACACCGAGGCGGACAACGTCCGCACCGTCGCCGAGGCGGGCGATCCATCCACGGCCGACATCTCACCGATGAGCTGCCCTGGCCTCCGCCTGGCCAGGATGGTGCGAATACCGCCCTCGTCCTGGCGGAAGACCTCCGCCAGACCGGTGCACAAGAGGTGGACGGTGGACGAGTGCCTGCCCTGCCTGCAGATCTCGACCCCGCGCGATACCGACCTGCGTGTCCCGGCGTCGCTCATCGCTCGCCGGTCATCCAGCGACAGGGTCTCCCAGAAGGCGCCCGGTTCGCTCTCCGGTACCGGATCCCGCCAGGTCAGGCCGTCGTTCACGGCATGGTCCATTGAACGCCGTACCCGAACCCCGGCACCAGGTCGCGGAACACGACATGGAGCTCGCCCGCCTTGTCGGGCAGCAAGACGTCACCCTCGGGGGCCTTCTCGTCGAGGTCACGATGGAAGACCTCTTCGACTCGCCAGATCCGCTGAGGCGGATCGACGAGCCCGAACCGGACCCGGAGATCGAAGAGGCGGCACCGCCGGGGCGACGTGTACACGTAGTGCTCGCGCATCGCCTGGCCTTCGGGGATCCGGTACCTCATCCCGTACTCGTGCCGTTCCCCTGCCCGGAGCGGCTTCGGCAAGGTGAGAACGAACTCGAAACGACTGCCTGCCGGGCGCCTCCGGCAAAGGAGGGTCCCGCCGAAAAGGACTTCCGCCGCCAGGTCCCGGTCTCTGCTCTTCTCGGCGGACACCGTCGGCAGGCTGAGCGCGACGACGATCTGGTCGAGGTCGTCGCGCTCGGCGACGATCGTGCGCCTCTCCAGCGCTTCCGGGGCGCCGCGATCCAGCATCAGGACCGCGCTGAAATGCTCGACGTGGAAGTCGCCGTGATCGTTCTCCGGCTGCGGAGGTGGCGCGCTGAGACAACGGGCCGCCACCTCCGCGAGCTGGGCGATGCCGTCGTCCATCCGGCGACGGACGGTCCGCTCGTCCCGCCCGATCTGCTGGGCGAGCCAGGTGATCCGCCCGGTCAGGAACTGGTGCCGGGCACCGGGATGGAGCGCGACCGCCGCCGAGGCGGCCACCCGCAGGTCAGCGGGCAACGAGGCCGCCACATCGCCGAGGTGCCGCAGGAGCTTCTCTCTGACCTCCGGCACCTGGTCGTCCGCCTGGACGTGGCAAAGCTCGCGCAGGGTGGGCCCGATCCGCCGGGTGATCTCAGCGGAGAAGATCCCCCGTCCTTTGCGCAGAGCCCGCAATTCGGCAAGCAGGCCGGTGTAGTCGGCCGCCATGGTTCCCCCTCTGGCACCGTCTCCTCGAACCAGCAATCAAACCAGAGAAGACACACCGAACGGGACCGCGTATTCGCTGTCACATCGGCTGGCTCCGGCAGGCGGACGACAGGATCACCCGGTCAGCCCAACAGGGAAAGATCGAGCATCTCTCGTGCTCACCGGCCGGTCAGACCCGGCAACCTGAGCGCCTTCGCGAGCTCCTCCAGTTCGTGGTGCACCGGCTCGTTCAGCGGGACCCCCAGCGCCTGGCACTGTTCGAGGTACTGCGCCTCGCGCCAGCCGGGGTAGCGGACCGGGTTCCCGCGCTCCCAGCCGAGCAGGCTGCCGAACAACGCGCTCGCGGCCTTGTAGAAACCGTCGGCGCTGCGCAGCGTCGTCGGGGCGATCGCCATCACCATGAGACCGGTGTCGTGATCGTGGTCGCCGACGCCCGACAGCACCCCGGCGAAGATCTCGACCAGCAGCGCGAAGCCGGCGACGGCGGTGCTGTCGACGTCCGCCAGCGTGTCCATGTCGAGGACGAATTCGGGGTACGCCCCGGCGGGGGCGGCCATGCCGAGCGGGTTCGCGGCCGTCCCGCGTTCCCCGCCCGCCGCCATGACGAGCCCGATCATGGTGTGCGGCAACGCCCTCGCCGCGTGGTGCCCGGCGCGGCCGAACGGCCCGACGCCGCGGACCGACATCAGCCCGACGCCGTACCGGCCCGCACGGGTCACCGCCCGGTCCATCGCGTCGCCGACGGCCCACAGCCCCGGCGCGCGGCGGTAGTCGATCAGGGCGGCGGCGCCGCGGTCGGCGATCATCAGCGGTTCGGCCCTCGGCCGGACCAGGCCGTCGACCAGCATCGGCAGATGCAGCCGGGTCAGTTCGGCGACCCCCGATTCCGGGGTCCCGGTGAGGTCGCCGTGGCACAGCGCCTCGGCGGCCATCCTGGCACGGGACCACGGCAGGTCGTGCGCGGTGAAGATTTCGGTGACGAGGTCGATCAGGGCGTCGATCGGGACGCGCTGCCAGACCTGTTCCGGGATCGGGGAGGACTCGGCCGGTTCGAGGATCGGCTCGGCGGGCGCACGGCGAAGAGAGCGGGGTCTGAGGGGCACCCCGCCGAGGGTGCCTTCGCACGTTTTTCGGCGTCAACGGACCGGGGCAGCTTCTAACCGACTGTGTGATCGACGCACCCGGAAACGTCGGTGGGCGGACGTACCATCGGGGCATGTGCCGGAACATCACCACGCTTCGAGGCCTGGAGCCGGCGGCGACGCCGGACGAGATCGAGGCCGCCGCCCGCCAATACGTCCGCAAGGTGTCCGGGGTGCAGAGCCTCTCCGACGCCACGCGTGAGCCGTTCGAGGCCGCCGTCGCCGAGATCACCGAGATCACCCGGCGGCTGCTGACCGAACTGCCCGCCCGCCGTCAGCCGCCGACGACGGTGCCGCCGTTGCGCCGTCCCGAGGTCCAGGCGCGAATCGCCGCGAAGAGTCAAGCGTCCTGAACCAAGTACCGGCGGTTACGGTGAGCCGGTGACATATCCGCAAGACCCGTACGGTCAGCAGCAGCCCTACGGTCACCAGCCTCCGTATGGGCAGCAACCTCCGTACGGGCAGCCGTACCAGCAGCCGGGCTACGGCTACGGCCCCGCGATGCCGCCGCAGGAGCAGGGCCTGGCGATCGCCGCACTGGTCGTGTCGATCGCCAGCCTGGTCGTGTGCACCGGGCTGCTGTCGGTCATCGGCGTGATCATGGGGCATATCGCGCATTCCAAGGCCAAACGCGGCGAAGCCGGTGGCCAGGGCATGGCGCTCGCGGCGATCATCATCGGCTACATCGGCGTCGCGATCGTCTTCGGCCTCACGCTGTTGTTGGTCATCGTCGGCATCGCCACCGACTGGGACTTCGACTAGATCCGAAGCGTTCCGGCAAAGGGCCGTCGGATACCCTCGATAGCGGTAGCGTGTCCGAGCGGCCGAAGGAACATGTCTTGAAAACATGCGAGGGCTCTGTCCTCCGTGGGTTCGAATCCCACCGCTACCGCCAGTCTTGAAAACGAAGCTCCCCAGGCCGGTTCGACCTGGGGAGCTTTCGTATCAAGCGGGCACGAGGGCCCAGACGGTCTCATCGCTACGGCCGCCCACGAACGGACGTTGCTCCAGGATCGAAGCCGTGCCGTTGTTGACCTGCCGCACCGCCAGCGAACTCGCCCGGTTCACCAGCCCGTAGCGCATATCGGCGCTCCGGAGCAGCTTCCACTGCTGGTTGGTGGCCGATCCGCAGTGCGTCTGCTCGAGCAGGGCTCCGTCCGCCGTGCTGCCGGCGACCGGCCGCACGCACTGACCGCTCCGCTCGTTGACGATCTTCCAATACCCGCCGCCCGCGTCGGTGAGCTTCCACTTCTGGCCGTTGTCGTCCTGCCTGGCGACGTTGGTGATCTTCGCTCCGGCGGACGACGAGCCGTCGACCACGGCCGCGCTGTTGCCGTTGGTGGCCACGGACAAGTAGTACTTCTTGCCCGCCTGCGGACCGGGGTCGGCGATGGGGTTCAGGGTCCACTGCTGGTTGGCCGCGCCGGTGTAGGGCTGCTGGACGAGCGGCGCCGGGTACGCGCCGCCGTCGGTGATCGCGAAGCCCGTCAGGTAGTTGAAGATCGCCACCTTGCCGTTGCCGAGCGGCTGGAACGCCCACCGCATGCCGTTCTGGCCGTTGCAGTTGTACTGCAGGATCTCCGTGCCGGGCGCCGTCCCGCTCTGGGCGCTGTCGGCGCACAGCTGACTGTTGGCGTTGACCAGCTGCAGACCGGTGTTGTAGCCCAGGATCCACTTCTGGCTCGTAGCGTCGGTCCGGGTCCGCTGGCTGAGTTTGGTGAGGCCGCCGGTCGAGGAACCGATGACGTCGATGGCGTTGCCGCTCGCCCCGGTGATGACGTAGGTCTTACCGCCCTGCGCGTGGCCGTCGTCGTTGTCGGGGGTGTCCTTCTTGATCAGGAAGGCGCTGTTGGCGACGTTCCAGTGGGTGGCGAGCCAGCTGCCGGGGACGGGGTTCGTGCTGAAGTAGTCGTCGTTGCCGCAGTCCAGCAGCCGATCGGCGTCGCGCTGCGGGCAGTCGAAGGACTGGGTGTCGCCGTAACACATCAGGTCCCATTCCTGGGAGCAGTGCCCGCCGCCCTGGTAGTGCGGTGCCCCCGGCAGGACCGCGCCGAGCATGTGGCCCAGTTCGTGGCCCGCGGCGTTGACCCCCCAGCAGGGGACGGCGATCTCGGTGTAGTGCCTGCCGTTGTTGAAGGCGTTGGCGGGACCGGGCTGGTCGTCGTTGTCGCCCCAGGTGCCCGCACAGGTGAGCGGGTTGTCGGAGAACAGGATGTAGTCGCGGTCGGCGTTGTAGAAGCCGGCTTGGATGGCGCGGTCGCGGATCGCGCCGGACTGGTAGGTGCCGTCGGGCACCACGAGGTTGGCGACGGCCACCTGACAGCCCGCGCCGGCGGTCGTCACGTAGCGGATGTGCCTGCTGCCGCCCGTCACGGCGGCACTGTCGTTGAAGCCGTCGTCCATCCCGGACGCGTAGGCGCGCAGGGACGGGGCGACGGTCGAGTACCGGTCGGGCTGACCGGCCTCACGGACGTAGACGAGCTCGACACGTTTGCCCGAGACCCCGTCCCCCTCGCAGACCACCGGGTTGGCGGCGATCTGCGCCTGGGCGACGGAGGCGGCGAGCGGGGGCACCGGGGTCGCGCCGGGCGGCAACGGCCGGCTGTGGTCTCTGGCGACGGAAACTGCGGAATCATCGGAGGCGGCGGCTCCGGCCGTCTCACCCGCGAGCAAACCGCAGATGAGACCGACGGTCACCAGCACGCCGGTGTAGCGCCGTTTTGCTTTGGACAAGTGCTCTTCCTTTCGCAATGGAGGACGCGATAAGAAGGCTAGAGATCGGATGTATAGACCACCAGGCAGAACGACCGGCAGACTGCCATTACCCTTCCCGCCATGGCCAAGTACTTGCTGCTCAAGCACTACCGAGGCGCTCCGGCCGCGGTCAACGACATCCCAATGGAGCAATGGGCACCGGAAGAGGTCACGGCGCACATGCAGTACATGAGGGACTTCGCGAACCGGCTCGTGGAAACCGGCGAGTTCGTCGGCGAACAGGCTCTCACCCCCGAAGGCACCTTCGTCCGGTACGACGGTGAGGGCAAGCCGCCGGTCACCGACGGCCCCTTCGCCGAGACCAAGGACCTCATCGCGGGCTGGATGATGATCGACGTCGACAGCTACGAGCGGGCACTCGAACTGGCGGGCGAGCTGTCGGCCGCTCCGGGAGCCGGTGGGAAGCCGATCCACGAGTGGCTCGAACTGCGTCCGCTGTTCAGCGAACAGCTCATCGTCACGGAGTGAGCACCGAAATCGACGAGGCCCTGCTCCGGAGCCTCACCCCGAACGTCCTCGGGATCCTCGTCCGCCGCGGAGCCGACTTCGCGACGGCCGAGGACGCCGTGCAGGAAGCGCTGATCGAGGCTGTCCGCGTCTGGCCGGGCGACCGGCCGAAGGATCCGAAGGGCTGGCTCGTCACCGTCGCCTGGCGCAAGTTCCTCGACGTGGCCCGGTCGGACGCCGCCCGGCGCCGCCGCGAGGGCCTCGTCGACGACGAGCCGGAGCCGGGACCCGCTCCCGCGGTGGACGACACGCTGCAGCTCTACTTCCTGTGCGCGCACCCGTCGCTGACGCCGTCGTCGGCGGTCGCGCTCACCCTGCGCGCCGTCGGCGGGCTGACCACCCGCCAGATCGCCCAGGCGTACCTGGTGCCCGAAGCGACCATGGCGCAGCGCATCAGCCGGGCCAAGCGCACGGTCTCGGGAGTGCGCTTCGACCAGGCGGGCGACGTCGCCACCGTGCTCCGGGTGCTCTACCTGGTCTTCAACGAGGGCTACTCCGGCGACGTCGACCTCGCCGCCGAGGCCATCCGGCTCACCCGGCGGCTCGCGGCCGCGATCGACCATCCCGAGGTCGCGGGCCTGCTCGCGCTCATGCTGCTCCACCACGCCCGGCGCGCCGCCCGGACGTCGCCCGACGGCGACCTGGTGCCGCTCGCCGAACAGGACCGCGGCCGCTGGGACACGCGGCTGATCGCCGAGGGCGTCGAAATCCTGCAAGCCGCGCTGGCGCGTGACAGCCTCGGCGAGTTCCAGGCGCAGGCCGCGATCGCGGCACTCCACGCCGACGCGCCCGCCGCCGAGGAGACCGACTGGGTACAGATCGTCGAGTGGTACGACGAACTCGCGCGCCTGACCGGCAGCCCGGTGGTGCGGCTGAACCGCGCGGTGGCCGTCGGCGAGGCGGACGGACCGCGCGCGGGGCTGGCCGCGCTCGCCGAACTGGACGCTTCCCTGCCCCGTCACGCGGCGGTGGCGGCGTACCTCCACGAACGCGACGGCGACCTGGCGACGGCGGCGCGGCTGTACGCCGAGGCCGCCGAGAAGGCGGCCAACCTCGCCGAGCGCGCCCACCTGACGCGTCAAGCCGCGCGGATCAACGCCCTCAAGAAGTGACCGGCGGCAGGCGCGGGAGCCCGTCGATCTCCGACAGATGCTCCAGCACCCGCCCGAAAGCCTGCCCCAGCACCCGCTGCTCCTCGGGGCTCAGCAAGTCGATCAGGTGCTCCCGGACCCCTTCGACATGCGTCGGCGCCGCGCCCCGCAGCAGTTCCGCGCCGCGTTCGGTCAGCTCCGCGACGACGCCGCGTTTGTCCGCCGGGTCGCGGGTGCGGCGGATGATGCCCTCGGCCTCCAGCCGGACCATCTGGTGCGAAAGCCTGCTCTTGGTCGAGCCGAGCATGCTCGCCAGCTCCGTCATCCGCATCCGGTTGTCGGGCTGGAGCGAGAGGCAGACCAGGACTTCGTAATCGGCGAGCGAGACGTCGTGGCGCTCGGAGAGCTCGCGGTGGAGGCGCTGTCGCAGCCGCATGGTGGCGACGATGTACGAGCGCCAAGCGATCATCTCGGGCTCGGACAGCCAGCGCACTTCCTTCTGCTCCACCGCCATCCACGCAGGGTAGATCCTTGATCGCACGGGACGCATACCCACCGGTCACTTTTCGGCCCCTGAAAAATCCGGGGGAACATTCGCCCGAAGGAGGGTTACGAAAAGGTTGAGACTCGGCGCGAAAAGGCGCATTCTGC
Source organism: Amycolatopsis alba DSM 44262 (assembly GCF_000384215.1). Lineage (NCBI taxonomy): Bacteria > Bacillati > Actinomycetota > Actinomycetes > Pseudonocardiales > Pseudonocardiaceae > Amycolatopsis > Amycolatopsis alba. The sequence goes on along the minus strand of NZ_KB913032.1, from coordinate 4,039,520 downwards.
TTGTCAGCGGATGGTCGGGCAAGTAACGGGCGATCTCCTAGGACGGTCGCCGGACCTGCTCCCAGCCGGGAAAGGTCAGGTGGTGGTATGGCGGGTGATTCTCGCGGTTGACCGCCTGCTGTGTCCCCGCGACCGGAACGGAAAGGACCGGGTCGGTCGCGACTGCGAACAGCGACGAGCGCGGGTGTCTCAGATGCGCTCGACCATTCTCGCGCATTCGGCGTCACTCCAGCCTGTTTCGGGTTCGCGGCCTCTTCGACCGCCTCGGCAGCGCAGGACGTCGGCCCGGTGATCGCGGCCAACCGGCGATCAGTAACTGAAGACAACCTCGGTAGACCTGGGTGCGGCCATGGCGAAGTGGCCGCACCCAGGCATATCCGGGTCCATCCGGCTACGCTGCCCTCGTGCGATTCGACGAAGGCGCGGGCCTGGACACCTCCGAAGTCGAGGACCTGCGAGGCGGCGGCGGTGGCGGCGGTATCGGCGGCCGGGTGGCACTCGGCGGCGGCGGGCTCGGCGTGGTCGGCCTCGTCATCTACTTCCTCATCTCCCAGTTCGGCGGCGTGAGCCTGAACCCGTCCTCCGGCGGGCTCGGCGGGCTGGGCGCCGTGGGCTCCGGGCAGCAGAAGGACAACACGTCGCTGTCACAGGAGTGCAAGACCGGCGCGGACGCGAACCGGAAGCACGACTGCGCGATCGTCGGCATCATCAACTCGATCCAGGACTACTGGGGCCAGGAGTTCCAGCGCTCCGGGTCGACCTACCGCAAGTCCACCACCAACTTCTTCAACGGCGGCGTGAACACGGCCTGCGGCAACGCGACTTCGGACGTCGGGCCGTTCTACTGTCCCGGCGACTCAAAGGTGTACATCGACCTCGGGTTCTTCAACGAACTCCGCACCAAGTTCGGCGCGGAGGGCGGGCCGTTCGCGGAAGCGTACGTGCTGGCCCACGAATACGGTCACCACGTGCAGAACCTCACCGGAGTGTCCAAAAAGGGCACCGGCAGCGGGCCGACATCGGGTTCGGTGCGGCTCGAACTTCAGGCCGACTGCTACGCCGGGGCCTGGGCGAACCACGCGACGACCACGCCGGGCGAGACCGGGCGGCCGCTGCTCAGCGAGGTCAGTCAGCAGGACGTCAACTCCGCGCTGGACACCGCTTCGCGGATCGGTGACGACTACATCCAGTCCAAACTCGGTGGCGGCCGGGTCGACGAGTCGAAGTTCAGCCACGGCACCTCGGCGCAGCGGAAGAAGTGGTTCACCACCGGCTTCCAGACCGGCCAGCCCGCGCGGTGCGACACCTTCGCGACCAACAACCTGGGCTGAGCCCCGGAAGTACATGAAGGCCCCCTTCCTTGCGTCTAGCGCAGGAAGGGGGCCTTCATGTACTTCGGCTACGCGGCGACGGCGCCGTGGTGGTCGTCAGCGTGGACAGAAGCCGTCAGGCTCCGCTGCTTGGACCGCTCGGCCGCGCGAAGCGACTTCGCCTTCGCGGCCTTGCCACCGGGAACGCCGTTGATGTTCTCGGTGCTGGTCGCGTACACGCCCAGCGCCCAGGCGACGGCGTCGGAGTTGCGGTCGAGCGCGACGCGGTCGATGTTGCCGAGGTTGTCGCACTTCTGGTGGTAGCACTTGTCGTAAGGAACGTTGGCGCTACCGCCCCACTTGGCGGCCTGTGCCGCGGTCTTCACGCCTTCGGCGCCGGTGAACAGGCCACCGGCCGGGATGCCGACCGCGATGAACTGGCCGTAGTCGGAACGACCGGTGAAGTCCGTGCCCTCGACCGGGACGCCCTTGCCGTTCTGGAGGTAGTCCACGAGGGTCTTCTCCAGCTCGCCGGAACCGTACGGGCCCGCGCCCGCGCCGACACCGTCGGAGTCGTCACCGTCGTAGGCGAAGTACCCCGTGTTCGGCGAGGCGATCATGTCGTAGTTGTAGTACAGCGCGATGTCGAGCTGCTGCTCGAAGGTCAGCGAGTTGACGTAGTACGTCGAGCCGACGAGCCCGAACTCCTCGGCGCTCCACCAGCCGAAGCGGACGGCGTTGTTGACCTTGGCCTTGCTGCCCAGCTGCAGCGCGGTCTCCAGCAGTGCGGCGGAACCGGAGCCGTTGTCGTTGATACCGGGGCCCTCGATGACGCTGTCGAGGTGCGAGCCGAGCATCACGACGTTGTCCTTGCGACCGGTCTTGGTCTCGGCGATGACGTTGTAGCTGGTCCGCGCCTCCTGGAAGGCACGCAGGTCGAGGGTGACCGAAGCGCCGGCCTTCGTGGCGAGCGCCTGTCCGTCGGCCTGGGTGATGCCGCCGGTCGGGATCTTGCCCGCGGCCGGGTCGCTGAGGGTGCCGTTGACCGGGCCGGGGACGTTGTTGTAGATGATCGCGCCGACGGCGCCCGCGGCGGCCGCGGTCGCCTGCTTCTGCGCGAAGGAACAGCCGCCGCGCTGGATCAGCGCGATCTTGCCGGTGACCCCGCCGGCGTAGTCGGCCGCTTCGCAGCCGCTGGTGTCGTCGACCGGGACCACCGCGAGCGGGGCGGTGATTCCCCCGGCGGGCGTCGACGGGCTGTAGGACATGATGATGATCGGGACGTCGGCGCCCGCGACGGTCAGCTTCTCCGCGACGGTTTCCGCGTAGGTGAACGGGAACTCCTGCCGCGTGACCGCGAAGCCCGCCTGCTCCAGCTTCGTGGCGACGTACTCGGCGGACTTCTTGTGGCCCTCGGTGCTGGCCGCGCGGCGGCCGCCGTTCGCGTCCGAGATCCGCTGAAGGGCGATCAGGTGCCGATTCACATTGGCGCCGTCGACCTTGTTGACGAGCTGCTTGGCCAGCGCGGGGCCGTCGATCGACGGTGCGGCTGTCGCAGCGGGAGCCATTCCGACCGTGAGCGCGGCGGTGGCCATCACCACGATCGAGGGAACAATGCTTCTTCGCGAATATGACATGAGCGTCACCTTTGTGTGGTTTGAGTCATAGGTCAACCGACGTTCGGCGGACTTCCCATCACCGTTATAGGGTCGTCTGTATGTACGCGATCACCATCCGTGAGCCCGGCGATCCCGATGTTCTCGAATGGACCGAGGTCCCCGATCCGGTGGCGGGTGAAGGCGAAGTCGTCATCGATGTCGCCGCGAGTGCCGTCAACCGTGCTGACCTGCTGCAACGCCAAGGCAACTATCCACCCCCGCCGGGTGCGAGCGACATTCTCGGACTCGAATGTTCGGGCACGATCGCCGAAATCGGCGAAGGCGTCGAAGGATGGCAAATCGGCGACGAGGTTTGTGCTTTGCTCGCCGGTGGTGGCTATGGGGAAAAGGTCGCCGTTCCGGCCGGACAACTGCTTCCGCTGCCCGCCGAAGTCGAATTGCTCGCGGCCGCCGGGCTGCCCGAAGTCGCCTGCACGGTTTGGGCGAATGTCGTGATGCACGCCGGATTGTCCGAAGGTGAGGTTCTGCTCGTCCACGGTGGCGCGGGCGGGATCGGCACGCACGCGATCCAGGTCGCCAAGGCGCTCGGCGCGACGGTCGCGGTGACCGCGGGTTCGGAAGAGAGACTGGAGAGCTGCCGCCAGCTCGGCGCCGACATCGCGATCAACTACAAGGAGCAGGATTTCGCCGAGGTCCTGCGCGCCGAGACCGGCGGCGCGAATGTCATCCTCGACAACATGGGCGCGAAGTACCTGGACCGCAACCTCGACGCGCTGGCCATGGACGGCAGGCTCGTGGTGATCGGCATGATGGGCGGCGTCAAGGGCGAGCTCAACATCGGCAAGCTGATGGGCAAACGCGCGAGCGTGTTCGGCGCGGGCCTGCGGTCGCGGCCGCTCGACCAGAAAGCGGCGATCGTCGCCAACGTCCGCGAGCGGCTGTGGCCGTTGGTGGCGCAGGGTTCGGTCAAGCCGATCGTCGGTCAGGTCGTCCCGATGGCCGAAGCCGCGTCCGCACACCGCGCGCTGGAGGAAGGCACGGTTTTCGGCAAGGTTCTCCTCGCGGCGAAGTCTTAGCGGATCTCTTCCAGTACCCGGACGAGCTGGTTGACCTCGAAGACGTTCGAGTAATGCGCGAGTCCGATGCGGACGGCGCCGCCGACTTCGGCGGCGCCCAGTGATCCGAAGACACCACTCGTGCCGTCGTCGGCGAAGGCGCAGAGCCCTTGGGACGCGAGGTACTCCGCGACCTCGGGCGACTTCTTGCCCGCGACGGCGAAGGCCAGCGCGGGGATCCGGCGCATGGCGTCGCCGATGACCATCACGTGCCGCAGCGAACGCAGCTCCGTGGACAGTTGCGCCAGCAGCCCCGCGTGATACGACTTCGCCGAACCCAGCGACGTCACCAGCTTTTCGCGCCGCGAGCCGATCGCGGCGTCGTCCAAACCGGCCAGATAGTCGATCGACGCGATCAGCCCGGCCAGCAACGGGTACGCGTGCGGGCCCAGTTCCATCCGGGCCGGGCCGCGCGCGGCCGGATCGAGCGAGACCGACGGCAGGCGTTCGAGCAGTTCGGGATCGCGGAAGACCAGCGCCCCCACCGACGGCCCGCCCCAGGCCTGCGCCGAAACCACCATCACGTCGGCGCCGAGCGCGTTGAGGTCCAGCGGCACGAACGGCGCCGCGTACGTCGCGTCGACGACGACCAGCGCGCCGACGCGTTTGGCGAACTCGATCACCGTCGGGACATCGGGCCGGGTGCCGACCGAACCGGACGCCAGCGTGACCGCGACGGCCTTGGTGCGCGCGGAAACGAGGTTCTCGTACTGCCAGGCGGGCAGCTCGCAGGTCTCGATGTCGATCTCGCCCCAGCGCACGACCGCGCCGACCCGTTTCGCGGCGCGGCGCCACGGCGCGAGGTTGGCCTCTTCGTCCAGCCGGGACACGACGACCTCGTCGCCGATCGTCCAGCGGTCGGCCATCGCGTCGACGAGACGGCGGATGAGGTCGGGCGCGTTGGGTCCGAGCACGACTCCGGCCGGATCGGCGCCGACCAGGTCGGCGACCGCCCGGCGAGCGGCCGTGACAATGCTTTCCGCGCGCTGTGAGGCCGGAAACGCTCCACCCGGCCCGGACACCGGAGCACGCATGGCCGTGGACACGGCCGAAGCGACCTGTTCAGGTACGAGCATTCCGGCGGCGCCGTCGAAGTGAATCCAGCCGTCACCCAGCGCGGGAAACAACCCACGGATACGAGCGACGTCGAACGCCATGGGGACACCGTACGGACGTGCGGTTTGGCGCTTTACGCGGGGTTGGCCAGCCGACCACGGGGCGCGACGATTCCCGCTACGCTCGGAGACGGCGCCGGAAAACCACACTGCGCTTCGCGCCCGACGTAGGCCAGGATGGAGCACATGACCGACCCAGTTTCCCGCGAATCGAACACCCCCGGTGACGGCGGCGGAGACTCGTCACCCCACGTGGTGGTCGTCGGGCCCGACGGCGTTCCGGTCGGCACCGCGCGGCTCGCCTCCCCCGGCTCCGACGAAGAGACACCTCAGGAGGAATCGCTCGGCGACCTCGTCGAGGAACCCGCGAAGGTGATGCGGATCGGCACGATGATCAAGCAGCTGCTGGAGGAGGTCCGCGCCGCACCGCTGGACGACGCCAGCCGCACGCGCGTGCGCGAGATCCACCAGACCTCGATCCGGGAGCTGGAGCAGGCGCTCGCGCCGGAGCTCCAGGATGAGCTGGAGCGGCTGGTGCGGCCGTTCACCGAGAACTCGACGCCGTCCGATGCCGAGCTGCGGATCGCGCAGGCCCAGCTCGTCGGCTGGCTGGAAGGGCTGTTCAGCGGCATCCAGACCGCGCTGTTCGCGCAGCAGATGGCCGCGCGGGTGCAGCTGGAGCAGATGCGGCGCGGGCTCCCGGCCGGTCCTTCGGCTGGCGGCGCGCTGGGCGGGCACGGCGCCGGTGGCGACTCTCACGGGCCGGGTCAGTACCTCTGAAGTGCGCTGAAGGGGCGCAGCGGGCGGAAGAACGTCCGCAGGTCCCCGATGAGCAGGTCCGGCACCTCCAGGCCGGGGAAGTGACCCCCTCGGTCCAGAGTGGACCAGTGCACGATGTCGTCGGTGCGCTCGGCCAGGTGCCGGACAGGCGGGCCGGTGTCCTTCGGGAACACGGCCACCCCGGTGGGCACAGTGGACTTCGGCGGCTCGGCGCCCCAGTCGGGCCCTGACGCGGCGTAGATCCGCGAAGACGAGTTCGCGGTGCCGGTGAGCCAGTAGAGCATCACGTTGGTGAGCAGATCGTCGCGATCGATCGCCTCCTCCGGGACGTCCCGCGAGTCCGAAAAGGACTTGAACTTCTCCACCAGCCAGGCCAGCTGCCCGGCCGGTGAGTCGGTGAGCCCGTAGGCAAGCGTTTGCGGCTTGGTCGCCTGGATCATCGCGTAGCCCAGCTCGCCGGACCGCGACCCGGTCTCCGGCACCGCGCTCGGCAGCATCGTCAGATGCGCGCCGATCACCCGTTCCGGGCACCGGACGCCCACCTGACGCGAAACGAGCGCGCCCCAGTCGCCGCCGTGCAGCCCGAACCGTTCGTACCCGAGCCGCGACATCAGCACCGGCCACGCGCCGGCGATCCGGTCAGGACCCCAGTCCGCCTCGGTCGTCGGCCCGGAGAAGCCGAACCCCGGAAGCGACGGCACGACGACGTGGAACGCGTCCTCGGGATCGCCTCCATACGCGCGTGGATCCGAGAGGGGACCGATGACGTCGAGGAACTCCACAATGGACCCCGGCCAGCCGTGCGTGAGCATCAGCGGGATCGCGTCCGGCTCCGGTGACCGCGCGTGCAGGAAGTGGACGTCGGCGCCGTCGATGTTCGTGAGGAAGCCGGGGAAACCGTTGAGCCGCTCCTCGTGGGCGCGCCAGTCGTAGCGGAGACGCCAGTACTCGGCGAGTTCCTGGAGATATCCGAGCGGCGTGCCGAGCTCCCAGCCGACGCCGTCGATCTCGTCGGGCCAGCGCGTGTTCGCGAGGCGAGCGTCGAGGTCGTCGAGATCCTGCTGGGGGACGGCGATCGTGAACGGCACGATTTCGTCGGTCATGACGACGACGGTAGGGCGGATCGAGGACAGCCTCGGTCCTCGATCGAAGGGTCAAACCCGGTACCTGGGCAGAGCCCAATCGGTCATCATCTCCGCGATTCCAGTGTCAGCGCCCTACAAGCGATATTCCCTCGGAACCCAGTCCGACATCAGGTCGGCGACATCCTCGACACGTTCTTCTTCAGTCTCCCGGCCCTGCTCACGGAGAAGCAGGATCGTGTCGAGCAGTTCTTGATACAGCTTCTCCCGCGAGACACCGCGCTCGAGCTCCGCGGCGAGCAGGGGCCGGATCTCGAAGATGGTCAGCCCCTCGGCGACAACCTCCAGAAGGCGGGTCCGAAAATCCGTACTCACCTCCACGCCCTCAACCTCCCTGCAGTTGACCGCGCAGGCGGTCGAGCCAGCGGTCGATGGTGCCCTCGTACCGGCCAGGGTCGTTGCGGCGCTGCGCCTCGTCGACGGACGCGGAGACGGCGGCCTTGACCTGGGCCGCATACTCGGGCAGGACGAAGATCTCCTGGTAGTAACCGTCGCGCATCTGGACGTCCGCGACGAACTCGTAGTCCTTCGCCACCTCGGGCACCTTCATGCGGTACGCGACGCCGGGGATCGCGCCCGGTCCGAACGCGGTGACCACGATGACCGTGGGACGCGCCGCCTTGACGACGTCGGTCGGCTCGGCGCCGTGCGCGATCGCCTCGTCGTTGAGCCCGATGTAGTCGATCGCCTTCCAGCCGCTGTAGTACGGGATGGCCCCGGCGTCGGACACCGCGAGGCGGCGCGCGGCCTCGGGGACCCGCGCAGCGGCGAGGCCCTTGCCGATCGCGACATGAGCACGCTGCAGATCGGGACCGTAGTTGGCGGTCAACGGCAGTTCCGCGGACGTCGCGCCGGCGACCGCCACCCAGCCGACCGCGACGGTGCCGGCCAGCGCCGCGATCCAGCGGCGGCCGAGGTGCGCCATCGCCAGCCCCGCGCCGAGGCACAGCACCGGGAACGCGTGGAAGGCGAAGCGGTACAGGTAGTCCATGGTCGGCCCGGACACCGCGTAGGTCATCCCCGTCAGCAGCACGACCGAGCACAGCACCAGACCCGCGCCCCGGCTCGCCTTCCTGATCAGGAGCGAGGCGGCCAGGATGAGCAACGGCAGGAAGAGCAGGGCCGTCGTCTCCAGCCACACCGAACCGGCGTCGAGATTGCCGAACTTGACGTAGAAGGTGTTCGGGAACAGGTGCCCGAAGTAGGACCACCGCCAGCCGAAGTAACCGCCGCCCACGACGACGACCGCGGCGACCAGTGCCCAGGTCCGGCCTTGACGACGGCGGAGCCAGCACCAAACCAGGAAGCCCGGCAGCGTGGCGAGCACCCCTTCCGGGCGGATCATCCCGGCGAGCAGCAGCAACAGCGGCGGCTCCCAGTCCCGCACGGCACGGCCCTGGACGAGGTCCACGCCGACGATCGCCGCGCGAAGCACGACGGCGGCGAAGGCGATGGTTTCCAGGCCCGCGGTCACATGGAAGTACGTCGGCACGAACAGCACCAGCGCACCGGCGGCCACGAGTGCCCCGAGTACACCGGCGGCGCGATGCCCCGCGCGGACGAGCATCACGAGGATCCCGGCGCCCAGGACGACGGAAGTCACCTTCGCGACGGTTTCCAGCGGCAGTCCGGCGAGGGCGAACGGGACGTGCCACAGCATCCAGAGGAAGTTGGTGAATCCTTCGATCGGATCCTCGCCCACGTTCCACACTGGACCGTGACCGTCGGCCATGTTCGCCGAGTACCGGAAGGTGATGAAGGCGTCGTCGATGGTAAAGAACCACGCCGCCCAGCAGCCCACGAGGAACAGCGCGCCCAAGCCCGCCGTGATGACGAGCGGGCCCCGGCCCGGCTTCGGTTCCGGGGCGGCGCCGGTTTCGGCGGTCTCCGTCGTGGTCTTCATTCCACCGACCCCATTTTCTCGATCCGGTCCAGCACGCGGTCCACGCCCCGGCCGTCGACGACGGACGACGCCGTCTCGGAGAACCGCCGCCGGGTCTCCCGGTCCAGCAGCAAGGTCCGCAACGTCTCCACGGCGTCGCCGTCCAGCGCGGCGGCGCTCCCCAGCCCGGCCGCCAGTCCGAGCTCCAGCGCGCCCCGGTATCCCGTCTCCTGGTTGTCGACCAGCTTCACGACCCCTGTCGGCACACCGAGGCAACACAGTTCCAGCAAGGTGACGCCGGCCGCGCTCACCGCGACATCCGTCTCCACCAGCAGGTCGAGCAGGCCGGGGCCGGGCGGCTGAACGCGGAATTCCTGTCCCGGCAGCGTGCTCGGCACGACCGGTTCACCGCGCACGAGGACATCGGCGACGAACGTCAGCTCCGTGTCGCGCAAGGCGTGCAGCAACGCGCTGACCGTGCCCGCCCACTCCGTCCCGCCGCCGAGCACCACGGTCACATGGGCCGGCTCGGCGGCTTCACGGCCGAGGCGCTTTTCCCGCGCGTCCCGGACGACGTCTCGCATCGGCGCGTAGGCCACGCCTCGGAGCAGCACGCCGGAGCCGTCGCCAGGCCTCGGCGCGGGGACGAAACCACAGTCGACGACGAGGTCCGCCGCGCGCCTGCCGAACACGTCGTCCTCGATGGACACCAGCAGCGCCCCCGCGGCGTTGACCTCCTGGCGCAGCTCACCGAGGCCGTAGTGATCGACGACCACCGCGTCGAAGCCGTCGAACGGCACGGACGGCACCACAGGGACGGCGAGCTCGCCGAACCGGGCGGCCAGCCACTCTGCGTTGTCCACCTGACCGGAGAAGACGACCTCCCAGCCTCGCGCGACCGCGCGTTCGGCATAGGCGACCATGCGCGAGACGTGGCCCGCGCCGATCGTCCCGGAGGCTTCGGCCCGCAGCAACAGCCTCGTCACCTGGCCACCTTCTTCTGCTCGATGTGCTGGTTGAGCGTCGCGAGATCGGGCAGGGAACGCAGAATCGCGACCACCTCCCGCCAGGCGCCGACGCGATCGCCCAGCTCCGCCACGACGCCTTCGATGACCGACCAGTCCTCGACGGTGTCCAAGGTCACGCGGAGGTCGTCGGCGGGAGGACTGACCACGACACCGGAGCACGCGTACTTCTCCGGACGTGAGTAGATGCCCGAAGTCACATGTTCCCGGTCGGCGCCGCGGGCGATCTCGACCTGCTCGGCCAGCACTCCCGCGCGCACAAGTTCCGCGTCGAAGCCGCGGGGCAGCGTGCGCACGAGGGTCGTGCTCAAGTAGTCCAGCGAAGGACGTGCCCGCCACAACGTGACGAGCTGTCCGATCAGCTCCGAGTCCAGCAGCGGGCAGTCCGCGGTGAGCCGCACCACGGCGTCGGCCGGGTACAACTCGGCTGCCACCGCGAAGCGCGCGAGGACGTCGTCGAGCGGCCCTCGGGCGACCAGTGCGCCGTGTCGGGCGGCTTCTTCGGCCACCGCGTCGTCGTCGGCCTCCGTGGAGGTCGCGACCACGACGTTGTCGATCCCCGGCGAACTCGCGGCGGCACGGACGACCCAGCCGAGCACGCTCCGGCCTGCCAGCGGGCGGAGCACCTTGCCGGGCAGCCGGGTCGACGACGCGCGCGCCTGGATGACGGCGTTGACCACGTGGGCCACGGGGTCTGGATCCATGGGTGACATGATGTCCTGCGGCAGTAGCACCGAAACGCGGAGGTCAACGATGTCCGAGCTGGATGGCTCCAGCATCCTGCTCACCGGCGGGACCGGTTCGTTCGGCAAGGCGTTCATCACCTACGCCCTGGCCGAGCTGAACCCGCGACGGCTGGTCGTGCTCTCCCGTGACGAGCTCAAGCAGTACGAAGCCCGGCAGCAGTTCGACAACGACCCGAGGCTGCGCTGGTTCATCGGCGACATCCGGGACCGCCGCCGCCTTGAGCGCGCGATGCACGGAGTCGACTACGTCGTGCACGCCGCCGCGCTCAAGCAGGTCGACACGGGTGAGTACAACCCGTTCGAATTCGTGCAGACCAACGTCGTCGGCTCGCAGAACGTCATCGAGGCCGCGATCGACACGGGCGTGAAGAAGGTCGTCGCGCTGTCGACGGACAAGGCGTCCAGCCCGATCAACCTCTACGGCGCCACGAAGCTGTGCGCCGACCGGATGTTCATCAGCGCGAACCACTACGCCGCGACGCACCCGACCAGGTTCTCCGTGGTCCGCTACGGCAACGTGATGGGCTCGCGCGGCAGCGTGATCCCGTTCTTCCGCGCGCTCGCGGCCAAGGGCGAGTCGCTGCCGATCACGCATAAGGAGATGACCCGCTTCTGGATCACGCTCCCGCAGGCCGTGCAGTTCGTGGTCGACTCGTTCGACCAGATGAACGGCGGCGAGCTGTACGTGCCGCGGATCCCCAGCATGCGGCTGGTCGAACTCGCGCAGGCCATCGCGCCCGGTTCGCCGATGCACGAGGTCGGCATCCGGCCCGGCGAGAAGCTGCACGAAGAGATGATCGCCCCCGACGACTCCCGCCGGACGGTTCAGCTGAGCGACCGCTACGTCGTCCAGCCGCATATCGCGGGCTGGGGTTACGAGCCGCCGTCGGACGGCAAGGCGGTGCCGGAGAACTTCGCGTACCGCTCGGACACCAACGATCTGTGGCTCGACGCGGAGGAACTGCGCAGCCTGGTCGAGCAGTATGGCTGAGCAGTTCCTTCCCTACGGCCGTCAGTCCATCTCGGACGAGGACATCGCCGCGGTCACCGACGTGCTGCGTGGTGACTGGCTGACCACCGGCCCCGCCGTCACCCGCTTCGAAGCCGACCTCGCCGAGCACACCGGCGGCACACCCGCGGTGGCCGTCACCTCGGGCACGGCCGCGCTTCACGTCGCGTACGCGGCGGCAGGGATCGGCCCCGGTGACGAGGTCGTCACCTCGCCGATGACGTTCGTCGCCACCGCCGCGACGGCCGCGCTGCTCGGCGGCGAGGTCGTGTTCGCCGACGTCGAGGCGGACACCGGGAACCTCGACCCGGCGGCGGCCTCGGCGGCCGTCACGTCGCGGACGAAGGTCGTCGCGGCCGTCGACTACGCCGGCCACCCGGCGGAACTGGACGAACTCGGCCGCATCGCCCGCGACAACGGCGTGCTGCTGCTGGAGGACGCCGCCCATTCCGTCGGCGGGAGCTGGCAGGGCAGGCCTGTGGGTTCACTCGCCGACCTCACCACGTTCTCCTTCTTCCCCACCAAGAACCTCACCACCGCCGAAGGTGGCGCGGTGGTCGCCGGTTCGGACGAGCTGCTGGCGCGGGCCCGCGGTTTCCGCAACCACGGTCTGGTGCGGGACAAGGCGGCGCAGCGCTTTCCGGACGAGGGCGCGTGGCACCAGGAAGTGCACGAGTTCGGCCTCAACTACCGGCTGCCGGACGTGTTGTGCGCCTTGGGAAGCAGCCAGCTGCACAGGCTCACCGAGTTCAAGAAGCGACGCGCGGAGATCCACGCGCGCTACACCGCCGCACTGTCCTCTTTGGACGGCGTGTTGACGCCTGCCGTACGCGAAGGCGCGGACCCAGTGTGGCACCTGTACCCGCTGCGAGTCCTCGAAGGACGCCGCCGAGCACTGTTCGATCACCTGCGCGCCAAGGGAATCGGCGTGCAGGTCAACTACATCCCCGCGTACTGGCACCCGGTGTTCGAAGACCTCGGCTACCGACGCGGGATGTGCCCGAACGCGGAGCTGTACTACAGCCAGGAGCTCTCGCTGCCGCTGTTCCCGGCGCTGACCGACGCCGACGTGGACCGCGTCATCGACGAGGTCCACGCCTTCTTCGGCTAGGCCTGCTCAGGGGCAGGGCTTACCCCTTCGAAACGGATCGTTTCGAAGGGGTCGGCTTCGTCCACGAAAAGCCTGACGAAGCCGTCCGTGGTGAAGTTGCCGCGAAGCCACTCAAGGATGAGATCTGTGAGCAGTCCGGTGAGCGGCGGCCCTTGGTCGTTGTGGCGCGGATAGACGATGACCGGCCACTCATCCGGCTCGCCCAGCGTGAGCCATCCGATCTCATCCCCGCCCTGGGTCTCCAGGACCGGAAGGAATCCGCCGGGTTCCGGCCACACCGCGAGTGGCTGGTAATCGGGGGCGTCATTACGAAGGTCGCGATAGTTGTACAACGACTCTTCCACCGACTTGGCCAGTCCCCGATGGTCGGAACGAAGTGGCGCGGGAACGTGCAGCCAATCGGCGAAATATCCATAGCCGTATCGCTCTGTCAAGGCGACGAACTCGGTGGGCAGCCGCGTGCCGAGCCGCTCGAAGAGTTCTTCCCAAGAACCCTCGCCAAGGTAGGGCGCCTCCGGAGGGGGAACCAACTCACACAAGGCGTCCAACCCGGTCCCTTGGGTAAACGCGGCGAGCCTTCGCGGATCCGGAGCGGGTTTCGGTTCAGGCGGTGGCGGCACGCCCCAGGAACGCGCCTTCAGGTAGTCGAGGCTCCGCTCGACCGTCGGCGCCAACGGCCCCAAAGTGGTATCGGGGAACCGGACTCCGGTCCGGACGATGGCGGTCAGCGCCTCCTCGAAGGGCATTTCCAAGTCGAACCAAGGATTCTCTCCCTGGTTGAGCGCTCTCTGCTGGTGGACCACGACCGGCCAGTGCTCGGGATCGTCCGAAGCGCCGGTATCCCAGAACAAATGCTCCGAGAAAGTGGTGCTCCCCCAGACGAGCAGACCACCCGGCTTCGGATGGAATCGAGGCCTGTCGTCGACGGGAAGATCCATCGACACCGCGCCGCAGAACTTGTGCACGTGAGCGAGTTCGTCCGCGTAGTCGAAGCGATCGTCACGGGCGACAGGAGCCTTCAGCAAGAGACGCCCGCCGACGAACACCGGGCCATAGACGTCGACCAAGGCCTTGTAGGAACTCGGCAAACGCAGCCCGAGCCAGGCTTCGACACCGGGCCAATCGACGGGGATCGGATCGGGAGGTGGTGGGCCGAGCAGTTCGGCGAACGAGATGGTCACCGCGCGATGGTGCCAGCCAACCCTGACAATTCCGCTAGATCAGGCCCCAGGTGAGCGCGGTGCCCTTGGGGACATCGGAAGCGAAGGTACGGCCGAGCACGTTCACGATCTCGGCCGGAGCCAGCCCACCGGCCGGCCGGATCGACCGGACGTTTTCCCGCGTCACCGTGTCCCCGGCGCGCACGTCCTCGACGACGTAGAGGGAACGCCGGAACCGCAGTCCTTCCTTCTCGCTCTCGCGCGGTCCGATCACGGCGGCGCCCAGCGCCTCCCACGCGCGGTGCGACTCGGTGACCAGCGCGGCCAGTTCGGCGGGCTCCAGGGAGAACTCGGAGTCGACGCCGCCGTCGTTCCTGGCCAGCGTCACGTGTTTCTCGATGGCGACGGCGCCGAGCGCGACGGCGGCGAGCGGGGCGCCGATACCGGGCGTGTGGTCGGACAGGCCGACGAGCGTCCCGGTCACGCCGGCCAGGACGGGCAGGCCACGCAGGTTGCTCTCGGCGGGCGACGCCGGGTAGCTGGCGGTGCAGCCGAGCACGATGAGCTGGTCGTTGCCCGCCTCACGCGCCGTCCGCACCGCCGCGTCGATCTCGGCGACGCTGGCCATCCCGGTCGAGATGATCAGCGGTTTGCCGGTCTTCGCGCACAGTTCGATCAGCGGCAGGTCGACGATCTCCGACGACGCGATCTTGTACGCGGGCGCGTCCAGCGACTCCAGCAGGTCGACGGCCGTGGGGTCGAACGGGCTGGAGAAGATCTCGAGACCGTGGGCGCGGGCGCGCTCGAACAGCGGCTCGTGCCACTCCCAGGGCGTGTGAGCGCGCTCGTAGAGCTTGTAGAGGTTCTCGCCGCCCCACAGCGAGTGCGAGTCACCGATGCGGAAGTCCGGCGTGTCCACGTCGATGGTGATCGTGTCCGGCCGGTAGGTCTGCAGCTTGACCGCCTGCGCGCCGGTTTCGGCGATCGCGTCGACGATCTCGAGTGCCCGGCCGAGGTCACCGTTGTGGTTACCGGACATTTCGGCGATCACGAACGGCGGGTGCGCCGCCGAGAGGACATGTGCGCCGATGCGCACCTCGCTGGCGGTCATCGGGGTGGGACTACCTCTTCTTCCTGGTCCGGCGGTCGGCGGCACGCAGTTCGGTCCAGACGACCTCGCGCGGCTCGCCGTCGACCTCTCGAACATACCTGCGTGTTTCGGTGAAGCCGAATCGCTTGTGGAGCTGCAGGACCTGACGGTTGTCCGCGAGTGTCGCGCCGCCAAGCAGGTTCAGGCCGAGAACGTCGAAGCCGTAGTCGACGGCCGCGCCCTCCAGCTTCAACCAGGCGGGGAGGATCTCGCGGCCGAGCCCCTCGACGTCCAGGTAAAAGTGCCATTCCGCGCTTCCGGTCTCGGCGTCGATGTCGCTGAACAGCACGACACCGGCGGGCACCTCACCGTGCCGGTAGACGAGCACGCGACGGCTCGGGTCCGCGCGGACCGCGTCGAACCAGCCGCGGTGTTCTTCGGCGCCGATCTCGTGCGTGGTGAAGCTGACCTTCCGGACCGACGGATGGTTGCGCCACCGCCGGATCCGGTCGAGGTCGTCTTCCCCGGCTTCGGCCAGCACGGTCACAGAGCCTGGTCGACGTTCTCGCGCTGCTGGTCCTCGAGGCGGCGCAGCCGGTCCTCGTAGCGGGCGATCCCGGCGAGCCGGATGCGGATCTGGGCGTGCTGGCGCTGGATCTCCTGGATCAGGCTGCGCGCCTCGGCCAGTTCGGGCTTGTCGGCGTGCGTCGGCAGCGACAACGACTCGCGCAGGTCCTCCAGCTGGGCCTCCTGGGCCGCGACGCTCGGGATCAGGCGGTCCAGCTCGGCGCGGGTCCAGCGCAGGTCTCCGCGCGTGTGCTCGAGGCCGCCCTCGGCGCCGTCGAGCCGTCGGCGGTGGTCCGCGGTGGCGTGTTCGAGGTCGTTGACGCGCCCGTTGAGGTCACGGAGCCGCTCGTCGATCCGGAAGTCGATGAGCCTGGCGATCCGGCCGATCACGCCGCTGCGGAGTTTCTGCACTGCCATGGGGTGGTGTTCCTTCTCGGGGTGGGCTGGCTGGAAGTTCAGCGCAGGAGTTCGGTTTCACCGGTCTTCGTCCACGAGTCCAGCAGCCTGCCCTCGGCGGCGATCCGGTGTTCGGGTCCGACGATGCAGGAGTCGCCCGCGGCGTGCTCCCAATGGGTCTGGGCGGGGTCGTCGATGAACGAGAACCCGGACAAGACCAGCGTGGCGTGCGGGAACGACGTGCGCGCGATCCAGGCGGCCAGCGTCCCGGTGGTCGACCACAGGCCCTCTTCGCGGCTCGGCAGGCCCAGCGCGTCGGAGAGCGGCAGGACGACCTCGCGGTTCGGCACCGGCACGTAGCCGAGGTCTCCTGGCCACCAGCCGGGGATGTCTTCGGGCTCCCAGTGCATGCGCCCCGGCTCGACCAGCAGGTACAGCCGTTTGCGGTAGTCACGGAAGACGTGCTTGGTGGCGCGGACGGCGCGGTTGAACACGACGACGTGCACCCGGCTGCCGACGGCTTCGGGGCCGCCCGGCTCGTCGACGACGAAACCGTTGACCCTGATCACGAGGTCGCAGGCGTCGATGGCCTTCGCTCGCCGGGGGTCCGGCGGCAGCGGCTGGTTCCCGACCACGGCCACCGAACGGGGCTCCGGCCGGTCGGCGTATGCGGCGAGCAGATTGACCATCAGGCTCGCGTCGCCGAGTGCAGCAGTCATGAGGGCAGAAAGTACCAGCACACGCACCGCGTTCGGGTGCAAAGCCGACGGTAGCTTTCCGTGGTCGGGACGGGGTGTCCCAGCCACCATCGGCCCCATCGGTACCCTCGTTCCCGTGCATGCCACCAGCACGGTTCACGCCCCCGACGGTGCTGCGCCGACCTCGGTTCCGCCGATTTCGGACAGCAAGACCTTTTCGCGGGCGTTCGCCGACATCAAGACCGGGTTCGCCGCCAAAGAGCTGTGGGGACACCTCGGCTGGCAGGACATCAAGCAGCGCTATCGCCGCTCGGTGATCGGCCCGTTCTGGATCACCATCAGCCAGGGTGTCATCGCGCTGGGCCTGGGACTTCTGTACTCACAGTTGTTCCACATGCCGACGCCGACGTTCCTGCCCTACATCAGCACCGGGTTCATCATCTGGGGCTTCATCAGCGGCTGCCTGTCCGAGGGCATGGAGACCTTCATCTCCAACGAGGGGCTGATCAAACAGCTCCCGGCACCGCTGTCGGTCTACGTGCTGCGCACGGTGTGGCGCCAGACCTTGATGCTGATGCACAACCTGATCGTCTACGTGATCGTCGTCGCGATCTTCTTCACCGCGCTGAACCATCCGTATTCGCTGAACACCGGCAACTGCGATCCGGGTTTCTCCGGGATCTGCCACCCCGGCATCGGCTGGTACTCGCTCACCGCGATCCCCGGCTTCTTCATGCTCGCGCTGAACGCCGGCTGGGTCACCCTGCTGCTGGGCATCATCTCGACCCGTTACCGCGACATCCCGCAGGTGATCAGCTCGATCATCCAGCTGCTGTTCTACATGACGCCGATCGTGTGGCCGGTCGACCAGCTGATGGCGGGCGGCGCCAGGGTCGACACCTCGTGGGCGTTGCCGTTCGTCCACGGCAACCCGTTGTTCCACTTCATCCAGATCGTGCGCGCGCCACTGATCGGACAGGAAGTCAGCATCAACAGCTGGTACGTGGTGGCCGGCTTCACCGTCGTCGGCTGGATCCTCGCGCTGGTCGCGATGCGCAATTACCGTTCCCGCGTCTCTTATTGGGTGTGACAGATGGTCAGCATTGATGTGCACAACGCCTACGTCGACTTCCCCATCTTCGACGCGAAGACCCGCTCCATGAAGAAAAAGGTGCTGGGCAAGGTCGGCGGCAAGATCGGTACCGAGACCAAGGTGCCGATCATCGAAGCCCTGCACGACGTGACGCTCCAGCTGAAGGAGGGCGACCGCGTCGGCCTGGTCGGCCACAACGGCGCCGGCAAGTCGACGCTGCTGCGGCTGCTGTCCGGGATCTACGAGCCCACTCGTGGCTCGGCGAAGATCTCCGGAAAGATCGCGCCGGTCTTCGACCTCGGCATCGGCATGGACCCGGAGATCTCCGGGCTGGAGAACATCATCATCCGCGGCCTGTTCCTCGGGATGACCGCGAAGCAGATGGAAGCCCGCGTCGACGACATCGCGGAGTTCACCGAACTCGGCGACTACCTGCAGATGCCGCTGCGGACGTACTCCACCGGTATGCGCGTGCGGCTGGCGCTGGGTGTGGTCACCTCGATCGACCCGGAGATCCTGATCCTCGACGAGGGCATCGGCGCGGTCGACGCGGCGTTCCTCAACAAGGCGAAGGACCGGTTGAAGGCCCTGGTGAAGCGTTCGGGCATCCTGGTGTTCGCCAGCCACTCGGACGAGTTCCTCTTCGAGCTCTGCGATTCCGCCATCTGGATGGACGAGGGGCATGTGAAGCAGCGCGGTTCGCTGCGCGACGTACTCACCGGTTACAAGGGCCGCGACCCGTTCGAGAACATGAGCAAGGAGACGCTGGAGCGGTTCGGCGTCGAACCCGAGACGGTGTCGACGACGAACGGCGGTCAAGGATGACCAGCGAGACCCGGCAGTTGCCCGAAGGCGCCGTCGTCGGCGTCGTCGTCACGCGCCATCGGCGGGAACTGCTCGCGGACTCGCTCAAGGTGATCGCCGCGCAGACGCGGCCCGTCGACCACCTCGTCGTGGTCGACAACGGGCCGGACAAGTCGGCGCGGGACATCGTCGAGAACTACCCGCTTCCCTTCACGTACCTGCCTTCGCACCGCAACCTCGGCGGTGCGGGCGGATTCGCGCTCGGCATGCTGCACGCGCTTTCGCTGGGCGCGGACTGGGTCTGGCTGGCCGACGACGACGGCCGTCCCGCCGACGAGAACGTCCTCGCGATCCTGCTGGAAGAGGCCGAAAAGCGGGATCTGGCCGAGATCTCGCCGGTGGTGTCCAACATCGACGCGCCGGACAAGCTCGCGTTCCCGTTGCGGCGCGGGCTGACCTGGAAGCGTTCGTCGTCGGAACTGGGCGTCGACTTCCTGCCCGGCATCGCCTCACTGATGAACGGCGCGTTGTTCCGCGCGTCCACTTTGGACGTCGTCGGCGTGCCGGATCTGCGGTTGTTCTTCCGCGGCGACGAGGTCGAACTGCACCGGCGCCTGGTGCGGTCGGGGCTGCCGTTCGGCACCTCGCTCAAGACCGCGTACCTGCACCCGGACGGCTCGGACGAGTTCAAGCCGATGCTGGGCGGCCGGTTCCACGCGCAGGACCCGGAGAACGAGGTCAAGCGCTACTACACCTACCGCAACCGCGGCTACCTGCTGTCACAGCCGGGCATGCGCAAGATCGGCGCGCTCGAAGTGGTGCGGTTCGGGCTGTACTTCGTCGGGGTGAAGCGGGACCCGAAGGCTTTCCTGCAGTGGCTGAAGCTGGTGCGCCAGGGCCACAAGGAGAAGTTCTACCGCTACTGAGAGATACGAAAGACCGAGGGTGGCCGCCCTTGCCGGTGAGGAAACTCGTCGGCAAGGGTGGCCATTTTTTGTCAGCGCTACTCACGAGAACGGCCAGGCAACCTGTGCCCCGCTTCGGTCGTATTCCCAGAGACTGACCTTGCGCAAGGTCCAGACCTTTGGGGGATTAGCTCGTGGATACGACCCTGCTCGCTCCGGACACTCCGGAAGCGAGCCCCAGCCCCGGACGCAGACCTGGGTTCGACTGGAATCTCGTCAGCATCGGGCTGGTCGTGGCCCTGTTCGCGGTGATCGCATGGAACCGAAGATGGGTGTGTGACGATGGACTGATCGTGCTGCGGACCGTGCAGAATCTTCTGGACGGCAACGGCCCGACGTTCAACGCCGGTGAACGTGTCGAAGCGAACACCAGCACGCTGTGGACATACATCGTCGCACTTGTCGGCCTTTTCGGCGTCCGGCTCGAATGGGCGGCCGTCATTCTCGGGCTGCTCTTCGCGGCCGCCGGGATGGCGCTCGGCCTCGACGGCGCTCGTCGCCTGCACCCCTCGAAACTGATCGTTCCGGCCGGAGCACTCCTGCTTCTCGGCCTCTCTCCGTTCTGGGACTTCGCGACGTCAGGTCTCGAAACCGGCCTCGTCACCTGCTGGCTCGCGGGTGTGTGGTGGCTCTTGGTCCGCCACGCCACCCGTCCCGGCACGCGACCGTGGGCCACGGTCTTCATTCTCGGGCTCGGCCCGCTGGTCCGCCCCGAATTCGCACTGGTGACCGTGCTCGGTGGCGTCGCCTTGCTCCTCATCGCCAAGCCGGGCTGGAAACGCGCCCTGCTCTGGATTCTCGTGGCAGGCGTGCTGCCTGCCGGCTATCAGATCTTCCGCATGGGTTACTACGGCCTGATCACGCCGAACACGGCGCTGGCGAAAGAAGCCTCGAAGGCCCGCTGGGACCGCGGCTTCTACTACATCGCCGACCTACTCGACCCGTACCTGCTGGTGATCCCGCTGCTCACGCTGGTGGTCGTCGCGGCGTTGGTGCTCCGGAAGCTGTCGCGTGCGACGACCATCGTGGTCGTGCTGCCCGTCATCGCCGCGCTCTGCCTGCTCTTCTACGTCACCCGTGTCGGCGGTGACTACATGCACGGCCGCATGCTGCTTCCGCCGCTCTTGCTGCTTCTTCTCCCGGTGCTCGCGGTGCCGCTCGGCAAATGGACCGCGCTGCCGCTGCTGGTGCTCGGCGTCTGGGCTCTAGTGAGCGGGGGCTGGTTACGGGCGCCTTCGGCGGTCGATCACAAGATCGGCGCCCACTCCATCACCGATTCCCGCGTCTTCTGGGTCGACACCACGGGCGAGTCCCATCCGATCCTGGCCGAGGACGCCGCTCAAGCCCCCGGCTACCTGCCGGAACTGGCCAAGGCGATGGAAGGCAAGGAGGGGCCTGTCGTCGCGGTGTCGCTCGACCATCGATGGCTCGTCGTACCGGCGCGGGAGCGGACCGTGGTCTCGTCTCCCGGCGCGCTCGGCTTCCCCGGCCTGCTGCTGCCCTACGACTACAAGGTGGTCGACGACCTCGGGCTGGCGAGCCCACTGGCGTCGCACTCGCTCTCGATCAAAGGCTGGCCGATGGGGCACGACAAGCTGCTCTCGGTCGCCTGGACCCTCGCGGACGCCGGCCGGGGCACTCCGGAAGAGCTGGCCGCGGCGACCGGCGGCGCGGTGGACGCGGAGGAAATCGCCTCCGCGAGGCGTTCCCTCGCGCGACCCGAGATCCAGGAAATGCTGGCTTCCGTGCGCGCGCCGCTGACCGGAAGCCGATTCTGGGAGAACCTGGTGCACTCGGTCGGCCGGTCCGGTCTGCGCTACGACCGCAACCCGTACATCGCACAACACGGGCGCTGACCAGGAACGCGCAAAAGGCCCTTTCCCTCGCGGGAAAGGGCCTTTTGTCTGCGGCCTATTCGCCGATGACCGGCGGAGCGGTGCGCATGTCGGTGCCGAAGACCTCGTCCGGGTCGCCCTCGACGAGGTACGTCGGACGCTGGTGCTCGGTGTCCTCTTCCCCGTCCGCGTGCTGACCGCGGCCACCCATGCCGCCGCCCATACCCGGACCGCCACGGCCGGCGGAGCCACCGCCGAGGCCGCCCATACCGCGGCCTGCCGCCGCTTCGGCGGCGCCGACACCACCGGGCCGGGCCGCGCCGGACGCGGAACCCGAACCGGGCGTGGAGCCCGAACCGCCACCAGGGCCGAACCCGCTTCCGCCGCCGCCACCACGGCTGTTCCGCCCGTTGTACTCGGAGTCGCCCATGCCGCCGCCCATCATGGGCGACATCGGCATCGGGCTCATCGGCATGGAGTTCATGTTGTTGTTCGGGCCGGGCGTGGTGACCGGCGGCTGGTTGCCCAGGAAACCCGACGGCGTCGTGCTCGACGGGATGCTGCCCGTCCCCGTGGTGCTGCCGGGGCCGGGGATGTGGCCGCCACCACCACCACCGCCGCCTCCGCCATTGCCGCCACCACCGCTGCCGCCACCGCCGCCGTTGCCGGGCGGGATGTAGGTGTTGCCGGGATTGCCGTGGCCGGGCTGGCCGTCACCGGGGTTTCGCGATCCGGGCGGCAACTCGTAAGGCTGCGGCTTGTCGATCCCGCCGCCACCGTCCACGCCGAACTTGGGCGGCTCGGCGAAGGCGGGCTGCTTCGACGCGGCGTCGTACAGCGCCTTGTCGTAGTTGTGCATGGCCGAGGCGGCCTCGGTGTGCGCGTCCTGGCTGTCCTTCTGCTTCTGGATGGACTTGTCGATGTTGTCGCCCAGGTTGAACGGGTTCGACGTCACCCAGCCGCCGACCTCGTCCTTCCAGTTGAAGGGGATCGGCTTGGGCATCGTGTTCTTCACGGTGGAAGCCGCGGTGCCCTGGTCGTAGATCGTCTCGGAGGCGAGCTTCGCGTTCTGGGAGTTCGCATCGGACCACTTGCTGAGGCTCTTGAAGTAGCCCTGCGCGTTGCCCGCCGCGTCACCTTCCCAGGTGCCCTGCGACGCCGTGACCGCTTGGTCCATGGTCTTCGAGAAAGTGTCGAAGGCCTTGTGCATCTCGTGGTACGCGGTCGAAACGTCGGAGACCTGCTCGACGTTCAAATTGCTGTTGACGAACTGTTCGAGCTTCTCGTGGTCGTAGCCCTGGTAGTCCGCGTTCGACGGCTCCAGCCCCTCGACGTACTGGACGTCGCCGTTCTTGGTCAGCTGGTCGACGTTCTTGTCGCCGACCTCCTGGGACTGCTGGTGCGCCTTCCCGGCGGCCATGAACTGCTTGACCGCGCCGAACAGCCAGCCGTCACTGGGGTCGACGCCCTCCTGGGCCTTCTGCTGGAAGTACGTGTCACGTGCCGCGGGCGAAAGGTCGGAGACCTGCTTCTCGCTCAGGTTCGGTGTCTTCGTGGTCATCCTGATTCCCCCTTAGCTCTTCGGAAGCTTCGGTTCGACGATGTCGGCGATCTTCTCGGCGATCTCGCAGGCCTGTTTGGTTTCGGCGGCCGCGACCAGGACATCGACCCGCGCCGACGGGCCGAGTTCGAGCGCCATCAAGCATCCGCCAGGCTTCGGCGCGAGCACCGCTTTGCGCCCGTTGACGTTGCCTGTCGTCTTGCCGTTCCCGGCGTCACCGACACTGTCGACGTTCTGCGTGTCCCGGATGTCGACGCCCAAGGACACGGCGTCCGCGGCGCTCGTCGCCGCCTTGTCGAACTGGCAAGAGCGGGCTCCGCCCTCGTTCGCCGTCGTCGGCGGCTTGAACGTCCCGTAGGACGTGAGGTCGGCCACGCCGAGGAGCGAGCACGGATCGATCGACTTGGTGTCGCCGGCGCCGGTGGCGGGTGCCGAACTGGATCCGCCGGTCTGGGCGGGCGGCGCCGACGGAGCCGGGCTGGCGTTTCCCGGCTTCTCGCTGGAGCACGCGGCCAGTACCAGTGCGGCCGCGGCGAGCGGCACCACGTAGAGCTTCTTCATCGTCCTCAGGCCTGAACCTTCTTGGTGGCGTCGATCGCGCGGTCTTCGACGCCCTTGTACAGCCCGGCGGCCCTGGCCAGCGCCTCGTCCGCGTCGCGGACGACCTGCTTGAACTGTTCGAGGATCGCGCTCGCGGAGTTGCTCGCCTGGGCGGCGCCCTTGTGGTCGTGGGCCGCGACGGCCTTCCCGTACGGGTGGTCACCGAGCTGAGGCGCTTCGGAAAGCCGCATCGTCTTCCTGCTGAGGGCGGTGAGCTCTTCGGACATCTTCGTAAGCGCCTCGCGAAGCGGCTTGACGCCCTCTTCGCTGATCTTGAAGCCACCGCTCTTGGCGGCCGAAACGAGCTTCTGGGTCTCGGCGCTGACCTTGGCGATCGCGGCCTGGTTCAGGCCACCCGCCTCCACGTAGTTCGCCGCCGCACCCACCGCGGCGCCGATCGAGAAGTTCGGTGCCGCCTGTCCGCCGTCCGCTTCGAAAGCCATCGTCCGCCCCACTGCATCGTCTGCTCGCCCGTGCGTACCGCCCGGCAGTCTACTAGCCGAGCACTCAGCGCAACGAGGATCGAACCTATTCGCCGATCATCGCAGCACGCGCCTGAACTGTGACGAAACGGGCGTCACCCCGGTTCCCGACTGCTCAGAACTGGCCTTCGAGCTGGGCGTACAGCTGCTGCGCGATCCTCGCGTTGTCCGCCGGAGCGTAGGTCAGCCAGCTTTGCCCGTCGGCCGCCTGGCGCGAGGTCATCATGAACCGGCCCGCTTCGGTGTCGAACCACGCCAGCGGCGGGAAGACCTGGCCGCCGCGGATGAACACACTGAACTGGCCCACGCGCGTCTTCGGCTTCTCGAAGATCCGCTCCACCTGCCGCTGCTGCGGGTTCGAGCCATGGGACCGGGGTCCGCTGACCTTGGCGAAGGGGTCGTACGCGTCGTCGTTGCGAGGCCGCTTCGGCGCACTGGCCGGCTTCGCGATGGTGACGGACTGGCCGGGCCCCGCCGGGGTCAGCGGCAGCAGGTCGACGATCGACGCGACGATCGCGGTCGGCCTGGTCTCCTCGAATACGAGCAGGTTCTCGTCCTGGCGCACGACGACCGCGAACTGGCCGTTCGTCGCCGACCTCGCGAACAGCTGCTTGCCCTTGTCCATCTGCGCGACCGTCCACACGGCGAGCTGAGGATTGACGAACGTGGCGATCGCGAGTTCGACGTCGGCGTCGAGCCTGCCGCCGCGCATCAGGCCGCGGCCTTCGAGGTCACGGAAGACGGCCTCGCGCACCAACGCGCGCTGATCCGTCGTGGTGCCGATATGCGGGACTTCGAACGGGACCGGCGCCGGGCCGAACCGGCCGTGTTCCAGCAGGATGTCCATCGCCGCCAGTGACAACGAGAACGAATGCGGCATCGCCATTTCCCCCCGCGGGTGTCTTGTTCGTCGGGATGAACGTAGTCCACGCACCCGGTACGCCCGCAGCGAACCCGCTTGCCCGGCCGTGATCAATGCTGGTGCCATGGGTTCATGGCAGACCAGAAACCCGCGCTCGTACTCCATCTCGCCGCCGGTGGTGAGCCGCTGCTCTTCGCGCTCACGACGGACGAAACCGAACGGCTGACCAAGGACCTCTCGCATTTCGTCCGCACCGGTTCGGTCCAGACGATCAAGACCAAGGACGACTCCGAGGTGGCGATCAACTTCACCCACGTCGCCGCCGCCTACATCGACGACCTCAACCGCAAGAACCGGGTCTTCGGGCTTCACTAACGCCGGGAGAACAGCTCCAGCAGGCCCGACTTGATCTCCGGGCGGCTGGCGGCGACCAGTAGGAAGGTGGCTTCCCGGACGAGCCGCTGGGGGTGTCGTCCGGCGAGTACCGACGTGCTGCCGCTGGCCGCGACCAGTGCGCCCGCGGCCCGGAACGCGAGTTCCGCGCCGGCCGCCCGTGCCGCGGGCAGGGACGGCGGATCGGCGAGGCCCGCGTCGAGCCGTCCGCGGACGACGTCGATCTCGGCCCTGATCCCGACGGCGACGTCGGCCTTCCCGAGGTCGTCGATGAGCCGGGCGGCGCGGGCGGCCAGGCCGAGCGGGGCACAGCCGTTGAGCCGGGAAGGGAACGTGTTGCCCGCGACGAACTCCGCGTGCGGGGTCTTCCCGTAGACGCGGTCGTCGGCCAGGAAGTAGCGGGTGAAGCCGAGGTGCACGGTGGACGTGCCCTGCGCGGCGACGAGGTCGAGCGGCTGGACCTCCAGCCCCTCCGCCGGGACCGCGTCGACCGCGGCACCGACGACGGTGTCGCCGTCACGGGCGCACAGCTGGAGCAGGTCGATGACACCCCAGCCGCTGACGAACGGCGCCTCGCCGTCGAGCAGGTACCCGCCGTCGACGCGTTCCGCGCGCAGCCTGGGCGGGGTCGGGATCACCGCGGCGAACGCCGCACCCGCCTTGAGTTCGCCGCTGATCAGCGCCGGGAGGTAGCGCTCGCGCAGGTCCACGCGGTCGGTGGCGGCCAGTCCGGCGACCAGACCGTGGTGCTGGACCCAGGTGAACATCGTGCTGAGGCAGCCGCCCGCCAGTGCTTCGAGGACTCCGACGATCGTCGGGAGGTCGACACCGGGACCGCCGACCTCTTTGGGCGCGGCGAGGCCGTAGAAGCCTTCGGCGGCGAGGGCGTCGAAGTGACTCGAAGGGACTTCGCCCTTGAGGTCGACTTCGGCGGCTGCCGGGAAGAGAAGGTCATCGGCGAGGGCTTGGGCGCGGGCGACCGGATCCGTCATGAAGTAAGGCTACCCTAACTTCTGCCGGTCGTGGGGTGCCCCGGACGCACAGAAAGGCCCCTTCACCCGCGAAATTCGCGATGAAGGGGCCTTTCTGTGCACGCTTTACAGCTTGTAGAGCCGCTTCCAGTTGTCCCGCGAGGTCAGCTCGGGCATGGAGCGCTTGTACTGCTCCTGCACCGCCGCGCCTTCCTTACGGAGCCGCTGGATGACCTTCGCACCCTTCCGGGCCAGGTCGAACATCTTCGCGCGGTCGTACGAGCGGACCCGCACACCTTCCTGCGAAGCGTCGGTGACGACGGCGGTGTCGAAGGTCGCGACGTGCCACCAGTGGGCCTCGTCGATCGGGATCGCCCCGAGCGAGTGACGGCTGCGGCCGAGCACCCGGTCGAGGATCCGCTTGATCAGCACCAGGCGCTGCATGCTGGGCCGCGGCGCGCTGTTGATGATGCCGATGTCGTTCGACGCGATACCGGGGACGTCGGTGGCCTTGTGCCGCTTGGTCTCGGGGTACTCGTCGCGGATCCGGCGGATCTCCTTCATCGCCGCGACGCCGCCGTCACGCAGGACCTCCGGCCCCTCGAGGAAGTCCTCGACGGCCTTGATCAGCGTGGCGGACAGGCCGTACTGCATGCCGAGCAGGTACCGGACCAGCTGCGCGATGAGCACGCGCGAGAGCAGGTTCAGGTTGAACGGCGAGTGCAGCGCGGCGGTGATGATCGAGTTCCGCAGGTTGAAGTAGCGGTGCCACTCGTCCCAGTCCTTCCAGTGGAAGTCGGCGTGCCAGACGCCGGCGCCCGGAAGGGTGACGGTGGGGAAGCCCGCACCGCGTGCGCGGTAGCTGTACTCCGCGTCGTCCCACTGGAAGAAGAACGGCAGCGGGTAACCCGTGGCCTTGACGACCTCGTACGGGATCAGGCACGACCACCAGCCGTTGTACCCGGCGTCGAGGCGGCGTTCCTGGCGGTTCGGCTTGAGGGTGTCCTCGTCGACGCCGAGCAGGTCGGCGGTCGAAAGCGAGTGCGGCACCGGCTGACCGGGCTCCAGCGTGTTCAGCCGGGCGTACTCGGCGCCGACGTGCAGCTGGTTCGGGTGCAGCAGGTTCAGCATCTGCCCGCCGACGATGACCGGGTTGACCGTGCGGTTGGAGAACGCGGTCATCCGGATCACCAGATCCGGCTCCAGCAGCACGTCGTCGTCCATGAACAGGACGTTCGCGTGCTCGGTCTCGGTGTGCCCGGCGACCTCGTAGAGGCCGCGGGTGAAGCCGCCGGCGCCGCCGAGGTTCGGCTGCTTGATGTAGTGCAGCTTGTCGCCGAGGTCCTTCGTGACCTGTTCGAAGCCGTCGCGCGACTCGACGAGGTCGGTGCCCTGGTCGGCGACGTAGATCGCGTCGAGCGTCTCCAGCGAGGAGACGTCGGCGGCGAGCGCCTGCAGGTTCGACAGGCAGTCGTCGGCGCGGTTCATCGTGCAGATGGTCACCGCGGTCGGGCGGATCTTCTCCGGCGCGTCGACCGTCCAGCGGACGTTCTCGACGCGCAGCGACTGGCCGCCCTCGGTCTCGATGTCGAGCCAGAGCGCGCCGCCGTCGTAGAACTTGTCGAGCTTCGCGGTGAGCGTCACCTTCCGCTGCTTCGCGCCCGCGACGATCTCGGCGGCGACGACACGCGCGTCACCCTCGATGTCGGAAGCGCCGACGGACAGCTGACCGTCACCGGTGACGACGGCCTCGACCTGGACCTCGGTCACGTCGGTCCAGCGCTGCCAGTAGCTCGCGGGGAAGCGCCCGAAATAGGTGTTGCCGGACACCTTCGACGCCGGCTCGATGGAGATGCCCGCGCGCTCGCGCACGGCACTGCCCCATTCGAGTTCGGCGTAGAGGTCCTTGCTGACGATGGGGGCCGGGCCGGCGTAAAGCCCGCGCTGCGCGGTGAGACGGCCCTGCGGGGTGCGTTCCGCGAAGCGGGTGTCGTCGATAGTGCTCACCATGGCGCTCGGGGCCTCTCCGGTGACGGCGGCTTTACCGGGCATGAATCCTCAGTTCTCCTCTGTGCTTGACACGACTGTGCGGGGCTCACGGAAGACGACCCACTTGAGCATGACGAAATTGATCACGGTCGCGGTTGCCTGCGAGACGACCCAGCCGAGGGTGGCCTTCCAGGCCGACTCCGGCAGGACGTGCAGCATCGTGCGGTTGACGCCGACGGCGACAAGGAAAGTCACGGCGTACAGGAGTACGAAGCTACCGATCTGACGTGCGCCCTCCTGGCGTCCACCGGCGAAGGTGAACTTGCGGTTCAGGAAGAAGGCGGTCGTGGTGCCCACGATGAAGCTGAGCGCGCGGGCGATGTCCACCCACGGCGACACGTCCATTCCGAGGGCGCGGAGCCCCTGGTAGACACCGAAATCGACCAGGGCGCAGAAGCCGCCGATGAGGCCGAAGCGGATGAGCTGCCCGAGCAGCCCAGGGGAGGACGGCTCTGCTGCCGTCACGCCGGCTTTCGGGTCGGTCGCCACCACTGCTCTACCTCATAAACTGCTGGGGCTGATGCGCAAAGTGTAGAAGCGAGCACTTCAGGGTCACGTTCCGGGCAGCGTTCGGCGTGGTTACCCTGGTCGGCGTGACCCAAGCACCCAAGACACAGCGGCAGTCGCTCATGGGCTGGGCAAGGACGTCGCCGAGCATCGCGGACGTCCTGAGCACCCCTGACGTGGAGGCCATCGCCAAGGCGGTGACCCAGGCCGGGGAACGCGGGGTCATCGCGCGTGGTCTCGGCCGGTCCTACGGCGACCCGGCGCAGAACGCGGGCGGTCTGGTCGTCGACATGACCACGCTGGACCGCATCCACTCGATCGACCCGGACTCCGGCATCGTCGACCTCGACGCCGGGGTCAGCCTCGACAAGCTGATGCGCGAGGGGCTGCCGTACGGCCTGTGGGTCCCGGTGCTGCCGGGGACGCGCCAGGTGACCATCGGCGGCGCGATCGCCAACGACATCCACGGCAAGAACCACCACTCGGCTGGCAGCTTCGGCAACCACGTGGTGTCGCTGGACCTGATCACCGCCGACGGGCAGGTGCGCACGATCACGCCGGACGGCCCCGACGCGGAGCTGTTCTGGGCGACCGTGGCAGGCATCGGCCTGACCGGCATCATCGTCCGGGCGAAGATCCGGATGACCAAGACGGAGACGGCCTACTTCAAGGCCGACATCCAGCGCACCGCGAACCTCGACGAGACGCTGGCGCTGGTCACGGACGGTTCCGAGGACAACTACACGTACTCGTCCGGCTGGTTCGACTCGATCTCCAGGGGCGCGAAGCTCGGCCGCGCCGCCTTCCAGCGCGGTTCGCTCGCCAAACTCGACGAACTGCCGCCGAAGCTGCGAGCGGACCCGCTGAAGTTCAACCCCGGCACCCTGGCGACCCTGCCGGACATCTTCCCGAACGGGCTGGCGAACAAGCTGTCGTTCTCCATGGTCGGCGAGCTGTACTACCGCAAGACCGCGAAGAACGCGCGCGACCAGATCCAGAGCCTGACCGCGTTCTACCACCCGTTGGATCTGTTCGGCGAGTGGAACCGCGCCTACGGCACCAAGGGTTTCCTGCAGTACCAGTTCAGCACGCCGCTGAACGCGCACGAGCCGCTGCGCCGGATCATCCAGAAGGTCGCGGACTCCGGGCACGTGTCGTTCCTCAACGTGTTCAAGCAGATGGGCGAGGGCAACGCGGCGCCGCTGTCGTTCCCGCACCCCGGCTGGATGGTCTGCCTCGACTTCCCGATCAAGGACGGGCTGAGCCGGTTCTGCCAGGAACTCGACGAAGACGTGCTCGCGCTCGGCGGCCGTCTGTACACGGCGAAGGACTCGCGCACCTCCGCGGAGAACTTCGCGAAGATGTACCCGCGGCTCGAGGAATGGCGCAAGGTCCGCGCTTCCGTTGACCCCGAAGGCGTTTTCGCCTCTGACATGTCCCGAAGGTTGGAACTGTGATCGACGCTGTTGGCAACCCCCAGTCCCTGCTGCTGCTCGGCGGCACCTCCGACATCGCGCTCGCGATCGCGGAGAAGTACCTGTCCGAGAAGCCCCTTCGGGTCGTGCTGGCCGGACGTCAGTCGCCGCGGCTCGACGCGGCCGCCCAGCGCCTGAAGGACAAGGGCGCCGAGGTGGCATGCGTGGACTTCGACGCCAAGGCGACGGACACCCACCCGGCCGTGCTGGACAAGGCGTTCGAGGGCGGCGACATCGACGTCACCGTCGTCGCGTTCGGCCTGCTCGGTGACCAGGAAGAGCTGTGGCAGGACCACGCGAAGGCAGTCGAGGCGGCGACCGTGAACTACACGGCCGCGGTGTCGGTGGGCGTCGCGCTGTCGAACAAGCTGAAGACGCAGGGGCACGGCAAGGTCATCGCGCTGTCGTCGGTCGCCGGTGAACGCGTCCGCCGCTCGAACTTCGTCTACGGCTCCTCCAAGGCCGGTTTCGACGGCTTCTACCTGGGCCTCGGCGAGGCGCTGGCCGAGTTCGGCGTGCAGATCACCGTCGTCCGTTCGGGCCAGGTCCGGACCAAGATGACCGAAGGCCTCAAGGACGCCCCGCTGACCGTCGACGCCGAGCAGGTCGCCGAGACCTCGGTCGCCGCCTCGCGCGCGGGCAAGGAACTGGTGTGGTCGCCCGCGCCGTTCCGCCTGGTCATGTCGGCCCTGCGGCACATCCCCCGGCCGATCTTCCGGAAACTGCCGATCTAGGGAACGAGCCCGCTACGCCATTCGTCTCAACCCGTGCACGGACGCCCATCCGTCCACGGGTTGAGAGGAATCGATGGCTGACCAGGAAGCCAAGCTCGACGCGGCCATCCGGTCGTTTCAGGAGCAGGCCGCCAAAGCAGCGGAGCTGAAGGACAAGATCGCCGGGCTGCGCGGATCCGCGCGCAACGCCGACGGCTCGGTGACGGTGACCGTCGCCCCGTCCGGCGCGCTGCTGGGACTCCAGCTGTCCCCCAAGGCGATGAACCGCACGCACACCGCGCTGCAACAGGACATCCTGAACGCGATCAGGGAAGCCACGCAGCAGGCCGCGGCCGCGATGCAGCAGACCGTCCAGCCGATTCTCGGCGACCGGGCGGAGCAGTTCAAAGAGGCGTTCAACGCCCACGTCGAGCCGCTCGGGCCGAGCGCTCCCCCGCCCGCGGAATCCCTCGCCGGACCCGCTTCGCCCGTTCAGCAGCAGCCTGTCCGCACGCAGCGTCCGGCGCGCCCCGCTCCCGCCGATGACGACGACTTCGGCGGCCCGATCCTGCGGAGGGACTCATGACCGGCTTCGGCGTCCAGACGGAAGCGCTCACAGCGCACGCGACGGGCTCCAAAGAGGCGTCGGGGAACTTCGGCAGTCTCGCGAGCCTGCTGGAGCAGGCCAGGGTCTCCGACGACTGCTTCGGGCCGCTCGGCGAGCTGATGGCGTTCAAGTACTTCGAAGGCCTGCAGGAATGCCAGGACCTCGCCGAGCAGGCGAAGTCCTTCATGGACCAGATCGCCGACAAGACCACCACCGCGGCGAAGACCTACCTCGACCACAACCAGGGCACCGCCGAGGTCATCACCGGACTCGGCGCCGGACTGGACGACGGCGGCAGCGGCCCCGGCAGCCTCGGTGACCTCAACAGCGCCGGCGACTCCGGCCGCAAGGGGTTCTGGGAGCAGAACGGCGGCTACGGCAGCTCGTGGGTCAGCACGTCCTCGGACGTCGCCAGGGCGAGCAGCCCGCCGGACGTCGCGATCGCGGCCGTGCACGCGCGGATGGAACAGCTCCAGCTCGTGATGAGCCCCGGCCAGTCCTTTTTGGACAACGGGCTCGGTTTCCTGATCGGGATCGTGATCAGCCCGCTGGTCGAACTGGTGCTGGAACCCGCGATCGGCGACCCCGAGCAGATGCGCAGCACCGCCAAGGGCTGGGAACAGACGGCGAAATGGCTCGACGGCGTCGCCGAGCACGAGCAGAAGCGGGCCGACGGCACCAAGGAAGCCTGGAAGGGCGACGCCGGCGAGGCGTTCCGCGGCCAGATGACCGAGTTCTCGGGTGGCGCCAAGGCGTTCGCGAACGACGTCCGCGGGCTGCAGCAGATCCTGGAGATCGCCGCCGACCTGTTCGACGCGTTCGTCGAGATCGTCATCGACATCATCGGAGAACTGGTGATGGGCCTGATCATCGAGTGGCTGGCCGCGCTGGCCGCCTCGTGGATCACGGCGGGCGCCTCGGTCGGCGCGGCGGGCGCGGCGACGGCCGGTCAGGTCGCGGTGACCGGCGGACGGCTCGGGATGAAGGTCAAGCAGCTGCTCGGCAAGCTCAAGCCGTTGATCGAGAAGCTCGAAGACATCCTGAAGATGCTCCGCAACGGGCCGCTGAAGAAGGTCGTCGAGCGCGCCGAAGGCCTGCGGGACGGCAACTGGCTGCAGAAGCGGCTGGCCGACCAGATCGACAAGAACCCCCTCGCCAAGATCGTCACGAAGGCCAATCCGGCGACCGGGGCCTCCAAGACGGCCAACAAGTTCGCGGACCGGTTCGGCGTCGGCGGCGAGGGCTCGGACGCGCTCACCACGAACCTCACCGAGGCCGGCCTGCGGGCGATGGGCATGAGCGGGACGACCAGCGTCGGCAAGGCCGCTTTCCGCGGCAGTGCCGGTAACCTGACGGAGCTGGGCGTCG
The DNA here is from genome assembly GCF_000384215.1 of Amycolatopsis alba DSM 44262. Taxonomy (NCBI): domain Bacteria; kingdom Bacillati; phylum Actinomycetota; class Actinomycetes; order Pseudonocardiales; family Pseudonocardiaceae; genus Amycolatopsis; species Amycolatopsis alba. Next base: position 4,006,470 of record NZ_KB913032.1, on the reverse strand, counting down.
AGCAAGGCGTCAAGGCCGGTTACAACGAGTCGCAGGATTCGTCGTCCGAGGAAGAGCGCCGCGCGGCGACCGACAGAGGGTTCACGATCGAAGAATGAATCTCGGCTACCCGCTCGGGGCCGCGTCGCAGGCCCTGCCTTCGCTGCACCCCGGCGAACGGTTGCTGTGGGCCGCGTACGGCCGCACGCTGAACTACGACGTACGCGGCCTCGATCCCTGGGGTGTCCCGAAGAAGAGCGTGCTGGGCAAGATCGGCTCGGGCGCGGCGAACTTCGCCGGCGACATGGTCGGCGCGGCGCTGGGCGGGGGCGACGACAGCGGTGCGTCGAATCCGCCGTCACCGCAGGTCATCGTGCTCGGCGAGCAGGGCGGCATCGCGCACGCGGCCGTGCGGGAGATGTCCACCAGCGGTTCGCTTTCGCGGCTCTGGGCGCTGACCAGCACGCGGCTGCTGGTGCTGGAGAAGTTCGTCCCGCCTCCGGAGCCGTCGATGCCTGCCGAGAAGTCGTTCATGTCGAAGGCGATCGGGTTCGGCAAGGGCGTGGTCAAGACCGGCAAGGAGATCGCCGCGATCATGACCACGAAGACCTACGGCGAGAACGCCGAGGGCGTCCCGATCGCGCGGCACGAGATGGTGCCGCGCACCGAGATCCCGCGCGGGTCGATCGCCGGTTTCGCGGTGGCCGAACACGGCAAGAAGCGCCGCCCGTGTCTTCGTGCGTCCTTTGTGGACGAATCGGGGATGGATTTCCTTTTCGACTGCGACGATCCGCGGCAGTTCGCTTGGCTGTACTCGGTGACGGTGAGCTGATGGAGAACACGCTTCCGATCGCGAAGTCCGTCGACGAGATCGTCGAACGGGAACTGCACCAATTCTGGCTCGCGCCCGGCGAACGCCTGATCATCGGCTGCCCGCCGGCGCACGGCTACGTGGGTCTCCTGCTGGACGGGAAACTCACGCTTCCCTACGAGCCGTCACGGGAAACCCCGGCGGTGACAGGGAAAACCCGATGGCCGCTGCCCGCGCCGGACGTCCTCGAAGGCGACTGGACCGACGACCCCACGATCGCCTATTGGGTCATCGCGCGTTCGGCGGAGCAGACCGCCGCACGGCTCGCGGATCACCTCGCCGGTGGCCACGGTGAGGCGCGGCTGACGCTGTCCGACCGGCGGCTGGCCGTCGTGTACCCGGCGAAGCTGCTGGAAGGCGAGGATCCCGCCCAGCCGTTCCGGACCTTCGACGAGATGCCGTCAGGAGTCGTGCGGTCGGTGTCCGCGCTGTACCTGGGTCGGAGTTTCCCGGCGCGGCCGGTGCTCCAGTTCGTCTTCGCCGACGGTTCCGTGCTCTACCAGCGGGACATGCTGGCGGCCACGAAGGCCGACCGCGCCCACTCGCGCCGCTGACCCCTCCGTGCCGTCCGCTCAATCACGCGTGCCGTCCATCTGATCACGCGTGCCGTCCATCCGATGCTCGGCGGCAAAGGGTGGGTTCACGTGGCTGGAGGGACGACACGTGTGATTGAACGGACGACACGTGTGATCAGACGGACGACACGCGCGGGGTCAGCGGGCCGGGAGCAGGTAGAGGCTTTGGGTGCCCATCCACGGCGAGTGGATCGTCCAGGTCGCCAGCGCGTTCGACGGCGGGGTCTTACGGGTGGTGGCCAGCACCAGATCCGGGGTCGCGGGCGGGACGCTGTGGTCGAAGAACCGGAAGTTCGCCGCCAGCAACGCCTTGCCGAGGTCGCTGCTGCGGTTCTTCGTCTCGACGATCGCCGGATCGACCGAGCCGCGGTCGGAGAACTGGTCCACGATGTCGCAGTCGCAGGCATAGGCGAGCGCGCCGACCTCGCCCGCGCTTTCCACCTTGCGCCCCTTGGTCAGTTCGGCCAGTTGTGAGCCGATCCGGCGGTATTCGTCGGTCGCGGCGTGGTTGCTGGTGATGGGCGCGAACCGGCGCGGCAGTTCGGGGGTCGCGTAGGCGACGGCGCTCACGAGCAGGAACGCGCCGGCGAGGACCCCCGCACCGAGCCGGGCCCGGCCGGGGACCACGCAAGCGGCGGCGGCGAGGAAGATCGTCGCGCCGATGATGCTCGGCGCGTAATACCAGTGGTACGGCGGGACGTTCAGCCAGCAGTAGGCCAGATAATGTGCCGCACCGGCGATCGCGAGGGTCGCGAACGGCGCCAGCCGCTTCGCCCGCTCCGAACCGCGCCGGTAGTGGAATGTCCACAGCAGACCGGCGAGTCCGCCGATCACGAGCGGCAGAAAGGAAAGTGTCGCTTCGACCGGGAAGTTACGCCAATACAGCAGCGGGCCGTTGGTGAAACTGAACGGCCCCCACGAACGCTGCATGATCTTGATGACCAGGGTGTCCGGCACCGCCGAACCCAGCACCAGCCAGCTGAAGCCGAACCACGGCAGCATCACCGCGAGCGCGGCGAACGTCAGCCGCCAGATGCCCGCCCAGAATTCGCGGCGCGCGAGGAACAGCACGAACGCGATCAGCAGCAGGTCGATCCGGATCAGCGCGATCAGGCCGATCACCGCGCCCGCGGCGGCCGGACGACGTTCGTGCAGCATCACCATCAGCCAGACGACGGCTGTCGCGCCGAGGGTGACTTCGAGGCCGACCGACGACAGCAGCAGCGGGTTCACCAGCAGCAGACCCAGCGCCAGCGGGGCGAACCCGCCGGGAAGAGCCGTCGCGGCGCCGATCCGGCGCAGACCGAGGACGAGCAACACCTGACTCGCGACGAAGACGACCCCGGCGGCGAAGACGGCGTCGCGCGCGACGAACGTGACCAGCGCCAGCACGAGGACGTTCAGCGGCGACGTCGCGGTGTTGGCGGTGCCGTCTTCGATCAGGCCCCAATGGCCGTGGAAGGCGAGGTTCTTCGCATACGACAGCGTGATGTACGTGTCGTCGATCAGATGCCCGCTGACCAGCACGAACACCAGGGCCGAAGCCACCGCCGCCCCGGCTGGCAGTACCCAGGGGCGGGTGAGGACGGCGACTCCCGGCAGCGCACCGGAAGCCTGGGGCAGTTCAGCGGAGGCGCTTCGCATCACGAACACCGTACACGGTGCCGTGATGATTCCGTTACCTACCCTCCGTGGGACTCGTCACCTGCGACGGTCCCACGGACGGATGATCTTCAGTTCCCGTCGTGACGCCAGCCGCGGTCACCGGGGCCGTCACGGAAGTCTCGGTGCGCGTTGGGACCCGGACCACGGTGTTCGCGGGAGAAGCCGGGCCGATCGCCGTCGCGGGAAGCCAGGCCGACGGCGGTACCGATGATCCCGCCGCCGAGGATGAATCCGATGAGGCCGACCCCGACCAGCTGCGTCGCGCGATGCCCGGCGAAGCGCCGGAAACCGCCCTTCTTCGGCGGAGCCTGCTGCACGGGCACCCAGCCGGGCGGCGGCCCGGCGGGGGCGGCAGGAGTCTCGGCAGGGGTCTCAGCGGGTTTCTTCGCCGTCTCGTCACCGGCGACGGGCTGCTCGACCGTCTTGTCCTCGTCTTCGGACGGCCGCTGCGGGTCGCTCATCTTCGCTCCTAGGTCGATGGGAGCGGGCGCACTACCCGCTCCCATCACCGAGGATGCGTGCGCAACCTGTGGATGCGCTGTGCCGAAGCTGTCGAATCAGAGATAGAACGACAGGAACAGCGTGACCACCCAGCTCGCACCGAGCACCTGGAGCACGCGGTCCTTGAGCGCGATCTCCTCCGGCTCGCCCGCGTTGCCGCCGTCGACGTCGACGGCGTAGCGCAGGACGGCGACCACGAACGGGACCATCGAGACGACCGCCCAGACCGAGTCGTGCTCGACCTGGCGGATCTCGAACGCCCACAGGCAGTACGACATGATCAGGATCGCCGCGGACGTCGCCCAGACGAACCGCAGGTAGCTCGCCGAGTACTTCTTGAGCGAGGACCGGATCTTCGCCCCGGTGCGCTCGAAGAGCATGATCTCGGCGTAGCGCTTGCCCGCCACCATGAACAGCGAGCCGAACGCGGTGACCAGCAGGAACCACTGCGACATCGCGATGCCGCCCGCCACACCACCGGCGATCGACCGCATCAGGAAGCCCGAGCCGACGATGGCCAGATCGACCACCGGCTGGTGCTTGAGCCCGAAGCAGTAGCCCAGCTGGACGGCTTCGTAGACCGCCAGCACGACCGCGAGCTGCCAGCTGGCGAAGAACGAGATGCCGAGACCGAGGGCGAAGAACACCACCGCCGAGACGTAGGCCACCGGGACCGGCACGATCCCGGCCGCGATCGGCCGGTTCCGCTTGGTCGGGTGGGCCTTGTCCGCCTCGACGTCGACCGCGTCGTTGATGAGATAGACCGAGGAGGCCACCAGCGAGAACGCCGCGAAGGCGATCAGCGCGGCGACCAGCAGGCCGGTCCGGTCCGTCGACTTCGAAAAGGCGAAGAACGGTGCGGCGAACACCAGCACGTTCTTCACCCACTGGCGCGGGCGTGCCGTCTTGATGATGCCGCCGACGAGACCGCCGGCGACCTTCTTCGGTTCGGCGGCCCCGGCCACGGGATCTACGTCGTCAGGCTTGGAATCGGCCTTCTCGGTCGTTTCACTCATCGTCGCTTCAGCTTCCTACGTATCAAGCCGCCGACTACGCCCCCAAGGGCCGCTCCGGCCAGAACGTCGGTCGGGTAGTGGACGCCGAGCACGAGCCGGGAGGCCAGCATCGGCGGTACCAGGGCCGGGACCAGGTTACGCCCGGTCAATCCGGAGTAGAGCACCGCCGCCGCCGTAGTCGAGGTCGCGTGCGAGGACGGGAAGCTCAGCTTGCTCGGCGTGGAGACCAGGACCTCGACGCTCGGGTGGTCCGGTCGTGGCCGCCTGACCACGCGCTTCACCGCGATCGACGCGGCGTGCGCGCCGACGACGCCGACCGCCGCGACCAGCCAATCCTTGCGGCGCTTCTTGTCGACAGCGGCCCCGACGAGGCCCAGCGCGAACCATCCCGCGCTGTGCTCGCCGAAGTGCGAAAGACCCCGTGCCGCCTTCACCGTGACGTCGCTCTTAAGGACGCCCTGCGCCTTCGCGAGAACAGCCACTTCGCCCGTGGGCGCACCCTTCTCAAGCATCGAGGGACCCGTCCAGAGGCGCGCCATCGGTCAGGTGCGGCGCGATCTTGTTGTCGAACGCGGACAGCGCCGAGCCGATGGCCATGTGCATGTCGAGGTACTTGTAGGTACCGAGACGGCCGCCGAACAGCACGTTCTTGTCCTTGGCCTCGGCCTTCGCGAGCTCGCGGTACGCCTCGAGCTTCTCGCGGTTGTCCGGGGTGTTGATCGGGTAGTACGGCTCGTCGGCCTCACCGGCGAAGCGCGAGTACTCGCGGAACACGACCGTCTTGTCGTTCGGGTAGTGCTTGCGCTCCGGGTGGAAGTGCCGGAACTCGATGATCCGGGTGTAGGGCACTTCTTCGTCGTTGTAGTTGACCACCGAGGTGCCCTGGAAATCACCGGTCTCGACGACCTCGGACTCGAAGTCCACCGTGCGCCAGGTGAACCGGCCTGCGGAGTAGCCGAAGTAGCGGTCCAGCGGTCCGGTGTAGACGGTCGGGGTGCCGGCGGGGATGTGCTCGCGGACGTCGAAGTAGTCGACGTTCAGCCGCACCTCGATGTTCTCGTGCTCGGCCATCTTCTCGAGCCACGCGGTGTAGCCGTCGACCGGCAGGCCCTCGTAGGTGTCGTTGAAGTACCGGTTGTCGAAGGTGTAGCGGACCGGGAGCCGGGTGATGATGTCGGCGCCGAGGTTCTTCGGGTCGTTCTCCCACTGCTTGGCCGTGTAGGCCCGGATGAACGCCTCGTAGAGGGGGCGGCCGATCAGCGAGATCGCCTTCTCTTCGAGGTTCTGCGCGTTCGCGGTCTCGAACTCCGACGACTGCTTGGCGATCAGCTCACGGGCCTCGTCCGGCGTGTGCGACTTGCCGAAGAACTGGTTGATCAGCGCCAGGTTCATCGGCAGCGGGTAGACCTGCCCCTGGTACTTGCCGAACACCCGGTGCTGGTAGCCGGTGAACTCGGTGAAGCGGTTGACGTACTCCCACACGCGCTTGTTCGAGGTGTGGAACAGGTGCGCACCGTAACGGTGCACCTCGATCCCGGTCTCCGGCTCGGCTTCGGAGTAGGCGTTGCCACCGATGTGATGGCGCCGCTCCAGCACGAGGACCTTCTTGCCGAGCTCGGCCGCGGCCCGTTCGGCCACGGTCAGCCCGAAGAATCCGGACCCGACCACGATGAGGTCGTAGCCGGCGAAATCGGCTTCAGTAATCTTGTCGGGGTTCGTGTGCGCGCTCACGGGCGTCGAGGGTACGCAGGTCACCTCCGTGCCCTGCACCGAGCACCGGTTTTCACCTTCGACAGACACATTTTAGGAAGCAGTGCCTACTCCGGACACCTTCTGGTCGTACTTCGGTGCGACCGTCACGTACCTGGCCGTGCTGGCGATCCCCGGCGGACTCGTCGGCCGGGCCGCCGGCCTGCGCGGCTGGGCCCTCGCGGGGCTGGCCCCGCTGTTGTCCTACACGGTAACCGGCCTGGCCGGTCCGTGGCTGGCACTCGCTGGCGTGTCGTACAACCCCCTGACCGTGGCGGGCGTCACGGCCGTGCTCGCCGGGATCGGCTTCGGCCTCAGAAGGCTGGGCCAGAGCCGCGGCTGGATCAAGCCGGGCGCCGAGGAGCCGCCGACGAAGTGGCACCCGCGCGCGCACTACGCCGTCGCGGCCTGTGTGGCGCTGGCCGTCGGCATCTCGATCCTCGTGGTGCTCTCGGCCAGAGGCGGGACGACGGCGGTGTTCCAGCGCTGGGACACCGTGTTCCACGCGAACGGCATCCGCTACATCGCCGAGACCGGCGACGGCTCGCTGACCGGCATGGGCACCATCAACTGGTACCCGGACGGCTCGTTCTACCCGAACGCGTATCACCTGGTCGGCTCGCTCGTGTACTCGATTTCGGGCACGACGATCCCGGTCACGCTGAACGCCATCACCATGCCGGTCGCCGGGATCTTCGCGTTGTCGATGGTCGCCTTGATCCGCCAGCTCGGCGGGCGGGCGGTGTTCGCGGGCTGCACGGCACTGGTGGCCGCCGCGGCGACCACCGGCGCGTACGAATCGGTGTCGAGCGGGCTGCTGCCGTTCGCGCTCGGGATCGTGCTGACGCCGCTGGCCGTGGTCGCGCTGGCCCGGTTCCTCGCGCGGCCGGGCCTCGACACCGGCTACGTGCTCGCGCTGACCGCCGTCGGCCTGCTGGCGGCCCACTCGTCGGCGCTGTTCGGCGCGCTGCTGTTCGCCTTCCCGCTGGTGGTGCAGCGCTGGTACCGCGCGCTGCGGCGCAAACCGCTCGACGGGGTGCCGGAAGGCCGCGGCGGCTGGCGGATCATCGGCGGCGACGTCGTCAAGATGGTGCCGGTGATGGTGGGCAGCGGGCTGCTCGCGGCGCCGCACATCCTGGGCGCCCTGAAATTCACTTCGGGTTCATACCCTTATTACGCGTGGGGCTCGCAGCTGCCGGTGCTGAAGTCGCTGGGGCTGCTGGTGACCTTCCGGCAGGTGCTGAGCGCCCCGCAGGTGTGGCTGACGGTGCTGCTGGCGATCGGCGCGCTGAGCCTGTTCCGGCTCGGCCGGATGCGCTGGGTGGGGCTTTCGGCGATCGGTTTCTCGGCGCTGTTCGTGCTGGTCGCCTCGTTCGGCGCGGAGCCGTGGGTGATCTCGCTGTCGCGGCCGTGGTGGAACGACCGGTACCGCCTGATGGCGCTCGCCGCGATCCCGCTCTGCCTGCTGGCCGGGCACGGGATGGCGGAACTGCAGCGCTGGTTCGCGAAGTGGGCGAGCGGACGGTCCTGGGTGAAGAGCCGTCCCGCGCTGCCCGCCCGGCTCGGGCTGGCGACCGCCGTGTTCGTCGTGGCCGCGTCGGCCGTCCTGACCAAGGGCTTCTACACCGAGTCGAACGCGCACGCGGTGTCGTTCCTGTACTACAACGGGCCCGAGGGCGAGGTCACGCCGCCGGTCAGCGCCGACGAACTGGCCGCGATGAACGAGCTGACCAAGATGAACATCGGACCGGACGAGAAGGTGCTCAACGAGCGCTTCGACGGGACGGCGTGGCTGTACGCGATCACCGGCATCCACCCGGTCGCCGGGCACTACGACCCCGGCGTGCCGCCGCCGGACGCGAAGTACCTGGCGCTGCACTTCCGGGACTACGACACCGACCCCGAGGTGCAGGCCGCGGTGAAGCGGCTGAACATCAAGCATGTGCTGATCGGGAGCACGCCGATCAAGATCGGCGAGCCGCCGGCGCCGGGGCTGCGGGATCTGGACGGACTGAACTTCCTGCGCAAGGACTTCGGCAACGCGGGCGCTTCGATCTACACCCTGACCCGCTGACCGCCTCACGGTTCTCGAGGTTCAGGGCAAACCTGTCGTGCTCGGCTGCTCGCGCCTGCCGGCTTCGGGTGTCGCGAAAGCCACTTTCGGGACGTCTGATGTCGCGAAAGTGGCTTTCGCGACATGGGTGCTGCGGGAGCCGTTGGCCGAGGACCGAGGACCGAGGGCCGCGAGTGTGTCGTCCGGCTGATCACCCGCGTCGTCCATCCAGTCACGCGTGACCGCCCGAAAACAAATCAGCTCGCGTGGTCGCGGACTGCCCCTGCCGCGACCACGCGAGCCTCCGTCCCCCATTCACCCCCGGGGTGACCCATGAGGGGTAGCCGCCTGACGGCCACACCCACTCGCGGTACTTCCCTTCAGACGACAGATAGGCGGAACCGGTTGAGCTTGCCCGCCAATGTCACCCGATCGGCCTAAGAGTTTCTTCCCTGAAGTACCGGGAGTACGTCATTGACGACCTCTTCGAGCGTCGACTCGCGGCCGACGTAGTAGTCCCCGGATCGCGGCCAGTGCGTGACGATGTCGGTGAATCCGAGCTCACCGGCCCGTCCGGCCGCGTCGGTGAACGCGCCCACGCTGGAGAGGGAGAAGACCGGCGCCGAGTCGAGGCTCAGGAACCGCTGCACGCCCGCCTTCTCCCGGCCCACCGCCTCAAGCCGTTCGTCGAAGGTCTTCACGAGTCCCGCGACGCCCTTCCACCACTCGTCCTGGGTTTCCGATTTGATGCCGGTGGTGGCCCAGCCCGCGCCGAACCGCGCGGCGAGCGTCATCGTGCGCGGGCCGTTCGCGGCCACCAGGAACGGCAGCCGGGGCCGCTGCACGCAGCCGGGCAGGTTCCGTGCGCCCTTGGCCCGGTAGTGCTCGCCCTCGAAGTCGAAACCGTCGGTCATCAGCAGCCCGTCGAGCGCTTCGACGAACTCGGTGAAGCGGTCCGTGCGCTGCCTGGTCGACAGTTCCGGGCCGTCGAGGACGGCCGCGTCGTAGTGGGTCTGCGGGACGCCGGCACCCACCCCGAGGATGAACCGGCCGTCGGAAATGTCGTCGAGGGTGGTCAGCTCGCGGGTGAACGGCACGGGATGCCGCGCGCCCGGCGACGCGACGAAGGTGCCCAGTCTGATTTTCGACGTCACCATCGCGGCCGCCGTCAACGTTGGCATCGCACTGAACCACGGGCCGTCGACGAGATTCCGCCAGCCGAGGTGGTCGTACGTCCAAGCGTGGTCGAAGCCGTATTCCTCGGCGGCCCGCCATTTCGGCTCGGCCGCCCACCAACGATCTTCCGGAAGGATCACGATGCCTACGCGCACACGGGGGAAGGTACTGGTCCAGACCGACGCTTCGCCCGATGGGCGGATCTTCGGGGACAATGAACCGGTGGAAAAACCCCTTCTGATCGCGTCCGACGTCGACGGCACCCTGCTCGGCCCGATGGAGGTCCTGACCGAACGCACGATCGGCACCGTCCGGCGCGTCACCGAGGCCGGAGTGCCCTTTGTGCTGGTCAGCGGCCGTCCGCCGCGCTGGATCGCCCCGATCGCGAACCCGCTGGACCTGACCGGGTACGCGGTCTGCGCGAACGGCGCGGTGCTTTACGAGATCGGGACGGACCGGATCGTGGCGGTCCACGGCATGCTGGAACCGACGCTGCTGCACGACGCGGTGAGTGCTCTTGATCACGCTCTTCCCGGCTGCCGGTACGCCACGGAACGGATCGGCGAGTCCGCGCTCGACCCCGAAATGCGCAATTTCGTGATCGAACCGGACTATCACAACCCGTGGGGCGACAACGAGGGCACGCAGGCACCGCGGGCCGAGGTGCTCGGGCATCCGGCGATCAAGCTGATGATCAGCAGGCGCGGGATGACCTCCGACGAGATGGCGCGGGCGGCGCGCGAGGTGCTCGAAGGCTCGGTCGACATCACCTATTCGACGAACGCCGGCCTGATCGAGGTCTCCGCGCACGGCATCACGAAGGCGACCGGGCTGGCCGAGGTCGCCGAGCGGCTGGGGGTCCCGGCCGGGCGGGTGATCGCGTTCGGTGACATGCCCAACGACATCGAGATGCTCGGCTGGGCCGGACACGGGGTGGCGATGGCGAACGCGCACCGCCAGGTCCTGGACGTCGCCGACGAGGTGACCGCGCCGAACTCCGAGGACGGCGTCGCGCAGGTGCTCGAACGCTGGTTTTAGCGGCCTTCGCGGTCGAGCTTCGCGGCCTCTACCGGCGTCGGCGCGGTGCCGCCGAGGTGCGCGGGCAGCCACCAGCGCTCGTCGTCGGACGGCTTTTCCGGGTAGTCCGCCTGGACGCGGTCCACGAGCGCGGACATCCGCACGCGAAGGTCCTTCGAAAGGACTTCGGCGTCCTCGTCGGCCTTCGGGTGGATCGGCTCGCCGACGAGGATCGAGATCGGGACGTGGCGTTTGGTGAGGTCCTTCGGACGGCCCTTGGTCCACAGCCGCTGGGTGCCCCACAGCGCCATCGGCACGACCGGGACGCCCGCTTCGACTGCCATCCGGACGGCGCCGGACTTGATGTCCTTCACGGTGAACGACCGGCTGATCGTGGCTTCGGGGAACACCCCGACGACCTCTCCTGCCTTCAGCCGTTCGACGGCTTCCCGGTACGACGCGAGACCCGCGCCGCGATCGACGGAGATGTGGTGCATGCCGCGCATCAGCGGCCCGGCGATCCGGTTGGCGAAGATCTCCTTCTTCGCCATGAACCTGACCAGACGCTTCGCCGGCTGCGCGCCGAGGCCGCAGAAGATGAAGTCGAGGTAGCTCACGTGGTTGCAGGCGATGACCGCCCCGCCCGTGGCCGGGATGTGCTCGGTCCCCTCCACTCGGATGCGGTTGTCCAGCACCCGGAACATGAGCTTCGCCGCCATGATGACGGGCGGGTAAACGAGTTCGGCCATTCGACCAGGTTACGCTACCGTAGGGTAACCAACCTACGGTCGCGTAGGTCACATCGTCCGGCGCGCGAAAGTCGCCAGCGCCAGGACGACACCGAGCAGCGTGCAGTACAAGGCGATCACCTGGTGCTTGACGTTCTCCAGGCCGTCGCCCAGCGCGGCCAGCGCGAACTGCCCGGCGGCGACGGCCAGCAGGAACCCCAGCACGACACCCACCGCGTCGCGCCGGGTTTTCCAGCCACGCCAGGCCAGCAGGGCCCATATCGGCAGCAAGGCGAAGAAACCCAGCGGCGCCAGGGCTTTCGTGATGGTCGACATCACCGGGACACGGTATTCCTGTGCCTCCGGCGCGAAACCGGCCGACTGGTCGAAGCTGCCGAGGTAGGGCGGCCGCGCGGTGAGCAGATCGCCCGCCGCGCGGTCCAGGATTCCGACGGTGCGCCAGGGATGCGTCGCGAAGTACTCGATGACGTTGCGCCTGCTGATCCGGTCGCGGTATTCCGGGTACGCGGGATCCATCGTCGCGGGCTTCGCATGCCACCAGCCGTTGCCGGCGTACTGGCCGAACGAGGCGGGCAGGCCCAGCGCGGCGAGGTCGGCCCCGGTGTCGTGCCGACCGTCCACAATGGTCAGGAAGATCGTGTTGAACATGTTGATCTCGCGTGAATCGTCGCCAGGACGCGCGGCCAGGGAACCGTCGGGCAGCTTCGCCGGTTCGACGGTCTGCTGCGCGTAAGCCGTGCCTCCGGCGAGCGCACCGATGACGAACACCACGGGAAGCCAGCGCTTCAGTCCGCTGACCCCGGCCGGGCGGACGAGCAGCGCGGCGAGCGCGAGCAGCGGCAGGATCATCAGCGTCTGGACCTTGGCGTTGACCGCGATGACGCCACCGAAGAGAAGCACGGCCAGACCCGCGTAGCGCCACCATCCGGGCCGCGCGGAGACCAGCAGGCCGCCGGTGGCGAGCAGAAGTCCGAGGAACGCGGCGCCTTCGCCGAGCACGGAGGCGAAGTAACCGAAGAACGCGGAGTCCGCGACGACCAGCAGCAGCCCCGCGGCCACGAAGCCGCGGACACGACGCGAGTACGGCAGTCCGACGACGATCAACGCGACCGCCGCGGCGGCGAGGACGCTGGTGAGCACGCCGAGCACGACCAGGCTGAGCGTCGATTCGAGGCCGAGCAGCCCGCCGATCGATCGCGCGATCCGCGCGAACCAGCTCTGGGTCAGGAGATACGTGGCGTCGCATTCCCCCGCCGGCGCGGTGTAGGCGAGGCGCACGAACTGTTCCGGCTTGCCCTTCCACGGGATACCCGCGCCGCACAGCACGCGGAAGCCGTCGCCGTTGTCGGACATCGCGACCGGCCGCGGTACGAGGAAGCGGACGAGCAGCACGGTGAGCGCGGCGGCGAACACGCCGAGGCCGAACAGGCGCGAAGGTGCTTCAAGCGCTGCTGGTCGGCTGGGGGAAACGCGTTCGTCGACACTCACGAAGGGCACGGTACGTGGCGGAAATCGGGTGAGCGGTCGAGGGCCGCCCTCACCGAACGCTCGACGTCCGCCCGCAAGAACACGCTGAGCCAGGACGACGTTCCTTCACGCGCGAAGGTCGCGACGCGGTACCTCGCCGCGTACGCGGGGTCGATCGCGCAGGACTGCCTCGCCGAGTAGCCGCTGTCGGTGATGACGGCGATCGTCGGACGTCGCCGGGAGACGACGGCCTCGCCCGCTTCCTCGGTCTGACCGCGGACGCCGACGATCTGCAGCTGCGTCCCGGCGTGGTACGACAGCACACCGGGCGCGGACGTGCTCACGACCGAACCGGGCGGCAGGTAGGCGTCGAGCCAGCGGCCGATCTCCTCCAGCTGCGCGCCGTGGTCGTGCCAGGCACGCACACGGGCGAGCATCTCCGGGCTGAACACCGAGACCAGCACCGCGAGCCCGGACAACGCCAGCGCGGCGGCGGGCATCAGCCGCTGGACCCGCGGACGCGGCCGCGGGCTCGGTTTCGCGGTCGCGGTGAGCACGCCGTAGACCGACACGGCCGCCACCGAAAGCAGCGGCGGGATCGGCGCCAGCAGCCGCCAGGCAGGCCTCGCGTCGCCGCCGAAGAAGACCACGAAACCGGTGATCGCGACGGCGGTGCCGAGCATCAGCCAGGTCAGCGCCCTGGCCTCCGCCTCGTCCGGCGTCCGGCCGGTGCGGCGCAGGAGCAGCGCCACCGCCGCGACCAGGCCGAGCAGCAGGAACCCCTGATGGACCAGCGAGAAACCCGACAGGTACTGCCAGCCGCGGTCGATCCGGGACGGGACGTCGAGATCGAAGGGGATGACGACCGAAGTCGGCAGGACATGGTCGTAGTAGGTCATCCGCCACGCCGTCCACGGCGCGGCGAAGACGAGCCCGCCGAGCAGCCAGGCCGCCGGGGACCACCAGGTGTAGCGGCCGCGCAGGGCGCCGACGACCAGCCAGCCCCCGACGAGCACCGCGAGCAGGACCCCAGCCGGGCGCGTCATCATCGCGAAGGCGACGAGCACGCCCGCGACGACCGGGCGCCGGGCCGCGAGCGAGGCGAAGACACCGAACACGAGCAGCACGAACAACGGCGTTTCGGTGCCGGATCCGCCGTACGCGGCGAGCCCGCCGGCACCCGCGACGAGTACCGCGGCGGCCACCCCGCAGGCCGGGCGCGGCTCCCCAGCCGCCCGCTCGACCACCCGGTTCACCGTCACGTACGCGAGCAGGACGGCCCCGAGGGTGGCGAGGACGCCGAGCACGATCGCGGAGGTTTCGATATCGGCACCGAAAGCGGCCTTCGGCAACGCGATCGCGATCATCCAAAGGAAATTCGCGTAACCCTCGATCCGCTCGCCGGTGTTGAACACCGGACCATTGCCGTCAGCGATGTTCTGGACGTAGCGGAAAGTGATGTACGCGTCTTCCGCGATGGTCGAAAACACCAGCTGATGCACCAGGGAGAAACCGAGGGTGAGCAGCAGCGCGACCGCGCGCCAGTTCTTGTCCGCGCCGATCCTTGGCCAGGCCACCATGACGAAGATCGCGAGCACAGACCAGGCGAGGACGAGCGCGATCACCACCAGATCCCCACCCTCCCGTGCCCGGCCACTCCCCTGACGAAAGACTACGGTCAAGTATCGATCACGGAGCCAAGGTGTTTCTTTCGGCGCAGTCAATTGACACGAATGGGGGAATTGAGTGCGCACGGAGTAGGCGACGTTCCGCCGTTTTCCCCGTCGGGATGTGACTCCTTCGGGTAACGGCCTACAGCCGTTAATCTGACTCCCATTCCGTCCGCACCTCGGGGGTTCTGTGCGGATTTCCCACTCCGCTTGCAGACGCCGAGGAAGCCTTGTGCCCACCCAGACCTCCATGCTGACCGACGTTCTCACGGTCTGTGTCGCACTACTCGTCATCGGCCTCCCCGGTCTGCTCACCGGTCTCGCCGCCGGCCTGCGCGGCTGGGTGCTCGCGGGGATGACGCCGCTGCTGAGCTACGCCATCGGCGGTCTCGCCGGGCCGTGGACGGCCGCGATCGGCCTCCCGTTCACCCCGGTGACCTACGCGGCGGCGACGGCGTTGTTCGCCGGAGCCGCGTACGGCCTGCGACGGCTCACCCTGCGCCGATGGCCGCCCGCACCGGAGGAACCGCTCTGGGGACGGACAGGGCATCTCGCCGTCGGGGCGTGCCTGCTGCTCGCGGCCGCCGTCGGGATGTACGCGGTGGTGCGCGGGCTGGGCAAGCTGGACGCCATCCCGCAGGGATTCGACGCCGTGTACCACGCGAACGGTGTCCGGCAGATCGCCGAAACCGGCGACGGCAGCCTGTTCGGCACCGGCGACGTCAACTGGTACGGCGACGCGGCGCCGGTCTTCTACCCCAACGCGTACCACCTGCTCGCGTCCGTGATGTACCGGCTGAGCCCGGCGAGCATCCCGCTGACGCTGGACGTGAACACCGCACTGCTGCCAGCACTGCTGGCGTTGTCGCTGGTCACGATGGTGCGCGTGTTCCGAGGCCGGGCGGTGTTCGCGGGCGCGGTCGCGCTCGTCTCCATCGCTCCGGTGATGGGGCTGTACGAATCGATGAGCAGGGGACCTTTGCTGCCGTTCCTGCTCGGTCTCGCGCTGACCCCGCTGGCCGCCGTCGCGGTGAAGCGGTACCTCGACCGCCCCGCGCCCGACACCGGCTTCGTGCTGACGGCAGGCGCCGTCGGGCTCCTGTGCGTGCACTCGTCGGCGTTGTTCGGCGCGATCCTGTTCGCCGGCCCGCTGCTGCTGCAACGCTGGGCCGCGCCCGGTGAACGGTGGCGGCGGATCGGCCGGGACCTGCGGGCGCTGGCGATCGTCGGTGTCGTCGCGGTCGTCGTGGCGTGGCTGCAGCTGTTCGGCGCGATCGGCCTCGCGAACGGCGACGTGCCCTACCGCAGCTGGCCGGTCGAATGGCGGGCGACGACGGCGCTCGGGGCGCTGCTGGGCTTCCAGCACTACGAGCCCTATCCGCAGATCTGGCTTTCGGTCGCGCTGCTGCTGGGCTTCATCTTCTTCTCACGGGCGGGCGCGCTGCGCTGGATCGGCGTGACGGCGTTGCTCACCGGGCTCGCCTACATCGCGGTGACGTCGTCGGAGCAGCCTCTCGTGCTGGCGCTGTCCCGGCCGTGGTGGAACGACCCGTACCGGTTCATGTCGATGGCGGCGATCCCGCTGTCGATCATCGCGGCGCACGGACTCGCCGAGACGCAGGCGTGGCTGCGGGACACCGTGACCCTCCGGAAGGTGCCCGCTTTCGTCGTCGCGGTGGCGGTGTTCAGCGGGTTCGCCTTCGTGAGCAACGGTTTCTACGCGGGATCCAACGCGGCGAAGGTCGCGACCGGCTACGCGAACACGCCGGGGATCAACCCGCACAAGCTGCCGGTGAGCCCGGACGAGGTCGTGGCGATGGAGAAGCTCGCCGGGCTCGCGAAGCCCGGCGAGCGCGCGGTGAACGACCGGCTGGACGGGACGGTGTGGACCTACGCGCTTTCCGGCGTCCGGACCACTTCCGGGCATTTCGACGAGACGCTGCCGCCGTCGGACGCGCGGCTGCTGGAGGGGCATTTCCGCGAGTACCCGTCGAACGCCGCCGTGCAGGCGGCGGTGGAACGGCTGAACGTGCGGTGGGTGATCCTCGGGCAGTACGGCTACCCGACGGGTGCCCCGCGTCAGGCCGGGCTGCGCGATCTGGAGGGGCTGAACTTCGTGACCGAGGTGTACCGCAACGCGGACGCCGTCATCTACCGCCTGAACCCTTGACGCGTCTCCCGCCAGTAGGTGGCTGATCGCGGTCGTCACGGCCGCGTGTGTCGCGAAAGCCACTTTCGCGACACGCACCATCTCCCAGGACGTCGCCCAAGGTAGTGAAAGCCTCCTTCACTACCTTGAGGGTAGGTAAGGAGGCCTTCACGGACGCGGCGGGGGCTCCACGGGCGAGCATGTTGTGAAAGTGGCTTTCGCAACGTCGCCGGGCCCGACTGAGTCGGCTAGATGCGAGAGGTGACGAGGCGGGCAGAGAGGGCGGCGGCACCGGCGGTGATCAGGTCGGCGACGGTGAACATCACGCGCGAAGCGATGGCGAACGCCGTCGCCTGGACGACGGTGAGGCCCGACGCGGTCAGCACGGCGACCTGCGCGACCTCGCGGACGCCGACCCCGCTGGGCAGGATGAACGCGAACGTCCCGACGGTCATCGCGACGGCCATCGCGCCGACACACAGCACGAAACCGCTGAAGCCCGGCGTGCCGACGGAGTTCGCCAGCAGCCAGAGGTGCACGCCCTGCAACGCCCACGCCGCCGTCGACGAGCCGAAGACCTTCCCGACGACCGACCAGCTCAGCCGGTGGTCGAGCGGCGGGCGGCGCAGAATGCGCAGCACCAGCGAAGTGCCCCAGGTCAGCACCTTCGGGTGCAGCATCGCGAGACCCACCGGGATGAGCACGAACAGCCACATCGCGCGCGGGCTGTTGCTGAACACCGCGGGCGCCGCGAGCAGCGAGACGACCAGCGCGGACACCACGCCGACGCCGAGCTGGATCAGCGAACCGGTGAAGATGCGGGCCCTGGCGAGCCCGGCCTTGCGGCCCAGTTCCATCTGCAGCAGGTACGCCCACACCGAACCCGGCACGTACTTGCCGAGCGAGCCGACCAGGCAGATCTGCGCGCCCCTCGCGTAGCCGATCGGCTTGCCGAGGTCGTCGACCATGACCTGCCAGCCGTAGGTCGACACCATGATCGCGGCGATGAGCGCGAGCAGGCTCAGGGTGGAGGATTCCCACGCGACGTCGGACAACGTCCGCCAGAATTCACCCCAATTGGTGACGAGTGTCTTCGCCGCGAAAGCGACGACCAGCAGAATCGCGACCCAGCGGACGACGTCGAGAACCTTCGCCTTGGTGGATTTCGGCTGTTTAACACTTACCGAAGTGTCCTCTTCGGGCGTTTCGACAGTCGTCACTGAACCTCCTCTGCTGTACCTCTGTCGCCGCAGGTCAGGCCTGTACGGTCACCAAGCGGCTGAACTCGGTCAGCAGATCGTAGCCGTCCCAAATCGCGGAGAACGTCAGGGCCGATCCGAAGGGAACGACACGGTCGACGCCGCGGCCAGCCAATTCCGTCACGAATTGCGTCAATTCTTCTTTGCTGAAGCCGAATTGACCGACGGTTTGATCTTTGCGGAGGACGATCGGGACGAGGTCGGAAAGCGTGTCGACCCGCGCGTTGGCGAAAGTGCCCGCGCCGAGCCATTCGCGCGGCAGGATCGCGGGGTCGGCCAGCTCCAGCGTCGCAAGGCCGTTGCCCTGGAAGTCGATGCCGTTGACGAGCCCGTCGACGGCCGCGCCGTACGCCGAGACCCGCTTCTGGACGGCCATCGCGGGCTCGGTGACGTGCTGTTTCGTCGCCAGCACCTCGGCGAGCAGCTTCCGGAACTCCTGCCCGGCTTCCCTGGCGCCCTCTTCTTCGCCGACCCAGAACACCGCGCGCGGCGACGAGCAGGCGGCCTGGTCGAACCAGTACGAGTCGTTGTAGAAGCCTTCGGCGGCACCGCGACGCTCGGTCTCGGAGGCGTTCTGCCAGCCGCGCACCGACGCGACCGCGAACGACGACCGGTCCGGGAAGGTCAGGTCGCGCGCGTGCGGCGCCAGCGGGTACTTGCGCAGCGCCGCGACCGACGCGTCACCGCCCCAGATGACCCGCAGGTCCGCGGCGACCGACAGCGCGCCGCTGATCGCGTCGCTGCGGTCGTAGGTGACCATGCGCTGCGTCGCGGTGATCGCGGCGGCGGTGTCTGCGTCCACTTCGGACAGTGCGGCGTTCAACGCCTCCAGCACCGTTTCGGCGGCACCGGCCGAACGCGAGGACACGCGGACGACGTTGTGGTTGCCCGCCAGGGCCGAAAGCGCCCACGAGTACACGAAGATCGTGTCGACGTTGGCAGGCGGGACGTGGAAGACGAGCCCGCGCGGGAAGCGCAGCGCGTCACCCGAAGTATCCAAAGTGGACAATGCTTTGGCGATTTCTCCCTTGCGCAGGAAGAAACCGAGCGATGCCAGCTCCGGGAAACGTCGAGCCGTCGCGGGTGCGAGCAGCTTGCGCGCGAACTTCGTCAGGAACTCGACGACTCGCGGGTCGCCCACACGCAGCCGTCCGCCGACGGGCTCGGCCCGCAGCTCGTCGACCAACGAGGAGACCTCGATCGCGTCGCCGAGCGGAAAACGCTGGTTGAGAGTCATGCCGCCGCCCCCTGGAAGGTGTCCGAGCAACCGCGGGCCTCGGCCTTGGGCAGCCTGCCCATGACGGAGAAGTGCTTGCCCGGCCAGTCGCCGTCGTCGATCCCGTTGTAGACACCGAGGTCTTCGGTGAGCAGGACGTGCCCCGGATACGAATGCGGCAAGGTGCTGACGACCTCGATCACACCCGGCTCGCCGACCGGCTGCTCTTCCCAGGTTTCCGGGTTCCGGATCACGACATCCGCGAAATCGGGGCAGTACAGCGAGTTCCCGGAAGGCCCTTCGAGGAACACGGTGCCGATCTGCTCGATCATCCCGTAGTAGTTGTGGATCCGGGTGAGGCCGGTGTCCTCTTTGAAGCGGCGGCGGAACTCGGTGTTGTCCACCGCGCGGTCGATCAGCTTCTTCCAGCCGCCGGAGTGGATCAGGATCCCGTTGGACAGATCGAGCTTGTGCTCGCGCGCGACCTCGTAGAGGTACTGCCACACCATGAAGGTGAAGCCGAAGATCAGGAACGGCTTGTCGCCGTAGGTCGCGAGGAAGGTCTTGACCGCCTCGACGTCCGGCTGGTCGTTCTCGTCGAGCACGTAGGTGTGCTTGCGGCCGAAGTTCGCCATGCCCAGCACACCGGCGCCGCGCGCGGAGAACGAGCGGCGGTTCTTGATGATGCCGATCGTGTCGACCATCAGCATCGGCAGCCGCTCGTTGCCGAGGACTTCCTGCAGCGTGGCACCGAGCTGCTTGGTCTGCGCGCCGGCGGCGGCCTTGTCCAGGTAGATCCGCGACGCGCCCGCACCGGTGGTGCCCGAGGACGTCAGCGTCTTGAAGATCTCGGACTCGGGGATGCTGCGCAGGTCGTGGGTCTTGAACATCCGCACCGGCAGCCACGGCAGGTCCGCGATGGAGGCGAACTCCGCGTCCCGCGCGATACCCAGCGACGAGAGGATGCGTTCATAGCCCTCGGAGTTCTCGCGGTGGTGCGCGGTGAGCTCGGCGAGCTGCGGAAGCAGGTGCTTCTCACGCTCCGCCTGCGACAGCGTGAACACACTCATACCTGGGCCTCCAGCGACCGGTAGTCGATCTTGCCGCTGGCGAGCAGCGGCACGGTGTCGATGGGGCGGACGTCGAACCCGCTGGTGTGCAGGTGCAGCCGCTCGGACAGCGCCTTCGCGGCGTCCTTGCAGATCTCCTTGGCGCCGTCGCCTTCCGGCAGCTCCGCGAACAGGACGACCTTGTCCCCGGCCGGGACGGCGGCCACGACGTCGATCCCCACCGAAGCAGAACGCACGGCGTGCTCGAGATCATCCAGGCTGACCCGGTTCCCGAAGACCTTGCCGATCCGCTTCAACCGCCCGGTGATGTAGAGGAACCCGTCCTCGTCGAGGTAGCCGAGGTCGCCGGTGGCCAGCACGCCGCCGTACTCGTCGCCCGCGGCCAGCCCGGCCTCGTCTTCGGCGTACCCCATCATCACGTTGGGCCCGCGGTAGACGACCTCGCCGACGATCTTCGGATGCTTGGTCTCGGAACCGTCCTCGCGCCGGACAGCGAACGAGCCGCCGGGCAGCGCGGGCCCGGCCGAGCCGAGCTTCTCCGCGAGCCGTTCCGCCGGGACGGTGGTCATCCGCGGGGCGGCCTCGGTCTGCCCGTACATGACGAACATCCGCCCGCCGACCTCGCGGATCTTGTCGTTGAACTGGGCGACGAGGTCGTCGCGGAGTTTGCCGCCCGCCTGCGTCAGCGTGCGCAATGTCGGGTACTTCGCCGGGTCGAACTTGAGACGCCGCAACATCTCGTAGTGGTACGGCACGCCCGCGAGCGAGGTGACCTTGTGCTCGTTGACCGCGTCCCAGAACCCGCGTCCGAGCACGCCGGAGGGCTCGATGACCACTGTCGCGCCGCGGACGAGGTGTGAGTTCAGCACGGACAGGCCGTAGCTGTAGTGCAGCGGGAGGCTGGTCGGCGCGACCTCGTCGCGGTCGATGCCGAGCACCTGCGCGATCGCGTCGGCGTTGGAGAACACCGCGCCGCGCGAAAGCCGGACCAGCTTCGGATTTCCGGTGGAACCGCTGGTCGGCAGCAGGACCGCGAGATGCGGATGCGGTTCGACCCCTTCGGCGGACTTCCGGACCCAGTGCCCGTCGGAGACGCCGTAACCCTCGGGTGCGGGCGCGTCCGGCGCGGACAGCACGGCGGCCGGGCGGAAACGCTCGATGAGCCCCGCCAGGACGTCGGCGTCGAGCGCCGGGTCGATCAGCGCGATCGCGCGGCCCGCCTCGAAAGCGCCGAGGTAGTTCAGCACGCTGGGGAGGTCCACCGACATCCGCGCGAACAGCGCGCCCGGCGGCAGCAGCCCCAGCGCGGCCCCCACGCGGGTGACCTCGGCGTCGAGCTCCTCGCCCGCGAGCGTTTTGCCGCTCGTGACGTCTATCAGTCGTGCACCCACACCCAAAAGGGTCATCAGAGAACAAGTCCTCCATCGATGCCCAGCACCTGGCCGGTGATGAACGAAGCGTCATCACTGACGAGGAACCGGATCGCGTTCGCCACGTCCTCGGGCGTCCCGAGCCGTCCGAGAGGCGTCTTGCCGATGTTCTCGGCCTTCGCGTCTTCGGTCAGGCCCGAGGTCAGGTCAGTGTCGATGACGCCGGGCGCCACCGCGTTGACCCGGATCCCGGAGCGGCCGAGTTCCTTCGCGGCCGAACGCGCGATGTTCGCCACCGCCGCCTTCGAGGCCGCGTACACCGTCTGACCGGCGCTTCCGTGCTCACCGACGATCGAGGCGAGAACGACGATGGCGCCGGTCTTCTTGCGCATCATCGCCCTGGCCGCGGCCTGGACGGTGTGCAGCGTGCCGGCGACGTTCGTGCTCAGCGTGGTGTCGACGAGCTCTTCGCGGATCATGCCGAGGAGCGCGTCCTCCATGATCCCGGCGTTGGCGACCACGATGTCGAGCTTGCCGTGCTCCTTGGCCACGCCGCGGACCAGCGTCGACACGGCCTTGGCGTCGGTGACGTCCAGCGCGAGCCCGCTCGCGGCCCCCGCCGCGGCCGCCGCTTCCTTGGCCTTGGCCTCGTCACGACCGGTCAGCACGACGGTGGCGCCCGCCTCGGCGAGCGCCCGCGCGGTGGCGAGCCCGATGCCACGGGTACCACCCGTGACCAGGGCGACCTTGCCGTCCAGCATCACTTGGACTGGAGGTCGGTGACCATGTCGACGGCGACCTTGAAGCTGGACATGTCGATCACCTGGTCGGTGTCGAATTCCACATCGAACTCGTCCTCGATGGCCGCGACGAGCGCCATGTGACCGACCGAGTCCCACGCCTCGATGTCGCGGTACTTCAGGTTTTCGACGTCGACCTCGCCATCGAGGTCCAGCGCCTCGACGAAGACCTCACGCAGCTTGCCGGCGACTTCCGCCATGTCCGTACTCCTAATGATCGTCGCGTGGACGGGCGTCCCACGCCTTCACCAAGGTAGAGAGGTCGCCGGGCAGCCGGTCGGCCAGCCCGTCCTCAGGGAGACCGGCCTTACCCTTCAGCCACGGTCCCAAGGCCTCGATGGTGGCCTCGTCCAGCCCGCGGCGGGACAGCCCAACGGTATTGACGCCTGTCACCCGTGCGGGGTTGCCGACGGCGATGGTGAACGCGCCCACCTCCTTGCGGACCGCGGAGCTCATCCCGACCATCGCGCCGGGGCCGATGACGACCCGTTGGTGCAGGATCGCGCCCATGCCGAGGTTCGCGCCGGACCAGATGTGGCAGTGGCCGCCGGTGATGACGTTCGATGCGACCGTGACGACGTCCTCGACCAGGCAGTCGTGCGCGATGTGGGAGCCGCGGAGGAAGTAGCCGCCGTCGCCGATCGTGGTCGTGCGCCAGGTGCCCTGGTGGACGCTGACGTACTCGCGGATCCGGTTGCGGCTGCCGATGACGACGCCGTGGCCGTCGTGATCCGGATCACCGTTCGGCGCGGATTCCCAGGCCGCGGGGTGTTCGCGGCCGCGGTCCTCGCCGGGGGTCCCGATGGTCACGTGCGGGCCGATCCAGTTGCCGTCGCCGATGCGCGCGGGGCCCACGATGACCGTGTACGGCCCGATGACGTTGTCTTCGCCGAGCTCGACACCCTCGCCGATGATCGCTGTCGGGTGGATGCGGTTCACCACGTGAGATCCGTTCGTCGTGGCTGGGAGGCAGCCTGGGGTAATGGGCGCTTCGGCGGTCCCGGTAACGTGTGGCCCGCGCCAGAGAGGGCGGCCGGGCGCAGAACCGGCGGCTCACTGTACCGGACGCACCAGAACGCCCAGTCGAGAGAGACTTGCAGATGATCCCCATTACCGTGGTCGACGTCCGTGACGCGGAGGACCTCGTCGTCGAGGTGCTGCGATCCGGCGCCATCGCACAGGGACCGATGGTCAAGCGCTTCGAGGACGCGTTCGCGAGCGTTTCCGGCACGAAGCACGCGATCGCCGTCAACAACGGCACGACCGCGCTGGTCGCCGCCATCCAGGCGCTCGACCTCAAACCGGGCGACGAGGTCGTCACCTCGCCGTTCACCTTCGTGGCGACGCTGAACGCGATCCTGGAAGCCGGCGCGACCGTCCGCTTCGCCGACATCCGCCGCGACGACTTCGCGATCGACCCCGACGCCGTCGCCGCCGTGATCACCGACCGCACCAAGGTCCTGATGCCCGTGCACCTCTACGGGCAGACAGCGGACATGGGCAAGCTCGCGCCGCTGGCCGCCGAGCACGGTCTCAAGGTGATCGAGGACTCCGCGCAGGCCGTCGGCGCGTCGTTCGAGGGCAAGCAGGCCGGCTCCTTCGGGATCGGCTGTTTCTCCTTGTACGCCACCAAGAACATCACCACCGCCGAGGGCGGCGTCATCACCACCGATGACGACGAGCTGGCCGACGCGCTGCGTGTGCTGCGCAACCAGGGCATGCGCGCCCGGTACCAGTACGAGGTCGCCGGGCACAACTACCGGATGACCGACCTGCACGCCGCCGTCGGCATCCCGCAGCTGGAGAAGCTGGACCAGCTCACCGCCGCGCGCCAGGCCAACGCGAAGCGCCTCTCCGAGGGCCTCGCCGGCACGCCGGGTCTCGACATCCCGCAGGTCCTGCCGGGCCGTGAACACGTGTGGCACCAGTACACCGTGCTGGTCGGCCCGCACGCCTTCCTCTCGCGCGACGAACTCGCCGCCGCCCTCACCGAAAAGGGCATCGGCAACGGGATCTACTACCCGAAGATCGTTTTCGACTACGACTGCTACCGGAACAACCCGCTGATCCCCGACGCGAAGGTCGAGGACTTCCCGGTGGCCGCTTCCGTCGCCGCGCAGGCGCTTTCGCTGCCGGTGCACCCGCACCTTTCCGAGTCCGATCTGGACACCATCATCGAAACGGTTCGCGAGGTACTCGGCGCATGACGACGCACAAGATCGCCCTCATCGGCACCGGGAACATGGGTTCGCTGCACGCCCGTGTCCTCGCCGCGAACGAGCGCGTGGACCTCGTCCGCGTGATCGACCCGCGCGAAGAGGCGGGCCGCAAGGTCGCCGAGCGCTACGAAACCCAGTGGACGCCCGAAATCGGCTCACTGTCCGATGTGGATGCCGTCGTGCTCGCTTCGGCCACCGAGGCGCATTACGAGCTGGCGCAGGAGATCCTGGGCCAGGGCAAGCCTTTGCTGGTCGAGAAGCCGGTCTGCAACAGCCTCGAATTCTCCAAGGAGATCGTATCGCTGTCGGCGAAGAAGGACGTCCCGCTGATGTGCGGGCTCCTGGAGCGCTACAACCCGGCCGTGATGACCGCGCGGGCGCTGGTCAACGAGCCGATCCACCTGATGGCCCGTCGCCACGGCCCCTACGCGCCGCGCATCAAGACCGGTGTCGCGTGGGACCTGCTGGTGCACGACGTCGACCTGGCGATCCAGTTCTTCGGCGGCGCGACCCCGCAGCGGGTCGCCTCCGGCGCCGGCTACTTCCACCCGAATTCGGTCGAAGGCGCCGAAGACACCATCGAGACGGTGCTGTCGTTCGAGTCTGGGCTCGCCACGGTTTCCGCTTCCCGCCTCGGGCAGCGCAAGGTCCGTTCGCTCTGGGTGTCCGAGCTGGACCGCATGATCGAGATCGACCTGCTCCGCCGCGACGTCACCATCTACCGGCACGTCTCGCACGACTCGGTCACCCCGGACGGCCTCGGCTACCGGCAGCAGACCGTCATCGAGATCCCGGAACTGGTCACCGCGCGCGAGCCGCTGGCGACCCAGCTGGACCGGTTCCTGGAGCTGCTCGAAGGCAAGATCGACGCCGACACCGAGCGCGACCTGATCCTGCCTTCGCACGCCGTCGTCGACCAGGTGCTGACGCAGGCCGCGGCCTGAGCTATTTGGTGAGGCGCTGGCCCCTCGCGTCGTAAGCGATGAGAGGGGTCAGCACTCCCGCCGACTCCACCTGGGAACCGTCGAACCAGAAGAGGGCGACCGACGGGTCTTCGCTCCAGCGCACCACCTTCGCCTCGACCGGCTTTCCCCGGACCGTGCTGGTGATCCGCTCCGCGCCGCCGACGAAGTAGCCGAACACGGGGACGAACGCGCCCCGGATCACATCTCCGCCGTCCACCGCGTGGAAGCCGAACGACCGGTCGGATTTCTTGTACTCGTTGCTCATCATCAGGTCCTCGTACGAACCGTCGCCGTTCCGATAGGCGATCCGCAGGCCGAACGCGACGTTCGGCAGATCGGGCTCGTCGAGCGCGGAAGCGTAGAGCACCATCTCCCGGTCACCGTCACCCCTGGTCTCGAGGGAGATGATGTTGCCGAAGGGCGTCGAGGTCGACGGCGCCTTGGTGCTCGTCGGCCGCGGTGCGGGCGTCGGCGCCACCGACGACGACGAGGACGGGGCGCTCGCGGCGGGCGGAAGCGGCTGCTGCTGGGCGGGCGGCGGTTTCCTCAGCGCGACCGCGCCGACGATGACCAGCACCGTCACCACGGTGGCGGCGACCCCGCCCGCGCCGGTCGCGAGACGGCGACGGCGACGGATACTCCTGCCCTTGGTCATGATCGCGCCGAGGTCGGGCTCGGTGAACTCCTCGGCAGGCGGTTCCCGCAAAGCCGAGCGCAGCGTCTCGAGGTCGGTCATCGTCCCAGCCCCCCGATCAGTTCCGTTCCGTCCTCCGCGGTAATCCGCAGCTTCGTCAGGGCGCGGGAGTTGGTGCTCTTCACGGTGCCCACCGAGACACCCAGCTCACCGGCCACATCGGATTCCTTCAAGTCGAAGAAGTGCCGGAGCACCACGACGGCTCTCTCCCGGTCTGTGAGCGTACGCAACGCGTCAAGGAGCCATTTCCGCTGGACAACGGCCCCGGCGACGTCCAGCCCGCTCGGCTGCTCGGGGATGTCCTCGGTGGCGTTCTCGCGAATCGGACGCCGCCAGCCGTCGATGACATGGTTGACGAGGACCTGCCGCGCGTAGGCGTAGGCGTCCTTGCGACGTACCCGCGACCAAGCCGCATACGTCTTGGCGAGCGCCGTCTGGGCGGCGTCCTCGGCCTGATGGCGGTCGCTGGTCAGCAGGTAGGCCGCATGCTGAAGACGGGTCGTCGAGTTCCGCACGAACTCGACGAACTCGTCATCGCCGCGAGCCACCCTGGTCCTCATCTCCGTTCGACGGTTGACCATCTGAAAGGTTGCCTCAACCGTTGTCGTTGCGTGAAGGCTCAGTCCTTCCGTCGAGTGAACCGGAGAGCGACGACGATACCGGCGGCGACCACGGCGACCGCGAGGACGATCCACACCCAGACCGGCAACAGCCCTCCGGGAGTGGTCTCGTCCGTCGACGGCGCCGGGGTGGCACTGGCCTGGCTGCTCGCCGGGGCCTGGCTGCTCTGGGCCTGGCTGGACGGCGGCGCGACCGGGTTGCTGAGGTTGAACTTCACCGAGCCGCTCGCGGCGTGCGAGTCCTCGAAGACGACCTTGTAGCGAAGGGTGTACTCGCCCGCGGGTCCGACGGCCTGGACGGGCGCCGTGACGACGGCGCCGGCGACCTCCGCCCGGCCGACCGTCCATGACGCGTTCTCGGGTCCGGTGATCTGGATCGGGTTCTCGGCGAGCGTGACCGGGCCGGTGAAGGTCAGCTTGATCTGTGTCGGAGGCGTCGCCAGCGACGCGCCCCTGGCCGGGTCACTGCTCTTCAGCTCCGAGTGGGCCAGCGCCGGTGTCGCGGCGCCCAGCAGGGCCAACCCGGTGACCAGCAACGACGCACCGAACCGCTTGAACCTCATCTGACCACCCTCCGGCCGGGAAACTCGCATTGCTGAGCCTAGTAGTCGGCTCAGGAGGGGTGGTGGTTCCCGTCGGCGTCGGGGCTCAGCGGCCGGCGGAGGCGCGACTCGCGTGATCAGACGGCGATCTCGCGTGATTGGAGGCGGAACTCGCGTGATTGGACGGCGATCTCGGTGTGTCAGGGGCGCTGGGCGTGGCGGGTGGTCAGCGCGTCGAGGTCCAGGGTGAGCGGGGTGCCGTCGAAGTCGAAGCTCACCTTTCCGGTGTGCTCGCCGAAGTTCTCGTACTCGCCGTCGACCAAGCGGTAGGTGACCATGCTGGCCGGGTCTTCGAGGTCGACGATCCAGTAGTGCTCGATGCCGACTTCGGCGTACTCGGAGAACTTGGTGACCCGGTCGGTGCGGACGGTGCCCTCGGACAGGACCTCGATCACGAGACTCACGTCCTGAGCCGCATAACGTGCCGGGTTCGTTTCCACGAGCTCGGTCGCCGCGACGAGGACATCCGGGACCCGAACCGTCAACGGAAGTTCCGTGACGACGAACTCGGCTTCCGAGAGAGCCATGAGCGATTCGGGCAGCTGCTCGTTGAGCAGGTAGCCCAGGCGAGTGACCGCAAGCTGGTGGAACGACATAGGCCGGGGGGCCACGACCAGCACTCCTTCGACGACTTCTGCGCGGTGTTCCGGATCTTCCGGCAACGTGGCCCAGTCATCGAGCGTCAA
This sequence comes from Amycolatopsis alba DSM 44262, assembly GCF_000384215.1. Taxonomy (NCBI): domain Bacteria; kingdom Bacillati; phylum Actinomycetota; class Actinomycetes; order Pseudonocardiales; family Pseudonocardiaceae; genus Amycolatopsis; species Amycolatopsis alba. The sequence continues at coordinate 3,978,332 of NZ_KB913032.1, read as the reverse complement.
GAGGCGGTGATGCCAATGCACGACACTCATCGAACTCCTCCTTCGCCTGCGATCACCAGACCATCTTCCCACGGGATCGCCGACAACGTAGCAACACGGAAAGTAGTGAATCATTACGGTGAGGAGTTGCGTGGCAGCAAGCCGATTGTCCGGTCGTGATCACCGGTTTTCCGCAGGTCAGCTAAATTTCCAGCACGAGAAGACCCTGAGGGTTCCTGACCGTCGGCCTGCTCTTCCTCGCCGCGGCCTGTTCCATCGAGATCGAGATCCCGGTCCGCTCGCAGACGACTCCGAGGTCTTCGCTCAAGGCCGCCACGCCGATACCCGCGTCGCCCGCCACGGTCACCGACGCGTGCCCGTTCATCGCCGTCGGCGAACTCGCGCAGATCCTCGGCACCTCGGCGGAAATCCAGGCGAAGGAACAGTCCGCGGACGTGGAAGGCACCGAGAAGCGGTACAGCTGTCTCTACGAGGACATCCATCAGTCGCCCGACGGCGCACCGCGGCTGCACATCACCGTCGCGCCGGAGATCGGCGCGGACAGCACCGCGGCGGTGGACAACACGGCGAAGGCGTTCTGCCGTGAGCCGATCACGACCGTCGGCGGCGTGGGCGACAGGACCGTCCATTGTGAGCACGGCCAGGACTCCACGCGGGCGTACGTCGCCGTCGACAAGCTCAGCAACGGACAGGTCCGGCTCGCCCTCGTCGACCTCCCGAAGTACCGCGCGGACGTCTACGAAACGATCGCGAAGCTGCTCGCCGAACGCCTCTGACTACTCCGTGAAGTCGCCTGCCGGTGCGCCCCAGGACGAAGAAGCGTCCCCCCGCTCCTCCGCCAGCGCGCGCCGCCGCGCGTTCTCGCCGCGCACACGCTCCACTTCGGACTGGATGTACTCGTCGTCGTAGCGCTGGAAGACACGCGCCGGGTTGCCCGCCACCAGGGTGCGCGGCGGGACGTCCTTGGCGACCACGGAGTTCGGCTGCACGGTGGCGAAATCGCCGATCGTCACGCCTGCCATGATCACGACCAGGCCGCCGATGAAGCAGCCCTTGCCGATCTTCACCGGCTTGCGTTCGATGAGGTCGCTGCCGGAGTGGTTCTGCAGCGTCATGTTCGCGAGCCAGCTGGAATGCGTGAAGATCAGCGTGTTCAGGCCGATGCTGGTGTGCTCGCCGATCTCCAGCCCACCGCTCGCGTCGAGCGCGGCGCCCTCGCCGATCCAGCAGTGTTCGCCGATCGTGAGGTTCTCCGGGCTGATGATCTTGACCCGTTCGCGGACCCGCGTCGACTCCGGCAGCCCGTAGAAACGAGCGCGCTCGGCGTCGTTCATGTACTGCGAAACGAGTTCGGTCAGGATCTGCGGGCGCAGCCGGTTGCTGCGCTCGTCATCGAAGAACATCGGCCTCGGTCACCAGTTTCTCGAAGGTGCGCAGGTGTTCCTCCGCGACGACGTCGAGGCCGAAGTTGGCCCGCACCATCGCGCTTTCGCGCTGTGCCACCAAAGCCCGCTTTTCCGGGTCGTCGAGCAGTTCGATGACGGTGTTCGCCACAGCCTCGCTGTCGTCCGGGCGCACCAGCAGGATGTTCTCGCCGTTGCGGAGTTCGATGCCGGGATAGTTGTCCTCGGTGACCGAAGCGATGGTCGCGGTGCCCGAGAGCATCGCCTCCAGCGAAGCGGTGCCGCAGCCGCCGTTGAGGTCGTGCGTGACGATGTCGGCCGCCGCGAAGTACGCGGGGACGTCCGCCTTCGGCACGGCGCCGGTGACGATGATGGCGTCCGCGACACCGAGTTCTTCCGCTCGCTTCAGGAAGACGTCGTGGTACACGCGGCCGACGACGACCACCTTCACGCCGGGGTGCTTGTCCAAAATGGACGGCAGCGCCTCGACCAGCGGAAGCCGGTTGCGCAGCGGGATCACGTGCCCGAGCGAGACGATCACCGGACCGTCGCCGAGCTTGTGTTCCGCCCGCACATCGAGGGTGAGCGGCTTCTCGAAGTTCCCGGTGTCGACGGCGATCGGGAAGTAGTCCGAGTTCGCGTCGCTGGTGCCGTAGCGCTCGACGCAGTAGTCGACCCCGAGTTTGTCGAGGATGACGTACCGCGGCTTGAGGTAGCGCAGGATCGGGTTCACCAGCACGGTGTCCAGGAACCGGAAGACACCGCCGTACAGCTTGTTGTCGCTGATCAGCAGCGTGTGGATGGTCAGCAGCATCGGCAGCTTGTGCCGCCGCGCGTACCGCCCGGCCAGCCACGACAGGTCGAAGAACTGCCCGTGCAGGTGGATCGCGTCGGGTTTGAACTCGTCCAGCAGCTTCCGCAGCCGCCGCCAGTTCCCCGGCCGCAGCGAGGCGAAACTCATGTCGAAGTCGATCGACAGGCCCAGCTGCGGCATCTTCACCGCGGGCAGGCGGACGACGCGGTAGCCGTCCTTCGTCTCGTCGGCCGGGGCGTCGGCATAGGCCGCGGTGATCGCGAGCACCTCGTGCCCGCGCGCCGCGTACTGCTCGGCCAGGGACGCCGCCATGTGCGCGCTTCCGCCCACCCTCGGCGGGAAGAAGTTGTTCACGACCGCGATGCGCATGGGGCGGCTCTCCCCTGGCCCGGCACTCACTCCGAAGCCTTGACCAGTTCGTGCATGCCCTCTTCCACGGAGATCTTCGGCTCCCAGCCGAGGACCTCGCGGGCACGGGTGATGTCCGCGGCACGCCGCGAAACGAGCACGTCGCGCTCGTTGAACAGCGGCTCGACGTTGACGCCGACGGCGTCGATGAGGATCTTCGCCAGCGTCGCGATCGAGGTGTCGATCCCGGTGCCGATGTTGATCGGCAGGTTCGCCTGCTCCGACTCGAGCGCCGCGACGACGGCGCGGGCCAGGTCCGTGACGTGCACGAAGTCCATCGACTGGTCGCCGCGGCCGTCGATGATCGGCGGCTGGCCGGCGCGCAGACGCTGGATGAAGTGGTTGATCACCGACGTGTAGTAGGCCTCGATCTTCTGGCCGGGGCCGTACACGTTGAAGAACCGCAGCGCGTTCCAGGACAGGCCCTGGGTGCGCTCGTAGAAGCCGAGCATGTCCTCGCCCGCGCGCTTCGAGATGCAGTACGGCGTGAGTGGCTTGAGCTCGTCGTCCTCGTGCATCGGCAGCCGCTTCGGTTCGCCGTAGACGGACGCGGTCGAAGCGAACACGACCCGCTCGACACCCTCGTCCGCCGCGGCGGCGAAGACGTTGTGGTTGCCGACCATGTTGATGTCGATCGACTCGTGCGGATCCGCGACCGACTTGTTGATCGACACGGTCGCGAAGTGGATGACGTGGGTGCAACCGCGCATGGCCTCGCGCACGGCGCCGCCGTAGCGCACGTCCTTCTCGACCAGTTCGACCTTGCCGGTGGCGACGAACTCGTTGATCCGGGCGCGGTCGCCGCGGGTCATGTTGTCGAAGACGCGGACGGTGTAGCCGCCCTCGATCAGCATCGGGATGACGTGCGCGGCGATGAAGCCGCCGCCCCCGGTGAAGAGGACCTTCTTGTCGGGCATTTCTCTCCTAGCTCGGCAGTGCGGCGCTGACGGTCCCGATGACCCGGTCGACCTGGTCATCGGTGAGGTTGGCGTGCATCGGGATGGCGAGATGACGGGCGAAGAGGTCCGCCGAAACCGGCAAGGTCTGCTTCTTGCCGTAGATGGGCTGGAGATGCGAGGAGTAGGTGCCGAAGTTGCACTGCACGCCCTGCTCGCGGATCCGCAGCGCGAGCGCGTCGCGATCGATCTCCGGGGCCACGGTGAGGATGTAGGCCTGCCACGGGTGCTCGCGGTCCGGCAGTTCCACCGGGACGTCGAGACCGGGCAGGTTTTCGAACGCCTCGTGGTAGCGCTTGGCCACCGAACGGCGGGCCGAGAGCAGGTCCGGAAGGCGGTCCAGCTGGACGTTCATGATCGCGGCCTGCACGTCCGAGAGCCGGAAGTTGTAGCCCAGCTCGTGGAACTCCGGGATCGGCAGCGCGCCGGAACCCTCGCGGGTGATGGCGGGCTCGATGCCGTAGGTGTGCAGCTTGCGCGCGCGTGCGATGAGGTCTTCGCGGTCCGAGACCAGCGCGCCGCCTTCGCCCGCGGTGATGCCCTTGCGGCCGTGGAAGGAGAACGCGGCCAGGTCGGCGAGGCTTCCTGCCGGGCGGGTCTTGTACGTCGCGCCCGCGGCGCAGGCGGCGTCCTCGAAGAGCCACAGGCCGTGCTTGTCGGCGATGGCGCGGTACGCGTCGAAGTCGCCCGGCTGCCCGGCGACGTCGACGGCGAGGATGCCGACCGTGCGCGGGGTGATCAGGGCTTCGATCGACGCCGGGTCGGCGCTCCAGTCGTCCGGGCGGATGTCCGCGAACACCGGCGTCGCACCCGCCTGGAGCACGGCGTGGCCGGTGGCGGGGAAGGTGTAGTCGCCGACGATGACCTCGTCGCCCGGCTTCACGCCGAGCACACTCAGCCCGAGGAAGAGTGCCGACCCACAGTTGCTGGTGGTCAAGGCGTGCGCGGTGCCGACGGTCTTCGCGAAGCGTTCCTCGAAACGGCGGCACGCGGGGCCGGCACCGGCCAGCCAGCCGGACCGGAACACCTCCGCTACCGCAGCGAGTTCTTCTTCGCCCACGGTCGGCTGACCGAGGACCACAGGTTCCTGCGTTGACATATCTCTCCCATTGCGTGGGGACCCGGCGAAGTGTATAGACGCCATTCGGCGGATCTCGGGCGGGCTGGATCCGCCCAGGTCAACGACGCTCTAGTCCATCCATGCCCCCGCCACCGCCCTCAACGGAGAAGCTGCGCTTCCAGGCCTAACCTCTAACCATGCGATTCGGCGTTCTGGGGGCGACGGAGGTGCGCCGCGACGACGGCACCGTCGTCGGACTCGGCGGCCCCAGGGTCCGGACGCTGTTCGCGTTGCTCGCGCTGGAGGCGGGCCGGGGCGTCCCGGCGGAGCGGCTCATCGACGGTCTCTACGGCGAACAGCCACCCGAAGGGGTGGCGAACGCGCTGCAATCACAGGTCTCGCGGCTGCGCGGCGCGCTGAAGGATCTCGCGCCCGTCGAGTTCAGCCCGGCGGGCTACCGGCTGGCCGTGGACCCCGGCGACGTCGACGTGCACCGCTTCGAGCGGCTCGCCGCCGAAGGCCGACGCGCTCTAGTGGCGGGAGACGCTGCGAAAGCGTCTGAACTGCTTCGCGACGCTCTCGGTCTCTGGCGTGGACCTGCGTTCGCGGACATCACCGACGCGCCGTTCCGCGATCCGCAGGTCACCAGGCTGAACGAGCTGAAGACGTCGGCGATCGAGGACCGCGCCGAGGCCGAACTCAAGCTGGGAAGACACGAAGACGTCCTAGCCGGGCTTCGCGAGGTCATCGACGAGCAGCCGTTGCGGGAACGGCCACGGGCGCTGCTGATCCGCGCGCTGCACGCCGCCGGACGCCAGGCCGACGCGCTCACCGCGTTCGAGGACGCCCGCCGTGTCCTGGCCGACGAACTCGGCGCCGACCCCGGACCGGAGCTCGCCGCCGCGCACCTTGCCGTGCTTCGCGGCGAGACGCCGCCTGTCAAAACCACGACGGCGCCGCTCCCCGCGCAGCTCACCAGCTTCATCGGCCGCGAAGGCGACCTTCGGCACGTACTCGGCCAGCTGGACCGCTCGCGGCTGGTGACGCTGACCGGTCCAGGCGGGGCGGGCAAGACGCGGCTGGCCGTCGAGACCGCCACCGCGTCGGACCTCCCGGCGGTCTTCGTCGAACTCGCGCCCTACAGCGAGAACGCCGACGTCGCCCACGCCGTGCTGACCGCGCTCGGCCTGCGGACGGTCCCGCTCGGGGCGGTCACCGTGGAGAACGCCCCGCTGGAGCGGCTGATCGACGCGCTGGCCGACCGGGCGGTGCTGCTGGTGCTCGACAACTGCGAGCATCTGGTCGAGGCCGCCGCGAAGCTGGTCGCCCGGCTGCTCGGCGCGGCCTCGGCGCTGCGTGTGCTGGCCACCAGCCGGGAACCGCTGGGGATCACCGGCGAGGTCGTCTCCCCCGTGCCGCGGCTCGCCGTACCGCCGCCGGGCACGCCGCCCGCCCGGTCGCTGGAGTTCGCCGCGATCCGGCTGTTCGCCGACCGCGCGCTGGCCAACGATCCGGGCTTCGCCGTGGACGACACCACGGCGGGCGACGTCCAGCGTGTCTGCGCCGCGCTCGACGGGCTCCCGCTGGCCATCGAGCTCGCCGCCGCGCGGGTGCGGACGCTGCCCGTCGGCGAGATCGCCACCCGGTTGGACGACCGGTTCAAGCTGCTCTCACGAGGAAGCCGGGGCGCCGAGAGCAGGCATCGCACGCTGCGCGGCGTCGTCGAATGGAGCTGGGATCTCCTGGACGAGGACGAACGCCTGCTCGGCAGGCGGCTGACCGTCTTCGCGGGCGGCACGACCCTCGCCGACGCCGAAGCGGTCTGCGCCGTCACGGACACCGCGGAGCTGCTTCCGTCCCTTGTGGACAGATCGCTGGTCGAACGCACCCGTGACCGGTATCGGATGCTCGAAACCATCCGAGCCTTCTTCGCCGAGAAACTCACCGAAGCCGGTGAAACCGAACAGATGCGGCGCGCGCACGCCGAACACTTCCTCGCCCTCGCCGAGGAAGCGGACCCGCTCCTGCGCACCGGCGACCAGCTGGTCTGGCTCGGCCGTCTCGACGCGGCCTACGACGATCTCCTGGCCGCGTTGCGCTGGGCCGCCGAAGCCGACGTGCGGATCGCGCTCCGGCTTTCGGCCTCGCTGGTGACGTACTGGTGGATGCGCGGGCGCCGGTTCGAAGGTTCGACGCTGTGCCTGGAAGTGGTCAAGAACCTCGACTCGAAGCCGCCGGACGGCCTCGAAGAGGAGTACCAGCTCTGCGTGCTCAACGCCGCCGCCGGACTCCGCGGCGGCGCTGAACATGAAGCCCTCGGCCGTCACTTTCCCGAGGTGGACAGCCTCGTGCGGAACATGGTCAGTGCGCCGAGGAACCCGGCGCTGCTGATGCTGATGGGCGTGGTGACCGGGCCACCCGGTGACGACGACGAGCTGCTCAAGCGCGGCCAGGCCCTCTTGGCGCGCAGTGACGCGTGGAGCCTCGCGCTGGTGCCGACCGGCTACGGGCTGCGCATGCTGATGCAGGGCAAACTCGAAGCGGCGGAAGGACTTCTGCGCGAAGGGGAGGCCGCGTTCCGCGCGATCGGGGAACGCTGGGGCCTTTCGATGGCGCTCGACCATCTGTCGCAGATCCTGATCTGGACGAACCGGCAGGCCGAAGCCCTGGAGATGATGGACGAGGCGCTCCGGCTGATGCGGGAACTCGGCGCGTCCGACGACAACGCGGACCTCCTGTGCCGCCGGGGCACCAGCAAGCTGCTCCACGGCGACCCGGCGGGAGCGCGGGCCGACTTCGAATTCGCCATCGAGATCGCGCGCCGCGCCGGGATGCCGGAAAGCCGGGCATTCGGGTACGTCGGCCTCGCCACCCTGTCGCGGCACGGAGGTGATCTGGCCACGGCTCGCGCGCTGAGCGAACTCGCGCTTTCGGAGTGCTCCGGTGGCTCTTTCACGTCCGAGGGTGGCCGCTCCGGGGCACGGATCTCACTCGGCTGGGTCGCGGCCGCCGAGGGCGACGTTGACCAGGCCGAGGAACTGCACCGGCAGGCGCTCCTGTCGGCGGACCAGTGGAACGACAGCACCACCGCGGCCTGCGCCGTCGAAGGCCTCGCGGGGGTCGCGCTGCTCCGCGACGACCCCGAGCGGGCGGCGGTCCTGATCGGCGCCGCGGTGACCATCCGGGGCACCCCGTTCGCCGTCGACCTGGACGCCGCCCTGCTCCGGACGTCCACGCGGAAGCGGCTCGGCGACGACTTCGACCTGGCCTATCGCCGAGGGCTCGGCGTCCGCGGCGCCGCTCAGCTGGCCGGGTTGCCCAGGGAGTCCTGAGCGCGGGTCAGCCGGACCCCTTGCGGCGCGAAGCGGCCGATGGCCTCGGTGAGCAGCCGCGGGTCGAGTTCGCTGTCCTGGACCGCGACGTACAGCGGTTCCGCGTCGGCTCCGACCGCGCCGAGCCGCGTCATTCCCGGCCCGACCGGGTCGGTGGTGAGCCGGGTGACGTCACGCCAGGGCACGATCGTCCGCTCGACCCGGACGCCCACCGCGTCCAGTTCGAAGAGCACCCACTGCTGATCGTGCAGCGACTTCACGTAGGCGATGGTGCCGACGCCGCCCGCGATCAGGACGAAGCGCAGTGGACTGGGAGCCCCGATCGACCCGAGCAGGGCGGCGATCCCGAAGAAGGCCACCAGGAGCCCGGTCAGCTTCGCGGCGCCGACGAGGCCCGCGTTCGGTTTGTGCACCCGGAAGCGCACGTTGCGCATCAGGTGTTTGGTGAGTGCCCCGCCACCGACCGCGGCGGCCAGCGCGATCAGCGTCACCACCAGCGATCCCGGCGTGAAGTCGACCAGCGCGTTGTACCCGGCGATCAGCGCGACGAAGCCGCCCGCGACGGTCAGGAGCAGCGCGCCCTTGCCCTTGCGCACCTCCCGCTCGCGGAGTTCGAGCGCGGCCTGGTCCGGGGCGGCGAGAAAACCGCCGTCGATGTTCCTCATCGGGCGTCACGACGCTCGCGCTGGCGGCGGTCGAGGACGTACAGCAGGGTGCCCGCGCCGGCGCTCAGCGCGGCGTAGAACAGGTCCTGCAGACCGTCGTCGGGGTAGCCGGTGGAGAACTCGGTCATCGCGAGCACGATGAAGAGGACGGTGAACACGCCTCCGGCGATGATGTACACCTTGTTGCTCAGCATGGTTCCCTCGCTTGTTCGTTTACCGTGGTGAGAGCACCTTCCCGCGGAGCACATGACATTCGGATGACAAGCCGTCAGCGCTTGGTGCGCGGACGGTCAGCGGCGGCGGACACGCTCCCGGCATGACCTACCTCGCAGGCTCTCCCGAAGACTTCCTCGCCGTACGGCACCTGACGCTGCGCGGCACCCAGACCGAGATCGGCCATGCCCTCGGCGCCGAGACGAAGGCGCGTTCGGACTGGTCGCCGCCGCCGGTCGACCCGATCGTCGCCAGGGCGCGGCGGACCTGGTTCGCGCGGAACTGGCCGCAGTACGCCGAACGCACGGCCGGGTTCGCCGAGGCCTACGGGCTGCCTGCCGACGCGGCGGTCTGCTTCGACAACGCTTCGGCCCTGCCCGCCGGATCGGGCTGTTCTGCGCTGTGGACGGGGAGCACGCTCGGCCGGAACTACGACTTCTTCACCTTGAGCTGGTCCCAGCTCGGCGCGGTGATGGCGGGCGCGGAGCCGGTCGACGACGGGGCCGTCCCGATGGCGTCGCGACCCTACGTCCTGACCACGATCCCCGACGACGGCCTCGCCTCGACGTCGCTTTCGATGTCCACAGTGGACGGTGCGATGGAAGGGGTCAACGAGGCGGGACTCGTCGTCGCGCTGCTGATGGCCGACCTCGAAGCGGCCACGCCGCTGGATCACGATCCGGGGCCGCAGGCGGGGCTTTCGGTGCCCCAGGTCTGCCGATACCTGCTCGACACCTGCGAAAACGTCGACGAGGCCAAGGAAGCGCTGATGCTGGCCAAGCAGTACACGCACGGCGCGCCCTGCCACTACATCGTCGCGGACGCCTCCGGCCGCGGCTTCGTCTACGAGCGCGGGGCGCACGACATCGAGTACTTCGTCGAGGTCGAAGACGGACCGCTGTGCGTCACGAACCACCTGCTGCACCGCCATCCGGACCTCGAAGCACTGCCCGAGGACACACCGGAGACCATGCTCACCTACCAGCGGCTGCGCACCCTCACCAAGGAGGCGGAGTCCGGGCCGCGCGACGCGCTCGACGCGGTGTCCGTCGCGATCGAGCCCGGCGCGCCGTGGCGGACGTTGTGGCGCACCGTCCTCGACCCGGCGGCCCGCACCATGAGCACCCGGTTCTACCTGGGCGACGGCGAGCACGGCACCGCGCGGCACTCGCCGGAACTCACCTTCGGCGCTTCGCGATGAACATCGGCAAGGGCCGCAAGATCGGCACCGTCGCGGTCTGCGTGCTGGCGCAGCTGCTGATCGCGATCGACCTGACCGTGCTGCATCTCGTGCTGCCGTCGCTTTCGGAGCAGCTGCATCCGTCGACGACGGAAATGCTGTGGATCGCCGACGCGTACGGGTTCGCGCTCGCCGGACTGCTGATCACGATGGGGAACATCGGCGACCGCGTCGGCCGCAAGAAGCTGCTGCTGATCGGGGCGTCGCTGTTCGGTGCCGCTTCGGTGATCACCGCGTACGCGCCGACGCCGGAACTCCTCATCGCCGCCCGCGCGCTGCTCGGGATCGCCGCCGCGACGCTGATGCCGTCGACGCTGTCGATCGTGCGGAACGTGTTCACCGGCAAGGAACGCGCGGCCGTGATCGGGGTTTCGAGCGGGCTGACGATCCTCGGTTTCGGCATGGGACCGCTCGTCGGCGGTTTCCTGCTCGACCATTTCTGGTGGGGTTCGGTGTTCCTGGTCAACGTGCCGGTGGTGGTGGTCATGGTGATCGCCGGCGCGCTGATCCTGCCCGAATCGAAGAACCCCGCGCCGGGCCGGATCGACGTGCCCAGCGTGCTGCTGTCCGTCCTCGGCATGGTCGGGATCGTCTACACGATCAAGGAAGTCGCGTACCAGGGCTGGGGGCACTGGGACATCGCCGTCGCCGCGGTGCTCGGGCTCGGCTGCCTGATCGCGTTCGTCCTGCGCCAGCCGCGGCTGGCCGAGCCGCTGATGGACCTGAAGCTGTTCGCGCAGCGGGCGTTCTCGGCGACCGTGGGCACCACGATCCTGGCGATGTTCGCGCAGCTCGCGGTCTCGCTGATGTTCGCGCAGTACCTGCAGCTGGTGGTGGGCTGGTCACCGCTGAAGTCCGGGCTCGCCGGACTGCCGGGGATGGGCGGCGCGATCCTCGGCGGTGTCCTCGCGCCGCTGGCGATCAAGGCGCTCGGCCGGGCGGTCACGATCGCGCTGGGCTGCGCGTTCTCGGCCGTCGGCTTCGCGATGTACTCGGGTATCGGCGTGACGATCGTCTACTCGGACCTGCTGTTCGCGATGATCATCTTCGGGGTCGGGCTTTCGCTGGTCCTCGCCGTCGCGACGGACACGGTGCTCGGTGTCGTGCCGAAGGACAGGGCGGGCGCGGCGTCGGCGATCTCCGAGACGGCGACCGAACTCGGCGGGGCGCTGGGGATCGCGATCCTCGGCAGTGCGCTCGGCGCGCTGTACCGGCGCGAACTCGTCATCCCGGACGGCGTGCCGCCCGAGGCCGCCGGGGCGATCTCGGACACGCTCGGCGGCGCCGTCCAGGTCGCGGCGCAGCTACCGCCCGAGCAGGGCGCCTTGGTCCTCACCACGGCGAAAACGGCGTTCGTCGACGGGTTGCAGGTGACGATGCTGTGCTCGGCGGGGTTGATGGCGCTGGTGGCGGTGAGCGCGCTGTTCACGCTGCGCGGGGTCCCGAAGGTGCTCGAAGACCCCGAAGACGCTTCGGATGCTTTTAGTCCTCTGGATGCGTCAGGTTCGGGGGCCGGCGAGCGGGACGGCGCGACGGTCGCCTGACCGCACCATGGCCAGCAGCGGTTTCGTGGCGACCGAGAGCAGCCGGGCCGCGAAGGTGCGCCCGTTGCGGCGCGCGACGTCCGGGCCGAAGGCGTTCATCAGCGTGACGATCCCCGGCAGCGGCCGCACGAACAGCGTCACCTCGGTGATGAGCCCGTCTTCGCCGAGTTTCAGCACCGCCGCCTCTTCGATCTCCTCCTCGCCGATCCGCGCGGCGTAGACGACCACCCGCGTCGACGCGTCGCCGGTGTCGGTGTGGAACCGCACGTCGCGCAGATGCGAGTAGGCGACTTCCAGCAGCGGCTTGAGTTCCGCGTGCCCGGTGAAGCGGACCCGGCTGGTCAGCGGGGAGTGAATGACCGCGTCGGGCGCGAAGGCGCTCAGCGCGAGTTCGACGTCCTTGGTCTCGAGGGCCCGGCGGTACCGCTCGGTGGTGTCGATGCTCATGTGTCCTCCTGGATCAGATTCCCCAGACCACGCCACAACAGATCCGTCGTGAGCGCGACGACTTGGTCCCGCGGGATGTCGCGGTTGCTCCACCACCAGGTGGCGATGGCGTTCAGCGCGCTCTTCGCCGCTTCGGCGAGCGCTTCGTTCGCGCGGTCGCGCGGCAGGTCCGCGGTCAGCGCCAGGCGCGGGATCCTGGCGAACACCTCGGTCAGCTGCCCGGTGGCCCTGGCCTGGCCGCGCCGGTGTACCTCGGCGACACCCTCGTCGGACGGCGTCTCGGCGAAGATCATCCGCCAGCCGCGTTCGTTCGTCTCCATCCAGGCGAAGATCGCCGCGACTCGGGCGCGCAGCAGCTCTTCGGCGGTGTCCGACGGCGGCAGCCCGTCCCAGCCTGCCAGCAGACTGTCCACTTCGGACTCCAGTAGTCCCGCGTACAGCTCCGCCTTGGACGGAAAATGGTCGTAGAGCACGGGAGTGCTGATCCCGGCCGCGGTCGCGACCTCGCGCATCCCGGCCGCGTCGTACCCGGACGCGGCGAACACCCGCGCCGCCGCGGCCAGGATCCGCTCCCGGCGTTCGTCCTTGCTCAACCGTTTACCTGACATCGGTCAGGTACGCTACCAGTCAACCTGACGACTGTCAGGTTGCATTCCGGGTAACCTGGTCGATCGTGCGCACAGTCGTAGTCATCGGGGGCGGGATCGTCGGTCTCGCCACAGCCTGGGAACTGACCAAACGAGGCCTGGACGTCACGGTGCTCGAAAAGGAGGACCGCTGGGCGGTCCACCAGACCGGGCACAATTCGAACGTCGTGCACGCGGGGCTCTACTACAAGCCGGGTTCGTTCAAGGCGAGGATGTCCACCGCGGGCAATCGGTCCATTGTGGACTTCGCACGGCAGTACGGGGTGCCGGTCGAGGTGTGCGGCAAACTCGTCGTCGCCACCTCCGAAGCGGAGCTCCCGGCGCTGAAGGTGCTCGCCGAACGGGCCGAAGCGAACGGCGTCCCGGCCAAGCTGATCACGCCGAGCGAGGCCCGCGAGTACGAACCCGAGGTCTCGTGCGTCGCCGCCCTGCGCGTGGAGTCCACCGGCATCATCGACTTCCCCGCCGTCTGCGCCGCCTTGGTGCGGCTGCTCGACGAGTCCGACGCCGACCTGCGCCTCGGCACGCCCGCGCTGGGGATCCGCCCCGGCCGCACCGGCGGCGTCGAGGTGGCGACCGGCGACGAGGTGCTCCACGCGGACGCGCTCGTCAACTGCGCGGGCCTGCACGCGGACCGCGTCGCACGGCTCGCCGGGCTCACCCCGAGCGCGCGGATCGTGCCGTTCCGCGGCGAGTACTACGAGCTGAAGCCCGAACGCCGCCATCTGGTGCGCGGCCTGATCTACCCGGTCCCGGACGCGTCGCTGCCGTTCCTCGGCGTGCACCTGACCCGCATGCTCGACGGCAGCGTGCACGCCGGTCCCAACGCCGTGCTCGCGCTGCGCCGCGAGGGCTACACCTGGCGCGACATCTCCGCGAAGGACCTCGCCGAGGTCGCCCGCTTCCCCGGCGTCTGGCGGCTGGCGCGCAAGTACGCGTACCCGACCGGTCTCGACGAGGTCCGCCGGTCGTTCTCCCGCCGCCGCTTCGCCGAAAGCCTCGCGCGGCTCGTCCCCGCCGTCACCGAGGACGACATCGTGCGGCACGGCTCCGGTGTCCGGGCGCAGGCGCTGCGCCCGGACGGCGCGCTCGTCGACGACTTCCTGATCGAGACCGCGCGGAACCAGGTGCACGTCCTCAACGCGCCCTCACCGGCGGCGACCAGCGCGTTGGAGATCGCGAAGCACATCGCCGATGAGGTTTCGCACTAGGAGGACGCGGGCAGGTTCCCGTTCAGCATCGGAACGGCGGCCTTGATGACGTCGCACGCCTTCGCGGGGTCGTCGAGGTTGCCCGCGATGATCGCCACCGTCGACGTCGCGGTGATCGAGATGCCCGCCGCGCACAGCTTGCTGCCCGACTCGGTGTACAGCTTCCACTTGCGGTCGCCCGAGTCGAAGTCCTGCGGCTCGCCCTGCGTGATCAGCGACGGAGCCTCGTCGATCGCCTTCGTCGTGTAGAACCACAGGTCGAAAGCCTTCTCGCCCTTCTCGCCGTCCGTGTCGGCCCACTCGCAGCCGACCTGGTTCGGGTCGGAGGAGGACTTCATCGGCTCACCGGTGGGGCCGAGGCGCAGCTGGGCGGTCTGTTCCGGCTTGAGCATGGCGCACGGGTCGGTGGTCACGAGCGGACCGCCCGGCTCGGCGGGCTTCTGCCCCGGCGGAGCGGTGATCTGCGGATTCGGCTGGCCACCCGGCAGCTTCGACGCCACGGCCGGGGCCGCCGCCTTGGCCAGGTCGCACGCGTTGCCCTCGGTGTGGTCGGGGCTCTCGCTGGCGATCTCCACGAAGGAGTCCGGGGTGAGCTCCGTGCTCAGCGAGCAGTATTTCGGACCGAGGATGGTGGCGTACCGCGTCCAGGTGAAACCGCCGAGCCCGAACTTCTCCCCCGGCTGCGCGCCGCTCATGTACTCGTTCAAGGACAGGTCCTTGCTCAACGAGACCTCGAGGTTCGACGCCTTGCGCACGTCCTCGAGCTTTCGGAACCGGCAGACTCCGGGGACCTTCTGTTCGGGCTTGGCGGCACGTTCCTCACCGGGATACGTGACGCCCAGCGCCGTCGCGTGCTCCTGGGACAGCAGCGCGCACGGCTCGGCCTTCGTGACCACCGGCCCCTGCCCCGGCACCGGCGAGGCCGTACCTGAAACCGTCGACGTACAGCCGCCGAGCGTCAGCACCGCCAGTCCGATCGCGAGCGAATTCCGAAACCGCATGCGTCCCCTCCTCTTCGGCTCGCACACTACTTGTGCGCGGCCGCCGTTCACGAATCGGCGGGCAGCGCGGCGCTCACCGTCGGCAGCGCGGCCCGCAGCAGGTCACAGGCCTTCGCCTCGTCGTCCCCATGACCGCTGGAGACCTTCACGGTGGACGTCCCGGTGATCGGCAGCGCGGCCGTGCAGTACTTGAGGGCGGTGTTGGACCGGACCGTCCACTTGCGACCGGCGAGGTCCGTCTCCTCGGGAGTGCCTTCGAGCCCGGCGACGTCGGCGACGGCCGTCGAGGGGAAGAACGTCACGTTCAGCGGACGCTGTCCCTTGTCGCCGTCGGAGTCCTTCCACTCGCAGCCCTTGTCCTCGGGATTGGCGAGATACTTCTGGTCGACGGGTGTTCCCGCGGCGATGGCCAGCTTCGCGGCCTCGTCCGGCTTCAGCAGCGCACACGGATCGACCCGCAGCAGCGGTCCGGAAGGCTCGGGTTTCTTCTGCCCCGGAGGGGCGACGATCTTCGGGGCAGGCTGCCCGCCGGGCAGCTTCGATGCGATCGCGGGGGCGGCGGCGAGCGCGAGGTCGCAGGCCGTGGTTTCGGCCGCGCCCGGCTGGGTCTCGCTGCCGAGTTCGACGAACGACGACGGCCCGAGTTCGGTGCTGAGGGAGCAGGCCGTCGGGCCGAGCGGTGACGGGTAGCGCGTCCACGTGAAGCCGCCGATGCCGAACTTCTCGCCGGGCTGGGCACCGGCGTAGAACTCGTTCAGCGTTACGTCGACGCTTTGGGTGATCGAGAGGGACACGCCGTGCGGTGAATCGTCGCGTTCGGACAGCAGGCACATCGGCGGGAGCTGCCGGGACCTGTCGCCCTTGGTCTCGACACCGGGCAGCTTGAGGGCCAGCGCGTCCGCGTGTTCCGGGGTGAGCAACGAGCACGGCGCCGCCTTGGTGAGCACCGGCCCTTGGCCGGGCACCGGCGACGCCGTACCCGAGATCGTCTCGGAACACCCGCCGAGCAGGAGGACCACCGCGAACAGCACGGCGATCGGCTTGCGGCGGCGGTTCATGCGGGGTCCCTCCTCGGCGCGGACCCTACTTCGATGTCGGCGTGAGCACCTCGGTTCCGCCGAGGAAGGGACGAAGCGCTTCCGGCACCCGGACCGAACCGTCTTCGAGCTGGTGGTTCTCCAGGATCGCGACGATCCACCTGGTGGTGGCGAGCGTGCCGTTCAAGGTGGCGACGGTCTGCGGGCGGCCGTCGTCGTCGCGGTAGCGGATGCCGAGACGGCGGGCCTGGAACGTCGTGCAGTTCGACGTCGAGGTCAGCTCGCGGTAGGTGTCCTGCGACGGCACCCACGCCTCGCAGTCGAACTTCCGGTACGCGGAGGTGCCGAGGTCACCGGTGGCGGTGTCGATCACCCGGTACGGGACCTCGATCTTGGCGAGCATCTGCTCTTCCCAGTCCAGCAGGCGCGCGTGCTCGGCCTCGGCGTCCTCGGGACGCGTGTAGACGAACATCTCGACCTTGTCGAACTGGTGGACGCGGATGATGCCGCGGGTGTCCTTGCCGTACGAACCGGCCTCGCGGCGGTAGCAGGACGACCAGCCCGCGTAGCGCTTCGGGCCCTTGCCGAGGTCGAGGATCTCGTCGGCGTGGTAGCCGGCGAGCGGGACCTCGGAGGTGCCGACGAGGTACAGATCGTCGTCGCGCAGCCGGTAGACCTCCGACGAGTGCGCGCCGAGGAAACCGGTGCCCGCCATGATCTCCGGCCGGACCAGGGTCGGGGTGATCATCGGCGTGAAGCCGTTCGCGGTCGCCTGCGCGATGGCCATGTTCAGCAGGCCGAGCTGCAGCTGGGCGCCGATGCCGGTGAGGAAGTAGAACCGCGAACCCGAGACCTTCGCGCCGCGCTCCATGTCGAGCGCGCCGAGGCCCTCGCAGAGTTCGAGGTGGTCCTTCGGCTTGAAGTCGAACTTCTTCGGCTCGCCGACGTGCTTGAGCACGACGTAGTCGTCCTCGCCGCCTTCGGGCGCTTCGGGGTGGACGAGGTTCGGCACCACGCGGTGCAGCTGCTCGAACTCCTCCGACGCCTCGGCCTGCTCGACCTCGGCGGCCTTCACCTGGGCGGCGAGGTCCTTCCCCTTGGCGAGCAGCGCGGCCCGTTCGTCGCCCTGCGCCTTCGGGACGAGCTTGCCCAGCGACTTCTGCTCGGCGCGCAGCGTGTTGGCGGCGGCGATCGAAGACCGGCGACGGGAGTCGAGGGAGAGCAGCTTGTCGACCACTCCTTCGTCCTCGCCACGGGCGCGCTGCGAAGCGCGCACGACGTCCGGGTCATCGCGCAGAGTCCTGGGGTCAATCACGAGTGATGAGGGTAGTCCGTACGAGTCGCACAAAATGTGCGGGTCCGCGCGAATAACCAGACAGTCTGATCGTTGCCGCCCGTTTCGGCCGCTCCCCATACTGGGATCTCCTGCTGCGGACGGAGAAACTCGATGACCGATGCGGACCTGCTGGCGCGGCACAAGGCGGTACTCCCGTCCTGGCTGGCGCTCTACTACGACGAGCCGATCGAGATCGTGCACGCGCAGGACCGCCGGGTCATCGACTCGACCGGGCGGAGCTACCTCGACTTCTTCGCGGGCATCCTGACGAACTCGATGGGCTACGACGTCTCGGCGATCAGCGACGCCGTGCGCAAGCAGCTCGACACCGGGATCCTGCACACCTCGACGCTGTACCTGATCCGCTCGCAGGTCGAACTGGCCGAGCGGATCGCGAAGGTCTCCGGCATCCCGGACGCGAAGGTGTTCTTCACCAACTCCGGGACCGAAGCCAACGACACCGCGCTGATGCTCGCCACCCAGTACCGGCGCAGCAACCAGGTGCTGGCGATGCGGAACTCGTACCACGGGCGGTCGTTCGCGACGGTCGGCATCACCGGCAACCGGGGCTGGTCGGCTTCGTCGCTCAGCCCGGTGAAGGTGAGCTACGTGCACGGCGGCTACCAGTACCGCAGCCCGTTCCGGGCGCTTTCGGACACCGAGTACATCGACGCCTGCGTCGCGGACCTGGTCGACGTGCTGGAGACGGGCACTTCGGGCGACGTCGCCTGCATGATCGCCGAACCGATCCAGGGCGTCGGCGGCTTCAGCTCACCGCCGGACGGCCTGTTCAAGGCGATGAAGGAGGTCCTCGACCAGTACGGGATCCTCTTCATCTCCGACGAGGTCCAGACCGGCTGGGGACGGACCGGGGAACACTACTGGGGGATCCAGGCGCACGACGTCGTCCCCGACGCGATGACCTTCGCGAAGGGCCTCGGCAACGGTCTCGCGATCGGTGGTCTCGTGGCACGCGGCGACCTCGTCGACTGCCTGACCGCGAACTCGATCTCGACCTTCGGTGGCAACCCGGTCGCGATGGCGGGTGCGGCCGCGGTGCTCGACCACATCGCCGACCACGACCTCCAGGCCAACGCGCTCGCGCGGGGCAACGAACTGCTGTCCGGCCTGCGCGCTTCGGGTCACCCGCTGATCGGAGACGTCCGCGGTAAGGGCCTGATGATCGGCGTCGAACTGGTCGAGCCGGGCGGTATGACGCCGAACACGGGGGCCGCGGCGCGGATGATGGAGGAGACCAAGGCGCGCGGGCTGCTGATCGGCAAGGGTGGGCTGCACGGCAACGTGCTCCGGATCGCGCCGCCGATGACGCTCACCGCCGACGAGGCCGCCGAAGGCCTCGGGATCATCGTGGACGCGCTGGCCGCCATCTCCTGACGAGCGGTCCGCGCTCCGTCCGTCAGACGCGTGTCTCCGGCCGGATCTCGCGTGTTTGGCGGCGGAACTCGAGTGTTCCGCCGCCAAACACGCGTGTTCGGCCTTCGATCACGCGTCTTCCGGCAAGCGTCAGGAGGCCGCGAACCGGGCGATGACCTCGCCCAGCCGCACACCCGCGTCCTCCTGCAGGAAGTGACCCGCGCCGGTGATCGTCGGATGCTCGAGTTCACGGGCGCCGCGCATCGAGCCCCGCAATTCGAGGCCCCACGGCGCGGTGATCGGGTCGCCGTCGGAGAACGAGACCAGGAACGGCTTGTCCATTTCGGAGAGCGCCTTCAGCGCGGCCCGGTTGGCGGCCGACGCCGGATCGTCCGGGGTGATCGGGACGAGTGACGGCATCGCGCGGGGCGCCGCCTTGTACATCTCGTTCGGGAAGGGCGCGTCGTAAGCGGCGCGCACCTCCTCGGACAGCTTGGTCTGGCAGCCCGACTGGACGAATCGCCCGACGTCGATGACCTGGGCGTTCTCCATGGTGTCCCGGAACTTGTGCCAGATCTCCGGCATGTCGGTGTCCCCGGTGGGGAGGCCGGTGTTGGCCGCGACGACACGGGAAAACCGGTCGGGGTTCTCGGCGACCAGCCGCAGGCCGATCAGGCCGCCCCAGTCCTGGCCGACCAGGGTGACGTCGGTCAGGTCGAGCACGTCGAAGGCGAACGCGCGCATCCACTCGACGTGCCGCTGGTAGGTGTGGTCGACCATGTCGCCGGGTTTGTCGGACCGGCCGAAGCCGACCAGGTCGGGCGCGATGGCGCGCAGTCCGGCGTCGGCGAGCACCGGGATGACCTTGCGGTAGAGATAGGACCAGGTGGGCTCGCCGTGCAGCAGGAGAACCGGCGGCCCGTCCGCGGGTCCGGCCTCCACGTAACCCACTCTGATCACGCCGCCGTGGAGGTCGACGATTTCCGCGTAACGCGGTTCGAAATCGAAATCGGGCAGGTCCGAGAACCGGTCGTCCGGTGTCCTCAAAAGGCGCACGGCTCCCACGTTAGTGGGAATCGTGCGCCTATGCCGGTTTCGGAGGTCAGAAGATCACGAGATGGCCACGGCCACGATCAGGCCGAGGGCCAGGTGCGCGGAGGCCACCACGACACTGGCCGGGGCGAACTTCTCGCTCTCGATGGTCGAACGGATGTCGATGCGGGTCGCCCACTCCAGCAGCCGGACCGCGAGCACCTGCACGATGATGCCGAGCAGGCCGTAGACCAGCGAGGTGATGAGGCCCTCGGTCAGATCACTGGCGGAGTTCGCGATGGCCACGACGATGATGAACGCCATCGACAGCAGCCCCGACGCGGTGACGATGACCGCGTTCGGCAGGCCCCTGGTGACCAGCTGGGACAGCTTGCCGGGCGTGGTCCAGTCGATCGCCCAGAACCCGGCGAACATCATCAGCAGGCCGACGACGCCGTACAGCAGGATCGCGCCGATCCCTCGCACGAGGTCGGAGCCGAACGTGTCGGACAGCGCAAGGGTGGTGGTCACAGGGTGCTCCCGGAGAGATACAGGCGAAAATGTCAGGTTTGTGCGGTTGCTTCTATCACGTCTCGACGATGCGGTGCGGGACGAACGCCGCACCGTCGTCCGTGACGAGTCCCGCGGTCTCCCGGATCCCGAGGCCTGCGGCCTGGTCCCCGACGATCCACGCACCCAGCGCGGGCCGGTACCCCTGGAACTCCGGGAGCGGGTCGAACGCCTGGTAGACGTAGCCTTCCGCGCCGTAGACACCGTCGGTCTGCGTCTCGTACCCGGTGGCGACGATCTGCACGTTCGCGCCCTCGCGGCCCAGTTTCGGCTTGCGGACGTACTCGGTCAGCAGACCGGGGTCGTCGGCGAAGGCGGGCAGCAGGTTCGGGTGACCGGGGTAGTTCTCCCACAGGATCGCGAGCAGCGTCTTGTTGGAGAGGATCATCTTCCACAGCGGCTCGACCCACAGCGTGCGCGGCATGGTCTCGACGGCGAAGCGGCCGAACTCCTCGTCGACCACCCATTCCCACGGGTAGAGCTTCACCACGGTCGCCATCTGCGCCTCTTCGAGGTCGACGAACCGCTTGAGCACCGGGTCCCAGCCGATCTCCTCGATCGACAGGCCGACGGTGTCGAGCCCGGCCTCGGCCGCGGTCTCCTGCAGGTACGCCGTCGTCACGTGGTCCTCACCGGACGGATCCGCCGACGACCAGGTGAAGTGCAGTTCGTTGGAGGGCAGCTTGTCGGCGAGTTCGCCCCAGCGCTCCACCAGCTTCTCGTGGATCGAGTTCCACTGGTCGTCTTCGGGGAAGACCGCGGTCTTCCAGTGCCACTGGAGCACCGCGGCCTCGAGCAGCGAGGTCGGGGTGTCGGCGTTGTACTCCAGCAGCTTCGCCGGGCTCTTGCCGTCGTAGCGCAGGTCGAACCGGCCGTAGACGTGCGGATCCTGCCGCTTCCACGACTCCGCGATATGCGGCCAGACCCACTCGGGGATGCCGAAGCGGTGGTACTGCTCGGTGGTGATCACATTGTCGACCGCTTCGAGGCACATCGAGTGCAGTAGTTCGACGTCCGCCTCGACGGACAGGATCTCGTCCATCTCGAAGACGTAATGGACCGACTCGTCCCAGTACGGCCTGGACTTGCCGGCACCGTCACGGGCGGGGGTGCCGAAGACCAGGCCCTGCTCCTCGACGATCTTCTGCCAGTCCCGCCGGGGCGGCTTGGAATCCCGATACAACTACGAGCCCCCGCTCTTGCCGGTACCGCCGGAGGTACCGCTCTTGCCGCTGATGCCGAACCCGCCGCGCTGGACGGACTTGCCCGATTTGGTGCTGATGTTCGCGTTCGGCGGCGCGGTGTACGAGCCGCCCGACACCCGCTGCCCGATCGCGCCGGTGCCGCCGTAGTTGTACCGGTAGCTGTTGAAGCCGCCACCGACGATCGGGATGAAGAAGAACCCGCCGCTGACGTGACCGCCGTGCGACCGTACGTAGTTCTCGTCGCAGTTCTGGTCGTTGTCGACGATGTCGTCGTGAGTGCAGGTCGCCGTGACGTTCTCCGGCTTCGCGACGGTGTAGAACGTCGCGATCAAGCCGACCAGCCCGACGGTCACACCCGTGCCGATCAGGAGTTTCTTCTTGGTCGAAGACTTCTTCTCGGCGGCGCGAGCCGCTTCGGCGTCGAGCGCCTCTTGTCGTTCCTGATCCGCCAGCGCCTGCTGCCGTGCCCGCTGCTCGGCCAGCGACGGCTGACGTGCCTGCGTGCTGCCGTCCTGAAAGCGCATGGTGCCGCGCTTGGGCGGCTCTTGAGGCGCTTGTGCCCCCTGGTTGTCATCCTGCGTCATCGAAGCTCCGTAATCGCCCGCCGGCCCGAACCCGTGTCCAACACTAACCACCCGGTACGCGCACCTTACGTGCGGCGCGGGCATCATGGAGTGGATGTCTCAACAGGCCGAGCGGTTCCGTGATCCGCGAAACGCGCTGAGCACCCTGCGCACCCGGCTCGTCATGGCCGGTGTGTTCGTGGGCGCGATCATCGCGCTTTCGCTGAGTGTGGCTTTCTCGTGGAACGTAGGCCCGGAGGGCGGTGCGGGCGGCGGCGCCCCCAAACTGTCGCCCGCCGCGGTCGAAGCGTTCCAGTCTCCCCCTGGCACCTGCCTTACCTGGAACAACCCGGACGCCACCGACGCGAAGCGCGTGGCGTGCACGGAGTCCCACTTGTTCGAGGTCACCAGCATCGTCGACATCGGCGCGCAGTACCCGGCGGGCGTGCCCAGCCCGAACCTGGAGCAGTGGCAGGAGATCTCCCGGTCACGCTGCACCGTCGACGTCAAGCCGTACCTCGGCCGGACGCTGGATCCCTACGGCAAGCTGAGCATGAACCTGCTCCGGCCGACGCCCGCGCAGTGGGAAGACGGCGACAGGCAGCTTCGGTGCGGCCTGCAATGGGCGGGCCAGGGCGGCAAGCTGCAGCCGACCAAGGGACCGGCGAAGGAACAGAACCAGTCGGCAGTCTGGGAGCCGGGTACCTGCCTCGCCCTGCTCAACAACAGCTTCGGCGACCCCGTCGACTGCGCCCAGCCGCATTCGTACGAGATGATCGCGACGCTCGACCTCAAGACGAAGTTCAAGGACGGCTACCCCTCGCAGGAGCAGCAGAACACCTGGCTGGACACCGAATGCTCGACGGCCGCGCAGGAGTACACCGGCAACGCGGACCTGACGGCGAAGAAGGTGATCCTCAGCTGGGACGTCCGCGAGCAGGAGAGCTGGGACGCCGGGTCCACGCTGGTGAACTGCAAGGTGGCGGCGGTCCTGCCGGACAACAAGGGGCTCGCCCCGGTCACCGGCAGCGTCAAGGTCGGCAACGGCGGTGGCAACGGCGACGCCCCGCCCTCCGACGGCGGCGGCCCGGCGAGCCCGCCGGCGTCCTCCTCGGCTCCGAAGACCGGCGGGTGATCGAGTGCCCGTCGAGATGACCCGGCAGCGCTTCGAAGAGCTGGTTTCGGAGGCGCTGGACGAGCTCCCGCCCGAATTCGCGGACGCCATGGACAACGTCGTCGTCCTCGTCGAGGAGTTCAACGAGGAGTCGCCCACGATCCTCGGGCTCTACCACGGTGTCGCGCTGACGGAACGGACCCACGAGTACGGCGGGGTGCTGCCGGACCGGATCTCGATCTACCGGCGCCCGCTGCTGCAGATGTGCGACACCGAGGAAGACGTCGTCGAGGAGGTGCTGATCACGGTGGTCCACGAGGTCGGCCACCATTTCGGCATCGACGACGCACGGCTGCACGAACTCGGCTGGGGCTGAACCCCGGCACGGGCGATAGCAAAGGTCCCTTGCTCCCTTCCTGGCGGATTTCGTGCCGAAGGTGGCACGGTGGGTGATTTTTGTGCGTCGGGCACCAAGGGTTCTCCGGATTCTTAACTGGCCGTAACAACCCGACCACTTTGGGCGACAGCCCCGCTAAACTTTTCGACACGTTGTCGTCGGCCGGTGCCGGCGAATGCCTGGGGAGGCGGTGCATGGCCGAGTCGACGGTGCGCGGCCGGCGCGACCGGCGGTTGCGCTGGCTGCTCGCGTCCAGTGCGGCATCGAACCTCGGCGACGGGATCGGCAAGGTCGCGTTCCCGTTGCTCGCTGTCACCCTGACCCGTGATCCGCTGCTCATCGCCGGCCTCTCGGCGACCCAGTTCCTGCCGTGGCTGCTGTTCGCGCTCCCGGCGGGCGCGCTACTAGACCGGATCGACCGGCGGCGCGCGATGATCCTCGCGAACACCGCCCGCGCGGTGGTCGTCGGCGGAACGGCCGCCCTGGTCGCGGTCGGCGGGGTGACGATCTGGATGGTCTACGCCGCCGCCCTGCTCATCGGCGTCGCGGAAGTGGTCGCCGACAGCGCCGCGAACGTGCTCATCCCGGCCGTCGTCGGCGAGGGCTCGCTCGACAGCGCGAACAGCAAGCTCCAGGCCTGCGAGATCGTCGGTCAGACCTTCCTCGGCGGGCCGGTCGGCAGCGCCACCTTCGCGCTCTTCGCGACGTTCCCGTTCCTGCTCAACTCGGTGGGCTTCGCGATCGCGGCGGTCGTGCTGATCGGCCTTGCCGGAAGCTACCGAGCTCGTCCTTCGACCACAGCCTCCGAGGATTCACGCACCGCCCTTCGTGCCGAGCTGGCGGAGGGTTTCCGCTGGCTGAAGCGCAGCGGTCTGGTGTTGCGCCTGGTCGTCGTCGCCGGGTTGATCAGCCTCGCCAGCGAGCTCGCGCAGGCACAGTTGGTGCTGTACGCGATCGACTACCTGCGTCTCAGCGAAGCGGCCTTCGGACTCTTCGCGTTCGTCGGCGGCATCGGAGGGTTGCTGGGCGCGGGCCTGGCTCCGCGGCTGGTGAAGGTGTCCAGCCGTCGCGCGGTGCTCCTCGGGGGCACCGCTTTCTGTGGCGTGGCGTTCACCGGCATGGGCCTGACGAGTTCGCCGGTGGCGGGAGCGACGCTGTTCGGCCTGTTCGCGGCCGCCGTCGTCGCGGTGAACATCGTGCTGGGGACGGCGCGGCACACCCTCGTCCCCGGCGAACTGCTCGGCCGGGTCCTCGGCGTGTGGCGCACCGTCGTCTGGGGAGCGATCCCGGTCGGCGCGCTGCTCGGCGGAGTCCTCACCCACGTCCTCGGTTCCCCCGCCCGGACGTTCCTGACGTCCGGGATTCTGCTGTTCGGCGTAGCCGGTTTCGCGTTCGTCTCGTTACGGCGAGGCGCCTTCGATGACGAAACGGCCACGGAGGAGCGGGTTCTCCACCAAGACCGGTGAAAACCCCGGCCTTTGGTGCTGGAATAGCCCATCACCGCCACAGGTGACGGGAGGTCCGCGATGCAGCAGACACTGGTGCCGGAGGCCGGCGTGGGGACGACAGAACCTTCCAGACGTCCGCAAGTGGTCACCGCCGTCGCCGGCTTCGTGATCGGTGGCGGCGTGATCGGCATGCTGTGGGCGCTCTCGGGCGTCAACGCGGGAGCGCTCGAAGACGCGCAAGACGCGTGTTCGGCCCTGGCCAGGGTCGGCACGATCCCTGACACCACCGACTCCCCCGGCGACCGGACCGTTGCCGTGCTGGCCCCCGAGGTGCTGCACCGGATGACGGCCGCGCGTGAACTCTCCGCCGCGGCGGCCGCCGCCAACGACACCTACCGGCCACTGGCCGAACACATCGACGGCGTCAGCCGGATGGTGTTCAGCCTGCACTTCAACGAGATCGCCGGGCAGCGGCATCTGGCACAGGCCGAACAGCTCTGCACCCAGCTTTAGCCCTTCTGGACCGTCTTGACGGTGAGCTGGTTGCCGGGGATCTTCCCCGAGCAGCCGAGCCCCTGCAGCGCCACGAAGTTCGACGCCGTCTCCTGCGGCAGGTACACCCGCAACCCTCGGGTCTCGGTGGGCTTGCAAGCCGCCTCGTCGTAGTTGCGGACGTTCACGAAACCGAGGTCGGCGAACGCGGTCTCGCCGTTGTTCAGCTGGACCGGCCCGCCCTTTTCACCGGCCCGGAACGCGGCCTCGCCGACCTGGTGGCCGTCCGCGCCGGTCACGTAGGAGACGCCGGGGAAGCCCTGGACGGTGCACTGGTGCCCGCTCGTGTTGGTGATGACGAGCTTCCGGTACACCGTTCCCGCGGCCGCGTCGCCACCCCCGATGGACAGCTTGACGTCGCCCGCCTTGCAGAGCCCGTCGCTCTTCGACGCCGGGGCGGGGGCCTGCGCGGGCGGCTGCGAGGCCGGCGCCGGACTCGAAGAACTCGCGCTGGGCGCGGCCGAGGTGTCCGGTGCCGAACTGGACGAGGACGAGGACGAGTTCTGCGCGACGGGTGCGGTTTCCGAACCGCAGGCGCTGAGCAGCAGGAGCCCGGCGGTGCCCGCGACGAGACCGCCGATGGAGATCATCTTCGAACTAACCATGGTCATTCGCCTCCCTGTAGCCGGGTGACCCATCGCTTAGTAGACGTGTTGTCCGCCGCGCGGGTTGCGCTCCCCCGGTTAATTCCCCACAAGGTGTTAATCGATCTTGTGGGGGGTATTCCCCGGCGAGAGCGGAGGCAAACGTCGCTGGTCAGCCTTCGACGGGGGCGTCCGCCCAGGTGAGACAGGTCCAGCCGGCCGGGGTCGCGACGAGTTCGACGACGCCGGTGTTCGGGATGAGGCCCTGGTTGGCGATCCCGGCGGTGACGTTGCCGGCGAGCCACTCACCGCCCAGCCGGATGGCGCCACCGTGACTCACCAGGACCACCGTGCCGTCCGGGTCGGCCTGCTCGTGCTTGGCCCGCAGCCGGGCGACCGCGTCGAGCATCCGGGCGCGGACCTGCGCGCCGGTCTCGCCGCCGGGGATCGGCGGGTCGAGTTCGCCGAGCGTCCACCGGCGCACGACGCTCATGTAGGTCGTGATCGAGTCCTTGTCGGTCTTGCCTTCGAGGTCACCGGCGGCGACCTCGTGCACGCCGTCGACGACCTGGACGTCGAAGCCGAGCAGGGCAGCCAGCGGCGCGGCGGTCTGCTGGGCACGGACGGCCTGCGAGGCGTAGACCGCGACGATCGGCTCGCCACCGAGCCGCGTCGCGAGGTCCTGGGCCTGTTCGCGGCCCAGGTCGGTGAGCGGCGGGCCGGGCAACGCGGTGTCGAGGGCGCCCCGCACGTTGCCGTCGGTCTGGCCGTGGCGGACGAGGAGAAGTTTCACGCCTGTGCTCCCTTCCGTACCGACGCGACCCAAGCGATCGCCTCGGTGAAATCCTCGTTGGCGGCGCCGGGCTCGATCTCGGTCGTGCCGTTGTCCGCGCGCGGGTGGGAGCCGAGGAACCGGACGTTGCGGCACCGGCGGCGCAACGCGGCCAGCACGTCACCGATCCGCGGCTCGGTCACGTGGCCCTCGAAGTCGATGAAGAAGCGGTACTCGCCGAAGTTGTTCCTGGTCGGGCGGGCGTCCAGCTTGGTCAGGTTGATCCCGCGGACCGCCAGTTCGGTGAGCAGTTCCGCCAGGGCCCCGGTCCGGTTCGTCGCGGCGGCGACGATCGACGTGCGGTCGGCCCCGGTCGGCTCCGGCAGCTCACCGGGCCTGCGGACCAGCAGGAACCGGGTCTTGGCGTCGCGGACGTCGGCGACCTCCGTGGCCAGTACCTCAAGCGGGTAGTGCTCGACGGCGACCGGCGCGGTGACGGCGGCGTCGAACTCGCCGTCGTCCACCGCCACGGCGGCCGCCGCGGTGGACGACGTCGCCACCGGACGCGCGCCGGGCAGATTCGCCTCGACCCAGTGCCGGACCTGGGCGAGCGCGTGCGGATGGCTCGCCACGGTGCGGATCTCGGTCGTGCCCGGCCGCGTCAGCACACTGAAATGGACCGGCAGCAACACTTCCGCCACCGCGACGAGCGGTTCGGCCTCGCTCAGGCTGTCGAGGGTGGCGGTGACCGCGCCCTCCACGGAATTCTCGATCGGGACGCAGGCGGCGTCGGCCGCACCCGAGCGCACCGCGGCCAAGGCCGCCGGGATGGTCTCGGCGGGGATCAGCTCCTCGCCGGGAGCGAGCCGCCGCGCGGCCTGTTCGGTGAAGGTTCCCTGGGGGCCGAAGTACGCGATCCGAGACACCCCGCCAGATTACGCACGCCGCGGGCGATGACTTTCACTCGGACAGCCGGTACGCGCACCGGTTACGCCAAGTGGCTTTTTTTGCCATGCTTAGGGCGTGACCGCCGAACCGGGCACGCACACCGGCCGCGAGGACGTCGTCTCCTCTTTCGCTCCTCTGCCGGACCGTCCCACTCCGGAGCTGGTGCTGTGCGCCGTCGATGACCTGCTCGCCCAAGCCTGGACCACCGTCGCGGACACTGTGGACGGCCGGATCTTCGTGCACCGCGGATCCGTTCTCGACGTCGTCGCGCAGGCTGTCGTCAGCCCCGCGAACTCCTACGGCTGGATGCGCGGCGGCATCGACGCCGTCTACGCCCGCGCCTACCCCGACGTCGAGCAGAACGTGCGCAGCGCCGTCCTCGCCTACCACGGCGGGGAACTGCCGATCGGCGAAGCGGTGATCGTGCCCACCGGCGAGGCGGAGCCCGCCTGGCTGATCAGCGCGCCGACGATGCGGGAACCCGGCGAGCTTCTCCCTCGCGAGACCGTGCACCCGTACCTGGCCGCCAGGGCGGTGTTCCAGCAGTGGCGCGACGGCAGCGTCGACCAGGGCCGGATCCGTGATCTCGTGCACACGATCGCGATGCCCGGTCTCGGTACCGGTTTCGGCGGGGTCGCGCCCGCCGCCTGCGCCCGGCAGGTCGCGGCGGCGTGGGACGAAGTCTTCGCCCCCGGCCGCCCCCGTAACGGACGGTAACGCCCCGAAGCGGGGTACATCACATCGCAGCGCGTTCACGAGCCGTAAGCCCTACCGTTAAAGCGGCTTCATCCGGTTCGCGGCACGTCCACATCCGCCGAGAACTCGTCAACACGGTTTTGTACGGCGCCAGCGCAGGCGACGGGCGAGGAGTGTGCGATGCCGCGGGTCCGTGAGCTCAGTCCCTACGTCGAGCTGCACCGTGAGCAGTGGCGCGAGTTGCGCAGGGCGACCCCCCTGCCACTGACCGCAGCGGAACTGCTGCGGCTGCGCGGTCTCGGCGAACAGGTCGACCTGGCCGAGGTCGCCGAGGTCTACCTGCCGCTCTCCCGGCTGATCAATCTCCAGGTCGCCGCCCGGCAACGGTTGTACGAGGCCACCACGACCTTTCTCGGTGAAGACAGTCGGGGCACCAAGGTGCCGTACATCATCGGGATCGCCGGCAGCGTCGCCGTCGGCAAGTCGACCACCGCGCGCATCCTGCGCACCCTGCTCGCCCGCTGGCCGGACCACCCCAGGGTCGACCTGGTCACCACCGACGGGTTCCTCCACCCGCGGGCGGAACTGGTGCGGCGCGGGATCATGCACCGCAAAGGCTTCCCGGAGAGCTACGACCGGCGGGCGCTGCTGCGCTTCGTCACCGAGGTGAAGTCCGGGGCGGAACGGGTCAGCGCGCCGGTGTACTCGCACCTCGCCTACGACATCCTTCCCGACGAGGAACAGGTCGTGCAGCAACCCGACATCCTGATCCTCGAGGGACTGAACGTCCTCCAGCCCGGCCCTCGGCTCAGCGTCTCCGATCTGTTCGACTTCTCGATCTACGTGGACGCGGCGACGACCGACATCGAACGCTGGTACGTCGAGCGCTTCCTCAAGCTGCGGCACACCGCTTTCGCGGACCCCGCGTCACACTTCCACCACTTCGCCGGCCTTCCGGACGACGAGGCGCGGGCCGAGGCCCGCCACCTGTGGCGCACGATCAACGAGCCGAACCTGATGGAGAACATCAAGCCGACCCGGCCCCGCGCGACCCTCGTGCTGCGCAAGGACGCCGACCACGCGATCAACCGGGTCCGGCTGCGCAAGCTCTGAACCGGGGCCGGCCGATTCTCGATCAGACAGCGAACTCGCGTGATCAGACGACGAACTCACGTGATTGGGCGGCGAACTCGCGTGATTGAAGGCGGAACTCACGTGACGGTACTCTGAGTAATCGTTCGCGCACGGAATCTCTACTCACTGCTAGCGTTCACGGCGATATCCAAGATCACTTCACCGGAAGCCGATCACCTGGGCGATTCCCGGCCGTTCCCTCACAGGGACCAGCCTTCGCACGACCGGCTAGCCCTGGTCACGGGCCGGTCGCGCACCGCGACCGGTGAGCGGCTTTGATCGGCCGATCGGCCGATCCACGCTTGGTACGTGTAACCGGTTGGCCGATACCGGCTACAGCCCCCCGAGGCGACCCTTGTGTCAGGGGTTCAAGAGGTCTCGAAAAGGACCTTGAGCAGGGAGGAGGCTCACGATGTTCTCGATCATCCTGACCTGGGTCGGCTCGATTCTCGGACTCGCACTCCTGGTGGCCATGGCCGTCGGCGCTTTCGTCGTCGACTTCGACGACGCCCGCGGGGACCGTCGCCGGAAGAAGCAGCAAGTCACGGAGAGCAAGAGCACTCCCGCGGCCCCACTGAGCTGAGCCCGTCAAGACCAGGGCCGATCAAGACCAGGGCCCGTCAAGACAGAGCCAACCGAGACAGAGCCGATCAAGACAGAGCCGATCAAGGCGTCCGGACGTCTTGATCCGTTCCCCGCAACGGGGACCTCAGTCGAACGGGTTGTGCACCTGCGCACCGAGTCCGGCCATGTCGGCGAGGTTCCGGGTGACCAAGGTCAGGTCGTGGACACGGGCGGTCGCGGCGATCAGCCCGTCGACGGACGGCACTTTCCGCGGCGCGTACTGCCTGCCCCATTCGGCCGCGATATCGGCGGTCACCGGAAGGATCCGTTCCGAGAACTGCGCGGTGAGCCCGGCCAGCCATTCGGCCAGCGTGTCCGCCCGTTCCCGGTCCTGGTCTCCTCGATGCTTGAGTTTGCTTATCCCCCTCTCGATCTCGCCCACGGTCAGCGCGCTCAAATAGAGCCTGCTCGACGACACCCCGCCCCACCACCGGGCGAAACCAGGGTTCTGGGTGCGGCGCCGAGCCTCGGACACGATGTTCGTGTCCAGCAGAAAGCTCACCCGCTCACCTCCACGGCATCTCTCGGCAGATCCTCCGCGCGTTCGGCGGCGATCTCTTCGAGCACGTCGGCCAGTGCCTCCCCGTACTCGGGGTGGTGATACTCGCCGGAGAGCACGAGTTTGAAATCGACGGCTTCACCGCCTCCGGTCAATCTGCGGTAGTCCGCGATGTCCAGCACCACGGCCACCTCCTCCCCGTGCTTGGTGACGAACTGCGGCCCTTCGGCCACGGCCCGGCGCAGCAGCTCGCTGAGCCGCTGCTTGGCGTCCTGCACTTGCCAGGTTGCTGCTTCCATCTAGACAGACTAGACAGACTGGGGAGGGTTGGCAAGCTCGACTGAGGTGGGACCGGCGGGAAAGGGACGTCAGGCGAGGTCGCCGAGGGCTTTCCGGTAGTCGTCGACGTCGTAGTCCATCTCGTGCTCGCCCGACTCGGTCAGCTGGGCGGACAGCGCGTCGATGAGGCTTTCGAAGATCTCGTCGCGCTCCTGCCCGGCCTCGCTCAGCCGCCGCACGGCCTGCCAGACCTCGGCGGGCTCGTCGGCCCAGAGCTGGTCGACGATCGTGGTCTTGAGCGCGAGCCGCATCCTCGGCTCACCGTCGAAGGTCTCTTCGGCCAGCGCCTCGTGGTACTCGGGGTGCTCGCCGATCACCAGCAGGCGGCGCTGCTCGGGGTCGGCGGGCTCAAGCTCCAGCTCCTCGTCGCCGATCTCCGTGTAGACCGTCGGGACGGCGAACATCCGGCGAGCGAGCGCCTCCGCGAGGTCCGCCGGGTCTTCGATCCCCTCGGAACCGTCGAAGTAGACGTCGAGCGTGGAGTCCTCGTCCTGCGCGAACTCCTCCAGGAACTCGGTCGTGCTCTCCAGCAGCGCCACGCGCGCGGCCTCGGGGAGCCCGGCGCGGTCGGCGGCCCAGGTGACCCAGCCGAGCAGGGCGGGCTCCAGCGCGCCCTCGTACTCCTCGTCGACCTCGAACTCGCCGTCCAGCAGCGACTCGAGGAACCTGGCGAGCTTCTCGGGCCCGACCCGCAGCGGGCTGCCCGGCTCGGTCTCGCAGCCGTAGTCGACGAGCAGGCGCGCGTAGAACCGCGTCGCCTCCGTGTCTTCGACGAGCCCGGACCCGATGAAATCGGCGACGACTTCTTCGCGGACCTGCTGGGGCCATTCGGTGATCTCGGGCGAGGGCTCGGGAGCGGGAAGCGCCCGGATCCAGGCCAGCGCGAGCGCGTGGAACCGCGCGTAATCCTCGCTGACGTCGGGCTCCTCGACGACGTCCGTCGCGGCCAGCCCGTCCGCGAGCAGCTGGTGGGCGCGCTCGGGCAGCACCCGCTCCAGCGTGACCAGGTCCGGGTCGTCGGCGGCCTGCTGCCGCATCTCGGCCAGGACGTCCTGCGGCTTGTCCACCACGACGACGTCGCGGATCCGGCCGCCTTCGGTGAAGTCGACCAGCGCGAGCAGGCCGTGCTCGACACCGGCGCGGGAGAAGACGCAGAGCAAGGAGGACTCGTCGCCGAAGACGTCACCGGTCCGCCAGCAGTCCCCGACGGTCACCGCGGCCAGGTCCGCGACCCATTCGGGTTCCGGGATCCCCCGGCCCAGCACGGTGTTCAGCGCCGAGGCGGCCGCCTCGCGCTCCTCGTCGGTCTCGGCGAAGACCCGCAGGCCGGCGAGCAGCGCGGCCGCGGCGGGGGTGATCTTCCGCTCGGCGAACGCGATGAGCTCCATGCCCAGCGGCTGCTCGCCCTCCTCGATCTCGATCTCCCACCACTGGCCGAGCACCTCGGAGGTCAGCAGCTCGACGTCGAGCACCTCGGGTTCGGCACCGAGGGTCGAGAAGTCCCGGAGGACGTCCTTGAAGAGGCCCGTCACACTCGGGGTGGAGGGCTGGGCTGCCTTCTTGCGGGCACGGCTCACCGGACTCATGGCGACATGTTTTCACGCGTCCCCGAAACGGTTCGTCGCGGTGGTCCCGTGCGCGAAACGCGGTGTCCAGATCGCCGGGAGGACGCTGGCGGACACCGGTTCGGGACCACCGCGACTTCGTCGGTCCGCTCGTTCGGCTCGACCTTCTTCGCCGGATTTCCCTCGGTTCACTTCGCATAACGAGAGGAGCCGGGAGCGGTTACGCCCTGACCGGTTTCGGAATGGCGATTCTCGCCGCCTTGACCTCGGCGATCAGCCTCGTCTTCCGTTTGTGTATTTCCACCAGGTTGCCGAGGTAGGAGCTGAATTCTCCAGCCGTACCGGCCTTTTTGTGCACCGCGCGGAGTTTGCGCAGCTGCCGGGCCGCCTCGCGATAGGAATTCGGATCTTTCTGCGTGATCAATTCTTCGACATGGTCCCGATAGACGGGAATGGTTTCGGCCGGATGGGCGACGGAACGCGAATCCGCGAGTTCGACGCGCATCGACAAAGAAGCCTCGAAACGCACCGCCGCCCGCCAGGCCTCGTCGGTGCGGTCCTCGCCGAGCAACGCCCGGACGAGCTCGTCGGCGGCCTCCGTGCTTCCGGCGGCGAGTTCCCGCAACCGGGCAAGCGCGATCTTCCGCTGCGCGACCCACCGCCCCGTTTCCAGCGACTCCTCGCGCAGGGCGAGGTAGGCCGCGGCGCCGGGATTCTCGTCGAAAGCCTTGCGAGACAAGGGAATTGGCTCCTCTTCGAGCGGAGGCGCCTCCTCCTTCTTGTCGTGCGTGAGCGCCCGCGCCGCGTGGGCGATGGCCTCGCTGTGCCGTCCCGCCGCGCGCAGCACGCGCACGATCTTGAGGCTGACGTCGACCCGCGGCGGTTTGGCGGCGAGGATCGCGACGAGCGCGTCGACGTCGCCGGACACCTCCGCCAGCTCCTCGCGCAACCGCTCGGCCGTCTCGCGTTTCACGCCGGACGGATACTCGTCCAGCACACTGTCCACAGTAGACTTGATTCGGGCGAGTCCCTTGTCCCCCAAGGCGGAGGCGAAGTCCGCCAGCTCGATGGCAGGACGGCCGGGTCCGTCGAACTCCACTTCGAGGATCCAGTCCGCCAGGCTTTCCGGATCCGGCGGGCGGGCGACGCAGGCCCGCGCGTACAGCTCGACGGCCCGGTCCAGCCTGTCCTCGACCTCGCCCGAGGAGTCGTCGATCTGCTCCAGCATCTCGCTGATGTCGTCCACGGTCCGGCGGGCGAGCGGGGCGAGATCGGCCCGGCTTCCGGCGTCGAGGAGTCGCTGAAGCGTGTCGAGGACGGAGCCGACCTTCGCGGCGTACTCGACGTTGCCCGCCGTCACGGCGGTGTCGAGCAGGCGGTGGGCCTCGGCGAGGTCACTCCCCTGGGTGACGAATCGGCTCTCCAGGGCCTGCCGTAACACAGGGTCACGCTCAGCCTGGGCGTGCAACAGGTCCGCCAGCGTCTCCGCGTCCAAGGTGCGCAGGTAGGGGCGCAGATCCGTCGTGGAACTCACCTGGACAAGTCTGCCCGACCGCTTCCCCGACTCGTGTGGGCCAACAGCGTGCTCTTTTCGGCGTAATCGCTCACCAGGCGTGACCAGGCCTCCGGCGTCGCTTCGACCCGCGAAGGGCAGCGGATGACCGGGATCGGGAGCCGCCGGGCGAGCTGCATCGCGATCGCCATCACCACCCCCGCGAGCAGCGAAATCGCCGTCGCGGAGGCGAGGGCACCGCCCAGCACGCGGCGTCCGCCGTCGATCGCGAGCTGCGCCGAGTACTCGATCTGGCGGGCGGCGAGCTGGCCGAGGGTGCGGCCGACGACGCCGGCCGCGACACGCCAGGCCTCCTGGCCGACGGGTGGCGGCGTGGCCGCGCTCAACGCGGTTTCGACCGCGCCGAACCGGCTCCAGTCCTCACTCGCGACGAGATTCCGGTACGCCTGACGATTACTTTCCGTCAGCTTCCCGGCGACCGCGTCGAGCCTGGACCGGTAGGCGCCGACGGCCGCGGCATAGGAGCGCCGTCCTTCGTCGTCGATCCCGGCGACCGCGAGGGAGTCGCTGCGGTCCATGCCTTCGACGGCGGTGAGCACTTCGACAGCGATCGTCTGCTGGTAGCCGATCTCGGCGTCGGGAGCCGTCCTCGCGATCTCGCGCAGGGACGAAAGCGAGGTGTCGATGCGATCGGCGTACGCGAGATAGGTGGCGGAACGGCTGCCCGGCGCCTGCAACGCGATCGACCGCTCCCGTTGCAGCGTCGCGATTCCCCGGCTCGTCTCGGCCATGGTCATCGCCCCGTTCTCGGCGTCGTCCCGGTCGCGGATGGCCTGCTGGACGAGGAACCCGCCGATGAACAACGCGACGAGCAGCAAGGCCGCACACGGAACGAAGGCGATGGAGAGGATGCGAGAGCGAAGGCTTCGCTGGTACGTCAAGGCTTTCCTTCCGGATCGGTTCCCCGACGCGGAGCGACGTTAGGCAAATCGCGAATCGCCCGTCAACGCTCGTCCGCCATACGGCCGTTAGCGCACCGTGACGATCTGGTAGGCACGGCATGTGACTCTCGAGAACCTCAACCAGCGCCTCCGCGACTTCGCCGCCGCACGGGACTGGGAACCTTTCCACACACCGAAGAACCTGGTCATGGCGCTGTCCGGCGAAGTCGGCGAGCTGACTTCGCTGTTCCAGTGGCTCACCCCGGAGGAGTCCGCGAAGTGGCGCTCCGACCCTGAGCTGGCACACAACGTCGTCGACGAGATCGCCGACGTCACGCTGTACCTCCTCCAGCTCGCGAACAGCCTCGGGGTGGATCTGATCGAGGCGGCCAACGCCAAGATCGACCGGAACGAGCACCGTTTCCCACCGTCCGATTAGGCGCCTTTCGGCGCTTGTGGGGCGTTCGGTCGAGCGGAAACACTGGGCCGACGTCCCTGGAGGTGGCCCTTGTCGCGTTCGGCTCGCACCGTGGTCCTGGCCC
Organism: Amycolatopsis alba DSM 44262; assembly: GCF_000384215.1. NCBI lineage: Bacteria > Bacillati > Actinomycetota > Actinomycetes > Pseudonocardiales > Pseudonocardiaceae > Amycolatopsis > Amycolatopsis alba. The sequence goes on along the minus strand of NZ_KB913032.1, from coordinate 3,942,606 downwards.
TGATGCTTTCCCTGAGCGCGGTCGCCGCTCCGGCGTACGCGGCACCACCGCCGACGACACAGCCGGCGCCGCACCGGGATCCCGGCAACGGCCCGGAACGCAACGACGTCGCCGCGACCGACCCGTCGACGGGTGCCGCGCGGGCAGCGACCGGCGAGAACGTCGCGGGCGACCATTCCGGTTATCCGCGCAAGACCAAGTTGCGCGTGTACCCGGAGAACGCGGCCGACAAGTCGATCAAGCTCGGGCTCGCGCCGTATCACGCGCTCGCGCCGAAGCTGAACGCGTTGCAGGCGCGCAGCGACCGGATCTCGGTCGAGATCGCGGGGCAGTCGGGCCTCGGCCGTGACCTCTACCTGGTGACGGTCACCGCGCCCGAAAGCCGGTTCGAAACGCGACAGCAGGACGCGTGGCGGTCGCTGATCGAGAACGACCCGGCCCGTGCCGCGCGCGACCCGTTCCTGCGCCACGGCTACAAGGCGCCGGTGTGGATCAACAACAACATCCACGGCAACGAATGGGAAGGCACCGACGGCGCGCTCCGCGTCATCGAGAAGCTGGCGACGTCGAACGATCCCAAGACCGCCGAACTGCTGAAGCGGAACCGCTTCTACTTCAACGTCACCGCCAATCCGGACGGCCGGGTCGCCGGAACGCGGCAAACCGCGCAAGGTTTCGATCCCAATCGCGACTTCGTCACCGCGTCGCAGCCGGAAGTGCGGGCCATGCGCGCGATCGCCATCGGCAAGCAGCCGCTGATGATGCTGGACGAACACGGTTACGTCGAGAACACGCTCATCGAGCCGACCACCCCGCCGCACGGCCAGAACTACGATTTCGACCTCTACATCAAGCACGGGTACGCCAACGGTCTCGGCATGGAGCAGGCTGTCAAGGCGCTTGGACGGCCGGAGACGGCGAAGCCCGAGATCCCGTTCCGCGACTACGAACCCGGCACCTGGGACGGCTGGGCGCCGATCTACACCGCTCAGTACGCGATGTACCACGGCGCGGTGTCGTTCACGGTCGAGATCCCGATGCGGGTGAACAACGCGGACTACGAAACGCAGCCGGTCACGGAACTCCGGCGACGCTCGGTGATCAACACCGAGGTCGTCGAGGCCACCATCGGCAGCACGCTGACCTACGTCGACCGCAACCGCCGTGAGCTGATCGCGAACCAGATCGAGATGTTCCGCCGCGGCGGTGCGGGCGAGGCGCAGCGCGAGATCCCCGACGGGTTCGTGCCCGGCTTCGGGCCGGAAGACCGCTACCGCACGGAGTTCCCGCGCGCGTACGTCATCCCCGCCGGCGCGGACCAGCGTTCGGCCGTCGCCGCTTCACGGCTCGTCGATCACCTGGTGGCCAACGACGTCCGGGTGCGGCAGGCCGAGCGCCCGTTCTCGCTGGCCGGACGCCGGTATCCGGCCGGTTCGTACCTGGTCGACATGCACCAGCCGAAACGCGGGCTGGCGAACGTGATGCTGGAGCAGGGCAGCGACATCTCGGCGAAGGTGCCGGTCATGTACGACATCTCCGGCTGGAGCCATCGTCTCCTCTGGGGCGCTTCGGTCGACATCGTCAAGCAAGGCAGGCTCGACGTCCGTACGCATGACGTCGCCGCGGCCTCTCCCATCGGCGGTATCGACGCGGCGCCCGGCCGGGACCTGGCGCTGAAGCTCGTCGACGGCAAGGACGTCAGCGCCGTCAACGACCTGCTGAACCGGGGTTTCGCACTGGGCCGCACGGACGACGGCACGGTCGTCGTCCCCGCGTCGGCGCGTCCGGCCGCCGCCGAGGTCGCGGATCGCTACGGCGTCCGGTTCACCGAGGCGAGCGGGACGGCGGCGCCGTTGGGCCGCAAGACGATCGCGGGCGCCGTCGGACCGGACGAGCTGAAAGCGTTGCGGGACATGGGCTTCGACGTCCGGCCGGTGTCGGCGGCGGTGCTGAACGCGGGCTTCGACTGGTCGCGGATCGACCTGCTGTTCGTCTCTTCGGGACTGCGGTACACCGACCTCGACCAGGGTGCGAAGGACGCTTTGCGTGCTTTCCTCGCTCGTGGCGGCGTGGTCACCCGCGGTGCGACGGGCGCGCGTTTCAACACCGACGCGGGACTGCTCGAAGCGCGTCCGGTGGCGGGCTGGGAGGACGGGAACGGCGTCGTCTCGGTGGTCGGCGGGACCGGTCCGGTGGGCGGCGGCGCGCTGCCTGACTCGTTCGTCTACGGGCCGTTCTGGTTCACCGATCTCGGCTCCTCGGTGCGGGTCGAGCAGCGCTACGCGAGCGGGAATCCGCTGGTCGCGGGGCATTGGCGGCCGCGGGACGACGGGACAGGCGGACCGATGGAGGCGGCGGGTCAGGCGGCCGTCGTCTCCGGGACTTCGGGGCCCGGCGGCCGGGCGGTGCTGTTCGGCACCGAACCGCTGTTCCGCGATCACCCGAAGGGCTTGTACTCGCAAGTGGCCAAGGCGATCTACTGGGCCGCGTCGAAGTAACGTGGGGGTATGCCGATCCAGGTGCTGCTCATCGACGACCACGAGGTGGTGCGGCGCGGTCTGCGCGACCTCCTCACCGACGAGCCCGACATCGAGGTCGTCGCCGAGGCGAGCGGGGTCGACGAGGCCCTCGCCGTGGCGATGCACGTCGAGCCGGACGTCGCGGTCGTCGACGTGCGGCTCGGGGACGGTGACGGCATCGCGCTCTGCCGCGAACTGCGCTCGAAGGCGAACCCGCCGCAGTGCCTGATGCTGACCGCGTTCGACGACGAGGAGGCCATGGTCGGCGCGATCATGGCGGGCGCGGCCGGGTACCTGTTGAAACAGGTCCGCGGGCAGGACGTCGTCAACGCGGTCCGTGAGGTCGCGGCAGGCCGGTCGCTGCTCGACCCGCTGTCCACCGCGCGGGTGCTGGACAAGCTGCGGCATCCGCCCGAGGACGAGCTCGGTTCGCTCACCGAACGCGAGCGTGAGGTGCTGGACCTGATCGGGCAGGGCATGTCCAACCGTGAGATCGCGGAACGCCTGTTCCTCGCCGAGAAGACGGTGAAGAACTACGTGACGTCCGTTCTCGCGAAGCTGGGTATGCAACGGCGCACCCAGGCCGCGGCGTGGATCGCGCGCCGGGACAGGTAGTGCGCGAGAACGGCTCCCCCCCCCCGTCGTTTTGGGCGAAGGTCCCGGTCGACCCCGATTTCGACCAGTGGCTCACCATCGGCGTCGAACGCAAGGTCCTGGTCGTCGTCCGCACGGTCACGACGCTGACCAGGTTGCTGGACATCCTGTCGCTGATCGAGAACGACCGCCGTATCCAGCTGGTCTTCACCTACGACACGGACAGCACCGCGATCTTCGGCGCCGGTGTCCCCGAGTTCCTCGGCACGCTCCGCGCCTCTGTCGTCCCGTGGCGGCAAGCCCTCCAAAGCCGCTTCGATCTGGTGATCGCGGCCAGCGAGAACGACGATCTCCACCTCTTCGACGCGCCGATCGTCCTGGTCCCCCACGGGATCGGTTTCCAGAAGTACTACCCGCGCAGCCGGACGGTCGCCGGGATGGATCCGGCCAGGCTCGTGCGCGACGGCCGGGTCGTCCCGGCCATGGTCGCGCTCTCCCACGCCGAGCAACGCGCTCACCTGCGGGAAGCGGGTCCGGAAGCGGCGGCCCGCGCGGTGATGGTCGGGGATCCGTGCCACGACCGCCTGCGAGCGGGACTCCATCGCGCCTCCGCCTACCGCGCGGCCCTCGGTGCGGCAGGCCACACCCTGGTGGTCGTCGCCTCCACCTGGGGACCCGGTTCGCTGCTGGGGACCGTGCCCGATCTCCCGCTGCGGCTGGTCTCCGAACTCGAGTACGACGGCTATCGCTGCTGCGCTGTGCTCCATCCCGGCATCACCGCGGCGCACAGTCCCTGGCAGGTCGACGCGTGGCTTTCCGAAGCACGGCAAGCGGGTCTCCGGGTGCTTCCGCCCGAAGCCGGCTGGCAGGCCGCGCTCACCGCCGCTTCGTGCGTCATCTCGGACTTCGGTTCGCTGGCGCTGTACGCCGCCGCCGTGGACCGGCCGTTGCTCCTGATCGGCGACGGCGGCGAGACCATGGTGCCCGGTTCGCCCATCGACGCGCTCGCCGGACAGACCGCGCGGCTCGACCCGGACGAGGCGCTAGGACCGCAGATCGATCTCGCGATCCACCGGCACAGCCCCGGCGACCACGCGGCCGTCGTCAAACAGGCCGTCGGCGCCGCGGACCTGTCGGCAGGCCTGCTGCGGCCGTGGCTGTACCGGCTGATGCGGCTTTCCGAGCCCGCCACCGAAGCCTCGTTCCCGCCCCACGAGGTACCCGACGTCGAACCGCAAGAGGTCGCCACTTTCGTCGTCGGCGCGGAGGAGGACGGTCCCGCGATCAGGATCGTGCGGTTCCCGAGCACCGGCCGACGCCACGACCTGGTGGGCAAACACCTGGTGGCGCACGAAACCAGGGCGACACTGCGGCAATTGGCCTCGGCGGCGATCGTCTACGTCCGGTTGGAAGACGGTGACCGGTTTCCGCAGTGGTCGGAGGAGATCCTCCGCCAGTGGCCGGACGCCTCGGTGGCCGCGGCGACGGTCGGCAGGAGCACCTGTCTGGTCCGGACCCGTGACGGCGGCCGGTACGAACTGACCTTGGCGAGCACTTCACTCGACCCGCTGATCGCCGCTTCGCTGGCCTACCTGGACCGGTTGTCGACGGCCGAAGTGGTCAAGATCGGCGATCGGGCGGTGACGGTTCGAGTGCGGTGAAGTACCGGTCGGCCCGCGGGTGGCCGATCCGCGTCGCGTCGTAGGCGAGCCGTCCCCAGACCTCGATCGCGCCAGGGTCACCCTCGGCCGTCATGAGCCGCGCTTGCAGTTCCCTGAGTTCCCAGACGTACTGAGTGGCTCGCTGGGCCGCCATCTGGTTCCACGCGGAGTCGAATCGCGCCCGCGCTTCGGCGAATTCCCCGAGCGCCAGATACGCGTTGGCGTAGACCATCTCGATCCGGGCCTGATTACGTCCCGCGGCGGTCATCGTGCCGAGGACGGCGATCGCTTCGGCCGGTTCGCCGGATTTGATCAGGACGTTCGCGAGCATCCGAGGATGAATGGCGAGTGCGGGACCATCGGCGAGTTCCGTGCTCAGGGCGCACGCGACCCGGAGCTGACGGACGGCCTCCGCGAGCTCTCGCGTGATTTCCGCGTTCCCGGCGTGGCGGTGGACGAGCAGGTCCGCGCGTTCTTCGTGGAACCGTCCCCGGAACTCCGCCAGCGACGCCTGGAGCTTGCGCCACCGGCTTTCCGTGATGCCCGCCGCCGGACCGGCGAGAATCTCCGACGACCTGGCGAGATCCTCCAGCGCGGCCGGGAACCAGCGGGCCATGTAGCGGGCCTTGCCGCGCATCATCAACGCCCGTGCGAGCTGCGCGGGTTTCGCGTCCGCTTCGGCGGCTTTCACGGCCCAGTCACTGATCTCGATGAATTCGCGCCAGTACCAGCGTTTGTTCACGAGCGTCTCGAAAGCTCCGGCCAGCTGCAGGGTTTCCTTGTAGCGGCGGCGCAGGCAAGCGAGCTTCACCAGCTCACCGATCAGCGACCGGTGCCACTCCAGCCAGTCGATGTGATCGACACGCAGTTCCCAGACCGGATTCGGCGGAACGACGTAAGTGCGCAGACGCTTGGAGTTCTCCCGGAAGTCCGCGGCGACCGCCGTGTCACGGACATACGCGAGCAACCGGTCGAAGCCCGCGTCCCGGTCCGCTGGCAGGGTGCGCGCGTACTGGCCCACGAGGAACGTGAGCGAATACCAGTCGCCGACCTGCTGGGTCAGCCGCGCGGCGATCAGCTCGTCGAGGACCTTCGGGTCGCCGGTCATCGCCGCCGCTGTCGCCCGCGTGAAGAATCCGCCGGGGTGCTCGGCCAGCAGGGCGCAGGCCTCGACAGCGGCGTCCGAAAGCTGCGCGAACGTCCGCCGCAGGGAGTCCTGGATGACTCCTTCGGCGTCGACGACACCCGTCGCGTGGTACTCGTCGAGCAGCGTCGCCACCGGCCGCGCTTCCCCGGCGCGACCGGCGAGGGTGACCCCGACCTCGCGGAGCGCGAACGGCATCCGGTCGCAGAGCGCGATCAGCCGATCGGCCTCGACCGGTTCGTCCTGCGGCCGGACCTTGCCGCAGAAGTCCATGAGCAGCTGCCGAGCGCCCTCGACGTCGAGCCCTCGCAGCTCGATGGCCGTGGGGTCGCACGCTTTCAGTTCGCGGCTGTACACCGAGGCCGTCGCCAGCACCAGGCTGGTGCGGAACCTGGTGAACAAGGCCAGCTCGGCGGCCAGTTCGACGTCGTCCAGGATCAGCACGAACGACCGGGTGACCAGCACCGACAGGAACTGCCGGTCCAGCTGTTCGTCGTCGACCGGGATCTCACCGTGGGGGATCCCGAACTCCTGGAGCACGAACCGTTTCACCGCGGCGGCGTCGAATTCGTCGCCGTCGCGATACCGGGCGAGCGAAACCTCGACCCGTCCTGACGGAAAGTCCCCTTGGACCCGGTCCGCGAGCTGGCGGGCGAGTTCGGTCTTTCCCGAACCGCCCTGGCCGACGATCAGTTTCAGCCCGGCCCTCGGCGGGTCGGCGAGGATGGCGAGGTGGTTGCGGAAGTTCTCGATACCCGCTGTCGCCGTCGAGGCGTTGTCCTCGTGGAGCGCGGACACCGCCTCGATCAGGCGATCCGCCCACTCCTTGTCGGCGCGGGCGGCGGCCAGCGCACGGGAACTCAGCGCGTCCTTGCCGGTTTTCGGGGTACCGAGCCGTTCTTTGAGCAGCGACACCACGTTCCGGGTCGCTGTGGAGACCGTCCCCACCGCCGAGGCGGCGGCCGCTTTCGCGGCTTCGTCCACGACGACCTGCAACAGGTCAACCACGGCCTCCCCCTCACTCAGCCAAGAACGCCACGGTAGCAGCGGGGCGAGGAAGGGTCACGCATCGTGAACGCGCTCAGGGGTGGACGGTGTCCCGCTGGTCCGGGATGACCGTGCCGTCGTCGCGCAGCACCGGACCGTGGGTGCCGTCGGCGTTCTCGTACGCCGTCGTCGAGCAGGGGTAGGTGCGGTTCAGCGCAGGGAAGGGCTCGATGAACATCGGGTTCACCGCCCACTTGCCGTCCGCGTTGTCGTAGGCGCGGCACATCAGCTCGTCCTTGTTGCGGTTGAGCGTGACGCGGACTCCGGTGGCGTCGCGCAGCATCGTGACGTCGGTGGTCGCGTCGCCGCCGGCGAGCGCCTGCCGCTTGCCCGCCGGTGCCGCTTCCATCGCCTTCGCGCCGCGGATGCCGAGGATCCGCTCGTTGATGAAGCAGCGCTTGCCGTCGATGTAGGTCATGATCTCGTCGGCGCCGTCGGCGTGCCCGCCGCAGCCTTCGAGGTGCCCGTTGATCCGGCCGTTCGTGGTCTGCGAGTAGATCCCGAGCGTGCGGTTCGGCGGGATGCCGACCGCCGAACCCCAGACGTCCGCGAACTCCTTGGGCGACGCGGAGACGACCCAGGTCGAGAAGCCCGCCTTGTTCAGCGTCGAGATCAGGTCCTTGATCTCCGGGTAGTAACGGATCCACGCGACCTGGGTGCTCGAACCGACCTTCTGGGTCGCCCCGATCGGCGCGAGCAGCGCCGCGGCCCTGGCCTGCCGGGCGATCGCGCGGACCTCGTCCGGCCGGTATCCGGCGTTGATCTGCGCGACCCAGGCGTAGGCCGCCTCCATGTAGCGCCGGTTGTTCCCCGCGAAGACGTCCTTGCCCGTGGTCGTCTTCGCGTTCTTCCGCACCGAGAGGAGCTCGTCCGCGCAAATGATGTTCTTGCTGGTCGGAAGCGGTTTTCCGGCCGTGGTGGCGGTACCGCAGGCCTTGCTGAGCGCGTTCGCGCCGTCGTCGGTCATGAACCGGCTGGTGGTGCGCCAGTCCTGGTTCCGCGGCTGCAGGACCTTGTCGTGCCGGAGCATCCAGAAGACGGTCTGGTCGGAGATGTCGTTCTTGACGACCGTGTTGTCCCAGTCGAACACCGCGACCGGACGCTCGCCGTGGTTCGTGGCGCAGCGGCCGCGTTCGTCGATGACCTGCTGGATCTTCGCCGCGTTGCCGCCGTACCAGTTCTCGGCCAGCCGCAGCTGCGGGCAGCGCTGGGTGGTCGAAGCGGTGGCGGCCGAGGGCAAAGCCACCGGTACGACCGCCACGGCGGCGGCAAGGGCCACGGCTCGCAGGAACCTCGGCATGTCATCTCCCCACGTGATCGTCGGCTGTCCGGGGAGATCCTGTCATTTCCCGGCGAGCGTGACGACCTGCCGGTTGTGAAAGTAGTCGTCCTCACGAAGCACGGTGACGCTGCCGGGCGAACCGCGGAAGTCGACGTATCCCGCCGATTCGAGCGGCATCCGGATCCACGCCGCGATGACGAAGGTGAGCGCGCCGCCGTGGGTCACGACGATCTGGTGCTCGCAGCGGCTTTCCAGGATCGACTTCATCGCCGCGTACACCCTGGCGGCCATCGCACCCTTGGTTTCGGCACCGGGAACGCCCTCGTCGTGCCCCAGCCGATCACCGATGGCGGGCGGCGGGACGAACCGGGCGTCCAGCCACTCCTGGGGCTTGCCCCCGGCTTCCCCGTACGACTTCTCACGCAGCCGCCGGTCCAGGACCGGTGTCACGCCGAGCCGTTCGCCGATCACCTCCGCCGTCCGGGCGGTGCGGCGCAGGTCCGACGAGTGGATCTCGACGTCGCCCGGCACCTTCGCGCGCAGCGACTCGGCGACGGCGGCGGCCGCGCGCTCGCCGTCGGGAGTGAGTTCGGAATCGAACCACCCGCCCACCACTCGATCGACGTGATGGGTGGCCTCCGGATGCGTGACGACGTAGACGGTGCGCATCCGGCGAATCTACGTGCGGGTCAGCTTCGCGAAGGCGACGACGTTGTCGAGGTAGTTGCCGGTCGAGGAGTCGAAATCCCCGCCGCAGGTGATCAGGCGCAGTTCCGGCCCGGTCGTGTCGCCGTAGACCCTCTCCGTGGGGAAAGACGTCTTCGGATGCCGTTCGACGGCGTACACGGTGAACACCGCCGCGACCCCGTCCTCACGGTGGACGATGGCCTCGTCGCCGGTCTTGAGTTCCTTGAGCCTGCCGAAGACGCCGGGGATCTTCTTGTAGTCGACGTGCCCGGCGAGGACCGCGGGCCCGATCTCGCCGGGTGCCGGGCCGCCGGTGAACCAGCCGGTGGTGATCGCGTCGTACGGCACCTGCAGGCTGCCGTCCCCGGCCAGGCCGAGGTCGGCGATCTCGCCGGTGCGGACGCCGATCGCGGGGATCTCGAGCGTCGCCGGTGCCGCGGGCGCGAGCGGAAGGGTCTCGGGAGCCGAAGGCGCCACCGCGGTCACGGTGGAAGGCGCCGCCGGCGACGCGATCCTGCCCGCCTCCGGGGTGACGCAAGCGGTCAGCGCGGCCGCGAGCACCACCCCGATGAACGTGCCGACGACCAGCGGAACCGGCCATCGGCACCAGGAAGCCCTGGTCATCGCTCGACACGCCGCCGAAGCAGCAGGGAGGCGCCCGTGGCCGTCGCGGTCAACAGGACTGTGCCGGCCAGTGCGACCGCGCCGATTTCCAGGAGACCGCCGTTGGGTTCGTCGGGTTCCCCGCCGCCGGTCGCGACCCCGCCGACGGGTTTGACCTTGACCTGCTCGGCTCTCGCGGGTTTGCCGAACCGGGATTCGCAGGCGTATCCGTCGTGGTCACCGTCGAGCTTGTACGGATCACGCGGGTTCTTCTTGAGTTCGGCCTGCGCGGCCGCCTGCGAGGGGAAATCGGCACAGTCCTTGTCCGGGAATTGCGACAGCCGTGTTTCACAAGCGATTCCGTCGAACTGGAAGCCCTCACAGTCCTGGTCGGCGACAGCGGGCAACTCCAGCGCGAATGCGACGGAAACCGGGCCGAAAACAGAGAAACCGGCGAGTATCGCGGCCGTGCCTATGGCGCGACGAACCGAGGACATGCGGAGTCCTTTCACTGGGAATTTCCCTTAGAATCGCGCCCCGGCCGCCACTGTTACGGATTAATCCGTAATCCGTGACAGTCACTCGAATGACCGCAAAGGACCGTTAATTTCACACGGTTTGATCGAGGGGAACGTCGAAGGCGACCAAGGTCCCCAGGCTCGGCGACGAATTGATCGAAAAGCGCCCGCCGGACGTCGTAGCGCGTTCGGCCAGATGACGGAGACCGCGTTTGGCGACCCCCTGCGGAACCCCGGATCCGTTGTCCCGCACGCGAAGTTTGACACCTTCCACGTCGCGGCTGAGCGTCACGCGGGTCTCGCTCGCCCCGGAGTGCCTGACCACATTGGACAGTGCTTCGCGGAGCGCGGCCCGGATGTGGTCCGCCTGTTCGGCGGGGATGTCGGCGAGTTCTCCCGACAGTTCGAGGGTCGGCGGGTAGCCGAGCAGCTCACCCGCGATACGCACCTCGCCCCGCGCGGACTCGGCGAGGTCGGTGGCGATGACCGTCTCGTTCGCCGGTTCCGGGCTGCGCAGGGCGCGTACGGTGCCGCGGATCTCTTCGATGGTCTGGTCGAGCTGGTCGATCGCCTCGGACAGCCGCACGCCGTCGGCCTGCGCGAACCTCTTCCGCATGTTCTTGCGGACGCGGTCGAGCTGCATCCCGGCGCCGTAGAGCCGCTGCACGATGACGTCGTGCAGCTCACGCGCGATGCGTTCGCGCTCTTGGTAAAGGGTCACGCGGTGCCGGGCGTTGGCGCCTTCCGCCAGCGCGAGCACCACGCCCGCCTGCGCCGCGAAGGCCGTGAGCACCTCGACCGTGCTGGCGGAGAACGGATCCCCGCCGTGACGCCGGTACACGGTGAGCGCGCCGAGGACGCGCCCGCCCGCACCGAACGCCGATGCCGCGAAAGGCCCGAAGCCCTGGAGCTCCGGCGGGACGAACCGCGCCGTGCGGGGATCGACGGTGAAATCCTCGCTGACCACGGGTTCGCCGCCGCGGGCGACCTGTCCGGCGGCGGAATCGGCGGAAAAGGCCAGTCCTCGAAGTCCCGTTATGTCGGCCCCGTGCGCGGCTTCGGCGACCACCTGGCCATCGTCCGCGCGCACCATGACGAGACCGAGGTCGGCCTCGGCCAGTTCGACGGCGCGGGCGACCACGGTCTCCAGCACGTCACCAGGGTCGTCACCCGACAGGGCGGTGCCGGTGATCTCGGTGGCGGCGGACAGTGCGCGCGCGGCAAGCGTGGGATCCATGAGCGCTATCGACATTAGTCCGCTCCGGCCAGTACGCGCGTTGTGACGCGGCCCTCTCGTACCTCCAGGATCACGTCGGCCCCGTCGGCTTCGGCCGCGCTGTGCGTGACGTGGACGACGGTTTTCCCGGTGAGTGCCTCGCCGAGCCGTTCACGGACGGTCCTCGCCGTGGGCTCGTCGAGATGCGCTGTCGGTTCGTCGAGCAGGACGAGATCGGCTCGCGCGGCGCCGAGCACGGCCCGCGCGAGCGCGACCCGCTGCGCCTGCCCGCCCGACAGCCCGGCGCCCGCGCTGTCCAGCATCGTGGTGAGCTCGACGTCCTCGAGAACGGCCTGGTACAAGGCTTTCCGCAGGTCCGCCTCGGACGCCGTCGGCTTGGCGAGGCGCAGGTTTTCGGCGACGGTGGTCGAGACGAGCATCGGTTCCTGCGGTGCCCAGGCGACGTTCTCGGGAGCGGCGACTTCGCCTCTGCTCGGCTTGAGGAAGCCGAGCAGGGCCGCGACGAGCGTCGACTTCCCGGCGCCGCTCGGGCCGACGACGGCGACGTGCGTGCCGGGCGCGATGTCGAGGTCGACACCGGTGAGGACCGGGTGTTCCGTGCCGGGCCAGCCGAGGTCCGCGTTCCGGATCCGCACCCCGCCGCCGCTGTGGACGGTCCGTTCCTTGCGGAATCTGCCAGGAACGGACCGTTCATCGCACGCGGCGAGGCGCAGCCGGGCCTGGCGCAGGGTGTCCCAGTGCTGCGCGGCCGGCGGAAGAAGGGAGAGGACCTCCGCCAGCGCAAGCGGCACCAGGGCGACCACCGGCGCAAGCACCGGGTCCAGCGCGCCGGCGGCGACGGCGCTCACGGCGAACCCGGTGCTCACGACGGTGGCAGCCCCTGTCGCCAGGATGATCAGGGCGTCAGCCGCTCCGGCGCCGAAAGCCTGTCGCCGTGCTTCGGCGGTCAGCGCGGCATCGGTGGTGGCGATTCGACGACGCCGGACTTTGTCGGTCCCGTACGCGATCAGTTCGGCGGCGGCTTCGAACAGGCTCAGCACCTGCGCCGACACCGAACGCCGTCCGGCGGCCAGCGCGCTGGTCGCGCGGCGTTCTGCCCGAAGCGCGAGCAGCGGCGCGAACGCGCTCACCAGCACGGCCGCGGCCAGCGCGAGCCCGGCTTCGGGCAGCACGGCGGCCTGGACCGCGACGGCACCGGCGGCCACCAGCGCGACCACGATCAGCGGCGTGATCACCCTGGGCAGCAGATCGCGCACCGTGTCGGTGTCGCCGACCAGCCGCCGCTGTTCCTCGCCCGCCCGAAGCGCCCGCGCCGGCCCGAGCCGTACGAGCGACTCCCACAGCCGGACCCGCAGGCTCCCGGCGATCCGGAACGCGGCGTCGTGCGTGACCAGCCGTTCGAGGTAGCGCAGCCCCGCGCGGCCGAGGCCGAACGTCCGCACGCCGACGATCATCACCGTCAGGGTCAGGATCGGCGGCTGTTGCGACGCCTTGGCGATCAGCCAGCCCGAGAGCGCGGTCAGCGCGACCCCGGCGAGCAAGGCGGCGGCGCCGAGCAGCGCCCCGCCGAAGAACCGGGGCTGCAGCAGGTCGCGCCAGGGCACCGGCCTCGTCTCCGCCCGCTCCTCGGTCGTGACGGCTTCCTTTGCGATACCGGTCGATATGTCGACACCTGAGGTGCGTTCGTGGGCGGCGATGATCGCGGCGGCGCCGTTGTCGACGGCCCTGGAAACGGCGGCCATGACGAGTCCGGCGTTGGCCTCGTCGAGATGGGCGGTGGGCTCGTCGAGCAGGAGCAGCCAGGCGCCCGACCGGACCCGCACGAGTGCCCGCGCCACCGCGACGCGCTGACGTTGTCCCTGTGACAGCTTCGAAACCGGCCGGTCGGCCAGTCCGTCGAGGCCGAGTTCGCCGAGGATGTCTTCGGCGCCGACCTCGTCGCGGACCGTGCCCCCGCCGAACACCGGCGACTGCGGCACCCAGGCGACGTTCTCGCGCCAGCGGTCGAGATCGGCGCCGTCGAGGCTGGTGCCGTCGACGGTGATCGTCCCGTCGACGGCCTGCACGAAGCCGAGCAGTACGGCCAGCGTCGTCGACTTGCCGCCGCCGCTGGGCGCCCGCAGCCAGGTGATCTCGCCGGGCCGGGCGCTGAACGTCTCGCCGTCGGGCGCGAAGCCGCCGCGTCGGACGACGCGGAGCCCGCCGACGTGGATCTCGCCCTTGCCCAATGTCTCGGAACCGTTGGGCGGCAAGGGTTCCGCGAGTACGTCCGCGACCCGGCGCACGGCTTCGACGCCGTCTTCGCTGGCGTGGAACGCGGCACCGACCGCGCGCAGCGGCTGGTAGCACTCCGGGACGAGGATCAGGACGCCGAGCCCGATGGCCAGCGGCAGTTCTCCGGAGACCAGGCGGACGCCGATGACGACCGCGACCAGCGCGACCGAAAGCGTCGCGATCAGTTCGAGCGCGAACGCCGACGCGAACGCGACCTTCAGGGTTTTGAGCGTCGCGCGGCGATGGCGTTCGGAGATCTTCCGCACCGTCTCGGCCTGCGCCTCGGCGCGTCGGAACGCGCTGAGGATCGGCAGCGCGCGGACGAGTTCCAGCAGATGTCCCGACAGCCGTTGTTCGGCGTCGGCGGCTTCGGCGACCCGCTCGGCGGTGTGCTTGCCGATCAGGATGGCGAACAGCGGTATCAACGGCACGGTGATCACGACGAGCGCGGCCGACGGCCAGTCGGCGAACAGGATCGCGGCGCCGGCGGCGAGTGGCACGATCGCGGCGGTCACCAGCGCCGGGAGGTACTGGGTGAAGTAGGCGTCGAGCGCGTCGAGTCCCTTGGTGGTCAACGAGGTCAGCTCGCCGTGACCGCGGCGCGCGATCCATTCCGGGCCGAGTTTCAGTGCGTGGTCGAGGGCTTTGGCACGCAGTTCTTCCTTCGCGCGGGCGGCGGCGCGGGCGGAGACGATCCGCACCGCCCAGCCGGTCAACGCGCGCCCTGCGACGAGCGCGAGCAGCACGGCCAGCTGGGCGGTGCGGTCCCCCATGGTTCCGCGGACGACCGCGGAGAGGACGTCGGCCAGCAGGAACGCCTGGCCCACCAGCAGTACGGCGTTGCAGAAGGACAAGATCGCGCTGAGGATCAACGCCCGGCGCGCCGCACTCGAAAGTGGAGCCAGCGCGCCGAGCGGACCCTTCCCCGGTCGCGCTGGGTCCATTGTGGACTCCGTGGCGGAAAGGGTGTCGCGGCCGGGAAGTTCGGTCATGGTGCGTGCACCGGTGGGATGTGCCGGGTGCCGATACGCTTGCGGAACACCCAGTACGTCCAGCCCTGGTAGATCAGGACGGCGGGTGCGCCGAAGAGCGCGACCCAGGTCATCACCGTCAACGTGTACGGGCTCGACGCCTCACCGGCGATGGTGAGCGTGTTCGCCGGGTCCACTGTGGACGGTAGGACGTTCGGGTACAGGGCCACGAAGATCGCGACCGCGGCGGCTCCGATGACCCCGCCGAGCGCGGCGAACGCCTGCCCTTCCCTGCCCACGCGGATGCGGAACCAGGCGAGGACCGCGGCGATGACGGCGATGCCGATGAGGAGCAGTGTCCACAGGTCACCCGAGCGCAGTTGCACGACGATGAGGAACGCGAGCAACGGCAGCAGGGCGACCGGGAGCAGGCGTGTGGCCAGCTTCCGCGCGCGGTGGCGGAGGTCGCCCTCGGTCTTGAGGGCGAGGAACGCGGCGCCGTGGACCAGCGAGAACCCGACGACCGCGATCGCGCCGAGCAGCGTTTCGAAGCTCAGGGCGGCGAACGGGCCGCCGACCCGGTTGCCGTCGGCGTCGAGCGGGAGGCCGAGGACGGTGGTCGCGAGGAGCAGGCCGACGCCGAACGGCGGGATCCACGAGCCGATCCCGATGACGCGGTCCCAGTTGCGGCGCCAGCGGTCGGAGTCGACCTTGCCGCGGTACTCGAACGCGACGCCGCGGCCGATGAGCGCGAGCAGGACGACCAGGAGCGGGAGGTACGCGGCCGAGAACAGCGACGCGTACCAGCCGGGGAACGCGGCGAACATCGCGCCGCCGGCGACGATCAGCCAGACCTCGTTGCCGTCCCAGACCGGGCCGATCGTGTTGACCATGACGCGGCGCTCGGTGTTGTCCTTCGCGAGGACGGGCATGAGCATGCCGACGCCGAAGTCGAAGCCTTCGAGGAAGAGGTAGCCGAGCCAGAAGAGGGCGATGACGCAGAACCAGATCGTTTCGAGGGTCATCGGGTGTTCCCTTTCCTGGCTTCCCGTGGCTGCGTGGGCTTGGGCTGCGTGGGCCTCAGGCCTTCGCCTCGTGCGATGCGGTGAAGGGTCCCTCCGGCCTGCCCTGCCCCCTGCTCACGCTTGTGCCCGGCCGCCTGCCCGCTCCGGACGTTGCGAAAGCCACTTTCGCAACGTTCAAGGTTGCGAAAGTGGCTTTCGCAACCCGCCGCTACCACGCCTGCCCGCCCGAACCGGCCCCTCAAGCCTCCGTAGCCCTGAGTTATCCACAACCGCTCAAGTTGTCCACAGATTGGCTGTGGGTAACCCGCCTGAGCGATACCCCCGATACGCTGGGTGTGGGGCCGCCCCCAGGGAAGGGCGGGGGGCTGGGCAGGTGAGGTCAAGAGGCGATCAGTAGGCGAAGGCCAGCGCGTCGTCATCGCTGTCACCGCCTTCGGAGTCGTCGTTCTTGCTGGTCGAGGCTGGTTTCTTGGGTGGCATGACGGCGTCGACACCGCCGCGCACGTACTTGCGCATCAGGAAGACTTCGACAACGCCGAGCGCCGCGTAGACGGTCGTCAGAGCGATCAGCGACGTCCACACCTCGCCTGTGGACAACTTCGAGACCGCTTGCGCGGTGAACATCCACACGCCGTCGACACCGGTCGGGTTCGGCACCACCACGAACGGCTGACGCCCCATCTCGGTGAAGATCCAGCCGGCGCTGTTCCCGATGAACGGCGTCGCGATCCCGCCGAGCACGAGCCACGGGAACCACCGCTGCCCCGGTATCCGCCCGCGCCGGGTCAGCCACAGCGCGAGCAGCCCGATCCCGGCCGAAATCGCGCCGAACCCGATCATCGCGCGGAAACCCCAGTAGGTCACCGGCAGGTTGGGCACGTAGTCGATCGGCTTCCCCGCGAGCGAACCGAGCTGCGGGTCGTCCGGGTAGTTCGTGCCGTATTTCGCCTGGTACTCGGTCACCAGGTTCTCGACGCCCTTGACCTCGGTCGTGAAGTCGTTGTGCGCCAAGAAGGAGAGCAACGCGGGCACGTTGAAGGTCTTGACGTCCTCGCAGTTCGAGCCGCTGACGTCGCCGATCGCGATGATCGAGAAGCTCGCCGGTTTCTCCGTGTGGCACAGCGCTTCGGCCGAAGCCATCTTCATCGGCTGCTGCTCGAACATAAGCTTGCCCTGCATGTCACCGGTGATCGCCAGCACCGCGAACGCCACCACCCCGGTCCAGCCGCCGAGACGCAACGACGAACGCCACACCGCGCGGTGCTCGTCGTCCTCCGAACGCTTGCGCCACAACTGCCAGCCCGCGACACCGACCAGGAACGCCG
This sequence comes from Amycolatopsis alba DSM 44262, assembly GCF_000384215.1. Taxonomy (NCBI): domain Bacteria; kingdom Bacillati; phylum Actinomycetota; class Actinomycetes; order Pseudonocardiales; family Pseudonocardiaceae; genus Amycolatopsis; species Amycolatopsis alba. The sequence goes on along the minus strand of NZ_KB913032.1, from coordinate 3,925,719 downwards.
CCGCCACCGAAAAGGCGCCCGCGAGCGTATGCGGGATCGCGGCCAGCGCGGTGTTGTTCGTCAGCACCGCCCAGATCGAGTTCATCGTCGGCTTCCCGTCGACGAATTCGACCCCGACCGGATGCTGCATCCACGAGTTCGCCGCCAGGATGAAGTACGCGGACGCCACGGTCGCCAGCGAGTACGCCCAAGCGCACGCCAGGTGGACCTTCTTCGGCAGCTTGTCCCAGCCGAAGATCCACAGCCCCAGGAAGGTCGACTCGACGAAGAACGCGACGAGCCCTTCCATCGCCAGCGGCGCGCCGAACACGTCACCGACGAACCGTGAATACGCGCTCCAGTTCATCCCGAACTGGAACTCCTGCACGATCCCGGTGACGACGCCCATCGCGAAGTTGACCAGCAGGAGTTTCCCCCAGAACTTGGTCATCTTCAGGTAGCGCACGTCACCCGTGCGGACCCAGGCCGTCTGCATCCCGGCGACCAGGACCGAAAGCCCGATGGTCAGCGGGACCATCAGGAAGTGATAGACGGTGGTTATGCCGAACTGCCACCTAGCGAGATCGAGAACCTCCACGCCCCAAGCCTGCTCAACCCGAGGTGGACCCGCCAGTTCAAGTGGTCCTGATCTCGACAGGACGTAGGTCCCACGCCCTGGTTCAGCCGAGCCGGGCGAGCGTGAGCCGCGCCTCGTCGGCGACCGGCCGCCGCACCCCGGAATCCCCCAGTGTCAGCACGTGTTCCAGCGCCAACGCGTACGCGGTGTCGAAAGCGGCCTCGACGTCGACGGCGATGTCGGGCCGGACACCGACGCCTTCCCAGTTGGTCCCCGTGACCGGGTTCACGGCCCGTCCACCGGGGACGGTGATGTCCAGGTAGGTGTCCACTTTGTACTGCCGACGCGGGTTCGCCCCGCCGCCGGTGACCGCGCCCACCGTTTTCGCCCGATCGAGTTGCTGCAACGAGTAGCTCAGGTCCTCGGCGCCGGAGAACGTCGTCGGCCCGGTCAGCACCCACACCGGCTTGTCCGCGCCGAACTTCCGGCCCGGCACGTACGGCAGCGTCCAGAACTGGTTCGTCACGTCGCCGTCGCGCAGATAAATACTGTTGTAGTGCACGGGCTCGTCGACCAGGTAGCTGATCAGCAACGCGACCGCCATCGGATCGCCGCCCCGGTTCTCCCGGACGTCGACGATCAGCGCGTCGGTGGTCGCGAGCAGCGTCATCGCCGCGGAGAGGGCCTCGCCTGCGATGTCCGGCCCGTAGAGCAGCTTCGTCTCCAGGTAGCCGACGTTCCCCGGCAGCCGCCGCGCCGACGCGATGCCGTGACCGTTCAGTTCCGCCTCGCGCCGGAACTGCTCGGGATCGAAGGACTCCCCGTCCACCTCGGGCAGCGGGTCGACGTGATGCCGCAGCCGCAGATGCTTGTCCCCGTTGAGCGACTGCAGGTCCTGGGTGACCGCGACGGCGAACGCCTCGTCGTCCAGCCCCGCGTACGCGCCCTCGCTCAGCTTCGCCTGCAAGACCACTGTCAGCTTCTCGGCGATGTCAGGGAACACGTAGTGGTTCCGCAACCGTCCGCACACGTCGTCGATCCGCGCTCTCTCGTCCACGATCGCGGACGCTACCAGCGAAGCCGGAAAAAAGAATTCGGTTCGCCGAAATCTCCTTTCCGCCCCGCCGAGAAACACAATTCGCCCGCGCATGCCGCACGATTCGGAAAAACGATCAGCTTGCCTTTCTCTGAATCGCACCTTTATCGTTGCAGCGAAAGGGGTGAGAGATCATCATGTCTGGCTCGATGCTGGCGCTCATCAGCGCGTTCGGCCTGGTACTGGCGGTGGAACTGCCGGACAAGACCCTCGTCGCCACCTTGGTCCTCACCACCCGTTTCCGTGCGTGGCCGGTATTCGTCGGGGTCACCGCCGCATTCGCCGTGCAATGTGCGATCGCCGCCACTTTCGGCAGTGTGCTCACTTTGCTGCCGGAGACACTGGTGACAGCGATCGTCGCCGCGATGTTCGGTGTCGGTTCGTACATGCTCCTTCGCGAAGGGTTCAGCCCCGGACAGGACGGTGGCGAAGACGCCTCGCGCTCCGGAGCGGGTCCCGCGACCTTCCTGCGCTCCGCGCTGACGTCGTTCGGCGTGCTGTTCGCCGCGGAGTGGGGTGACGCCTCTCAGCTCGCGACGGCCAGCCTCACGGCCCGCTTCGGGAACCCGTTCGCGGTCGCGCTCGGCTCCTTCGTCGCGCTGGTCGCCGTCGCCGGGCTCGCCGTCTTCATCGGTGCGAAGGTGCGGAACCGCATCCGCCCGAAGCTCATCCAGCGCGTGGCGGGCTTCGTCTTCGCCGGATTCTCGCTGTTCGCGCTGGCCCAGCTGGCCTTCTGAGGCGCACGGCATTTTCACAGGTTCGCCGGGTAACCTTTCGGGAACGAAAAGGTGAACACCCGCCCCGACGTGCCTGGAGAAACCGGTCGTGACCTCGCCCAAGATCCTCGCGGCCCGTGCCGTCTCCCCACTGCACGGCAGGCTCGCGATCTTGGGCATGGCCGTCGCCGTCGCGATCTCGATCGACCTCCACCTGCGGCTGTCCAGTCAGGTCAGCCCGGTCTGGCAGACGCTGTCCGAGTACGTCTACGGCTATCTTTCGCCCGGTTCGACCGCGGCCCCGCTGTTCGGCGCGATGTGCCTGGCGCTGGGGTTCGGTTCGCTCGCCCTGCTCGGCGGTATCGCGAAGGCGCACCGCCGCGGTTACGAGTCCGTTCTCGTCCTGCTCGGCGTGTGGTGCGCCGGGCTGCTCGTCCTCGCGCTCGTCCCTGTCGACCCGGAAGGCCAGGCCCGTTCGCTGGCCGGGCAGATCCACAACTACGCCGCGCTGACGGCCTTCCTCGCGCTTCCCGCCGCGGCCTGGGTGCTGACCCGCCCCGGCCGGGCGCGCTGCCCCTGGGAGCCGCGTCGCACGACGATCCGGCGGCTTTCGGTGGCCAGCTTCGCCGCCGTGGTGATCGTGCTCGGCGGTTTCGTCTGGACGATGATCACCGGGCCGTCACACCAGGAGGTCACGCTCGGCCTGTTCGAGCGGCTCCTGTTCGCGGTCGATCTCACCCTGCTGGCGACCATGGTGCGCCCGCTGCTCAGCACCCGCTGACTAGGCGGTGTCCTGTACGTACAGGACACCGCCTACTCGGGCTGCTTCAGCACCTCGGCCAGCCGGACGGCCGCCCCCACGACCGCGGGCCCGACCACGGAGGCGTCCAGCGGCTCCAGTGAGACGACGCCGAGGCTGGCCTTCAGACCCGGCACCCCGCGCACGGGCGCGGCGACTCCGGAAGCGCCCGCCTCCAGCTCACCGGACGACGTCACCCAGCCTTCGCCGCCGCCGGGGCGCAGCGTCATCGCCTTGCCCGCGGCACCGGCGGACAGCGGATGGCGCGTGCCGACGCGGTAGGCGACGTGGAAGCTCGTCCAGGACGGTTCGACGACCGCGACGGCCTGCGCCTGGTCCCCCTGCGCGACCGACAGGTGCGCCGTCGCGCCGACCTTCTCCGCCAGCTCCCGCAGGACCGGCCTGGCCGCCTCCCGCAGCTGCGGGAGGACCTGCCCGGCGAGCCGGAGCAGGCCGACGCCCAGCCGCACCTTGTTCCCGTCACGCCACACGAGGCCGCGTTCGGAGAGCGGGACGAGCAGCCGGTAGACGGCGGCCCGGCTCGCGCCGATGGCGACGGCGAGTTCGGAGATCGTCGCCGCCTCGCCACCGGCGTCCGCCACCGCTTGCAGCAGCGCGAGCCCTCTGTCGAGGGTGAGGGACCCTTCGCGGGTCACAGCAACCCGAGTTCCCCGAGGTCGGCGACCGGCTCGTCGAACGAGGCCGCCGCGTAGGAGGCGAAGAGCCCGCGAACGGCCTTCGCGGCCGGCTCCGACATCTCCTTGGCCTCGCTCGCCAGCGCGTCACTGTCGGTCGATTCGAGCGCGGCGCGCACGTCGCCGCCCGAGAGGCACCGTGCCGACGCGACGATGAGGTTCAGGAACCCGTGATGGGTGAATCCGCTGGTCTCGTCGGTGTGCCGGACGGCGCGGTGCAGGCTGTTGGTCGCCTTGAACGACGCCCCGGTCGAGCCGCTGACCACCGCGAGGAAGTCCGCGACCTCGTCGACGCTGGGGAAGTTCTCGCCTGCCTTGCCGCCGCAGCGGATCTTCGGCCAGCTGCCGTGCTCGATGACCTTCCGCACGCCGTCCAGCCAGCCGACGCCGCGGCGCGGCTCGACCACGCGGATGACGTCCTCGGGCACGAACTCGGAGACGCGCTCCAGCCAGACCTCGTCGACGTCCGACGGGGCGGGCATCTCCACCATCCGCAGGGCGAGGATCTCGCTGCGCGACTCGACGATGGAGATCGCCTTCGGGACCCCGCCGAGACCGGTGTCGATGATCAGCGACAGCGGTAGCGGTTCCTTGGGTTTGATCTTGATGAGTTCGGTGATGAGCTCGGGCAGCCTCGACGCCTGGCACAGGAACACACCGAGGACGCCGGAGTGCTCACCGGCCCTCGACGCGAAGTGCGCACGCAGCGCTTCGGGCATGGACGCCTCACCGGGCGGGAACAACGCCGAGTCGTCGACGAGCCGCGCGAACAGGGGAGGGATTCCTCGGGGGCCGGGTGGCGTGAGTTCCACAGCGCTTGACACGACTGACACGCTAGTAGCGTACGACATCAGGACAAAATCGTTCGCACAACGGACACGTTCCGGGGAGATTCCGATGCCTTACTACCGGCAGGTAGGCGAGATCCCGCACAAGCGCCACACGGCGTTCCGCAAGCCCGACGGTGGCCTGTATGCCGAGGAACTGATGGGTGTCGAGGGCTTCTCGGCGGACTCGGCGCTGCTCTATCACCGCGGCCTGCCCACCGCGATCGTCGACGCCGTCGCGATCGAGGACGAGCGCGGCCCTATCACCCCGAACCACCCGCTCAAGCCCCGCGCGTTCAAGACCCACGACCTCAAGTTCGGTGACGCCGACGCGGTCACCGACCGGCGGCGGCTGTTCGGCAACGCCGACGTCACCATCGGCTTCGTCCACGCGAACCGGCCTTCGCCGCTGTACCGCAACGCGGCGGGCGACGAGCTGTTCTACGTCCAGGGCGGCAGCGCGACCGTCGAGACCATCTACGGCTCGCTGGAGATCGGCGACGGCGACTACCTCGTCATCCCGACGTCGTGCACCTATCGCGTGCTCCCGCACGACGACGGCGTCAAGCTGCTGACCATCGAGGCGCGCGGCCACATCGGCCCCCCGAAGCGGTACCTGTCGGCGAAGGGCCAGTTCCTGGAGCACTCGCCGTACTGCGAGCGCGACATCCGCGGCCCGTCCGAACCACTGGTCGCCGACGGCACCGACGTCGAGGTCCTCGTGCGGCACCGCGCCGGGCTGACGCGCTACACCTACGCGACCCACCCGTTCGACGTCGTCGGCTGGGACGGCTGCCTGTACCCATGGGTGTTCAACATCGACGACTTCGAGCCGATCACCGGCCGCGTGCACCAGCCGCCGCCCGTGCACCAGACGTTCGAGGGCCCGAACTTCGTGGTGTGCTCGTTCTGCCCGCGCAAGGTCGACTACCACCCCGAGTCGATCCCGGTGCCGTACAACCACGCGAACGTCGACTCCGACGAGCTGATGTTCTACGTCCGCGGCAACTACGAGGCGCGCAAGGGCTCCGGGATCGAGGTCGGCTCGCTTTCGCTGCACCCGTCGGGGTTCACGCACGGGCCGCAGCCCGGCGCGGCGGAGGCGTCGATCGGGGCGCAGTTCTTCGACGAGACCGCGGTCATGGTGGACACCTTCGCGCCGCTGGAGCTCGGCGAAGCGGCCGACGCGTCGGAGGACGACGGCTACGCGTGGACCTGGTCCGGACGCGGTCCGGGTGCTTGACGGCCCCCTCGCGGCCGTGGCGGGATAAGTACCGCCACGGCCGCAACGGTTCGGCAACGCCAAGCCGGACAAGGCGAAACCTCCGGATAATCGGTGTTCCCACCGGCGGAGGTTCTCCATGGTCGTGAATCCTCAGCAGTCCCGCGGCGGCCGCAAGGTCCTGGCGTTCGCGGCCGCGGCGGTGGTCGCCATCGGCCTGATCATCGGGTTGCGCGCGATCACGAGCGACTCCGGCGAGGAGGCCGCGGCGGCGAAGTGCACGACGGGCGACGCGGTCAAGTTGCAGGTGTCGTCGTCGCCGGAGAAGGCGGGCGTGGTCTCCGAGATCGCCAAGGACTACAGCGGCCGCACGGTGGCCGGTCGCTGCGTCGACGTGCTCGTGCAGTCGAAGTCCTCCGGGACCGCGATGCAGGCGCTGTCCCGCGGCTGGAACGAGGCGGTGGACGGCCCGCGGCCGGACGTCTGGACGCCCGCCGCGTCCGGCTGGGTGAACCTGCTGCGCCAGAACCTCACCGGCACCGATCATCCCGCCCTGGTGCCCGAGGGCGACCCGGAATCGGTCGCGAACGCGCCACTGGTCGTCGCGATGCCGAAACCGATGGCCGAGGCGCTCGGCTGGCCGGGCAAGGGCATCGGCTGGAAGGATCTCGCGGCGCTCGCCACGGATCCGCAGGGCTGGGCGAAGTACGGGCATCCGGAATGGGGGAAGTTCCGGCTGGGCAAGACGAACCCGAACATCTCGACGTCCGGTCTCAACGCCACCATCGGCGCCTACTACGCGGCGACAGGCACTTCTTCGGACCTCACCGCGAACGCGCTCGCGAAGCCGGAGGCGCGGACGTTCGTGCAGAACGTCGAGCAGGCCATCGTGCACTACGGCGACAACACGCTGACGTTCCTGACGAACCTGCAGAAGGCCGACGACCGCGGCGCGGCGCTGTCGTACATCTCGGCGGTGACGGTCGAGGAGAACTCGCTCGTCGGCTACAACCAGGGCAATCCCACCAACGACCCGGCGAAACGCGGCCAGCACGCGCCGCCGAAAGTGCCGCTCGTCGGGATCTACCCGAGCGACGGCACGCTCAACTCCGATCACCCGTTCGCCGTGCTGAACTGGGCCGACGACGTCCACAAGCAGGTCGCGGCGGACTTCCTCGCGCATCTGCGGGGTGCCGAGGCGCAGCAGAAGTTCAGCGACATCGGTTTCCGTACGTTCGACGGGAAGCCCGGCTCGCAAACCACGAAGGAGAACGGCGCGCAGCCCGACGGGAAGCTCAACCTGATCCGCCCGCCGAGCCCGCCCGTGCTGACCGAGGTGCTGAAGTCGTGGAAGGACCTGCGGAAGAAGGCGAACGTGCTGCTGGTCGTCGACGTCTCCGGTTCGATGGGCGACAGCGTCAGCGGGACCGGGAAGAACAAGATGGATCTCGCGAAGCAAGCGGCCGTGGCGTCGTTGCCGCAGTTCAGCGACGCGGACAAGGTCGGGCTGTGGATGTTCTCGACGAAACTGAACAGCGACAAGGACTACTTCGAGCTCCGTCCGGTGTCGCCGATCGGCGGTGAGCCGGGCAGGCAGGAGCTGGCGTCGCGGCTGAACGGGCTGACGCCGCAGAGCGGGACAGGGCTCTACGACTCGTCGCTCGCGGCCTACGAGTACATGAAGCAGAACCTGGATCCGAACGCGATCAACGCCGTCGTCGTGCTCACCGACGGCCGGAACGAGGATCCGGGCGGCATCGACCTGCCGAATCTCCTCGGGCAGCTGCGGACCGAGGGCAGCGGCGAGGCGGTGCGGATGTTCACCATCGCCTATGGCTCCGACGCGGACTTGAACGTGCTCAAGGAGATCGCCGAGACCACCCAGGGTGTGGGATACGACTCGTCCAAACCGGACTCGATCGACCAGGTCTTCACCGCCGTGATCTCGAATTTCTGAGATCCTCGGATATGCGCTTCGTTCGTGAGCTCGCCGAACCGTGGGGACTGCTCCTCGCGGCGACGTCGGCGGGGGCGGCCTGGGCGGTGCAGCTGCCGGTGGTCGCCGCGCTCGGCGTCGGCGTGACCGTGCTCGCCGCCCGCGCCGGGGTCGCCGCCGCCACCCGTGCGAAACCCGCTCCAGAGCCGGAAGAGCGGGCTCTGCCCGAGGTCGAACCGGGTTCTCCCGAGGCGGACTGGCTGCGGCGCGCGGAGGCCGCGGCGCACGGCTTCCGGTCGATTTCGGATTCGCTCGAAGCCGGACCGCTCGCCGACCGGGTGGCCGACATGGAACCGGTGGTGCGGGAAACCGTCGACACGCTCCGGCGGCTGGCCGGCCGCGCGACGGCCACCGCCAAGGCGTTGACGCGGGTGGACGTCGGCGCGGTGTCCGCCGAAAAGGCCCGGCTGCGGAAGGAACTGAAGACCGCCGACGACGACATCCGCGGCGACCTGACGCAGTCGCTCGAAGCCGTGCAGGCGCAGGAAGACGTGCACGCGCGGCTTTCGAGCGCGCAGCGGAAACTGCTGGCACAGCTGCGATCCGGCGCGCTCGGGCTCGACGGGCTGGTCGCCAGGGCGGCGGAATTGTCAGCCGCCACCGGCGATTCGCTGCTCGACACGACCACGATCGGTGAGCTGGGCGAGCAGCTGGAAGGGATCCGGCGGGGTGTCGTGGAGACCGAGGAAGCGACGCGGCGCTCACTCTCGTGAGTGGCAAGGACCCTCATCACCGAGACCGAGTGTGGAGGATTCAGGACGTTCAGCGTCCCAAATCCTCCACGCTCGACCACCAGCCACACCAGTGGGTAGGCAAACACGAGTCCACCAGAACCGTCCTCGCCACTCACGAGCTGAACTTGACCGGCCCGAAAACCGCGTGACCGGGCACTCCGGCCTTCGCGGCCTTTCCGGCCACCGGCATCCCGAGTACCCAGAGCCGTCCGGTCGCGGCGATCCCGGCGGCCAGCGACGGATCCGATCCACCGGCGCGGACGGTGACCTCACGGCCGTCTGGCAGCACCGTCCGGCCCTTCACGGTGACCATGCCGAAGAGGTTGACCGACGCCGGTCCGGAGATGACGGCGAGTTCGGTCCAGCGCGGCTCCGGGGACGGCCGGGCCATCACGAGGGCCGTGATGGCGAGCCCGATCGTCGCGAGCAGGCAGAGGGCGGCCAGTACCTGCAGTTCCGGCACGAGAAGGCTGCGGCGGTCCGGGAGGTCGACGGCGACCCAGATCGAAAAGCCGGCCGCCACCAGCGTGACACCGGCGCCGAGCAGGTAGTAGGAGGACAGCAGCCGCCGTTGCAGGGTGAGCATCCGCCCCGGCGTGACCGGCTCGGCCGCCAGCGGCTTCGAACCCTTCACGGGGGCGTCCCGGAACTTGCCGCGCCGCGGGCCGATGATGCCGGGAAGCAGGAAGAACGGGCCGAGCACCCACAGCCGCCGCTGGGCCGCGAGTTGCGCGCGGAGCGGGGCGGGCAACCGGACGACGAGCCAGCGGCCGTCGAGCGGGACGCTCACCCGCGAACCGGCGACGACGGCGTCGTCCAGCCCGCTCACCAGGCGGAACGGCTTGGCGGCGAGCTTCCGCATCGGCGAGAATCCGGCGAGTACGAGGTAGCCGAAGTAGAGCGAGACCGGTGTCATGAAGGTGAGCAGGAACGCGGGCACGGCGACCCCGTACCGGCCTGTCACCGCCAGGACGACGCCCAGCACCACGAGCAGGCTGGACGCGAAGGCCGTCGTCCCCGCCGTCACGGTGAGCCGGTCGAGCAGGGGCACCAGAACTGGCATGTCCGCCGCCCGCACCCCTTCGGGTGGTTCGAGCACCTGGATTCTGCGGTCTTCCACCTGGTCAACGTATACGCGCACGACGAGAAGTGATCCAGGCTACTTCCACTCGCTGCGTAAATCAGGTTAGGCTCACCTAACTTAGGAGGTGAGCCGTGACCACACCGACGTCCATTCGCCGCCCGCCGGCGCCGAACCCCGCGGAACGCGCGAAGACGATCGCCACCCGCAACGGACCGGCGACGCTCATGCCGACCGCCGAACAGCGCGACCAGCCAGGACAGTACGGCCGCGTCATCCCCGAACTGCACCACGTGCACCCGAGCGGCAGCGTCAGCATCCTGCTGCCCGACGAGCACCACCTGGTGAAACGCGCGCACGAAGCGCAACGCGGCGAGCTCGCGGTGATGGTCGAACTGACCGATCAGGCGCCGGTCGACCTGCGTGAACCCATCCGCGGGCTGCTGTGGATCACCGGCTGGCTCCACCCGCTCTCCGAGGTCTCGGCGCGCGCCCGCGCGGTGTCCATCGCCGAAACCCGGCCGGACGAGCGGCTGCTGGACGTCGGGCACGGCGTGACGCTGCTGAGGCTGACCCCGGCGTCGCTGGTGCTCGCCGACGCCGAGGGCACGCACTCGCTCCGGCCGCACATGTTCAGCGCCGCGCCGCCGGACCCGTTCCACGACTACGAAGCCGCGTGGCTGCAACACCTGGAGAGCGACCACGCCGACGTCGTCGCGCAGCTCGCCAAACACGTTCCCGCCGAACTGCGCGACGGCTGGATCCGGCCGCTCGGGCTCGACCGCTACGGCCTGCGGCTGCGGGTCGAAGCCGACTCCGGCGACCACGACGTCCGGCTCGCGTTCTCGCGTCCGGTCGACGGCCCGCAGCAGCTGAGCGGCGAGATCCGCAGGCTCGTCGGCTGCCCGTATTCGTTCGGTTAGGCGAGTTCCGCCGGGAAGCCGCCCTTGGCGATCGGGCCCCACGAGTCGATGGTGACGCGGATGATGCTCTTGCCCTGCTTCACCATCGCTTCGCGGTACTCGTCCCAGTCGGGATGCTCACCCGAGATCGCGCGGAAGTAGTCGACCAGCGGCTCGACCGAATCGGGCAGGTCGAGCACCTCGGCAGTGCCGTTCAGCTGGACCCACTGGTCGTTCCACTCGTCGGACAGGACGCAGGCGGACACTTTCGGCTCACGCCGGATGTTGACCACCTTCGCGCGCTTCGGGTACGTGGAGATGACCAGGCGGCCTTCGCCGTCGACGCCGCAGGTCACCGGGGAGAGCTGCGGGGCGCCGTCGGCCTTGGTGGTCATCAGGATGGCGCGGTGGCGGGTGGACAGGAAGTCGACGAGCGCGGCACGGTCGACGGTTTCGTTGGTCGCGATACTCCTGGGCATGACCCGACGGTAACGTGCGGCCGATGAGCTGGCTGCGTCCCGAACGCCCGGCGCTGCCGGAGTTCGTGGAAGACCCGGCGCGCCGACGAGCGATCGTCATCGAACTCGTCGTGGTCTTCGGGATCACCCTCGGCCTGTCCGGGCTGCGCAGCCTGTTGTCCCTTGTGGACTCGCTGCTGCAGCCTGTCCCGCTGGCGCAGCAACAGGCCCAGCTCAACGTCCCCCAGGCGACACTGAGCCTGGTCGACCTGCTCAAACAGCTCCTGAGCGCGGGCCAGCTGATCGGCTGGGGCGCACTCGGGCTGTACCTGTTGTGGCGCGGCGGGATGAAACTCGCGGAGATCGGCCTCGACAGAACGCGGCCCGGCCGTGACGTCGTCCACGGGCTCCTGCTCGCCGCGGTGATCGGGATTCCGGGGCTGGGCCTGTACTTCCTCTCCTACAGCCTCGGGTTCAGCCTGTCGGTGCAACCGTCCACTTTGGGCGAAACGTGGTGGCGTCCGATCACGTTGACGTTGTCGGCCTTCGGGAACGCGTTCGCCGAAGAGGTGCTCGTCGTCGCGTATCTGCTGACCAGGCTGCGGCAGCTCGGACTGCGCGAGAACACCTCGCTGGTCGCGTCTTCGGTGCTTCGCGGGTCGTATCACCTGTATCAGGGATTCGGCGGCTTCGTCGGCAACGTCGTGATGGGCCTGGTGTTCGGCAGGCTGTGGCAGAAGACGAACCGGCTGTGGCCGCTGATCGTCGCGCACACCGCGCTGGATTTCGTGTCCTTCGTCGGATACGCGCTGCTCAAGGGGCGAGTTTCCTGGCTTCCCTAGCTACTGTGAACCGGTGATTGACGAGACGACTCCACCCCGAGTTGACAGCGAAGTCGGCCCCCTGCGTGCGGTGCTGCTGCACAGGCCCGGCAACGAGCTCAAAAGGCTCACGCCTCGCAACAACGACCAGCTCCTGTTCGATTCCATCCCCTGGGTGGACCGCGCGCAGGAGGAGCACGACGCGTTCGCCGAGGTGCTGCGCGGCCGCGGTGTCGACGTGCTGCTGCTGGCGGACGCGCTGCGCACGGCGCTCGGTGACCCGCGTGCCCACGCGGCCGGTGTCCACGCGGCCGTCGACGAGCGGCGGCTCGGGCCCGACCTGGCCGATTCGCTCCGTTCCCATCTGTCGAGCGTCTCGCCCGCCGTGCTGGCCGAGGTCCTGATGGCGGGCATGACCTTCGAGGAGCTGCCCGCCGCCGAGGGTGCCTCGCTGGTCCGGCTGATGAACCATCCGAACGACTTCGCCGTCGACCCGCTGCCCAACCTGCTGTTCACCCGTGACTCGTCGGCGTGGATCGGCAACCGGGTCGCGGTCTCCTCGCTCACCATGCCCGCCCGCGTCCGCGAGACCGCGGTGCTGGATCTGATCTACGCCTACCACCCGTGGTTCCGTCACGCGGCCCGCGCGTACGGCGCGCATTCGGCGCCGATCGAAGGCGGCGACGTCATGCTGCTCTCGCCCGGTGTCCTGGCCATCGGCGTCGGCGAGCGGACCACCGCGGCAGGCGCGGAGTCCCTCGCCCGGTCGGTGTTCGCCGACGGGATCGCGCACACCGTGCTCGCCGTCCCGATCCAGCAGACCCGCGCGACCATGCACCTGGACACCGTCTGCACGATGGTCGCGGCCGACGCCGTGGTCATGTATCCGCTTTCCCGTGATTCGCTGACCGCGTTCACCATGCGCCCCACCGACGACGGTTCGGTGAAGGTGGAAGGACCAGCCCCATTCCTCACCGCGGCCGCCGAAGCAATGGGAATCGACCGGCTCCGGGTCATCGACACCGGACTCGACCCGGTCACCGCGGAACGCGAGCAATGGGACGACGGGAACAACACCCTCGCCCTCGCTCCGGGCGTCGTCGTCGGGTACGAGCGTAATGTGGAAACCAACGCACGCTTGGCGGAAGCCGGTATCGAGGTGCTGGCCATCACCGGGTCCGAGCTGGGCTCGGGCCGGGGCGGGCCGCGGTGCATGTCGTGCCCGATCCGGCGCGAAAGCATCTGAAACAGAAATAAAGTAAGCCTTCCCTAATTGATTGCCATTAATTAGGGAAGGCTTACTTAATTGAGGTGGACCTATTATTGGGAATGGTAACCTAATAGGGGGTACATCACCAGACAAAAGTGGAAATCCACCAGGGGAATGACGTATCTTCGAATACATGGCCCTCACCAAGAAGCAACCGCGCTCGAAGTTCTACGAACTGCTGCAGGCGCAGATCCACAACGAGTTCAACGCCTCCCAGCAGTACATCGCGCTGGCGGTCTGGTTCGACGCCGAGGACCTGCCGCAGCTCGCGAAGCACTTCTACAAGCAGTCCGTCGAGGAGCGGAACCACGGTATGGCGCTCGTCCAGTACATGCTGGACACCGACCACCACGTGGAGATCCCCGGCACCGGCGACGTGCGCAACGACTTCTCCGACGTCCGTGAGCTCATCGAGCTCGCGCTGCAGCAGGAGAAGGACGTCGCGACCGACATCCAGCAGCTGGCCAAGGCCGCTCGCGCCGAAGAGGACTACATCGGCGAGCAGTTCACGCAGTGGTTCCTCAAGGAGCAGGTCGAAGAGATCTCCCAGATGTCCACGCTGCTCAACATCGTCAAACGCGCCGACGGCAACCTGTTCGAGGTGGAGAACCACCTGCACCGCGAGGCGGTCGGGGACGGCGGCACCGACTCGAGCATGCCCCCCGTCGCGGGCGGCGCGCTCTGACCCACTGACCAACGCTCCCACCACAGGGAAAACCCGTGCTCTCCCCCTTGGAGCAGCACGGGTTTTCCCTTTTTCGCGGCCGCGTCAGCCGAACTGGCAGTCCTGGTTGATGCTGGTCAGCAGGATACTGACGGTCGACCCGTCCTTGGCCACGAAGATCCGGTACGCGCTCACCGCGCTCACCGGCGCGACATACGCGCCGCCGTCCTTGGTGCTGCCGGGATAAGCGGCGAGGATGTCCGCCTCGGTCGAACCGACCCCGATCCCCTCGGGGGTGTGCACCGTGCCGGACGGGTTGATGACGGTGATCCCCTCGGCCTCGGTCAGCGACACCGACGTCGGCCCGGGGACGGCGGCGCCCTCCGCGTAGCCGTACGTACAGGTGCCCCGGACCTCTTTCGCCCGCAGCGGACCGGCGGTGGCTTCCGCCTCGGACTCGCTCATGCCGAGCCGGAGCTTGCCGAAACCGGCGGAGGTCAGCAGCGCGCCACTGGTCACCTTGCCCTGCATGGGCGGCTTCGTGGCGGCGGTGCTCTTCGGCGGCCTGACGGGCCCATCGGAGACCGTCGAATGCGACGGCACGGACGTCGGGTCCGGCGGCTCCGGCGCCGACGACACCGGCGGCGCCTCGCTCCCCGGCCCCGGCCGCACCAGCGTCGACGAGGCCGCGCCCATGGTCAGCTGGTCTCCGGGAAAGGCCGCGCCGTTGTCCGTGTCGTGAATCGTGAAGACGGTGAGCCCACCGCCCACCATGATCACGGCGGCGGCCATCCCGCTCGTCGTCTGCATCAGCTGACGGCGGCGACGGCGGCGACGGGCACCCGCGACGATCGTCTCGGGATTCAGCGTGGATCCCGCGCCCAGCCGATCATCGGAGAACAGGTCGCGCAGCTTCTGCTGCACGTCTTCTTCGGACATGTTCATCCCGCTTCCCTCCCTTCGTCCTTGGGCTCGAACAGCGCGAGCTTCGTGCGCAGCGACGCGATCGCCTTGCTCGCCTGGCTCTTGACGGTGCCCTGACTGACGCCGAGCGAATCCGCGATCTCCGCTTCGGACAGCCCCTCGTAGTAACGCAGGACCATCACCGCGCGTTGCCTCGGCGGCAGCGCGCGTAACGCCAGCCACAGCGGCTCGTGCTCGAACGGGTCGGCCGGGCTGTACGGCTGGGTGTCCGGGAGGTCGGCGACCAGGCTCTCCCGTTTGGTGCGGCGCCAGCGGCTGATGTGCGCGTTGGCCATCGAACGGCGGATGTAGGCCATCGGGTCGCCGGTCTTGTGCTGGACGTAGGACCAGCGGGAGCCGATCTTCTCCAGCACGGTCTGGACCAGGTCGGCCGCGTCGTGCGGGTTCCCGGTGAGGGCGTGCCCGTACCTCAGCAGGCCGGGCAGGCTGGCCTGCACGAAGTCGCCGAAGTCGGTGAGCTCGCCCGGCACGTCTCTCCCTCGGCTCTCGCCGGCTCCCCAGACGTCCGTGCTCGGGATGACCGTCGCGGCAGCGGTCACCGTATCGCCTCCTCCCGCGCTCACCGGGCCAGGTCCACCTGGCTCACCTCTCCCGAAACGCATGACCGCCCCCACAGGTTGTCTCTTGCCGCGAACACTTTCGGGAGACGCCCGGCCGGATGAGGAGTTGCCTGCCTCAGCGTCTCGACACGGACTCGGGAATTCTGAACGAACCGTCCCCCTGAACAGGGAATTCGTGCACGGCCACTACGGCGTTACGCGGTATCGGGCCGTACACGTGGGGGAACTGGACACCGGCCGGATGCGGCGGGTCGCCGTCCTCCCAGACCACGGGCGCGCCGACGAGCGCCGGGTCGATCTCCAGCAGCACCAGGTCGGTGCGGCCGGGGAACACGGCGTTGGCCGGGATATGCGCGGTTCCAGGGTCCGAGCAGTGGATGAAGCCGTCGGATTCGAGGGACGCGGCGGTGTAGACGCCGCCTTCGGGCACCTCGGCCCACTCGCCCTTGGCGCAGATATGAAGGATCACGCGACCATCCTCGCGCACTTCGTCCGCTGAACGCGGCGGTTGCGCGTGCAACCACCGCGTTCAGCGGACGAAACGCGGGGTGGTCAGCGGATGGTGAGCTGCCGGCCGATCAGGCCGTCGCGCGAGCGGCGCTCGGCGGCGTTGAGCGGCTCGGTGTCGAGGGACTTCAGAGCGGCGTCGAGGCGGACACCGAGCTGGTCCTTCGCGTCGGCCCACTCGCGGGCGTGGGCCTCGGGGTCGAGGTCCCACACCGGGACGAGCAGCCCGTGCGCGCGGAACGAACCGGCGTAGCGGGAGCCCTCGCCGAGGCCGAGTTCACCGGCCGCGGACAGCCGCGCAAGCGCTTGCAGCAGCAGGTTCTCCGGTTCGGGGCGAACCCAGCGCAGGTGCGCCTTCTCGCCGGCGAGCACCCAGTAGGCACCCGCGCCGAGGCGCTCGGTCGGCATGATCGCCGCGTTCGCGCGCTCCAGCGACAGCGCGACGTCTCCGCTCGCGTCGGCGTCCTCGGGCAGCCACCAGGCGAAGTCGTTGTAGAGCGTGGCGTCGAGCTCGACGCCCGTCTCGAGCAGGTCCTGCAGGCGGGCCTTCTCGTCGGCGGTGGGCGGCGTCGTGGTGTCCGGCACGGACAAGACGTCACCCTCCTTGGCGTCCAGCACCCACTGGAGCGCCCGGCCGAGGTCACGGCTGATGTCCGAAGACCGGGTCTGCACCTGCATCCCGATGTAGCGCTCGCCGTCGGACCGGACGAACGCGGCCGCCGCCATCGGCAGCACCGTGCCGAGGGTGACCTTCTCGCCGGAGCCCGCCAGCGTGAGCGACGCCGTCGCCGAAGGGACGAACTCGCGCAGCGCGATCAGTTCGGTCTCCGCCGCGAGTCCCTCGAAGGGCTGGCCGACGAAGACGTCGCGCACCTTCGGCTTGCGATCCGAGGTCGTCTTGGGACCCTTCTTGCGCGAACCCTTGCCCACGTCAGCCTCCTCAAGCTCGGTTCGAAACGCTATCGCGGGAAGGGCGCGCGCCTCGTAAGGCCCCCGCCCTTCCCGCGCGCGATCAGGACCGCGAGGCCGGACGACGGCGCATCAGCACCGCGCCACCGGCGCCCGCCACCCCCGCTCCGGCCAGCCCGGCGATCAGCCAGCCTGCCGAAGCGGGCTCGTCGACGGGCCCGCCACCGGTCTGCGGCGCTCCCGCGGGCACCTTCGCGACCTGCTTCTTGACCGGCTCCGACTTGGCCGGTTCCGGCTTCTTGGCCGCCGGGACGACCTTCACCGTCGCCGCGCGCTCGTTGGCGTCGCACAGCAGGACGAACAGCAGATCGCCGGACTTGACGTTCGACCGCACCTGGTAGGTCACCTTGACGTCGGTGCCGCCGTCACGCTTGACCGACTTGTCGGAGAGCTGCGTGACGCCCTCCGGAGCGACGATCGAGAAGTCGTGCGGCGTGACGCAGCGGCCCTGCGCGGTCACCTGCCCGCCCGCCTCGACGGTCTTCGGCGACACCCAGAACTTGGTGCCCTTCGGCTTCTCCGGCATCTCTACCGGTGCTTCGGCGGCGAAAGCGGTCGCGGGCAGCAGCGCGAGCGCGGCGGCGGTGACCCCGGCGAAAACGGCATGACGAATACGCATGGAAATACCCCAGTTCCCGAAAGAGACGAATTCATTCCGGACCAGACGGCCACGGAATCCCCTTGCCGTCCCGCGCTACCGCGTTCCGACACCACTAGAGACGCCAAGCGATGCCCGAGGTTCACCGGGGTTGGTAACGAAACCGTCGCGGACGACACCCCTCCGTCCACGGGGTCTACCGGATCGGCCGGTTTCAGCGGCCGATCGGGTATCACGCAAACGTGACTGAAAACGGTTGTCATCATCCGGTCGATCTAATCGCGGGTGATCAGCCTGCCGTTTTCCCCTCACCGCACCGAATACTCGATGACGGCGCCATCCGGCGTCGTAGTGCGGAGAAGGGATCACAGATGAGCACCTCGAAACGCCGGGCCGCGCTGGCCGCGTTTCCCGTGGCACTCGGGCTGATGCTGGCCGGCCCCGCCGTGGGTACGGCTTCGGCCGCGCCACAGACGAGTTCAGCCGACCAGGCTCGCCACTGCTTGCTGTTGTGCGTCGGCCACCACGGGCACCATCACCACGGCATCGGCCTGCACCTGGGCCTCTGGCTGCATCTGTGACCCCCGCGCCGCGCCGGGACGGGCTCCCGGCGCGGCGCGGCTACAGTCGGGACGTGTTCGACCTCGCCGACCCGGCCTTCCTCGCGAATCCGTATCCGTATTTCGCCGAACTCCGCGAGCGCGGCGAAGTCCACCGCCACGACGGCCTCGGCATCGCCGTGGCGGTGTCGCACGCGGCGTCGGGCGCCGTCCTGCGGCATCGCGGACTCGGCCGGATCTGGCAGGACGCGCTGCCGGTGGAACGGTTCGCGTCGTTCAACCTGCTGCACCGCAACTCGCTGCTGGAGAACGAGCCGCCCGCCCACACCCGGCTACGGCGGGTGATCGCGGGCGCGTTCGGGCGCGGGCACGTCCAGCGGCTGCGGCCGATGGTCGCCGAACTCGCGGACGGCATGGTCGCTCGCCTCGCCACCGAGATCGCCGAAACCGGGTCGGCCGATCTGCTGGCGCACCTCGCGCAGCCGTTGCCGGTCGCCGTCATCGCGGAACTCCTGGGCGTCCCGATCGAAGACGGACCGCGCATGGTCACCCTTTCGAACCACATCGTCAAGATGTACGAATACGGACTCGCCGAGGAGAAGCGCGACGCCGCCGAAGCCGCGGCCGCCGAGTTCGTCGACTACCTGCGTGGGGTCGCGAAGCAGCGCGCGAACTCCCCCGGCGAGGACATCGTCAGCGATCTCCTGCGCAGCGAGCTCACCGAGGACGAACTGGTCGCGACCGCAGTCCTGCTGCTGATGGCCGGGCACGAGGCGACGGTGAACGTCATCGGGAACGGCGTCAACGCGCTGCTGACCCACCGCGACCAGTGGGAGCGGCTGGTGACCTCCCCGGATCTGCTGGACCCGTGCGTCGAGGAGCTGATCCGCTTCGACGCGCCGCTCCAGCTCTTCGAGCGGACGGCGACCGCCGACGTCGAGATCGCCGGATTCCGGGTGGCCGAGGGCGAGAAGATCGGCGCGCTCCTCGGCGCCGCCGCACGGGACCCGAAGGTGTTCGACCGGCCGGACACCCTCGACATCGGCCGCACCCCGAACGCGCACCTCGGCTTCGGGATGGGCATCCACTACTGCGTCGGCGCCCCGCTCGCGCGGGTGGAGATCGCGGCCGCGCTGACCTCGCTGGCGACGAAGCTGCCCGATCTGGAGCTCGCGGAGATGCCGGAGCGGCGGCCCGAGTTCGTGATCCGGGGCTTGCGCTCGCTACCGGTCACCACGCGATAGCAAAGGTCCCCTGCTCTCTTTCCGCTGGTCAGCGAGCCGTTTCGGGGTAGAGCGTGAAGTGGGAGACGTGCACCGGCTTGATGTGCTCGAAATGGCGGCGGTCCACCGTGGCCACCTCGACCGTTTTCAGCCTTTCCGCGGTGGCCACGACCGCCGCGTCCGCCAGGCCGAGCGGCCAGTCCGAGTACTGCCGCATCAGCACGGCCATCCGCCGGAAGTCGTCGTCCATGGGGTGATAGAGCGGGTCGGCATCCACCACGATCGGACGCGCCATCGACTTCGTTCGTTCTCGTTGTGAAGTCAGGCGACTTCTTGGCCGCGCACCACGGCCTTCACGCGCTCGGACGCGTCAGCGGGAAGATCGAACATCCCCAAGAACGACGGCGGCGAGTACGGCTTCGAAGGCTCATCCGCGACCGGCTCAGGCCTGCGGATTCCATGACCGGCGAGCCTCGTTTTCACCCCACGTGAAGAACGCAGACCGAGCACCGCAGACCTGGCCCGGCCGATCTCCCCGGCGGGCAGGTCACACTCCTGCTGGTCGCTGTTCATACCGCCATGTTACCGAACGATCCGCTTTCGGCAGAGTGTGTGGATCCGCATTCAACGGTTGGTGGAAAAGTTGCGTCAGCGCACGGAAGTGGCGGGACGGTCCCGGCGTTCCGGGTCCGGAGCACCATCCACCTTCAGCACGCGAAGCAGGCGAAGGCGCTTCTCCGCCACAGGCGCGAGCAGGCCGGACATGCGCTTCACGAGCAGCGCCGTCACCACCGCCAGCCCGGCCGCGGCCAGGTCGGTCAGCGCGACCAGCACGACGCCGTCGGCCAGCGCCTGGACGCCGTCACGGAACCGCCAGACGACGACCAGTCCGAGCAGCAGCCAGTTGAGCACCCAGACGCCCCACCAGACCATCACGAGCCGCGACGGCTTCGGCCGCGTTTCCCGCGTCCGGCGCAGGACGGCGTGTTCGAGTTCGGCGACGATCGGCAGCGCCATGACCAGGTTCACCACCGGCACCAGCGTGAACACCAGCACGTGCCACAGCCGCCTCGGCGGCGTCTCGCCGGAGGCGTCCGCGGCGGCGTGCCTCGCCACGAGCAGCCACCACACGGTGAGCCCGGAAGGCAGCAGCGAAAGGATCGTCGTGAGCAGGCCCGCGGTGATCACGAAGCTGTCGGACACCGAGACGACGGACGTCGACAACGCCGAGTCGCGGCTCTGCACGAGCAGGATGTAGCGCCAGATCTCCGCGGCCGACGCGATGACGGCGAGTGCGGCGAAGGCCCACAGCACCGGCAGGAGGCTGCGCGTGATGACCCGCAGCCGCTCCCCGGCGGTGACCTCGCCGGACGCCGTCCCCGGAACCGCGGTCGGGCGGCGCCAGACCAGGTTCGGGAAGCCCCAGCGCGGCGGGACCGGGTAGGACGGCGGACCGGAGTAGCGCTCGGCCACGGGTTTGCGCCGCTGCGGCCAGGCACCGGGAGGCGGCGAAGCGACCCAGCGGACGCGATGGTGCCGCATCGGCTGGGGTCGCGGCTGCTGCATCGGCGCCGGACGCACCGGCGGCACCGGTGTTCTCGGCGGGTAGTGGCCTGGCTGCACGGTTACAGCACTTCGGGTTCGACGCCGGGATGGTCGCCGACCATCGGGCGCCCCTCCTGCTTCCAGGAGCCCATCCCGCCGGCGACGTTCACCGCGTCCCAGCCGCTCGCGTTGAGCCACGCGGCGGCGCGGGCGGACCGGCCGCCGCTGCGGCAGATCACGTAGACCGGCTGGTCGTCGGGCAGTTCGTCGAGTTCGCCGACGCGCGCGGGCAGTTCACCCATCGGGATGTGCTTGGCGCCAGGGGCGTGCCCGGCGGCCCACTCGTCGTCCTCGCGGACGTCGAGCAGCGCGACACCGTCCTTGGGCAGATCACGGACGGCGACGGTCGGGATGTCAGCAGGGCTCACCACGCTGCCATCCTCGCATCCCGACACGTCACGCGCGCGTGAAGAACAACTCAGTGCTGGGTCGCCTTTTCGGCGCCGGCACCGGTGAGCGAGCGGACCTCCATCTCCGCGTACTTCTTCTGGTTGTGCTCCTTGGACAGCACCGTGCCGAGCCAGCCGAGGAAGAAAGCGATCGGGATCGAGACGATGCCGGGGTTGTCCAACGGGAACCAGTGGAAGTCCACACCCTGGATCATCGAGGCGCTCTTGCCGGTCTTCGCGTCGACAGGCTTGCCCGAGACCGCCGGCGAGAAGACGATCAGGATCACGCACACGATCAGCCCGCCGTAGATGCTCCACAGCGCGCCCTGGGTGTTGAAGCGTTTCCAGAACAGCGAGTACAGGATCGTCGGCAGGTTCGCCGACGCCGCCACCGCGAACGCGAGCGCCACCAGGAACGCCACGTTCTGGTTCTTCGCGAGGATCCCGCCGACGATCGCGACCGCCCCGATCACCAGCGCGGTGATCCGCGCGACGCGGACCTCGCTGTCGGGGTCGGTCTTGCCCTTCTTGATCACGTTCGCGTAGACGTCGTGCGCGAACGACGCCGACGCCGTGATCGTCAGTCCCGCGACCACCGCGAGGATCGTCGCGAACGCCACCGCCGCGATGAACCCGAGCAGCACCGGGCCGCCCAGTTCGAGCGCCAGCAGCGGCGCCGCCGAGTTGGTCGTCCCCGGCGCCTTCGCGATCACGTCCGGGCCGACGAGCGCGCCCGCACCGTAGCCGAGCACCAGCGTGAACAGGTAGAAGATGCCGATCAGCGCGATCGCCCAGACCACCGAACGGCGCGCGTCCTTCGCGGTCGGCACCGTGTAGAAGCGCATGAGCACGTGCGGCAGGCCCGCGGTCCCGAGGACCAGCGCGATGCCGAGCGACAGGAAGTCCAGCTTCGTCGTACCGGTCTTCCCGTACTGCTTCCCCGGTCCGAGCAGCGCCTCCCCGGCCTTGCCGCCCTTGTCGACGGCGGCCTGGAACAGGTCGGAGAGGTTGAAGCCGTACTTCCCGAGCACCCACAGCGTCATCGCGAACGCGCCCGCGATGAGCAGGACGGCCTTGATGATCTGGACCCAGGTGGTGCCCTTCATCCCGCCGATCAGCACGTACAGGATCATGATCACGCCGACGACGGCGATCACCAGGTCCTGGCCGAGGTTCCCCTCGATGCCGAGCAGCAGGTTCACCAGGCCGCCCGCCCCCGCCATCTGCGCGAGCAGGTAGAAGAACGAGACGGCGAGCGTGGAGATCGCGGCCGCCGCGCGGACCGGCCGTTGCTTCATCCGGAACGCCAGGACGTCGCCCATGGTGAACTTGCCGGTGTTGCGCAGCAGTTCCGCGACCAGCAGCAACGCCACCAGCCACGCGACGAGGAACCCGATCGAATAGAGGAAACCGTCGTATCCGTTGATCGCGATCGCACCGGCGATCCCCAGGAACGACGCCGCGGAAAGGTAGTCGCCCGAGATCGCGATCCCGTTCTGCGGACCGGTGAACGCGCGCCCCGCGGCGTAGTAGTCGGACGCGGTCTTCGTATTCCGGCTCGCCCGGAAAACGATCACCAGCGTGATCGCGACGAATACCGCGAAAATGGTGATGTTGAGTGCCGGATTGCTGCCCTGGACGCCCGCTGCCAGCGTTTTCACCGTTCGGCTCCCTCGACTTCGTGCCTGATCTTGTCGGCGAGCGGATCGAGTTTCCGGTTCGCGTACCGGACATAGAGGCCGGTGATCACGAAAGTGGACACGAACTGCAGCAGCCCGAAGACCAGGCCGACGGTGATGTTGCCGAAGAGCTTGGTGCTCATGAACGCGGTCGCGTAGTCGGCGAGGAGCACGTAGAGCAGATACCAGAGGAGGAACAGGGCCGAGACCGGGAAAACGAATACCCGGAGCCGTCGCCGCAGCTCGGTGAATTCCGGACTCGCCTGGACCTTTTCCCAGTCGGATTCCGGATCCGCCCCGAGACCTTGACCGGTATCACTCACTTCGGACCTCCCATCTACCGCACCATCCGGTGATTTCGATGTCACGGAAGATCATGCCCCTCATAGCGCGCGCAAGGGGCAATCCATTTGAGTGAACGAGACGACTCTGCGTAGAGGGTCGAAACTCGAAAGAGTGACTTTACTTGCGGTGACGGCCCTTACCGGTAGCGCGGGTCTTCTCTTCGGCCTGCCCGAACCGGGCGACCGCGCGATCACGCATGAACCCGAGCGGGTCGGGCGCGTGCAGCCGCAGCATCACACCGTGGACGTCGTCCGGCCGTCCGTACCCGGTCGCCCGGCTCACCACATAGGTGGTCAGGAACGCCGACGGCACGGTGATCAGCGCGGGCTGGTTCGAGAACCACGGCGCCCAGCCGCCGGTGTACTTGCTGACGATGTTGACCACCAGCGCGGTCAGCACCAGGCCACCGCCGACGAGCATCCCTGCCAGCGCACCCGGCCAGCTGAGCTTGCGCCACCAGACCCCGAGCAGCAACAGCGGGCTGAACGTCGACGCGGCCAGCGCGAACGACATCCCGACCGAAAGCGAGAGGTCCTCCGACGGCAGCAGGACCGCCAGCCCGAACGGGATCAGCGCCACGATCCCCGTCGCCACCCGGAAATCGCGGACCCGGCCGGGCAGGACGTCGGTCGAGACCACCCCGGCCACGCTCACCAGCAGCCCGGACGAACTCGACAGAAACGCCGCGAAGGCACCCGCCGCGGTCACCGCGCCCAGGATCTGCCCCCAGAGCCCCGGCAGGACCGCGGACGGCAGCAACAGGACGGCGGCGTCGGTCTTCCCGGTCACCAGCAGTTCCGGGACGTACATCCGGGACAGCGCGCCCAGCAGGGTCGGGAACAGGTAGAACAGCCCGAGCAGCAGGAGGACGTGCACCGTGGTGCGGCGGGCGGCCTTGCCGTCGGGGTTGGTGTAGAAGCGGACCAGGACGTGCGGCAGCCCCATCGTGCCGAGGAAGGTCGCGAGGATCAGCGAATAGACCTGCAGCAGATCGGTGAGACTGCCCGAACCCGGCCGCAGCCAGTCGCCGTTGGAGGTGGGCGCGTCGCTGACCACCGGGACCGGGGTACCCGCGGTGAACTTCAGCGTCGTGCCCTTGGCGACCTTGTGCCCGGCCTCCGGCGTCCACACCGCGAAACCGTTGGCGCGCGCGCCTTCCACCTGGCCGTACGCCTCGAGCACGGTCACCGAGGTGACCTTCAGCGTGACGTCGGCCTGCACCGAGACCGTGGTGTTCTCGGGGAACAACGGCGGGGCGGGCTGTCCCAGCGGGCGCGCACCGCCCGGCGGGCCCGCACCGAGGAACACGATGCACAGGATGAACGTCGGCACCGCGATGGCGAACAGTTTCAGCCAGTACTGGAAGGCCTGGACGACGGTGATGGCGCGCATGCCGCCCGCGATCACGTTGAACCCGACCACGCAGGTCACCAGGATCGCGCCTGCCCAGGCGGGCACGGGCAGGATGGTCGCCAGTGTCAGCCCGGCGCCCTGCAGCTGCGGGACCATGTAGAGGATCCCGATGAACACCACGAACGCCGTCGAAACCCGGCGCAGCATCGTCGAACCCAGCCGCATCTCGACGAAGTCCGGCAGCGTGTACGCGCCGGACCGCCGCAGTGGCGCGGCGACGAACAGCATCAGCGCGAGATAGCCCGCGGTGAAGCCGATCGGGAACCACAGCGCGTCGGCGCCGTCCTTGAGCACGATGCCGGCGACGCCCATGAACGACGCGGCGGACAGGTACTCACCGGAGATCGCGGCCGCGTTGCGCCGGGAACGCACGGTGCGCCGGGCGACGAGGAAGTCGTGCGTGCTGACCGCCGACCTCGAGGAGCGATGCCCCAGGTAAAAGGTCAGGACCGCGACCAGCACTATGCCGGCCATGGCCCACGGATTCAGCTGCACGGTGTGGATCCTCGCATGTGCAGCTCCGCAATCAGTTCTCGATCATGTCGACGAAGTCGCGTTCATGACGTTCGGCGAGCCGGTTGTACCAGAGCCCGATGCCGAACAGGAAGGGAAAAGGTGCCACGCCGAGGATCAACCACGGCAGCGGAATGCCCACGACCATCACCCGTCCGAATGACGGGATCAGGTAGAAGAGCACCGGCAGCGAACACAGAGTGACCATCACCAGCAGCGCCAGCAGGGAGGCCGTCCGCAGCTGGATCTTCACCAGGTCCCGGACCAGGAGTTTTCCCCAGCTGGTCTGTTCTTCGAGTTCGACACGGGCCCGCAGGGTGCTCGTGGCCTGTCTCGGATCGGCGAGGATCACCCGCTGCCGCTTGGGCTTCGCGTGGTGCTCGGGTTTGGCCTGCTCGTGCTTCGGACCGGCGGGCGCACCCGGCACCGGCTCGACGGCCGCGCCTTCGGGCGGCGCCGGCTTCTTGTTCCTGCCCTTGCCGAGCGTCGGATCCGGTTCGCGAACTCCGTTGACCCGGCGGTAGAAGTCGTCGGTCATGTCCCGCTACGTCGACCGGTTGGCGCCGACGAGCCGGTCCTTGAGCGCGCGCGTGTGGCGGCGGCTCACCGGCAGCACCTTCTCCTCGTTGCCGATCACGACCTGGTAGCCGCCCTGACCCATGCGCAGCTCGGTGATCAGCGGCAGCGAGACCAGGAACGACCGGTGGATCCGGACGAAACCCGCCTTCTCCCAGCGTTCTTCGAGCTGTGCGAGCGGAATCCGGACCAGGTGGCTGCCGTCGTTGGTGAACAACCGGGCGTAGTCACCCTGCGCCTCGACCCAGCGGACCGAAGAGCGCGGGATCAGCTTCGTGGTGCCGGCGAGCTCGACGGGGATGACCTCGTCGTCGTTCTTGATCTGCCCTGGGCCGCCTTCCGGGCCGTACTGCGGCGCGGCGTTGGCGGCGAGTTTGTCGATCACGCGGGTGATCGCGCGGTCGAGCCGATCCTGCTGGTACGGCTTGAGCACGTAGTCGAGCGCGCCGAGGTCGAAGGCGTTGACCGCCTCTTCCGCGTGGCCGGTCACGAACACCAGCGCCGGTGACGGGCGCAGCGCGGCGAACACGCGCGACATCTCCATCCCGGACAGGCCGGGCATGTCGATGTCGGCGAACACCGCGTCCACGATCGGCAGGCCCCGCGTCTTGCGGTCGGCCAGCCTCGGATCGTCCGCGGACAACAGGCGCAGGGCCTCCGAAGCGTCGATCGCCGGATAGACCAAGGCGACGTGCGGGCTGTTCCGGAGACAGTGGACGAGTTCGTCTAGCCCTTTGGGCTCATCGTCCACCGCCAGGACAATGAGCTTCCGGGTGTCATCGTGAGCACTCACAGTGAGACGCATCCTGCCGATTGCCGGGTTCCTTGTCCAGCCCGGTTCACGAAAGTCGAACGAAAGGACGGCACCGGCACCCCCGCGCCAGGGGTGGCCGGTGCCGTCATCTTTTCCGGTGACACGAACCGCCCAGCCGTGCCACGTCTGGAGGTCGATGCTCAGGCGCCGCGCGTCAGGACGGTGACGTAGTCGACGAGCATCGGGTGCCCCGGCACGATCCCCGGCCCCGGAGTCGTGGTGCCGGAGTTGTTGTTCGGGAATGCCCCACCGATCGCGAGGTTCAGCAGCACGAAGTAGCCGGCGTGGTTCGTCATGTTCGCCCACGTGGTGGCGTCGACCTGGTTCTGGGCGACCGAATGGAACTGCTGACCGTCCACCAGCCAGCGGAACACGGTGGGGCTGACGCTCGTGTCCCATTCGAAGGTGTAGGTGTGGAACGCGCTCTGGCAGCTCGCACCGGGGCAGGTCCGGCTGCCGACGAGACCGGTGGTCTCGCCGCACGGGCCGCCGGGGTTGACGCCGCAGTGCAGCACGCCCCAGACCGAGTTGATCCCGTTGACGTTCTCCATGATGTCGAATTCGCCGACGGCGGGCCAGTTCCAGTAGTTGCCGCGATACGGCGAGCCCAGCGCCCAGAACGCGGGCCAGTAGCCGAGCGCCGCGGCGCCGGTGACGTTCGGCATCTGAATGCGGCCTTCGATCCGCAGCGCGCCACCCTGTGGCGGTTTGAAATTCGCACGCTGCGTCTCGATCCGCGCCGAGGTCCAGTTGCCCGCGCCGTCACGCAGCGGTGTGATCCGCAGATTCCCGGAACCGTCCTGGGCGAGGTTGGCTGGGTCCGCCGTGTAGTTCTGGATCTCGCCGGTGCCCCAGTTGCCGGGGCCGCCGGGGTACGCGTGGCCGGTGTCGACGATCCAGTTCTCGTTCGACGGGAGCGAGCCCGCGGCGCCGGTGAAGTCGTCGGTGAACACGGTGGTCCAGCCGGACGGCGGGGGCGGGACGGCGGCGGACGCCGGGAAGGCCAGGGGGACCACCAGCAAAGCCGCGCCGAGCGCCGAGCCGAGCGCGATCTTCCAGCGACTCCGGCTCCGGCGGGGAGAAGTAACGGACATCGGGCCTCCTCGTCAACGTTGTCGAGGTTTGTTGCCGTTCACAACAAAGCGGTATGTCCGATATGAGACCTGGTCTGAACCACTTACGCCTACCACCGTTCGGGTGAACCATTCTTGGCCCCGGCGCAAAGAACGGCCCGATCCGCGAGGACCGGGCCGTTCATCTCGGCAGTTCAGAGGCCGAAGCGGCTCCAGGCGGCCTTGTGCTGGACGGCGTCGAGCAGCGCGCTCGCCGCGGCCGGAGCACCGATGCCGAGCCTCGCCAGCAGCGGCTTCTTCGGTTCGGCGATCGCGATCTCGGCGTCCGGGTACCGCTCGGTGACCACCTGGCGCAGGCTGCCGACCCCGTCGATCAGGCCGAGCTCGACCGCGCGGGCGCCCAGCCAGACGTCGCCGTTGAACAGGTCGTCGGAGCCGGAAAGCCGGTCTCCCCGGCGTTCGGTGACCCAGTCGACGAACAGCTCGTGGAGCTGGCCGTGCATCTTCTTCAGCCACTCGACGTCTTCCGGCTTCTCCGGGCTGAACGGGTCGAGCCGGGACTTGTTCGTCCCCGCGGTGTGCAGCCGCCGCTCGATGCCGAACCGCTCCAGCAGGCCGGTGAACCCGAACCCGCCGCTGATCACGCCGATGGAACCGACCATGGACGTCCGGTGCGCGTAGATCTCGTCGGCGGCGCAGGCCAGCCAGTAGCCGCCGGACGCGGCGACGTCCTCGGCGAAGGCCAGGACCGGCACGTCCTTCTCGTCGGCGAGCTGGCGGATCCGCTCGGCGACCAGGCCCGACTGCGTCGGCGCCCCGCCCGGCGAGTTGATCTGCAGCGCGACGGCCTTCAGCCGCTCGTGCGCGAACGCGCGGGTCAGCGCCGATTCGACGGCGGCGAGGTTGATCGACCCTCTTGCCAACGGCGACGGGGTCGGCGTGATCACCCCGTGCAGCTTGACCACGGCGACGACGTCCTTGCGCTCACCCCGGTCGCCGATCATCGGGAGACGGGAGGTCAGCTTGTCCGCAACGCTCATACCCCCAGGTTACCGACGTTCAGGACGGCAGCACGCCGCTGCGCGAACCGCTCACCCCGCTGGACTCGCTCGGACCACCCTGGGGTGGGACGGCGGCGCTGTCGGCGGAGAAGTCCGGCAGGTTCGGCCGGACGCCGGGCATGAACTTCGGCACCCGCAGGGTCACCTTCATGCCGGCGCCGGGCGCTGTCTCGACCATGAGCGCGTAGTCGCGGCCGAACACCTGCTGCATCCGCTGGTTGATGTTGCCGAGGCCGACGTGCGCGCCCGTACGGTGCTGGCTGCGGAGGTCCGCGAGCTTGGCGGGCTCCATGCCGATGCCGTCGTCCTCGACGCTGATCAGCGCCTCGGCGCCGTAGTCCTCGGCGATCACCGTGACGCAGCCGCCCGACGGCTTCGACGCGAGGCCGTGTTTGACCGCGTTCTCCACCAGCGGCTGGATGATCAGGAACGGGACGACCACCGAAAGCACCTCGGGCGCGATCTTCATCCGTACTTCGAGCCGTCCGCCGAAGCGGGCGTTCTCGATGGTCAGGTACCGGTCGATGTTGCGCAGTTCTTCGGCGAGCGAGGTGAACATGCCCGACGTCCGGAACGAGTAGCGCGTGAAGTCCGCGAAGTCCTGAAGCAGCTCTCGCGCTTCCTCCGGATCCGTCCGGATCAGCGACGAGATGGTGTTGAGCGCGTTGTAGACGAAGTGCGGCGAGATCTGCGCGCGCAGCGCCTTGATCTCCGCCTGCTGGAGCTGGTTCTTCGATTCGTCCAGGCGCGCGAGCTCGAACTGGGTGCAGACGAACTGCGCGACCGCGTCGGCCATCTGCACCAGCCGCCCGCGCGTGCGCCCGACGACCAGCAGCGCCGCCTCCGTCTCGCCCTCGACGATCAGCGGCACGATCACCGCTGTCCGCATCCGGCAGGTGCCGCGGTGGTTGCACGGCATCTTGTCGTGCGCGACGACCTCGCGGCGATGCTTGCGGATCGCGTTGCCGATGGCGTCGACGAGGTCGACGTAGTGGTCGTTGGCCTCGCCGTCCCAGGACAGCAGCGTGCCTTCGCTGTCGGTGATGCCGACGGCGACACAGTCGAGCATCTCCAGCAGCTGGCTGGTGATCTTGTCGGCGACCTGCTCGTCCAGCCCCTCGCGGAGGTCCGGTGTCGCCTTCGACATGCGGTGGACGGCCTGCAGCACCGCGTTCTCCACGATGCTCGCGGGCCGCCTCAGCTTGATCAGCAGGACGACGACGAGGATCGCGAGCAGCAACGCCACACCCCAAGGGATGATCTGCGCGATCTCGAGCCCGGACACGGCGTCCATGCTCTGCGCTCGACCAACCGGGTGCAAGGTCTGCTCCCCACTTTCCGTTGAGTTGTGACAACCGAGGGTGGGGCCGACCCTACCCAAGACCGGGGTGTTCTCCCCATGGTCACTCCCCGTGGCACGGGAAAGACTGTCCGCAGGCAATCGCTTCCGGGAGAGGAACACAATGCGCGGATCGGGGAAACTCGTGGCGGGGGCGCTGGCGGGGGTCCTGCTGGCGGGCGCGTCGGCGGGGACGGCGGCCGCGGCCGGGGATCCGGTGCGCGCGGCGGTCGGGAACCTGGTCGCCGAAGGGGGTTTTCCGGGAGCGGTCGCCTTGGTCCGAAACGGTGGGGCGGTCTCGCGCTTCGGCGCCGGGTACGCGAACCCGGCCACGCGCGAAGCCGCGGGGCCGCACCACCGGTTCCGGATCGCCAGCAACACCAAGGCGTTCGTCGCCACGGTCGTCCTGCAACTGGCGGGCGAAGGCGCGCTCTCGCTCGACGATCCGGTGGAGCGGCGGCTGCCCGGCGTCGTGCGCGGATCGGGCTACGCGCCGGAAAAGATCACTCTGCGCATGCTGCTGAACCACACGAGCGGCGTGCACGATCCGCTGGATCCGCACTTCTTCGACCCGTACCTGGTCAAGGGGAACCGGGCGCACGTCATCACGCCGTCGGAGGTGATCCGGCGGTCGCTGGCCGACCCGCCCTCGTTCGCGCCGGGCGCTGCCGTGAAGTACTCGAACACCGGATATCTGCTGCTGGGCAAGGTGATCGAGAAGGTCACCCGCGACGACGTCCGCGAGGAGATCCAGCGGCGGGTCCTCGATCCGCTCGGCCTCCGCCGGACGGACTTCCCGCTCCGGTCGCCGTTCCTGCCCGGCCCGCATCTGCACGGTTACGACCTGGGCGGGCAGGACATGACCGTGTTCAGCCCGTCGTATGACTGGACCGCGGGCGCGATGGTCTCGACCGTCGACGATCTCGCGACGTTCCATCGCGCGCTGCTGGCAGGACGGCTGCTGGCGCCCGCGCAACAGGCCGAACTCGAACGGCTGGTGCCGTACGGCGAGTTCGGCGCGTACGGCGCCGGCGTCGAGACGCTCAACCTGCCCTGTCCTGGCGGATCGAAGACGGTTTGGGGGAACACCGGGGCCGGGCCGGGGTTCTACAGCGTCTCGATGAGCACCGAGGACGGCTCGAAACAGATCGTGCTGGCGCTCAACGTGTACGACCTGGCGAAGGACGTGGCGCACGAGGCCCCGCTGCCGAGCAGCCCGCTTCCGGCGGTCGCCGCCGCCCTCTGTTGATCACTTGAGCAGGCGCGACATCCGCCGGTCGGCCAGGGGTTTCCCACCGGTCTGACAGGTCGGGCAGTACTGGAAGGACTTGTCCGCGAACGAGATCTCACGGATCGTGTCGCCGCAGACCGGGCACGGCAGCCCGGTCCGCGCGTGCACCCGCAGCCCGGACCGCTTCTCCCCCTTGAGCCGGGCCGCGGACTGGCCGACCGAACGCGTCACCGCACTGGTCAGCACCTCGCGGATGGCCTCCGAGAGCCCGTCGAGCGCGCCTTCGGACAACTTTCCGGTTGTGGCGTAAGGAGAAAGCTTCGCCATGTGCATGATCTCGTCGGAGTAGGCGTTGCCGATCCCGGCGAGCAGCGACTGATCGGTCAGCGCCGTCTTCAACCGCTCGGTGCGCCCGGCGAACAGCTTCTCGAGCCCCGTCCGGTCCAGCGAAAGCGCGTCCGGCCCGAGCCGCGCGATACTGGCGACCTCCTTCTCCGGATCACGCACGATCCAGACCGCCAGCCCCTTCTTCGTACCGGCTTCGGTGAGGTCGAAGCCCGGCCCGGCGGCCGCGTCGAGGTGGACGCGCAGCGAGATCGGCCCCTTGCCGGGTTTGAGCGGCGTCGGCGACAACGCGTCGGACCAGCGCAGCCAGCCCGCCCTCGCCAGGTGGACGACCAGATGGAGGTCCCCGGCGACGAGGTCCAGATGCTTGCCGAAGCGGCCGACCCCGGTGACCTCGCGACCGTGCAGTTCGGTCCACGGCGGTGTCGCCGTCTTCAGCACACTGAGGGACGACACGTCGACACGGAAGACCGTCTTGCCCACCGCGTGTTCACGCAGGTGGTGAGCGAGCGCTTCGACCTCGGGTAACTCGGGCATGGCCCCAGTCTCGCGCGTTCAGGCCGCCGCGACTACTCCACCGGGTGCAGCGGGCCGTCGAAATCCGGCAGTGAGTGCTTCTGGATGGTCTTGGTGATCTTCGAGACCTCGCCGCGCACGGTGAACATGCCGCGGATGGTGCCCACCCAGCGCTCGGACGGCCTGTCGCCCGCCAGATCGCCCTCGGTCTCGGCGACCACGGTCCACGGACGGCGCAGAATCCACCGCAGCGGGAAGAACAACGCGATCAGCAAAAGCGCCAGCGGAACCCAGGACGGGATCATCACGTCGGCGGGTGTCCACATGATGAGCACGATCGCGAGCAACGACGTCACGGCGATCATCGCGATACCCGGACCATAGCTGCCCGCCACATCGTGCTCGAAATCGTCCGCTGTCGCGGGAGCACGCCATTCCATCTGGGCTCGGACCACCCAGTCACGGCCGTCCTCGCCGTGCACCAGCCGGTTCATTCAGTCGCCTCCCGCGCGGCCGCTCGCTCGTCGTGAGCGAGTTCCACCGTACCGTGATGGCGGCCGGATTCGCGAGAGTTCGTGGGCGATATGCCCGCTCGGGCGTTATGGGCACGTCGGGTAGTCGACACCTGGTTCCGGATAGTGAGAAGTCGGTTTCACCGGGCTCGGCTCGTGCTCCGACGGGTTACCGGACGGTGTCCCGGACGTGCTTTCGGGAGTGCCTGTCACCGGCGAAGAAGACCCTTCCGGGTCAGTCGTCGACTCAGGCGTGTTCGACTCCGAAGGCTTCGTCGCGTCCCGTGACGTCGTCGTGGTCGGGCTCAGCGACTCGTCGGTGGGATTGAGCGATTCCCCCGGCGGGATGTCGTCCCGCTTCGAGGTGGTCTGGTTCGTACCGGTTCCCGGCGGGACCTCGTTCCGCGGCGAGGTCTCCTGCAGCGGCTTCCCCTCGGACGGCGGCTGCACGACGTCAACGCGGCCCAGCTCCTTCCGCGACGTGCTCACGCCCGGCAGGCTCGGCACAGCCGCCACCCCGAGCTCGGCACTCGGCCCCCGCCCGGTCTCGGACGGCTGGGACCCCTTGCCGTGCAGCCGGTCCTCGGCGATCCGCTGCGGCGGGATCTCCACCGGCTGGTCACCGACGGGCGGAGCGACCTGCGCCGGCAGCAGCGCCAGCTCCGGCAACCCGCCACCGGACAAGCCGACGGTGTGCGTGACATCGGTACCGAACACGGCCGGACCGGCGACGATCCCGACCGCGCCCGCGGCCGCCGTCGAGGCCACCGCCAAACCGACCTTCACCTTCGACCCGAGCAGAAGTCCCTTGACCGACGTGGCGAACCCGGACAACGCCCCGCTCGCGTGCGCCCCGGCGGCCGCCGGCACCAGCAAAGCCACCACACCGGCGTGCGCTCGCAGCGAGGAACAGACGTCACGCAGCTCGTCGTGCGTCGCCCGGCAGGACTGGCACCCGATCAGGTGGGACTTGATCCGGCGCGCCTCGGCCCCGGTGACACTGCCCGCGGTGAACCCGCCCAGCTTCTCCACCACCGCCCGGCACGAATCCGGCCCGCGGTTCACCGACAGATGCGCCTGCAGATACGCCGCCCGCAGTCCTTGCCGCGCCCGGCGCGCCAACGCCGCGGTCGCGTTCGCGCTCAACCCGAAATGCGGCGCGACCATCGACGGCTGCTCACCCTCGACCTCCGTCTGCCACAACACCGAACGCCAACGCTCCGGCAAACTCGTGAACGCGGTCGTGATCAGCGAATGCTCGGCCGTCCGGGCATGCGTGTCCGCGCCCGCCCCGGCCCGGAACGTCAGCTCGTCGTCGCTCACCGGCACGTCACGGCGCGCGCCATGCCACTCCCACGACACCCGGCGAGCCACCGTCAGCAGATACGCCCGCACGTAATCCCGCGGCCCGGCACCCCGGCGCAACGCCTGAAGCACCCGGAAGAAGGTCTCGGCCGTGATGTCCTCGGCCTCCGACCGATCGGAAGCCAGACTGCGCGCCAGCCGTCGCACCGCCGCGGCGTGAAGTTCGAAAAGCTCCCCGAAGGCGGCGTCCTCCCCATCACGGAGCCGCTGGAGCAATGCCTGCTCGTCGGATTCCGAGGCCGCCTGAAGCGGCACCGTGCCCTGCTCGGTCATCCGGCCAGGCACCTCCTCCCCGAAGGACTCACCATTCGGTCGAATGGGGACACCATACGGAGGTATGCAGCCGTCGTCACCCCTTGTACGCCAGGTGTGACACCGAAGCACCTGTAGGGGTGGGTCAAAACCACTACAGACGGTCGGTGTATGGTTTGTCCACTGCTTCAAACGAGTGCCGGAGCAGAGCAACACATGCGGATGTAGCGCAGCTGGTAGCGCATCACCTTGCCAAGGTGAGGGTCGCGGGTTCGAATCCCGTCATCCGCTCGCATGTGGGCGTGTCGTGTCCAGGGAACACCTGGACCGGGGCATGCTCGCCATACTTCTCAGGGGGCCGAGCCCGCTGGAACCCTACGTCGCTTGTATCTCACCTTTTCGGGTGGGTATTGGGTGCGTGGGGTTTTTGCTTTTTGGTCCTTTGGCCTCTGATCTTGATGGTTACTACGTGCTACAGGTTCGGTGAGCGGAGTCACACGACCGTAGTAATTCGGATTTGTGCATATGTGGGGTGCAGGGCGCACCGGTGCGGACCGGTGCGCCCTTCCGCTCAGGACGGCACGCAGGCAGGCTGCGGCCTATGCCACAAGGTCACCAGCCGACCGTTCGGTAGGGGCTGCGTCGCGACCGGGGTGAACCCCGTGGCAGCCGCCGCCGCGGCCATGGCGGGCGGATCCACCTTCGGCAGGAACTCGTTGTTCAACCCGGTCGCGGTGAACAACAGGCAGGCAGTGCTCGCGTCACCGGAAATGCTGTCCTGATACCGCGTCAGCCAGCGCTCGTAATCCGGCTGCGAGTTCCCAGCCTCGACCGGCCGGATCTGCGGCACGGCCACGCCGTAACCCAGCTTTCGGAGCACGGCCAGCTGGACCGTGTTCGTGTTGAAGATCCGGTCACGGAAACCGAACGCCGTCACCCCGCGGATCGCGTGCCGGTCGACGATCTGCTGCGCCGCCCAATCCGCGACGACGACCCACTGCTTCGCGTCCTCCTCGCTCACCGGCTGCGGTTCGACGGACTCGACCCCGAGCCCCGCGAACTTCTGCGGAACACCCCGGCCGTCGGTGATCGTCACCCGCCCGACCAGCGGTAGCTCCGCCTCCCACAGCCGCGCCGTCGGCGCCCCCAGGTCCAGCTGAGGAACCAGCGCCACCACGCTGACCACCGCGACCACGACCGGCAGCGCCTTCCGAAGCCGGACATGCACGCGGTACAGCCCCCACAACGCGACCAGCGTCATCGACGGGACGAGCGGCAGTGTGAACCCGTTCCCAGTGGTCTTGGACGTTACGAAGGCCGTCACTCCTTCGACTACGAGTACCGCCGGCGGGAACAACGGCGAAGCGACCATCGCCTTCGCCGTCTCCTTCACCTGCCCGCCCCTCAGCATGCGGATCGCGACGAAGACGGCCACGACGAGGCCGACACAGATGAAGAGGACATGCGGCAGGTACTGCTCGAGAGTCAGCAGGTGCAGCCGGTACGCCCAGGCCGCGGGGTTGAAGATCCCCGCCTCGGTCCCGTACTCGGCGGACTGGGGCCCGTAGCCGAAGCCGGTCAGGTAGCGGTAGACCTGCGCGCCGTTGGGGATCAGCCAGATCGCGGCCACGCCGACGGCCGCCACCGCGGCGACCCCGAACCGGATCAGCCGCATCTTGCGGTCCGGAGCCAGTACGGCCTGGACGAACGCGGCGAGCACCAACGCGGGCACGAACGCGATGATCATCGTCCTGGTGAGTGGCATCAGCCCGACGAAGACACCGAAGGCGATCGTCGGCTTGATCTTCGTCAGCCCCTCGGAACGGATGAGGAAGTAGACGGCCGCCAACGTCACGGCGGCCGCGGGCGCTCCGAAGTGATAGGCCCTGGCCTCGACGATCACGCCGGGCATCGTGGCGACCAGCGCCGTGGCGAGCCACGCGAACGGCCTGCCCGCGACCCGGTTCGCCACCGCGTGCGTCAGCAGGATGATCGACAGACCGGCCAGCAGCGGTACGCCGAAGGAGGCGACGACGCTCGTCCCAGTCACGAAGTACTGCAGCGAGGTCAGCGCGGGGGTGACCGGAGCCTGGATTCCCGGCGCCTCGACGGCCTGGATCCAGCCGAGCACGCCGTCGCGCACGGCCGCGTAGTGATCGTTGAGCGCCATGCCGATGTAGCCGGCTTCGTCGATCTCCAGCACCTGGCCCTGGCGGTAGCTGATCAGCCACCGGACGTTGACGACGAGCCACACGATCGCCACGCCGAGCAGTACCCATGTGTTCACCTGGACGCGGCGAATCCCCCTGGTCAAGACCATGGTCGAGAATGTAGCCGCGCCGCTTGACCGGCTAGAGCGCGGGCGCTTTGTACGGGTCGCGATGCCGGGTCGACAGCGGCACCGTGAGCCAATGCGTCCTCATAGCGGACGACGCGGGCAAGGTCGTCGGCGGAGGCACGGTCGGGCTTCCCGCGACGACATCTCACAGCTCATGAACGGCACCGGCCGCTTCGGCTGGGAGGCCGTCGCGGCCCCCGCGGTCAAGGACCCGGTCGTCCTCGCCTATCGCGACGGCGTCTACCACCGCATCACCACGATCAAAGATGCGGGGAAGAGCTAGAGCGCGGGGGCTTTGAACGGGTCGTGCTCGGACAGGAGCTTGTCGACCCGTGCCTGGTCGACTCTGCTGACGACGGTGTTCTCGTCCTGGCGGTCGCGGATGCACTTGGCGAGCGTGAACGCCGACGTCGTCAGGAAGAGCATGCCGAGGGCGAGGAAGCCGCGGACCCAGCCGTCGACCGGCAGGTACCAGATGCCGACGACGACCACGATCAGCGCGAGGCCGAACGAGAGGGCGGCCTGGACGAAGAACGCGACGGTGGTGGGAGGCGCTGCGGAGGTTTTCGTCATGTGTACCAAGGTCGCGCCGAACACCCCGCGGTGTCTTGAGTATCGCTACTCAAGAAGTGTTGCGGTTCAGCTCTCGTAGCCGTCCGGCGCCGTCGATGCGACCGGCTTCGAAGCACCAAAGCCGCCAACCTTCACGCATGCAACCAGTGCACAAAAGGCTCAACTCTTGAAATTGAAGAACCGGCAGCCTCGAGCGCCTCGGCAAAGGTTTTCGCCATTCCAGAAAGCATTGAATCTAATTCAGCACGGGAAACCGTCTCAAATTCAAGCAGTGGGACCCAATCAGTTCTCGAAAGACATTCGATCACCACCTGCTCACCACGTGGGTTAAATTTCAGCGCACATTCGACCCCCTGAGAATAGAGATCAACCTCAACCTGTCGAGCCTCGCGTACACCATCGATCAGAGCCGGGAACTGCTCCATAAAAACCGATAAATCGTATGCAACATCCAGCGCCCAGACAGGCTTGCCGAAACCTGTCATCTGGAATACGCAACCGGCGTCTTCCAGAATTTCACAGGCTTCCATGACCAAGTGTTCATAGTCGAATTCCCGCCAGTCACCCTCCTGCCTCCTTGCCATTCGACAGGGAGGATGACAGATCAAAGAAACCGAAAACGCCATCGCATTTCCCTTACCTTGGCCCAAC
Source organism: Amycolatopsis alba DSM 44262 (assembly GCF_000384215.1). Classification (NCBI taxonomy): domain Bacteria; kingdom Bacillati; phylum Actinomycetota; class Actinomycetes; order Pseudonocardiales; family Pseudonocardiaceae; genus Amycolatopsis; species Amycolatopsis alba. Next base: position 3,887,891 of record NZ_KB913032.1, on the reverse strand, counting down.
AATGGGATACGCCGTCCTATAGAGACCGTTGCGACTTGGTATCAGTGTCGCAGCGGTAGCTTGAACGATACTCCCATCAGGCATGACTACCTGTCCAAGCCCTCTCGGAATTCTCACCGACCTATCACCCGCGTCCGCCATGTGAGAGTTCTTCAGGAAGGTCGCGGCAGCATCATCGTCAAGCCATTGACCCTGCTCGTTTCCCGTTCTGGCTGCACGACCGGTCAGACTCCTTGTTTTCTTCGCCCCGGCGCCATGTCTCGAGAAGGAATGCCCGAAGGTCGGCACGCTCTTAGGACTCCAGTTGGCGCAGCTATCAGCATTGTGCACCAGTACTGCGATGCCGCCTGCGAGCACATAGAACGTGTGGAGGTCATCGACGGTCAGGTTATAGACGCGAGTATCTACGTCGAAGGTACGAATGGCACCCACCTGCACCTGACCGGATGAACTGGTTTGCAGCCACGCTCCCAGTCGCAGGTCCTTTGCCAGCACCCATTCCCGAGCATCGGGAAGCCAGAAGGGATGATCTTGGGTAGCTACTATGGAGGCCGCACCCACGGGAGTGACCTCAACCAGGTGCTTCGGCCCGTCACCCACGATCGTGGCAACAACGTCGCGTGAAATTGTGGTACCCGTCTCGGGGTCCGTGGCTTGCACCTGATCGTTAAGTGTCACCTGCTCGATCGGCTTCGTCGTGCCATCCGCCATCAAGACCTGCGTACCGGGGACGAAGCTGTTGCAGCCCGAGCCGCTCGCCGCGGCGGCGCCGCCCATGGCCGCGGCGGCCGCACCGACGACGCCTTCACCTTCACTGGCGGCAACCACCGTTTGCACCGCGTTCGCCGCCATCTCGGCGTCGGCCAGGATGCGCTCGGTGTCGGCGATGACCTTCTGGGCCTTCTCCACTTCACGGCCGAAGGTGGCCAGAGCCCGCGCGCCCTTCCAGAAGCTGGCGACGATCTCGCCGACCTTCAGGATCTTGCCCCAGGGGATGAAGTTGAGGAGGGTGCTGATGCACGAGCCGACCGAGCCCTCGATGCAGCCCATGATGTCGTCCCAGCCGATGAGGCTCTTGATCAGTTCACCGGCCGCGTCTATGAAGACGTCCCATTTGGACTTCTTCATGACGGCTTGCGCTTCTTTGTAGGACTTCTCGTTGTAGCCCCGTTTGGCCTTCTCCCGCTCCTCGGCCGCGTATTTTTTGCCCTGTGGGGAAGACGGGGAGCTGGCCATCACCGTGCAACTACCCGTGCACTTGGCCGCTTGTTCGGTGCCTTCGTGGCAGAACAGACCGTCCTCACCCATGTGGAAGCAAGCCGACATGCCGGACGGGTCCGTCATGGTCGCCGGCGAGTTGTTCGCGTAGGAGTACGGATTCCACAGCTGCGGAACGGCCGGATCCAGCACCGGGTCGGCCTTGGTGAACCTGCCCAGCGCCGGGTCGTATTCGCGTGCGCCGAGGTGGGTCAGGCCGGTCGCGTCCTGGTAGCCGCCGACGAAACCGTGCTTGTCCGGCCAGGTGGACGGGGCCGGGCCGCGCGGATTACCGAAGGGATCCATGTAGCGCTGAGTGGGCGTGAGCGTCCCCGCGGAGATCGCCAGGCCGTTCGTGCCGTGAAGATCACCGAGCATCCACTTGAGGGCGGAGCCACCGACTCGGACCGCGACCTGGACTCCGCCGTGCTGATAGAAGCGGGTCGCGGAGACACCGGTCGTGCCGGTGGTGGTGACCAGCTCGAGGTCGCCGATCGCCAGCGTGGTGCCGGTCGGAGCGCGGGTGACGAGCCGAGTGCCGTTCGCGTCGTAGATGTACTTGCTTTCCCCCGAAGCCGTCGTGACGCCTTCGGTCCTGCCTTCGTGGTCGTAGGTGAACGTCTGGGTGTCACCGCCGACGTTCCGCGTCAGCATCGAGCCGGCCTGGTCGTAGGTGTAGCCGCTCGTCGAGGTTCCGTTCGGGCCGCTCGTGTCCACCTTCTGCAGGGCGTGCGGCTTGACCGCGGTCGGCCCGGCCGCCGGGTAGATGGACGTGTTCGTGACGTCACCGGTCGACTTGTGGTCGACCTCCTTCGTGCGGTTCCCGGTCTTGTCGAAGGAGTACGACTTCCAGTACGGCGCGGCGCCGCCGAGCGCGGAAGCCGACTTGGCCGTCGCGCAGTCGGCCGAAGACGGAGTCCAGGCTTCGGTCATCCGCCGCTGGTAGTCGTATTCGAAACACTGGGTGTCGGCAGGCGCGCCCGACGGGGTGTCGGAGATCTTCGTGACGTTGCCGGCCGGGTCGTAACCGTAGGTCCGGTTGGTCAGCTGCGAGCCGATCTGGGTCGCCCGGTTGACGGTGGTCGTCTGCGGGCGCCGCGTGATCTCGTCGTAGGTCTGCGTCACGCCGACGTTCACGGTGGACTTCTCACCGTCGAACTGCATGCGGGACATCTCGTTGAACGAGGTGTAGTCGGTCTTCGAGATCAGGTTGGTCGTCGTGCCCAGCGAGTCGATCGCGTACGTCGTGGACGGCAGTCCGAGCTCGTTGTACGTGTGCCGCACGTGTTCGAGCGGCAGGTTGCCGGCCTTCGGGCTCACCGTGGACGCGATGGCACCCGTCGCCGTGTACGTGGTGCTGAACTCGTAGGTCCCGGCCAAACCCTTTTCGACGGCCGGCACATCGACGGCGTTCTTGGTCGACCTGCCGTACTTGTCGTAGGCCACGACACGCGTGGTGTACGCGTCCGTGCCCACCCACCGGGTCGACGAAGCGGGCAGACCGATGCCGTTGGGGAGGGTGTCGTAGGTCCAGCCCGCCAGTTTGGTGCCGGTGGCCGAATCCGCGTTGGTCTGGGTCTTCCGGCCGAGTTTGTCGTAGGTGTAGAAGGTGGCCTTGCCGCGGGAATCGGTGGACGAGGTCAGCTGCCCGGCGTCGTCGTAGGCAAAGGTCGACTCCCCCGCGTCCGGATCGGTCTGCCGGATCTTGCGGCCGCGCAGGTCGTAGCCGGTCGACCAGACATTGCCCGCGGCGTCGGACATCGACGTCATGGCGCCCGCGGCGTTGTACGCGTAGTTCGTGACGTCGGCCGGATTGGCCGCTCCCGGCGTGTATCCGTCCGTGTAGAGCAGTCGCTGGACGGTCTGCCCGTGTACGTCGGTCACCACGGTCTGCGGTGACGCGCCCCTCGGCGGAATGGTCGTGACCCGGTCGCCGCCGTAGATGGTCGACGTCTGCCACTGCTTGACGCCCTTGGACATCAGGATCGACGCCGTCGCGCGGGCACGGCTGTCGTACTCCGTCACGGTCTGGTTGAACACCGTGTTGTCCGCGACGGTCACCAGCTTCGCGACGGGCCCGGAAGCGTCGTTGAAGTAGCCGTTGTTGGACTTGAACGGAAGCCCGCGTGAGTCGTAGACGGTGTCGCTGATGATCCGTCCGCCACCGGACGCCACGGACTGTGCCTGCCTCGTCCGCCCGAGGCCGTCGTAGATCGCGTACGACGTCGTGTACTCGCCGTTGTCCTGCAAGGCTTTCGTTGCCACCGTCGTGGGGACGGCGGTCGGTGAAGTCGCCGCGTCGGTGTAGGCGAAGGTCGCTGTCGCCTTGTCGCCGTCGAGCTTGCTGCGGCCCGGATTCCAGACCGCCGTCTTGCGTCCCAGTGCGTCGTAGGTGATGTCCGTGCGGACCTTGTTCACGTCGACCGAGAACACCGGGTTTCCCCGAGCGGGTTCCTTGGTGGTCGTCGAGACCCAGCCCAGCGGGTTCGTCACGGCGACTTCGGTGACCTGTCCGCCGGCACTGTGCGTGTACGCGGTCTTCGTCACCGCACCGGCCACGTCGGTGGACAACGTCTCACGGCCGTAGGCGTCGTACTCGTTCGTCGCGGTCGTCAGGAACTTCTTGCCTGTGGCGTCCCAACCGCTGAGCGTGTCGGTACGCGTGATGTTGCCCGCCGTCGGCGGAACACCGAAGGCCTGCTTGTCATAGGAGACCCGAGCGTTGGTGATGACCGTGGCCGCCGTCGCCGTACCCGCGCAGGTCCCGGCGAACATCTCGACTTCGCTCGACTTGTCGAACATCCCCGCGGCGTTCGGGACGTAGGTCGTCTTGGTACAGGTGTCGTCCGTGGGGACGCCGGTGTCGCCGAGGTCCTCCTGCTCGATGACGAGGCCGTTGTCGTTGAACTTCTTGTTCACCTGGTTACGGCGGTAGGTCTTGCCGTCGGACAGCAGGGTGCGGCCCCGCACGGTGGCGGTGTCGACCGAATGCGCTTTGAGCAGGCCGTCCGCGCTCGTCGCCGTCGGACCGCGGAGCCAGGGGTCGTTGATGGCCGCGTTGTCGACCGTCGTCGTACCGGGAAGGTAGGTCCTGGTTTCGCGGAGGAACCCTTGGAAGGGATCCTGGTCGACGATCGTTCCCTTTTCGGAGTCCTCGACGGAGACCGTGCGTTTGCCGTTGTTCGGCAAGTGGTCGCCGTCCATCCCGCGCAGGTACACCGACTCCGTCACCGTCTGGGTGGCGGACGGCTGGCCGATGGACGTCCGGACGACGCCGTAGCCACGCCACTGGCTCCAGGTCTTCCGCTCCTTCGGCGTGAACTGGCCTTCGTCGTAATGCCACGCGGCGTCGCCGAGGTAGTCGTAGTGCGTCTTGACCGCGACCCCGCCCGCGGTCAGGTCTTCTTCGGAAATGTCCGTGACGACGTACTTGTGGAACCAGTCGAGGACCGGGTCCTTCGCCGCCGGCGGGCTCCAGAACGACGCGTAGCAGCGCATCGTGTCGGTCTCGGGTGACGCGGGCATGCGTGTCCCCGCCACGCAATCGGGGCCGGAGTAGGCGACGCCGATCCGTCCGCCGGTCTCGGTCCTGATCTCGTTGACCCGGTAGCGGGTGATCGGGTTGTACTTGTCGCCGACCGTGTCGACCCGGTTCGCGAACATGAATCCGCCGAACGTCGTGGCCGGGAGGGTGATGCTCCCGCCACCGCCCTTCCCGGTGTGGGTGACCGAGGACAGCCACAGCGCGGACGGAGAGGCGTCACCTGTGCCGGGGAACGTGTGGGCCAGGTTCCAGACGTCGACGTCGGTCTGCGTGCCCGCGTTGTTGTACTGCGTCCGGACCGTGGTCAGCCGTTTGCGGGTGAAGAACGCCGGCGACCCGTAGTCGCAGGGTTTGTCCTTCGCGCAGATCTGTTCGGACGGGACATCCGGCCAGGACGAGGCGGTCGTGGAGTTCAGTTGCTCGGGGGCACAGGTCACCGCGCCGGACGGGAGGCAGCGCTCCGCGGTTTCGAAAACGACCTGGTTCGTGGGCGCGGAACCGTAGACGCTGCCGTCCTTCAGCCGCAGGCCGTATTCGATCCGCAGCGGATATCCACCGGCGGTGTATTCGGTTCCGGCGGTCGTGACGTTCTGGTTGAGCCCGTAGTAGTTGATCTCCGGCTGGTAGTAGTACGTGCTGGCGTTCCCGTGCGGGTCCACCACGTAGTCCAGGTTCCAGCGCCACGGTTGACGGCACGACGAACCGGCGAAGTTGTTCGGCTTGTAGCAGGCTTCGCCGTCGTTGTTGCCGAACACCGGGACCGTCCAGGTGGACTGGGTCTCGGCTTTGCCGGACGACCAGCCGGGCGGGCGGTTGAGTCCCAGGAAGTACTGGGTCCCGTCGCCGGTGGTGACCTTCCAGTGCTGCCCGTCCTGGGCGGTGTTGGCGGCTCCGGTGAGCAGTTCGATCTTGGAGCCGTCGTCGTTCTTCGGCCGCCACTGGTTCGTCCCGGCGAGTTTGATCAGCTCCGTCGACTTGCCGCCGAGGACGAGGGTCGCGTTGTCGATCCCCCAGCACTGGTCACCGGTCTTGGTCTGCCCGTTGTTGCCGCCGAGGTCCTCGCTGCACGGCAGGTAGTTGCGGACCACGTAACCGCCCGGCGTGAAGTCCCATCCATCGCCGACCCAGGACGCCTGGTTGTTGGTCGCGGAGGTCAGCCCGTCGACGCCACTGGAGGAGTACGAAAGCGCGAGGCTCGGCGCCGCTCCACTCGGCGCGGACGGGACCGCGAACGGGTAGCTGTAAGAGAAACTCCCGGAAGACCCGCCGCTGGACCACGATCCGGCCGCGGACAACGGCTGGGCGGACACGTTTCCGGCGGAACCGCTCGCCGCGGCCGTCACGGCGAAGACACGGGGCGCGGCGCTCCCGAGCGCGACGTCCGCCGAGACTTGCCGTGTCTTGCCGTCGTTCACCGTCCCTGGAACCGGGGTTTTCGTCCGGCACTCGGCCTTCGCCGGTGTCACCAGCGCGCAGCCCGGCAGTTCCACCAGTTGCAGCCGATCGGCCCAGCCCGCGCCGTAGGCGCTCCCGAACGCCCGGTAGTCCACCGCGACATTCACCGGTTCGGCGCCGACACCGGTGTCGGTCACGGCGAGCACGACACCGCGGAGTCCGAGTGCGTCACTGGTCTTCTGATCCGCGACACGGACGCGAGCTTTCGGCGCGGGCCCCGCCTTCTTGGCGGTGGCGTCCTTCGCCTTCGCCCAGCCGAGTTTCACCGGGGTGCCGTTCGCCACGCTCTGGACACCGAGCCCCTGCGGCTGACGGCCGGCGAGCACTTCGACCTCGGTTTCCGCCGCTCCCGGCCAAACCGGCGGAGTCACCTTCGCGTCCGGCAACACCGGCGGTGGCGACGCCGGGGCGACGAGCGGCGTGACCGGGACGCTCTGGTCCTTCTGACCCGGCCCGAGCGACCAGCCCGGTGTGCTGCCCCTGCTTTCGAGCGCGATCGCCGCGCCACCGGACGCGAGCATGATCGCGGTCACGGCCAACGCGGTGACACGGGAAAACCGGCCGATGCGGGTCCAGCGGGTTTCTTTACGCATGACGAAGCCTGCCCAAGGGTTCAGATGGAGCGTCTGCCGAGCCGGAGGGGAAGAATCAGGGGTGGTCGAGGATCATGTCCGCGGCGATGCGTTGCGCGTCGAGCACACCGGTGTAGACGCGAACTCCGCGGACATCGCCGTACCAGAAATCGGATTTGTATCCGTCCCAGATACCCCGTCCGATCAGGAAACTCGCGATATCGCTGTTGCCTGCCCAGCCCGCGACGCCAGTCCGGCACACGGGTTGAAATTGCCGCTCGTCGGTCTCCGCATAGAGGCAGGCCACATCGGTGACCGCGTCGTAGGTTCCGGTCAAATGCGTCCACGTGTTCTCGTCGACGCTTTCCGACGTGACCCCGATCGCCGGAGTCGGCTGCCCAGCGGTGGCGGACGGCGAACTGGCCAGCCAGCTCCACTTGCCGTACCAGTTGCCTGCCGCGTCCTTGGACGGCCTGTACCCCAGAAGGAAAGGCGAGAACTTCGGATCGTTCAGCGCGACAGCGGCTCGGGTGGCATCGTCTCCGCCCACGCTGTTCGCAGGACTGCGAAGCTTGGCGTCCTGGACGTCCTCCGGAGTCCACTTGTGCTTCACCCAGGCTTCGACGGTGAAGCTCCGGTCGGCCCGAAGTGCGGGCGGGCGCGGCCCCTCGATCGACCCGCTCCAGGACTTGTCGAACTTCGCGACGTTGACGCCGTTGTCGTTGACCATGGCCGCGCCGCCCGAGACGACACCGGCCGCGCCGGTGACTCCGTCGGCGGTGCTGCCGTCGAGCTGGTAGTTGGCCCGGAGCACAGCGGTGTTGGCCAGATCGGCGGTCTCAGCGGCGGGGAGCGCCCGGTCCCAGACCTGAACCTGGTCGATGCTGCCCTTGAAGTACGGCGACGGATGGCCCTGCCACCGCACCTGCCCGACGGCGAAGCCGCCGGCCGCGGTCCAGGTGGTCCCTGCGGGAATGGCTGTCTGCCCTTCAAGAACACCGTTCACGTAGATCAGCGCTTTGGCCGTGGAAGAGTCGTAGACGCCGGTCAAATGTGTCCAGACACCCGCCTGCGGGACGCTGGTGGAGGACGCCCACCGATACTTGTCCGTATCGTCGTCTGCGGCCGAAAGCCCCATGATCCACCGGTTCACGTCCGGGGAGTAGCGCAACTGGAAGGCACTGGAGCGGGTGCCGTCTTGTCCGGCCACGACGTAGTAACCGTTGGTGTCGGCCAGTTTCACCCACGCCGAAACGGTGAAGCTCTGCGCGGTGTCGATCACCGGTGTCTTCGTCTGCCCGTATCCGGGGCCGTCGCTGACGAAAGCCTGGCCGGACGACAGTCCGACCTTGCTCTCCGTGGCGGATTGTCCGGCGGAGTCGCTGTAGCCGGTGGCATACCCCGAGCCAGGAGCGAAAGTGAGGGCGCCGTCTTTTCCGGTCGCGTCCGCCGTGCTGCTCTCGAACGCGTACTCGCGGGTGGCCGAAAGACCGGTCGGAACGCCGTTGTTTCCGTGCAGCGAAGACACTTCCGCAGCGGTCAGCGCACGGTCGAAGAGCACGGCCTCATCGAGTTTCCCGGAGTACAGGTTTGCCCGCACACCGCCGGATTTCCCGCCGCCCACGACCAACGGTCCCGAGCTGCCGGAACCGGTGGCGCTGACCGTGGCTTGTGCTTGCCCGTTGACGTAGAGCGTCGCCGTTTTCGCGGTGGCGTCGTAAACACCCGTGAGATGTGTCCACGCGCCCTCGGTCGGAGCAGCGGTGGAGAAGGCGGAACTTTGCGCCGGGTTGGCCTGGGCCGAGTCGGCGATGCTGAAGGCCCACTTGCCGGATTCGTGGTACTGCAAGGCGAAACCGCTGCTCTGGCTGCCGTCCTGGGAAAGCACGACCCGCCTGCTGGTCAGGCCTGTGGGATTCACCCAAGCGGAAGCCGAGAAGGACTTCGTCGTGTCCAGCACCTGCGCACCGGTCGCGAAGTAGTCGCCTGCCTGGCCCGACATGGCCGCGCCTTCACCGATCTTGCCGTCGGTGAACGCTCCCCTGCCCTCACCGACGTAACGCAGGCCGGTCGCCTGGGAAGCGCCGTTGCCTTCGAACTGCCAAGACGCGAGAGGCGCTGTGACGTCGCGGACGCTGAAGTTGTAGTCGACCCTGGTCGACGGTGTCTTCGCCCGGTTGCACGACCAGACGCTCAGGACGTGCGCCCCCTTCGTCTGTGGGGCGATGGCGGCGGTCACGGGGCCGCTGTACGCGGCGGGTTTGACCGTGCCGGGCTCGGTCCCGTTGCAGGTGGGCGGCGCGGTGTTGTCGAGCTTCCACACATAGCTTCCGACCGAGGTCGGGGTGTTGGCCACCGAGAAGGTGAAGTCACCCGCCCGGCCGGGGCCACCTCCGAAGCTGCCACTCGGATACGTCTGGGACGACACCGACGGGGCGGCGGGAGCGGAGAGTTGGACTTCGACTTCGCAAGCGCCCGCCCAACTGGTTTCCCGGCCGTCGGTGACGTGCGCGTCGAAGGAGTAGATCCCGTCCGCGGGCATCGAGTCCATGAACAGAGTCGCCTGAGCGTTGCGATTGGCGACGTTCGAGTCGCTCAAGACGTTGTCGACAACGGCCTCACGGTTGTCCCAGAAGTAGTTCCCGGTACTCACCCAGCCCTTGTAGACACGGAAACCGGTCCAGAGCATGCCGCCGTCCGGGTCCTGGACGTTCGCCTTGACCACGTAACCGGTGCTGGTGCGACCGAGCACCGGGCGGACCCACGGCTGGCCAGGGGCGGGCAGGCCACAGGGATAGGTCGCAGTCCCGTTGACGATGGCGAGGTTGGCAGGCGACTTCGGAAGCGAGTTGTAGGTGATCGAGAAACCGACCTGAGGGGAATACTTCTTCCAGGTCTTCTGATCGTTCTCGTTGGGCGAGAGGATGCCGAAGGTGAAGGTCGCCCCACCGCCTCCCACCAGGTCCTTGACGGCTGGTAAGACGTCGAAACCGACGTTGGTCGGGCAGCCACTCACGCGTCCGAGCCACCGGCCCTGTGCCGGGCCGCTCCCGAACTTCAGTCCAGGACCGATCGGATTGGTCAGAACCACCTCGTTGTAGCTGGTGCAATCGTTCGGGTTGGTCACCGCCAGGTTCAGTTGCGCGCTGTAGATCAGCTTCCCGGCCAGTCCCCCGAGGTTCATTTCCACAAAGGAGCGCGCGGTGACGAGGTGCCCCGCGCAGCTCGCCTGGGAGTCGTAGATGTACCCGACCTTGAGCTGGTCGGCCGAGTCCCAGACCGCGTCGCCCGGCGTCTTCGAAGCGCCGCAGGCGTGCTGGACCAGGTAGTGGTTACGGCCGCAGTTGGAGCAGTAGTTCGTCTGCCAGGTCGGGTCGACGTAAACCGGGTAGGCGGCGTTCGCCAGCAGGTCGGCGTCAGGCGTGAGGAGCAGCGACTTACCCGAGATCTCGGTCGACACCTTGGCCTGGCGACCGCCCGTCCCCGGACCGCGGACGAAGTCCGTCGCGTCGGGTTCGACTCCCGACGAGTCCCACATCAAGGGCGCCTTGGCCAGGAAGACGTCGGCTCCCTTGGCGTCCTTGACCCGGAGCGCGCCGTCCTCGTCCTTGGTGAGCTTGCCGTTCTTCACCGGCAGGCCCAGCTTGATCTTCGCGATGGCCGGGTTCTTCGCCGCCTCCGGCGTCTTGATCACGACGACCTCGTGAACCTTGTCCACGTCGACCTCGACCTTGAGGTCGACGCCGGGAAGCACGTCGGGGTAGGTGGCGGTGGCACCCGAGACGATCGGCTGGGGAAGCACCCCTGGCCAGTCGAGCCCCACCGAGGTGCCCCTGGCGCTCAACTGCAGCAGCGGTGCGGCTCCCGCGGTCTGGACATCCCCGCGCCGACCTGCGGAAAGCGCGATATCGGCCATCGCGGCCTTCGGGGACAGCGCCCCGCTCGGGCCAGGGCTCAGCGTGGAGTCCGCGGGAACCCAGTCACCGTCACGAGAGACCCGGACCGGCCGGGTGGTCTGCGTCTGAGTCAGGGAGCCGTCCGGGTTGGCGACGGTTTCCGAACGCTCGGAGGTCAGGTCGTCGACCCGGACCTTCTTCTGGCCCTGCTTGGCGAATTTCGTCGCGGCCGCGGTGTCGGGCGCGGAATTCGGCACCGCCGACGGCACCGGGGAAGCGCTTTCCTCTGGAGATGCGAAAGCCGTGGCCGGGAGTACCCCGAAAGCCACGGCCACCACGATGCTGACAACACCGAGACGCGATCTCAGACGCGACGATCTCACGGCGATTCCCCCTCGTTCCGCGGGGATGTGCCGCCCGCGCCCAGGTGAACTCTGTCCTATTCGGACGGCTGGGGAAAGCAGCCGAACAGCGTAATTCGATCACCCGCGAAACAGCAGGCAGAGGGGCTTTAGATCTCGTAGCCGTCGAGCACGGTCGGCGCGACCGGGGACAGGTGGTCGTCGGCGCGTTCGGTGACCAGGCCGCGGGCCATGCGGTACACCTTGAACTCGTTGTCGTGCTCGGGATCCTGGTCGTCCCAGACGTGCAGGAGGCCGTAGGAGCCGGGCGCGAGGTCGCCGACGCGGGTGAACAGGTCCACCAGCTCGGTCGCGATCGCCGTGCCGTGCTTGTCCATGCCGCCCAGATGCAGCACCGGCACCCCGGCGGCCCAGCGCAGGTCCACCAGATCGCCGTCGTCGAAGTCGCGGACGGCGCGGTGCACCCGCTCGACGATGCGCTCGAGCAGCGCCGCGTCATCGTCGCCGGAAGGGCTCGCTTGGATGGTCACCCACCCGTGGTATTCGAACACCAGCCTCAGTTTAGGCAGGTCCGCTGGCCGGACGGCGGTCAGCCCGCCATCACCGACGGCGCCCCGTCACGACGCAGCGGGTTCTTGAACACCTGTTCGCCATGCTTCTCGAAGGCGGGTACGAGCTTCTCGCCGTAGACGCACAAGGTCCGTTCCCAAGGGTGCCCGAGCGTGCCGAAGCGGAAGTCGTTCGCCAGGAACATGTGATAGTCCGTGCGCGGGAACACCGGGACCGGCCACGGGTCGAGCGCGGCGTGCCGATGCGGGTAGAAGCGATACGACTGGTGCTGCCAGTGCAGCACCCAGACCCACTCGTCCTCGGCGACGCAGTCCTTCAGCGCCGAGAGCGCGACACGGGCGACGTCGTTCTGCTCGACGGCATACGGGCCGAGCCGGAATTCGGCCGACGCGCGGTCGAGCCCGCCGGGCGCGAGATCCCACGCGACGGACGGCGCGGGTTCACGGAAACCCGGCCAGGCGTGGGCGTAGGTACTCGGCCAGAACGCGAGCTTGTCGTAGACCCAGTACCAAGCGGGCTCATCTGCGACCCTGGAGATGGCTTCCCAAGCGTTGTTCACGAGCGACCCTCGGTGGTTCGGCCGGTTAAGACTGGGAAAGCTTCGTGTTCGGGACCCGAGTTGTCCAGCTCGTGGGCATACTCCGTGAAACTGTCACCTGATCAGGTGTCTTGCGCCGTCGCTGGAACCATGAGAATGACGGTGCGTGAACGGCGAGCCCACGGGAAGCGGGCTCGCCGTCGTTCGATCATGCGGCCGCCTCCCAAAGGCTCATGAAGGCCGACGCCTCACTCCGGACCCACGGCTTCACCTTGTCGCGGTCGCGCGGCGACAGCGCGAACTCCTTCGACCGCCGGACGTCGATCACCAGCGGGCGACCGCCGGGCCGCAGGTCGTCCATCGTCTGTTCGAGCAGCCACAGCACCATCTGCGCCGCGTCCCGGCTCAGCGGCTCCTCCTTGAAGTAGAGCCAGGTCGCGTGGACGGGACCGTCGCCCTTGCGCAGGCCGAGGTGCGGATTGATCCCCACTTCGAGCGAGCCGAGCCGCCATCGCGCCCGGCCGACCTCGGCCAGCCGCAGGTCACGCCGCCCCACGTAGCGCAGCCAGCCGTTGGCGATCTCGCTGTAGTGCGGCCGCGTGCGCTCGTCCGCGTTCTCGACCAGCGCCCGCATCACCTCGCGATCCCGCCCGGAGATCCGGCCGGCCCGGATCGCGTTCGCGGCGCGGAGGTAGAAGTTGAACCCGCCCCTGGCCGGATCCTCGTACTGGCGCCGCCAACGCCGGACGAACGAGGAACGCGAGGGACCCGAGCTCGTGCTGTACCCCACGAACGTGGGCAGGGTGATGTAGGCCATCCGTGTCTGCCTTTCGCCGCTGTTCCTGCTGGACAAGGTCCATTTTAGAACACATGTACGACAGAAAACGGGGCTTTACGGGTGACGTGCGGCAGGAGGCCAAGGTCCTTCGAGCAGCTCGACCGCCTCTTCGAGGATCGGCACTTCGCAGACGTCCCTCGGGGTGAGGTCGGTCGGGATCCAGCTGTCGAGCATCGCCGACCAGCGCGTGATCCCCCGCAGCGAAGGCGGGGATCCGAGCAGCTCGCCGACCTCGCTGACCAGTGCGCCACCGGCCGCGGGCGAGAGGCGGCCTTCGACCATCGCGGTGAGCCAGCCGCGGATCAGCGACCAGCGGGCGGCCGTCGGGTCGGCGGGCAGTTCGAGCCCGAGCTCTTCGACGACCTGGCCGAACGCCTTGTCGACGGCGTCTTCGGACGAAGACTCGAGCCCGGCGAGCAGGGCGAGGGAAGGGGTGTCCAGTCCGGCGACGATCGCGTCCAGAGCGGCTTCGACCAGGTGGGCGGTGCGGACGTCACGTCCGGCGAGCCTGCCGATGGCCAGCTCGCGCAGCGCGCCGAGACACGCGTCGATTTCCGTCACCCGATGCTTCCCACGTCCGTCACCGTACCGGCGGGACCGGGCGGCCGCCTCTGACCAGCCGAAAGAGCATCACACCGTGGACAGCCGCGGAACGATGCGAACGTCGAGTTCGGCTTCGAGGGCATGGGCCAGCCGTTCCAGCACCGGAATGGTCGGAACGGTTCCGCCCGCCTCGAACCGCGCGACGGCCGACTGAGTCATCCCCGCCTCGGTGGCGAGCCTCGCCTGGGACCAGCCGCGCGCCTCCCGCATTTCGCGCACCGTCCCACCCAGGGCGTAGGCCAGTTTTGCGGCCTCGTACGCGTCAGAGGCACCCGGCTCGGCCATCCGCCGCTCGCGAAGCAGCCTCCAGTCGGTCCGTTCCGCCATCGTTCTCACTCCCCACCGTGCTCATCAGTCGTATGCCTTCGAGCGACACATCGCCACATCGCCTTCCGCGCCCGGCGCACCTCACGCTCTTCGCGCATCCGGGTCTTCCGGAACTCGGTCAGCAACACGATTCGCCTGCCGGACGCGATCCAGTAGGTGATCCGCACGGCCTCACCGTCCAGATGGAACCGCAATTCCCGCAGCTTGCCGTCGAGTTGTCGCGTGTACGGCTCGCCCAACAGCGGCCCCTGCTCAGCGAGCAGGTCCACATAGAAGGCCACTGTCGCGAAGTGCGCCGTGGACAAACTCTCCAGCCAGTCGCGAACCTCCGGCTCCAGTTCCACGGTACCCCAAGTCATAGCTTTGATGCTATATATGCAGCTGGAGGCACTCTTGGGTGATCCTTTTGCGCTTCCGCAAACGAGATTCCCGTCGCCGAGGGACAACTGGTCGAGTTCGACGTCATCACCGTCGCCCGAAGCCGCAAGATCGGTGCTGGACCAGGCCGTGAGCGCACGCGAGAATGTCGAAAGACCACATCAACCACCCATAAGGGTGCATGCAACACTGGCTGCCCACACCCGGCGGCAGGGGGCTAAATGAGCTGGCAGGACGAGCTTCGGCAGCTGGACGTCGAGCTGGCCGCGGGTCGCATCGGGCACGCCGAACACCGCCGGAAGCGCGACGAACTCCTGGCGGAGGCCTCCGGCGGGACGATGCCGTCGCCGGTCCCGTCACCGCTGCGGCGCCCCGGCGGGGAGTGGCACAGCGCCAATCCCGCCGCGCGGCCGGTCGAGCAGCCGACCGTCGCGATCCAGCAGCCCCAGCCGTACCAACAACCCCAGCCGTACCAACAGCCTCAGCCGTTCCAGCAGACGCAGCCGATTTACCCGCCGCCGGTGACCGTCGAGCAGCCGAAGCCGCGCGAAGAGAAGAAGCGCGCCATCCCGCGCATCGAGGACCACAAGACCACCGCGCCCTCGCCCGCCGACATCAATCCGACGGTGTACCTGCGCGCCGAGCCGCCGGTCAAGGACAAGCCGTCGACCCGCCAGCTGAACAGTCCGCTCCCATCACTGGCACCCGAACCCGGTCCGCGCCACAACCCGCCCGCCGAGGATTACGCTGTCGCCGGAAAAGGCAAGCCGACCTGGCTGTTCGTCGCCGCCGGTGTGCTGGTCGTGCTGGCGCTGATCATCGGCGGGACGCTGTGGCTGGGCTCGTCGCCGTCTTCGAACGTCGCCGAGCAGCCGCCCACGCCGAGTGTGGCCCTTCCGCCGGACGGGCTCACGCCGTCGGGTCGGCCCAACAGTGCCCAGACGCCGCTGGAGGACCGCCTGCCCGCGCTGCCGGGGACACCGTCGAAGGACAACTCGACGATGTCGGTCGCGAAGGGTGTCGAGCTCAACCTCTACTCGAAGGCGGCGGGCGACTACCTCGCGTCGAAGAACGTCGCATCGGTCACCTACAAGGGTTCGAACGAAGGTGCGAACGGCTACCTCGTCCTGGTGATCCCGGCGAACGACGCGAAGGACGCCGCCTCGATCGTCGGCTACTTCCGGGAAAACTCGATCAACGCCGGATTGCGCGAGCAGCGCGTCGGCGATCGCCTCGCCCTCGTCGGCGCGAACAAGAACGGCCAGCTCAGTGGCACCGGTTACGTCTCCGGGACGATGGCCGTGACGACCTGGGTCTCGCAGCCGCTCGGCGGCGACCCGCAGGCGCTCGACACCCGTCTGGAGCAGACGCTGACCTCGTTGGACACCGTTCTGCCGGCGGGCTGAGAAGCCCAGGTCGCGGAGAGATCACGATTCGACCCGCGAGGGCGCTCCGAGTCCGGGCAGTGCAGAATGTGCGAGGTCACCGCAGTGGTGGTATCGCGACGGCCGGGAGTGGTCTCCCGCCGGAAATCGGATAAGGGGGCCGGTGGTGTCCTGGCAGGAAGAGCTGCGCAATCTGGACGAAGAGCTCGCATCTGGACGGCTCTCCGCGGACGATTACCGGCTTCGCCGTGACCAGGTCCTGTCATCGGCGGTCGCGTACGGCGACCCGGCCCAGCAGCAGGTCCAGCAGCCCGGCCAACAGCCGCAGCAGCAGCCCTTCCAGCAGCAGCCGCCGCCTCAGCAGCCACAGCAGCAGACCGGCCAGCCCAACAGCGCCGACTCGACCCAGATCATCGCGCCGGTGAACCAGCCGCCGCAGAACGGCGAGGGCGAGCGCACGCAGGTCGTCCCGAACTGGCAGCAACAGCAGGCCGACCCGAACCGCACCCAGGTCGTGCCGCCGATGGCGTCGCCGGCCGGCGGTTTCCCGCAGCAGGGCCAGGCGTCGCCGGCGGGTGGCTTCCCCCAGCAGGGCCAGTCCTCGCCCGCGGGCGGGTTCCCGCAGCAGCAACAGCAGGGTTACCAGCAGCCGCAGCAGCAGGGCTGGACCGACACCGACGCCAGCCCGCCGTGGGGTGGTTCGGACTTCCCGCCGATCTCGCCGGTCGGCAGCACGGAATGGGTCAAACAGGGCCCCGAGCTGTTCGAAGACAAGCCCAAGGGCAAGGGCGGCAAGATCGCCATCATCGCGATCGTGGCCGTCCTGGTCCTCGCCGGTCTGGGCGTCGGCGGCTACTTCGCCTTCTCCGGCGGCGGTGACACCCCGTCGGACCCGACGGCCGCGCCGCAGTCGAACCAGCCGCCGGCTCCCCCGACGTCGTCGGCCAAGCCGAAGACGCCCGAAGAGCTTCTGTTCGAGAAGATCCCGGAGCAGTCCGGCGAAGAGGACTCGAAGAGCGGCGCGATCCCGGCGGCCCAGCTCGCCGCGATCACCGGCATGGAGAAGGCCGAGGCGGATCTGGTCATCGCCGCCGGCGTGAAGCAGGTCGCGTACCGGGGCTCGCAGAAGCAGCCGGACGAGACCGGTCCGCAGCCGGCGAAGATCTCGGTCACGGTCATCCCGCTGACCAGCCCCGGTGCCGCCGGTGACCTGGTCAAGCAGCTGCGCCAGTACCAGACCAGCAACGGTTTCGTGCAGATCACCGAGCCGCTGCCGGGTATGCCGCCGAAGCTGAACTTCCAGAAGAAGATCGACGGTGACAAGGGCGATTACCGCGGCACCTGGATCAGCGGCAACAACATCGTCCGGGTCGACATCCTGCAGAACCCGCTCGGCGGGGAAGACGGCGAGAAGGCGCTGAGCGGCACGTACCAGCGTGCGGTGAAGAAGACGCTGGAAAACTACGCCGTCACCAGCTGATCCATGACCGCCGAGACGGCACGGCTGCTCACGACGCTGCTTTCCCTGGCCGAGGACACCGGTTCACTGTCCGACGAGCTGCACTTCGCCGGCTGGGACGCCACCGAACGTGTTCCGCTCGACCACGGCGCCGCGAACGTCCTCCGGGCGCTCGTGCTGCCGAAGGCGGCGCGGGTGCTGGAGGTCGGTGCCGGTTTCGGTGGCCTGACGCGGTACCTGGGCGAGGTCTCGGCGTCGGTGCACGCCGTCGAGGCCGATCCGGTCCGTGCCGCCGCGGTGCGGTTCCGCACCCGCGACCTCGGCACCGTGACGGTGCACGACAGGCTGGTCACCGAGACTTACGACCTCGTCGTCGTCCAGCAGCCGTACGCGACGCGGAACCTGCTGGACTGGGTTCGCGAGCGGTTGTCGCCGACGGGTGCCGTCGTGGTGCTGACGGCTTCGCGCGGTGTCACCAGGACACTCACCGCTGCCGGTCTCGAAGTGCAGCGTGAGCTGCTCTGTTCCCCTGGCCACGAGGTCGCCCGCGCCGTGCGCGGTGCGCAGATCGACACCGAACTGCCCCGCCTGTCCGCCGCGATCGCCGACGGTCCCGCGAACGGCCTCGCCCTGCTCTGCGGTCCCGGCGCCGCCGCGCTCTGGCCCCCGTACCGGCTCGCGACCTACTTCAACACCGCCGAGCGCGCCGCGTTCGCCTGCACGCGCGCCGACGTCGTCCGCACCGGGGAAGGTGCCGAAGTCCGTCGTGCGCCGCTGGTCGCGTCGTCGCCGGTCGCCGGGATCTCGGTCGGACCATGCGCGGACAAGGTGTACGACGCCCCGACGATGGTCGAAGTGCTGCTCGACGAGCCGGAGCGGGTCGCGGAACTGCTCACCGGCTGGCGGGATCTGGTCCGCGCGGAGGCCTCGCGCGGGGCCGAGGGACTGTGGGATCTGGTGCCGCACAACGTTCTCGTCGACGGCGCGACGCTGCGTCCGATCGACCTCGAGTGGCGGAACGCGGGCGCCGGGGTGTCCGAAGTGGTCGAGCGCGGCGTGCTCGTGCTGGCCGACAAACTCGCCGACGCGGGCTGGTCCGCCGCCGCGGAGGGCGGCTCGATGCGCGATCTGGCCGGTTGGCTCGGCGTGCTGATCGGCCTCCATCCCTCCTTTGTGGACAGTGCTTTGGCGCGTGAGGCCGCCTTCTCGGCGATCGCCTCGTGCGGTACCGCGTACGGCACGGACGAAGTGCGCGAGGCCATCGCCGAGATTTGGCGAAAACGCCTGGCGAGAACCGTCCACGAGTACCGTTCAACGAAGGTCGGCGCCGGTGTGGCGGCGAACGAAGACGAGGTAGCGAAGCGATGACGAGCCTGCATACCGCCGGCATCCTGACCCCGGACCGGCCGGTCGGGCACCTGTTCGAGCTCCGGGGCTGGACGACCGGGATCAGCCGGATCGACGAGATGTCCGTGACCGTCGCGGACGTCGAGGCGAACCTGTTCCCCGAGCCGTGCCCTGGCGCGCCCGAAGGCACTTTCGGCTGGCGTGCGGTTCCGGCCACCTGGGTTCCCGCCGGCGTCCAGGACATCGTCGTCACCGGCCCGGACGAGCGTGTGCTGAACCAGGCGACCGTCCACGTCGGAACGCTGCCGGGCGAAGAACCGCTGTGGCTGGGCGAAGTCGAAGCGCCGAAGCAGGGCAAGGTCGCCGAAGGACACGTCGTCTACGTGACGGGTTGGGCGTTGCTTCAGGGCCGCGCGCCGAGCCTGATCGAGGTCATGGTCGAGGGCGGCGGCACGGTCAGCGCGCGCACCCGCTTGCCGCGCAAGGACGTCCCCAAGGAATTCCCCGGATTCGACGACGCCGCGGTGAGCGGCTTCGAGGCCTGGGTGCCCGTCGACCTCCCGTACGGCGAAGAGCGGACGCTGTCGCTTCGCGTCCGGTACCGCACCGAAGGCGTCGGCGAGGTCGTGTCGGCGAAGCGCACTTTCACGCTTCGCAACCCCGACGCCGACCTGGACGACGCCGAACTCGCCGACGAACTGGCCGGTGACACCGCCCGAGCGATGGCGCGCGTGAACATCCCGACCGATCCGAAGCACGTGCTGGTGTTCACGCACAGCCTCGGCGTCGGCGGCGGGCAGCTGTGGCTGCAGGAACTGCTGAGCCGGATGGTGACCGACCACGGCTGGCAGGTCAGCCTGGTCAGTGAAACCGACGGCCCGCTGCGCGCGGACTGCCACGAACTCGGCATCCCCGTCCACGTCACGACGCATTACCGGAACCAGACCGTGCCCGCCTACGAAGGCCACGTCGCCGAGCTGGCGCGCTTCGCGAAGTGCTCCGGAGCGGGCGTCGCGCTCGTCAACACTCTCGGCGGCTTTGTCGGCGCGGACGCGGCGAAGCGGGCCGGGATGCCGACGGCGTGGGTCATCCACGAGAGCTTCTCGCTGCCCGCGTTCGCCTACCAGAACTGGGGTCCGGTGAAACCGCCCGCCGCGGTCTGGAAGCGTTGGGAGAGCACGCTCGGCGAGGTCGACAGGCTGCTGTTCGTCGCGGACGCGACACGCGAGATGTTCCTCCCGTACAGCAAGCCGGAACGCTGCCGGACCGTCCGTTACGGCACGCCGATGCACAAGTTCGGCGGCCGGACGCGGTCGGAGACCCGGCGGCAGGCGCGGAACATGCTCGGCTACACGCCGGACGACATCGTGCTGGTCAACATCGGCATCGCGGAATCCCGCAAGGGGCAGGCGCCGCTGATCTCGGCGATGGAGCGGATCCACAAGATCCACCCCGAGGCGAAGCTGTCGATCGTCGGCCTGCACCCGTCGCCGTACGGGCTGGCGATGGAGGAGTCCGTCGAGCGCGCCGGGCTGGAGAAGTCGGTCAGCCTGGTGCCGATCCAGCCGGATCCGCTGCGCTGGCTGCAGGCCGCGGACATCTTCGTGAACAGCTCCGACATCGAGTCGCTGCCGCGGTCGATCCTCGAAGCCGTCTGCTGTGGCGTGCCGGTCGCGGCGACCGACGTGTTCGGCGCGCGGGAGATGATCGTCGACGGCGAGACGGGCTGGCTGTTCGAGACCAACGACGTCGACGCGCTGACAGCCGCGTTGCTGCGCGCGCTGGGCACTACGGCCACGCGCCGCCGTGAGATGGCGAAGGCCGCGCACGAGAAGCTGCTGCCGTGGCTCGATCCGGCGGGCTACGCGCGTGAGTACTCCGAGATCCTGACCGAACTGAGTGGGGGCGTTCATGTCTGACACCGACATTCCCGGCCGTGTCCAGGCCGAGCTGACCCGGCTCCGGGCCGAGCGGCAGGTTTTCACCGCCGAGCAAGACCGGCTGAAGGCGAAACTCGCCGACACCGAGCACGAGCTGCGCGAGGCGACCGCCGCCGCGCCGAACGAAGGCGAGTCCGCCGAGGTGAACCAGAAGGTCGCTTCGCAGCAAGAAGAACTCGATGTCGCGAAGGCGCGCCTGCAGGCGCTGGAGGCCGAGGTCCTGCTCGCCCACCAGCAGCGTGACTCGTTGCGCACGGAGCTGAAGACCTGCCGCGAGGAGCGCGACAAGCTGCGGCTCGCGCTGCTCGACGCCGAACTCGTGGTGTCGGCGGGTGTCGTCGACGCGGACCTCCTGCCCGGCGGTGAGCCGTCGGCCGACCGGCAGCGTCTGCTCAACGCCGAACGTCTCGCCGCCGAGATGGCCAGGGAACTCGACGCCACGCGCCGCACCGTCAGCTGGCGGGTCACCGCGCCGCTGCGCGTCGTGCGGAAGAAGATGGACCGGCCGTGACCGAACTCTGCTTCGTCTCGGCCGAGGGCGGTTCCGCCTTCATGGAGGAACTCCTGGAGGTGGTCGCCGACGCCGTGCGCACGGCGGGCGGCAAGGCCAGGACCGCGATCGGCAAGTACCCCGAGGCCGGGGGCGACACGGTGTACGTCGTCGTCCCGCACGAGTATTTCGTGGTCGTCCCGGACGGTGACTTCCCGACCGCCGAACAGTGCCGCCGCACCATCGGGTTCTGTGTGGAGCATCCGGGGACGGCGACCTTCGAACGCAACGCGGAACTGCTGTCCATCCTGGGCGGCGCCGTCGACATCAATACCGATTCGACCGCCGAACTGCGGCGGCGAGGGATCGCCGTCGAGCATTTCCAGCTCGGGTACAGCCCGCTGTGGGATCTGTGGGGCGGCGACCTCGACAGTCCGCGCGACCTCGACGTCACCTACCTCGGCACGGCCGAGCGGCGGCGTTCGGTACTGCTCGGCTCGTACGCGCGGGACCTCGCCGGGCTGCGGACGCGGCTGCTGACCCCGCCGCACGAGCCGATGACCGGCGCCCGCGTCGACTTCCTGCCCGGCAAGGCGAAGTTCGAGCACCTCGCGCGGTCGCGGTTCCTGCTGAACCTGCACCGCGAGCAGAAGCAGACCCTGGAGTGGGTGCGCACGCTCGAAGCGATGACCAACGGCTGTGTCGTGGTCAGCGAGACCTCCGCCGACGTCGAACCGCTGGTCCCCGGTGAGCACCTGGTGCTCGCGCGGCCCGAGGCGCTGGGCTCGGTCGTCGCCGCGCTGGCCGACGAGCCCGAACGCGAACGGCACCTGCGTTCGGCCGCCTACGGTTTCGTGAAGTCGCTGGACATGACGGCGTCCGCGCGGCGGCTGATCGACCTGGCGGCTTCGCTGGGTTCGGCACCGGCCGCGGACATCGCCCCGGCGCGGGCGCTGGCGTCGAGCCTGCGGAACCCCGAGAACGCGCTGGCCGTGGACACGCCGTCGTTCGACGCGCGGTTCGCGGGCGACCGGTCCGCCGCCGGCCCGGCTTCGGCACGCGGGACGGCGTTGTCGGCACGGATCGCCCAGCGGGCGGCGGGCGCGCGACGGGTCGCCACGCGACGCTGGGAGACAGCGACGGCTTCGTCGCCGGGCACCGCCGACGTCGACGTGCTGATCGTGCGCCGGACCGGCGAAGTCGACCCGGACGACCTCGCGAACGACCTGCTCACCGGCAGTGTGACGCCGCGGAAGGTGCTCGTCGGCGAGGACGGTGTGCACCCTTGGCCGCGTCCGCGCCCGTACGACGTCCTGCTGCACGACACGCCGCTCGGCCGCGGGCTCACCCGGAACACGCTGCTGGAGCGTTCGACGGCGTCCTGGCTGCTGGTGCTCGACGGCGGGATGCGCGCTTCGGAGTTCCTGCTGGAGCGTCTGCTGGCCGCTTCGGAGGGTGCCGACGTCGTGCACTGCCCGGTCGCGGATCCGGTGGACGGCCTGGTAGGCGCGTTGCCGCCGGAGGAACGGCGGCTGCGGACGCTGCCGTACCTCGGCAGCGGCTATCTCGTGCGGCGGTCGCTGGTCGACGAGTTCGGCGGGTGGAACTCCGAGGTACTGTTCGAAGGGCTGGAGGATCACCTGTTCTGGCGACGGGTGGCCTCGGCGGCCCGGCCGACGACGCTGGTGCAGCAGGTGCTGCTGCGACGGCTGCGGCCGGATCCGGACTCGCGGCCGATGGACCTCGACCCGCATCGGGTGTGGGCGGCGGTCGGCAGCGCGCTGTAGATCACCTCCAGTGGGCATGGCGTTAGTCCGAAAGTGTGAGTTGGGCCGTGTCGGTGAACGACCTCCCCCGGTGATGCGCCTTAGGGGCAGAGCATCGGAACCTTGCCGGACGAGGAGGAACAGCCATGGCCTGGGAAATCGCCCTGGTCGCCGCGCTGGCCGTCGTATTCGTCATACGGCTCGCGCTTCAGCTGAAGCGCGGCTGACACCCGTCTTGCGCACCCCGCGGCGCAGTGAATGAGGCGGACGGGGCTTTCGTGAGGAAAGCCCCGTTCACCCCATCGCGATTCGCCGTCCGATCCGCATCTGCGGAATCCGCCGCGGCAGGGCGGCGGGAGAGACGGGCGGGGAAAGCGGCGGGCCGTCTTCGCGCATTCGCTTCTTGACGTGGATCGTCTTGTACCCGGTGGCCAAATAACCTTCGGTCTTCAATTTCGCCATCTCGGCGTTGACCGACGCGGGCGAAGCGCCGATCGCGGAGGCGATGTCCGTGTGGTTCAGTCCCACGTCGATGACCACGCCGCCTTCACAGGGAGTCCCGTAGAGCACCTGCAACCTGGTCAGATACGCGGTCAGCCTGCTCCGGACCTTGGCCGTCGCGAAGCCCAGCGCGACGTTCCGCAGCCGCAGCCGGACGGCCAGCTCGGCGGTGATCAGCGCCATCGCCTGCTTGTCGTCGTCGAGAAAGCCGTGAAAGGCGTTCTGCGGGATCTCCAGCACGCGGACCGGTTTCGTGGCGACGTACGAGAGGTGACTCGACTGCCTGGCCAGGCAGTCCTCGACGCCGAGGACGTCACCGGTGCCGAGCAGGTCCACGATCATCGGCGACGTGTCGCCCTGGGCCGCGCGCAGCGCCTTCACGAAGCCGGACCGCAGGATCAGCACCGGCGACGACGGATCGCCCTGGTTGAGCAGGGTCGTGCCCGCCGGATAGTCCACGTGCTTGCCGAGTTCGAGCAGCCGCTGGCGCTGCCGTTCGGTGACCGCCGCCAGGAAATCCCCGCTCTGTGCCGTCAATAGTAACTCCCGGTGAGAGAAGAAAAGCGCGTCGAGTTCTTGCCCGGCAGAGTGAGAATCACGTCAGGTAGGTGACACGCCACGCGTCGTTCAGCCGGAGACTAGTGCTCAGTGGCATCGCGAGAAAGCAACACAACCTTCGTGACCACTGTCCGGGGACCCGTTTCGCGACAGAAAGTGACTGTCATTCCGCGCGGCGATCCGACGAAAAATCACTCACCGTGCACGAAGACAAGAGAGGATTCGACGCGACGCTTCTGGATTCATCAGGAAATCAGGGATAGCAGTACGAACGTATGATTTCGAATCGTCCGCCGGAATGGGACGGGCGCATCACCGGACTCCAGGTGGAGACGAAGATGAGACGACGGCGGCGGCCCGGCAGGTCTTCCGCCCACGTCGACCCAAGCCGTGCATCTGCACGTGCACACTGCCCGATTAACGGAGTGTCAGCGTTACGCTCCACTTGACGACCCCCTGTGACAGTCGCACTTTTTTCGCAATCTCAGCTTTTTGGGGGAACCTCACGGCCGCCGAGGGCTGACCAGGCCGGACTCGTAGGCCAGCACCACCAGCTGCGCCCGGTCACGCGCCCCGATCTTGGTCATGATGCGGCTGACGTGCGTGCGCGCGGTGGCCGTCGAGATCACCAGCTGCGCCGCGATCTCGTCGTTCGACATACCGCCGGCGACCAGGCCGAGGACCTCGCGTTCGCGGTCGGTGATCTCGCGGACGGCGCTCACGTCGATACGGCGGTTCTCCGGCCGGTCGACGAACTCGGCGATCAGCCGCCGGGTCACGGTCGGCGCCAGCAGCGCCTCGCCCGCGGCGACCACCTTCAGCGCCCGCAGCAGCTCCACCGGCTCGGTGTCCTTCAGCAGGAAGCCGCTGGCGCCGGCGCGCAACGCCTCGTAGACGTACTCGTCGACGTCGAAAGTGGTCAGGACCAGGACTTTGACCCCGGCCAGCTCCGGATTCGCGGTGATCCGCCGCGTCGCTTCGAGCCCGTCGACGCCGGGCATCCGGATGTCCATCACCACGATGTCCGGCCGGTGCTCGACGGCGGCCGCGACAGCCTGCTCGCCGTCGCCCGCTTCGGCACAGACGTCGAAGCCGTCTTCGGTCTCCAGCAGCACCCGGAAACCGGCGCGTACCAGCGCCTGGTCGTCGGCGAGGACCACCCGGATCGTCATCGTTCCCCCTCGATGGGCAAGTCCACGCGGACCTGGAAACCGCCGTCCACCACGGACGTCGTGAGTGTGCCGCCCAGCGCGGCCGCCCGTTCGGCCATCCCGCGCAGCCCGTGACCGGGCGCGGGCTCGACGGCGCCACGGCCATCGTCGCGGACGAGCAGGGCCAGCGCACCGGTTTTCCGCTCGAACCTGACGTCGACGCCGCGCGCCTGGTTCGCGTGACGGACCACGTTCGTCAGCGATTCCTGCAGAATCCGGTACGCGGCGCCGTCGACCGGGGCGGGCAGCTCCCCCGGCTCGCCGTCGACACGGACCTCCAGCCCGGCGGCCCGCGCGTGTTCGAACAGCTCGTCGGCCTGGGCGAGACTCGGCGCGGGCGCCTTGTCCTCCCCGGAACGCAGCACGGCCAACGTCGCGCGAAGGTCCTTCAGCGCCGAAGCGCTCGCCTCCTTGATGTTCAGCAACGCCTCTTTTGCCTGTTCGGGGCGCCTGTCGGCGACGTGAGCGGCGACCCCGGCCTGGACGTTGATCATCGCGAGGCTGTGCGCGACGACGTCGTGGACCTCGCGGGCGATGGTGAGCCGCTCCTGCTCGGCCATCCGGTGCCGGTGCTCGTCGGCCTGCTCGCGGCGGGCCCGCGCGGCGGCCATCCCGTTGCGCACCGCCGTCCCGATCCCGACGACCGCGATCACCCAGACGACACCCAGGCCGGCGCGGACGTCGAAGGTGCCGAAGCCGTGCCGGACGAACAGCACGATCCCGGCGGCGACGAGCAGTGACCCGCCGGTGATGCTCGCGACGATCGGCCCCCGGATCTTCGTGAGCATGAACAGCGCGATGGTCGGCAGCACGATCACCGGGCCGCCGGGGTTGTCCGACGCGTAGTAGCCCAAGGTCAGCGCGGAGGTCAGCAGGAAGATCGGCATCGGGTACCGGTGGACCACCAGCAGCGGCAGTGCGGTGGCGATCAGCCAGAGTGCGCCGAACGTGGTCAGCGGTGGCATGTCCGGTTGCCAGCGGGACGCGCCGCTCGTCGTACCGAGGACGAACCCCAGCGGCAGGACCACGCGCAGTACGCGGCCCGCCCAGGGGCTCCACGGATACCGTTCTTTCAGCAGCACAGGACGAAAGCTACCTGGGGTGGAGGCGTACCGCGTCCGTTGAAAAGCGGCTTCTCAGCTACGCCGCGTGCGGTAGCCGTCGCAGGACCGCGGTCATCATCAGCACCCCGCCGATCACTTGGACGGCCAGCACCGGCACGTGCCCGGCGGATCCCATCGTGAACGCGCCGAACAGGCCCCACGCCCCCGAGCCCGCCATCGCCCCGGCGCCGGTCCACACCAGCACCAGCCGCGGCCAGAACCATCCTCGCGACACGGTCGCCAGCGCGATCGCGGCAAGCACGCCGAGCAGGGCGATCACGATGTCCTGGCCGCGGGCCGACAGGCCGCCGGAGCCGAACGCCCAGGTCGTGTGGCCGATCGCGGTGACGAGTGCGGCGGCGATGCCGAGCCCGCCCGCCACGCCGATCGTCCCCGACCGCACGGTGCCGGTGACGACGAACCACCAGCGATCGCGGGCGTAGAGCACGAACGCGGTCAGCAGCAGCACTCCCTGCCAGGCGAATCCGCCGTAGACGACGGCCCAGACCCAGTTCTCCAGCGGCATCTCGGTCAGCTGCGTCTTGGTCAGGTCGGCGACGATCACCGGGAGGTTCAGCACGATCGGCGCGAGCAGTCCGGTGCCGATCCAGATCGGGAACAGGACGAGCGGTGCGGGGATCCGGCGGCCCCAGGAGTAGGTGAACGCCAGCGCGAGCACCACCGCGACGACGTCCATCCCGCCGGTGAGCAGGTTCGCGAAGAGCATCAGATCGGAGTCCACAAAGGACGGATCTCGCAGGCCGAGACTGCCGCCCGTGACCCAGGACGCCTTGAGCGTCAGGTACGGGAGCGTGCCCAGGATCGCGGCGTAGCAGACGATCAGGCGGGAACTGGAGATCTTGGGAGTGGCCATGGCTGCTGTCATGCACTCAGCGTCGGCTTTCACACGACGGAAGAACTCCCTCGTGAGCCTGGTCCGCCTCCCCCGTCAGAAGGAACTGGGCAGTTTCGCCGCGGTTTCCTCGTCCGCCGGGGTGAGCGTGGCCAGGGAGATCTCGGAGCGCCGCCCGAGGTACAGGTACGAGAATTCGAACCGCAGCAGGCCGACGTCCGGATGCAGGTATCGCTTAAGCACGATCCGCTCGGTGGAGACGTCGTGTTCCTTCCACATCCGCTCGAAGACGTCCGACTCCTGACGGAGCCGCTTGACCAGGTTCTTCCACGCGGGTTCGGCGAGGTGTTCGGCCATCGCCGCGCGGAAACCGGCGACCACGCGGGGGATGTTGAGCTCCCAGTCCGGGAGCCGCTGACGCCACGCGGGGTTGGTCAGGCACTGGATCAGGGTGTTGCGGTCCTCGAACGGGATCGCGTCGAGGTCGCCCATCAGCCAGTTGTACGCCCGGTTGTAGGCGAGGATGTCGCAGCGCGCGTTGCGCACGCAGACCGGGAAGGGCTCCAGTTTCGCCATCATCCGGTAGACGTTGTCGCTGAGGAGCTTGCAGTCCTTCTCCAGCGGCGGCTCGGGCGCGCCGGCGAGGGTGAACAGATGCGTGTGCTCGTACGGGTCGAGCCGCAGCGTGCGGGAGATCGCGTCGAGTACCTGCTCGGACGCGTTGATGTCGCGTCCCTGTTCGAGCCACGTGTACCAGGTGACCCCGACCCCGGCCAGCTGCGCGACCTCTTCGCGGCGCAGCCCCGGTGTGCGGCGCCTGCCGCTGATCGGCAGGCCGACCTGGTCCGGGGTGATGCGCTCACGGCGGCTGCGCAGGAAGGCGGCCAGTTCGTGCCGTCGTATGTCGGCCACTCGCGAATCGGTGGTCATGGTCACCTCATCAGGTTCGCAAAGCTCGAAGCCGGTTACCAGGTAGTGCTGGTACCAGGATAAACGCACTCCTGGTACCAGGGTCGGAATCGGTTGATCGTGGTATCCATGACTTCGACGCAAGTTCCGGTGACGCCCACCCGCGTCGCCGCCGGACCGGCCCTGACCTCAGCGGGCCTGTTCACCGTGCTGTTGGGGACGGCACTTCCCCTCATCGATTTCTTCATCGTCAACATCGCCTTGCCCGCGATCAGCTCCGACCTTCGCACCTCTTCGGCCACCTTGGAACTGGTGGTCGCGGCCTACGGGATCGCCTACGCCGTGCTGCTCGTGGTCGGCGGGCGGCTCGGCGACGCCTTCGGCCGCCGCAAGCTGTTCCTGATCGGGCTGGCCTCGTTCACCGTCACTTCCCTGCTCTGCGGGATCGCGCCGACGGCGTTGACGCTGGTACTGGCGAGGGCCGCGCAGGGGGCGGCGGCCGCGCTGATGCTGCCGCAGGTGCTGTCGATCATCCAGGCGACCACGACCGGTGAACGCCGGGCCAAGGCGCTGGGGTTCTACGGTGCGACAGCGGGGCTTTCGATGGTGCTCGGCCAGTTCCTCGGCGGGGCGCTGGTCGCCGCCGATCTCTGGGGCACGGGCTGGCGGCCGATCTTCCTGATCAACGTGCCCGTCGGGATCGTGGGCCTGGTGGTCGCCAGGAAGCTGATCCCGGAGAGCCGCTCGCGGAACCCGATCGGCGTCGACCGTCCTGGCACGGTTTTCCTGGCGATCGCCCTGGTGTCGCTGCTGCTCCCGCTGGCGGAGGGCCCGGTGCTGGGCTGGCCACTGTGGACGGTCGCGCTGCTCGTGGTGTTCCCGTTCGCCGCGGCCGGGTTCGTCCACGTCGAACGCCGGATGGAACGCCAAGGCGGGGTTCCGTTGCTGCCGCCGTCGGTGATGCGGATGCCGAGCGTGCGGCAGGGGCTGCTGGTCGGGGTGCCGTTCTTCATCGGGTTCAGCGCGTTCATGTTCGTCTTCGCGGTGACGCTGCAGGACGGTCTTCACCTCGGCCCGCTGGATTCCGGGCTGGTGACGGCGCCGCTTTCGCTCGCGTTCTTCGGGATGTGCCTGGTCAGCAGCCGTCTGGTGACCAGGTTCGGGCAGCGGGTGGTGGCCGCCGGTCTTTCGATCCAGCTGCTCGGGCTGCTGGTGCTGATCGGCACCGTGCTGATGGGGTGGCCGGAGCTGGGACTGTTCGATTTCGCGCCGGGGATGCTGCTGTGCGGTCTCGGTCAGGGACTCGCGATGACGACGGTGTTCAGGATCGTGTTGTCGAAGGTGCCGACGGAGATCGCGGGGGTCGGCAGCGGAATGCTGACGACGTCGCAGCAGGCCGCGATGGCGCTGGGAGTGGCGACCTTGGGCACGTTGTTCGCGTCCGTCGGGTCGGGATCGCTCGGGATGAAGGGCGCGTTCGTGCTGGTCATCGGGATTCAGGCGGTGCTGACGGTCGGCGTGATCACGGTGGCGCGGCGGCTGCCGGACCCGCGGGTCTAGAAAGTTCGATTTCACCCGTCGGAGTTGTGGCTCCCCGAGCGACGATGGGGATGTGACGGAACCACGGGTGCATCGGGACCCGGCCTTCGCGCTGCTTTCGCTGTACGAGGCGGCGTTGCCGGAGGTCTACGGGTACCTGCTGTCCCGGTGCGGTGATCGCACGCTCGCCGAGGAACTGACGTCCGAGACGTTCCTCGGCGCGGTGCGTGCCTGTCGCAAGGAGTCCGCGCCTCCGGTGAGCACCGGATGGCTGATCGGCGTGGCCCGGCACAAGCTCGCCGATCACTGGCGGCGCAAGGAACGTGAGGAACGCGGGCTGCGGCTCGTCCACGAGGAGGAGTACACCGATCCGTGGGACGAGCGGCTGGACGCCCTCCTGGCGCGCGAGGTGCTCGCGTCGCTCGGGGCGCATCATCAAGCCGCGTTGACACTTCGCTATGTCGACGGCCTTCCGGTCCCGGAGGTCGCCGTCCACCTCGAGCGCACGGTGCACGCCACGGAGGCGTTGCTGGTGCGGGCGCGTGCCGCGTTCCGGCGTGCTTACCGGGAGAAGGAGGGTCGCGATGTCTGATCCATTCGACGCGCTTCGCGCGCCCTCGCAGCCTGTGGACCCCGACCCGCTCTTCGCCGCCGAACTGCGCGACAACCTGCGTCGCGCCGTCTTGAACGGAGCCGATATGACAGCCGAAGTACGCTCTCTGACGCCGTATCTCGTGGTGACCGATGCCCGCGCCGCGCTCGACTTCTATGTCGATGTGCTCGGGGCGCAGCGTCGGGCCGAGCCGATCGTGATGGAGGACGGCCGGGTCGGGCACGCGGAACTGGCGATCGGGGACAGCGTGCTGATGTTCGCGGAAGAGTTCCCGGAACTGGACATCGTCGTGGCGCCCGTCGGTGGCCCGCTGATCCGGGTCGAGGTCGCGGACGTGCGCGCGTCGGCCGCGCGGGCCGTGGAACTGGGCGGGGAGCTGCGGCGTCCCGTCGCGAACGAAGGCCACGGGCTGACCGGGGAGATCAAGGACCCGTACGGTCAGCGGTGGCTTCTCGCACAGGCGGCGCCTCGATCCGCTTCAAGCGCTCTGCCGATCCGGCATGGCGAAGCGAGCTACTTCACCTTCCAGGTTCCGGACGACGCGCGCGCGAAGGCGTTCTACGGCGCCGTTCTCGGCTGGCAGTTTTCGCCCGGCCGGGTCGAAGGTGGTTGGGGTGTCGAAGGTTCCGGCCTGCAGGGCGGGCTCTGGGGCGGCCCTGGGCGGCAGGTGGGCTGGAAGGTCATGTACGCCGTCGACGATCTCGCCGCCGCCCTCGACCGCGTGCGCGCCCAAGGCGGCCAGGCAGGCGAAACCGAACAGCAGCCCTACGGCCTGAGCGCCGACTGCGTGGACGACCAGGGCATCGAATTCTGGCTGTGGGAACAGCCGCGCTCTTGAGTCACTGACCCCACCCCCCACCCGTCCCAGGGGGGCGACCCCGAAGCCAGTCTATCGCCGATGAGGGGTCGGGAGGGGAGCTGAAGGGAGTTGTCCACAGACGGGGGTCATTGTGGACAACTGGGGCACGGGGTGGGAGGACGCCGTGCGCCGTGAAGGCCTCCTTCCCTACCCTCAAGGTAGGGAAGGAGGCCTTCACGGCAGGAGAGCGTCAGCGGCCGGCGGCGTAGCCCTGCATTCCCCGCGCGTTGGCGGCGGCGCGAAGCACACCGCCGGTGCGTGAGACGGCCGAAAGTCGTCCGAGCGACCAAGGTCCGGCGTCGACGACGTCGTGGCCGCGTGCGGCGAGAGCGTCCATTGTGGACTGACCGAGCCGCGATTCGACCACCAGTTCCCGCGGTGTCCACGAGCGCGGATAGAACGAACTCGGGAACGCGGTCGTATGCCACGCGGGCGAGTCGATCGACTCCTGCAGATTCAGCCCGCCGAGCGTGTGCGCCAGCCAGAAACACAGCTGCCACTGGTCCTGCTGGTCCCCGCCGGGCGTCCCGAACGCCAAGACCGGTTCGCCGTCGCGCAGGCCCATCGACGGCGAAAGCGTGATCCGCGGCCGCTTCCGCGGCGCCAGCGAGTTCGGCAATCCCTGTTCCAGCCAGAACATCTGCCCGCGCGAGTCGAGACAGAACCCGAGTTCCGGGATCGTCGGGCTCGACTGCAACCAGCCACCCGACGGCGTCACCGAGATCATGTTCCCCGCCGCGTCGACGACGTCGATGTGCACGGTGTCGCCACGGGTCTCCCCCAGCGGCCCGACCGTCGGCTCCCCTGTCGCGCCGGAGCCGGATTCGAGTCCGCGCAGCTTTTCGAGAATCGCGGGCAGCCGCGGCGAGGGACCACCGGGCCGAAGCTCGGCGGACGCCTCATCGGTGATCAGGGCCCGGCGGGTTTCCGCGTATTCGCGGGAGATCAGCAACTCGACCGGCACGTCAGGCGAGTCCCCGTACCAGGCCTCGCGGTCCGCGAACGCCAGTTTCGCCGCCTCGACGGCCAAGTGCACGGTGCGTTCCGTCGGAATTCCATCCACATAGGACAGTTCGTCGCGCAGGCCGTCCAGCAACCGCGCCTGCTGGAGCAACGCCGGCCCCTGCGTCCAGGCGCCCATCTTCACCAGGCCCCAGCCGCCGAAGTCGACCTGCAGCGCGTCCTCGTACGTCGCTTCCCAGCCCGCGATGTCCTCACCGGTGAGAAGACCGGCGTGATCGCGGCCGGAATCGTCACGGAAAGCCTTGCGGCTGAACGCTTCGATCGCATCGGCGACGAAACCCTGCGACCACGCGCGACGTCCGGCGTCGATCTGCGCCTCACGGCCGCTGACCGACTCGGCCTCGGCGACCAGCCGCTCCCACGTGTCCGCGAGAGCCGGGTTGCGATGCAGTCCTTCGGCGGGCTTGCCCTCCGGCAGCCAGAGCGCCGCGGACGTCGGCCAGTGCTCGGTGAAGAGATCCTGGACCGCGCGGATCGTGTCACCGACCCGGCTGACCAGCGGAATCCCGTTGCGCGCGTACGAGATCGCGTAACCGAGGACGTCGCGCAACGACTTCGTGCCGTGATCCCGCAGGAGCAGCAGCCAGCCGTCCCATGCGCCGGGGACGGTCGCGGGGAGCAGGCCGCTGCCGGGGATCAGATCGAGTCCGAGGTCCGCGAAGTACTCGGGTGTCGCCGCCGCCGGTGAGACTCCCTGGCCCGCGAGGACCCGTGGCGTCCGATCCGTCGCGGTGACGAAGATGCCGGGGACCTGCCCCGCCGGACCGCACAGATGCGGCTCGGCGATCTGCAGGACGAACCCGGCCGCTACCGCCGCGTCGAAGGCGTTGCCGCCGTCTTCCAGCACCGCCATCCCGGTGGCCGAGGCCAGCCAGTGCGTCGATGCCACCATGCCGTGGGTGCCGGCCAGTTCCGGCCTGGTCGTGAACACCAGCCAGATACTACGCCTTGCTAACTACTTTTTCAGTCCCAGCAGCTGAAGAGAACCTGGCCGAGACAGTCGGGCCGCCAGTACTTGACGTCGTAATGGTTCTTCCAGCGCGGCGCCGTGGGGTCGATCGGCGCTTCGAGTTCGGCACGGGAGTACAACCGGTGGCCAGGAAGAAGCTCCCCCAGAACGGCCAGCAATCCCGGCTCGTCGACGAAGGTTATCGTTCCGAAGGTGATGAACGCGTCCGCGATACCGAGGATCTCGTGCCTTCCGTCCTCGTCCCCATCCTGCGTCCACACCACCGCGACGGTTCGGTGCGGATAAGCGATCTCGCCGGTGTCGAAGTTCCGTCCCTGATCGCCTGGTACGAACCGGACGACCTGGCCACGTGTTCGCCGAGCCGCCTCGTGGCAAGCCCGGCGAAACTCCTTCGGATCCGTCACCCACGAAACCTATCCCCGAGTGGCGACCGGAGCGTCATAGTTTTCCAGCGTCGCCGCGTTCGCCGCCCGCGAGGTGATCCACGTGAACACCTTCGTCATCGGCTTCGAACCCAGCACCCGGTACAGGAAGTTCCGGTAGCCCATCACGAACCGCGACGTCGGGATGAGGAACGTGCCGATCCCGGCGGCCTGCTTCTGCGAGACCTTCACCGGTCCGCGCAGTTTCTCCTCGTACCGCGCGAAAGCGACCTCATGATCGCCACGTGCGGCGGCGAGTTCACCGGCCAGGATGTACGCGCCCATCATCGCGAGCCCGGTGCCCGAACCGCCAGGACCCGCACACCAGGCCGCGTCACCGAGCAGCACGACCCGGCCGCGTGACCACTTGTCGAGGTGGATCTGGCTGAGCGAGTCGAAGTACAGCGCGTCGACGTCGCCGAGTCCTTCCAGCAGCGCCGGAACTTCCCAGCCGAAGTCGGCGAACCGCTCGGCGACCAGGCGTTTCTGACCTTCGACATCGCGCCGGTGCACGTCCACCGTGCCGGAAGTGAAGAGAAGACCGACGTTGAGAGCCGAGCCGTCGCGTCCGCTGGCGGCCATCACGGTCCGGCCGGGGACGCTGCAGATCATGCCGAGGTGATCGAGGCCGAGGTGGTTGGGCACGGTGAAGCCCGCGGTGTGGAAACCGAGGTCGGTCCGGAACAGTTCTTCGTCGCCGAACGTCAGCCGCCGGACGCCCGAGTGCAGCCCGTCCGCGCCGACGACCAGGTCGAATACGCGCGGCTCGCCGTGAGCGAAGGTGACATCGACGCCGTCGGCGCGCTCGTCCAGCCCGGTGATCCAGTCGCCGAAGACGTACTCGACGTCGTTCTTCGTGTGGTCGTAAAGGATCCGCGTGAGGTCTCCGCGCTCGATCTCGACCTCGCCACTGAAGAAGACCGACGGCATCTCGGCGACCTTCTTGCCTCGCGGATCGACGACGACCTGCGCGCCCATCGCGGTCTCCTTCGCGCGGATGTCCTCGAGGACCCCCATGCGCTCCAGCAGGGTCATCTGTTCGCCGCGGAAGTCGACCGCGCTGCCGCCTTCGCGCAGGGCCGGGGCGCGCTCGACGACGGTCGGCACGAAGCCGCGCTCGCGGAGCCAGAAGGCGAGGGCCGGACCCGCGATGCCGGCGCCGGAGATCAGAACGGTGGTCGTCATGGCTGCTCCCAGGGGTTTCGTGGTGGCTGGAACGACCGTACGCCAGATTTGCACGCTTGGTCAAGCCGCTTGGTTAAACCAAGTGGATAAACCGCGTGGTCTACGATCTCGGGCATGGGTAATCGCGAAGACCTGATGGCGGGCGCCATCCAGTGCTTGAGGGAAAAAGGCTGGTCACGCACGACGGTGCGCGACATCGCGACAGCGGCCGGGGTCAGCCACGCGGCGATCGGCTACCACTTCGGGTCACGCGAAGCCCTGCTGCTGACGGCGTTCTCGCAGGCGATGGACGACTGGGGCAGGGAAGTCCAGCTGGAGATGAGGAGAGCTGTCGACCCGAACGCCTCGGCGGACGAGCAGTATCGGGCGTCGTGGCGCGCGATGATCGACTCTTACGGGCGCAACCGGCCGCTGTGGATCGCCTCGATCGAGGCGTTCGTACAGTCCGAACATCACCCTGAGCTGCGGAAACAGCTGGCCGCGGCGCAGCGCGAAGGTAGGCGCGGGATGGCGGCGGGCATCCTGGGGGTCGACGAGGACACCCTCACCGAGGCCGACGAGCGCCGGATCGGCGCGGTGGCGACGGCGCTGAACTCGGGCATCATGCTGCAGCACATGCTCGACCCGGAGAACGCTCCGACGGCCGAGGAGGTCGTGGAAGGGCTGCTGCAGCTCGTCTCGCTCGTGTCCTGAACGGTCAGGAGACGGCGACCTTCCGCCGCAGCGCCGCCCGCGGCCGCCCGACTCCCTGCCATGACAGGCCGGCATCCAGGATCCGTTGCGGATCGAGGAGATTGCGGGTGTCGACGACCGAGTCGCCGTCCATCTGCTCGGCCATGTAGGTCCAGTCGAGCCGCTTGAATTCGTCCCATTCCGTCAGCACGACGACCGCGTCAGCCGCCTTCGCGACCTGGTACGGGTCGTCGACCACGGTCATCCCGGCGATCTGGCCGCCGACGGCGGGGTCGTAGGCGGTCAGTTCCGCGCCGAGCGCGCCCAGCACGGAAGCGACCGCGAGAGCGGGCGAGTCGCGCAGGTCGTTCGTCCCGGCCTTGAACGCCAGTCCGAGGACGCCGATCCGCGAACCGGCCAGTGTGCCGCCGACCGCGCCGGCGATCTTCGCGACGATGCGGTCCCGCTGCGCGATGTTCTCCTCGATCGCCGAGGTGAGCAGCGTGAAGTCGTACTGCACCGACTCGGCGACCCTGACCAGCGCGCTGGTGTCCTTCGGCAGGCACGAGCCGCCCCAGCCGGGACCGGGTTTGAGGAACGAGCGGCCGATGCGCCGGTCGTAGCCCATGCCTTCGGTGACCAGGTCGATGTCCGCGCCGAGGCGTTCGCACAGTTCGGCGATCGAGTTCACGTAGGACAGTTTCATCGCGAGGAAGCAGTTCGCCGCGTACTTCACCAGTTCGGCGCTGGCCGCGTCGGCGACGACGACCGGGGCGGCGAGATCGGCGTAGAGCTCGCCGACCCAGCGGGCGGCCGCGACGTCGTCCGAACCGACGACGATCCGGTCGGGACCGAGGAAATCCTCCACCGCGGTGCCCTCGCGCAGGAACTCCGGATTCGACACGACCGGCACGTCCGTGCGGCCGAGCATCGCCTGGATGCGCTTCGACGTCCCCACCGGAACGGTCGATTTGGTGATCAGCGCGCATCCCGCGGGAATGACGTCGCCGATCTCGCTGGTCACGGCTTCGACGGCCCGCAGGTCCGCCGAACCGCCCGCGCCCATCGGCGTCGGCACGCAGAGGAAAACGGCTTCCGCGTCACGAACGGCGTCGCGCGCGCCGACCACGAACTCGAGTCTTCCGCTGGTCAGCCCCCTCGACACCAGCTCGGACAATCCCGGCTCCAGGATGTCCACCCGTCCGGCGGAAAGCCTTGCGACCTTCGCCTGGTCGACATCGACGCAAGTGACTCGATGCCCCAGGCCGGCCAAGCAGGCCCCCGTGGTCAATCCGACGTAACCGGTCCCCACCACCACGATCCGAGCAGTGCTCATGCTGCTGAAGGTGACAGCCGGAGTTGACCTCCGAGAGAACGGAATGCTTCAGGACCGAATACTCCTCACGACATGCCGCCCATCGACGTGAGACAACACACGCGCTACCCCGATGCGAACGAGCGTTAACCTAGACGCGGTTGTCGACGAAAGGGAGAACATGCAGATCACCGATACCGCGGCGCTCGTCACGGGCGGCGCGTCCGGGCTCGGCGGCGCGACCGCGAAGGCGCTCGCGGCGAAGGGCGCGCGGGTGTTCGCACTGGACCTCGCCGGTGCCATCGCCAACGCCGAGCAGGTCGAGGGCGTCACCTACGTCGAGGCCGACGTGACCGACCCGGAGCAGGTACGGGCCGCCGTCGCGACCGCCGCCGAGTCCGGGGTGCCGCTGCGGACCGTGGTGAACTGCGCCGGGATCGGGCCGTCCGCCCGGATCCTGTCGAAGAAGGGCCCGCACGACCTCGCCCTGTACGCGAAGGTCGTCCAGATCAACCTGATCGGCTCCTTCAATGTGCTGACACTGGCCTCCGAGGCCATCGCGAAGACGGAACCGCTGGCCGACAACGCGCGCGGCGTCATCATCAACACCGCGTCGATCGCGGCCTTCGACGGCCAGATCGGGCAGGTGGCGTACTCGTCGTCCAAGGGTGGCATCGTCGGGATGACCCTGCCCGCCGCGCGTGACCTCGCGTCGCACGGGATCCGGGTGCTGACCATCGCGCCGGGCATCGTCGACACCCCGATGCTGGCGACCGTGAGCGACGAGTTCCGCGCTTCGCTCGCCGAGGGCGTCCCGTTCCCGAAGCGGCTCGCGCGGCCGGACGAGTACGCGCAGCTCGCGCTCTCGCTGATCGACCACGACTACCTGAACGGCGAGGTCGTCCGGATGGACGGCTCGCTGCGCATGGCCCCTCGCTGAGCCTTCACCGCATGACTGGAAAGGCCCCTTCATCGCGAAATTCGCGATGAAGGGGCCTTTCATCGCACGTCAGGGACGGGTGAGGCGGACGTCCAGGCTGATACCCGGAGTGGTGATCTCACCGGTCCGGAACGCGGTTTCGGCGACCAGCCCGCTGAAGTCGACGGGCGTGTACGCACGCCGGCGCAGCTGGCCGAACGCCTGCCGCACCCCGAGACTCGCCAGCTTCCCGAGCTTCATGCGCTCGACCTCGCGCACCAGGTCGCCATCGGTCGCGTTCCGGTTCATGTCCTGCACCAAGGCCGTGCCACCCGGCCGCAGCACGCGGTACATCTCGTCGAGCGACTTCACCGGCCAGACGAAGTTCTTGAACGCGGCCTGGCAGACGACGAAGTCGAACGACTCGTCGTCGAACGGCATCCCCGCGACGTCACCCTCGTGGAACGCGACCTCGACGCCTTGGGTTCGCGCGTACTCGCTCGCGATCTCGACGAACGTCGGCGCGACGTCGAGGCCGGTGACCGAGAACCCGAGCCGCGCCAGTTCGACGGCGAAGTAGCCGGGGCCGAAGGCGACCTCGAGGATCTTCGCGCCTTCCGGCAGGTCCGCGGTGAGTTCGCGGGCCTGCTTCCGCCAGAGTTCGATCTGCGGTTCGGTGCCGCGCTGCCGGGCGTAGTTCCGTGCCAGCGCGCCGCCCATCTCCGGCAGGAGCTTGAACCGTTTTCTGTCCTTGATATTCGACATGGTCTCTCCAGGTTGATTCGCCCGGAGCCCGGTTATCCTCAAGATGCCGTCTCGTGGCCGGGTTCCGGTTGCGGGATCGTCGCCCCGGCGGGGTGCTGCAACACCTCGCCGGGGATCTTTCAACTGCCGGTGCTCCCCCTTTCGGCCGGTAGTTCTCCGGTCTCGTGGAAGGTCCGCCATTCGGCGAGACCCGGCATCGAGCCGGAAGTCAGTTCTCCGAGGATCGAGCGGATCCACCCGACCTCGGCCGCCAAGATCGCCAGGCGGTACTCGACCTCGAGCAACATCAGGCGCGGGATCTCTTCGAGGAGCCGCGCGAGTCCCGCTCGATCCGAGGCGATTTCGTCGTCCAGCGCCGTCAGCCTGGCCCGGAGGAGGGCGATCACCTCGTCCGGGCTGAGCCACGCCATCACCGACAACCCGGCGACGAACCGCGGCTCCTCCACCGCGGGTTCGCCGAGGAGTTCGCGCAGCCAGTCGAGCATTTCGTCACGGCCGGCGTCGGTGATCCGGTACACCGTCCGCTCGGGGCGGGCGCCGTCACGGTCGTTCTCGACGGCCTCGATCAAGCCGTGTTTCCGCAGGTTGCCGACGACCGTGTAGAACGACCCCCATTTGATCCCCATGTCGCGGTCCTTGCTGCGGCTCTTCAGGATCGAGGCCAGTTCATACGGATGCGCCGGCTGCTCGTGCAGCGTGGACAGGATCGCCAGCGCCAGCAGGTTCCCGACTTTCCGCCGCTTCACCGCACCTCCTCGTCCACGAGTACTCGTAAGCGAGTATCCGCAGGGGCGCGGGTGATCGCAAGTCTCCCGGCGACCGGGAGATCAGAGGTCGTTCATGTACGGCACGGACGTCTGCGCGCGGTCGGTCATCCAGGTCCGCAACGCGTGCGTCGCCAGGACGTCGTCCTCGTTGTAGCGCAGCAGGCGCTCCCGCTGGGCGTCGTCCGGGACGTCACCGTCCATGCCGACCGCGTCGCGGTACCAGCTCATCGACGCCTCACCACTCGCTTCCGGATCGCGCCAGGCGAAACCGGCGACCGGGGCGATCACCTTGAGCCCCTTGCCGTGCGAGCACAGGAACTGGTCGGTGACGCTGCGGAAGAGGTCGATCCACTCGTCGGAGTCCACAAAGGACGCGATCTCGGCCTTGGTGGGAACGCCGGGGTATTCGCCGAACCTGGACACGGAACCGAAGAGCCAGCGGTTCTCGGCGAGTGCGTTGTAGCAGTAGGCGCGGAAGGTCAGGCCCGCGGCGAGCGTGCGCTCGCGGACTTCGGAGAACCAGGCCCAGAACTCCGCGAACGACCGGGCCTCGTCCGCGGTCGGCAGCGGCTCCCACGTCGCGAAGGCCCGGTAGCCCTGCTCCATCCCGATGTCGGCGCCGGTCAGCAGCGAACCCCACAGGTACGCGCCGGAATCACCGAAGCTCTCCATGTCGACGTCGACCTCGACGTCGCCGCGCGAGACCTCGACGCGGTCGACCTTGCGCACCATCGTGAGATCGGCGAGCCAGGCGCGCGCGAGGATGATCGCGTCGGAGAAGGTGCCGCCGGTCCAGTTCATCGGCGGGGGTTCGTCGGCGGGGTCGAGCGCGGCCAATTTGTCCACTGTGGACACCCCGGCGCGGCGGAGTTCCATCGCGTCCTCGCCGCGGACGACCAGGCTGACGTCGCGGGTTTCGGTGAGCACGACCTCGCACGTCGGCCACCAGGGGCAGCGACGGCATTCGAGGACACGGGACGGTTCGGCGAGCGCCTCCTCGCCCTCGGCGGCCGCGCTCGCGATGGCGAGCCTGTCGGCGAAGCGGCTCTGATACTCCGTCAGCGCGCTTTTCCCGCCCGGCCAGGTGCCCGCGGACAGGTCGTGCCAGACGACGACGTCCGCGTCGAGTCCGATGACGCCGCCGATGGCGCGGTGTCCTTCGTGCTTCCCGAGCGCTTCGAGCATCCGGTAGAGGTGCGCGAGCCGCATCTGGTCCCGCGGCTGCGAACGGACCTTCCGTGCCGCGTCCGGCAGCCGGTTGGCCGGGTCGAGGTCGGTCATCACCGTGGTCGGCGCGCCCGCGCCGCGATCGGTGATGCGGTGCCGCACGACCAGCACCGGCACGTACCCGGCGCCGGTGCGGACCAGGAGTTCGGAGCCGCCACGCCGGTGACCGGCGCGATCCGCCGGGAGCAGCGCGCCCCAGATGTAGCGGGCTTCGGCGGCGAAGGCCTCTTCGGTGAGCTGCACGCGCTCGGCGGCCGGGAGGTCGCGGGCGATCTTGACCCAGCCCGCGTCGGGGCCTGTCGCGTCCATGAGCCGCTGCACGATCGCGTCGCGATGCGCTGACGCGTCGGCGATCCGCTGCTGCGCGGCGGGGTCGGGCGGGGCGAGCGGGACCTCGCGCATCGCCGGGTCGTGTTCCAGGTGCACGCGACGCCGGCAGCGGCTCACCGCTCCCGCGTCCAGTAGCACCTCGTTACTCACGGACAACACTCTAGAAGGCGACCGGCAAGCCGACATGCCCGCCACTTCGGGGACCAGTAAGTTCGTCAGTGACACAGCGTGGGAGGTGCCATGGCGCGCAAGGCCAAAGCCATCGAGGGCGAAGGCAGGATCACCCCGAAGAAGGCGAAGAACGCCGTCGCGGTGGCAAAAGTACTCGGTCCGGCCGTACTGCCGGTCATCGCGCCGTACGCCGTTCGTGCGGCGGGCGCCGCGCGAGAGCTATACGACCGTTATCAGGCGAAGAAGCTCGGCGTCGCCGTCGACCAGCTCGGCGAGTTCAGCGGACGCGGTGCCGCGCTGCACGCGCGGATCGCGGGGCTGACACAGGGGCTCGCGGAGCTGAAGAGGTCCGCGAAGGCGACAGACGCCGACGCGGCCTTCGCGAAGGACACTCAGGGAACGCTGGAGCAGCTTTCGGCGACCGTCCGTGCTTCGGAGCGGATGCCCGCGGCGCGGCGGAAGGCGGCGCACCGGGCAGTGGCCGGGGAGCTGGACCAGCTGGAGGGGAAGCTGCTGCACCGCCTCGGCATCTGACCTGCTCGATCAAGGCGTTGCGACAGCGCCGAGCGTTGCGAAAGTGGCTTTCGCGACACCGCTCTCTGCACTTGGGCGCGGCGCAGCTTCGGTCCAATGCTCGTGAGTGGCTAGGACGGTCAGAACCGTCCTAGCCACTCACGACCTAGCTAATGAAACCTTTCTTCTTCATCCATTCGTAGGCGACTTCGCCCTGGTCACGGCCGTCGACGTCGACCTGCTTGCACAGTTCGATCATCTGCTGGTTGTCCAGGGCCGCGCCGACGGTTTCCAGCGGTCCGCGGATCTCCGGGTGCTGGTTCAGGAATTCCGTCCGCAGCGTCGGTACGGCGTTGTACTGCGGGAACGCCTTCTTGTCGTCTTCGAGGACGCGCAGGTTCAGCCCGGCGATGCGGCCGTCGGTCGTGAAGATCTCGCCGATCGGGCAGGTCCCGCTCGCCACGGCCGAGTAGATCGTGCCGA
Organism: Amycolatopsis alba DSM 44262; assembly: GCF_000384215.1. Lineage (NCBI taxonomy): Bacteria > Bacillati > Actinomycetota > Actinomycetes > Pseudonocardiales > Pseudonocardiaceae > Amycolatopsis > Amycolatopsis alba. The sequence goes on along the minus strand of NZ_KB913032.1, from coordinate 3,846,256 downwards.
TGCCGAAGTTCTTGATCACCGGGTTCTGGAACCCGTACGCCCGCACGGCGGCGGGGAAACCGTCCTGACGGCTGGTGAATTCGGTCTCCAGGCAGAACACGTTCTGGTCGGGCTTCTGCTTGAGGAACGCCGCCAGATCGGACGTCGTCTTCAGGTTGTTCGCCGCGCCGTAGGCCTCGGTGACCGCGAAGGCGTACTGGTCGTTGAGCGGCGAGTAGTTCAGCCAGGTGACGCCGAACTTCGCTTCGTCTGCCGTCTTCGTGGCTTCGTACTGGGCTTGTTCCCCGCCGGTGACGGGGAGTTCGTTGCCCTGGTAGTTGATCCAGCCGGTGCCGGTGTATTCCCAGGTGACGTCGGTCTGGCCGGCGAGCAGGGCCTGCCGGGACGAGTTCGAGCCCTTGATGTCGGTCAGGTCGACGACGTCCGCGCCCGCCGCGGAAAGCGCCATCTCGGCCAGGTAGCCCAGGATGATGTTCTCGGTGAAGTCCTTCGACCCCACCGTCACCTTGACGCCCTTGAGGGATTCGATGGGCTTGATCGAGCCGGGTTCGATCTTGTACGGCAGCGCGGTGTTGACCTCGAGCCCGCAAGCGGAAAGCGTGCCGCACAACAGGATCGCGCCGAGGATCGCTTTCAGTCGCATGTCAGCGCAGTCCCTTCGGTCCGAAGAACTGCTCCGCCACCGCGCCCAGCCAGTCCACCAGCAGCGCCAGTGCGACGGCGAGCACCGAACCGGTGATCAGCACCTTCGTCAGGTTGAGCTTGTAGCCGGTGTCGATGAGCAGGCCGAATCCGCCGGCGTTGACGAACATGCCGAACGTCGCCGTGCCGACGGCCAGTACGAGCGAGGTCCGCAGGCCCGCCAGGATCAGCGGGACGGCCAGCGGGAGCTCGACCCGCCACAGCACGCCGGAGGCCGACATGCCGATGCCGCGACCTGCGTCGATCAGCGAGGGATCGACCTGTTGCAGGCCGACCATCGTGTTCCGCAGCACCGGAAGCAGCGAGTAGAACGCCAGCGGCAGCGCCGCGACCCACAGTCCGCCGGTCGCGCCGGTGACGATGAACCACAGCACCAGCACACCGAGCGCGGGCGCGGCCTGGCCGATGTTCGCGACCGCCAGGAACACCGGCGCCGCCCATTTCGCCCAGGGCCGGGTGACGAGCACGCCGAGCGGAACCGCCACGACCACCACGATCGCGGTGACCACGATCGTCATCGCCAGGTGGTCGCGCAGCGCGGTGAACAGCCCTGGGGCGTTGAGGGTCGCCTTTTCCGTCGTGGTCAGGTCGCTGGTGAAGACCCAGATCAGCACCCCGGCGACGATCAGCAGGACCGCCGCGGGCTGGGCGAACAGCCGGACCCGTTCGGCGCCTCTCGACGAGGACCCGGTGGTGAACCCGGTATCGACGGCCGTCATGCGGTCACACCTTCCGCCGGGTTGTCGTCGGAGTGCTCCTCGCGCAGCTGCTGGATCGTCGAGATGACGGTGTCGAGCTCGATCGTCCCGGCGTACTCGCCGCGGGCGCCGGTCACCGGGACGCTGCCGCCCTCGGCGAGCATGGCTTCGAGCGCGTCCTGCAGCGTCGACTGGAGACTGACCGAGTCACGCAGCGGTTTGCCGGCGGTGGCCAGCGACGTCGCCTTGGTCAGCTCGCGGACGTGCACCCAGCGCATCGGACGACGGCGCTGGTCGAGCACCAGCACGAAATGCTTGCGCTGCTGGGTCAGCTTCTCGCGGACGTCCGACGGCGTTTCGCTGACCGCCGCCGTCAGGGCGTCCTGCTTCAGTTCGACGTCGCGGACCCGCAGCAGCGTCAGCTGCTTGAGTGAGGCACCGGCGCCGACGAAACCGGCTACCGTGTCGTCGGCCGGGTTCGCGAGGATCGCGTCCGGGGTGTCGTACTGGAGGATCCGCGACTGGTTGCCGAGCACCGCGATCTTGTCGCCGAGCTTCACGGCCTCGTCGAAGTCGTGGGTGACGAAGACGATGGTCTTCTTCAGTTCGGTCTGCAGCCGCAGCAGTTCGTCCTGCAGGTTGCCGCGGGTGATCGGGTCGACCGCGCCGAACGGCTCGTCCATCAGCAGCACCGGCGGGTCCGCCGCGAGCGCCCGCGCGACGCCGACGCGCTGCTGCTGCCCGCCGGACAGCTGACGCGGGAAGCGGTCGCGGAAGTCGGCCGGGTCCAGCCCGACCAGGTCCATCATCTCCTCGACCCGGTCGTTGACCTTCTTCTTGTCCCAGCCGAGCAGCCCCGGCACCACGGCGATGTTCTGCGACACGGTGAAGTGCGGGAACAGCCCGGCCTGCTGGATCGCGTAGCCGATGCGGCGGCGCAGGGTGTCGACGTCGAGTTTCAGCGCGTCGTCACCGCCGATGGTGATCCGGCCCGACGTCGGCTCGATCAGCCGGTTGATCATCCGCATGGTGGTGGTCTTGCCGCAGCCGGACGGGCCGACGAAGACCACGATCTTGCCGGCGGGCACCACCATCGAGAAGTCGTCGACCGCCGGCTCGCGAGTACCGGGGTAGCGCTTCGTGACGTTTTCCAGCTCGATTTCGACGCCGGATACGGTTTCGGTCGACTCAGCCACGGACACCCCTTGAGACGGTCAGACGGTTGATCAGGACGTAGACGGCGTCGAGGACCAGCGCGAGGACGACCACGCCGAGCGTCCCGGTCAGAGCCTGGTTGAGGGAGTTCGTGCTCCCCGCGTTGGTGAGGCCGGAGAAGACCTCCGAGCCGAGGCCGGGGCCCTTCGCGTAGGCCGCGATGACCGCGATGCCCATGAGCATCTGCGTCGCGACCCGCATTCCGGCCAGGATCGCGGGCCAGGCGAGCCGCAGCTCGACCCTGGTCAGCACGCCGAACCGGCTCATGCCGATCCCGCGGGCCGCGTCACTGACCGCGGGATCCACGCCGCTCAGCCCGACGATCGTGTTCCGCACGATCGGCAGCAGCGCGTAAAGCACGAGAGCGATGACGGTGGTGTTCGCGCCGAGGCCGAACACCGGGATGAGAAGCCCCAAAAGGGCGAAGGAGGGGACGGTGAGGATGGTGCTCGCCAACGCCGTGGCCACGGCCGACCCGATCGGGCTGCGGTAGACGGCGATGCCGATCACCACACCGAGCACGGCGGCGATGATCGTGCACTGCACGACCGCGCTGACATGGAGGAGCCCCTGAAGGGCGAGTCTGTCCCACCGATCCGAGATGTACTCGAAGAGATTCATCGCGTGCTGGTTCTCCCGCCGCCTCTGGTGAGACTCCTCACCCATTCGGAGTAGCTGTATCGGGAGCCTGACTACCCAGAACGCTCGCGGTCAAACCCCCTGTTTACCGCCTTGTGTCCTGCAAACGTTCCCCATCCGGCTCAATCGGGCAAATGCACGCGCCGACCCGACGGTGTCTTTCTCACTGCTCAACAGCCGGGAGGACATCGACCGCCCTGCCATCCGTCGAATACTCTTCACCCGTGAGTAAGGGCAGCCATCACCGAAGCGCGCTACGCGCTGTACGTGGTGGCTTGCTCGGCGTGAGTTCCGCCGCGCTCGCCGTGACCGCTCACGTGATCGGGGACGGCGAAGTACCCGATACGGCGATGACGTTGTTGCTCACCGTGCTGATCGGCTGGAACGCGGCCGCGCTCGCCGCGAAGGCGCGCGGGCCGATGGCCACGATCGTCGACCTCGGCGCCGGTCAGGTCGTGATGCACCTGGTGCTCAGTTCGCTGAGCAGCCACGAGCTCATGCACGACGAACCAGCGCCGCTGTCAGGCGGGCTCGCGATGACCGTCGCGCACGTCGTCGCCACGCTGGTCACCGCGTTGCTGCTGGCCAAGGCCGACGGGCTGCTGCTCGGCGTCCTCGCCTGCCTGCGCGCACTGGTCCCGTTCATCCTCAACGCCCTCCCGGTAGCCGCCGCGACGGCGTCCCCGGCGCTCGCCCGTCCGGCGGGCCCCGGCCACCTCGTCCGCGTGGACCTCCGCCGGGTCCACGGCAGGCGCGGCCCGCCGCTGTTCTCCTGAACCCCAGCTGATCCCCCGTAATCCCGGCGAGGTCCCCGAACCCGCCGTCTCGATCATGTTCAGGAGTTTTCGTGTCCAAGCACGTCTTCAAGCGCGCCGGTTTCCTCGCGGCCGCGATCGGCGCCGCCGGTCTGCTCTCGGCCGGGGTCGCCTCGGCCCACGTCACCGCCAACGTCTACGGCCCCCAGCCCACGAAGGGCGGCTACGGGTCGATCTTCTTCCGCGTCCCGAACGAGGAGAAGGACGCCGGCACCGTCAAGGTCGAGGTCACCCTCAAGCCCGAGTACGCGCTCAGCTCGGTCCGCACCAAGCCGATCCCCGGCTGGAAGGCCGAGGTCGTCAAGTCCAAGCTGCCCGCCCCGGTGACCACCGCGTCCGGCACGCAGATCACCGAGGCCGTCACCAAGGTCTCCTGGACCGCGGAGCCCGGCACCAAGATCGCCGCCGGTTCGACCGAGTTCCAGGAGTTCCAGATCAGCGCGGGCCAGTTCCCGACGAACGTCGACGCGATCGAGTTCCCGGCGACGCAGACGTACGAGAACGGCAAGGTCGTCGAGTGGAACCAGCCGACCCCGGCCTCCGGCGAGGAGCCGGAGCACCCGGCGCCGAGCGTGAAGCTCGCCGAGAAGACCGGTGACGGACACGGCGGCGGCCACGGCACCGACACCAAGGCCACGGCCGAGGAGTCCCACGCTTCGTCGTCGTCCGACAACACCGCCCGCTGGCTCGGCGGCGCCGGACTGGTCGTCGGCGCGCTGGGCCTCGGCGTCGGCGCCGGTGCCACCCTGCGCGCCCGCCGCGCGACCGCTTCCAGCAAGAGCAACACCGAGGGAACCGAGTAAATGCGTAAAGCGATCGTCGCGCTGGCGATCACCGGGGTGGCGTGGCTCGCCACCGCCACCCCGGCGCTGGCGCACAACGTCCTGATCTCCTCGGACCCGGCGAAGGGCGCTTCGGTCGCCACCGGGCCCGCGAAGATCACGCTCACGTTCGACCAGTACGTCCAGAACGCGAACGTCAACCAGATCGCGGTCATCGGACCGGGCGGCGGCCAGTGGGCCGAGGGCCAGGTCGAGGTCCGCGACAGTGCCGTCACCGTGCCGCTGCGGCCGCTCGGCCCGGCGGGCGAGTACAAGATCGGCTACCGGATCCTGTCCGCGGACGGGCACGCCGTGACCGGTGAGGTGCCGTTCACCCTCACCGCCGCGGGCACCGGCACCCCGGCGACGGCCGACGCCGCGCGCAGCAACGGTGGCCAGGCCGAGACGACCCCCGCCACCGGCGGCGAAGGTTCGTCCGGGGTCCCGATCTGGGTGTGGATCGCGGGCGCCGTCGTGCTGCTCGCCGTCGGACTGACCGTCGCGTTGCGCACCGGCGCCGGTGACAAGGAGAAGAGCGGGTCATGACACAGGCCGAGACCACCTCGCGCGCCCGCGTCGCCGTGCTGTTCTGCGTGGTGACGGCAGGCATCGTCGGCGCCCTGATCGGCGTCGCGCTGACGGCCACCGCCCCGGTACCGGGGGTCGCGCAGGTCAGTGAGGTGGTCTCGGTCTCGATCCCGCTCGTGCGGGTACTGCTGGACATCTCGGCGGTCGCCACGATCGGGCTGGCGCTGCTTTCGGTGCTGGTCGGCTACGACCGGCCGAAGCTCTCCGAGCCGATCATGCGGCTCGCGCGCCCGGCGAGCGTCGCGGCCGCACTGGTCTGGGCGACCACCGCGCTCGTCGCGCTGATCCTGCAGACCGCCGAATACCGGCCGGGCTCCAGCACGCTGTCGATGTCGGACGTCGGGAGCTACATCGCCGACGTCGGCGCGGGCAAGGCACTGATCATCGTCGCGGTGCTGGCCCTGCTCCACGCGGGACTCGGCATCCTCGCGCTGAAGCACGGCGAGAAGGTGCCTGCCGAGGTCCGCGTCGGCCTCGGCCTGTTCGCGCTGCTGCCGCTGCCGGTCACCGGGCACGCGTCGAACTGGAACTACCACGACTACACGATGATCTCGATGGAACTGCACGTGATGAGCGCCGTCGCCTGGACCGGCGGGCTCGGCGCGATGGCGGTACTGCTCGTCGGGAACCGGACACTGCTCGCGCACGCGCTGCCGCGGTTCTCCAAACTGGCGACGCTGTGCCTGATCCTCGGCGCGGCGACCGGCCTGTTCAACGGACTGATCGAGATCTCGCTCAACCCGTCGCTCGGGTTCTGGGAAGGCGTGTTCACCACGCCGTACGGGCAACTGGTGCTGCTCAAGCTGTTGTGCACCGGAGTGATCGCGGGCCTCGGCGCGTACACGCGCTGGAAGCTGATGCCGCAGATCATCCGGCACAACCGCACGGCGCTGGCCGCGTGGGCGACGCTGGAGCTGACCGTGATGGGGCTGGCCTTCGGTTTCGCCGTCGTCCTCACACGGGCCCCGGTCGTCCCGACGAGCTAGCTCTCGACCGCGTACCGCTGGATCACCACGCCGTTGCCGAAAGCGGTGGCCTCGATCGGCTTCAGGTTTCGCCGGTCGTCGAAAAGGCGCGTCCCCTTGCCGAGCGATACAGGGCTGACCATCATCCGGATCTCGTCGACGAGACCGGCGTCCAGCATCGACCGCATGAGCCGCAGGCTCCCCCACAGCCACAGGTCCTTGCCGCTCTGCTCCTTGAGCCCGCGGACGGTGGCGGCCGGGTCGCGTGTCACGGTCGCGGCGGAAAAGTCGCCCCAGGGGGCGTCCTCCAGCTTCGACGAGGCGACGAACTTGGTGAGGTTGTTGACCTTCTCGCCGTACTCGCCCTGCTCTTCGGCGTTGGGCCAGTAGTCCTTCGCCATGGCGTAGGTGTTCGCGCCGAGGATCATCGTGTCGACCGAGTCGATGGCCCCCATCACGCTCGCCTTGAACGCGGGCTCGGTCTTCTCGGAGAACGGCTCCCCCGACACGAAGCTCAGCCCGCCGTCCTCCTCCGCGACGATGCCGTCGACGGTGACCCACTGCTGAACGATGAGCTTGCGCATGACTTGTCCTCCAGGCTCGTGCGGCCACGTCGGCCGCGATCGACCCGAGGACGAAGCCGTCACGACGTTCTCGACATCGCGGCCGGAACTTTTCCGGGGCCTGTTACACGCCTTGGTCCATCCGGCCGCATTTGGCCGGTTTCGCTGTCATCCCCGGACCTTCACGGGGATGCTCTACGCGGTCGCTGGGGTTAACCCGAAGAGGGGATGGTCGATGGGCAGCCCGTTGCCGGGTGACAGTGAAGTCGGCGAAGTCAGCACGCCACAGGTACCGCGTCAGCGATCGGCGGTCCGGCTCACCAGACAGGTGACTTCGGGACCGCGGCAGCTCCCGCCCGTGCCCGCGCATTTCACCAACCGCACAGCCGAACTCGCGCTGCTCGAAAAGCTGCTGACCCAGGACGGCACCGACGGTCCGTCGGTGCACCTGATCAGTGGTCAGGGCGGGATCGGGAAGACGGCGCTGGCGACCGCGTGGGGCCGTCACCTCGGTGACCGGTTCCCGGACGGGCATCTCTGGGCGGATCTCGGCGGGTTCAGCGCCAACGGGCCGCTCTCCGTGAGCGAAGTCCTCGGCCGGTTCCTCCGTGCGCTGGGTGTCCCGCCGGAGGGATTGCCGGCGGACGTCGAGGAGCTCACCGCCCTGTACCGCACGACCACCATCGAACGGCCCCTGCTCGTGCTGCTCGACAACGCGGCGTCGACCGATCAGGTGGTTCCGCTGCTGCCCGCCGGTGGGACGAGCCTCGTGATCGTCACGTCGAGGCGCCGCCTGGGCAGGCTTCAGACCGAACATCGCGCGAAGCTGGTCGAGCTGTCCCCCTTCGGTTCCGCGCACAGCGCCGAACTGCTCGGACGCGCCGTCGGCGCCGAGCGGGTGGGCGCCGAAGCCGCCCAGGCGCAGGCCATCGCGGAGCTGTGCGGCGGCCTGCCGATCGCCCTCACCACGGTCAGCGCCAAGCTGGCGGGGCGCCCGAAAATGTCGCTGGAGAAGATCGCCACCGAGCTGGGGAAGGAATATCGTCGACTGGCCACGCTCTCGACGAAAGAGGCGCAATCGGTGGAAGCCAGCTTCAACCTGTCCTACGACGAACTCCCCTCGGACGCGGCCGCGCTGTACGCGGCCCTCGGGCTCCACCCCGGTCCCGACTTCGGCGTCGGCGTGGCCGCCGCGTCGATCGCCGTCCGCCCCGAGGTCGCCGACGACCTGCTGGACCAACTGGTCGACGTCGGGCTGCTGATCGACCGCGGCGACGACCGGTACACCTTCCACGACCTCGCGCGGCTGCACGCCAAGGAGAAGACGGCGGGCAACGAGTACGACCGCGACATCGCGCTGCGCCGCATGCTCGAGTGGTACCTGTTCACGGCTTCGGCGACCACGAACCTGACCGTCCCCGATCAGGATCCGATCCCGTACCGCTACGAGTACCGGCCGCCGTCGCCGGTCTTGTTCGGCTCGTCCGACGAGGAACTGGCCTGGCTCGAACTGGAGCGCGAGAACCTCATCGCCGCCATCGAGGCAGCCGAAGCGTGGCAGCTGCCCGAGCTCGGCTGGCAGCTCGCCGCCGCGATGTGGCCGCTTTTCCTGCTGCGCAAGCACTATCCGGACTTCCTGCGGGTGAGCCAGTCCGGGGTGCGCTGCGCGCGTACCTGGGGAAACGCGTCGGCGGAGGCGCTGATGCACAACCGCAGCGGCGCCGCCTGCCGCGGCACGGGCCGGTACGACGAAGCCGTCGGGCACTACACGGCGGGCCGCGAAGCCGCACGGACGGCGGGAAACGAAGTCGTCGAGATCCGCTCGGTGGAAGGACTCGGCCTGGTCGCCCTTCAGCAGGGCAGGCTCGACGACGCGATCGGCTGGTTCACCGAGGACCGGCTGCTCAGCGAACGGCAGGAACGACGGCACGACGTCGGGCTGGCGCTGATCAACCTCGGCGCCACCCGCGTCCGCGCCGGGCAGCCCGAAGCCGCGATCGCCGACCTCACCCGCGCTCGTGACGTCCTCGAAGGCGACGACTACAACGTGGCCCGCGCCCGGATCGAGCTCGGCCGCGCCCTCACGGCCACCGGGGAGCTCGCGGCCGCGCGGGCCGAACTCGAACCCGCGCGAGCCACCATGGAGACGGTCGGGTCGAGGTTCGAGGTGGCCAGGGCGCTGGCCGCGGCGGGCGAGGTCGCCGAGGCGGACGGCGACCGGGACGAAGCCCGGCGCCTCTACGACCGGGCCCTGCCGATTTTCGTCGGCCTCGGCCGCCCGGAGGCTGACGCTCTGCGTACGCGTTTGGCGGGGCTGTGACCCGGCAGCCACCGATCGGTGCCCAACGACAAGGTGAACTCAGCGCACTAAATAACGGAACGTAGCTGCAAGTTGCACATTCGGGGGAGCATTGGGCCAGGAGAAGTGATTAGCCCAGGCGAATTAGTCACCCTTTGATCGACGAATTCGGACAAGCGACGAACGGTCATTCGGCGTCGGCGAATGCACGTGCAGATAGCCGTTCACGGGTGACTCACCGGTACCGGTTCCAGCGCGCGCCGGTACGCCCGTTCCGAAGATCGTCCAGCCGTTTCCGCAGCTCATCACGCACGCTGGGATGACTCCGGAGAATCGGGAGAACACTCGTGGTGAGCTTCAGTTCACGGATAGCGCGCAGTACCGGGAACCCGGACCACGTGGTCACGTCGAATCCGTACCGCTCGGCGAACACGCGATAGCGGGCCGGTGGATCACCGAACCGTTCATGGCCGACGGCGAGCGGCGTGAGATCCCATTCCGGCGGCCCGACACAGGACGAATCGAAATCACACAGCACCGGCCCGGCCGGCCCGTGGATCACGTTCCCGGTGTGCGCGTCCCCGTGGACGAGGCCACGGGGCAGGGGGAAGTCGAGCGTCGCGAGCGCGGCTTCGACTTCGGCGCAGCGCTGGAGCAGGAACCGCCGGTCGCCGTCGGACAGCTCCTCCGCGTCCGAAACCCTGGCGCGGACCGCGGCGAACGGCGCCCAGGAGGCCAGCCCCTCGGGCGGTTCGAGCGCGTGGACCCGGCGCAGCAGCGCGGCGAGGTCCGCCGACCTGGCCTTCCGGCCGCTCTCCGGCACTTTCCACCAGACCGTCACGAGATGCTCGCCGACCGGCAGCGGCTGGTCGAGGCCAGGAACCAGACGGATGGCCGGCACGTCGTGCCGTTCGAAATGCCGCGCGACCCGCACGACCGTGCCGACGCGGTGCCGCAGCAGGGTGGAGCCGACGATCCGGACGACGAACGGCGCGCTCGCCAGTTCGTAGACGGCGTTGTTGGTGAACCTCAGCAGGCGGGCGCCTTCGGGGTCCACGCCCAGCACCGCACACGTCCGCACCAGGGCGTCGCGCAGCTTGGCCGGTGTGAACCGGCCGTCCGGTCCGGTCGGCTCAGGCGGCGTAGAAGGAGTTGAGGCGGTCGGCAAGGTCACGGGCGTCAGCGTTGTTCCGGCGGCGTTCCGCCTCGACCTGCAGCGGCCGCATCCGGTCCTTCACCCGCTCGGACTTGATGCCCTCGGCGGTGTCGACGGCCTTCGAGCCCACCTTGGCGCCATGATCGAGATCGCCTTCGAGCAGGTGATTCGTGGCCAGCGCGCTGAGCATGAAGGTCTTGCTGCGGGCCATGTCGTCGTCGTAGGACTCGACGGCCTTCGTCAGCGCCGGGATCGCGTACTTGGTGTGCTCGGCGTTCTTCGCGGCGAGCACCGTGTGCACGGTGCCGATCATGGCGTAGACGTCGGTCTCGGTGAAGAACTTGACCCAGGATTCGGCCTCGGCCAGGTTGGCGCGGGCGAACTCGTCCTTGCTCCGGCCGAGCAGCTTCACGGCCTGTTCCTCGTTGCCCATCATCGCGTAGGCCCACGCCTCGTTGGCGCAGAGCACGGCGACCGCCAGCTCGGAGCCCGATTCCTGGGCGGCGATCTGGCCGAGCTGGAACAGTTTCAGCGCGTCGTTCGGCGCGTCCTGGTGCAGGTAGACGCGGCCCATCCGGTAGAGGACGTTGGCCACCAGCGGATGGTTGTCGCCCTGTTTGGCCAGGTCCAGCGCGTTCGCGAAATGCCCGCGCGCGGAGTCCATCAGGCCGGTGTCGAAGGACGTCCAGCCCGCCAGGCTGTGCAGGTCCGCCAGCGCGACGAACAGCCGGTTCTTGACCATTTCGGTGCCGTTGGACTCGAGCATCTGCTGTCCCCAGGACAGCTGCGCGACCACGGCGTCGCGGCAGAAACCGCCGCCGTACTGGTAGTCGAGGGACCGGAGCGCTCTGGTCGCGGCTTCCACCTGGCGGACGTCGGTCATGCCGATCCGTCCGGGGGCGGGCGTCTTCGCCGGCCCGGCCGACCACGTCCCCGATTCCGGACCGAACACCGCCGCACCCATCGTGACCTGGGCGGCGTGCGCGAGGAACCTCCGTCGCTTCACGGACTCGTCCTCCTCCGCCTGCTGGCCGTCGGCAGCGCCGACGACCTTTATCGCTGTCGCCTCGTCATAGGCGAGACCCATGTATCCCCGTGGGACACCAAGGCCGTCAGCGATGCGGGTGAGCACGTCGTACGCCATCACCTGGCGACCTTTGAGGATCTCGGACACCTCGGACTGCGATTGGCCGGTCATCGCGGCGATCTGACGCTGCGAAACACCGTGCTTGCGCAACTGCCGGTACACGGACGAGATCTCCCGTGTCGCCAGTGACGCCCGCATCTCCGCCTGTTCCCAGGCGTCGGGCGGCACGGGGTGACTCTGGCGGCCCGGAGTGCCCGAAGCACTCGTGTCCGAGCCGGCGACAGCGCCGCCACCGATACTGGCGTCCATTGCGCCCCCTCACAGTTCCGTTGGGGTCGAGAAACAGCGTAGGCACACCTATTCAACCGTGCGAAACACCGGAATGCCCGTCGTGATCGGCCCGGCAGAAGTCGTTTGACCGCTTACCGTGAAACCTCGTCCGGTCACCGCTATGACGGCGGTTCGACCTTCTATCGCACTCGGTTTCACATCACTGTAGTTGTCAGATCTCCGTGACCGACCAGCCACCGGCAGCGATCACAGAGAGCTACCAAGTCTCCGAACCCCCTACAGGTGCGGATACGCGGATACGAAGACGACGTGGAACGAGAGAGCGGAGAAGAGCCAGTGGAGTTCGTGGACTCGATCGCAACAGGCTCCATCACCGCGGGACGGCCCGGTATGCCCACGCGCCACCTGCGTGCGGCCGGCCCAGCCGGTCAGCAGGCGGTCGCGGTTTCCCCCGGCGCCAACCGCCCGGTCTCACCCTCCGCCCCGGTCGACCCCCGTACCGCGAGCGTGCGCCGTTATGAAGGCGGACAACTGATCTGGCGGGTGCAGTGCGGCGATCTCATCAGCCGCGAACGCGCCGTCACCGTGTTCGTCGAAGACAACCAGGTGGTTCTCGTCTCGCCGCCAGGAGAGACCGCGCGCCTGACGTCCGGCCAGCTCGGACAGCTCAGGGCAGCGCTCAACGAAGCCGCCAAGATGGCGGAAAGGTAACGGTGAGTTCTCCGTGGATCAGGTCCTAGGGCAAGTCCTCCGCAACGCGGTTTGGGAACGCCTCGACATGCTCTCCGAGCTCGCGACCAGGGCCGACGCGCAGTCGCTCGTGTCGGTCGCCCGCTCGGAGCTCCCCCGGCTGACCGAAGGCTGGCGCGCGATGCTCCAGGCGCACGAGCCCGACGAGCGCGGGGACTGCCCCACCTGCTCGACCCGCTGGCACAAGTGCAAGGCGCCCTGCTCGGTTTGGCAGGTCGCGCACGAGCACCTGGTCGCGGGAGGCCTCGCCCCCCAGCAGACCGCGGCCTCCCAGGACCACCGGCGCCGCGTTCCGGGGCAAAGCCGGGTGAGCCCGGCCGAAACCACCGGCAGGCACGCGCTGATCAACCCGCGGCGTGCCGCCATCGGCGGAGTGCACGCTTAGAAAAGCCGGCGAGTGAACGGCGGTCCGAGCGCCCCCTCGGCAACCACGCCACAGCTCGCCTTCGCCGGCGGCGGTTCGCGCGTACCCCCGAACGCGTTGAGCCGCTCTCGGTAATCATCCCGGTCCCCACCGCGATTAATCGAAAATTATCGGCAGAACACCTAGCGAAGGCAGTAATCGGTCGCTAGATTCATGATCACAAACGCAGCGCGATACCTACCCCGAGGCCCGCGCTGTCATCCCCCGAACCCCGCGGGCCGGTGCCGTTGCACTCCCCTCCCCCGACCGGCATCGGTCCGCGGTCTCCATTTCTGTCACCTGACCGTTTTCACCCGAGTGACCAGCACCGCGGCGACGACGGTGGACAGTGCCGAAGCCGCGAAGAGGCTCGGGTACCCGCCCAGGTAGGCCAGGATCGGCGCGGTCAGCATCGGCGCCACCACCTGCGGCAGCGAGTTCGCGATGTTGATGACCCCGAGATCCTTCGCCCGGTCCTGTGCGGTGGGCAGCACCTGGGTGAGCATCGCCAGCGCGACAGCCATGTAGGCGCCGAAACCGACTCCCAGCAACGGTGACGCGGCGAGCGCGGCCGTCCAGTTCTGCCAGACGACCAGCACCAGCGCCGCGACGGCCATCACCGCCGACGCCGCGAGGACGTACGGCTTTCGGCGTCCGGATTTGTCGGAGAAGTGCCCGGCGACGAGCGCGCCGACGATGAGGGCGGCGCCGTAGAGCCCCATCATGATCAGCAAGCCGGTGTCCGGATCTTCGTAGTGCACCGCGTCCTTGAGGAAGAACAGCAGGTACAGCGTCCCGAAGGCGTTGCCGAGATTGATCATGAAGTGGCAGCCCCATGCCCAGGCGAAGTCCGGATGCCTGCGCGGGGAGATCCACAGGTTCGCCAGCACGTCCCGGAGCCGAGCGGACGGCCGGTACGCGACGGGCAGCGGTGCGTCCGGTGTGCGCAGGACGAACGCCGCCGCGCCCGCCAGCACGATGGCGGCGCACACCGCGTAGCCCAGCGGGAGACCGGCGAGGTCGAGCATCACCACGACCACCAATGCGCCGAGCACGGTCCCGAGCATCTGGGCGATGCCGACCAGCCCGCCGACCTGCGCGCGCTGCGGTACGGGCACCCGGTCCGCGATCGCCGAGACCAACATCGCGAGCATCCCGTTCAGGCCCGCCTGGACCAGGCACCAGCCGAGCACCATGACCGCGACGTTCGGCGCGAACGCGAGGACGAGCAGTCCGGCCGCGGCGACCACCGCACCGGCGGCCGTCCACGGATGACGGCGGCCGCGGGCGGAGCAGGTGCGGTCCGAAAGCAGGCCGACGGCCGGGTTGGCGATCAGCGCGACGATCGCGCCGATACCGGTGACGATGCTGAAGACCGCTTCCTTGTTGGCCGCGTCCAGCAGTTCGGCCTGTTTCGGGAGCAGGACCTGGATGGGCGCGTAGACGCCGAGCCAGAGCGCGATGTTCGCGAAGAACAGCAGGCTCATCCAGCCCGCGCGGACCTTGGCGACCGGCTCGGCGAGCGCCTCGGGCAGCTCCCTGACCTCACTCATGGCGGATCAGTTCCCGGTACCAGCCGAAGGAGTCCTTCGGGGTCCGTTTCTGCGTCTCGTAGTCGATGTGCACCAGGCCGAAACGCGGCTGGTAACCCTTCGACCATTCGAAGTTGTCCATCAGCGACCAGACGAAGTACCCGCGGATGTCGACGCCGGCGTCCATCGCCTCGCGGACCGCGACGAGGTGACTGTCGAGGAAGTCGATGCGCTCCTGATCGTGGACGTGCCCGTCCTCGGCGACGACGTCGTCGAAACTGCAGCCGTTCTCGGTGATGTAGACGGGCGGGAGGTGCTCCCGGTAGCGCTCGTGGAAGCCGACGAGCAGTTCGCGCAGCCCGTGCGGGACGATCGGCGAATCGTTGGTGGTCATGGGATATCCCTCGATCGCGCGAAGTTCGAAGGGAAGCGGGTTGCCTTCACCGGGCGCGGCGACGCCCTGAGGCTCGTAGTAATTCACCCCGTAGAAGTCGAGGGGTTGCGCGATGGTGGGCAGATCGTCGGCGAAATCCGCCGGGAGATGTTCGATGACTTGTTCGGGATAACGGCCCAGTAGCACCGGATCCGCGTAAGTACGATTGATTAGGGCGTCGATCCATTCGCCTGCGGCCTTGTCTTCCGGCGAATCGGAGGCGGGCCAGATCGGCGAATGATTGTTGGCCGTGCCGACCTCGCGGGCGCCTGCCGCGCGGAGGGCTTGGACGGCGAGACCGTGCGCGAGATTCTGGTAGTGCGCGGTGGGCAGGGCGTCGAGCAGGAGCGTCTTGCCGGGGGCGTACTCGCCGATCGCGTAACCGAAGATCGACATGACCATGGGCTCGTTGAGCGGGATCCACATTTTCACCCGATCGGAGAACCGCTCGCCCACGATGGCGGCGTACTCCGCAAACCGTTCGGCGGTATCACGGGAGAGCCAGCCGCCCTTGTCTTCGAGCGCCTGCGGGAGGTCCCAGTGGAAGAGCGTCCCCGTCGGCGCGATACCGGCGGCGCAGACCTCGTCGATCAATTCGTCATAGAAGGCAAGGCCTTCCGCGTTGGGCTTGCCTTCGCCGTCGGGCTGGATCCTGGGCCAGGCGAAGGACAGGCGGTACGCACCGACGCCGAGTTCGGCCATCAGCGCGATGTCTTCGGAGTAGCGATGGAAGTGGTCGGCGGCTACCTTGGCGTGCTCGGCCCGCGCGATCTTTCCCTCCGTTTCGGTGAACGTGTCCCAAATGGACTGTCCTCGGCCGCCTTCCCCGGTCGCCCCCTCGATCTGGAAGGCGGAGGTCGAAACACCCCACAGGAATTCGGACGGGAAGGTCGGATTCTCCACCGGCGACACACCTTTCCTCTTCAGACTCGGCCGAACATGAAAAGTTCTCAGATACTATGCCTTCACTCGACCGGGGGGAACCCTGTCGACACGATAAAGTCGCAGATCAGCGAAGGAGGAGCCCGAGTGTCCGACATCCAGGCCGCGAAACCGCAAGCGGAGACGACTCCGCTGCGGCGGCAGCCCGTCCAGCAACGTAGTGCCAAGCGGGTGGAGCAGATGCTCGACGCCAGCGCCCAGCTGATCGACGAACTCGGCTATGAGGCGCTGACGACCACGTTGATCGCGAAGCGCGCCGGAGTGGCCGTCGGGTCGCTATACCAATTCTTCCCCGACAAGCGGGCCGTCGTGCAGGCGCTGACGCAACGCAATCTCGAACGGTTCGTCGCCTCGGTGTCGGAGACGCTGAACGAGCTGGCGCCCGAGCACTGGTGGGACGTCGTGGACTCGATCCTCGACATCTACCTCGACATGCACCGCGAGGTCCCCGGATTCTCGAAGGTCCACTTCGGTGACGTCGTGGACAGGCAGCTCCTGGACGAGACCCGCGACAACAACGCCGTCATCGTCGACGCGCTGACGGACATCCTTTCCGCGCGGATCCCTTCGTCGCTGGACGACATCCGGTTCGCGCTGACCATCGCGAACGAGACGGCGGACGCGCTGCTGAAGCTGGCCTTCCGGCGTGACCCGCGAGGGGACGAGCGGATCGTGGCCGAAGCGAAGTCCGTCGTGAAGGGATACCTGGCGAGCAAGTTCGGTGAGGCCTGACGGCTGGTCGGGCTCCGGGGCGTCCGGATGTCGCGAAAGCCACTTTCGCGACGTCTGATGTCCCCAAAGTGGCTTTCGCGACCTCCGCGGCCGGCGCCTGGCCGGGAGCCTTGGCGTGAAAGCCCGGCCAGGCGATCAGCCACCTACGCGCACTGGTGTCCGAAGGACGCTTTCCCCACGTCCAATGCGGCGAAAGTCCCCTTCGCCCGCGCCCGTCCACTATGGACTCAGCGCTCGCTGCCCGGACGTCGCGAAGGCCACCTTCAGGACGCTCAACGTCCTGAAGGTGGCCTTGCCGTCACCGGCGGATCCCCCTTGCACCATTCGTGTCCACCGATGCCCGGTTCCGCAACCCCATCAGTCACACGCCCCTCACCAACCACGCCTAGACCCGACCTGAACTGGCCTTATCCAGTTGTCCACATAACCTGTCCACACCCACCCACAGTTGTGGACAACCTCGCCTCTCCCACCTCGGTTCCCCCTTCCCCGACACCCCCTCCCGATACGCTGGTGCGGGGCGCGCCCCCCAGGGATGGGTGGGGGGTGGGGTCGCGCGGGGTCAGCCGAAGTTTTGGGCTTCGCCTCGGTAGGTGGGGACGGTCCGGTCGACGCGGTCACCGATGACGACGTGGTAGTGCGTGAAGCGTTCGGCGAGTTCGCCGGCTTTCGCGTGGCGCAGCCAGACGCGGTCGCCGAGCCGCAGGTGGCGGGCCGCCTCGCCGGAGACGGGGGTTTGGACTTCGCCCGCGCCTTCGAAGCCGAGCAGCGAGAGACCTTCGGGCAGGTAGGGCGTCGGCTGGCGCGAAGACTCCGTCGGGCCGGAAGCGATGTAGCCGCCGGAGAAGAGCGTCGCGATCTTCGGCGCCGGGCGCCGCACGACGGGGAGCGCGAACATCGCGGCCGGGCGCGGCGAGAAGTGCGCATAGCCGTCGAAGAGGGTCGGCCCGATCAGGCCCGACCCCGCCGCGATTTCGGTGACGGCCGCTTCGGCGCCGGTCGATTCCACGCTGCCGCTGCCGCCGCCGTTGACGAACTCCAGATCCGCCAGCGCCCGAATGGCACGAACCGCGGCCGCGCGGCGTTTCGCGATTTCCACAATGGACTTCCGCTGCATCCAGCCGATGACCGAGTTCTTGACGCCACTGCCGGCCGCGTCGCCGAGACCGGCGATCTGCCCTTCGTACGCCATCATCCCGACAAGCCGGAAACCCTTGCGGGACAAGATGGTCCGCGCCAGATCCGCGACCTGCCGCGGATTGAACACCGGCGAACGCCTGGTGCCGATGTGCACACCGGGCAGCGGCCGCCACGAAGCGTCGAGTTCGAGGCAGACGCGGATCTCGGGATGTCCTTGCCCCAGCGCGGCATCGACCAGATCGAGGTGTTCGGGCGAATCGACCATGATCGAAATCGCCGCCCGCGCCCGGTCGTTCGCCGCCAGCCGCCGCAACGCGCCGTGATCAGCGGTCGGGTACGCCACCACGATGTCGTCGGACGTCCCCTGCTCGACGTGCCAAACGGCTTCGGCGAGCGAGTAGCACATGAGACCTTCGAAGCCCGGCCGCGCGAGCACCCGTTCGAGGAGATACCGACAGCGGACGGATTTGCTGACCACGCGGATCGGCTTCCCGTTCGCCCGCCGCAGCAGGTCGGCGCCGTTCGCGTCGAACGCATCCAAGTCGACAACCGCGAACGGAGGATCCAGGTCCTTCGTCGCCAAGTCGTACACCGTCGCACTGGTCACCCGAACTAAGGTACGACAGAAGGGCTTGAAACGCGAATACTATTCACTTACTGTTTCGGCACTCGAGCATCTCAAGGGCAGAAGCCTCTCGGAATAGGTGGGCGCATGACTCGGTGGACCAACTGGGCCGGAACCGCGGCAGCCTCGCCCCTGCGCGTGCACCGGCCGCGCGGCACGGAGGAGATCGCCGAGGCCATCGACCGGACCGCCGCGGACGGACGGCGCCTGCGTCCCCTGGGCAGCGGCCACTCGTTCACGGCGATCGCGGCGGCCGACTCGGACGCCATGGATCTGACCGGCTGGACCGGCATCGCCTCGGCCGACGTCGCGAAAGGCCTGGTCACGGTCCGTTCGGGCACCACGCTCAAGCAGCTCAACGCCGAACTCGACGCGCTCGGGCTGGCGATGACCAACCTCGGCGACATCGACGCACAGACCGTCGCAGGCGCGATTTCGACCGGCACCCACGGCACCGGCGCCCGGCTCGGCGGGATCGCCACGCAGATCGCCGCACTCGAACTCGTCCTCGCCGACGGTGCCGTGGTCACCTGTTCGGCGGAAGAACGCCCCGATCTCTTCGCCGCCGCGAGAGTCGGCCTCGGCGCGCTCGGCGTCATCAGCGCGGTCACCCTGCAGTGTGAACCGTCGTTCCTGCTCTCCGCCCAGGAGCGGCCGGAGCCCCTCGAACAGGTCCTCGAAGGCTTCGACCAGTTCGCCGACGAGAACGACCACTTCGAGTTCTACTGGTTCCCGTACGGCAAGAACGCGCTGGTCAAGCGCAACAACCGGCTTCCGGCGGGCAGTGCGCACCAGCCGTTGAGCAGGCTGAAGGAATTCGTCGACTACGAGGTGACGGAGAACGTCGCGTTCGGCGGCCTGTGCCGTCTCGGGCGCTCAGTGCCGAAACTCGTGCGGCCGCTGGGCAAGTTCGCCTCGAACATCCTCTCCGCCCGCGAGTACAGCGACACGTCGCATCGCGTCTTCGTCACCCATCGCGGAGTGAGGTTCGTCGAGTCGGAGTTCGCGATCCCGCGCGAATCGCTGCACGACGTCTTCTCCGAACTCCGCGCGTTCGTCCCGAAACTGGAGAACCCGGTCGCGTTCCCGGTCGAGGTGCGCGTCGCCGCGGCGGACGACATCTGGCTCTCGACGGCGAACGGCCGCGACTCCGCCTACATCGCGATCCACCAGTTCGTCGGGATGCCCTACCGCGAGTACTTCGCCGGGTTCGCGTCGATCGTCGGCGAGGTCGGCGGCCGCCCGCACTGGGGCAAGATGCACGACCTCGACGCGGCGACGCTGCGCTCGCGGTACCCGCGGTTCGACGACTTCTCGCGGGTCCGCAAGGAGGTGGACCCGGCCGGGCTCTTCACGAACACCTACCTCGACCGGGTCCTCGGCTAAGTCGTTTCGGCCTAGGCTGTTTCAAAGAGCGCGCTGACCGACTCTCCGTTGTGGATCCTCCGCATCGCCTCCGCCAGCGCGGGCGCGATCGACAGGACCTTCAGTTTCGGGCCCTGTTCCTCCGGCGGGATCGGCACCGTGTTCGTGCAGACGACTTCCAGCACGTCCGCCTGCTCGCCGATCCGCTTCAGTGCGCCGCTGGAGAACAAGCCGTGCGTGCAGGCGACGCGGATCGAGCGCGCTTTCAGTTCCCGCAACTTGGAGAGCAGTTCGAGCACCGTGCTGCCCTTGGCGATCTCGTCGTCGAGGACGATCACGTCGCGGCCGGTGATCTCACCGATCACCGAGCTGATCTCGACCCTGTCGTCGGCAAAGCGCTGCTTCGCGCCGGCGGCGACCTGAACCCCGAGCAGCCGGGCGAAATGCGCGGCTTCCTTGGCGTTGCCGAGATCCGGCGAGACCACCGTGGTTTCGGACAGGTCGTACTGGCGGAAGTGCTTGGCCAGCTCCTGCAACGCGTGCAGGTGATCGACCGGGACGCTGAAGAAGCCGTGCACCTGCGGCGAATGCAGGGTCATCGCGAGGACGCGATCGGCACCGGCGGTCGCCAGGAGGTCGGCGACGAGACGGCCGCCGATCGAGATCCGCGGCGCGTCCTTCTTGTCGGAACGGGCGTACGAGTAGTGCGGCATGACGACGGTGATCCGCTTCGCCGACGCTCCCCGCGCGGCGTCCAGCATCAGCAGCAGTTCGACGAGGTGTTCCTGCACCGGCCGTACCAAGGGCTGGATCAGGAAGACGTCGCGCTCGCGGCAGTTCGCCTCCAGCTGGACTTCGAGGCAGTCGTTGGCGAACCGCTGCACCTTCACGGGATGCAGCGGTACACCGAGATGGGTGCAGATCTCTTCGGCCAGCTCGGGATGTGCGCTGCCGCTGAAGACCGCGATGTCCTCGCGCAAGGACTTTCTCCGTTCACTTCACTGACGGATTACGTCCACACACTAGCCAGGACCGGGGCTTTCACAGAGCGGAAACGGCCTGAGAGATAGCAGTATCACCCGAGATCGCTTCGAGGACGCGGCCCGCCGTCGACGGATTGTCGAGCAGCGCGACGAGGACAGCGGCGACGTCCTGACGGGGAATGGGTCCGCGTCCGGTGGATTCGGCGATCACGATCTCGCCGGTGCCTTCGTCGTTGGTCAGCTGACCCGGCCGCAGGATCGTCCAGTCGAGCTCGCGGGCGCGCAGATCGTCCTCGGCCGCTTTCTTGGCCTTGAGGTAGATCCGGAAATCTTCCGGGACGTCCGCGGTCTCCCATTTGTCGGCTCCCATGGACCCGACCTGGATGTGCCGCCGCGTGCCCGCCTGTTCGGCGGCCGCCGCGAAGAGTTCCGCGGCCGCCCTGTCCACAGTGTCCTTACGGGCCGTGCCACTGCCGGGACCGGCTCCTGCCGCGAAGATGGCGGCGTCAGCGCCGTCGAGCACCTTGGCGACAGCGTCCACATCGGACTTTTCCAGGTCGAGGACGACGGCTTCCGCGCCTGCCGCTTCGAGGTCGGCGACGTGATCGGGATTGCGCACGATCCCCACCGCCTGATCACCGCGCGAGGAGAGGAGCTTCTCCAGTTTCAGCGCGATCTGACCGTGTCCACCCGCAATGACGACTCGCATGCGCCCGAGGGTAGTGCGTTCAGTCCACTTCGGCAGGGAGCTCGGTGCCGCGCAGCAGCTGGTCGTAGACGATCTCGTTGACCAGGCGCGAGACCGGGTCCTCGTCCAGGATCATGCGCTCGCTGTGGCCTTCGAGGTCGAGGTCGGTCACCGCGTTGGGGTCGGCGGTGACGATGCCGAGACCGTAGGCGCGGGCTCGCGGCAGGCAGTTGCCGACGTAGTCTTCCGTCAATACGGCTGGCGATGGGAGCACCATCGCGGCCTCGCCGTAACGTGCGAACGGAACCGCGGAGGCCATCGCGGTGCGCCAGTGCCGGGCGACCGCGAGGACGCCGATGATCTCGGCGGCCGGCGCGGGTGCGGTCGCGGCCAGCTCTGGCCATGTCCAGGTGTCGACGGTGGCGCGATCGACGACGGGACCCATGCCCATCGCGATGCGCTCCGCGTGCACGTCGGTGCGGAGCCGGGCGACCACGCAGATCTTGCGGCCGAGCACGGTGGTCTCCGGCAACACGATGCCGTTCCAGCCGAGCAGGGCCGCCGCCTTGCGTGAAAGCTCCTCGACGCTCGCGGGCAGTTCGATCGGCGGCACCACCCGGCTCGGCAGTGACCGGCTGCGCTTGGCGCCACCGGCGACCGTCGAGCTCTCCATGTTCGGTGTAGCCGCCACGTTCCGCCTCCTTCGAACCTGGTTTCCCTAAGGCTCTTCATCCCGTGCCACCTCGGTGGAAGCGGCACATGACCTGTCTAACAGGGCAGGGAGGCGGCGGCGCCGGACAACGCGAGTGGCTGCGATCGGCGGCACCTTGCGATCGGTGACCGGTCGGTAGGCGGTCATTCGACTTCAGTCCGACCGTGCCGCCAACCGAGTGAGAACGAGGTAAGTGGTGTTACCGGTTGTCTCCGAACGGTCACCGGCATGGACTGCCCGGTACCGAACACAGGCGCGCAAGGGAAGCAAAAACGTTGGTCCATTCAGCCCAGTGAATACTCATTCCACTGTGGACCATCGCTGGTCAGGTCAGGAGACCGTCGCGGTGCGGAGGAGATCTTCGACCCCCGGTGTCCGCCACTCGTCCATCACCACGACTTGCCTGTCCGCGACGAACCAGATCCGCTGAGTCACTTGCGTCTCGCCGCTTCCGCCCGTCTGTCCACGAGGAACGCACTGGATCGTCCACTCCTCATAGGTCGCCGTCGCCTCGCCGACCGATGCGGTGGCGGACGCCGCCCGCACGGCGTCACCTTCTTGACGGAGGTCCTTGCGTCCGGCGGCGTTGCAGGCCCGGCCGCCCGCGCTGCGCCGGTAGAAACCGCCCGGCCGGTACGGCGGCTGTTCGGCGGACTGCTGCGTGTTGTCCGTGACGAGGACGTATTTGCAGTTGAAGTACTTCTTGGGATCCGGACAGCCCGGAGCGACGAGCACCTTCTCCAATCCCTGCGAGACCACGGTCCAGTCCTTCGGGAGGTGCACGGTCAGCGCGCCCGCCGAGACGTCGGTGAGTCCTTGCGCGGGCGGGGCGGACGACGTCGTCCCCTTGACGGTCTTTCCGCCGGTCAGCCCCGCGACGAGCTCGGGTTTCAGCAGGTCGGAGAGCTTGTCGTAGGGGAGCTTCATCGTCTGGACGCCGCAGGCGGTCTCGAAACCGAGCCGGTTGAAGTCGATCGTGAGTTCGACTTCGGCGGGGGTGAAGGCCGGGAACACCTTGCGCTCCCCCGGTCCGGCCAGGTCGGCCGGTTTGATCGGCTTCCATTCGGTGAGCGCGCAGCCTTGGTTGTGATCGGGCCAAAGCCGGTCGCTGAGCGTCAGCATGCCCTGGTCGGAGAACATCCCCGCG
Organism: Amycolatopsis alba DSM 44262; assembly: GCF_000384215.1. Lineage (NCBI taxonomy): Bacteria > Bacillati > Actinomycetota > Actinomycetes > Pseudonocardiales > Pseudonocardiaceae > Amycolatopsis > Amycolatopsis alba. Next base: position 3,822,965 of record NZ_KB913032.1, on the reverse strand, counting down.
CTGAACAGGTCCGCGGGTACGACGGCCGTTCCGCTCGTGAGGTCGATCAGCACGCTGGAGCGGCCGAAGTTCCACGTCGGATGAGGTGCGTTGTCGAGTCCGTGTTCGTAGCTGACCGAGAGGTACTTCTCGTTCTGCATCCGCACGTCGGCCTTGGTGGTGAGGACGTACGGGCCGCCGCCGTGTTCGGCTGCCATCTTCCCCGCGCTCGGCCCGGTCTCCCGGTTCCAGGCGTCGATCGGCGCGGTCAGCGCGTCGTTGACCCGTTTCGACCAGGCCTGATCGGGGCCGCCGGTCACCTCGGGGTACTGCCCGCGGAACTGGAGGGTCGTGCCGGGCACCGTCCCGGAGCGGTCCTTCATGGCGACCTTGAGCGCGACGGCCTGCTGAGTGGTCGGCGGTGGCTGTGGCGGCGGCGTGCTCGCGTCGGAGAAGACGATCACCGAGCCCGCCACGGCGGCCGTCGCGGCGACGACGCCGATGGCGATCTTCAGCCCGGCCGCGATCCCGCCGGTCGACGCGGCCGCCGCGCCCGTTCCGGCGGCGGCGACGCCGGGAGCGGCCGCCGTACCGGCGCCGAGCAGGACCAACGGCGTCGCCGCGGCCAGCACGCCGGTCGCTTTCGCCAGCCGTGACCAGCCCTTGCGTTCCCAGTCCTCGCCGTACCCCGCACGGGCGACGCGTTCCAGTTCGCCGACGAACGTGAGCGCGTCGACCGGCCGTTTCGACGGGTCCTTCGCCATCCCGCTCGCGACGATCTGGTGCACCGGCTGGGGGACTTCGCCGAACGGGATGGGCGCGTGTTCGTGCAGCGTGCGCAGCACTTCGGTCTGGTCCGCCTCGTACGGGCGATGACCGGCGACGCACTGGAAGAACACGCAGGTCGCGGCGTAGACGTCGGTCGCGGGAGTGGCCTGCCCGCCTGCCCATTGCTCGGGCGCCATGTACGCGGGTGTGCCGACGGACGGACCCTGTTCCCCTGCCAGGACGGCCGTGCCGAAGTCGACCAGTTTGCTCTCGCCGGTGTCGGCGACGAGGACGTTGGCCGGTTTGTAGTCGCGGTGGACGACGTTCACGGAATGCGCCGCGGCCAGTCCGAGCAGCGAACCTTTCAGGACCGCGAGGGCGGCTTCGGGTTCGAGAGCGCCTTCGGCCTGGAGCACCGAGCGCAGTGAGACACCGTTGATCGCCTCCATCACGATCGCCGCACCCTGCGGTGTCTCGAAGAATTCGTACAGCTTCACGACGTGCGGGCTCACGACACGGTGCAGCGCCAGCGCTTCCTGGCGGAACGCGTCGAGATAGGCGGGCTCGGCGGCGAAGCGGGAGAAGAGGTACTTGATGGCGACGATGTGGCCGGTGTTGTCCTGACGTGCGAGCACCACGCGGCCGAAGGTGCCCTCGCCGAGCTGCTCCAGCTCGGTGAAACCGGGCAATCTCCACGCATCGCTTAGTTCCATCGGGCCTCTTCCAAAATCTTGTCGAGGCCTGGAGTGTTCCATTCGTCCACGATCACGAGCTGCGTTTTCGGCAGGAACCACACTCGCTGGGTGACCGTGCCGCCTCCGGAGCACGTGAGCCGCCACTCCTCGTAGGCGGCCTTCTTCGTCCCGATCGGGCGGAGATCCTTCTTCTGCAAGATGGGTGATCCCTGCGATTCGCCCGGTGCCCCGATGGAATGACACGGACGCGGACCGTTGGACCGGTTGTACGGCTTGCCCGGTTCATACGCCGGGGTGGCCGCGTCGACGCGTGCGTTGTCGCTGAAGACGACGCCCGCACAGTGGAACGGCTGCATCCCGTCGTTCGAGCACTGGTCGGCGGTCACCAGGTAGCGCTCGATGGGCGCGCTGGAGAGCAGCCACCATTTCTCCGGCGTGGTGATGGTGAAGGCGCCGACGTTGTCCTCTTTGGTCCGTTTGCCTTGCGTGCCACCGTTCGCGAGACCGAGCAGGTTCATCACCGAAGGACTCAGCAGGTCGGTGAGGCGGGCGTACTCGGTGGTGACTTCGGTCGGGTCGCAGACGCGCGGGTAGCCGAGCGCGGAACCGTAGACGTAGAACCGCATGCCGTTGGCGGTGGGCGCCGCCTGCAGGATGGAGTCGTAGTCGAAGGTGTACCGCGCCGAAAGCGCCGTCGCCGGGAGGTGCTCGGGCGAGGTCGGCTTGTCGGCGAGGCAGTCGCCCGGCCTCGCCGAGTCGAGGATCAGGTCTTCGAGCTTCCGCATCCGCGCGGCGGTGCCGTCGACGTTGTCGAAGAGGTGCGCGCCGGAGATCTGCTCGCCCTTGGCCAGGTCGATGACGATCGGGCGGACGCTGAACCCGCCATGGTTGCCGAACTGGGTGGAATCGATCGAGCGTTTGTAGACGACCGAGACCAGCTTGTCGTCCTGGCGCAGGATCTCGGCCTCGGTCTTCATGTGCGGGATGTCGCCGTCGGGTTCCCGTTGCGGCTGGTAGCTGTCGGGCCAGAAGTTCTCGAGCCAGCCGTCGATGGGCGCCATCAGCGCCTTGTTGACCCGCTCCTCGGCGGCCTTGTCCTTCAGACCGCTGATCCGGACGTACTTGCCGTTGTAGTCGAAGCCGTCGAACTTCTCGGTGCGGGTGAGGAGATCGACCTTCATCGCGGAAAGGGTCGTCGTCGGCGGGTCGTCGCTGTTGGCGTTGATCACCACGACCGTGCCGACGGCGGCCGCGGTGACGGCGGCGATCGCGGCGGTCACCTTGAGCCCGACCGCGATCCCGCCGCCGGTGGTCGCCGCGACCCCGCCCGCCGCGCCACCCGCGATGACCGGAGCGGCGGCCGTCCCGGCTCCGAGCAGGGCCAACGGCGACAGGGCGACCAGGACACCGGCGCCCTTGGCGAGCCAGTGCCAGCCGTTGCGCTCCCAGTCTTCGCCGTACGCCTTCCTGGCGGACGACTCCAGTTCCGTGACGAACTCGGCCGCGCCCGACGGTCGCTGGGCGACGTCCTTCGCCATGCCGCGCGCGATGAGATCGCGGACCGGTTCGGGGACCTCGCCGAACGGGATCGGGGCGTATTCGTGCAGCGTGCGGAGCACTTCGGTCTGTTCGGCCTCGTACGGCTTGTGCCCGACGACACACTGGAAGAACACGCAGGTCGCGGCGTAGACGTCCGTCGCGGGGGTGGCGATCCCGCCCGCCCACTGCTCGGGCGCCATGTACGCGGGCGTGCCCGCGGCGACACCGGCCTGACCGGCGAGCACGGCGATGCCGAAGTCGACGAGCTTGCTTTGCCCCTCGCGGGTGACCAGGACGTTGGCCGGTTTGTAGTCGCGGTGGACAGTGCCCGCGGCGTGCGCGCCGGCGAGCCCGAGCAGCGAGCCCTTGAGGATGGCCAGCGCGGCTTCGGGTTCGAGCTTCTCCTGGCGGCCGAGGATCTCTTTCAGGGAGATTCCGTGAACCGCTTCCATGATGATGGCGGCACCCTGTGGGGTCTCCACGAACTGGTGCAGACGGGCGATGTGAGGCCCCGAAACGCGGCTCAGGACCTGCGCCTCATGGCGGAATTCGGCCAGCCGCTGCGGGTCGGCCGCGAACCTCGTGTACAGGTATTTGATGGCCACGACCTGGGCGGATTCATCGTGCCGGGCCAGTACGACCCGTCCGAATCCGCCTTCGCCCAGCGACCCCATCTCGGTGAAACCCGGCAAGGCCCAGTCGTCCACAGATTCCTCCGCGATTCCCGATCGTGTCCCCTTGGAGGTGAGCTGCGCCGCAGCGGTTCCCCGCCTTCCGGGTTTAGGGTTACTCGTCGGTCACTTAGCCCGTTGCGATGGAGGAACGATGCGTTCGCCGAAGGATTTCTTCGCCCCGCTCGCGGTGGGGGCGCCGGAACCGCTCCGCCAGATCCCCGTGCCTCCTTCGCGGATGATCCACTTCTTCGACCCCGGCAACGAGAAAATGGCCGCCAAGGTCCCGGATCTTGCCAAGAAGGTCGACGTCCTGCTCGGCAACCTCGAGGACGCCGTCCGCGCCGACCGCAAAGAGGCCGCGCGGAACGGGCTCGTCTCCATCGCGAAGGCGACCGACCTCGGGAAGACGCAGCTGTGGACCCGCGTCAACAGCCTCGACTCGCCGTGGGTGCTCGACGACCTGATCACGCTGGTCACCGAGATCGGCGACAAACTCGACGTGATCATGGTGCCGAAGGTCGAAGGCGCGCAGGACATCCACTACGTCGACAGGCTGCTCGCTCAGCTCGAAGCGCGAGCGGGCCTGACGAAGCCGCTGCTGGTGCACGCGATCCTGGAGACCGCCAGCGGCGTCGCGAACGTCGAGGAGATCGCCGGCGCGAGCCCCCGGATGCAGGGCATCTCACTCGGCCCGGCCGACCTCGCCGCGAGCCGTCGCATGAAGACCACCCGTGTGGGTGGCGGGCACCCCGGTTACCTGGTGCGCACCGACCCGACCGGCGAAGACCTGAACGCGGGACGCACGACGTATCAGCAGGATCTGTGGCATTACACGGTCGCGCGGATGGTCGACGCCTGCGCGGCGAACGGGATCCTGCCGTACTACGGGCCGTTCGGCGACATCCGCGACGTCGTGGCCTGCGAAGACCAGTTCCGTAACGCGTTCCTGCTCGGCTGCGTGGGTGCCTGGAGCCTGCACCCGGTGCAGATCGACATCGCCAAGAAGGTGTTCTCGCCTTCGCCGGAAGACGTGGCTTGGGCGCGGCGCGTGATCGCCGCGATGGGCGACGGCACCGGTGCCGTGATGATCGACGGCAAGATGCAGGACGACGCCTCGGTGAAGCAGTGCCGGGTGGTCGCCGAACTCGCCGACGCCCTGGCCGCCGACGACCCCGAACTCGCCGCTGCCTACGACGCGGCCACCAGTGTTTGACATCGCGCGATCGCCAACGCGTCTACAGGCCGCGACTGATCGAGCGCTCGTCACCTGCCGCCGCATGGCGGCCCGCAGCCGCGTTGGCGAGGCCTCACGGCCAAAACGCGCGACCCGAAAAGATCAGGAGGCCTCCGCATGAACCCCCGGCGTTCCGTCCTCTACATGCCCGGCGCGAACGAAAGAGCACTGGAGAAGGCCAAGACGCTCGACGCGGACGGCCTCATCCTCGATCTCGAAGACGCCGTCGCGCCCGACGCGAAGGAAGCGGCACGTGAACGCGTTTGCGCCGCCGCGTCGTCGAAGGAGTACGGCTCGCGCGAGGTGACCATCCGCGTGAACGGCCTCGACACCGAATGGCACGACGCGGATCTGCGAGCCGCCGCGCAGGCGGGCCCGGCCGCGATCGTGGTCCCGAAGGTGAACTCCGCCGCCGAGGTGCACAACATCGAACGCGCGCTGGAACTCGGCGGCGCGCCGGACCACACGAAGATCTGGGCGATGGTCGAAACCCCGGTCGCGATGCTGCACGCCGAGGAGATCGCCTCGGCGTCCGAGCGGCTGACCGTGCTGGTCATGGGCACGAACGACCTGGCGAAGGAACTGCACGCCGAGTTCGTCCCCGGCCGCGCGCCGCTGCTGGGCGGGCTTTCACTCGCGCTGCTGGCCGCGCGGGCGACCGGCAAGGTGATCCTCGACGGCGTCTACAACGACGTGAAGGACCTCGAAGGCTTCGAGGCCGAATGCCTGCAGGGGCGCCAGTTCGGCTTCGACGGCAAGACGCTGATCCACCCGGCGCAACTGGAGCCGTGCAACCGGATCTTCGCGCCTTCCGAGGAGGAGATCGCGCGGTCGCGCAAGATCATCTCGGCGTTCGAAGAGGCGCGGGCGGCCGGGCAGGGCGTCGTGACCGTGGACGGGCGGATGATCGAGAACCTGCACGTGGACAACGCGCGGCGGATCCTGGCACTGGCCGACGCGATCGCCGGCTAGCGAGGACGTGCGGCCAACAGCCGGGTACAGGAGCTGTTGGCCGCGATGTAGGCGGCGACCTGCGGAGAGATGAGCGCGGCGAGGTCCTCGGCTAAGCTGGTCGACGAATAGCCCCGGATGGCCCCTGACCTGCTGGTCATGTCACCGGGGCTTTGATCTTTTCTGTTGCCGACCGGCAAGGCAAAGTCGCCCGAGCTGACGCGTTAATGGGGCTAGTTCGGCCAGGGGCGGGGTGTGGGGCGAAGGGTTTCGTAGGCGGCAGCGACGCGAAGGACGTCGAGGTCGGCGAAGCGGCGGCCGCTGATTTGGAGGCCGACGGGCTGGTCGTCGCTCGTGTAGCCGCAGTTGATCGAGACCGCGGGCTGGCCGGACATGTTGTACGGCACGGTGAACGCGATGTGCTCGAACGGGCGGCGCGGGTCGTTGGTCGGCGAGGGCCAGTCGGCGGGTGGGGCCGAGACCGGGCAGGTCGGCGAGAGGACGACATCGAAACGTTCGGTTTCGCGCAGGGTCGCGACGGCGATGGCGTCGATCTGCGCGAAGCCGCGATAGGCATCGATGCCGCTGACGTCGGCGCCGCCGGCGGCCCAGTCGGCGATGTAAGGCAGGACCTTCGCGCGGCGTTCCTCGGGCAGGGCCGACATGTCCGACCAGGCGCGGACGCGCCAGAAGGTGTCGAGTCCGTCGAGCATTTCGCGGCGCAGGAACGGATCCACCGATTCGACGACGGCGCCCGCGGCTTCGAAGGCGCGGGCCGCTTCGGTGACCGCGGCGAGGATGTCGGGCGAGACCGGGAGCCCGACGCCAGGGTCGAGGTGCAGCCCGATCCGCAGGCCTTTGACCTCGCCGGACACCGAAGCCCAGTCGATCGACGATGGCGGCAGCGAAAGGTGGTCGCGACCGTCCGCACCGGACAGAACGCTCATCAGCAGCGCGGTGTCGGCCACGGTCCGCGTCATCGGCCCGGCGACGCGGCCGAGGAACGGCGGATCCACTGGCACCCGGCCGAAACTCGGCTTCAGCCCGACCAGTCCGCACCAGCCGGCGGGCAGCCGGATCGAGCCGCCGATGTCGGTGCCGACGTGCAGCGGGCCGTAGCCGGCGGCCGCCGCCGAACCGGCACCCGCGCTGGAGCCGCCGGGCGTGCGCGTGGTGTCCCACGGATTCCGCGACGCGGGGTGGAAACTCGACAGCCCGGACGTCAGCATCCCGTAGTCCGGCATGGTCGTCTTGCCCAGCAGGACACCGCCGGATTCGCGCACGCGAGCGGCAGCGGGCGCGTCAACCGAAGCTGGTTCCAGCGAAGAAGCGGCTGTGCCGAGCGGGACCGGCGTGCCTCGAGTCGCGATGTTCTCCTTCAGCGTCAAGGGAACGCCGTCGATCGGGCCGAGCGGTTCCCCAGCGTGCCAGCGGGTCTCGGACGCCTTCGCGTCTTCGCGCGCGCCGCTCGGGTCGTACGCGTAGAGCGCGTGCAGTTCGGGTTCACGGGCCTCGGCACGGGCGAGGACCGCTTCGGTGACCTCGACCGGCGACAGTGTCCCGGCGCGGTACTGCGCGACCAGTTCGCCAGCGGTGAGATCAGGCAATTCCGGCACAGCGGGCCTCCTTAGGTCGCGGGCGGTTCGAAGCGGCCGTCGACCGCGGTCCAGCCGCCGTCCACCGCCAGTACGGAGCCGGTCACGAACGACGACGCGTCCGAGGCCAGGTAGACGACGGCGCCCGCGAGTTCCTCCGGACGCGCCCAACGGCCGAGCGCTCCCTTGGTCGCGTAGGCGTCGTACCAGTCCGGATTCGCTTTGATCTGCGCGGTGAGCGGGGTCTCGACGACGCCGGGCGCGATCGCGTTGACCCGCACCCCGGCCGGGCCGAACTCCGCCGCGGCCGTGCGGAACAGCTGCACCAGACCGGCTTTCGTCGCCGCGTACGGGCCTTGTCCCGGTTCGACGGTGGTGCCTCGGATCGACGAGAACCCGATGATGCTCCCCCGCCCCCGCTCGACCATCCCGGCGCCGAACGCGCGGACGACCTCGAACGTCGCGCCGAGGTTCAGCGCGATCACCCGGTCGAATTCCGCGCGCGAGTACTCCAGCAGCCGTTTGCGCACGTTGGTCGCGGCGGTCAGCACCACGACGTCGACCTCGCCGAGTTCGGCGGCGGCCCGTGCGGCGGCGCCGTCTTCGAGCAGGTCGATCTCGTACGCCTCCCCGGCGCCGGTTTCCTTGGCCGCGGCGACGTCGCGGTCCGCGACGATCACTTCGGCACCATGAGCGACCAGGGCTTTCGCCGATTCGCGGCCGATTCCGCTGCCGCCGCCGAGCACGACGGCCCGCTTGCCGTCCAGCCGGAACAGGTTCTCGTAACTCACGGTCGCAGCACCGCCATCCTCGTCACGGTCAGTTCTTCGACCGCGAACCGCGGCCCTTCCCGCCCGATCCCGGAGTCCTTCACCCCGCCGTACGGCATGGTGTCCGACCGGAAACCGGGCACCTCGTTGACCACCACGCCGCCGACGTCGAGCTCGTCGAGCGCGCGGAACGCGGTCTTCAAGGACGTGCTGAACACCGAAGCGTGCAGGCCGTAGCGCGACGCGTTGACCGCGTCGAAAGCTTCGTCCACTCCCGCCACTCGGCGGACGCAGACGACCGGGCCGAAGATCTCCTCGTCCCAGCATTCGAGGCCGTCAGGCACGGCGAGCAGCACGGCGGGCCGCCACACGGTGCCGTCGACGCCGCCGCCGACCAGCCGCGCACCGGCCGAAGTCGCTTTGCCGACCCACTCCTCGACGCGCTTGGTCGACGCCGCGTCGATCAGCGCGGAAACCCGTGTCTTCTCGTCACGCGGATCACCGACGACGACTTCGCCGAGCCGCGCCAGCACCCGTTCGGTGAACTCCTCGGCGACGGCCTCGACGACCAGGACGCGCTGCACCGAAATGCAGGCCTGCCCGGACGCGTAGAACCCGCCGCGCAGGACGGCGTCCGCGGCCGCGTCGAGGTCCGCGTCCTCCGCGACCACCAAGGCGGCGTTGGACCCCAGCTCCAGCAACGTCTTCGTAGGCGCGGCGTCGCGGGCGATCCGGTGCCCGACCAGCGCGGATCCGGTGAACGACACCGCGCCGACGCGCCGGTCCGTGACCAGCGCGGAGCCGACCGTCGCGTCCCCGGTGACCAGCTGGACCATCGCGGGCACGTCGGTCAGCTCGCGGATCAAGTGCACCAGCCACAACGTCGCCAGCGGCGTCTGCGGCGCGGGCTTGACCACCACCGGACAGCCTGCCGCGATGGCGGGTGCGATCTTGTGCGACGCCAGCAGCAGCGGATAGTTGAACCCGGCGATGCCGACGACGACGCCGATCGGCTTGCGTTTCCAGAATCCGACCAGCCCGTCACCGGAGGGCAGCAGGTCCAGCGGAACGGTCTCGCCGTGCAGCCGCGAGACCTCTTCGGCGGCGGCCTGCCAGGTGACGATCGTGCGCGCGACCTCGACCCGGCAGTCGACCAGCGGCTTTCCGGTTTCGAGGATCAGAAGCTGCTCGAATTCGGAGCGGCGCGCTTCCAGCGCGGCGGCGACGTCGTTCAGAAGCGAGCGGCGAACACGCGACGGCAGGGCCGCGACCTGCTTCAACACCGCGACGGCCTCGTCGATCGCCCGCGTGGCCAGCTCCGGGGTCCCGACCGGCGCCCGGCCGATCTCGCTACCGTCGTAGGGGAAAGTCACCGGCGCGGAGTCCACAGTGGACACCCACCCGTCGCCGATCGGCAGTCCCTCGGGATAGTCAGCCATCGTCCCCTCCCCTCAACCGTGCCAGCTCGGCCCGCAGATTCGGTGCGGCCGCCAGCAGCTCCCTGGTGTACTCGTGCTCCGGCGCGTCGTAGACCTGGTCGACGTCGCCCAGTTCGACGATCTCCCCGCGCCGCATCACCGCGACCCGGTCGCAGACGTGCCGCACCACGCCGAGGTCGTGCGAGACGAAGATCAGCGTCAGCGAGTACAGCTCGACCAGCGACGTGAGCAGATCGAGGATCTGCTTGCGCACCGAGACGTCGAGCGCGCTCACCGGTTCGTCCGCGATGAGGACGCTCGGATTCGGCGCGAGCGCCCGCGCGATCGAAATCCGTTGCCGCTGCCCGCCGGAGAACTGGTGCGGATACCGCCCCGCGGCATCCGAAGGCAGGCCGACGGCTTTTAGCAGCTCCGAAACCCGTATGGGATCCCGGCGTCCCAAGGGCTCGGAGATGATGTCGCGCACCCGCATCCGCGGATCGAGCGAGCCCATCGGATCCTGGAAGACGATCTGGAGTTCCGACCGCAGGAAGCCGAGTTTCCGCTCCGGCAAAGTGTCGACGCGCTTGCCCTGGAACGAGACGCTGCCCGCCGTCGGCTTGTCCAGCGCGGCCAGCAGTCTGACCAAAGTGGACTTTCCCGAACCCGACTCGCCGACGATCCCGAAGCGCTGACCAGCCTCGACGTCGAACGAAACGCCGCGCAGGGCGTGCACATCGCGGCGGGTGTAGCGGCGTTCGAGGTCCCGCACCGAGATCATCATCGGCTCGCCTCCAGATCCGAAGCGGCCAGCAGCTTCTTCGTGTACTCGTGCTGCGGCGCGGTGAGAACTTCCCGCGTGGTTCCGGATTCGACGATCTCGCCGTCCAGCATCACCAGCACGCGCTCGCACACCGACGCGACCACGGCGAGGTCGTGCGTGATGAACAGCAGCGCGCTCTCCCGCTCACGAACCCCGTCGAGGATCAGTTCCAGGATCTGCGCCTGCACGGTGACGTCCAAAGCGGTCGTCGGTTCGTCGCAGATCAGCAGCTTGGGGTCGTTGGCCAGCGCGATCGCGAGGACGACGCGCTGCCGCTGCCCGCCGGACAGCTGATGCGGATACGCGCGGAAGGTGCCGGGTAGCCCGACGGAATTCAGCAGCGCCTCGGCCGCGGCGCGGTGTTTCCCGCCGTTGCGGTGGATCCGCATCGGTTCGGCCACCTGCGCGCCGACCCGCATCGCCGGGTTCAGCGCGGTCATCGGCTCCTGGAACACCATCGACAGGTCGTTGCCGCGCAACCGCGACAGTTCCTTCTCCGGCGCGCCGAGCAGCTCGCGGCCGTCGAGTTTCACCGAGCCGGACGCGGCGAGCTCCTCGGGCAGCAGCCCCATGATCGACAGCGCCGTCAGCGATTTGCCGGAACCGGACTCGCCGATCAGTCCGACGCGCTCACCTCGCGCGACGTCGAACGAGACGTCGCGCACCAGGCCGTCGATCCCGAGACCGTGGACTTCGAGGGTCATAGCCGCGCCGCCAATCGCGGGTCGAGACGATCGCGCAGGCCGTCACCGAGCAGGTTGAACCCGAGGACGGCGATGGCGATCGCGACGCCGGGTACGAGCGCGAGCCGCGGGTGCAGGGTCAGGAACACCTGGGATTCCTGCAGCATCCGGCCCCAAGACGGCGTCGGCGGCCGCGTGCCGAAGCCGAGGAACGACAACGCCGCTTCCGCGAGCACGGCGATCGCGAACGAGACGGACGCCTGGACGATCAGCAGCCCGGAGATGTTCGGCAGCACGTGCCGCGCCGCGATGTTCGGCCGCGAACGACCTGCCGACCGCGCGGCCAGCACGAACTCGCTGCTCATCACCTGCAACGTTCCCGAACGCGCGATCCGCGCGAAGGACGGGATGGTCGCGATGCCGATCGCCACCATCGCGGTCAGCGTGTCGGCCCCGAACACCGCGCCGAACATGATCGCCAGCAGCAGCGCGGGGAACGCGAGCACCAGGTCGTTGACCCGCATGACGAATTCGCCGAGCCACCGCGACGACATCCCGGCGAGGATGCCCAGCGGCGTCCCGATCAGCGCGGCGATCCCGACCGCGACCACGCCGACGTACAGCGTCGTCCGCGCGCCGACCATGAGCTGACTGAGCACGTCACGGCCGAAGCTGTCGGTGCCGAGCAGGTTCGAGCCGCTGAACTCGTGCAGCCGGTTGGGCGCGTCGACACGGACCGGGTCGAACGGCGTCCACACGAACGAAAGCACCGCGGCGAGCACGATCAGCGCGACCAGCACACCGCCGATGACGAGACTGCGGTTACGCATCAGGAACCCCGCAATCTCGGGTCGAGCACCGTGTAGAGGACGTCGACCACGAAGTTCACCAGCAGCACGCCGACCACCAAGACCAGCACGATCCCCTGCACGGACAACAGATCCCGCGACGCCACCGAGTCGAGCAGCATGCTGCCGAGCCCCGGCAGCACGAACACGCGCTCGACGACCACGGCGCCGATCAGCAGCGTCGCCAGTTGCAGGCCGAGCACCGTCACCACCGGGACGGCGGCGTTGCGCAGCCCGTGGCGGAAGAGCGCTCGGAACGGCCGGAGCCCCTTGGACCGGGCCGTGCGCAGGTAGTCCTGCCCGAGTGTGTCGAGCACCGCGGACCGCACGTAGCGGGTGAGCACCGCGCCCTGGACGAGCCCCAGTGACAAAGCCGGCAGGACGAGGCCGCGCAGGAATTCGCCGGGGTCCTGCACCGGCGGCGTCCAGCCACCGGAGGGCAGCCAGCGCAGCTGCACCGCGAAGATCTGCACCAGGATGATGCCGGCGAGAAACGCGGGGATGGCGACGCCGATCTGCGACAGCCCGGAAACCGCGGTGCCGTCGGCCTTCCGGCGCCGCACCGCGGCGAACGTCCCGGCCGGGACGGCGATCAGCAGCGCCACCAGCATCCCGGCCCCGACCAGCCACAACGTCACGCCGAGCCGGTCGGTCAGCGCGGGCCCGATCTCCTCGCGGGTGACGTACGAGCGGCCGAAGTCGCCGTGCAGGACACCACCGATCCAGTCGAAGTACTGCGTGACCAGCGGCCTGTCGATACCGAATTCGGCGCGGGTCTTCGCGACCAGCTCCGGTGTCGCGTTGACGCCGAGCGCGACCTGCGCCGGATCGCCCGGCAGCACGGCCATGAACAGGAACACCACGATGGACGCGACCAGCACACTGGCCACCAGGATCGCCACCCGTCGCACGATCTTGACCGTCATCGCGGCGCCAATCCCGTGAGATCGAAGGACTCGCTGACCTGGTTGCGGACGAACCCGGTCACCTTGTTCTTCGCCACGATCACATTGGGGAACAGGAAAAGCCAGTCCGCGGCCGCGTCCTCGGACAGCCGCCGCGCGACCTGGCGCATCGCGTCGATCTGCTCCTGGGGTGTCCCGGCGTCGGCCTTCGCCAGCTCCTGCTGGACGTCCTTGCCGTCGTAACCCCAGTAGTACTTCGGCTTACCGAAGGTGACGATGTCGCGCGCCTCGACGTGCTGGATGATCGAGAGGTCGTAGTCGTGATCGGTGAAGACCTGTTTGAGCCACACCGCCGGGAAGTCCAGCGGCTCGATCGTCACGGTCACCCCGACGTCGGCCAGCTGCGACGCCACCACCTGCGCGGCCGAGACGGCGTACGGCAGGTTCGGGATACGCAGCCGCAGCGAGGGATTCGGCTGCCCTGCTTCCGCGAGCAGCGCTTTCGCCTTCGCGGGATCGAACGAGTACGCGTTCGAGAGGTCTTCGTACCAAGGATCCGTCGGCGGGACCATGCTGCCGATGAGCGTGCCGCGCCCCGCCCAGGCCGTGTCCAGCAAGGCCTTCCGGTCGATCGCGTACGACAGCGCACGCCGCACGCGCACGTCGTTCAGCGGCGGGCGGGTGTTGTTGAACGCGAGCGTGACCTCGCTGTTCGTCGTGCCTTCGACGACGGTGAACCGGTCGTCGCTCTGGAACTGCGGGATCGAATCCGGCACGGTGATCGCAGAGATGACGTCGATCCCGTTGCTGAGCAAGGCGTTGTTGAGCGCCGTCGGATCCTTGATGTACTTGAGGACGACGGTCGAGTACGCCGGTTTTGTGCCCCAGTAGTCGGGATTCCTTTTGAGCACGATGGAATCGCCGCGCCGGCGGGAGGACACCGTGTACGGTCCGGTGCCGACCGGTTTGTTCGCCAGATCCGCGACGCCGGCAGGGCTGAACATCGCGCCGAGCCTGCTGGTGAGGCTGAACAGCCAGCCGTTGCTCGGTTTCGTGAGCACGACCCGCGCGTGGTCCGGCGCGACGACGTCGACCCGGTCGACAACGTCCATTGTGGACTTGATCGACACCGTCCAGTCGGTTTTGACCCGCATCAGCGAGAACTTGACGTCCTCGGCGGTGAACGGCGCGCCGTTGCCGAACTTCGCGTTCTTGCGGAGCTTGAAGTCGTAGGTCTTGCCGTCCGGGGAAACGGTCCAGGATTCGGCCAGCAGCGGCACGATCTTCGCGTCCGCGTCGAGTTTCACCAGGCCCTCGTAGACGTTGTAGAGCAAGGCCTGCGGGATGGCGGCGCCGTCGGTGCGGGTGAAGTCGAAGTTCGCGGGTTCGGCGGTGTACCCGATGGCGAGCGTGCCGGGATCCTTGGCGACCGTGGCACTCGACCCGGCGGAGCAGGCGGACGTCACCAGCAGCAACACGAGGGCCGCCGCGTGGATCCGGGCTTTCATCCTGCCCCCTGACCGGTAGACTGGTCTGACCAGTAAACCAGACGGGACGGCAGGGTCAAGATGGAATTCGAGCCGGTCGCCCCTGTCCGCGCGTACCAGCGCGTCGTCGAACAGATCGAGGAAGCCGTGTTCAGCGGCCGGATCAAACCCGGCGACCGGCTGCCGAGCGAACGCGAGCTGATGGTGCAGTTCGACGTCGGCCGCTCGACCGTGCGCGAGGCGTTGCGGGTACTGCAGGCGGCGGAAATGATCCGCTCGCGGCCAGGCGACCCGCGCGGCCCCGAGGTCCTGGCCGCCTCGCCCGCCGCGTTGCACCGGTCCATGCAGCGGCTGGCGCGGGCCGAGAACCTCGGCCTGTCCGAACTCCTGCAGTTCCGCATGGTGCTCGACGGTTCCGCACATCTGCTCGCCGCGCAGCTCAGGACCGAAGACCATCTCGCCGAACTGGACGCGGCTCTGGCGGCGATGCGCGCGGGCGTCGCGAAGGGTTTCGCCGAGTTCTCCCACGCGGACGTCGCGTTCCACGAGGCCATCGCCCGCGCGACGGGAAATCCGCTGCTGGTGACCAGCGGCGAGGTCGTGCGCGGCGTCGTACTGGAACTCATCGAGGACAAATTGGAGCACGCCGACGACCGGACCGCGTTGATGCGCAACTGGCTCGTCCATCACGAAGAGGTGCTGGAAGCGATCCGGGATTCGGACGGCGAGCGCGCGTCGCGGCTGGCGAAACAGGCGCTGTACGACAACTACGCGGAATACGTGCCGGAGGACCAGCGCCGCCTGCTGTTACCGCTCCTGTCGTAACGGTTCGTGGCGTTCGGGCGACTCACCCCCCTAAACTCGCTCACATGGGGGATGAAATGGAGCCTTCGAACCCCCGCCAAGGCGTCGGCCTGGCGCTGTCCGGCGGTGGCTATCGCGCGATGCTGTTCCACACCGGAGCCCTGTGGCGGCTCAACGAACTCGGCTGGCTGTCGAAGATCTCGACGTTCTCCAGCGTTTCGGGCGGCTCGATCGCGGCGGGCGTGCTCGCGCACGCGTGGTCGGACCTGAAGTTCGAAAACGGTGTCGCGGACAACTTCGACGACAAGGTCGTCGCGCCGGTCCGGAACCTGGCGCGCACCCGGCTCGACATCCCGGTCACCTTGCGCGCCATGGCCATTCCGTGGCGGAGCGCCGGCGAGGAACTCGCGCGGGTGTACGCGAAACACCTGTTCGGCGACTGCTGCCTCAAGGATCTGGACCCCGACGGCCCGCAGTTCGTCTTCACCGCGACGAACCTCCAGGACGGCGCGCTGTGGTGGTTCTTCCGGCAGAACGGGGCGCACGGGAACATCCCGCTCGCGACAGCGGTGGCCGCGTCCTCGGCGTTCCCGCCGATGCTGTCGCCGGTGGTGCTCCGCGATCCGCTGTCGGAGGAGACCGGCCGCAAGATCGTGCTGAGCGACGCCGGCGTCTACGACAACCTCGGCCTGGACCCGGTCGAGGGGCACTCGACGGTGCTGGTCAGCGACGCGGGCAAGCGGATGAAGGTCACGCCGAAGGTCAAACGCGACTGGGGACGGCAGCTGCTGCGCGTCCTCGACGTCATCGACAACCAGGTCCGTGAGCTGCGGCGGGGCGCGCTGCTGAAGTCCTACGTGGAGAAGGATTTCGCGGGCGCCTATTGGGGTTCCTACGTGAACCTTTCGAACTTCGAGCTGGAGACTTCCCTGAAGGCTCCAGTCAAGCTCACACACGGGCTGGCGGAGACCCCGACGCGGCTGACGAAGCTGCCGGAAGTGCTGCAGGAGCGATTGATCAACTGGGGTTACGCGGCCTGTGACGCGGGAATGCGGAAGTGGGTCGATCCCGAGGCCGCGGCTCCGGACGGGTTCCCGTTCCCGGCCGCCGGCGTGGGCTGAGCTGACGTGAAAGGCCCCTTCATCGCGAAATCCGCGGTGAAGGGGCCTTTCGTATCAAGCGTCAGGCGACCAGGTTCGCGTAGACGATGATGTTGTCCTTGTAGCTGTGTTCTTCCTTGTCGAAGACACCGCCACAGGTGATCAGCCGCAGCTGCGCCTTGTCCGTGTTGCCGTAGACCGCGTCCTCGGGGAACTGGTCCTTGGGCACCTGGTCCTTCTTCTCGACCACGAACTTCAGGCTCTTGCCGTCGCTGCGGTCGACGAGCACCTCGTCGCCGGGGTTGACGTCCTTGAGCTTGTAGAAGATGCCCGGCTGCTTGTTGCCGTCGACGTGTCCGAGCACGATCGCCGGACCGACGTCACCGGGAACCGGCGAGAGCCGGTACCAGGCGGCCTGCATCGGGTTCTTCGCCGACGGGACGGACATCTTGCCGTCCTTGCCGACCGCGACCGTGACCAGGCTCGATTCCGCGCCGATCTTGGGGATCTTCACGTTCGTCGGGCGAGTCCCGTTGAACGGTTTGACGACCGGCGGAGCCGATTCCGCCGGTGCCTCCTGCGAGGCGGCCGGGGCGGGTTCGTCGGTGCCGCAGCCCGTCAGCGCGAGGGAAAGGACAAGGGCGGCCGCGACCAGGCGGCCGCCCTGCGTCAGGAGCTTCATCGGATCAGGCCGCGGTGGCGCCGAAACCGGTCTCGATGCCGCCCTTGGGCTTCAGCTTGACCTGCTTCTTCGGCGTCTCCGGCTTGGCGCCCGGCGCGGTCCCGCCGCCGACCGTGCCCTCGATCTCGATGTCACCCTTGCCCGGCTTGCCGTCGCAGGTCCAGGTGAAGGTGCTCGAGGTGCCCTTGAAGCCGGGCTTGGCCTCGATGATGTAGATCCACAGGTAGGCGTCGCCACCGTCCTGGAACGAGTCGACGACGGTGAAGTCCGGCGCGGTGACGCCGGTGGGCTCCGAACCGCAGAGGATGGCCAGCGCGCCCTCGTTGCCCTCGACGTATCCGGCGCCGACGTTCAGCACCGGCTTCGGCGGGGTGGTGGTGGTCGGCTTCTCCGAGGTGGAGGTCTGCGTCGGCTTGCTGGAAGTCGGCGTGCCGCTGGTCGAGGTCGGCGTGCCGGTCTCGGTCGTCTCCGGCGGAGCGGTCGTCGCCTTGCCGCCCGACCACTCGGGACCGGAGCTGGCCTTGCCACCCGACCAGGACGGCTCCGCCGGAGCGGAGGACGAGGTCTCGGTCGGCGCCGCGGGGGGCGTCGTCGTCGCTTCGTCCTGCGCCGACGCGGCAGGCGTCACGGCCAGCGAGATGACGGCGCCGGCCAGCACCGCGCCCGCGAGGCGGCCCAACGTCTTCTTCAAAGTGATCTCCCAGTGAAAAGCATCGCAACGCACGGTGACCCCCACCATGCGACCACCCGAGGGGAATACCCACGTTCGGGTGACAGCGCGATCTTGCCGGAAAAGCGCGGCTTGTCAGTAGCGAATGGACGGTGACAAGAACCACTGGGAAAACCGGTAACACCAGGGTGATCCGGCCCGATACAAGGGCCCGGAAGTCGCTCTGCGGCGGGAAGAACTCGCGGCGACGGAGGAATGTTAACACCCGAACGACCGAAGCGGTCGCGTTGCGGAAGCATTTTTTCCTCTTCCGCGGAACGTCCCGGAAATGCCGGTTTTCCTGGCCCGATCGACCTCTTTCCGTGACTCTCCGACCCTTTGTTACTCACTGGTTCACACGTTCGGAGTACCCATCGGTGAAGAATTGACCGTTCGGACACGAAAGCCGGTTCCCGGCAACCCGAAGGCCACGATCAGAACTCCAGGAACAGGGCCACCCCGAGGGAAAGCGCGCCGAGGAGTCCCGCCCCGAGCAACCAGGGCTTCGGCGACGTCCGCTTCCGTACCGCCCGGCCACCGCCCACGGCAGCGATCAGCAGCCCGAGACCGAACCCGATCGCGGGGATGAAGGTGGCCAGGGTCCGGTTCTCCGCGTCACAGGCCCAGATCTTGTCGCTCGGGCAGGGCATCGCCGCGAATTCGGCCAGTACGCCCGCCACGACGATCGCGAGGAATCCGAGCACCAGGAGCCAGAACAGGCCCCACAGCCATTGACCGAGCCGCCGAGGCGGTTTCGTCTCCTCCACGCGCTCCAGGTTAAGGCGCTAGGCGAGCGCCGTGGCCAGGTCCGTCCAGAGATCTTCCGGATCTTCGAGACCGACGCTGAACCGGACCAGTCCGGCGGGCACGTGCGCGTCGCCCGCCAGCCAAGCCCGCCGCTCGACCAGGCTCTCCACCCCGCCGAGGCTGGTGGCGGCCCGGATCAGCCGCAGCGATCCGATGACCTTGTCCGCGGTTTCCGCGTCCGGGAGTTCGAACGCGATCATCGTGCCGGAGCCGGGATAGCGGACACGGGTGATCGCGGGGTGATCGAGCAGGCGCGCCGCGAGGAGCGCGGCCGTGCGGGTCTGCTCGGCCAGACGGACCGGCAGCGTCCGCAGCCCGCGCAGGGCCAGCCACGCTTCGAGCGCTCCCGGCGTCGCCCCCATCCGGGTGCGCGCGTCGCGCAGATCCTTCGCGACGCCTTCGTCGGCCGCGATCGTCAGGCCGAGCAGCAGGTCGCTGTGCCCGCCGATGAGTTTCGTCGCGCTGTGCACGACGATGTCGGCGCCCAGCTCCAGCGGCCGTTGCCCGAGCGGGGTGGCGAACGTGTTGTCCACGGCGACCAGGCCGTTCGCGGCGGCGGCGATCGTCTCGATGTCGATGACGTCGAGCGTCGGGTTGGTCGGCGATTCGAGCCAGAGCAGGTCGGCGTCCGCGGCCGCGACCCAGGCGGCCGTGTCGTCCGGCGCGATCTCGGTCACCACCAGGCGACCGGTGCGGTGCGCGTGCGCGAGCAGGCCGCGGGACCCGGCGTAAGAGAACGTCGGGACGCAGACCTTCGCGCCGACCTGCAGGGTGTCGACGACGGCGCTCAGCGTCGCGATCCCCGAGGCGAACGCGGTGGCGTGCCCGCCTTCGAGCGCGCCGATCGCGGCTTCGAGGGCTTCCCAGGTCGGGGTGCCGTTCTCCCGTGAATACGCGCGGTCGGCGCCGGCGTCGAAGGTGCTCGCCGCGACGATCGGCACGTTCAGCGGTTCGCCGGGGCCCTCGGGGCGTCCGGCGGCGACGGCGAGGGTGCGGGGTGACCAGTCGTTCGTGTCCACCCCGCCACCGTAAACCGTGCCCTCGCTAGTGGGCCCTCGGCTCGGGGACCGGCGAGCTGGTCTCGTCGGTCCCGTAAACGCCGGGTGGCAAGGCGGGCCGTCGCGCGTCCTGCCGGTACGCGACGAAGGCCGCGGCGACCGCGAGCGCGGCGTAGCCCACCATCCACCAGGTGAAGCCCGGCGGCGACCGATGGCTGAACAACGGGTCGATCAGGCTCGCGACCGGGAAGAACACGGGCGGCAGGAAGCGGCTGTCCTGGAGGCGTAACTCATTGTCGACGGCGATGGACGCGGCGTCGTCGCCGCGAACCCGGCGGGTCACGGCCCAGATGAGGATCGCCGTGGAGCAAAGCGCCGCCCATCCGAGGAGTGCCAGCCATGTCCAGGCGAAGGTGCGTGACTCGGTGGAGAAGTACATGGTCACGGCCAGCGTCGCGCCACCGCCGAAGGCGATCAGGAACGAGGCCAGGTACCAGCCGCCGAGGACCCTGACGGCGGACGTGCGCCGGTTCCGCGCCGGAAGGTCGCCCAGCTGCCGTTCCCGGTGGAGGATCGACGCCCAATACCCGAGGGCGAGCGAGGCGATCATGAAGTAGGCATACCGGCTTTCGGGCATTTCCACGCCTCGCACACCGGGGAGCTTCTGCAGAAAGCCGAACGCCACCGTGAGCGCGAAGGCGACGAATCCGGCGCCGATCAGCCACAGGATCCTGGTCGTGGTCCCCCTCGACTGCCGCGCGGCGATCCTGACCGTAAGCGGTCTGGACGGCAGGCCGACAAGGTTGCCTCAAGCTTGGCTGTGATGGGCCCCTTCCGCACATCCGGGCAGGGACCCATCACACACCACGGAGCTAGTGGGCGTACACCTCGAACTCGTAGAGGGAGTAGCCGTACTTCGTCCCTCGCTGAACCCCGGCCATCCGGACATAGCGGCCGTCGGTGGCCTCGAAGGCGACGTTGTCCTGCCCGCCATCTCCGTCCACTATGGACGCCACGTCGCGCCAGTTCGTCCCGTCGGACGAGACCTGCACCTTGTACGCCTTCCCGTACGCGGATTCCCAGTGCAGGACGGCGCGGGAGACACGCTGCACCGAGCCGAGGTCGACGGTGATCGACTGGTTGTCGCTCCAGTCGCTCGCCCAGCGCGTCGACAGATCGACGTCGATCGCGTTGGACGGCGGCGAGTTGTACCAGCCGGTCTCGTGGCTGCTCGCGCTCACCGACCGGCCGGTGGCGAGGTTGGCGATGTTGTCGCCGCGCTTCGCCGGGAACTCCACGACCTGCTGGAAGGTCGGCCGGTTCTGGGTGCTCATCTTGTCCTGCGTGATCCCGCCGAGCGCGCGGTGGATGATCGTGTCGGCGCACCACTGGTCGCCCGCGCCGCAGTCGCCGTCACCGGGATACACGGTGTTGGCGGGCTGCGCGGCCGCCTGGGTCAGCGAGTCGAGCAGCACCTGACGGCAGGCGTCGACGTCGCCGCCACCGCAGTACTTCACGGGCAGCGGACCGGCGACGTTCTGCCCGAGGACCGACCGGATGTCCTTGTGCACATAGCCCCACCAGCCCGCCTGGTACGACGAACCCGCGTGCGGCTGGCCGACGTGCTTGCCGGGAACCTCGTTCTGCCAGCCCGAAGGCGACTCGTTGATCTTCAGCACACCCACCATTGCGGCATACGCGGCGTCGCCCATACCGGGTTTGAACTGGGCGTTGACCAGCAGCGGCCACCAGGCGTCCATGATCCGGATCGCGTCGGCGTTCGCGTAGGCCTTGCTGCCCGGCGACGTCTCCGAACGCAGGGCGCCCGCGGAGAGCCAGGTTTTCAGCTTCGTCACCGCGTCCGCGGCGGGACCGGTCACGGGCGCCTTGTCGAGCACCTTGAGCAGCTCGGGCAGCACCTTCTCCGCGCGGAGGTCGGCCAGTGCTGCTTCCTCCATGGCCTGCGTGAGGTTCACCCGCGTCACCTTGGTGCCGCTGGAGACCATCTTCTTGACCCGCGCGTCGATCAGATCGCCGCGGTGCACGGAACTCTTGTCCGCGCCGCTGGCCGCGTAGCCGTTGCTCTGCGCGTTGTTCCAGCTGATGTAGTAGTCCTGGTTGATCGACTGCGGATGCTGCGAGGACGGTGTGTAGTTCGCGAGGTTGCCGTCGGGATTCCAGCCCTGCCAGTCGAATCCGGCGTCGCCCCGCACCGGCATCGCCGGGTCGACGTTCGGATTGCGGACCGGGTTCGAGCCGGAGTTGAAGTACGCGATGTCGCGGGAGTCGGCGTAGAACCAGTTGTAGGTCTGGTTGACGTCGGCCGCCGCGACCTGGAAGTCCTTCGCCGACTTGATCGCGTCCGGATCGTTGAACTTCTGGAAGCCGATGATCGTGTCGATCTCGTGCTGGAAGGTCGACCGCAGCGACGCGTACGCGACCGGTTTGCCGCCGACCAGCGCCCGGCTCGACACCGGCCCGTACTTGGTGCGGAAGCTGCGCAGGGTGTACGAACCTTCGGCCGTCCCGTCGGCGATGGTGGGCTTCCAGGCGTTCTTGCGCTCGACGATCTCGAACGGCAGGCACTGACCGCGGAAGCGGTAGAAGTTGGAGTTCTTCGTCGGCGCGGAACCGTTCTGCTCGCACAGTTCGACGGCGTAGGTGTCGGTGATGTCCTGCGACGCCGAGGTCGCGCTCCACGAGTAGTCCTTGCCGCGGCCGAGCAGCACGTACATGCTGATGCCCGCGAAGGAGGCGCCGCGGGCACTGATGCCAGGGCCCTGGAGTTCCTGCAGCATCAGCAATTGCGGCGCGAAGTAGCCGGCCTGCGGGCCGAAGACGGCGACCGGGTGACCGCTCGCGGTCTTGGCGCCGGAGACGACCAGCGCGTTGGACATGCCGTGCTTCTCCGACAGCATGTTGCCGGGCAGGACACCGTCGTCGAAGATGCCGCGGACGGCCTTCTGGTCCTCGGGCGCGGGAACGTCCACCTTGGCGGGTGTCGCCGTCCCGGCGGATCCGGTCGGGTCGAAGACCAGCTGCTGCCCGGAGACCGTTCCCTTGTCCGGGATGGCCGCGCCCTGCGGGTTCGCGGGCGCCTTGCCGTAGTCGAAGTTCTGTCCACTGTGGAGGGTCTTGACGGTCTCGGGGTCGTCTTCGGACCGGAAGCTCTTCCAGACCTTGTCGCCCTGTTCGAGACCGTACTTCTCCTGCATCGCCATCTTCGCGATGGCGTTCTGTACCTCACCGCCACCACCGGCGCCGAACTGCGCTCCGACGACGGCCGCGAGGACGACGAGGTCGGTCAGCTTGAACGGCTCGATGGTCCCGGCGTTCGTGATCGCGTCGACGTGTCCGGTCAGGACGTACTCGCCGGGGAAGTAGCGGCCGCTGTGCGAGTCGGAGATGTACTTGTTGACGCCCTGGACGTAAGCCTCGGCGTCGGCCTTGCCCTGCGCGCCGCGCGGACCGCTGGCCACGGCGTTGTCGATCTGCTTCTGCAGTTCCTGTTCGGTGTAAGGCGCCGAAGCGAAGAAGCTCTGCTCGAGTTCGCGGTTTCCCTGTGCTCCTCCGGCGTACGACGTCAGCTGGCCGCGACCGACCCGGCGCATGATGTCCATCAGCCACAGCCGGTCCTGCCCGGCGGCGTATCCGGCGCCGTACATCGTGCCCGGCCGCGTCGTGCCGACGATCCGGGGGACGCCCGTCGCCTTGTCGCGCGTGATCGTCACGTCCGAACGCGGTTTGATCGTGCTCTCGACCTGCCCGGACTGGACGCCGTACGAGGCGTCGTTGAAGAACTGGTTGATCTTGTCCGTGGTCAGCGTCTTGTAGCCGTCGGCGAGCGAGGCGTACCGGCCGAGCTGATCGGCGGAATGCGCGGGCCGGGTGCCGAGCGCCTTGTGCGCCAGGATCTCGGCGAGGGTGGCGTTCCCCTTGGTGCCGGGCGGCAGGATGTCGCCGCATTGACCGCCGCAGTAGTCGTCGAGCGCGGCCGCCACCACTGAGCTCCGTGGGGCTTCCGCCGCGTTCGCCTGGAGTGCCGGAACGGTTCCCGCCACCAGCGTCAACCCCGCCAGCGTCGTCAAGACCCGTATGCCTCGTCGCATGAAAGACCTCCGTCGTCGGAGAGTGACGAGGCGCACACTACCCACGAGTATCCAAATTTGTGAAGACTATTCGCGTTCTTGCCTCCGTTCGGCGGAACACTCGTCCTGCGAACCCCGGACCTGCACAGGTAGCTCCTCCTTCCTCCCCACCGCCGCCCTCAGCGGAGAAGCTTCGCTTCACGTATCTTCCTCAGCATGCCTTTGGAAAAGCCCCAGATCGACCGCCCGGACGGCCCCGCGCCCACCGAGCTGGAGAAGAACGACATCTCCGTCGGCGACGGCCAGGAGGCGAAGGCCGGCGACACCGTCTCGGTGCACTACGTCGGTGTCTCGCACTCGACCGGCGACCAGTTCGACGCGTCGTGGGACCGCGGTGAGCCGCTGCGCTTCGGCCTCGGCGCGGGACAGGTCATCCCCGGCTGGGACCAGGGTGTCGCGGGCATGAAGGTGGGCGGCCGCCGCAAGCTGGTCATCCCGCCGCATCTGGCCTACGGCGAACGCGGCGCCGGCGGCGTCATCAAGCCGAACGAGACGCTGATCTTCGTGGTCGACCTGATCGGCGTGAACTGACCCATTTCCATCGCGCGATGGGCCCCCGGCGGACTCGATTCCACGGGGGCTCGTTGCGCCGTTCAGCGCTATACCGCCTGCAGTCGCCGCATCGGTCGCGTGAACGGGTTGTCCACAGCGCCGTCCGAGAAGCCCGCCAGCTCGGCGATCTCCTCGTCGGTGAGACCTTTGGCTCGCAGCGTGTCCCCGATCGCCGTGACGAGTCGCGGAGTCTCCGGAGCCAGGTGATCACCATCCGGTTCGGTCGTTTTCCAGCCGCGAGCGTTCATGGACTTGTAGAAGCTCGTACGGTCCGCCGCCGAAACCTGCCTGAGTGAGTAGGCCCGCTCGAACAGCGCTTGCATCGAGACTCCCCAAACCCGCTTCATGTCCCGTAGATGACCAAGGGTCACAGGACGCAGGTCCGGCTTGATCACGTGTGACGGCATCAAGAACTCGGCGGCGAACTCATTCGCTTCCCGCTCCGGATCTTCGGTCGCGATCCCGTTGTGGAGTACGAGATGACCGAGTTCGTGAGCCAGGGTCAGCCGTTTGCGGTCGACCGGGGCGGCCGCGTTGATCAGCAGCACCGGGTGATCGCCGATCCACTGGGAAAGCCCGTCGATCCGGGATGTGCCGAAGTCCTCTTCCAGGATCACGCAACCAGCTGATTCGAGCCATCGAGCCAGATGCCGCACCGGCCCGACCGGCAGCCGCCATTGCGCGCGCACCATCAGAGCCGCCTGCTCAGGGGTCGTATCGATCGGGTCAAACGTCGGGACGGACTGCTCCGCCCGCATCGACACCTCCTCGAACAACACGGAAACGTGCAGCCGATAGGCATTCAATCGCGCTTCCAGCTTCCGCCACGCGGAAGCTTTCGTCGTTCGCTGACGTCTCATGTGCGCATCCACGGCGAGCGCGCCCCGGACAGCGTGATCCCGAGTCAGAAAACGTGCCGATACGCCCAGTGACTCCGCGAGCCGGTTCACCACGTCGTCGTCAGGCATGCGTTGATCGTTCTCGTAACGGGACAACGCGGCCTGAGTGATCTCAGCCTTGGCACACAGGTCAGCCTGCGTCAGGCCGCGGGCGCGGCGAAGTGTTTCCAGCACATCGCCGATTCCACTCACGTCGCTTCGTCCTCCTCGTCTCGGGCCAAGGCCTCGTACAGGTCGATCTGGGGCAGCGACGGATCGACAGGTGTCCAGGTGATTTCCGTACCCGCGGCTCCGGACGCCTCAGCATCTACCTCCACGGCCCAGATCGCATCTTTGTCCAACCCGTCGCGCAGGGAGACGATGGTGCTGCCGATCACTCGCTCTTCGGGGTCCCAGCGGTAACCGAAGCCCAGGCGAACCTCCTCCAATCCTTCCAGAGCTTCGGACTGCGCCCAGAAGGCGAGGGCGGATTTCGTGGCGTACGACCTGATGCGATCCCGGACCGTGTGCCGCTTCACACGAGCGCGGTACCGGAGCCCCACTGTGACTTCGCGGGTGACGCCCTGATCCACCAGCTCGACCGAGTCGATGTCGCTGAGCCCACGGCGCAGGTGCGCCCAAAGACGGTCGTGAATCCAGTTCGAGAGCCCCCGGTCGCTGCTGTCCGCGACCCAGCTCGGGAAGGCGTCGCGATACTCAGCCAGGTCCGCCCTGGCCGCACTCGTGGCGTCGACCAGCGCGCCGACGACCTTGTCTCCGAGGTCGTGCAGCACATCCTCGGCCATGGGGTATGAAAACATGCCAGAAAATATACCGGCTGCAAACCCGCAACTACCAGCACAAACGTGTACACAAGACCCACGAAGACCCAAAATCAGGCCAGGGCCGCCAGGCCCTAGGCCGCCCCAAGACCAACCGCCGCCCTCACGCACCGTGGGGTTCCGGGGGCTCGGCCCCCGGAAACTGACGAGCGACGACTCACACGAAAGAGGCCCCCGTCGCGGAGCGACGGGGGCCTCGAACAAGAGTGGGCGAGGAGGGAGTTGAACCCTCACGTCCTTTCGGACACACGGACCTGAACCGTGCGCGTCTGCCATTCCGCCACTCGCCCGAGTGCTTCATTCTCTGACAGCTCGCAAAGCGTAGCAGGCGGTTTTGGCGGGTTTCACCGGGGGCCGTGTCCGACTGGCCGTACCCGGATAGGATCGACGGGGAAGCACACGTGTGAGGAGGTTGCCCGGTGGGCCGCGTTGAGCGCTTTGATAGGCGGCTCGAGAACCTCGTGGGCAATACCTTCGCGCGCATGTTCGGTGGCAACGTCGTCACGCAGGAAGTGGCGGTGGCGCTTGAGCGCGAGAGCGAGGAGAACGTTCGTGAGCTGGCCGGTGGTCGACAGCTCGCTCCCAACCACTACATCGTGTCGTTGGGGCAGGCTGATCACGAGCGCATGGCCGGAGACGAACGTCGGGTCACGTCGGTGTTGGCGGAGGCGGTCAAGGAACACCTCGCCGAGCACGGTTGGGACACCTATGGTGACGTCGTAGTTTCGCTCGAGCGCAACGAGGCGCTGCATACTGGACAGTTCAAGACCCGTTCGTCCGTCGATCCCGACGTCAAGCCCCACGGCGTCGAAGGTTCGCCACGGGCGGCACGACCCAGCAACGCAGGAGACCCAGCAATGAGCCAGCCCCCCGGCTACGGCCAATACGACCAGGGTGACCCGTACGGCCAGCAGCAGGGCCAGTACGGCTACGGACAGCAGGCTGGCCAGCAGCAGCCCGGGTACGACCAGGGTTACGGCGGTCAGCAGCAGGGCGGCTACGACCAGGGCTATGGCGGCGGCGCCCAGCAGCCCGGCTACGACCAGTACGGCGGCCAGCAGCAGCAAGGCGGCTACGACCAAGGCTACGGCGGCGGCGCCCAGCAGCCCGGCTACGACCAGTACGGCGGCCAGCAGCAGCAAGGCGGCTACGACCAAGGCTACGGCGGCGGCGCCCAGCAGCCCGGCTACGACCAGTACGGCGGCCAGCAGCAGCAAGGCGGCTACGACCAAGGCTACGGCGGCGGCGCCCAGCAGCCCGGCTACGACCAGTACGGCGGCCAGCAGCAACAGGGCGGCTACGACCAGTACGGCGGTGGCCAGCAGCAGTACGGGCAGCCCGCCGCGGACCCGTACGCGCAGGGTGGCGGCTACGGCGGCCAGCCCGCGGCCGGCCGTCAGCTCGCCGCGAGCCTCCAGCTGGACGACGGTTCGAACCGTTCGTACTCGCTGAAGCAGGGCGGGAACGTCGTGGGCCGTGGCCAGGACGCCGACTTCCGGCTCCCGGACACCGGTGTCTCGCGCCGTCATCTGGAGATCACCTGGGACGGCCAGAGCGCGACGCTCGCGGACATCGGTTCGACGAACGGCACCACCGTCAACGGCACCCCGGTGCAGACCTGGCAGCTGGCCGACGGCGACGTGATCCGCGTGGGCCACTCGTCTCTCGTGTTCCGTACGCAGGGCTGACCGGCGGCGTCCGGAGGGGGTATCGCAGAATTGCGGTGCGGGACCTGTGGTGGATCGGCACCGCAGGTCGTATGCGGAGAGCAAGGCTGTTCGGAGCCGACCATCCCGGACGGCACGGGCTCTCCGCGGCGTACAGGAGAAACGGGAGCGGACACAACAAGTGCCAGAGCTGGTCGTTCAACTCACCAGGGTGGGCTTTCTCGTGCTGCTCTGGCTCTTCGTGTTCGCCGCGTTGCGTGTCGTCCGTTCGGATCTGTACGCGGCCTCAGGGCTGCGAGTCGCCGTCCCGACGTTCGGACGCAAGAAGAAGGAAAACAAGAAACCGCGCGGCGGGAAGTCGCCGCAGCAGCTGCTCGTGACCCATGGTGCGCTGGCAGGCACCAGGATCGCCTTGGACGGCAGGCCGATCCTGATCGGCCGCGCCGACGACTCGACCCTGGTGCTGGACGACGACTACGCGTCGACCCGGCATGCCCGGATCGCCCTGCGCGGGGAGGATTGGTACGTGGAAGATCTGGGCTCGACGAACGGGACGTACCTGGACCGGGCTAAGGTCACGGCACCCCTCCGGGTCCCGCTCGGAGTCCCCATCCGGATCGGCAAAACGGTGATCGAGCTTCGCCCATGACTCTCGTCCTCCGCTACGCGGCTCGCAGCGACCGGGGCCTGGTGCGTTCCAGCAACCAGGACTCCGTGTACGCCGGCCCCCGCCTGCTCGCCCTCGCCGACGGCATGGGCGGTCACGCCGCGGGTGAGGTGGCCAGCAAGGTCGTCATCGCCTCCCTCGCCCCACTCGACGACGACGACCCCAGTGACGACCTGCTCGCTCAGCTGCGTGAGGCCGTCCAGAACGGCAACGCCGCCATCGCCGAGCTCGTCCAGCAGGACCCGGATCTCGACGGGATGGGCACGACCCTGACCGCCGTGCTGTTCGCCGGTTCGCGGATGGGTGTGGTGCATGTCGGTGACTCGCGCGCGTATCTGATGCGCGGCGGGCAGTTCTCGCAGATCACGCGGGACGACAGCTTCGTCAACGAACTCCTCGAACAGGGCCGGATCACGCCGGAAGAGGCCGCGGTGCACCCGCAGCGGTCCCTGCTGCTGAAGGCGCTCACCGGGCACGAGGTCGAGCCGAGTCTGACCGTGCGCGAGGCCCGCGCCGGCGACCGGTACCTGATCTGCTCGGACGGTCTGTCCGGCATGGTCAGCGACGAGACGCTGTCCGAGGCGATCCAGATCCCGGATCCGCAGGCCTGCGCCGACCGGATGATCGAGCTGGCACTCAAGGGCGGCGGCACGGACAACGTCACGGTGATCATCGCCGACGTCGTCGACGTCGACTTCGGTGAGGACGCGCCCATCGTGGGCGGCGCCGCCGGTGACGGCAGTGACGAGTTCCACCAGGGCGACTCCCCCGCCGCCCGAGCCCGCGCGCTGACCCAGCCCGCGCCGCAGCCGCGGCCCGAGGTCCAGCCCCAACAGGAGGACCCGAAGGTCAAGCGCCGGAGGCGATTTCGCTGGCTGGCGGGAGCAGTGGTCGTCCTGATCGTGCTGGCCGCGGCGGCGATCGCCACGCGGTATTTCGTGCTGAGCCAGTACTACGTCGGCGAGGGTCCCGGCGAGGAGGTCGTGGTCTACCGCGGCGTCCCCGGCAGCATCCTCGGCATCGACCTGCACGCCTACGAGCAGGGCTCGTGCCCGCCGGGCGGGCTGTGCACCGACAAGCTGCTGGTGCCCGCGTTGCAGGAGGACGCGCGTATCGCGGTGAAGAACGGCGTCAAGAAGGACAACCTCGACGACGCCCGCAAGTACATCGACGACTTCCTGCGGCCGCACAAGCAGCTGGCCGACTGCAAGCCGTCCACCGGCTCGACTTCCATTCCGCCTTCCGCGCCGTCCTCGGTGGCGGCTCCCCCTTCGACCCCCGCCTCGCCGAGTTCGGCGAACCAGCCAGCGGGGAGGGACTGCTCGACGCCGGAACCGGCAGCACCGGGAGGCGGTAACTGATGAGCACGCCGCTCGCCGATCCGGCTTCGGCCCAGTTCGCCACGAACCCTCCGCGCGAGCTGCCCAAGCGGCGCGGGACCGAGCTCGTTCTCCTGGCGTTCGCGACGTTCATCGTCACCATCGCGCTCGTGCTGGTGGAGGCGAACCAGGAGCAGGAGCTGACCAGCTCGATCATCTGGCTGGGGCTGTCCTACCTCGGGGTGCTGACGGCGGCGCATCTGGCGGTCCGCCGCTGGGCGCCGTACGCGGACCCGGTGATCCTGCCGTGTGTCGCGCTGCTGAACGGGCTCGGCCTGGTGATGATCCACCGGATCGACCTGGCGCTCGCGGAACGCGCGATCCAGCAGGGCAAGGAGTACACGCCGGACGTCACCAAACAGGTGCTGTTCACCGCGATCTCGCTGGTCCTGTTCGTGGTGGTGCTGATCATGATCAGCGACCACCGCACGCTGACCCGCTACGGCTACATCTGCGGTCTGGTCGGCATCGTGGCGCTCGCGCTGCCCGCGGTGCTGCCGTCGAGCCTTTCCGAGGTCAACGGCGCGAAGGTCTGGATCAAGCTGCCGTTCTTCTCGATCCAGCCCGGCGAGTTCGCGAAGATCCTGCTGATGATCTTCTTCGCTTCGTTCCTGGTGACGAAACGGGACCTGTTCATGGTCGCGGGCAAGAAGATCGCCGGCGTCGAGCTGCCGCGCGCCCGTGACCTCGGCCCGATCCTGATCGCGGCGGCCGCCTGCCTCGGCGTGCTGGTGTTCGAGAAGGACCTCGGGACGTCGCTGCTGTTCTTCGGCGTCACGCTGGTGATGCTGTACGTCGCCACCGAACGGATCATCTGGGTGGTGCTCGGGGTCGGTTTCTTCGCCGCGGGCGCGATCATCGCCTACAACCTGTTCACGCACGTCCAGCAGCGTGTACGGAACTGGATCGACCCGCTCGCCACCTACGACGACGCGGGCGGCGGTTACCAGGTCGCGCAGGGCCTGTTCGGGCTCGGGACCGGCGGGGTCGGCGGCACCGGCCTCGGCGCCGGACGGCCGGACATGGTCCCCGAGGCCAAGACGGACTTCATCACCACCGCGATCGGCGAGGAACTCGGCTTCATCGGCCTCGCCGCGATGCTGATGCTGTACCTGATCCTGGCGATGCGCGGGATGCGCAGCGCCCTCGCGGTCCGCGACACCTTCGGCAAACTCCTCGGCGGCGGCCTGTCGTTCGCCCTGGTCATGCAGATCTTCGTCGTCGTCGGCGGCGTCACGAACCTGATCCCGAACACCGGGATCACCGCCCCGTTCCTCTCCCGCGGTGGTTCTTCACTGCTCGCGAACTACATCCTGGTGGCCCTCCTGCTCCGAATCTCCGACGCCGCCCGCAAACCCGCCGCGCGGCCGAAGCCGCAGCAGCCGCAGGCGCCGCTCGCCGAAGCGCACACGGTGATGGTCCAGCGGCCGTCCGCGAACGGTGAGGGGAGCGCTTCGTGAACACCCCGCTCCGCAAGGTCGGCGTCGCCATGCTCGTCATGGTGGTGCTCCTGCTGGCGAACGCCACCTACATCCAGGTGGTCAAGGCCGACGACTACCGCACGGATTCGCGCAACCTCCGGGTGCTCTACGAGGAGTACTCGCGTCAGCGAGGTCTGATCGTCGCGCCCGATGGCACCGCGCTCGCGAAGGTCGACCCGTCGAACGACAAGTACAAGTTCATCCGGACCTACGCCGACGGCCCGATGTACGCGCCGGTCACCGGCTACTACTCGATCAACTACGGCTCGGGTGGCCTGGAGCGGTCCGAGGACGACGTCCTCAACGGTTCCGACCCGCGGCTGTTCGTGCGGCGCCTGTCGGACATGGTCACCGGCCGTGACCCGCGCGGCGGGAACGTGCGGCTGACGATCAACCCGGCCGTGCAGAAGGCCGCGTACGACCTGATGACGCAGAAGGGCTACACCGGTTCGGTGGTCGCGATCGAGCCGAAGACCGGGCGCATCCTGGCCATGGTCTCGACGCCGTCGTACGACCCGAACAGGCTCGCCTCGCACGTCGGCAAGGAGCAGATCGCGGCGTGGGGGCAGTGGCGCGACGACCCGAAGAAGCCGATGCTGAACCGCGCGATCTCGGAGAGCTACCCGCCGGGTTCGACGGCCAAGCTGCTGGTGACCGCGGCCGCGCTCGAGAACGGCAAGACGGCGGACATGCCCGTCGACACCGCGCCCAACGTCAAGCTCCCCGGTACGCAGACGACGCTGGAGAACTACGGCGGCGCGGCCTGCAAGGGCAATACGCTGAAGGAAGCTCTGCGGTACTCCTGCAACGTGCCCTTCGCCCAGCTCGCGGGTGAACTCGGCAAGGACAAGCTGAACGCGACCGCGAAGAACTTCGGTGTCGGCGAGGATCTGACCGTGCCGATGCGGGTCGCCGCGTCCACTCTCGGCCCGCTGGACTCGCAGGCGGCCCTGTTCCAGAGCGCGATCGGGCAGCGCGACGTGCGCCTGACCCCGATACAGGACGCCCTGCTTTCCGCGACCATCGCGAACAACGGGATGGCGATGAAGCCGCAGCTCGTGCAGTCGCTGCTGGCGCCGAACCTGTCGACCATCGAGGACTACAAACCGAGCGAACTGACCGGCGACGCCGCCATGTCCAGCGCGAACGCCGCGATCCTGCGCGACATGATGCTCGCGTCGGAGGAGAACACGAAGGGCGCCGGCAAACGCGGCGACATCCAGATCGCCTCCAAGACCGGCACCGCCGAGCACGGCACCGACCCGAAGAACACCCCGCCGCACGCCTGGTACACCGGGTTCGCGCCGGCGATGGACCCGAAGATCGCCGTCTCGGTGGTCGTCGAGTCCGGTGGCAACCGCGGGCTCGAAGCGACCGGTGGCACCGTGGCCGCGGAGATCGGCCGCGCCGCGATCAACGCCATGCTCGGGGGTGGATAGCGGATGCTGTCCTCGGGTCAGCTGCTGGCCGACCGGTACAAGCTGACGAACCGGATCGCCGTCGGCGGGATGGGCGAGGTCTGGCAGGCCAGTGACACGCGGCTGGACCGGACGGTCGCGGTCAAGATCCTCAAGGCGGAACTGTCCGGCGACGCCGAGTTCCTGCACCGCTTCCGGACCGAAGCGCGCATGACGGCGTCGCTGAACCATCCGGGCATCGCCGCCGTGCACGACTACGGCGAGACGGTCGCGGACGAGCTGTCGATCGCGTATCTGGTGATGGAACTGGTCGAAGGCGATCCGCTGGCCGCGATCATCACCCGCGAGGGGCGACTGAACGCCGAGCGCACCCTGGACATCCTCGAACAGGCCGGGAACGCGCTGCAGGCCGCGCACGAAACCGGTCTGGTGCACCGCGACGTCAAACCGGGCAACATCATGGTCACCCCGGCCGGGAGCGTGAAGATCACCGACTTCGGGGTCGCGAAGGCCGCCGACGCCGCCCCGGTGACCAGGTCCGGCATGGTCATGGGCACCGCCCACTACATCGCCCCCGAGCAGGCGCTCGGGCACAACGCCGAACCGGCGAGCGACGTCTACTCGCTGGCCGTGTGCGGCTACGAATGCCTCACCGGGCACCGGCCGTTCCTTTCGGAGAACGCGGTGACGGTCGCGATGATGCACATCCGCGATCTCCCGCCACCGCTGCCGCCGGACGTGCCGCCGGGTACCCGCGCGGTCATCGAAGCCACCCTGATCAAGGATCCGAGACAGCGGTACAACAGCGGCGGCGAATTCGCGGCCGCGGTGGCCGCGGTCCGCGCCGGTCTGCCACTCCCGACGCCGTCGGGGCTGGTCAACGTGGCCTACTCCGCAGGCCAGCCCGTACTGCCGCAGCAGATGCCGCCCGGCCCGCACTCGCCGCCGAACCCGATGGCGGCGGTCGGACCGGCGTCGCATCCGGCGATGCACCCGGTCACCGGCCCGCCTCCGATGGCGGTCCGCCGCCTGCCCGGCAGACGGCCGCACTGGGGCTGGTGGGTGCTGCTCGCGGTGATCCTGATCGCAGTACTGGTGGCAGGAGCCTTCCTCATCGTGAGACTGGTCGGTTCGGGCAACGGACAGCAGTCGGGCGGCGTGGAAATGAGTGAACAGGCACCGGCTCCGGGTAAGAAGCCTGTAGGTCCTTCGCAGACGTCCGCGTACCCCGCGGCGCCGACGGAGGGCAGCAACGAGGAGTCGGCCGGGCAGGCGAATCCAGGAATGATGAGCAGCAAACCTTGGACGGAATGGAACGGCACGCAGAGATGAGCACACCAAGACTGCTCAGCAACCGCTACGAGCTGGGCGACACGCTCGGCTACGGAGGCATGTCCGAGGTCCATCACGGCCACGACGTGCGCCTGGGCCGGGAGGTGGCGATCAAGATCCTGCGAGCCGACCTGGCGCGGGATCCCCAGTTCCAAGAACGTTTCCGTCGCGAGGCACAGAACGCGGCGGCACTGAACCACCCGGCGATCGTCGCCGTCTACGACACCGGCGAGACGAACACCGAGTTCGGCCCGCTGCCCTACATCGTCATGGAGTACGTCGAAGGACGGACTCTGCGGGACATCGTGAAGACCGAAGGCCCGATGTCGCAGAAGCGGGCGATGGAGGTCATGGCCGACGTCTGCGCGGCGCTGGACTTCTCGCACCGGCACGGCATCGTGCACCGCGACGTCAAGCCGGCGAACGTGATGATCACGAAGAACGGCGCCGTCAAGGTGATGGACTTCGGCATCGCGCGCGCCATGCACGACGGGCAGTCCGCGATGACGCAGACCGCCGCGGTGATCGGCACGGCGCAGTACCTCTCGCCGGAGCAGGCCCGCGGTGAGTCCGTCGACGCGCGTTCCGACGTCTACGCCGCGGGCTGTGTGCTGTACGAACTCATCACCGGCGAGCCGCCCTTCACTGGCGATTCCCCGGTCGCGGTGGCGTACCAGCACGTCCGGGAGGACCCGAACCCGCCGTCGTCGGTGAACCCGGCCGTGGCGCCCGAGCTCGACGCCGTCGTGCTCAAGGCGCTCGCGAAGGGCCCGGCGAACCGGTACCAGTCGTCGGCGGAGATGCGTTCGGACCTGGTCCGCACGCTGTCCGGCCAGCGGCCGTCCGCGCCGATGGTGATGTCGGAGGACGAGCGCACCCAGGTCATGGACTCCGACCGCCGGGTGCCGCAGCGCTACGACCAGTACGAAGAGGACGAGGAAGATCCGGCCGCGAAGAAGAAGCGCCGGGCCTGGCTGATCGCCGGTCTCGTGGTTTCGCTGGCGGCCATCGTGCTGCTGATCATGTGGCTGTCGAACGCCTTCAGCAGCACGGGTACCGAGAGCAAGGCGATCCCGAGCGTCCTCAACCAGAGCGAGGCCTCGGCGAAGGACACGCTCCGGGGCGCGGGGTTCAACTCGTTCGAGCCCACCAAGAAGGTGCCGTGCACCGGGGAGGCCGTCAGCGGCATGCCCGCCTGCGACGAGAACGACATCGACAAGGTCATCGCGATCAACCCGAACGTGGGTCAGGTCACGCCGACCTCGGAGAAGATCACGCTGACCGTCGGCTCCAAGCCGGGCAAGGTCAAGGCTCCGGATCTCAAGGGCAAGTCCCAGGCCGATGCCCTGACCGCGCTGACCGAAGCCGGCCTGAAGCTCGGGGCGACCACAGAGGAAGAGAACGACGACCCGAACAACGCGGGCAAGGTCCTGTCTCAGAACCCGGCCGCGCAGGCCGAGGTCGACCAGGGCTCGAAGGTCGACATCACGGTCGCCAAGTCCAAGGAACTGAAGACGGTCCAGAACTACAAGGGCAAGACGCGTGCCGAAGCGGAAGCCGGGCTGAAGGGGGCCGGGTTCACCCCGTCGGTCACCACCGCGGCTTCCGACCAGCCCAAGGACACGGTCATCGAGCAGACCCCGAACGGTGGCAAGGTCCCCGTCGGCAGTGTGGTCAAGCTGACCGTGTCGGACGGCAGCCAGGAGACCTTCGACATGCCGAACCTGAAGGGCATGACCGATGATCAGGCGGTCCAGAAGCTGCAGTCGCTGGGCTGGACCGGTGCGGTGAACACGCAGGCCGACAAGAACGGCGACCGGGATCTGGCAGGCAAGGTCAGCAAGACCAACCCGCAGGCCGGGACGAAGATCTCGAAGAGCACGCCGGTCACGCTGTTCGTCGTCGAAGGCGATGAGACGACGACATCACCGACCAAGTCGGGGATCTTCCCTGGCGGCGGACAGTAGGACAGCTCGACGAAGGGCCCCGCACGGCTACGTGCGGGGCCCTTTTTATGTCAGTTTCCCCAGAAGTCCCTGGTACGCGTCCTGGATCTTCCCGGCGTGCGTCCGGACGATTTTCGCTCTCGGCCTCGTCTCGATGAGTGCCACGAGGCGGTCGTACATCGCCGCCGGCTGTCCGCGGCCGTCCAGCATCTCGTGTGCTTCGACGTGCTCGGGCTCGGCCGCCGCGCGGGTGCGTTCGGCGAACCGCCGGAGCGCGTTGTCCTTCGTGTCGAGGAGGACGATCTCGTGAAACTCCGCGGCCGTCTCCTCGGCGAGCGCTTCGAGCCGCTCGAGGAGATCGGCGCGGCCGAGGAACTGCGGCACGATCACGCCGTGGCCCGCGAGCAGGTGGGTTCGCGCGGCGCTCATCGCGAGATCCCTGGCGAGCATGCCCGCTTTCGCGGCGTCGTCGCGCCAGGCGCCGAGCAGGCCTCGGATCCGGTCGATGTCGAGGTTCAGCGTCAGCGGATGTTCTTCGGCGTAGAGCCGGGCGAGTGTCGACTTCCCGCAGGCGGGTGGTCCGTTGAGCGCGATGAGGCGCGGCATCAGGCGTTGCGGCGGAGCAGGAATCCGACGGCCGTCGCGCTCAGGAGCAAGGCTGCGACCGCCGCCACCACGGCCACCGTGAACGGGACGGCCACCGGTTGTTGCGAGGTCAGGGCACGCAGCAGCGGGTTGGCCAGCGGCAGCCATTTCACCAGGAGCACGGCCGCGAGGGCGAAGATCGCGGCCAGCACGGACCAGCCGACGCGCGGGATCAGCAGCCGCGAGCAGGGCAGGCCGATCGCGATCCCGAACAGCGCGCACAACGCGTGCGCCGCCGAGCCCAGCGCGAAGGTGCCGATCGTGAAGCCGCCGGTGCGGAGGCCGGACCACAGCACCGTCACGAGGATCAGCGCGACCGCGCAGCCGAAGACGGCCAGCGTGGCGCCGCCGAGGATCGATCGCCAGCGCCGGGCGTGGCTGAAGGTCACCAGCCGCTGCATCGGGTCCTCGACGTCGAGCATCGCGATCGTCAGCCAGCACGAGACCACCAGGAGCGAGCCCGCGCTGATGCCGTACTGCGGCAGCAGCGGCGACTTCGGATCCGTGTAGAGCACGGTGTTGACCGCGATGTAGGCGAGGATCGCGGGGAGGTAGCGCTGGGAGTGGCCGAGCAGCGCGAGGTAGTAGCGGGTCATGGCGAGCACGGCGTCACCTCCCGGACCGAGAAGCCGCGGTTGAGCGCGCGCAGCAGGACGGCGTCCGTGTGCCCTGCCTCGACCGTCAGGGTGACTTTTCCGCCATCGGCCACGGCCTGGCTGACGCCGGGTTCCGCCGTCCAGTCGCCGCCGGGCCCGTCGAGGACGATTCTTGTCGCGTTTTCGGTTTTCGTGCTCGTCTCGACGCGGGTCAGGAGGCCGGCGTCCATCCGGTGGACGTCGTCGGCGTGGGCGTGCACGGCGGCCGCCCTGTGGTCGGTGAAGACCACGCTCGCGCCGCGTTCCCTGGTCTCGGCGACGAGTTCGCCGAGCACCGTATGGGCTTCGACGTCGAGGCCGGACCAGGGTTCGTCGAGGATCAGCAGTTCCGGCTCGGCCAGGACGGCTTGGGCGAGGCCGACCTTCTGGGCGTTGCCCTTCGACAGGGTCCGCAGGGGTGCGTCCGGGCCGCCGACCAGCGCCAACCGCTCCAGCAAAGGGTCGATGGCCGCCAAATCGACAAATCCGTCGACGCGGGCCATGTGCCGCAGGTACGCCCTGGCACTCATCCGCTGGCCCGCCGGGAAACGATCCGGCAGGTAGCCGACCCGCGGGTTGCCCACGACGGTTCCCGAGGTTTCACGGGAAAGTGCCGCGAGGATCCTGAGCAGCGTCGACTTCCCCGAGCCGTTCGAGCCGAGGATGCCGATCACACGGCCCGCCGGGACGTCGAGGTCGACGTCGACGAGCACGGGCTCGCCGCGGCCGTAGCGCTTACCGACTCCTTCGAGCCGGATCAGCGAAGTCACGCAGCAGCGGCCTTCTGCAGCGCGCGGGTCGCCTGTTCGAGTTCTTCGACCGTGGCGTCGGGGACCGGATGCCCGGCCGAGGCCATCCAGTTCGCCAGCATCCGATGCCCGCCCTGGGTGAGCACGGACTCGGGGTGGAACTGGACGCCTTCGAGCGGCAGCTCGCGGTGCCGCATGCCCATCACGACACCGGACTCGGTGCGGCCTGTGATCTCGAACACGGCGTCATCGATGGTTTCCGGCAAAACGGTCAGCGAGTGGTACCGCGTGGCGGTGAATTCGGCAGGGAGTCCGGCGAGGACCCCGTCGCCCGAATGGTGGACTTGACTGGTCTTGCCGTGCAGCAGTTCCGGGGCGCGGTCGACGGTGGCGCCGAAGACGACGCCCAGGGCCTGATGGCCGAGGCAGACGCCGAGCATCGGGATCCGCTCGTCGGCGCATTTGCGGACGACGTCCATGCTCTGACCAGCACGTTCCGGGGTTCCGGGGCCGGGAGAGACGAGTACCGCGTCGAACTCGCCGAGCTTGTCGATGTCCACCACGTCGTTGCGCCAGACGGTGCAGTCGGCGCCGAGCTGGGCCAGGTACTGGACCAGGTTGTAGACAAAACTGTCGTAGTTGTCGACGACGAGCACGCGCATGGATCCAGCTTAGCGGCTCCCACCAGGTGGACCGTACGCCAGATCACAATGATTGTTAGGGCAACCTAACTTACCGTGGTAGGGGTGAGCCGTTCTCTTCGTGTAGCCATCGTGGGTGCCGGTCCGGCCGGTATCTATGCCGCCGACATCCTCGACAAGTCCGACGCAGACGTGACGATCGACCTGTTCGAGCGCATGCCGGCGCCGTTCGGGCTGATCCGATACGGCGTCGCGCCCGACCACCCCCGGATCAAGGGCATCGTGACCGCCCTGCACAAGGTCCTCGACAAGCCGAACATCCGGCTGCTGGGCAACGTCGACTACGGGACCGACCTGAAGCTCGACGACCTGCGCCAGTTCTACGACGCGGTCATCTTCTCGACCGGCGCCATGGCCGACCGGCAACTGGACATCCCAGGGATCGACCTCGACGGCTGCTACGGCGCCGCGGACTTCGTCTCCTGGTACGACGGGCACCCGGACGTGCCGCGCACCTGGCCGCTGAACGCGACCTCGGTCGCGGTCCTCGGTGTCGGGAACGTCGCGCTCGACGTGGCCCGTGTTCTCGCGAAGACCGCGGACGAGCTGCTCAGCACCGACATCCCGGACAACGTCTACCAGGGCTTGAAGGCCAGCCCGGTCACCGACGTGCACGTGTTCGGGCGCCGCGGCCCGGCCCAGGCGAAGTTCACCCCGCTGGAACTGCGGGAGCTGGACCACTCGCCGAACGTCGAAGTCATCGTGTACCCCGAGGACATCGAGTTCGACGAAGGCAGCATCACCGCGCTGCGGGCGTCGAAGCAGATCGACATGGTCGTGAAGACGCTGCAGGAATGGGCGATCCGCGACCAGGGCGACCGGCCGAAGCGGCTGCACCTGCACTTCCTGCACTCGCCCTGCGAGGTCGTCGGCGAGGACGGCAAGGTGACCGGCCTGCGGACCGAGCGCACCGAACTGACCGGTGACGGCAACGTGCGCGGCACCGGCGAGTTCCACGACTGGGACGTCCAGGCCGTCTACCGCGCTGTCGGCTACCTGTCTTCGCACCTTCCGGAGATCCCGTTCGACCACACCACCGGGACCGTGCCGAACCAGGCAGGCCGGGTGCTGGACATCGACGAGGACCAGGTGCCGGGCGTCTACGTGACCGGCTGGATCAAACGCGGCCCGGTCGGCCTCATCGGCCACACCAAGGGCGACGCGGCCGAAACCATCGCGAGCCTGCTCGCCGACGCCGACAACCTGACCGCCCCGGCGGCGGACGACCCCGACGCGATCCTCGGATTCCTCACCGAACGCGGCGTCCCCTTCACCACCTGGGACGGCTGGGGCAAACTCGACGCCCACGAAAAATCCCTCGGCGCCCCGCACGGCCGGGAACGCGTCAAGGTCGTGGAACGCGACGAAATGACCCGCATCTCCCGCTCTTGACTCACCTACCCAGCCCCCCACCCGTCCCAGGGGGCGGCCCCGAACCCAGTCTACCGGCCAGGAGCGGGGAAAGGGCTGGTCAGCGAGGGTTGTCCACAGTCGGGAAGGGTTGTGGACAACCCGGCCGGAAGGTCACGGAGGGCCCCACGATGTGGGGTCCTTCTTGGCGTTCGGGGGATGAGAGGTGAGCTCCGCAGGCATGTCGCGAAAGCCACTTTCGGGACGTCAGGTGTCGCGAAAGTGGCTTTCGCGACACCCCCGGCCCAGCGAGCAAGCGGGCACGGAGGGGAAAGGGAGCGGAAGTCACGACCCCAGGTAGGCCAAGACCGCGAGAACGCGGCGGTTCGTGTCGTCCGAAGCGACGATGCCGAGTTTCGCGAAGATGTTCGCGGTGTGCTTCCCCACCGCCCCCTCACTGAAGTGCAGCCGCCCCGCGATGGCCGCGTTGGAACAGCCCTCGGCCATCAAACCGAGCACCTCGCGTTCGCGCGGGGTCAGCGCGGCGAGCGGGTCGGAAGCGTTGCCCGCCAACAGTTTCGCGATCACCTCGGGATCCATCGCGGTCCCGCCGCCCGCCACGCGCCGCACCGCGTCGATGAACTGATCCGCGTTGAAGACCCGGTCCTTCAACAGATATCCGATCGCGCCGGTGCCGTCGGCCAGCAGCTCCCGCGCGTAGAGCTGCTCGACATGTTGCGACAGCACGAGAATCGGCAACCCTGGGATGTCTCGCCGCACCGCCAACGAGACCTGAAGACCCTCGTCGGTGAGCGTCGGTGGCATCCGGACGTCGACGACCGAGACGTCGGGCCGATGCGTCCGCAGCGCCCGTTCCAGCTCCGGCCCGGTCCCGACCGCCTCGACGACGTCGAAACCGTGCGCGGTCAACAGATGCGTCAAGCCGTCTCGGAGGAGGTACTGGTCCTCGGCGACGACGCATCGGGGTCGAGCAGGCACGGGATCTCCATGGTCACCTTCGTCGGCCCGCCGAGCGGGCTGGTCAGAGCAAAAGTACCGTCGAACGTGGCCAGCCTGCGTTCGATCCCGCGAATCCCGCTGCCCCGCGCCGCGTTCGCGCCGCCCTTCCCGTCGTCGGTCACCTCGATCCGCAGCAGACCGTCGTCGTAACCCAGCTCGATCGACACTTTTCGTGCCTCACCGTGCTTCGCCGCGTTGCCCAGCAACTCGCTGACAGCGAAGTACGCGCACGCTTCCGCGGGCTGCTCCAGTCGCGGCAGGTCGCCGTTCACCGAAGCCCGCATCGGACTGTCCAGCGCCATCGCCCGCACGGCGTCACCGAGTCCGCGTTCGGACAACACCGGCGGGTGAATCCCGCGCACCAGCAGGCGTAGCTCGGTCAGCGTCTCGGACGACGTCTGCCGCAGCTCCGCGGCCAGCCGTTTCGCCGCGGCCGGATCGCTGTCGATCAGTGCTTCGACGGCGCCCAGCTTCATCCCCATCGCGACCAGCCGCGACTGGACCCCGTCGTGCAGGTCCCGTTCGATCCGCCGCAGCTCGGCGGCCTGCGCGACCGACGCGTCCGTCCGCGTCTGCTTCAGCCGTTCGACGCGTTGCTCCAGCCGCGAAGCCTCCGTCGGTCCCAGAAGCAGCTTCGCGAACTGAGCACCCTTAAGAGCCAGCCACGGCGCCGGGAGCAGCCCGGCAACAAAGGCCGCCACGACCACCGGGGTCATCGCGAGTGCTTGCCAGTGCGTGGTCGCCTCAGACAGTCCGGCCATCGACCACGAGGTGTCCGTCCACCGCGAGATCGGCCGCCAGACCCACAGCGCCAGGAAGCCCCAGAAACCGGAGAACACCAGCGCCGCCGTCGGCACGGCCATCAGTGCCAGCACCACCGAGTTGACCACCGCGGCCGCCATGTCGCG
The DNA here is from genome assembly GCF_000384215.1 of Amycolatopsis alba DSM 44262. NCBI lineage: Bacteria > Bacillati > Actinomycetota > Actinomycetes > Pseudonocardiales > Pseudonocardiaceae > Amycolatopsis > Amycolatopsis alba. Next base: position 3,781,178 of record NZ_KB913032.1, on the reverse strand, counting down.
CCAGGTCGCGCGGTCACGGATCGCCCAGCGACAGCGACCGAGCCGCGCCGGCCACCAAGGCGTGTCGTACAGCTGCCTCCCGTACTGGTACATCCCGTCCGGCCGCGGGACGGGGAACGACGGCTCCGGCAGGTAGGGCCGGTCGATCCGGACGCCGGTCCAGTTCTTGGCCTCGCGGCGCAAGGTGTCGGTCACCGACCTGCCCGCGACGACCATCGTCGGGAACAGCGGCCCCGCGACGGGCAGTATGAGCAACGTCGGGATCGCCATCCCGAGCTGCGCGGCCGAGAGCCCGACCAGGCTCAGCTGATAGCCCAACGCCTTCAACCGCGTCTTGACCCAGCCGTCCCCGGAGCGAGCCGGGCGAGGTCCGAGCCACCAGCGCGTCCAGCGCCCGTAGACGCGCAGCGCGACAGGTCCGGTCAGCAGCACGGCGGGCACGAGCACCAAACCGGCGAAGGGGTTCCACAGCTGCCAGCCCAGGTCGCGGCCGGTCGCCGGGTCGTCGGAGATCCACTCGAACCGCTTGGTCCATTTGATGAACCAGGACCGCTTGAACAGGTTGTTCCCCTCGCGGTACCAGCCGTCGCGCTCGCGTTCCGGCTCCGGCGGAGCGGGCCGGTACGGCGGCTCGACTTCGATACCGCACCAGCTTCCGACCAGCCGCCGGGTGAGCGCGGCGCGCGGACGCGTCCCTTCCAGGGCCAGCGTGTACGCGAAGACCAGGCCGACACAGAGCAGGCAGAAACCCACCAGTTCGAGCAGGAGGTCGAGCCAGCTCACCAGGGCGAGGGCCGCGAGCACGAAGCCGCGGCGCACCGAGGTGAGGTACTTCCGAATCATGCGAGAAGTCTCGCGCACCGAACGGCCGGAACGCAGTGACCGCAGCCCCACGAAGGGGGTGGGTCCAGCCCCACCCCGGTTGGGGTTCCAGCGCCATTCTGGCCGAACCCGTTGCGTCATAACGTTTTTCGCATGCCACTCATCGAAGTCACCAACCTCCGCAAGACGTACGGGGAGCACGTCGCGGTCGACGACGTTTCGTTCCACGTGGAACAAGGCGAGATCTTCGGGATCCTCGGGACCAACGGCGCGGGCAAGACCACCACCGTCGAATGCCTCCAGGGTCTGCGCACGCCGGACTCCGGCAGCGTCTCGGTCCTCGGCCTGGACCCGAAAACGGATCACGCGGCACTCAAGCAGCGTCTCGGCTCCCAGCTCCAGGAGAGCCGCCTGCCGGAAAAGCTCAAGGTCCAGGAGGCCCTCGAGCTCTACGCCTCCTTCTACGCCAACCCCGCCGAACCCGGTGACCTGCTCGCGAAACTGGGTCTCACCGAGCAGCGGAACAAGTACTTCGGCAAGCTTTCCGGCGGCCAGAAGCAGCGCGTCTCGATCGCGCTCGCCCTGATCGGCCGCCCCGAGGTCGCCGTCCTCGACGAGCTGACCACCGGACTGGACCCGCACGCCCGCCGCGACACCTGGAAGCTCGTCGAGGGTGTGCGCGACACCGGCGTCACCGTCCTGCTGGTCACGCACTTCATGGACGAGGCCGAACGCCTCTGCGACCGCCTCGCGATCTTCGACGCCGGGCACGTGGTCGCCACCGGCAGCCCGCTCGAACTTCGCGATCGCACCGGAAAGACCTCTTTGGACGACGCCTTCGTGACCCTGACCGGCCGCGACTGAAACGGGAGACAGACCGTGAACACCCTCGCCAAGATCACCTTCACCGAAACGAAACTCGCGCTGCGCTCGCCGACCTGGGTCATCTCGGGGCTGGTGCTGCCGACCGGGTTGCTGCTCGGCCTCGGCGCCATCCCGGCCCTGCGGACGGAGAGCGAGAACACCCCCGGCATGCGGTTCATCGACGCCTGGGTGCCGTCGCTGGTGGTGCTCGCCATCGCGATGATGGGCCTCCAGGCGATCCCCGCCGTGATCGCGGCCTACCGCGAACAAGGAATCCTCCGCCGCTTCGCCACCACACCGGTGCATCCGGCGAAACTGCTGGTGGCACAGCTGATCATCAACGTCACCGTCACGATTGCCGGTGTCGGCCTGCTGATCGTGCTCGGCTCCGCCGTCTTCGACATCCCCGGACCACGGCATCCGCTCGGCTTCCTGCTCGCGTTCGTGCTCGGCACGACGGCGATCTTCGGTTTCGGGCTGATCGCCGCGTCGGTCGCCAAGACCGGCCGCGCGGCGGGCGGGATCGCGATGATCGCCTACCTCCCGATCATGTTCCTCGGCGGCGTCTACCTGCCGCGCCCGTTGCTGCCGTCCGCCATCCAGGACATCGGCGCGTACGTCCCGCCGGGCGTGAAGGCCATGGAAGACGCCTGGACCGGCGCCGGCGCCCAGCCACTGCAACTCGCCGTTCTGGCGGCTTTCGCGGCGGGCAGTTGTGTCGTGGCGGCGAAGCTTTTTCGCTGGGAGTGACGACCGCTTCCGCCAAAGTGGTGATGATGATCGTTTTCTCTTGTGGGCCGAGCCGCGGGTGAGTAGTCAGGAAGACGGCCCACGTTCACTGCGTCTCTCTCGGAGGTCCGATGTCTCTGGATGTATCGCCCGCGCTGCTGGAGAAGGCCGAGCGCGGGGAGGTCTCCGACGCCGAATTCGTCGCCTGTGTCCGGGAATCCCTGCCCTATGCCTGGACCGTGATCACCGGTGTCATCGCGGAGGCCGAGGGCGCATCCGACGGGTTCGCCGACAACGAAACACCGCCGCCGAGCGAAGCCGAACGCGGTCAGCTGCTGCGGGCGCTGGCCTCGGACGCCATCCGCGGCGGGCTCGAACGGCACTTCGGCGTGAAGCTGGCGTTCCAGAACTGTCACCGCGTCGCCGTGTTCAAACGGTCCCAAGTGGACAGTGACCGCTACCGCGCCTTCGTTTCGGTGCGCGGCCAGCTGCTGAACCAGAGCCCGGAACTCCGCGACTGCTAGCCGTTCCGCAGCCCGAAGCACGCTTTCCCGCTGAGGGCTCATCAGCGCAGCGCGGGTAGTACCTCTTCCCCGATCCGCGCGATGTTCTCGAGCGTTCCCTCCGGCGTACCGGACGCTTCCACCATCATGATCACGTGGGAGACCCCGGTGCGCCGGAGGCTTGTTCCCAGCCTGTCGACGCAGTACTGCACGCCGCCGATCGGATGCATCTCGCAGAGCCGATCGGTGTAGGACACCGGATCTTTTTCGAGCCCGCGCCTGCCGTCGAGGTACACGTGCCCGGCGAACCCTTCCTTGAGGGAGCCCGGCAACGCGGACCGCACGACGTCCAGCGCGTCGTCTCCCACCTGGCACATCACCGTCGAGACATGTCCAGCGGCGGAATCCCCGTACGCGGCAAGGGTTTCGATCTTGCCGTCGTCGTCGGTGTGCAGGCCGAGCAGCATCGGCAGCCCGCGCTCGGCGGCGAGCCGGACCGAACTCGATCCGGCGTCCCCGCAGGCCACGACCAGGCGCGGGGCGCGTTCCGGCCGCGGCACCATCGGCACTTCACGGAACGCGAAGTGGGCACCGTCGGCCGAGACGGTCTCCGACGTCATCGCCGCGAGCAACAGATCGAGACTCTCCTCGAACCCCGTCCCGTAGCGGGCCGCCCCGGTGCCGAACACCTCGAGGTCCTGCCATGGCCCGCCGCGGCCGACGCCGATCCGCAGCCGTCCGCCGGAAACCGCGTCGAGCAGCGCCCACTGCTCGGCGAGCGCCACCGGATGCGCGACCGACAGCACGCTCACCGCCGTGCCGACCGTGATCCGCTCGGTGCGGCCGAGCACGTGCGCGGCGAGGGTGATCGCGGACGGGCAGACGCCATAGGGCATGAAGTGGTGCTCGGCGAACCAGACGTCGTCGAATCCGGCCCGTTCGGCGGCGATCGCGGCGTCGACCGACCGGCGCAGGACATCGGCGTCCTCCTGGCCGGGAAACCGCCCGGAGACCAGGAAGACGCCGAACCGCGGGATTACTGGGCGCAACTCGAACTCAGCCACAAGGTCTCCCAAAGGGCGCTCAGCGCCCGACGGAGACTTCACCGTCGAGCGCCCTCTTTCGGCCGAAGGCCACGGAAACTCGATGAAGGGGCGTCTCCGCGCGCAACGCGAGTTGCAAGCGACCCGGCGCCCCTTCGGCGAGTTTCCGTCAGCGCTCGACAGACATCACTGGACGCTCACTTCGTTGAACCACAGCCGCGGCTCCAGCCACGGGAAGACGACGAACATCAGCAGGGCGACGATCCCGAGCGCCAGCACGACCGCCGTCGCCAGCTTCACCGCGAAGGGGCCTGGCAGCTTGCGCCAGATCCAGCCGTACATCAGCGTGCCTCCGAGATCTTGGGCAGCAGTTCGGCGTAGGAGCCGACCTGGTTCTTCGGCACCTGCTGGGTCAGCACCGAGTGGATGATGAGCCGTTCCTTCGCCGAGAACTGCGGGTGACAAGTGGTCAGCGTGAGCAGCGAGACCTGCTCGGCCTTGGGGAGGATCTCCGGATCCTTGTACGGCACCGGGTTCACCGTGTCGCCCTTGGTCGGGAACACGATGCGGCGGCCGTTGGTCTCCCCGTAGGCGCCACCGTCGGCGGCGTTCGGGTCGCGCAGTGTCCCGACGTTCTTGCACTTCGGCTCGGCGCCCTTGCCGGTGGCCCAGCCCTCGACCTCGTCCTTGTACGGCAGCACCTTGTAGATGTAGAAGTCGGTCTGCGTCTCGATGACGATCTGGTCGCAGGAGGCGAGGTTGTCCAGGTCGTTGAACGGCGCGCCCTTGCCGACGCGGTGACCGGCGACCGCGAAGTTGCCCGGTTCGCCCGGCAGCGCGGTGCCCTTGTAGTGGCCGGGGCCGACTTCGAGGGCGGCCTCGGTGGTGCCTTCCTGGATGGTGAAGTTGAAGTCGGCGCCGAACACCGGGATGTGGATCCTGGCGAACGCCTTCCCGTCGACCAGTTCCGGATGCAGCGTCCGGTCCTTGCCCCATTCGCCGTCCAGCTCGGTGCTGGCCTCGGACTGCTTGCCCGCGGAGAAGAGGTCGGTCACGTAGACCTCGTAGACCATGAACAGCAGCACCACCAGGCCGGCGGTGATGAGCAGTTCGCCGACGGTCCGGATGGCGGCGCCGCCCTTGCCCAGCTCCCGAGGCGGCGGGCGTTCCTCGGTCGCGACGTCAGCGGCGACCGGCTCGAAGATGACGGTCTCCTCGGTCGACCCCGGCGGCGCGGGACGACGACGAGGCGGGGGCGCATCGCTCCGGCGGCGCGGTGGCGGACCGTCGAACGACCTGCCCTCCGGCGGCCTCCGGCGAGGCGTCGGCGCCTCTCCGGGTGCGCGACGTGGCACGGCCGCGTCCTCTTGCGGCCTCCGGCGCTGCGCCGGACGGCCCTCACCGGGTGGGCGTCCGGAGTACCGGCGTCGGTCCCCACCCGGCTCTTCCCGCTCAGCCACGCAAAGCTCCTCTATCTCGAACCAAGCCACTGCCGAACCGTGTGTGACACCATTGTCACAGTGCGGGAAATCGACCGGTCCCGGACGGTGCCCAGCGGCGCTCGTTTACGTTAACGTGTGCACGTGGCGCTGGTTGCGCACCCGAAAGCGGGTCATCGCCACCAGGGAAGCCGAACAGTACGCGAGGAACACGATGCCGAAGTCCAAGGTCCGCAAGAAGACGGCGTACACCCCGCCGACCGATCGGCGCACGCCGGTCAAGGTCAAGGCGGCAGGTCCGTCGAACCTTTTCTACAAGATCGTGATGTTCGGCCTCATGTTGATCGGCCTGTTGTGGCTGGTCGTGAACTACATCGCGGGCGACAAGATCCCCTTCATGGCGGATCTGGGCAACACGAACTTCGCCATCGGCTTCGTGCTGATGATCGCCGGGCTGCTCATGACGATGCGCTGGCGGTGAGTATTACTCCGGATGGCGGCTTGACGCCGAATTACACCGGTGTGACTCATCCCCAGTGTGGATAACCCCTGTGGATAACTACCCCACCTCCTGGGCGCCGCAGCAGAACGTTGTGGTAGTGGCCTGGGCGATCACCCTGTTCTTGCTGGCGGGAGTGGCGTGGCTGGCCATCGGCGGCGACGTCGGCGGCACGGTCCTGACGGGGGTCGCGATGGTCTCCGTCGGCGCGCTCGCGCTGCACGGCACCCTGCTCCGTCCCCGGCTGGCCGCCGGTCCAGACGGAATCCAGGCCAGGACCGTGGGCGGCGCGCACCGCTACTCCTGGTCCGAGGCCCGGCTCCGGCTGCGCACGACGCGACGGCTCGGCCGGGACAGCGTGACCCTCGAGGTCGAATCCGGCGACCACCTGCTGGTGTTCGGCCGGATCGACCTCGGCGAGGACCCCAGGGACGTCCTGGACGTCCTCACCGCCCTCAAGGGTCAGGCGTTGTCGTAGTAGTGGACGTCGCCGTTCGGGCCGTGTGACCAGCCCGGAACGGCCGGGCCGACCGCCGGCGGCGCGTACTCCCCGAAGATCTCGTACGGCGAGGCCGGCGAGCAGATCGGGTTGATCTTGACGACGCAGGTCCGCAGCGATCCGCTGAACTTCGCCTTGACGTGCCGGGGCCGCTGGTCCTGGACCACCGCCTGGCCTGCCGTGATCTCCCAGCCGGTGGCCGCGCCCGGCCCCGTCGTGCCGACGGTCTGCGTCGCCACCGAGGAAGTGACGCCGGGATCCCCGAAGCAGATTTTCAACGCCGCATCGACGTAGGCGACACGCAGCGTGATCGCGCTTCCCGAGCCGAGGAAATAGCGTTTGGTGTAGGTCTGGCAGGTTTCCGCGGCCTCGCTGGCCTGCGCGACCGAAGGTGCCAGTGCCGCGGCCATCGCGGCGACGGCCGTGAGCAGGACTGCCTCGCGAATCTTCATCGTGAACCCCCACGTTGTCGATGTTGCCGATCAACATGGAAGTACCCAGCCGTGTTGCTTCCCCACCGGGTCTTCGTATGACCCACTCGGGGGAAGCGGAACTACTCCGGGTAGCAGACGTAGCTGGGCACGCCACGGCTGGTGGTGAGCTCACAGGACGCGGAAATCGTCTGTGAGTCCTTCCAGGCGATGAGCCCGATCATCGCCACGACGACGATCGCGATCCCGCCGATCTGCCATTTGAGCCTGTTCTTTTCCGGCGCGTACAGCAGCGCGAAGGTCGCCAGGAGCCCGGCGACGAAACCGCCCGCGTGCCCGAGGATGGAGATGCCGGGCACCTGGAACGTGATGAAGACGTTCAGGCCCAGGATCACCAGCAGCCAGGTCGGATTGAGCCTCAGCTTGATGACGATGACCGTGTACGCGCCGATGAGCCCGAAGATGGCGCCGGACGCGCCGACCACCGGGACGGCGTCGAGGCCGCTGAACACCAGGTTCGCGGCCGAGCCGCCGATCATCGAAACGAAGTAGAGCACCGTGAACGGGACGCGGCCGAGCGCGGTCTCCAGCGGGCGGCCGACGAACCACAGCGAGAAGGCGTTGCTCGCGATGTGCAGCAAGCCGAACTGCAGGAAGCCCGAGGTGAAGATCCGCCACCACTCGTTGCCTGCCAGCGTCGCCGGGTTCCACAGTTCACCGAACTGGAAGAGGTCCGAGAAGTTGTTGTTCGAGATGCTGCCGGACTGGGCGACCGTGATGAAGAAGATGACGACGTTGAGCGCCAGGAGGACCGGCGTCACGACAGCCGTCCGGGGCGGCTGGGCGCCGGCGAGGGTGCGCGCGCCGTAACCGGCGTCGCGATACTGCTTCTGCTGGGCGCGGTCCTGCTGGCGGCCCATCTGGACGCAGTCGGTGCACTGGAAGCCCACGGCTGCTTCACGCAGGCAATCCGGGCAGGCCGGACGCTCGCAGCGCGAACAGCTCAGCCCTGTCTGCCGGTTCGGGTGCCACCAGCAGCCGGGCATGGCGGCCTGCTGGTACTGGGGATTCGGTGGTTGGCTCACGATGCCACCAACCTACCGAAATCCCCCGTAACCGGCTTCGTGATCAGCGGGTGATGCTGACCTTCTCGATGACGACGTCCTGCAGCGGGCGGTCGGCCGGACCGGTCGCGGTGCGGCCGATCGCGTCGACGACGTCGCGGGAAGGCTGGTCCGCGACCTCTCCGAAGATGGTGTGCTTGAAGTTCAGGTGCGTCGTCGGCGCGACGGTGATGAAGAACTGCGAGCCGTTGGTGCCGGGTCCGGCGTTGGCCATGGCCAGCAGGTACGGCTTGGAGAACTGGAGCTCCGGGTGGAACTCGTCGCCGAATTTGTAGCCGGGTCCGCCGCGACCGGTGCCCGTCGGGTCGCCGCCCTGGAGCATGAAGCCGTCGATGACGCGGTGGAAGATCGACCCGTTGTAGAACGGGCCCGAGTTCTCGCCCTGCGCGTTGGGCTGCGTGTACTCCTTGCTGCCCTCGGCGAGCCCGACGAAGTTCGCGACCGTCTTCGGCGCGTGATCGGGGAACAGGTTCAGGTTGATGTCACCCTGGTTGGTGTGCAGAGTGGCCTTCAGCGCGCCACCAATGAGGGATCCCTTGCTTTCAGTCACGAGCTTCATCGTGCCATCTGCGGCAAGATCTGGGGAAAAGGGGCACGATAGGTTACAAGCAACGAAGCAGAATCAAAACGATTGATGAGGTGAAGGCCATGACCCGGGCCGCAGATTCGGTGAGCGAGTCGGCGAAGGCCGGCGCGCTCGGCCTGCGCAAACGTGCTGTCGAGGCGGGTAAGGAAGCCACCGCCCACGCCGTAGAGGTAGCCGAGCAGAAGCTCTCCGAGAGCGCCGGTGAGATCGCTAAGACCAGCCGTCGTGCGCGCAAGAAGCTCGCGAAGAAGACGGAACTGACCCGCAAGGAGCTCAAGCGCAGCTCGAAGGCGGCTCGCAAGGAGGCGCTGGCCAGGCTTTCCGAGATGCGGAAGCCGGGCAGGAAGGCACGCAAGGCCGCCATCCTGGCCGCGAAGTCCGCCGGTGAGTCCAAGCGCCGGGGCAAGAAGGACTTCAAGGCGGCGAAGAAGGACTTCCGGGCCGCGCTCGTGGAGGCGAAGACCGCTGCCAAGGGGACGCGCAAGCGTCGTCGCTGGCCGTGGGTCATCGGTATCGCGGTCATCGGTGCCGGTGCCGCCTACACGCTGCGTTCGAAGCAGGAGCCGCCGGTCGCGCCCGCGCCGCCGAAGGCTCCGCCCGCTCCTCCGGCCAAGCCCGCCGCTCCGGCCGCGGCCGCTCCGAAGCCCGCCGCCGCGAAGCCCGCCGCTTCCGGTCCGGCTGGGGGTTCGGGTGAAGCCAAGCCCGCGACCCCGAAGCCCGCCGCCCCCAAGAACGGGCACCAGGCCTCGACCAGCTCCGCCGACAAGAAGAACTGACGCCGGATCCTCTTCTGCTTGTCGCCAGGGCCGTCCAGTGACCCACAAGGTCGCTGGACGGCCCTTTCACGCTCCGGACGTCAGTTCGTAGCCCGCTTCTTCGACGGCGGCACGGATGTCATCGATGTCGAGGGCCTTGTCGCCGGTCACCGTGACCGTGCCCTGCTCGACGTCCACCGCCACGGCGGTGACTCCCGCGATGTGCTCGATCTCTTCGGTGACGAAGCCCGCGCAGTGCCCGCAGACCATTCCGCTCACGCCATAGGTGGTCGTGCTCATGCCGTCACCGTTTCGGCGGGGACGGTGCGGGTGAGGGTGTGTCCTCGCCGCATCCGGCCGTCGGGCGTGAACTCCCCGAAGAAGTACACCTCCATGGTGAGGTCCCGCTTGCGATTGGTCACGTACAGAGTGCTCCGGGCGGCGATCCGGTCCCCGTTCACCACTGCTTCGTGCACCTCCATCCGCCCGGTCGGCCGGTTCTTGCGTACCGGGCGGGTGTGCGCGATGAGCTTGTCCCGGTCCATCCGGTGCCCGTCGGCGAACTGCACGATGTCCGGCGTGTGGTAGCGGTCGACGATCACGCCCGCGTCTTCGTCGCTGTTCACCAGTTCGTCGTGGAAGGACCGGTGGAAATCCGCGATGAACGTCTTCGGGTCGGCGTCGGTGAAGGGCTTCATGGTGCTCCTGCTCCAAGCCATGCGAAAGATCTCTTACACGATGTAAGATATCCACGACCCGTCAACTTTGACAAGGTGTAAGAGATGACTCGATCCCGTCGTTCGGACGCCCAGCGCAGCAGGACCTCGATCCTGGATGCCGCGCTCAAGAAGCTCGGCACTGATCCCGACGCCGGCGTCGAAGCCATCGCCACGGCCGCAGGCGTGACCCGGCAAACGGTCTACGCCCACTTCCCTTCGCGCGGGGAACTGCTGTCGGCGGTGCTCGACCGGATCACCGAGGAGGCTGTCGCCGCGATGGACGCCGCGGACCTCGATGACGGCCCCGCCGCGGACGCGCTGGTGCGTTTGCTCGAAGCCGCCCGCAGGACGTCCGGGCGTTATCCCGCGCTACTCGGGAAGATCAATTCCCTGCCCGCGCCCCCACCCGACGACCGGCGACGCCACGAACCGGTCGCCGACCGGCTGGCGCGCATCATCGAGCGAGGCAAGGCGACGGGCGAATTCGACGCCCGGCTGCCGACCGGCTGGCTGGTGGCAGTCATCGTCAAACTCGGTCATGCCGCCGCCGAAGAAACCGACTCCGGCCGCATCCCCCACACCGAAGCCACCGACGCCCTGCACACCACCCTCCACCGAATCCTCACCGCCACGAAGATCCCGACGACCAACTAAGTACCGAGGTCGTTCGTTGCCGAAGATCAACGCGCCCAACAACAGCACCGGCGGACTGTCTCGCCGAAAGCGCGCCAGCGCGACGGCGAGACTTCACCGATCGCGCCCTCTTTTGGGCCGAAGGCCCACGTAAACGCGATGAAGGGGCGCCTCCCCGCCCACGTGAGTGGAAAGCGGGTCGACGCCCCTTCGGCGCGCTTTACGTCAGCGCGATCAAAAAAATCAGACAGACGCAGCGTGCTTGTCGATCAGCTGGCCGAGGCGGGGAAGGGCCTCCTCGACGTTCTTCTTGCCGTTCGGGCGCAGCTTGCCGTAGACCTTCTTGATGCTGTCGCGGCTGCTCTTGTCGGCGCGCGCGTCGGTGACCGACAGGAGCGCGTCGGCGGCCTCGTCGCCGCGGCCGACCAGGTAGGCGCCGAAGTCGTTGCCGCCCTTGGCCTTGTAGTCGCCGTAGAACGGCTCGAGGGCACCGGTGAAGTCGTCGAGCAGGGCGTCGACGGCGGAGGGGATGATGCCCGGCTTGATCTTCTTGACGGCGGCGAAGCCGGTCTTCACGACGGCACCCGAAACGCCGCCCTTGTCGGAGACCTCGGCGTCGACGAGACCTTCGAAGTCGCTCACGACCGCCGGGCGACGGCTGGAGTCGAGCAAGATTTCCTTGAGGGTGTCAGCCACGAAACCTGTCCTTTTGTCTTATGGGGAGAAATGATCTTTTGTGCCGCCGAGCCACACCGCGAGGCGGCCGCCGCCGGATCTGGCGTTGCGCTGGTCCCCGCGAACCGTCGCGCGTGCGGCACAGGGTAGTACAAGATCAACTTCACTCTGACGTGTGGATACCACTACCTAGAGCTGCAGCTCACCGATAGCCTCCTTAGCCACCGTACGTGCTTTGATGCTTTGCTTCTGGTTGGTGGTCACGACTACCGCGTTCCCGCCCTTCGAAACGGCGTAAACGGCGCCTTCTCCGGAGGGTTGGTAGCCGCCCTTCCAGCCCGCCGGTTCGTCGGCCGGGTTGGAGGTGTCGATGGGTGCCGCTTGATCGACCAGTGCCTTGGCCACGGCGGGTTCTCCGTTGTACACGCGCACTGTGAGCTGCAGTTTCCCGCTGAGCGCGTAGAAGAAGCAGGTCGGATGCGGCTGGTCGGCGGAGGTCTTGACCTTGGAGACCTTCTGCCCGTTGGCGTCCGAGACGAACTCGGTGCTCAGGTACGGGCACGGGCCTTTGCCGGTGGGTTCCGGCGCGGGCGGGATGTTGGGCGCCGCGGTCTTCGACGGCGCGGGTGAGCTCGCCGCTGGCGGCTGTTCCGTCGGCCCGCAGGCCGCCAGGAGCGGCACGACGAGCGGCAAGATCAGAAGACGTCGCATAGTGGGGCCCAGTGAAGCAGATCGGATATCCGCGTCGGTGCGACCGTCCGCCCTGTTCATGCGACGATGGCGGTGCGTAGCGGTCTTCAGGAGGCATCAGTGCTCACCAAGGAGCAGTACCTGGGTGCGGTGGCGGAACGTATCCAGCGCAGCGGGGGCAGGCTGAACACCGTTCAGATCGGTCCGAGCGCGGCCGTCGTGGGCCTGTTCACCGAATCCGTGATGCTGTCGACGATGAACTACTGCGTGGTCGCGGCGGCGATCCCGGAGGTGACCGCGCCGGCGTTGTACGACTTCACCGGGCTGGCGACGCAGCACGCGCGCGCGAACGTGATGGGCACTGTCGGCTGGACGGCGGCTTCGGTGGTGATCGCCGGGTTGATCGGTGACCGGGTGTATCCGGATGCCGCGCAGGCCGCGTCGGCGAAGTCCGGCAACCAGTTCGGCGGCGAGACGCGCATGGTGGCGGTCGATGTCTCGGCGGCGCAGATGTACGCGTTCGTCGGCGGGAAGTTGTGGGGCGCGGCGGTCCAGGGTTCGGTCAACGCGAAGCTGACGTTCTGTTTCCCGCAGCCGGCCGAGGTCTATCAGCAGGTGCAGTGGCAGCAGTCGCAGGGCCAGCCGCCGCCGATGCCGCCCGGTCAGCCGATGCCGCCTCCCGGCTGGCAGCCGCAGCAGCCTCCGCCGCCGCAGTACCCGGTCGGCCCGCCGCCCGCGCAGGGTCCGCCGCCGGGTCAGCATCCGCCGCACTATCCGCCGCCCGCGCCCGGCTATCCGCCACATCAGCGTCCGCCGGGGTACTGATGGGTCGCACGTTGCGCGGCTGGCCGTCGTTTCCCGCGGAACTTCCGGAGTTCGACACCGAGTCCTCGCCTGCCTCTCCTCGCGAGCTGTTCCTGAAATGGCTCGACGAGGCGGGCGAACACGTCCTCGCGCCGCACGCCGTCACACTGTCCACAGTGGACTCCGATGGGGTGCCGGACGCGCGGGTCGTGATCCTCAAGGACGTCGACGGCGACACCTGGGCGGTCGCGACGAGTTCCGAAAGCCCGAAAGGTGTTCAGCTGGCGAAGAATCCCTACGCCGCGCTGACGTTCTTCTGGCCGGGGCGGGGCCGCCAGGTCCGGTTGCGCGGCCCGGTGGCACTCGCCGCACCCGAGGTGTCCGCGGCCGATTTCACCGCGCGTCCGCCCGCGTCGCAGGTGGAGGCGTTCATCGGCAGGCAGTCCCAGGTGCTCGAAGATCCGGCCGATCTCGACAGCGCGGCCGAGGAAGCACGCCGCTGGGTCGAAGAGAATCCGGGCGTGGCGCCGGAAACCTGGACCCGCTATCTGGTGACGCCGTCCGAAGTGGAGTTCTGGCAGGCGAGCCACGACCGGCGGCACAAGCGGCTCCGCTATCGGCGCGAGAACGGGACCTGGCGCAAAGAGCGTCTCTGGCCGTAAACGGTAACTGGGAACGACGATCGTCGGGTTGTCGTGGATGATTCACTTCCGCGACGGTGAACGCCCACCTTGTCCCAGATCGTTCGGAGGCGAAATGTCCACACGCCGTCGCATTTGGGGCGCTTTGGCCGCCACAGGGCTCGCCCTGCTGGCCGTCACGACGCCCGTCGCGAACGCTCAGACCGGTGACCCGGCGAGAGGGCTGTATTCGGTCGAGGGCGCGAACGACTCCGCGAAACGCACCGCCGTCGCCCGTACCGGTGTCGACGTCGCGGGCTCCCGCGGTGGCGCGCTGACCGTCGTCGCCACGCCCGATCAGGCCGCGAGCCTGCGCGCGAACGGGTTCAGCCTGAAGTCGCTCGGCGACTTCGACAGCATGCTCAAGCAGCGCAGTGTCCGGGCGGGCACCTCGGCCGTCGCCGGTGACTTCCCGCCGGGCGACGAGGCGTACCACACGTACGCCGAAACGACCGCTGAGCTGCAGAAAGCCGCGAAGGACCACGGTGACATCGCGACGCTGTCCAGCGTCGGGAAGTCCTACGAGGGTCGCGAGCTGAACGTGCTGAAGATCAGTGACAACGCGGCCAAGGACGAGGACGAGCCCGAGGTCCTGTTCACCTGCAACCAGCACGCGCGCGAGCACCTCACCACCGAGATGTGCCTGCGGATCGTGGACCGGTTCACCACCGGGTACGCGACCGACCCCGCCATCAAGAAGATGGTCGACGAGCACGAGATCTACGTGATCCCGAACGTCAATCCGGACGGCTCCGAGTACGACATCACCGGCGGCGAGTACCAGGGCTGGCGCAAGACGCGGAAGCCCGTGCCGGGCAGCAGCGCGGTCGGCACCGACCCGAACCGCAACTGGGACTACAAGTGGAACTGCTGCGGCGGGTCGAGCAACAGCCCGTCCGCCGAGGACTACCACGGTCCGTCGGCGTTCTCCGAGCCCGAGACCAAGGCTGTCGCGGAGTTCATGAACTCCCGCGTGGTCGGTGGCGCGCAGCAGATCAAGGCGCACATCGACTTCCACACCTTCTCGGAACTGGTGCTCTGGCCGTACGGCTACACGAAGGAAGCGACCGACACGGGCCTGAACGAGGAGGAAGCGAAGCGCTTCGCCGACGTCGGCAAGCAGATGGCGGGCACCAACGGCTACACGCCTGAGCAGTCCAGCGATCTGTACACCACCGACGGCGACATCAACGACTGGGCGTGGGGCAAGCACAAGATCCTCAGCTACACCTTCGAGATGTACCCGAAGGACGGCGGGCTCGACGGCTTCTACCCGCCCGCTTCGGTGATCCCGGAGCAGACCGCCCGCAACGACAAGGCCGTCGACATCCTGATCAACGAGGCGAAAGCCTGATCACGGTCCGTTCCTGAGATCGGCCACCCGCGACGCCCGGCTCTTCGGCGAATCCAAGCTGAAGCTCCGGGCGTCGCCCAGTTGGTCACGGACGAATTCCAGGGTCTCCGCGACCGTCTCGCGCAGCGCGGCGTCCTCGTCCCCGAAGAACCGGTAGACGATCTTGTTCGTCTCGGTGTCGAACTCCCACAGGCCGGCGAAACGGCCTCGGTCGACGATCAGATGGCTCGGCGGATCCGCCTGCCCGCCCAGCGTCTCCCCCGCGCGGCCGCCCGGTATGGGGCGTTCGACGTCGGCGTCGTCGAGCAGCCGCGACATCTCGCGGTGCAGAAGGTGGATGCCGTCGACCCCGGCGAGCAGCGCGTACGACGGCTTCGACGGCGCCGCGAATCCGGCGAACTCGTCCGCGAGTTCCTTGGGCATCAGCAGCTCGGTGCCTTCGAGCGGAACGAGATCCAGCGGTGCCACGGCCTTCTTGGCGTTCGCCGCGGTGAACCCGGAGAACCAGCGGAAATGCTTGAGCGACGCCGGGGCCGCCCACGAGAAGTACCGCCTGGCGAGTTCGGTCTGCGCGGTGTCCATATCGGACAGACCGCCGCGCGGGGACGGCGTCCAGCGCACGTAGCCGTACCGCTGCTGGTCCAGCCGTCCGTTGACCGGGACCCGGCGGATGTCGCCGCGGACCTGGAGCAGGCCGAGCGCGAGCGGCAACGTCGTGGTGGTGCCGCGTTTGCGGCCCGCCTCCCCGAGGTTGCGCACCGCGGTCCCGGCGGCGTCCTTGATCGCGGCCGGGTCGAGCGGTTCGGTGGAAGCGTCGAGCAGGTCGGCGACGGTGACGCACAACTGCTCGATCTCGGCCTGCGTGACACCGAGGTATTTCTCCGCGGCCGCGAGTTCACCGGCGGGCGCTCCGGCGCCGACGGTCAGGCCGAGTTCGAAATCCGCCGACGGCAGGACGTAGGTGCAGCCGCGGGCCGAAGGCAGTTCGTGGATGGCGAGCCGGGCGACGTCCGCGTCGACCGTCTCGCGATCGAGGCGGGCTCTGGCGAACAGCCCGAGATAAGGCGCCGAACCGCCGATCGAACGCATCCAGCCGGTTCGCTCCAGTACGTCGGCCGCCGACGCCCCGTGCAGCGATCCGTCGAGACCTTGCCGATGTGCCCACCACGCGCGCAGCTTGTCGGTCGCCATGACTCCACGGTATTGGCATTCGGTGACACCCCGCAGCCTGGCAGGATCGACAGGTGCGCAGAAGGTTCTCGGAAGGGTCCCCGATCGCGTCGACGGTGGTCACCGGCGACGACTTCGACGAGCTCGAGCACACTTTCCAGGCGTTTCTCGCGCCGGACACGGTCAAGCTGCACACCCCCGCGCCCACCGGTTCCTTCGACATCTCCCAGCTCAGCGGCCTCCGGATCCCTGGGATCGACCCCAACGGCCTCTCGGTCTACGAGCTGACGCTGGACTCCGATGTCATCCTGCAGGGCGAAGAGACGCCGGACGCGTACACCGTGGTCGTGACCCTCAACGGTCACAGCCAGGCCAAGATCGACGGCGAGATCGTCCCGTCACGCCATGTCGTGACCGGTCCGGACACGCGCTTCCAGACCAGGTACGACCATCCCGACATCCTGCTGCTCCGCATGGGCAGGCAGCTGGTGGCGGACACGATGCGCGAACGGCTCGGCGAGGCGCCGACGTCGCCCCTGCGGTTCGATCCGCTGATCACTTCGGGCATGGACCAGTGGATAACCCTGCTGCAGACCTTCAGCGACACGGCCGTGTCCGGCCTGTTCGACCGGTCGCCGCTGGCCGCCTCGCATTTCGAGAAGCTGCTGCTGCACGGGCTGCTCGACACCCAGCCCCATTCGCTGTCCGGTGAACTCGCCGAGGATCGGCCGAGGTCGAGATCGGCGGCGGTGCGCCGCGCGATGACCTATTGCGAGGAGCACGCCGCCGAACCGGTGTCGATCGGTGAGCTGGCGATGGCCACCCGGATCAGCGTGCGCGCGCTGCAGCTGGCGTTCCGGACCGAACTCGGGCTGACGCCGCTGGAGTACCTGCGCCGGATCCGGCTCGACCACGTGCACCAGGACCTGCTCGCGATCGCCCGAGGGCGAGCCGAAGGCACCGTCACCGACGTCGCGCTGCGATGGGGCTTCACGCATCTCGGCCGGTTTTCCGGTCTTTACCGCAGCACGTACGGCAAACTCCCTTCGGAAACGGCACGACTCACCGCCTGAAGGGGACCGGATGCTGGTCGAACTGGCCATCGGCGACGCGTACGGAGGCTCCTTCGAGCACGCGTACCCGAGCTTCGTCGCCGAACACAACACGCTGGCGGGTTACGTGCCGCATCCCGGCTATCTCGGCGTACCGGCCGGTCGCTACACCGACGACACGCAGATGACGATCGCGATCGCCGAACTGCTCGTGTCCGGCCGCCGGTGGACGCCGCTGCTGCTCGCCGAACAGTTCGTCCGGGGGTATCACCGCGATCCGCACGACGGCTACGCGCCGCGTTTCCATCAGCTGCTGAGCGAGGTCCGGGACGGTGAAGAGCTGCTGCGACGGCTTCAGCCGCAAAGCGACAAGAGCGGGGCGGCCATGCGCGCCGGGCCGATCGGGCTCCTGCCGACCGTCGACGACGTCCTGTACCACGCGAAACTGCAGGCCAGGATCACGCACGACACCCCGGCCGGGATCGCCGCAGCACAGGCGGCCGCGCTCGCCGTCCACTACTTCCACCACCGGCTCGGTCCGGCGGCCGACGTCGCGCGATGGATCGAAGGGATCCTTCCCGAGGACGTCGGGCACGGCGGCTGGGCGCGGCCGTGGTCGGGCAAGATCGGCCCGCAGGGCTGGATGAGCGTCCGCGCCGCGCTGACCGTGCTCACCGATGGCGGCGGGCTCGCCAGGATGCTCCACACCTGCGTCGCGTTCACCGGCGACGTCGACACCGCGGCGACCATCGCGCTGGCCGCCGCGTCACGCTCGCCCGAGGTGGCGCAGGATCTGCCGCCGGTGCTGTGGCGCGATCTGGAGAACGGCGAGTTCGGCCGCGACTACCTGGCAGGGCTCGACGAGCAGCTTCTTAGGGTTACCTAACCTAGACTGAGCACATGACTTCCTTGACGCCGGTTCGCGAGGCCGCCGACCATTTCGGGCTGGCGATCTCGACCCTGCACTACTGGGAACGCCGCGGGCTGATCACCGCCACCCGCCGCTCGGGACAGCGGTACTACGACGACGACCAGCTGTATCGCATCGCGCTGATCAAGCACTGGCGGCGGATCGGCGGGCTCGGCCTGTCCAAGATCACCGAACTGCTCGCCGAACAGCACCGCTGGCGTGAAGTGGTGGCCGGTCAGCTCGCCGAGATCGAACGGGAGCGTGCGCGGCTCGACACCGCGCACGACTACCTGGTCGAACTCCTCACCTGTCGCCGGGAGGGGAGCCTTGAAGACTGCCAGTGGTTCCGGGACCGGGTCGACCTGCCCGCGCACGCGGCGGCGAGCTGAGCCCCGGCATCGTCACCGCCGCGACCACAGCAGCGGCCGCGAGACAGACGGCGGAGGCGAGGAACGCGGCGGTGTAGCCGTGCACCTGCGCTTCTCCCGTCGGACCGCCGGTCTGCCAGGTCGCGGTCACCGCCGCCGCGAGCGCGGTCAACGCGGCCAGGCCGATCGCGCCGCTGGTCTGCCGGACCGTGTTCAGCACACCGGCGGCCAGGCCGTTCTGCCGTTCCGGCACCCCGCTGGTGGCGGCCACGGTGATCGGGGTGAAGGCCGCGGCGGTCCCGAATCCGAAGACCATCCCCGGCAGCAGCACGGAACCGACGTACGAGGCGTGCGGACCGGTCAGCGCGGCGAGGACGGCGAGACCCACCGCGCCGATCGCGCAGCACAGCGCCGTCGCGCGCCGGGGTCCCAGCCGCACCGACAACCCGCCAGCCAGCCGCGCGCCGGCGAACATCGCCACGCCCACCGGCAAGTACGCCAGCCCGGCCCGCAGCGGCGAATACCCGTGGACGTCCTGCAAGTACAGCGAGAGCAGGATCGGGCTGGCGAGGAAACCCAGCCCCAGCAGGAAGATCACCACGTTGCCACTGAGCACCGACCGCAGCCGGAAGATCCCGAGCGCGACCAGCGGTTCCTCCGCCCACCGATGCTGGTGCACCAGGAAGACACCGAGCAGGACGAGCCCGCCGAGCAGCGGCAGCAGGACGGACCCGCTTCCCCAGCCGTCGGCCGGGGAACGCATCACCGCGTAGACCACTCCGACGAGTCCCGCCGTCGACAGCACCGCGCCGAGCACGTCCAGCCTGCCGCGAGGACGGCTTCGATCCCTCGGCGGCAGCACCGTGGCCGCGAGGACGGCCGCCACCCCGATCGGGACACTGACGAAGAACACCCAGCGCCAGCCCGCCCACTGGGTCAGCAGCCCGCCGATCACCGGCCCCGCCGCGGCACCGGCCGCGCCCACCGCGCTCCAGCTGCCCAGGGCCCGCGCGCGGCGGGCGGGTTCGGTGAACGTCGTGGTCAGCAGGGACAACGTCACCGGCATCAGCAACGCGCCACCGAACCCTTGCACCGTCCGGGCGACCAGCAGCGTTTCCGGCGAGGCGGCCAGCCCGGCGGCGAGCCGCGCGACGGTGAACAGGCTCATCCCGAGCACGAACATCCGCCGTACCTCGAATTCGTCGCACAACCGGCCGCCCAGCAACAGGAACCCGGCGAACGCGAGCGTGTACGCGTTCACCACCCAGGTCAGCGCGCCGGACGAGAAGCCGAGGCCGAACCGGATCGCGGGCAGGGCGACGGAAACGATCGTCGCGTCGAGGATGACCACGAACGATCCCGCGCAGGCCAGCGCGAGCACGGCGCCTTCACCGGGACGGCGCGTCACGCCGGTTCCCCGTTCGGCACCGGTGCGACACCGCGGTCCATCGGCACCGCGTACAGGGATTCCACTGTGGACAGCCAGCGCAAGCGCGCCAACGCTCGCTTGTCGGACTCGTCGGCCGGGAGTTTCGCCTTGGCCAGCAAGAGATCGATCAGTTCCGGAGTCATCGCGCCCCCTGGAGTGCGTCGCCGACACGAAGGACGGTCGCCTCGTCGAAGAGGCGGCCCGCCAGCTGCAGTGACAGCGGCAAACCGTCGCCGGTCTGCCCCATCGGCACGGCGAGGACCGGATTCCCGACGCCGTTCCAGTACGGCGTCGTGACCTTCTCGAAGACTTCCGCGTTCTGCTGCCCGGCTTCGTCGGCGACGTCGTCGAGCAGTGGAGCGCCGATCGACGCGACGGGACTCGCGATCACGTCGACGCCGTCGAACAGGCGCGCCAGTTCCTGCCGCACCACCTGTCGTACCCGTTGTGCCTGCACGTAATCCGCGCCGGACACCAGCGCCCCGGCCGCGAAGATCCCCCGCGTCGAGACACCGAAGTCCGGCCACCTCGTGACCAGATCGGCTCGATGGTGGGCAAGGGCTTCGCAGCTCGCGGTGAGCAGTACCGCGGTGGTCAGCTCGCTCCAGTACGGCAGCGAAGTCTCGACAAGCGTGGCCCCCAGGTCTTCCGCGAGGGACAGCGTTTCGTCGAAAACACGCTCCAGCGCGGGATCGGCGTCTTCGGGGAAGTGGTGCTCGCGGACGACACCGATCCGCAGACCCGTGAGATCACCGGTGAACTCCGGTGCCACGAAAGGAACTTCGGCGATGACCTCCAGCAAGGTCGCGCAGTCTCGCGCGGTGCGGGCGAGCGGGCCGATGCGGTCGAGGGTGTGGGCCAGCGGCACACAACCCGCTCCCGAAACCCGCCCGTAGGTCGGCATCAGCCCGGTGACACCGCAGAACGCGGCAGGCATCCGGATACTGCCGGCGGTGTCCGAGCCGAGCCCGGCGAAGAACATCCCGGCGGCGATCCCGCTCGCCGTCCCCGAACTGGATCCGCCCGCCCAACGCTCGGTGTCCCAAGGATTTCGCGGGATCGGGAACGGCTTGGCGCGATCCGGGACCCCGCAGCCGAACTCCATCGTCGAGGTCTTCCCGACGATGACCCCGCCCGCTTCCTTCACCCGCGTCGTCACCGCCGCGTCGATGCCCGACCCCCAGCCGAGCACGACACTCTGCGCGGTCGTCGCCCCCTCCGCGACGGCGATGAGATCCTTGACGCCCAGCGGGATTCCCTGCAACGGCCCGCGATCCACCCCGGCCGCGAACTCACGGTCCGCCCGCCGCGCCGACGCCAGCGCGTGCTCGGGGAACCGGGTGACGTACACGCCGAGTTCGTCGGCGACGGACAGCGCGCGTTCCGCCAATTCGACGCTGGTCACTTCCCCGCGACGCAACGCCTGCCCGGCTTCGAGCACCGAGCCCTCGTGTTCTCTCCGCACCGCAACCCTTCCGGTCCCGGCCGCGCCGGAGTGGCGCCGCCGGAACCAGGGTGCAAACTGAAGCGCGGTTGAGCGCAAGGCCGTATTACCAGGACGGGTTGTACCGCAGGCCTTGCTCGTAGTACTGGTCGTCGGATTCCGCCGGCGCGGGCTGCTCGTCCTGGTCCGGACCGGCGGGTTCTTCCGAGCGGTCCTTGAGCACGACGTTCTCCGTGTCCGCCGGTGTCCGGGGCGACACGGGGGAAGGTTTTTCGCCCGTGTCCTGGTACGACGGCGTGAACCCGAGCCGCCAGCGGAGCCTGTCGGTGATGTACCCGGCGTTGCCGAGCGGCGCCATCAGTTCCGCGCTGCGTTTCGCGGATCCTTGCTGCGCTTCCTGGTAGGTCCGCATGACGGCGTCCGCGATCTCGGCGGGCGACATCCGCGACGCGGAGTCACTGACTCTGAGCCGCGTCATCACGCCGTCGGTGTTGACCGAAACGGAAACGGCACCGTCCGGTGACGTCGCCTCGATCGACAACGCCGCGAGCGCCTCGACCATCGCCTGCCGGTCCGCCGGTGGTTTCGGCTGACTCATTCGAGCGGGGAGAGTTCCCGTGGCGGTTCCTGGAACTCACCCTCTTCCGAGATGTCGATGTTCCTGTCCCTGACCCGCTTCTCGGTCCCCTTGTCCGTCTTGTCGGTCTCGAAGTTCTCCGGGTCGAAGGTCTCGCCGGGGCTGACGTCCGGCGGTTCGGGGATGACCGGGAGATCGTTGATCTCGGTCCGGATCCTCGACACGAGCGTGTCAGCCGTGCGGAACATGCCTTCCCTGATGAGATCCACGTTGTCCATGAAGCTCTTGTAGATCGAACGAGGGTTGTCGCCGGTGAGTTGCCCCTGCCCCTCGATGCCCACGGCGAGCGCCGCACCCGCGGTCTGCCCGGCGATGAGCGCGCCTTGCGCGGCCGTCCACACCGCCGCGCCCGCCGGTGCCGCGATACCCGCGGTGGCCACCGCGAGCAGACCGGTGACCGCGGCGGCGAACCCGGCCGCGAGGACCTTGTAGAAGAGGGCCTCGTTCAGGTTTTCCTTTTCCCTCAGATACTTCTCCGTGGCGACCTTGAATTCGAAGGAGAGTTTCGTCAGGTCGAACCGTGCGGTCGCGACAGCCTCCCTCGCCGCGACCAGGTCGCTTTCCAGCACCGTGAGCTTCGTGCCGACACGGCCGTAGACGTTCACGAGTTCGGTGATGTAGGTCTTCGCGGCCTCAGCCCCTTCACCTCGCCACAGACGCAGGAGGAGGAGCGAACGATCCAGCGGTACCTTCGACTTGTCCGCGAAGTCGTGCCAGATTTTTTCGTAGCCCTCGATCATCCGCTGCAGACTGGAGTTCGAGTTGTAGTCGATGTCGGCGTCGGCGAATTCACGGAACAGGCCGGCGACTTCCTTCTTCGCGCTTTCGCCGTCGTAGTCCGCCCCGATCCCGATGCCCAGCTGCGACATCTGCAGCATCTCGACCGCGTCGAGCGCGTTGTTGGCTCCCTTGCGGAGGTCGTTGGAGATTCCTTCGAGAAGTTCTTCTCGGCCTTCCCCGAAAGCAAAGGTGCTCTGGGTGTTCAGTGCGCCGAAGTACTCGTCCATGTTCGCGCTACCCCTGAGTCCCGTGCGCGGCGCGGTTGACGCGCTGCCTGTTGTCCTCGTCGACCGATTCGTACAGCTCGGCGACGCGCTCCAGCGCACGGCTGGCCTGCTGGGTGCTCTCGTGGAGCTTCGCGAGCATCTTTTGCACGGCCGCACGGTGTTCTTCGTATGCGTTCGCGACTTCCCGCATCCCCAAGGTCCCGCCGAAAGGGGTGTCCGGCTGGAACATGCCTGGCAGGAGCCTGCCGACGGGCGAGGTGTCCGAGACCGCCACGTCCTGTTTGCTCACGGCCGCATGGGCGGCACCTGCCCCATCGGCGGCCTTCTGAAGTTCCTGACTCGACGCCCTGAGATCGTCGAGGTCGGTTTCGAAACCGATCATGATTCCACCTCGCTGTCCGGAATTCCACCCCCATGTAAGCAGCGTTGACTTGGCTGAGAGTCCGACTTGGTGATCCGCATCCGGTGACGAACGTCACCGGGCCGTCGCGCGAACACGAAAGAGCCCTGCTCGCGTTTCACCCGAGCAGGGCTCTTTCGATGACGAGTGGAGCTGAGGGGAATCGAACCCCTGACCCCCGCCTTGCAAAGGCGGTGCTCTACCAATTGAGCTACAGCCCCCGGTCGCAGGCGATCATGATAACCGCCCGCGCCGAAATCAGTTGTTGCGGGACGCGTCCGCGGCCTTGGTCGGGGCGCTTCCGTTGGTGGAAACGGAGCCGAGCGGGCGCTCGGTCGGCGCGGTGGCCTCACGCCAGAGGTCGGCCTCGGCCTTGGCGGCCTTGTTGCGCTTGATCACGAACAGCACGCCGCCCGCGATGACCGCGAGTGCCAACAGCTTCTTCATCAGAAGCCCCCTCTTCCTGCCGAGTTGCTCCGCTTACCCACCGATGCTACTGCACGAGGTTCCACGTGGAACCAAAGACCCTGCCGGGAAGAGAAGTCCGGCAGGGCCCTACTCCACAACACCCCCACCCCCAACTCTCTTCCCAAGCAACACCCACACACCCACAACGGCCACGCGCCCAACGCCTGGGGGGTCCAGGGGGGCGAAGCCCTCCCTGGCGGGGGTCTGGGGGTTCGACCCCCAGAAACGAAAAACACCCGATCGAGGTTTGCGTTGTCCGCAAACACGACCGGGCGAATCGGGTGGGCCCACCAGGACTTGAACCTGGGACCTCTTCGTTATCAGCGAAGCGCTCTAACCGCCTGAGCTATGGGCCCGAACGAGGAGAAGATTACAGGACGCCTTTCGGCGTCCTGTAACCGGGTCACTCTCGTTCGGAAAGGGTCACTTCCAGGCCTCCGGCGAGGTCGGCGGAGACGTTGTAGATGAACGCGCTGACGGTGGCGAGGGCCGAGATCAGCACGATGTTGATGGCGCCGAGGATGGCCGCGATCCCGAAGACGCGACCGGCGCTGATCAACGGGTCGGCCGGCGCGTCGGCCCCTTCTCCGCCGACGAGCGACGAGTAGGTCCCGTTGAGTTTGTCCCAGACGCCCATGCCGTCGAGGACGGTGTACAGGACGCCGACCGCGACGAGCCACACGAAGAACAGCGCGACACCGAGGACGAGGGACAGTTTCAGCACCGACCAGGGGTCGAAGCGTTTGATCTGCAGGCTGGCGCGACGTGGTCCGCGGCCGGGGCGCCGGAGCGCGGTGGGGGTGGCACGGGTGCGGGAGGCCGACGGGATGGCGGAGGAGGCGGGTTCGCCTTCTCCGCTGTCGCCGAAGAGCCTCTTCGCGGCGGTACCACTTACCCCGTGGTAGTCGGTCACAGTTGTCGCATCCTGCTTCGGTTCCGAGTGGGCCACGTCTTCGGTGGCGACCGAAGACACCGAGACCGTCTGCTCACTGGAGCCTTCGGGTTCCCCGGCACCGCTGTCACGCTGCCAGGGCGGGCTCGACGAACCCGCTTGCGCGCCGCCTGCTTCGGGCTTCTCGGATGGTGTCACGAGGTGTCAGTCCTTACCCAGTACGTGGGGCGTCGCCTACTGCTCCGACGCCGGGGTTTCTTCTCCTTCAGTACTACCTGCAGTGGCGACGTCTGAGGGCTCGTCCGCGTTGCGTGCGACAGCGAGAAGAGTGGTTCCTTCGTCGAGATTCATCAGTCGCACCCCCTTCGTCTGCCTTCCTGCCTTGCGCACCTGTCCGGCCGAAGTCCGGATCACCCCGCCGCTGGAGGTGATCGCGTAGAGCTCGTCTTCGGCGTCGACGATGACCGCGCCCACCAGCCTGCCACGTTTCTGGTCGTACTGAATGGTGAGCACACCCTTGCCGCCGCGGCCCTGGACCGGGTAGTCCTCGGTCGGGGTGCGCTTGGCGTAGCCGCCGCCGGTGGCGACGAGCAGGAATTTGTCCGGCTGGACGACGTTGACGCCGAGCAGTTCGTCGCCGTCGTTGAACCGCATGCCGAGCACACCGGACGTCGCGCGGCCCATCGGGCGCAGTGCCTCGTCGGTGGCGTGGAAGCGGATGGACTGGCCTTCCGCGGACACCAGCAGCAGGTCGTCTTCGGCGGCCGCGAGGACGGCGCCGACCAGTTCGTCGCCTTCGCGCAGGTTGACGGCGATGAGGCCGCCGGCGCGGTTGGAGTCGAAGTCGGTGAGCTTGGTCTTCTTCACCAGGCCGCGGCGGGTCGCGAGCACGAGGTACGGGGCGACCTCGTAGTTCGGGATCTCGATGACCTGGGCGATCTTCTCGTCCGGCTGGAACGCGAGCAGGTTCGCGACGTGCTGGCCGCGCGCGTTGCGGTTGGCCTCGGGCAGGTCGTAGGCCTTGGCCCGGTAGACGCGGCCCTTGTTCGTGAAGAACAGGATCCAGTCGTGCGTCGAGCAGACGAAGAAGTGCTGGACGATGTCGTCCTGTTTGAGGGTCGCGCCCTGGACGCCCTTGCCGCCGCGCTTCTGCGAGCGGTACAGATCGGTTTTCGTTCGCTTGGCGTAACCCGTGCGGGTGATGGTGACGACGACGTCCTCGACCGCGATGAGGTCTTCGACCGAGACCTCGCCGTCGAACGGGATGATCTTGGTGCGCCGGTCGTCGCCGTACTTGTCGACGATCTCCTGCAGTTCCTCGGCGATGATCGAGCGCTGCCGCTCGGGCTTCTCGAGGATGTCCTTGAGGTCGGCGATCTCGAGTTCGATCTCGGCCAGGGTGTCGATGATCCGCTGCCGCTCCAGTGCCGCGAGGCGGCGGAGCTGCATGTCGAGGATCGCCGTCGCCTGGATCTCGTCGACGTCGAGCAGGCTCATCAGGGCGGGCCGGGCCTCTTCGGCCGAGGGCGACCGCCGGATCAGGGCGATGACCTCGTCGAGCATGTCCAGCGCCTTGACTAGACCGCGCAGGATGTGGGCGCGTTCCTCGGCCTTGCGCAGCCGGAAGCGGGTCCGGCGGACGATGACCTCGATCTGGTGCTTCACGTAGTGCCGGATCATCTGGTCGAGGCGCAGCGTGCGGGGCACGCCGTCGACCAGGGCCAGCATGTTGACACCGAAGTTCTGCTGCAGCTGGGTGTGCTTGAACAGGTTGTTCAGCACGACCTTCGCGACGGCGTCGCGTTTGATCGTGACGACGATCCGCATGCCGCTGCGGCTGTTGGACTCGTCGGCGATGTCGGAGATGCCGGTGAGCTTGCCGTCGCGGACGAGGTTCGCGATGTTCTCGACCAGGTTGTCCGGGTTGACCTGGAACGGCAGCTCGGACACGACCAGGATCGTGCGGCCCTTGGCGTCCTCTTCGACCTCGACGACCGCGCGCATGCGCACGGAACCGCGGCCGGTGCGGTACGCGTCCTCGATCCCGGAGGTGCCGAGGATCATCGCCTTCGTCGGGAAGTCCGGGCCCTTGACCCGGACCAGCAGCGCGGCGAGCAGTTCGTCGTCGGTCGCGTCGTAGTTCTCCAGCGCCCACTTGACGCCTTCGGCGACCTCGCGCAGGTTGTGCGGCGGGATGTTGGTCGCCATCCCGACCGCGATCCCGGAACCGCCGTTGACCAGCAGGTTCGGGAACCGCGACGGCAGGACGTCGGGCTCCTGGGTGCGGCCGTCGTAGTTGTCGGAGAAGTCGACGGTGTCTTCTTCGATGTCCTGCAGCATGTGCATCGCGAGATGCGCGAGCCGGGATTCCGTGTACCGCATGGCCGCGGCGGGGTCGTTGCCCGGCGAGCCGAAGTTGCCCTGGCCGTCGATCAGCGGGTACCGCAGCGACCACGGCTGCGCGAGCCGCACCAGCGCGTCGTAGATCGCGGAGTCACCGTGCGGGTGGTAGTTGCCCATCACGTCGCCGACGACGCGGGAGCACTTGTTGTACCCGCGGTCGGGACGGAAGCCGGAGTCGAACATCGAGTACAGCACGCGGCGGTGCACCGGCTTGAGGCCGTCCCGCACGTCCGGCAGCGCCCGCGACACGATGACGCTCATCGCGTAGTCGATGTAGGAGCGCTGCATCTCCTGCTGGATGTCGACCGGTTCGATCCGGTCGTGGTCCGGAGCAGGCGGCAAGGTTTCCGTCATGAGGTCCTTCTCGTGGGAGCAGTCCTAAGGGGACAAAGAACGGGGACGCTTACACGTCCAGGAAGCGCACGTCCTTGGCGTTACGCGTGATGAAGGAACGGCGCGCTTCGACGTCCTCGCCCATCAGCACGGAGAACAGGTCGTCGGCCTGCGCGGCGTCGTCCAGGGTGACCTGGCCGAGCAGCCGGTTCGCCGGGTCCATCGTGGTCTCCCACAGCTCTTCGGCGTTCATCTCGCCGAGACCCTTGTAGCGCTGGATCGCGTCGTCCTTGGGAAGGCGCTTGCCCGCCTCGACACCGGCCTGGATGACGGCGTCGCGTTCCCGGTCGGAGTAGGCGTACTCCGGGTCCTGCCGCGGCCACTTGATCTTGTACAGCGGCGGCCGTGAGAGGAACACGTGCCCGTGCTCGATGAGCGGGGTCATGAAACGGAACAGCAGGGTGAGCAGCAGCGTGGTGATGTGCTGGCCGTCGACGTCGGCGTCGGCCATCAGCACGATCTTGTGGTAGCGCAGCTTCTCGAGGTCGAACTCGTCGTGGATACCGGTGCCGAGCGCGGTGATCAGCGACTGGACCTCGGTGTTCTTGAGGACGCGGTCGATGCGGGCCTTCTCGACGTTGATGATCTTGCCGCGAATCGGCAGGATCGCCTGGTACATCGAGTCGCGGCCTTCCTTGGCCGAACCGCCTGCCGAGTCACCCTCGACGATGTAGAGCTCGCATTCCGACGGGTTGGTCGACCGGCAGTCCTTGAGCTTGCCGGGCAACCCGCCGATCTCCAGCGCGCCCTTGCGGCGGACCAGGTCGCGCGCCTTGCGGGCGGCCATCCGCGCGTGCGCCGAGGAGATCGACTTGTTGATGATCGTCTTCGACTCGGTGGGGTTGCGCTCGAACCAGTCGGCCAGCCATTCGTTCGACGTCTGCTGCACGAACGTCTTGGCCTCGCTGTTGCCCAGCTTGGTCTTGGTCTGGCCTTCGAACTGCGGCTCGGACAGCTTGATCGAGACGATCGCGGCGAGACCCTCGCGCACGTCGTCACCGGTCAGGTTGGCGTCCTTCTCCTTGAGCAGCTTCTTCTCGCGCGCGTACGCGTTGACGACGCGGGTGAGCGCGGCGCGGAAGCCCTCTTCGTGCGTGCCGCCCTCGTGCGTGTTGATCGTGTTGGCGAAGGTGTACACCGACGGCGTGAAGCCGTTGTTCCACTGCATGGCGACCTCGACCTCGAGGCCGGTGCCCTTGGCCTCGAAGGAGATCACGTTGGGGTGGATCGGGTCCTTGCTGCCGTTGATGTGCTTGACGAAGTCTTCGAGACCGCCTGGGTAGCAGTAGGTCTTCTCCTTGACCCGTGCCGCCTGGCCGGAAGCGTCTTCTTCGGTCTCTTCGTCGGCGACGCGCTCGTCGCGCAGCGAAAGGGTCAGGCCCTTGTTGAGGAAGGCCATTTCCTGGAGACGACGGGAGATCGTCTCGAAGTTGTACGTCGTGGTCTCGAAGATGCCGCCGTCGGCCCAAAAGGTGATGACGGTGCCGGTGTCCTCGGCCGGGCCGAGGTCCTGCAGCTCACCGGGGATCTGGTCGATGTACTCCTGGCGCCAGCTGTGCCCGCCGCGTTTGACCTCGGCGATCAGCTTGGTCGAGAGCGCGTTCACCACGGAGACACCGACGCCGTGCAGACCGCCGGAGACCGCGTACGAGTCGCTGTCGAACTTGCCGCCCGCGTGGAGCACGGTGAGCACGACCTCCAGGGTCGGCTTCTGCTCCTTGGGGTGGATGTCGACCGGGATGCCGCGGCCGTCGTCGACGACGCGCACCCCGCCATCGGAGAGCAGGGTAACCTCGACCTTGGTGGCGAAGCCTGCCATCGCCTCGTCGACGGAGTTGTCGACCACCTCTTGAACGAGGTGGTGGAGGCCGCGTTCACCGGTGGAACCGATGTACATACCGGGACGCTTGCGGACGGCTTCGAGACCTTCGAGCACCGTGATCGACGACGCGTTGTACTCGCTCTTGTTCTCGGTCACAGGCGTTGATTCTCCTCGTCTACCCCGAGCGGAAGCTCGCTCGTCTCCAGTGTACTTGGCCGCGTCCGCTGACATGCGGCAAGGACACCCCTGATTTGCTCACAGGCGCGCTAATTCGTTCGAAGAAGAGTCTTGACGTTCGCGAAGCACTCTGAGCGGCTTCTCGGGGCTTTGGCGGCACGGTCTTCGAAGCACAGACGCGGCGAAGCGCAAGTCGGGTCAGCCGTACGTGTCACGCGGACCACGTCCTGGGACGTGCCGCGGCCCTTTCCGCCAGCTCGGCGCCGTCGGCCCCTGGATCCGCATCTTCTTCACCACGCCGTGCCCGACGCCTTTCGCGATCTTCGCCAGCAGCTGGCTCTGAAGCAGGCGAAGCTGCGTCGCCCACGCCGTCGAGCTGGCGCGCACTGTCAGCTCGCCGTCTTTCAGGGCGACGGGCTGAGCGTGCTCGGCGACCTCTTCACCCACAAGCCGGGCCCAGTGGCCGAAGACCTGACCGTTGGCCAGCCGCGTGTTCCAGCCGCGGTCGACCGCGATCCGGGAGGCGAGCCTGCCGAGCGGTTGCGGGTCACGGATATCGGCACCCGGCCCTGACCAGCGACGACGTCGCGAGCTCTGGCCGTTCGCCCCGGACCCTCCACCGGTGATACGGCCGCGACGGACGCCTGGTTCAACTCCGCGAGCCTTCGCTTTGGCCTTCGCGGCGTCCAGGGCGGCGCGCGCGAGGTCACGACCGGTAGTCGGCTCATTGCCTTCAGTACCGGTTGGGCCGTTCGATACCGGCGCTCGTTCACTCTGCGTGTCGAACAAGGCTCCCTCACTCGGGTTACCGCCCGAGCGGGGGGTGTCAAGCCGCTTATCAGGCCCTTTGGTCACGCGGGGCGATAACGCGTTCACGGTGTTATCCACACTGTCCACAGGTTTGTCCCCAGATCGGTGGGCAACTGCTGTGGCGCCGATCACCCGTGGTGTCCGCCGCGCGGATCACCCACGGTTGATCTCACCATCTGCCACGAGGAATCGGTGCCCGGCCAGCTCGGCGGGTACGTCCTCGTCCACGGCGGCGGTCACCAGTACCTGCTCGGCACCGGCCGCCACCTCCGCCAGCCGGGCCCGGCGACGCCGGTCCAGCTCGGCGAACACATCATCCAGCAGAAGCACCGGTTCCCCGGCCTCGCCACGCAGGAGCTCGTAGCTTCCCAGACGCAGTGCGAGGGCGAACGACCAGGACTCCCCATGGCTCGCGTAGCCCTTCGCCGGTGCTTCGCCGAGGATGAGATCGAGTTCGTCCCGGTGCGGGCCGACCATGCTCACCCCGCGCTCCAGCTCCAGGTTCCGGGACCGTTTCAGCGCCTCGACCAGCACTTCCTTGAGGACGGCTTCGTCAGCGCGAGTACCGTCCGGAACGCCGTATCCCTCCGGCATCGCTTCGCCGAGGCTCGACTTGTACGCGATCTTCGCCGGTCTCGAGTCGGGAGCGACCCCCATGTACGCGGCCGCCGCGTACGGCGCGAGATCCGCGATCAGGTTGAGCCGGGCGGCCAGCAACGCGGCACCCGCCACGGCCAGATGGTCGTCCCACACGTCGAGCGTCGACAACGCGTACGGGTCTTCGCGCCCCGTACGCCGCTTACCGGCTGTCTTGAGGAGGGCGTTCCGCTGCTTCAGCACCTTCTCGTAGTCGGCACGGACCCCGGCGTACCGGGGCGCGCGCAGCACGAGGAGTTCGTCCATGAACCGGCGGCGCTCCCCCGGATCCCCGCGCACGAGTGCCAGATCCTCCGGGGAGAACAGCACCGTGCGCAGGATCCCGAGCACGTCACGCGGCTTGCCGACCGAGCCGCGGTTGATCCGCGCCCGGTTCGCCTTGCCGGGGGTGATCTCCAGCTCGACCGTCAGTTCGCGGTCGTCGTTGACCACCGCGACCCTGATCAGCGCGCGTTCGCACCCGTGCCGCACCAACGGCGCGTCGGTCGCGACGCGATGCGAACCCAGGGTCGCGATGTAGCCGATCGCCTCGAGGAGGTTCGTCTTGCCGCGGCCGTTCTGTCCGACGAGGACGGTCGGGCCGGGTTCGAGCGCGAGATCGGCTTGTGGCCAGGACCGGAAGTCGGTGACCTGGAGATGTCTGAGATGCAATCCGCTACCTAGCCGCCGACCTTCTTCACGGAATGGCCGCCGAACTGGTTGCGCAGCGCGGCGACGGCCCGCATGGCGGCGGAGTCCTCCTGGCGCGAGGCGAACCGCGCGAACAGCGCGGCCGAGATGACCGGCGCCGGGACCGCGTTGTTGATCGCCTCTTCGAGGGTCCACCGGCCTTCGCCGGAATCCTCGACATAGCCTTCGAGGTCGTCCAGCTCCGGGTCCTCGTCGAGCGCGCGGACGAGCAGGTCGAGCAGCCACGAGCGGACGACCGTCCCGCGCTGCCAGCCCTTGATCACCGCGGGCACGTTCTCGACGACCTTCGCGGCTTCGAGCAGCTCGAACCCTTCGGCGAAGGCCTGCATCATGCCGTACTCGATGCCGTTGTGGATCATCTTCGCGTAGTGACCGGAGCCGACGGCGCCGGCGTGCGAGAAACCCTCTTCACGCGGCCCCTCGGGGCGAAGCGCGTCGAAGATCGGCATGGCCTTTTCGACGTCCGAAGCCGCGCCGCCGACCATCAGGCCGTAGCCGTTGTCCTTGCCCCACACGCCACCGGAAACCCCGCAGTCGAGGTAGCCGACGTTCTTCGCCGCGAGGAGATCACCGTTGATCTTGTCGTCGGTGTACTTCGAGTTGCCGCCGTCGATCACGAGATCGCCGTCGGACAACAGGTTCCCGAGTTCGGCGACGGTCTGCCGGGTGGGTTCACCGGCGGGCACCATGATCCAGACGATCCGGGGACCGTCCAGTTTGGACACCATGTCCTCGAGTGAGGTGGAGTCGGTGACGTCGGGGTTGCGGTCGTAACCGATCACCTCGTGACCGGCCGCACGCAGCCGCTCACGCATGTTGAACCCCATTTTGCCGAGGCCGATGAGTCCCAGCTGAGCCATGAAGATCCCCTTTGGTGCGTAAAGAAAACTAAAGACCGGTCAGCCCGGCAGGCGAACCGGCATCAGCAGGTACAGGTAGCCGGGGACGACGTTGCCCTCTTCGTCGGCGGGCTTGATCAGCGCCGGCCGGTTCGGAGTGGTGAACGTCAGTTCCGCGCGGTTCGCGTTCAGCGCGCCGAGCCCGTCGACGAGGTAGCCGGGGTTGAACGCGATGGTCACCGGCTCACCCTCGTAGTCGACCTGAAGTTCTTCTTCGGCCGAACCCTCGTCGTCGCCACCGGCGGAGAGCCGCAGCGAACCGTCGTTGAACTCCAGCCGAACCTGGGTGCCACGCTCGGCGACCAGCGAAACACGCTTGATCGATTCGGCGAGCGCGGAGACCTCGATGACCGCGCGCGACGTGTGCTGCGCGGGCAGCAGCTGCCGGTACGGCGGGAACTCCGCGTCGAGAAGCCGGGTCGTGGTGTAGCGACCGGAACCGGAGAGCCCCAGGAGCCCTTCGCCGCTGGCGAGCGCGAGGCGGATCTTGGCGCCGCTGGCACCGAGCGTCTTCGCGGCTTCGGCGAGCGTGCGCGCCGGGACGAGCACGGCGGCGTCGGACAGACCCTCGGCCGGCTCCCAGGTGAACTCGCGCATCGCGAGCCGGAAGCGGTCGGTGGCGACCAGGGTCAGCGAGGAGCCGGAGATCTCCAGCCGCATGCCGGTCAGCATCGGGAGGGTGTCGTCCTTGCCCGCGGCGACGACGACCTGGGTGACGGCCTGGCCGAACGCGTCGCCGGTGAGTTCGCCGGCGAAGGCGGGCTGGGACGGGAGCTGCGGGTAGTCCTCGACCGGCATGGTCGGCAAGGAGAAGCGCGCGGAGCCGCAGGTGATGGTCGCGCGGGCACCGTCGACGGAGATCTCGACCGGCTGCGCGGGCAGCGACTTGGTGATGTCGGCCAGCAGACGTCCGGAGACCAGGAGGCGGCCGCCGTCGGCGATGGTGGCCGGGACCCCGACCGTCGCGGAGACCTCGTAGTCGAATCCGGAGACGGTGAGGGCGTCACTCGTCCCGTCGGATCCCGCATCGAGCAGGACACCGCCCAGAACCGGGACCGGAGGCCGCGACGGGAGGCTTCTCGCCACCCACGCGACGGCGTCGGCCAGCCCGTCACGCTCGACGCGGATCTTCATGCGCGCTTCCTTTCGACAGCCGAGCCCCTGACGGCTCGAAAGCTCAACGGGTCACCTCGGCCGGAGAGCGCGATGGCCAGGTGCCTCGCAGGTTCGTTCGGTCCGTGCGAGGACGCGAACGCACGTCGACACGCAGACCAGGTGCAGGGACCCACGTTAGGCCGTCCCCGGGGTCCGCGTCACCTCGGCCTCCCCTTGCTTTTGTCGACAAGACGACACGGCTCGACGGCTGTCCCCAGATTCGTCCTCCGCCTGTTTTTGTTTTATTCCCTTCTTAAGAAGAACTAAGAACAGCAGTAGTAATAGGCGTTGTGGATTGTGTGGACAAGCCTCGTTCGCGCAGGTCCGGACGGCTCGGAGGCTGTGGACCCAGGGTGTGTACGGACGGTGGACAGCTCGGGCCGTCCGTGGATGGTTTCGGGCGACCCTCGATTTGTCCACAGTCATCCACAGTTGTCCCCACAGTTATCCCCAGTCTTGAGCCGGTTTGTACCCAGGGGCTGTGGGCCCGGTTCGTGACCGGAATCGCTCGGGAGAGTGATCCGAGCTGCTTGGGTCACCCTTGTGCACAACATGTGGGCAACCTGGGGACAGCATGTGGATCATGGTGTGGAAATGCTGTGGATTGCCTGTGAGTGCGATGTGGACGGAAACCGGATCGCCGCTGGTCTCCCGCCTGGCCGAGTTGTGCACAAGATACCCACAGCATGTGGATTCCCTTTGTACACAAGGAAAAGCGCGAAGGCCGCTTACACGTACTTCGCTTCCTTCGCGCCCTTCGCTGCTTCTCCCCAGGTACCCAGTCCTCCGCGGCCCTACCGACGCTTCGGACCTATGTAGACACGACGAAGGGCTCCCACCTGGACGGTGAGAGCCCCTGAAACCCTTGCGCGCCAAAGGATTGATGCCTGGTGACCCCAGGGTCTCCCCAAGGGCGCTCCGCGCCCGACGGAGACTTCACCGTCGAGCGCCCTCTTTCGGGCCGAAGGCCCACGGAAACGTGATGAAGGGGCGCCCTCCGCTCCCAACCCGAGTTGAAAGCGGAACGACGCCCCTTCGGCACGTTTCCGTCAGCGCGAGATAAGAAACTACTGCCTGGCTCGCTGTTTGATGCGTGAGGTCAGTTCCTGAACCTGGTCGTAGATGCGCCTTCGTTCGGCCATCTCCTTGCGGATCTTCTTGTCCGCGTGCATGACCGTCGTGTGGTCGCGGCCGCCGAAGGTCTGCCCGATCTTCGGCAGTGACATGTCGGTCAGTTCGCGGCAGAGGTACATCGCGATCTGACGTGCGGTCGCGAGCGCTTTCGTCTTACCGGGCCCGCAGAGGTCGTCGAGGGTCACGTCGAAGAACTCGGACGTGACGCCCATGATGGTCGGCGCGGTGATCTCCGGAGCGTGCGAATCCGGGATGAGGTCCCGAAGCACGATCTCGGCGAGAGCGACGTCGACCGGTTGCTGGTTCAGCGACGCGAAGGCGGTGACGCGGATGAGCGCGCCTTCGAGTTCCCGGATGTTCGCTTCGACGCGCGAAGCGATGAACTCCAGCACCTCGTTCGGCACCGCGAGCCTGTCCTGTGCCGCCTTCTTGCGGAGGATCGCGATCCGCGTTTCGAGCTCGGGCGGCTGGATGTCGGTGATGAGGCCCCACTCGAACCGGGTCCGCAGCCGGTCTTCCAGCGTTTCGAGGCGCTTCGGCGGGCGGTCGGAGGAGACGACGATCTGCTTGTTCGCGTTGTGGAGGGTGTTGAAGGTGTGGAAGAACTCTTCCTGCGTACCTTCTTTGCCTTCCAGGAACTGGATGTCGTCGACGAGCAGGATGTCGATGTCGCGGTAGCGGCGCTGGAACGCGACCTTGCGGTCGTCCCGCAGCGAGTTGATGAAGTCGTTGGTGAACTCTTCGGTCGACACGTACCGCACGCGCATGCCGGGGAACAGCCGCTGGGCGTAGTGCCCGACGGCGTGCAGCAGGTGGGTCTTCCCGAGTCCGGACTCTCCCCAGATGAACAGCGGGTTGTACGCGCGCGCCGGTGCTTCGGCGACGGCGACCGCGGCCGCGTGCGCGAAGCGGTTCGACGCACCGATGACGAAGGTGTCGAACGTGTACTTCTCGTTGAGCTTCGTCTTCGACGTCTGCGGCTGAGCCGGCGCCGTGTAGGGCTGGCCCGCGATCGGCTGGCCGGAGAACGTGGGCCAGATCTCGGTCACCGCGGCGAGAGCCTCGCCCTCTTCGTCGACTTCTTCGTCACTGTCATCGCCGTCGTTCAGGCTGTTGTCCACCGGCTGCTGCCGCGGCGGCCTCGGCTTCGGAGGCTCGGGCCGGGGCCTGGTCGGGGACAGCATGCCGTCACCGTCGGGCAGCGGAGGAGTACCCGGCACCGGGCCGGAACCGTTTTCCACCCGACCGGGTGACGAGTCATAGCGAGGACCCGGCACGGGAGGCGGCATCGAGGTGTGCGTCTCGGTGCTGTCGACCTTCACCGCGAGGGAGACCGCGCGGCCGAGCCGGCGCGAAAGGGCTTCGGTGATCGCGCCGCGGAGTGCGCGTTCGATCGCTTCCTTGGCGAAGTCGCTGGGAGCGGCGAGAAGAGCGGTGCCATCGAGCAGGCCGATCGGCCGGGTCACCCGCATCCAGGCGCGCTGCTGCGGGGAGAGGGTGCCATCGGACAGCTCGCGCACGACCTGTTCCCAGATGACGCCAAGATTGTGCTGGTGATCGGACACCTGCCTGACTCCCCTCCCCTCGTTCGGTGCGTGCGGTGAGATCACTCAGCGGCCGAAACGCCGGGTCGAGCGTCATCATGGCCAGATCGGCTCGTGCGCACAGCGAATATCCACATAGTTGTCCACAGCTGTGCACTAATGTACGGCGGCCCGCGATGACGCCACCTGCGGGATCGACGTATGCCGACGGGACGCCTCTACATCCCCAAGGACACCCGTGCGCCTGCACCGTTCCACCTCGGCGAAAACGCGGGAGGGGCAGGCTAACAAGCCCCGCTCGCTGCCACAAGGCGTCCTCGCGCGCAAGCATTTCACGGTGTACGGCGCGTTGCCATTCGATGCCCTCGCGTCGTCGGTGATCACTCTCCCCGTACCGTCGCGGTACGTGGCCGAGGGGGTGCCTGCCGGGTCCGAGCGGTGGGTGCGTACCCTCGTAAGGTCTCCCGTATACAGCGGGGGCGTTTCGCGTGCCCACGTTGTCGTCGCTCGACGTGACGAGGCCACACGTTGGTAGGAGACACCAGAGACTGCCGTGCGTCAGCACGACACGCCAGGAACGGGTCGAACCGTTCCCGGCGGCCGAGAAACAGGAGAAGTTAGTCGTGAGCAAGGGTAAGCGCACCTTCCAGCCGAACAACCGCCGACGCGCCCGGGTCCACGGGTTCCGGCTGCGGATGCGGACCCGCGCCGGCCGGGCGATCCTGGCGGCTCGCCGTCGCAAGGGCCGCGGCGCGCTGTCCGCCTGATCCGGTCGCCGTCGAGGGACGTCGTGCTGCCGGCCGCCGCGAGGTTGCGGCGCAGTGAGGATTTCCGTGCCGTGATGCGGCGTGGGGCCAAGGCAGGCAGGCGCCGCCTCGTCGTCCATGCGTTGACCACGGACCCGCCCGATGCCGCCGAAGCGGCGCGGGCGGGTTTTGTGGTGAGCAAGGCCGTGGGGAACTCGGTGGTCCGCCACCGGGTCTCCCGCCGGTTGAGGCATCTCATTTCCGCCAGGATCGGAACACTGCCGCCGGGGAGCTCGTTGGTGATACGGGCACTACCTCCGGCCGCGGACGCGTCCAGCGCGGAACTCGGCTCGGACCTCGACGCGTCGTTGCGGCGCCTCGGGCTGTCCGGGCCTTCCGCCGTCACCGGGAAGCCCCGTCAGGCGCGACCCCCCGACAACGGATCAGCGGTGTAACGGCATGCGAGCCACCGAGAACGAGACCACCGAAGACGCCCGGCCCGGCCCGGTGGCATGGGTGCTGCTCCTGCCCGTCAAGCTGTACCGCAAGGCGATCTCCCCCTTCCTTCCTCCGGCGTGCCGGTTCTACCCGAGCTGTAGCGCGTACGCCGTCGAGGCACTGACCCGGCACGGCGCCGGCCGCGGCAGCTATCTCGCGGTCCGGCGTTTGCTGCGCTGTGGCCCGTGGACCATGCCCGGCCGCGACCCGGTACCCGAGACGTTCTCGTGGCGCCACCGCCGACCTGAAACACCGATCGAGGAGTAGCTCAGTGCTCGACTTCATCTACTACCCCGTGTCCTTCATCTTGTGGTGTTGGCACAAGGTCTTCGGGTTCGTGCTCGGCGAGTCGAACGCGGTCTCCTGGATCCTCGCGATCATCTTCTTGACGTTCACGGTCCGCGGCATCATGTTCAAGCCGTTCGTGAACCAGGTCCGGTCGATGAAGAAGATGCAGGACTTCGCGCCGGAGATGAAGAAGCTCCAGAAGAAGTACGCGAACGACCGGCAGCGCCAGGCGATGGAGATGCAGAAGCTCCAGAAGGAGCACGGCGTCAACCCGCTGGGCAGCTGCCTGCCGATGCTGCTGCAGATCCCGGTCTTCATCGGTCTGAACCACGTCCTGCGGATGTTCACGATCAACCCGTACGGCGGCCCGAAGACCGAGAACTACTTCTTCACCCAGGCCGGCGTCGATTCGTACGTCCACGCCAAGATCTTCGGCGTCACCCTCGGCGACGCGATCTACACCGGTGTCGGCGTGGTCAGCGGTGGCAACACGGTCGCCGGTTTCCACTGGGGCGTCGCCCCGGTCGCGATCCCGCTGATGATCGTCGCGAGCATCGCCACGCACCTGACCGCGCGTCACTCGGTCGCCCGCCAGAACCCCGAGTCGGCCACCCCGCAGACCGCGATGATGAACAAGCTGACGATGTACATCTTCCCGCTCGGTGTCCTCGTCTTCGGTGCGCTGTTCCCGGTCGGCCTCCTCTTCTACTGGCTCGCCAACAACGGCTGGACCCTGATGCAGCAGCGTCTCGTCTACACGCGGATCGACAAGGAAGAAGAGGCCCGCAAGGAAGCCGAGAAGG
This sequence comes from Amycolatopsis alba DSM 44262, assembly GCF_000384215.1. Classification (NCBI taxonomy): domain Bacteria; kingdom Bacillati; phylum Actinomycetota; class Actinomycetes; order Pseudonocardiales; family Pseudonocardiaceae; genus Amycolatopsis; species Amycolatopsis alba. The sequence continues at coordinate 3,742,533 of NZ_KB913032.1, read as the reverse complement.
AGAAGCGCGCGAACCTCGGCCCGAAGCCGGGCCAGAAGCCGACCGCGCCGCGCCCCGGCCAGAAGCCGGTCCAGCAGAAGAAGAACAAGCCGTCCTCCGGTGGTCAGGTCAAGAAGGCGGGCTCGCCCCACGGCTTCGCCCAGACCGGTTCCGCCACCACGGAGAAGAAGGACGCCACGAACGCATCACCCGAGCCGACGACGAACGGCTCGAAGGAGAACGGCGCGGACACGCCCGGTCTCATCTCGGACTCGACTAAGAAATCGGGCCGGAAGCGTCGCTGACGCCGATCCGGGCCGGAGAGGAGACCAACAATGGCGGACACGATCGACACGATCGACGCCGAGGAGAACAGCGCGGCCGAGGTCGAAGGCGCCGCTGAAGAGACCAGCCGCAAGGGAGGTGTCGACGACGACGTCCTCGTGAAGGAGGGCGACATCGCCGGTGACTACCTCGAGCGGCTGCTCGATCTTTTGGACTACGACGGCGACATCGACCTCGATGTCGAAGCCGGCCGCGCGATCGTGAGCATCGACGGTGGCGAGGATCTGGAGAAGCTGGTCGGCCCGCGCGGCACCGTCCTCGAGGCGCTGCAGGAGCTGACCCGGCTGGCGGTCCAGCAGGAGACCGGTTCACGTAGCCGTCTGATGCTGGACATCGCGGGCTGGCGCGCGGACCGTCGCGAGGAGCTTCGCGAGCTCGGCCGCTCGACCGCGGAGACCGTGGTCTCCTCCGGCGAGCGCGTCCGGCTCCAGCCGATGAGCCCGTTCGAGCGGAAGGTCGTGCACGACGCGGTCGCCGCCGTCGACGGGGTCAAGAGCGAGAGCGAAGGAGAGGACCCGAAGCGCCGGGTCGTCATCTTCCCCGCCTGACGATTTTCTTCTCAGCGAAGCGGCCCGCCGGTCATCCGGCGGGCCGCTTCTTTGTTGCCAGGGTGAATTACACGCGTGGCGTTTCACGTGAAACGCGGTGCGACGAGTGGAGTTGTCCACAACTTCGGTCTGTCTCCCCGCTTTGCGGTCGACGTCATGGACAATCAGTCGGAGCGCGTTTCACGTGAAACGGCGTCGAGGTTGAGGAGCGAGAGTGGGCTTGGACGGGGTCGCCGCATCGGTACGGAGTGCGGCGTCGGAAGTATTCGGGGACCGCGTCGAGCAAGCCAGCGGCTATGTCGAACTCCTGGAACGCCACGGGGTCGAGCGCGGACTGATCGGGCCGCGTGAGGTCGACCGGCTCTGGGAGCGACACGTCCTGAACTCCGCCGTGATCGGCGAGCGGATCCCTGACGGCGCCCGCGTGGTCGACGTCGGGTCGGGTGCGGGGCTTCCGGGTGTACCGCTCGCGATCAGTCGGCCGGACCTCGATATCGTTCTGCTCGAACCGATGGCCCGCCGGATCGACTGGCTGACCGAGGTTGCCGAGAAGCTGGAACTCCCTATCACCGTTGTCCGCGGGCGCGCGGAGGAGCGGCAGGTACGTGAAGAGCTCGGTGGCGCGGATGTCGTCACCGCACGGGCGGTCGCTCCGTTGGCCCGGCTCGCGAACTGGTGTCTTCCCCTGGTGCGTCCCCAAGGTGCTCTGGTCGCCCTCAAAGGAGCGAGCGCCGGAGAAGAAATCGAGCGCGATCGCGTCGCTGTCCGGAAGGCCGGCGGTGGCGAGCCGGAGGTCTTCGAGTGCGGCACGAAGGTGCTCGAAGTCCCCAGCACGGTCGTCGTGATCCACCGTCTGCCTCCGAAATCGTCCCGACCGCGGGGCAGGCGCAGCTAGTCCAGTTCCACGTGAAACAACGCAGAACGACTCCAACGTCTAATACAGAGGAGGCTCGAGACCGGTGACTCCCCCACCGTCCGACCCTGCGAGCACCGGCCACGAACTCGGCTGGACGCCCATCGCCGAAGAAGCCGTCCGTGCCGCCAGCGTGCTGCACCCCAAAAAGGGCGCGCTCCCCCGCCCGACCCGTCGGCGCGTGCTGACGGTCGCCAATCAGAAGGGCGGCGTCGGCAAGACCACGAGTACGGTGAACCTCGCCGCCGCCCTGGCCGTCCACGGGCTGAAGACGCTCGTGATCGACCTCGACCCTCAGGGCAACGCGAGCACGGCGCTCGACATCGACCACCGGTCCGGCACGCCGTCGATCTACGAGGTGCTGATCGGTGAGGTGTCGCTCGCGGAGGCGGCGGCGCAGAGCGAGCAGTCGGAGAACCTCTACTGCGTTCCCGCGACCATCGACCTCGCCGGCGCCGAGATTGAACTCGTGTCCATGGCGTCCCGTGAGATGCGGCTCAAGGAGGCGCTCTCGTCCGAGATCCTCGACGAGATCGGCGTCGACTACGTCTTCATCGACTGCCCGCCGTCGCTCGGTCTGCTGACCGTCAACGCGATGGTCGCCGCGCAGGAGGTGCTGATCCCGATCCAGTGCGAGTACTACGCGCTCGAAGGTCTGGGGCAGCTGCTGAGCAACATCGAACTCGTCCAGGCGCACCTGAACCGCGAACTCAGCGTCTCCACGATTCTGCTCACCATGTACGACGGCCGGACCAAGCTGGCCGATCAGGTGACGAACGAGGTCCGGAATCACTTCGGGGACACTGTCCTCAAGACGGTGATTCCGCGCAGCGTGAAGGTCTCCGAAGCGCCCGGATACGGGCAGACGGTCCTCGCGTACGACCCCGGTTCTCGGGGCGCGATGAGCTACGTGGACGCGGCGAAGGAGATCGCCCAGCGCGGAGCGGAGATGAAGGAAAGGAGCGGTACGGCATGAGCGAGCGCAGAGGGGGGCTCGGGCGCGGGCTCGCCGCCCTGATCCCCACGGGCCCGCCACCGGGCTCCGCGGCACCGGCCGAGAACGGTGCGGCCGTGGCCCCCGCTTCCCCGGCCGGTCCGTCGGGACCGGAGGACAAGGGTTGGTTCGCGGCCAACGGCGCGGCCGGTGCACAGGGCGGTGCGGTCGCGGGCGCGGTCTACCGCGAGGTGCCGGTCAGCCAGATCAAGCCGAACCCGAAGCAGCCGCGGCACGTCTTCGACGAAGACGCGCTCAACGAGCTGGAGCACTCGATTCGCGAGTTCGGGCTCATGCAGCCCATCGTGGTCCGGGAGCTCGGCGCCGACGAGTACGAACTCGTCATGGGCGAGCGGCGGCTGCGCGCGTCTCAGCTGGCGGAGCTGGAGGCGATCCCGGCGATCGTCCGGCAGACCGCCGACGAGGCGATGCTGCGCGACGCGCTGCTCGAGAACATCCACCGCGTTCAGCTCAACCCGCTCGAAGAAGCGGCCGCGTATCAGCAGCTGCTCGACGAATTCGCGGTCACCCACGAGGAGCTGGCAAGCCGGATCGGGCGCAGCCGCCCGGTCATCACGAACACGATCCGCTTGCTCAAACTCCCCCTCGCGGTCCAGCGACGGGTCGCGGCCGGGGTGCTTTCGGCGGGCCACGCGCGGGCGCTGCTCTCTCTCGAAGACGCCGACAGTCAGGAAGAGCTGGCCGCGCGGATCGTCGCGGAAGGCATGTCGGTCCGCGCGACCGAGGAAGCCGTCACGCTCAAAAAGAGCGAAAAGCCGGCGAAGCCGAAGCCCGCTCCCCGCAAACCGATCCAGGCTCCTGGTCTGCAAGAACTGGCGAACCGGCTTTCGGACCGCTTCGACACTCGCGTGAAGGTCGACTTGGGTCGCCGCAAAGGGCGGATCACGCTCGAATTCGGCTCGGTGGACGATCTTGAACGCATCGTGGCACTGATGGACAAAAATCAGGCAAATCAGACACTCGAAACCGATTAGGGATCACACCGGGTCGTTTTGTCACGGTGACGATAGCTCAGTGCTGATGACGAAGTAACACTGAGTGCTTGAACTGGGGGCAAGTGTGAAGGGGCTTTTCGACGGCCGAAATCCGCGCGCGGTGGTCTTCGACTGCGACGGATTGCTCATGGACACCGAGCCGTGTTGGTCGGTGGCCGAGACCGAGTTGTTCTCGCGGCGGGGTCTGCCGTTCGGTCCGGACGAGAAGGCGTTGGTGATCGGCAAGTCGCTGCCGGCCGCCGCCGACGCGATGGCGGAGGCGTTCGGCGAACCGGGCGGCGGCGCCGAGATCGCGGACGAGTTGCTGAGGTTGGTGACCGAGGTCGTCACCGCGAAGGCGGAGGCGATGCCCGGCGCGCGTGAGTTGGTCGAACTGACTGCCGCCGCCGTTCCGGTCGCCGTCGCGAGCAACTCGCCCCGAGCCCTCCTGGAGGCCGCGCTCGCTCGCGGCGGACTCGCGGAAATGTTTCCCGTGAAACTGGCCGCCGATGAGGTGGCCGCGCCGAAGCCGGATCCGGAGATGTACCTGACCGCTTGTGCTCTCTTGTCCGTCGAGCCCGCCGACGCGCTGGCGTTCGAGGACTCGATGACCGGCCTCCGGTCGGCACGGGCGGCGGGGGTGCCTGTCATCGGGGTGCCCACGCTGAAGCATCAAGACTTCCCCGCCGATGTCGTGGTCGACTCCCTGCGCGATGAGGAGTTGCTGGCGTGGGTGCGCGGATGGTCTCAGCGATGACCTTCGTTCGCTTTCAGAGCCCGATCCGCAACGAGCGAGGAACCTTCACCGGGGTCTTCGGGCTCGTCAACAACCTCGCGCGGGCAGGTCGCCTCACCGTCGAACAAGAGGCGTTTCGCCGGGCCAGCAACGACTGGTACGACGCGAACTTCATCAACCCGGCGCACACGGATCCGAGCGTCTACGACGCCGAGGTGAATCCCGGAGCCGCGGCGTGGTTCAAGACGACCGCCCAGGTCTTCATCGAGCGGGTCGACGGCTACCTGGCGATTCTGAAGACCCTTGACGTCCCGTGCGAGACCGTCCGGTCGGCGAGCCCAGGGCGGGTCATCTACGAGGACGAATATCAGGTGGTCGTCGTCCGGGACTGAAGAACCTCAGCTCTTGCGGGAAATCGCCCGTCCGACGAGGTCGGCGAAGACCGAACCGAGGGTGGCGCCTGCGGCTTCCATCGCCACGGGCACGAGCGAGGTCTCGGTGAGTCCCGGCGACAGGTTGACCGCGAGGAAGTAGACCTTGCCGTCCTCGGCGACCACGGCGTCGGTGCGCGAGATGTCGCGCAGCCCGAGCTGCCGGTGCACGGCGACGGCCAGCTCGCTGACCGCCTTGGCGGCGTCGTCGCTGATCCGCGCGGGAGTGAAGAAGTCGGTCAGCCCGGCGGTGTAGCGGGCCTTGTAGTCGTACACGCCGCCCTCCGGCACGATCTCGACCGCGGGCAGGGCCTCGGGCCCGTTTTCGCCCTCGATGACCGTCACGGCCACCTCGACGCCCGATACGAACTTCTCGGCGAGAACGGTGTCGCCGTAAGCGAAGCAGCCGACCATCGCGCCCGGCATCTCCGAGGCTTCCTTGACCACCTGCGCGCCCAGCGCCGAACCGCCCTGGTCGGGCTTGAGGATCAGGGGCAGGCCCAGCGTCTCGACCATCGCGTCCAGCACGGCCTGCGCGCCGAGCTCGCGGAAAGTGCTGTGCGGCAGCACGACCCAGTCCGGCGTGGTGAAGCCCGCGTCTGCGACGAGCGCCTTGGCCGTCGGCTTGTCCCACGCGCGGCGGCAGCCCGCCGAACTGGTGCCGACGTAAGGCACGTCGAGCATCTCCAGCACCGTCTGCACCGCGCCGTTCTCCCCCTCGCCACCGTGCAAGGCGACGATGGCCGCGTCGGGACGCTGGGTGCGAAGACGTTCGAGCAGACCCGCGTCGGTGTCCCACTCCTCGACGATGAGACCTTCTGCCCGCAACGCGACCGAAAGCCGTCGCCCGGAGCGGAGTGAGACATCGCGTTCGTGGGAAAGTCCGCCTGCGAGTACGGCAACGGTGCGGTCGGCCACCGAGGACTCCTTCTTGCTTGGGGACGGTCGGTCAGACCGTGTCCGGAGAGGGGTTCTGTGGCCCCGAGATCGAGCGTGGGCTCACGTTACCGAAGGTACGCGCGAGGTCCATTTCGGACTCGAGCACGGCGGCGAGCCGCCGGACGCCTTCGCGGATCCGCTCCGGCGTCGGGTAACAGTAGGAGAGCCGCAACTGTCTGCTGCCAAAACCATCTGCGTAGAAGCCAGTTCCGGAGGCGTACGCGACCCTGGCCGTGACGGCCCTCGGCAGCATCGCCTTCGTGTCCACGCCTTCGGGGACGGTCATCCAGACGTAGAACCCGCCGTCGGGTTTGGTCCAGCTGCAGCCGGCGGGCATGTGCTGATCGAGCGCGGACAGGATCGCGTCCCGGCGCTCCCGGTAGTTCTCGCGGAAGGTCTTGATCTGACCCATCCAGTCGTGAGTCGCGAGGTATCGCGACACGATCAACTGGTTAAGCGTCGGCGGACAAAGGGTCGCGGACTCGGCCGCGAGGACCAGTTTCTCCCGGACGGCGTGCGGCGCGAGGACCCAGCCGACCCGCAGGCCGGAAGCGAAGGTCTTCGAGAAAGAGCCCAGGTACACGACGTTGTCGGGGTCGATCGAACGGAGCGCCGGGTACGTCTGCCCGCTGAAACCGAGCAGGCCGTACGGGTTGTCCTCGACGATGAGGATGTCGTTCTCCCGGCAGATCTCCACGATCTCCGCGCGCCGCTCGACGGCCAGCGTGACGCCGCCGGGATTGTGGAAGTTGGGGATCGTGTAGAGGAACTTGACCCGGCGGCCCGCTTTCCGCGTTTCCGCGAGCGCGGCACGCAGTCCTTCGGGGACCAGGCCGTGGTCGTCCATCGCGACGTGGACGACGTCCGCCTGGTACGCGGCGAACGAGCCGAGCGCGCCGACGTAAGACGGACCTTCGGCGATGATGACGTCGCCGGGGTCGCAGAACAGCCGGGTGACCATGTCGAGGCCCATCTGCGAGCCGACCGTCACGACGACGTCGTCCGGGTGGGCCTTGATGCCCTCGAGAGCCATGATTTCGCAGATCTGCTCGCGCAGCGCCGGGACGCCGTGCGCCGAGCCGTACTGGAGCGCGACCAGGCCTTCTTCGGCGATGAGCTCGCCGACCTGCGCGGACAACGTGTCCAACGGGAGCGCGGCGAGGTTCGGCATCCCGCCGGCGAGCGAGACCACCTCGGGACGACTGGCTACCGCGAACAATGCCCTGATCTCGGAAGCAGTCATTCCGGCCGTACGCGCGGCGTAGCGGTCGAGATGAGGGTCGAGGTTGTGACGGCCGGGCTCCGGCCGGACAGGGCGATTCTCGGTCATCAGGCGCTTCACCCGTGCTTCGAAGTGGACATAGTCGCTACCGACTGGTAGTTCCATCGAGTGTAACCACCCTCGCTTGAGGGGCCCTGGCCTTCCGGTGTTCATCACATCCGCCTATTCTCGGTCAGGACCCCTTCAGCGAGCCCTGCTCGGGACAGTGCTGCGTCGGGTGTCGTCGTTCAGGGAGGTCGTCGGTGTCGCGTCGCGTCGTGGGCGTAACCCTGGACAATCTCGAACATCTGCCCAAGAGCTGCCGTCGCTGCGTGTACTGGGAGCTGGCGCCGCATCTGAAGGCGCAGGCCGAGGAATACGGCGCGACAGAGGTCGAGAAGGAAGCCTGGGTCTCCAGCGTCCTGCTGGAATGGGGCTCCTGCGGCCGGATCGTGTACAGCGACACCTTGCCTGTCGGCTTCGTGCTCTACGCGCCGCCGAACGCCGTGCCGCGCTCGCTGGCCTTCCCGACTTCGCCGCCCGGTCCGGACGCGGTGCTGCTGACCGCCTTCCAGGTCCTCCCCGAGTTCCAGGGTGGCGGGCTCGGCCGGATGCTGGTGCAGGCCGTCGCGAAGGATCTGACCAAACGCGGGGTCCGCGCGATCGAGGCCTTCGGGGACGCCAAGCCCGACGAGACCGATCCGGACGGCGGGCACAGCTGCGTGCTGCCCGCCGCGTTCCTGCAGAGCGTCGGGTTCAAGACCGTGCGGCCGCATCCGCGGTGGCCGCGGCTGCGACTGGAACTGCGGTCGGCGATCTCGTGGAAGGAAGACGTGGAGGCGGCCCTCGAACGGCTGCTCGGCCAGGTCTCCATCACCACCGCCGAGCCGAGCCTCGGCCGCGCCTGACCCACCTTTCATCGCGCCTGGGTGAGGCGCTTTAGCAGACTTTTCAGGCGCGCGCAGAGGCCATCCCCCGCTTGGGGACAGCTGTGGGTAACCCGCCGAGTTATCCACAGATCGCTGATAGGAGCGGTGGAAAATCTGTGGATGGGTAGGCTGGACCTGGGGACGCCCCCCTGGGAAGGGCGGGGGCTGCGCGCCGGGTGATCTAGGGGTGGCGTGGTTTGGCGAGGGGGCACACAACCGGTTGTGCCGAGGGGTTCGGCAGGGGGATGTGCGCCCGCGTGCGGGTGTGGAGGACTGGCTACTCCGCTTTGGCGAGTTCGTGGGCCAGGACGTCCGCGAAGGTGAACGTGCCGGTCGGCTGGTCGCCTTCGCCGAGGAGGTACAGGCGCTTCACGGCGACCAGGATGCCTTCGGCGACGATGTCGCGGAAGGCCGGGTCGGCCAGTTTGGCGCTGTCTTCCGGGTTGGTCAGGTAGCCGATCTCGATCCGCACCGCGGGGCAGCGGGTGCGGGTGAAGATCTCCCAGGTCTTGTAGTGCGTGCGGCAGTCGAGCATGCCGGTGCGGGCGGCCAGCTCACGCTGGATGAAGCCCGCCAGCAGTTCGCCGACGGTCGACGTGGTGCCGTTGCCGGTGCCGAAGTGGAAGCTCGCGACACCCTGCGCCTTCGGCGAGGGGTTCTTGTCGTTGTGCAGCGACAGGAACAGGTCGGCGCCCGCCTCGTTCGCGAACTTGGCGCGTTCACCCTCGCTCGGGCTCTGGTTCGGGCCGCGCGAGATCAGCGCCTCCATGCCCGTGGCCTGCATCCGGCCTTCCAACCGCCGCGCCAGATCCCAGGCGAGGTCCGCTTCACGCAGGTCACCCGCGACGACGCCGAGGTCCTCGCCGCCGTGGCCGGGGTCGATCACGATGCGCTTGCCGCGCAGCCGGGGACCCGCCTGGCGCACCTGCTCCTGCTCGCGCAGGAAAACCGGGCGGCCGCCGCGGGTACGCGGCGACGACAGCCGGTGCAGCTCGCGGATCGTGGCCGGACCGCACATACCGTCGGCGACCAGGCGCATGTCGCGCTGGAAGGTCTTGAGCGCCCGTTCGGTCTGGGCGCCGAAGTGCCCGTCCGGGCGGCCTGCGTCGAAACCGAGCTCGGTCAGCCGCTCCTGGAGCGCGAAGACGTCGTCACCCTGCATGGGCGCGGAGAACATGTAGGTCAGCGGGCGGCTGCCCAGGTGGAAGCCCGCACCGCGAAGCGCCTGGTAGGTCGCCGGACCCACCAGACCGTCAGTGATGAGCCCACGGCCCTGCTGGAACGCGCGCACGGCATGTTCCATCGCCGTGTCGAAGACCTCGTACTCCCCGGATTCGGTCACCGGCGGGAGCAGCTCCATCGCCGCCAGCGTGGACCTGATCTCGGCGACGTCCGGTCCGGCGTCACCGCGGCGGAGTACCCGCATGCACTCCTCGCTCTTCCTTTTGGGCACCGAATCGAGCTCGATGCACGACTTGAAAAACCTGCGGGGCGAACCCCGGTGCTCTATTGTGCCCTGTGAACTCTCGGTGAGCGCGGAGGCCCGGTCGGTGCGTCAAGTCCCCGTTCGTGGAACCCGTCCAGGCGTTGCCGTAACAGTGAGCTGTACCCGTTCCGCCGAACGACGAAACCCGGAGCCTGGGCAGGCTCCGGGTTTCGGCAGGTGAAACGCGAGATCAGAGGACGTCGGCGAGATCCGACAGCAGCGCGGCCTTGGGCTTGGCGCCGACGATCTGCTTCACCGGCTTGCCGCCCTGGAACAGGATCAGCGTCGGGATCGACATCACCTGGTAGTCACGCGCAGTGTTCGGGTTCGCGTCGATGTCGAGCTTCGCGACGGTCAGCTTCTCGCCGTTCTCCGCCGCGATCTCCTCGAGCACCGGGGCGACCATCTTGCACGGACCGCACCAGGTCGCCCAGAAGTCGACCAGCACGGGCTTGTCGCTCGTGAGCACGTCGTCGACGAACGTCTTGTCGGTCACCGTCACGGTGTTGTTGGCCATGGTGTCTCCTTCTGGGTGGTGAACTCCGGTGCGGGAAAGATCAGTTGGCGGTGGCGCCGTAGCCGCCGCCGACCAGCTCAGGGGTCCCCTGGGCGGTCTCGACGCCGGCGTGCTCCGCCAACCATCGTTCCGCGTCGATCGCCGCGGCGCAGCCCGAGCCCGCGGCGGTGATCGCCTGCCGGTACGTGCGGTCGACCAGGTCGCCTGCCGCGAAAACACCGGGAAGGTTCGTGTACGAGGTCCGGCCCTTGGTGAGCACGTAGCCGTCCTCGTCGAGGTCGACCTGACCGCGCACGAGTTCGCTGCGCGGGTCGTGACCGATCGCGACGAAGAACCCGGTCACGTCCAGCTGCGATTCCTCGCCGGTCACCGTGTCCTTGAGCTTCAGGCCCTCGACCTTGCCCTCGCCCGCGACGCCCGTGACCTGCTTGTTTAGCGCCCACTTGATCTTCTCGTTCTCGCGGGCGCGCTCCAGCATGATCCTGGAAGCGCGGAACTCCTCGCGACGGTGGACGATCGTGACGGACTTGGCGAACTTCGTCAGGAAGGTCGCCTCCTCCATCGCGGAGTCACCGCCACCGGCGACCACGATGTCGTGGTCGCGGAAGAAGAAACCGTCGCAGGTGGCACAGGCCGAAACACCGCGGCCGAGCAGTTCCTGCTCGCCGGGCACGTTCAGATAGCGGGCCGCGGCGCCCATCGAGAGCACGACCGCGCGGGCCGCGTAGCGCTTGCCGTTCGCGACGACGTACTTGACGTCACCGATCAGCTCGACGGACTCGACGTCCTCCTGGCGCAGATCCGCGCCGAAACGCTTGGCCTGCTCGCGCATCTCTTCCATGAGGTCGGGACCCTGGATGCCTTCGCGGAAGCCGGGGAAGTTCTCGACCTCCGTCGTCGTCATCAGCGCACCGCCGAACTGAGTGCCCTCGAACACCAGTGGTTCGAGCTGCGCTCGTGCCGCGTAGACAGCGGCGGTGTATCCCGCAGGACCCGATCCCACAATGATCAGGTTCCTGATCTCCTCGGCAGCCACCCGTGACCTCCGCTCGTAGTGACCTGTTCACCAGGCTCAACACGATCGTAAGGGCCGGTGTTCCCGTGGTGACCGGCGCTACTTCTCCTGCCTTGCGACGGCGATAGCAAAGGTCCCCTGCTCCCCATCTCGGGAGCAGGGGACCTTTGCTACCGCTGCTATCGCCGTCTACCGCCTACTTCTGGCCGATGATCTTGTCGAAGAGGATCGACGGTTTGCCAGGGCCGCAGTCGGCCCCGAAGGCGACGATGCGGAACTGGGCGAGCTTGCCTGTGGTGTAGATCACCATCACGCCGTCCTTGCCCGCGACGTTCACCGGCCGGATGCCCTCCGGCCGCACGTCGGGGTCCAGGCCGGCGGCCTCGACACAGGCGTCGAGCTTCTCTTCGGTCTTCAGTGAGCCGAAGTCGCGTACGCCGATCGCCTTGCCGACGAGAGCTTCGGCGCCGTGGCCGTCTCCGCCGACCGAAGGGCCGGTGGGGGCGGGCGGGGGCTGCGCGACGCCGCCCGGTGTCGACTGCTGGGTGGTGGGTACGACGATCGCGACGGCGGCGATGGCCGCCGCGGCCACGGTCGCTATCCCCGCGCCCCAGCCGATCCGCTTGTTCCGCCGCCGTCGTGCGGCCGCGAGGTCCACCACCGGGGCGACCTGCGCCTGCTGCCCTTCAGGTGCGCCTTGAAAGGCAGGCGACGTCCGCATCTCCGCGGCCAGCGCCGCGTCGATCCGGGCCGCGTACTCCGCCGGCATCGGTGCGACCGGCTCGTTCGCGAGTCCCGCGAGATCGGCCGTGGTCGACCTCAGTGCTTCGATGATCGCCAGTGCTTCGGGGTCGGCGTTCACCAGCGGCCACAGTTCGGCCGCCTCTCGCTCGTCCAGCACGCCTGCGTGCAGGTCGGCGAGCACGTCGACAGACCACGGCGGACCGACGGTCCCGCCGATCCCCCTGCTCTCGTCTGTCATCTTCCCTCCCCGTCACCCGGCGTGCCCTGAGGACGCCTGGCACCCCGTTCCGGGGTAGCGCGCTCTCGTTTGCTTTCGTGAGTTGGGACGTTCGCAATCGCATCGGGGTTCCGTAGATGTCCGAGAACCTTCGCGAGCTTTCCGCGGCCTCGAGCACACCTGCTCTTGACCGTGCCCTCGGCGATACCGAGCATTTTCGCCGTCTCGGCGACGGAGTATCCCTCGACGTCGACCAACACGATCGGGGCACGTTGCTCTTCGGGAAGCTGATCGAGGGCTTCCTTGACGACGAGACTCGTCTCGCGCTCGGACATCGAGTCGCGCGGCGAGGCGGGCTCGTTGAACTGCCCGGTCTCGGGCAGCGGAACGGTCGGTCTGGCCTTGCCCCGCCGGATGCGGTCGAGGCACGCGTTCACGACGATGCGGTGCAACCACGTCGTGACCTGCGATTCGGCTCGAAAATTGCCCGCTGCTCGGAACGCGGAGATGAACGCGTCCTGTAGGGCGTCCGCGGCTTCTTCCGGATCCCGCACGGTGCGCAGGGCCACCGCCCACATGCGGTCTCGATGTCGCTGGACCAGTTCACTGAACGCGTGCGGGTCACCGGCGGCATGCGCCGCTATGAGATCCGCGTCCGTTGGAGCTGCAGCTGTCACCCGTGAGAGCCTACTGACCCCTTGATTTACGTCACCCCGCAGGCAGGAAGGTCAGCTCCTTGAGTTCGGTGACGAACTTGCCATCGCCATCTTCACCCAGCTGAGTGATCCAGATGATGAAGTACTGACCCTGCTGCGGCTGCTGCAACGCGATGGTCGATTCACCCGCCGCGAGGTCCCCGCCGCCGACGACCTTCGTCTCGTCGAGCTTCGGGTTCTTCTTGTCGGCGGAGCGGATCTCGACCTTCGAGCCGGCGCTTCCCGCGTCGATCTTGATCTGGCTGAGATTGATCGGGTCCTTGAAGGTCGCGATCAGCCCGACACCGTTCTTCAGGACCGGGAACTGCTCGTCGTACTCGTCGGTCTTCCACGCGGTGCCGGCGTCGCCGTCGGTCGTGTTTCTGGCTTTGCCGGGGCTGTCGCCCTTGCTGCCGGGGTTGAACACGGCGACGGCGGACGGCTTCACCGCGGCACCCACGGTGGGCGCCGGCGGCTGCTGACTGGGCGGCGGCTGCTGGCCTGGTGGCGGCGGAGCCACCGAAGCCGACGACGCGGCGACGTTCATGTTCGGGCCGCTGGACTTCGATTCGCCCTGGAACAGGTTGATCAGCATCATCCCGCCCCAGGCGAGGATGACCACGGTCGCGACGACCAGCACGGTCACGCCGAACGCCAGCTTCTTGCGCCGCGCGACGTCCTTGACCGGTTTCTTCGTCGTCCAGACCGTGCCGTCCGGTTCGGCCACGGCTTCTTCCTCGCCGACGGCCTTGATCAGCTGGGTGCGCTCCTCGGCTTCGGCGGCCTGGTCCAGCACGCGCAGGATGGCCGCGCTGGTGCGGATACCGCCGTGGCCGCCGTCCTCGATGGTGCGGACGGCGAGCGAAGAGAGCTCGACCGGCACCGTCGGGACCAGTGAACGCGGCGGGATGACCCGTCCGGTCGGCGCGTGCGGCGCCGCCGGGATCGCGGCCGGGCCGCCGGGCAGGGCCCAGCGGCCGGTCAGCAGCAGGTACAGGACCGCGCCGAGCGCCTTGACGTCGTCGCGAAGGGTCGCTTCGGGCAAGGGGCCGGGGAAGGCGAGCTTCAGCGCGCCGTCCGGGGTGAGCCGCAGGCGCTGCGGATGGTCGAGGCCGAGGACGAGACCGTTCTGATGGGCGTGGTCGACGGCTTCCGCCAGCGCCTGCACCATCCTGGCCGCCGCGGCGGGCGCCACCGGGCGCTGCGCCACCAGGTCGACCAGGTCGCTGCCCTTGGTCCATTCGGCGACGACGACACCGAGCAGACCTTCGCTCGAGGTGACGCCGCTGCCGAGGCTCAGCACGTCGAGGACGCGCGCGACCCCGCCGTGGCCGAACTTCGAGGCGTGCGCGGCACGCTCCAGCGTCCGGCGCGCGAGCCTCGCGGCCTCCGCGTCCGCCGGGTCGCCGACCAGCAGCGTCAGCGCCACGTCCCGCTTCAGCTGCCCGTCGCGGGCGCGCCAAAGATGCGCCGCCGCCCGTTCGTCCACCCCGAACTGTGCGAGCAGGCGATACCGGCCGTCACCGACGACCCGGCCAGGGGCCAGCGACCCGCCTTGGGCACGAACGCCCACCTGGCTCGCCTCCCCTGCCTGTTCGCTCCGTCTCGTATCCACCGCACTCTCCCGCGTAGCTCCCGCCCCGAGGGTACCCAGAATACGACCCGTGAACGCGCGCCATCCGTGCGTGAATCGTTATCGCCGCTTGATCAACCGGGTGATCCTCGCCGTGGCGGGCTTCAATTCCTCGACCTTCAGGGCCATGAGCACGCCGAACGACACCACGATCCCGACGATCGTCTGCAGCAGAAGTTTCACCCAGGCATGGAAAGTAGGCCCGAACGAGTCGGGAACGATCTGCCCGGCGAGCCACGCCGCGCCGACCCCGAGCACACTCGCGACGACCGTGAAGAGGATCACTCCGAGAACCCGCTTGCTCCGGAGGTTGCCGAGGGTCACCCACAGCCAGACCTGGCCGAGGATCGCGCCGACGACGAACGTGAGGCCGTTGACCATCATCACGCCGAGCACGATGTTGTTCGGCGACAGCAGCGCGGGGCACAGGTACAGCAGCGGCACCTTGACCACGGTCATCACGATCATGATCAGCACCGGTGTCCGCGCGTCCTTCATCGCGTAGAACACCCGCATCTGCAGCATGACCAGCGCGTACGGCAGCAGCGCGAACGCGGAGATGGCCAGTGCCTCGCCCAGCCGCGTCGCGTCCTCGATCTTGCCCTTGCCCAAGGTGAACAGGGCGATACCGACCGAACCGCCCACAACGGTCATCACCGCGGAGATCGGCAGGAGCGTCACCGTCGAGATCCGGGAGGCGTAGGAGAGGTCGCCGATCAGCTTCTTGTGGTCCCCGTCCGCGGCCGCGCGGCTCATCCTCGGCATGATCGCGGTCAGCAGCGACACACCGATGACGCCGTACGGCAGCTGGAACAGCAGCCACGCGTTGCTGTACGCGGTCACGCCGCCTTCCGAACCGCTGGTCAGGACGCGGGTCGTGATCGTGTAGCCGACCTGGCTGACCGCGACGTAGCCGACGGTCCACAGCGCGAGCCCGCCGAACTCCTTCATGCGCTTGTCGATGCCCCAGCGCCACTTGGGCTTGAAGCCCGACCGCAGCAGCGGCGGGATCAGCAGGATCGACTGCGCCACGATGCCCGCTGTCACGCCGAGGCCCAGCGTCAGCACCTTCGGGTCGGTGATCGACACCGGATTGGTCGAGATGTCGCCCGGCATGATCCACACCACGAGGATCGTGAAGATGACGACCAGGTTGTTGATCACCGGCGCCCAGGCCGTCGGGCCGAAGATGTGCTTCGCGTTCAGGATCGCCGAGAGCAGCGCGAACACGCCGTAGAAGAAGATCTGCGGCAGCAGCAGGTACGCGAACGCGGTGACCAGGTCGGGGTTCGCCTGCCCCTTGTCGTCGACGTAGAGCTTGGTGATCAGCGGCGCGGCGAAAACCGCGATCGCCGTCCCGATGACGAGCAGCGTGCCCGCCACCGTGACCAGCCGCTGGGTGTAGGCCTCGCCGCCGTCCTTGTCGTCCTGTGACCGCACGAGCAGCGGGACCACGAGGCTGGACAGCACGCCGCCCATCAGCAGTTCGAAGATGATGTTCGGCATCGTGTTGGCGACGTTGAACGAGTCGTTCTCGACCTTGGCGCCGATGGCCGCGACGAGCAGCAGCTTCCACGCGAAACCGGTGATGCGGCTGATCAGCGAGGCGATCGCCATCCGGCCGCTGGACTTCGCGATGGACGGCGCCTGCGCCGGGGCGGCGACGTCTTGTTCGCCGGTCTCCCCCGGCCGCGGCATGACCAGCGGCGCGTCCTTGATCGCAGGCATGACCTGCGTGGCGAGCTGGTCGTACGGGCGGAGGACGTCGGGGTCGGCGACCGGCCAGCGCGATCCCATCGGGACGCCGGGGGTGCGCGGGATGAACCGCGTCGCGTCGGGTTCGTCGCGCCGGTCGACCTGCCACGGGCGGACCGGCGGCGGCTGACGGCGCCCGCGATGCGGCGGGGGCGGCGTCTGGTTGAGCGCCTGCGGCGCCGTCGGACGGCGTGGCGGCGCGTTCGGCGGCGGATTCTGGGACGGCTGCGGCAGCTGCTGCCCCGGCGACGGCGGAACCTGCTGGCGCCGGGTCGGCGGAGGCGGCGTCTGGGCCTGCCGGGTCGGCGGCGGGTTCTGTGGGTTCTGGGGTGGCCTCAGCCGCCGTGTCTCGTCGTCGGGGCGGCCCGCCGCTCGCTGGCGGCGACCGTCCACCGGCTGCTGAGGCGGCGGTGGCGCCGCACGCCGCGGGCGCTCACCGCGTTCGGGCGGGAGCTGCTGCGGTGGCGGCTGACGGCGTTCAGCGCGTTCAGGGCGTCCTGAACGTTCCGGACGGCGTGCCGGGCCATCGGTGCGACGGGGCGGTGGCGGAGTACCTTCGCGCCGGGGACGGCCTGCACGCTCGGGCGGTACACCCGGCTCTCTTTCCAACGTGCGCCCAATCCTCGGTGCTCGACTACGTGATGCCCGGCGGCATCGTTCGACCCAGGGTAATCGGCAACGCCCGGAAACACTTAAACCTGTGCGTCCTCGGTCACACGTGGGGTGCTTTCGTTCGTCCGATCGGCCCGCGAGTCCTTGATCCTCCGGTAGATCCGGCGGGACGAGAGCAGCAGCAACGCGCCCGCCGCGGTGACGGTGATGATGATGGTGATCGCGCCGTATTCCGTGGAGGTCAGCTCGAACCGCGCGGCGGAGCCGAGCGGGGTCCCGTCGGGCGTGGTCAGCGCCACGTCGACGCTGAACCGGCCCGCCCGCAGCGCCTCGACCGGGAGCAGCCGGTTGCGGGCGCTGTTGGCCGGGACCATCTGCGCCTGCAGCTGGGTTTCGTCGGTCGGTCGTAGGCCGACGTTGTTCTTCAGGGCGACCTGGACGGAGACGCCGACCGGCAGGCTGTTGGTGATGAACACCGGCAGCGGCGAAGCGCCGGAAGCCAGCGCGATCGTCTGCTTCGGCCGCTCCACGGTCACCTGGCTGCGGATCGCGTCGAGATCACCGCGGGCGTTCCCGGTGGCGACGTTCGCGTCCGCGCCGCGCCAGGTGGTCGAAGCCGCCCGGATGAGGGCGAGCCGGACCGGGGCGATCACGTCGGCCGGATTCACTCGTTTGGTGGAGTCCATCGTCATCGCCGACGACAGGCCCAGCGTCTCGTTGTCGATCTGGGACATCTTCGCGGTGACGTCGCCGCTGGTCGCGGCCGTCAGATCCTGCGGGTTGTAGTTGACCGACGCCGTCCCGGACGGGCCTTCGCCGAGCAGATCGGAAAGCGATGTCGACTTGACGAGACCGGCGGCGTAGAAGTCGCCCATCCGCTCCAGGAACGTGGTGAGTTCGGGGCCCGTCGCGGTCCAGTGCCGCGGTGGCGCGATCAGCAGCCGCGAGCGCTCCTGACCTTCGGGCTGCCCGCCGAGGCCCGCCCGGAAGGCGATCGCGCCGAGCCCGTTCTGGGTGCCTCCCGAGCCGTTCAGCGCGGACGAGATCAGCGTGTCGATCGGCTGCGCGCGGAGACCCGTTCCTTCGATCGTGACCCCGCTCGAAAGCGGCGAATCGGACTGGAGCCTGCCCGAATCGGTCAGCACGGTCTTGACGCCCGCCTTGCTGATCGCTTCGGCGGTCTGCGAGTCGAGGACGCCACCGGGCCAGAGCACCCCGTCCTGCGGCTGGATGCCGAGCAGGTTCTTGATCGTCGCCGCGCCGCCGATCGCGCTCGACAGGAGCGCGGTGTCGGTGGCGTCACCTGCGCGGACCTTCGTCAGCGCGGTGAGGTCGGCGTCGGCGAACGGGAGGGTGACCACGCACCGGCCCGCGACCAGCGCCTTCAGCTGGCCGAGCCAGTTCTTCGCGGTGTCGACACCCTTGCCGGGGGCGGGTCCGCCGCCGGTGACGACCTGGTAGCCGCGGGACATCCCGTCCACGGTTGCGACCAGGTCGGGGTCGATGGCCAGGCACAACGACGACGAGACCTTCGTGTCGGCCTCGGCCGCGCGCGCCGCCGCGACCAGTGAGTCCAGCCGCCCGCCGGGGGACAGCTCGTCCGCCAGCCGCTCGTCGGACAGGGTCAGCGGGCCGCCGAGCGGGGACGAGACGACGTGCACGGTGCTGTTCGCGATCGGCCACAGCAGGCTCGCCGACGGCGGCGCCGACGGCCGTGTCGCGGGGGTCTTGCCTGGCAGGCCGAGCACCGGCATCAGCAGGCTGACCGCCGCGAGCCGTTCCGGGCCGCCGAACTCCGGGGTGCCGTTGACGTTGACCAGCAGCGGGTACACGCCGGGCTTCGAGAACTGAAGCTTCGAAGACTGGCCGAGCGGGACGACCAGGTTCAACGCCGCGCTCTGCCCGGCTTCCAGCGCGTCCGGCGCGAGGTCGACGAACTCGGTCGCCGACTGGTCCTTGAACTTGCCGCCGGCGAGGACGTCGCCGATCTGCTGCTCGTTCTGCAGCCGGGTGCCCTGCTGCAGCCGGAGGCTCAGCTTCCTGATCGGCCGGTCGCCGATGTTGGTGACCCGGCCGGTGACGGTGAGCGTGGTCGAGGTCGTGGTGATCACGCGGGGGTTCAGCAGGTCGAGGTCCACGCGCAGCCGGGGCTGCTCCTGCGCCTGCGCGACCGCGCCGAACAACGCGGGGAGGGCGAGGAACAGGATCGACAGGACAGTGGCGGCAAGCCGCTTCACTCAGGTGCTCCCTCGGCGGTGTGCTGTTGCTGCGCGAAGAGTTCTTTGGCCTTCCGGACCAGCTTGCGCTCGTCGGAGTAGGCGAGGGTGGTCTCCAGATCGGCCAGCGGTACCCAGGCGACCTCGGTCACCTCGACATCTTCGTCCGAAAGCTCGCCGCCGGTGGATTCCAGGATGAAATGGTGCACCGTCTTGTGCACCCGTCGCCGTTCGGCCACGAACCAGTAGTCGATGGTGCCGAGGGGCTGCAGGACCTGCGCGGAGATGCCGGTCTCTTCCTTCACCTCGCGCATCGCGGTCTGCTCCACCGTCTCACCGTCCTCGATGTGGCCCTTCGGCAGCGACCACAGCAGTCTGCCGTGCCGGTCGAGCCGCCCGATCAGCGCGGCGTGCGCCCGTTCCGGGTCGACGACGAGACCACCGGCCGAGGTTTCGTCGACGGTGGTCAGCCGCCTTCCCCGCCTGCGCCTCCGCCGGCGGCCCGGCTTCGAAGCGCCGGAGCGGCCGGCTGATCCAGACATGCTGCGATGCTAGAGCAAACGGCGGTACGGGTACGCTGGCTCACCGTGCCCGTGTTGGGCCGGGTCGTAGTAAGTACATCCAAATCGTGGTGGGATTGTCGTGAACAAGGTGGTCGCCGGGCAGGCGATTGCGGGGAAGAGCACTGCGATGCAGAACGCTGTGACGGAGCTGATGCGCATCTCCCCGCTCGCGGACGAGCTCGCGAAGCTCTTCGCGAAGGCGGGATACCGGCTGTACCTGGTCGGCGGCAGCGTCCGGGACATGATGCTCGACAGGCTGTCGAGCGACCTCGACTTCACCACCGACGCCCGGCCGGACCAGGTGCTCAAGATCGTCAGCGCCTGGGGCGACGCGGTGTGGGACGTCGGCATCGCGTTCGGCACGGTCGGCGTGACGAAGCAGGGCATGACCCTGGAGATCACCACGTTCCGCGCCGACAGCTACGACCGCGTCGGCCGCAACCCCGAGGTCACCTTCGGCGACAGCATCGAAGGCGATCTGCTCCGCCGCGACTTCACCGTCAACGCGATGGCCATCGACCTCGCGAACCAGACTTTCGTCGACCCGTACGACGGGCTCCAGGCGCTGCAGGACCAGGTGCTCGACACGCCCGCGACCCCGCAGGAGTCCTTCGCCGACGACCCGCTGCGCATGCTGCGGGCCGCGCGGTTCTCCGCGCAGCTCGGGTTCACCGCCGCGCCGCGGGTGATCGACGCGATGACGTCGATGGCCGAGGAGATCGACCGGATCACCGCCGAGCGCGTCCAGGCCGAGCTGTCGAAGCTGCTGCTGGCTGCCGACCCCCGGCCCGGTATCGAGCTGCTGGTCGACACCCGCCTCGCCGACCGGGTGCTGCCCGAGGTGCCCGGCATGCGGCTGGCGATCGACGAGCACCACCAGCACAAGGACGTCTACCAGCACTCGCTGACCGTGCTCGCGCAGGCGATCGACCTGGAGTCCTCGCACGAACCGACCTCCGAGCCGGATCTGATCCTGCGGCTCGCGGCGCTGCTGCACGACGTCGGCAAGCCCGCGACGCGCGAGTTCCAGTCCGGTGGCGGGGTGAGCTTCCACCACCACGAGGTGGTCGGCGCGAAGATGGCACGCAAGCGTTTGCGTGCCCTGAAGTTCTCGAAGGAGATCGTCCAGGACGTCAGCCAGCTCGTGTTCCTGCACCTGCGGTTCCACGGGTACGGCAAGGGCGAATGGACGGATTCGGCGGTGCGGCGTTACGTCACCGACGCCGGTGACCTGCTGCCCCGGCTGCACAAACTGGTGCGCGCCGACTGCACCACGCGCAACCGCAAGAAGGCGGCCGCGCTGCAGGCGACCTACGACGACCTCGAGCGGCGGATCGAGACGATCCAGGCGCAGGAGGACCTCGACCGGGTGCGGCCAGACCTCAACGGCGAGGAGATCATGCGGATCCTCGGGCTCAAGCCGGGGCCGGACGTCGGCAAGGCGTGGAAGTACCTCAAGGAGCTGCGGCTCGACCGCGGTCCGCTGGAGCACGACGACGCGGTGGCCGAGTTGAAGAAGTGGGCCGCCGAGAACGGCATCGGCGGCTAGCGTTCCGCTCATGGGGGCAAGAGCGAAGATCGCCATCGCACTGGTGGTGGCGGCCCTGGTCGCGACCTGTGCCGGGATCGCCGTGTTCTCCGGCCGTCCGGTCGCCGCGCCGGCGCCGTCGAAGGCCTCGTGCGACGCGCCGCCGATCCGGCAGGCCGCCTTCGCGCAGCCGTCCGAGCCCGCGCCGCCGCTGAGGCGCGACGGATTCGACGAACTCTTCCGGACGGGTCGAGAGGTCAAGGCAGGCGGGGAAGCCGCGGTCGTGGAGGTCGTCGAGCTCGGTGCCCTCGACCTGCCGACCGGACGGCTGCTCGGCGGCGATCCGACCACCGTCAACGACGTCACCGAGCCGCCGGTGCCCTTCCTCGTCCGGGTGCCGCCGGGTGAGTACCCGGTTTCCGTGGCGGAGGTCCGGTTCGCGGGTTCCGGGCATCGACGGGTCGCCGCGGCCCGGCTGACGATCCGGCAGGAGCCTGCTGTCCGGTGGGAACTCGCGCTGGTCAAAGGCGAAGATCCGGCGAAACTGGGGCCGAACGAGTTCTACGGGTACGGCGTCGATGCCGGGCTCGGCGCCTTCGTCGACGCGGACGCGGTCCCGGCGTTGTGCCGTCTGGTCGGCGAGGATCTGGAAGGCCCGTTGATGAAGGCGCTCGACGGTCCGGAGGCGGCGCTCGTCCGCGACCCGGTCAGCGGCCTGAACGTGGCCGCTTTCAGTTCCGGCTGGGGTGACGGCAGCTACCCGACCTGGATCGGCTACGCGGCGAACGGGCAAGTCGCCCGTTTCGTCACGGATTTCCACGTCATCAGCTGAGATAAACCCCGTTGGTCTCTGGATCCATGTGGCGTAACCCGAGATACTCCAGCCGGTGCTCCGAGCAGGGGGAAATTCCATGGCGAAGCGGCCGTCCAGTTTTCTGGTGACGCTGCTGCGTCGTGGCGCGCCCGCGCTGGCCACGGCGACGAGCGAGCTGTCCGACGAGGTCGGCGATCCGACACCGATGCGGGCGCTCCGGCGGATCCAGCAGATGTCCGGTCCGGTCGACACGGCCTATCGTGACAACCTCCTGCTCCGGGCCGCCCGTTACGTCGCTCTCGTCCCGTTGGTGTACCGGCTCTTCGCGGTGCCGGGCACCTTCGGCGTCTACGTCTCCACCCACGGCATGGTCGGGATCGGCCCGGTCGGGCTGGTGACTCTCGGGTCTGTCGCGCTCTCGCTGTACGGGATCCGGTGGATGCTGCGCTCGGCGCCGTTCCGCCCGCAGCACGCCGTCCGGTTGCTGGCCATCGACCTCGCGTTCACGCTGCTCGCGCCGCTGGCCGTCGGCGCGCTGGTGCCCGCTTCGGTGTTCACCGAGGCGATGGCGGTACCGGGGAAACACCTGCTCGGTGAGGTCGCGCTGCTGGCACTGGCGCTGGGCATGCCCGCCGCCGCTGCGCTGGCCCTCGTCAGCTTCCCGGTGCGGATGCTCGCGTCCCTGTTCGGCACCGGCCACGCCGCGCCCGGCGACGCGATGGCCACCTTCCCGGCGATCCTCGGCGTCCTGTTCACCGCGAGCGGTGCCCTCGTCCTGATCGGCCTCGGCACCCGGCTCGCCCTCGCGTACGGCATCCGCAACGGCCGGATCGCCGAACGCGCCCGCCAGCACCGGATGCTGCACGACTCCGTGCTGCAGACCCTCGAAGCGATCGCGCTGGCCCCCAAAGGCGACCCCGCCGAGCGGCTCGCCGAGGTGCAGCGGCTGGCGCGGGCGCAGTCGATGGAACTGCGGCGGACGATCGAGAACGAGGCTTCGGAACGGTCCGAGGCCGGGTCCCGGCCGCTGGGCGAGAAGCTCGCGTCGCTGGCGACGGAGATGGCGCGCGATGGTCTGCGCGCCCAGCTCGTGATCGCCGAACTCGACGACGACACCCTCTCCGAGGTCCGGCAGATCGCCATCCGCGACGCCGTCCGCGAGTCCCTGCGCAACACGCTCAAGCACGCCGGGACGGACAAGGTCGTCGTGCGCGTCGAGGAGCAGGAAGGCGGCGTCGCGGTGATCACCCGCGATCACGGCGCCGGGTTCAGCCTCGACTCCCGGCCTGCCGGTTTCGGGATCAGCGAGTCCATCACCGCCCGGCTGAACGAGGTCGGCGGGACGGCCAGGGTGGAGTCGGCTCCGGGCAATGGCACCAGAGTCACCCTCTGGGTGCCCTTCTGACGGTAAACAGGAGAACATGAAGAAAACGGACGTCCTGGTCAAAGCGCTCACCGCGTACCGCGACGGTGACCAGGCCAAGGCAGCGGACCTCGCCGAACGTGCCGGATCCACGCTCGGCCTCGAACTGCATCGATACCTGACCGAAGGCGGCGGCGGAGGTGTCTACGACCAGCCCGCCGCGTTCACCGCGTTCATCCGCGGCGGCGGGAACGTGAAGCTCTACCGGCAGCTCAGCGCGATGCTCGCCCGCCGGTACGGCAGCGTCGGTTCCCTGCTCGACCTCGGCTGTGGCGACGGGCTCGCCGTCGTCCCCGCCCTCGAACAGGCGGACCGGCAGCCGGGCCGGATCGACCTGGTCGAGCCGTCGAGCGCGCTGCTCGCGGAAACACGCAAACACCTCGACGGCACCCATGGTCTGCACACCTGGCAGGCCACCGCGCAGGAGTTCCTCGCCCGCGAAGACGACAAGCAGTGGCAGCTGACGCAGTCGACCTTCGCGCTCCAGTCGATCCCGACCGCCGAGCGCACCGAGGTCCTGCGGGCGCTCCGGCCCCGCACGTCCTGCCTGGTGCTCGCCGAATTCGACGTGCCCGAATACGACGAAGACTCCGTCGAGTACGTGCACTCGCTGGTCACACGCTACGAACGCGGTATCTCGGAGTACGGCAAGGAGGCGTCGCTGGTCGCTCAGGGGTTCCTGCTGCCGATCCTGCTCGGCCTGGTCAAACCGGGGGCGGACCGGACGAACTGGGAGCAGCCCGCCACCGATTGGGCCTCGCAGCTCAAGGAAGCGGGTTTCACCGGCATCCGGATCGAGCCGCTGGCGGACTACTGGTGGTCTCCCGCAGTGCTCATCACCGCCTCCTGAGTTTGGCTACGTTGGGGTCATGGGGATCTTGCTTTCCGCGCTCGAACTCGCCGTCGTAGAGGACGGGCGCGCGGCCACCGAAGTACTCGCGTCGACGGTCGTCGTCGCCGGGAAACTGGAGGAACTGGGGTACCACCGCGTCTGGATCGCGGAGCATCACGGCTCGCCCGCCATCGCGACGTCTTCGCCGCCGGTGCTGGCCGCGCATCTGGCCGCGGTGACGTCGTCGATCCGGATCGGCTCGGGCGGGGTGATGGCGCCGAACCACGCCCCGCTCGCGATCGCCGAGCAGTTCGCGACGCTTTCGGCGCTGCATCCCGGCCGGATCGACCTCGGCGTCGGGCGAGGTCCAGGGACCTTCGACGAGAAGATCGTCCGCGCGCTGCGACGCGGCGCGGACCCGGCGACGGACGCCGAGTACGGCGCCGACGTCGCCGAGTTGCTGCGGCATCTGGCAGGCGAGACCGGCATCCGGGTGCTGCCCGGCGAGGTGCCGACGCCGGAGCCGTGGCTGCTGTGTTCGAGCGCGGCCGGTGCCCGGCTCGCCGCCGGGCTCGGCTTGCCGATCGCGGTCGCGCACCACATCCGGCCGCAGTGCACGGCCGAGGTGCTGGACGCTTACCGCGAGGACTTCAAGCCGTCACGGTGGCGCGAAGAGCCGTACGTGATCCTCTGCGTCGAGACCATCTGCGCGGACACCGACGCCGAAGCCGCGTACATCGCCGGGCCGTGCGCGGTGATCAAGTCGTACCTGCTCAAGGGCGAGGGCGGCGACCTCGCCTTCCCGACCATGGAGGCGGCGGCCGCGCACGAGTTCACCCCGGAGTCGACGGAGCCGATCGCGCAGTTCACCGCCGCGCAGGCGCACGGCGGGCCGGAAAAGGCGGTCACGTCGCTTCGGAACCTCGCCGCGGCCACCGGCGCCGACGAGCTGATGCTGACGGCACCGGTGTACGACGCCGCGGCGCGGGCCCGGTCCTACGAACTGGTCGCGAAGTCCTTCTGACTACTGGACGCGCGACAGAGCGCCGGTTTCGAGATGCTGGGCGATCGGCCGGGGCAGCACGTAGGCCACGGCCCCGCCCGGTGTCCCGTTCCACGGCGCGGTGATGCCGGTGACCACGCGCAGCGGCCGCAGGACGCGGTACAGGCGGTGTTCCCGTTCGCGGTCCGCGGCCAGCGACGTCTCGACGAACCGTGCCGGTTCGGCGTGCACGAGGTTGCCGGTCTCGTTCCCGAACCGCTGCACCGTGGTGCCCGCCGGCAGGACGACGATCCGCTTGCGGCGGAAGAAGTTCAGCGGCGGCTCGCCCCGGAGCGGCAGGATCGGCCAGTCGGCCGGGTTGTCGGCCTCCTCGCTCGCGCCCACCGCGGCCCGTGCCGGGTACAGCAGCAGGGTGCCGAGGAAGAACCGCGCCGCCTCTTCGAGTTTCGCGAACGCCACCGGCTCGTCCGTCGGCGGACGCGACACCTCCCAGCCGTTCTCGGCGCGGCGCAGCGTCCAGAGTCCCGGCTCCGGTACCGCGTTCGCGCCGATCCGGTAGGACGTCGGCGCGACGCCGTGTTCGGCCAGCCGCTGGTACAGGACGTCCAGTACCTCGACGGCCCGGATGTCGCGGCCCGGTTCGCCGTCGCGTTCGACGCGGGTGCGGACGCTTTCGTCCGGCAGGTCGGCGGCGGTCTGCGGCGGCCGCGGTTTGCCGACGATCTCCGCTTCGGCGGTCGCCCGCACCAGCTCACCGACCAGCGGCGGCCGGAATCCGGCGGCCCGGATGTGCTCGACCAGCTCCGGTTCCGGCGGCACCCCGTACTTCCGCAGGTAGTGCGGGACGGCCGCGGGCCAGATCCAGACGCCGTCGGTGTGGAAGGCGTTCGGCACGTCCGGCGGGCCGTTCGGGGTGAAGATGTCGGGCTGCGGACCCTGCCGGGACAACGCCACCGGCGAGCGGAAGAGGTAGTCCAGTACGCCGCGGACCTGGTCCGGCGGCACCGGCGGCCGGTTGACGACCGGTCGTTCGCCCTCGTTGTGCGCGTCGGCGGCCTTCGCGTGCCGGAACACCACGTCCAGCGGCAGCCCGGCCTTGGCCGAGAGCCAGGCCGGGATGTGCTCCTTGCCGCGAGGGAAGATCGCGAGTTCGGTCGCGTACGCGCGCGGCGACGGCTTCCCGCCCTCGTTCGGCGCGAGCCGCCAGGTCGGTTCCTGGTCGGCGTCGAAGTCGAAGTCGAAATGCGATTCCGCGTCCAGCGTGAAGGTGCCCTGGAACCAGGTGCCTGTCTCGGGCTGGTGCATCGCCGCGCGCAGCCGCGCGAACAGCGTGCTGAGCTCCGGAGGGGCCGCGAGGGACACCGACACCGGGCCGTTGCCCTCGTCGCCGACCGAACGGACCTCGAGTTCGGCGTAGTCGCCGACCTGCCGGAACTGGGCGCCGACCCGCTGCCAGCCCGGCGGCAGCACCCGCAGCAGGGTCCGGCCGATGGCGCGGAGCAGCGGAGGCTGATCGCCCGCGCCGAGCTCGGGCCGGGCTTCCGGCGTCTCGACGAAGTCGTGCCTGGTCTGCCACAACGCCGTCAGCCGCGACGGCGCGGCCGTGGTCGAGAAATCCGTGAGGCCCAGTTCGGCTGCACGGGCCGCGTCCTCGCCCGCCCAGCGCAAGGTCAGGTCGCCGCCGCCGGTATGCGGCGCGATCTGGAAATGCTCGTCGTCGAACCGGCCGTGCGACTGCAGGCTGAAGGTCGCACCGACCTCGCCGTTCAGCACCACGCGGGCGGGCCGCCCGTTCCAGTCGCGGTCGAACCCCTCGGGCGCCGCTTCCCCCGGCGGCGCGATGAGCAGCAACGTGCCGTCTTCGGTCGACCGCTGGGCCGCGAAGACGGTTTCCCCCCACATGGCGTACAGGCCATCCGGCCGCTCCGCCGCTTGAACCCGATAGCGCACTTCGTGTCCCCTCCCCAAGATCCCCAAACCGGAGGTCAATCTAGTGGGCCGGATAGCGGACGTACCACCGGTCGTCATCCGGGGCGCTCCCGCCGAACTCCGCGAGCGCGTCGTCCGCCAGCCCCCCGATGACCTCGGACAGTTCCAGCTTCACGAGCCAGTCCGTGTCGAGCTCTTCCTCGCCGTACATGGCGCCGACGAGGTTTCCGCAGACCGATCCCGTCGAGTCGCTGTCACCGCTGTGGTTCACCGAGGCGAGCAGCGCGGTGTTCGGGTCGCTGGTGGCCAGCGCGACGTAGACCGACATGGAGAGCGCGGTTTCGCCGACGTTCCCCTGTCCGAGGGTTTCGAGCTTTTCCGGCGTCGGCGTGCCCTCCCGCGCCAAGGCGAGTGCCTGGTCGAGTGCGACGCTCTGCTCCTCGTGCCCCTGGTACTTCTCGAGTTCGACACGGGCCGTCGCGACGGCGTCGAGCAGCGGTTGCCCGGTCAGCAGCTCACGCACGATCACCGCGAACGCACCCGACGAGAGATACCCGCTCGGGTGACCGTGGGTCAGCGCCGCGCTCTCGGCGCCGAGCCGGAACACTTCGGCGAGGTCGTCCGACCACAGCGCGACCGGTGCCGCGCGCATGACCCCGCCGCAGCCCTTCGAGTTGTTCACCGGCTTGTCCATGCCAGCGCGCACCCCTGTCTTGCCGTACGCCTCCAGCTCGCTGAAGCAGGTGAGGCCGGGCGCGCGACGGCTGAACAGCTCGCGGTTCGTGATCAGCCAGCCGTCCGGTTCCGTGCTCGTGTCCTGCGGGCCGCGTGCCCGCTCCCACGAGACGCCCTGGGTGTGCAGCCACCGCTGGTACGCCAGCTGGAGCGACTGTTCAGCGGTAGCAGCGGTAGCAAAGGTCCCCTGCTGCCTTCGGCCGGTAGTACCGGTAGTAAAGGTCCCTTGCTCCCGCCTGGCGGCGGCATGGGCCCTGATCAGGCCTTCCAGGGTGAACAGCGTCATCTGGGTGTCGTCGGTGATCCGCCCGACCCCGCCGTACGCGGGGATGAGGTCGGTGATCCCGGCGGGTCCGGCGATCTCCCGGATGCGGTCGATCGAGTCGAACTCGGTCTTCGCGCCGAGCGCGTCGCCGATCGCTCCGGCGAACAGGCTGCCGCGCAGCCGCGACCTGGTCGCCGGATGCTGAAGCCACTCACGCATTTCTCTACTGATCTCCTCGTGGATACCGGTTCGCGTCCCAGCGTCGCGACTCCTCGGGTTCGCGGGTCACCCCGAACCTGGTGAAGTAGTAGTAGGCGTCGCCCGCCATGGCGTCGACGACACCGAGGTCGGAATACGCGGCCAGCCAGGACTCCGGCAGACCGGGCACGGTGAGCCTCGCCCCGACCATCGCCCCGGTCAGCGCCGCTGTCACCTGGCCGCCGCGGGCCGCCAGCGTCAGCGCGGCCTCGGCGTCGTGGCCTCGTTTGGCGGCGGCGAACAGCGCCCTGCCCAGTACCGAAAGCGGTGTCCGGCCGTCCCCGATGCTGTCGAACTGTTCGACGTCGTCGCCGTCGATGTCGTTCCGGAGGTCGAGCACGGTTTTGACCAGGTCGCCGACCTCGCCGCTGTACTCGTCGAAGTCCGCGAGGAACTTCGCGACCGCCGGTTGGCCGTTCCGGGCGGCCAGTTGCGAGCGGAACAGGTTCACCAGCAGCTCGGCGCCGTGGACGACCTCGTGGCCCGCCGCGGAACCGACCAGCTCGCGGACCACCTTCATCGCGTAGAAGGTGCTGTCGGCAAGACCGTCCGCCCCGCCGGTCACCGTCGCGGCGAGCGCGGTCGCCAGCATGGCCGAGAACTCCGCGGGGGGCGGCCCGGCGGACGCGGTGGCCTTGGCGACCCAGCCGTCCGGCCTGCCGCCGGCGGGCAGCGATGCCGGGATCTCGGGTTTGTCCGGAGACGACTCCAGGCCGCGGATCACCGACTCGGTGTGGAACAGCAGCTGCCGGGTCAGCCCGCCCAGCGGCAGGCCGTCGGCGGGATCCGCGCCCGAGCCGAGCGCGTCTCCGAGCGCGAAGCCGACGTACGCGCCGAGAAGCCGCGGGTACGCGAAGCTTCCGACGGGGAGCGTCGGGTTGTAGAACTTCCCGAACGTCCAGGCGGCCGGGCGCGGCTCGCCGTCGTCGTAGAAGTGCGTCACCAGGCCGGCGGCGAAGAGGTCTTCGGGCAGCTCCGGCAGCGGACGGCCGTCGTACTTCGCGCGGGAACGCTTGAACGACAGCGTCGCGCCACGGGTGTAGCGGACGAGTTCGCCGGTGCTCAAGGTGTAGCCGTTGTCCCTGGCCTGGCCGACGAGATCCGCCAGGTTCGCGACGGCCGAGCCGAGATCCTGGCCGTACTCCTCCTGAAGGGGTTTGAGGGCGTCTCCGTATTCCTCGCTGAAATACGCGGGGCGCCCGACGGACTCCGGGCGTTCGGTACCCGCGGGGAGGCCGAGATCGGCGACCTGCCGCAGCGTCTCCGGGTAGATGTGGAAGGTCTCCGCACGGCCGGGGTTGACCAGCAGGCCGACACCGGGGGTGTCGTTGGCGCGCCGCAGGAGGACGCGGGGCTGGGTCCGCTGCCACAGCGTGTACTCCGACGGGATCTTCGCCTCGGAGGTGTAGACGACGTATCGCAAGCCCGCGTCACCGAAGTCGCGGACCTGCAGGTGGCCGTCCTTCGCCGGGGCCAGCACGTCGAGATCCAGCATCCAGTGGACGAACTCCTCCGGCGTGATCCACTCGACGCGGAGGTAGCCCAGCAGCGTCTCGACGTCGCTTTCCGGTGCCGCGCGGCCGGAGAACCGCGGTCCGGGCCGGTGATCCGGGTTCGCGCGGACCGCGCCGGTCGGCTCGCCGAAGAGCGTGTACTGCTCCCAGCGCAGGATCGCCGCCTTCGGCACGGGCAGTCCGGGGACCGCGGCCGGATCGAATTCGGGATCGACGACCTCGGCCCACCGGGTGAACGTGTCGTCGGCGGCACTGTCGCCACCCGCCGCGGAGACCGCCATCAGTTCCAGGTCGAGCCGGATCTCGCCGCCGTCGTCCGGGACGAAGGCGACCGGGCTGGGGAACAGGCCGGCGCCGGGGTCGGTCCCGTCGATCCAGCCGACGGTGTTGTACGTGACGTTCCAGCCGTCGGTCGCGCGCGAGACGTACTCGCGGCGGATCCGCAGCGCGCCGGTCCCCTCACCGCCCCTGCCCGTCAGCCACTCTTCGACGCGGCTGACGGCTTCCTCTTCGTTCATCGTCCCCATTTCAGATTCACCAGCGCGGATATCGCCGGTCCCAGCCGTCGACCTCGTGCAGCGCCGAATGGCGGTCGAAATGCCAGAACGCGTCCGTGGCGATGTTCTCCACCAGGTAGCGCAGTTCCAGCTGGTCGACCCACTTCTGCGGCAGACCGGGGATGCCGGTGCGGGCACCGAGCAGCGCACCGGCGATGGCGCCGGTGATCGCGCTGCGGCCCGAGTGGTTGACCGCCCGCAGCAGCGCCTGCTCCGGGTAGTTCTCGAAGCCGGACAGCGCCGCGAACGCACGGCCCAGCACCGAAAGCGTGCCCTTGCCGTCGCCGATCAGCTCCGGGACGCGCAGATCCGGCAGGCCGTGCTTGCCGAAGAACGGCACCGATTCCGCGACCATGGCCTTGAGATCCGCCCAGACCGGTCCCCGCTGGTGCGGGTTCTGGTCGCTGAAGATCTCGCGGGAGATGTTCCAGACCGGGTAGCTGAACGCCTCCGACGTCAGCGCGGGCTCGAACAGCCAGGTCAGATACGTCGCCGCTTCGACGTCGACCTCGCCGGGATGGGTGACCGAGACGAGGTCGCGCG
Organism: Amycolatopsis alba DSM 44262; assembly: GCF_000384215.1. Taxonomy (NCBI): domain Bacteria; kingdom Bacillati; phylum Actinomycetota; class Actinomycetes; order Pseudonocardiales; family Pseudonocardiaceae; genus Amycolatopsis; species Amycolatopsis alba. Next base: position 3,711,609 of record NZ_KB913032.1, on the reverse strand, counting down.
CCGCCTGGCGGACGCCGCCGCTCATCGCGCTCCCCGGTCCAGCCGCGGTCATCGCCGCCGGCAGGGCCGCGACCAGCGCGTCCGGCCCGCTCATCGGCATCGCTGTCGGCGAGACGGTCGCCAGCGCGTGGTAGGCGTTCAGTTCGGCGTCGTCCGGGGTGCGGCGGACGCGGAGCTCCGGCACCTTCACGAGCCAGCCGTCGGCGTTGTCCAGCGGCGCGCCCTGGGTGTGCAGCCAGCGCATCAGCGAGTTGCGGGCGACCGTCCCGAGCGCCTGTTCGGCGTCGCGGTTTTCCGGCTGCTCGCGATGCGGGCTGCGGATCACGGCCTCGGTGTAGAACAGCAGCCGCTGGGTGAGCGGCCCGATCCGGCCGGGCAGGTCGAACGCGACCGGCAGGTCGGTGACGCCGTCCGGGCCGAAGGTGTTGTGGATCTCGTCGAGCCGCATCCGGTCGACGGCCGCGCCGAGCGCCTCGCCAAGCGCGAAGCCCACGAAGGCGCCGGAGACGCGCTGCCAGCCGTAGCGCGAGCTGGAGCGGTCTCGGTCGAAGTACTTGCCGAAGGTGTCCAGACGGGGCTCGATCTGCCCCTCGTTGTCGTAAGCAGGCGCCAGGCCGTTCGCCCGCAGGTCGTTCGGACGGCCGCGCGGCGGCTCCGGCCGCTTGAGCCGGGCCAGCCACGACTGGCCGAGAACGGTCTTCTGGCATTCCTCGGCGGTCAGTTCGAAGCCGCGGCGGCGGGCCCGTTCGGCGGCGGCCAGCGGCGGCTTCACCGGTTCGGGCAGGCCCATCTTCGCGGCCGTGTCGGCGGCGAGGGTCTCCAGCTCGGGATCCGCTTCCGGGCAGCGCTCGTTGACGTCGACGGACGTGTCCCGGCGGGGGAACCGCTGGGCGGTCTCGGCGAGTTCGGCGCCGCTGACGTCCTCGAACGTCGCGGGCCCGCCGTTGATCACGAGGTTCGGCGGGCTCTCGTACCCGGCGAGGGTGGCGATGTCGACCTTCCAGTACCCGTGTTCGCGGGACGGGAGGTTCCTGGTCGAGCTGAACACCCGCAGCTCGGCGCGTTCCTCGTTGAAGTAGAACCGCTCCGTCTTGCCGGAGGCCAGGTCCAGCGGGACGTAGACCTCGCAGCGCAGCAGCCCGATGAGCAGCTGTTCCCTGGTCAGCCAGCCGACACTGGCGAACGACAGCAGCGTTTCGAGTTTGTTCTCCGGCTTCGGATAGCCCCGGCGGACGGGACCGGCCCGGTACTCGGGGTTCTCCCGCTCTTCCCCGGTCTGCACGCCTTCCGCGTTGACCTTGACCCAGCCCGCGACGACCGGCGGCGGGACACCGAGGTCACCGAGCCCTGCCTTCGCGTACTCGGGGTCGACGACCTCGCGCCAGGCCTCCTGGCCGGGGAACGCGACCGGGACACTGAGCCCGCCGGGCTGCGGATGCGCCTGGCGCAGCTCGCCGTCCGGTTCGCGGACGATGACCGACGGCGGCGGGAAGATCTCCTTCTCGGCATGACCCTCGTCGAGGAAGGCGATCGTGTTGTAGGGGACCGACCAGCCCTCGGGGATGCGCAGGACCTTTTCGAGGTTCACGCGCAGGCCGGCGCCGCCCGGTTCGGACACGTCCGGACCGTGGACCGCGCGCAGCCACTCTTCGACCTTGGCTACCGCTTCCGCCGATTCCACCTACTCGATCCTCTCCAGGCTGCCGTCGGACACGTGCTCGGCGATGGTCCTCGGGAGCACGTAGGCCACCGCCCCGCCGGGCATGTTCGCCCAAGGGACGGTGACACCGATGATCACGTGGAGCGGGCGTCGCAGCCGGTAGGTCCCACCGACACGCTCCCGTTCCAGCGGCAGGGACGTCGTGGCGAACCGTACCCCTCCGTGGTGAACCAGATTGCCGGTTTCCTCGCCGAACCGCAGTACGACCGTACCGGCGACCATCCGGCTGACGCGCTTGTTGCGGAGCAAGGTGAGGGGAGGCTCACCCGGTGCGGCGCGCAGCGGCCAGTCGGCGAGTTCCTTCGCGGTCTCCAGCGGCGTCTCGTGCCCGGCGGTCATCCTCGCCGGATGCAGCAGGACAGCGCCGAGAAGCTGATGCGCGGCGTCTTCGAGCTTCTCGAAGTACTTCGGCGACACCGGGGCGCCGTCCGAGTAGGCCGCGACCTCCCAGCCCTTCTCGGTGAAGTTGAGGCACCAGGAGCCGTCCGAGCGGTCCCCGATGCGGTACGCCTCCGGCCAGACGGCGTGCTCGCCGAGCCTGCTGACCAGTACGACCAGGAGTTCTTCGTCGGTCAACGACGGATTCGGCGACGTCTCCAGCTCCGCGGCGATGTCGCCTTCGGTCTTCTTGACGTCGGAGCGGCCCGGTTTCGGTCTCGGCTTGCCGAGCAGATCGGCTTCCGCCGTCCGCCGCACGAGATGCTCGACGTACGGCGGCTGGAACCGCTGGCCGCGGATGTGCTCGACGAGCTCCGGCTCCGGCGGGATCCCGTACTTCCGCAGGTAGTGCGGGACGGACGCGTGCCAGATCCAGGTGCCGTCGGTGTGATAGCTCTCCGGGACGTCGCCGTCGGCCTCCGGCTCGAAGATGTCCTTGCCGAGACCACTGCCGGAGAGGATCGCCGGTTCACGCTCCAGGTACTGCGCGACCAGCGGCGCTTCGGACTCGTCGAGCTCCGGTCTGTCCACCACGGGCGGCTCGCCCTCGGTGTACGCGTCGACGATCCGGGCGTGCCGGAACTCGACGCGCAACGGCAGCTGCGCGCGCAGCCGCCACCAGTCCGGGATGTGCTCGTCCTCGCGCGGGAACGCGGCGAGCTCGTCCGGGTACGCCGACGCCGACGGCGCCGCGGTCCACGCCGGTTCGTCGTCGAGGGTGAAGTCGAAATCGAAGGTGCCATCGGGCTTCAGGGTGAACCGCGACTGCAACCAGGTGCCCCGGCCGATGACGTACATGCCGGTGCGAAGCCTGCCGAAGAGATCGTTCAGCTCGGCGGCGGGCGTGACGTTGTGACCCTCGAGTTCGGTGTGCTCCCCGGCCTGCCGGAAATCGGCGGCCGCGGCGTGGGCGGGGTCGGTGATCCCCGCCAGGATGAGCCTGCCGATCTGGACCAGCAGCCCGCGCTGTTGTTCGGAAGTGAGTTGTTCCACGTGAATCATCGCGCCCGGTTCGACCGGCTGAGCAGGCTCATTCCGAGGCCCCTTCCTCCGGAGGTTCGTACTTCGGGAAGCGCGGCTCCGCCCGGAACGACGGCTGCTCGCCGGCGGCGCGGCGGGCCAGCTCGTCCTCCCACATCTTGAAGGTGCGCTTGCGCAGCGACTGGATCAACGCCGACTCCTGCGGTTCCAGACCGCGGTCTTCCCGGTCGGCCTGGTCGTACAGACCGTCGATGGTGTCGTAGAGCGCGAAGACCGCACCCTCGCCCTTGAGGTAGCGCGCGCGGGCGAATTCGGTCTCCTGCACGAACTTCTGCTCGGTCACCGGGCTGATGTCCGAACTCGCCATCGCCCGGAGGACCTCGCGGACATGGCTCGGGTCTTCTTCGAATTCGCCGGTGCGCAGGTTGAGGAGATACCCGGTGAGGCCGCCGTCCGGTGTCGCGTCGACCCGGTAGGTCTGCGCGTAATAGGTGTAGTAGGCCGGTGTCTCGATCACGCGTTCTCCTCAGGGGGCTTCGGCAGCCCCAGCCGCAGGCCTTCCATGAACTTCACCCGTACCTGGTTGATCAGAGCGGCTTCCAGTTGCGCCTGTTCCCTCGTCAGCCTGCCCTGGCTCTTCGCGTCTTCGCCCGCCGATTCCGGGATCTGTTCGTCCAGCTCGCGGTTGTAGGTCGGGAAGTCACGCCGGACCTCGTACAGCGCGTGTTCGTAGACGGCGACCTCGTCGATGCTCTCCAGATGCAGCCGGAGTTCGGCGACGTGCCCGTTCGGCAGCCGGACGTTCATCTGCAGGTCGCGATATCCACTCGCCTGGGGATTCGCGAACCTGTCGTCGAAGCTGACGATCTTGAGATCCGGATGCGCCATCACCGCGTTCAACGCGTTGTAGGCGTCGGCGACGGTCTTGAACTGGATCTTCGCGCCGACCAGGTCGACGAGCCGGGACGCGTCACCGCCGTACTTGGCGATCTTCGCCAGCGCCCGGCTTTCCGTCTTGGGTTCGGTCCGGGCGCCCGCCGTGCCGTCGTTGTTCCCCGCGATCTCGTCGACGATGCGGTTCAAGTGCCCCTGGTTCTCCGCCCAGGCGGCTTCCTCCCTGGCCAGGAACTCCTTGATCTTGGGGATGTCCCCGACGTGCTCGCGCGGGAACCCGGCGTGGACCCGTTCGCTCAGCTTCGAGTCGGCGGCCACTCGCGCCGCTTCCTGGGCGAGATCCCGCTGGTCCTGGGTCAGCGGAGTCTCGCCAGGGCCCGCCTGTTCGACGTCGTCGATCAGCCGGTGCTCGTTCGAGTGCGCCTCGTGAAGAGCGTCCGCGAGCATCGGGATGGCTTCCGGATGCTGCAGGAGACTGGCGATGGTCTTCGGGTTGTTCAGCAGGGAGTCGTTGAGGTACCGGTTTTCCGGGTTCAGCATCAGCTCGACGAGCTGGGGCTGCCCCGGCAGCTGGTCGCGGATGAAGTCACGGAGCGGGCCGAGGTCGTGCTGGACCCCGTCGTCCGTGGTGATCTTGACCCGGTCCTTCTGGTCGTCGAGCGTGGCCAGCGCGGACTCGAACTCCGGGGTGGCGAGCAGCCGGTCAGTGTCCGCGCGGACCTGCGGATCTACGTGCGCGGGAGGTTCCGGCAGCGCCTGGGAGGCCATACCGTAGCCCGCGTCGCGCGGCGGCGTCACGATCGGACGGCCGTCCGGGCCGATCCGCGACGGCGACACGTCGGGCGTGTCTTCCCTGGCGAAAGCGATGCGCGGATCCACCGGCTGATCCGGCCGGGCGAACGCGATCCGCGGGTCGACGGGTCGCGTCGAAGCCGCTTCCGTCTGCGTGGTGTGCCCGTCGGTGTGGTGCGCGGCAGGGCCCTCCGGGACGCCGACGTGCATCAGCTTCACGCCCAGCGGCGGATGCGGCAGGTTCATCAGCGCGCCCGACTGCGGGTCGATGAACGCGACGCCGTCCCGCGTGTTCGCCACCATGGCGACGTGGCCGCGTTCGACGCCGTTCTCGTCGAGGTACTTCACCGCCACGACCGCGTGGTGATCGGTCGGCATGTCCCGCATCTCGCGGATGACGGCGTCGTAGTCGGCGTGGTCGGAGAACTGGCCGCCGAACCGCTCCTCGACATGCTCCAGCGTGCCCCGGCTGTCCATCTCGTGCAGGTGCAGCGGGTCGGCCGTCGAGTCGATGCCGTTCATCCGGTCCATGTACGCGCCAGGGGTGCGGGTGCAGTTGGACCGGTAGCCGTTCGCCAGCGCGTCGGGGTCGTTGAAGTGCGGGTTGACCTCGCCGAGCCTCGGGTGCCTGTCGGCGAGATACGCGGCCTGCTGCGCGGGGCTCGCCGAACCGGCGTGGATGGCCGGTTCGCTCGGCGGGTTCGTCGCGACCGCCATCGACGAGTAGTCGCGTTCGGGGACCGGCAGTTCCGCCGTGTCGTCGGTGGCGAAGTGGTCCTGAGCGGGCTGCTCGCCGTACTCGGGTCCCTTGTCGGCGTCCGCGACCCCGTGGTCCGCCGGGTTCTCGGTGGTGATGGGCGGGGTCTGCGGCTCGTCGAAGCCACCGAGACGCGCCATCGAGCGTTCCTGGGCGAGACGGGCGAGTTCGGGTGCCTCGGCGGCGTGCCTGGCCCGCCGCTCGTCCATCTTCTGCTTGGCGGTCTCGGGGTCGAGGTAGCGCGGGTCGCCGGGAGTGACCTCTTCGGCGTGGATGACCCACTTCGGCCGGTCGACCAGCGGCGGAGTCTTGAACTCCTTGCTGTGCACGTAAAGCTGGGTCTTCGGCTTGTTGATCGCTTCGTGCTCGCCGGGGTTCTCGGCGAGCGACGAAACGTCCTTGCCCGTCTTCGAGACGATGTGGATCTCGACGTCTTGGCCGAACTTCGACTTCGTGTCCGGCGACGTCTTGATGGTGGAGCTGGTCATCGTCGGTTCGGGGACGGTCTGGCCGGGTTCGTAGTGCGCGGCCATCATCCCGGCGGCGCGCATGTCGCCCTTGGTGTCGATACCGCGGATGGCCTCGCCGTGGAAGTCCGGCAGCTCGTTCAGCGCGCCGACGATCGCCCGCGTGCTGCGCTGGGCGTTCTCGAAGTCGGGGTGCGACTCACCCCGGCGATTCGCCTCGTTGATCGCGTAGGCGTGCTCGCGCGAGTACGAGTAGATCGCTTCCGCGGCCTCGGGCGAGACACGGTCCTTCAGCGGGCTGGCTTCGAGCCGCCTTTGCGCCTTCTCGCGGGCCTGCTCGGCCTGATCGGCGTTGTCGTAGCGGTCACGAAGGCTCTTGTGGTCCTCCGGCGAACCGCGGAAGTTCTCGTCGTCGACGTAGCTTTCGTCGTGCCGCGCGGGTGCCTCTTCGGTGCCCTTGAGCCGCTCGCTGATGTCGGTTTCGGTCTTGGGCGCCTGCTGCTCGTCGGGCCGGTCGGCCGGGGGCGGCTCTTCGTCGCCGCGCAGCCGGTCGGCCGTCGACTGGGGCGGTGCCTCGGCGTGCGTCTCGGGCTGTGTTTCGGTGTGTGCCCGTTGGGGTGCTTCCGGCGCTTCCGGGGTGTGGGCGTGCGGTGCGTCGCCACCGCCCATCGGCATCGCCTTGATCGACGTCGGATTGTCGGGCAGCGTCGCGAGCCGCCCGGTCATCGGATCCGCGAAGACCACGCCGTGCGGAGTGTTCACCGCGGCGACGATCCGGGTCTCGATCCGGTCCATGGACCGCGGCGAGCCCTCCGGCGCGTTCGGTTCGGCGGCGGCGTGATGCTCGAACGCCACCGCTGTCCGCGCGCCGACCGGACGTTCGCCCAGCTCACGGGCGATGTCGCCGAAGCCGTTCCGATCAGACCACTGCCCGCCGAGCTGGTCGCTGACGTGCTGCAGCGGCGAGCCGTTCGAAGGCCCGGCGACGGCCTCGCGACCGTCCATGCGGTTCTCGAACGCGACCAGCGCCTCGGCCGAGTTGGTCTGGTAGCCGTCCTTCCACGACTCGGGCGCGTAGTAGTTGCGCGTGTTGGCCTCGCCGATCGCCGGAAGCTCGTCCATGACCAGCCGGACCTGCTGATGCGGTGTCTCGGTCGAACCTGCGTGGATGACCGGCGTCCCGCCCTCGTCGAGCGGCTTCGCCAGTTCGGACCAGCCGCCGTCGGGAGCGTGTTCCTTCTTCGGCTGGGGGGTTTCGGGGGGCGGAGCGTCGGAGACGTCGATCCAGCCGCCGTTGCCGTCGGAGATCTTGGTGCCGAGGCTGGCCATGCCCTTGGTCTGGAACAGCTCCGGGCGTTCGCGGCGCAGCTGTTCTTCCTGGGCGGCCGCCTCCTCGGCCAGCCGGTCCCGCTCGGCGTTGTTGAACTCGCGCCGCTCGGCGACCTTCTGCTGGACCTGCTCCGAGGTCATGTGGCCGTCGTCGCCGGCGACGACCTCTTCGCATTCGACGACCCACTTCGGCAGCCTGCCCGCCGTGCCGTCCGCGACCCGCGCCGCGTGCTCGGGGTGATCGGGATGCCCCGGACCGATCTTGACGTCGGTGACCCGCAGCTGCGTCGCCGACTTCATCAGCACTTCGCGCTCGACCGGCCTGGAAGCGAGGTCTTCGATGTGGCGCCCGGTCTTCGACTGGATGCGCATCTCGACTTCGCCTGCGAAGGTGCTGCGCGGATGGTCGTCGGTGACCCGCGACGCGCTCAGCATCTGCGGGTCGGCGATGACCTGGCCCTTCGTATGCGCTTCGAGGAAACCCCGGATCGCGCTTTCGTTGCCGTTGAAGTTCACCCGCCGCGAGACGAGGCCCTCGTACGCGGGCATCTCGTTGAGGCCGGAGGTGATCGCCTCGATATGCGGCCGGAGCGCCTCCAGCTCCGGGCCGCCGTGGCGCTGGGCGTGAGTGATCCGCTCGGCCATGTCGGTCCGCGTGTAGCTGTGCACCGCGTACGCGCCCTGATCCGACATGTCCTTGACGCGCTGGTCTCCGTGCGCGTCACGCTTGGCCAGACCTTCGCGACGGACCTGTTCGCTCCGGGACTCCCCGGTCGAGGTGTCGAAACCACGCTTGTCGATCTGCGTTTCGGCGAGCGCGCGGTAGGCCGCGGGGTCGTCGGTGTGGAAATCCGGATCCGTCAGGTACGGCTCGTCGACCGTCGAACCGATGTCGTCGGTGGTCTTGTCGTCGGGCGTGACGTCCTGGGGCGCCTCGGTGTCGTGAGGAGCGTCGGTGTCCTTCGGGGTGTCGGTGTCCTTGGGGAGCTCCGTGTCCTTCGGGGTCTCGACGTCCTTGGGCAGCTCGGTGTCCTTGGGCAGGCTGCCGCCGTGGTCCTGGGGTGCCTGCTGCGGCGTCGGCTCCGCAGGCCGCACCGGGGCAGGCTGCTGCGGCGGACGCTGCGGCTGCTGCGTGCGGTCCTGAGGCGTGCGGTCCTGCGGACCCGCGTGCCCGTCCTGACCAGGACGCGGCGCCGGGACCTGCGGCGGACGTTGCGGCTGTGGGCCACCGAAGCGCGGCGGCTCGGCACCGGGCGGCATCGGACGGCCGGGCTGCGGACCAGGGTGCCGAGGCTGGCCCGGCTGCCCCTGATGACCCTGCTGTCCCGGCTGACCGGGGTGGTGGCCGGGCGGAGGCGGCGGTACGGGACCACGGTTGCCGGGGAACGGACCGTTCCCCGGATGCGGAGGACGCTGCGGGGGCGGCGGATAGCCCGCCGGGCCCCGCTGCTGGCCAGGGTGCTGCCCCGGCGGCGGGGGCGTCTGCGGACGCGGCGGGACACCGCCGTTCGGACCGGGACCCTGCGGCGGCCTTCCCTGATAGCCCTGGGGCGGGCCCTGCTGAGGCCGCGGCTGGCCATGCGGACCCTGCGGCGGCGGACCCTGCGGCGGCTGCTGGGGGCGCTGCCGCGGCCCGCGGTCCTGCGGATATCCGCCCTGGCCCTGGTGCTGGGACGGCTGCGGTCCGGTGGGACGCGGGCCCATCGGACCCTGCGGTCCACGGGGCGGCATCGGGCCTCCGCCACCACCAGGCGGCGGCGGAGGAGGAGGCGCGAAACCACCCTGCGGGCCCTGCTGCATCGGCTGGCCCTGGAACGGCATCTGGGCGGGTTGCTGGTCGAAACGCGGCTGCTGCGGTCCGCCGTTGCCGGAGAGCCCGGCTGCTTGGACGTTGTCGTTCGGCCGTCCCGGCCGCGACGGATCGTGCCCGCCAGGGGGAAAACCGCCGGGTGCGGGCCCATTGCCACCGGATCCCATGCCATAGCCGCCCGACGAGCCGGGCGTGCTCGAACCCGAGTTCGGCGCCATGCCGTACCCGCCGGAGGACCCGGACGAGGACGCGCCAGAGGAAGCGGCTGGCGGCATCCCGCCTGCCTGCGACGGACCGGACGAGGGACTCGACGCCGGTCCCTGCGATGGACCAGGCGACGGGCTCGACGCGGGCCCCTGCGACGGGCTGGCCGCCGGTGTCTGGGCAGCGCTCGCCGCGGGTGCCTGCGAGGGGCTCGCCGCCGATGTCTGCGCTGGTGACTGCGCGGATGCCGCGGGTGTCTGCGCAGGGCTCGCCGCTGGTGACTGCGCTGATGCCGCCGGTGACTGCGCCGGTGAATGAGCCGATGCCGCCGGTGTCTGCGCCGCCGCGGCGGGTGCCTGCGTCTGTGTCGGTGCCTGCTGCTGATTCGCGGCCGCCGCGGGAGCCTGCTGCTGATTGCCCTGCTGCTGACCGGAACCGGCGCCGTTGTCCGCGGCCGGAGCGTTGTGGTGGGTTTGCGCCGCGCGCTGACCGTCGCCGGTGCTCGCCGGGGCATCCGCCGGACGTTCCGGAGCCTGCGCCGAGGACTGGCTGACCCTGTCGCCGTCCGCCGCCCGCTGCGGCGGGCCGTCGTCAGAACTCGGTGTGTGCTGCTGAGGGGCCTGGCCCTCCGAACGCGGCTGCGACCCGGACGAAGGCTCGGAAGAACTCCTCGCCGAGGAATCGCCATCAGAGGACGAATCGCGGCTGGAAGAACCGGAATCCGAAGGAGAACGCGAAGGCGTCCCGGAATCACCGGAATCGGCATCCGGCGTCGGAGGACCGTCGACGTCCGGCGTGGCACTGGGCGTGTTCGCGGTGCGGATGTCGCCGATCTGGCTCTTCGCCCCGTCGACACCGCCGCCGACGGCCCCGCCGGAAGCGCCCATCAGGACGTCCTTGGCCGAAAGCTTGTCCAGGTCACCGGTGACGGCGGCCTGTCCGACCGTGCTGACGGCCCCTTCGGCCGCGCCGCGCACGGCACCCCGCGCCGCGCTGTCGACGATCTGGCCGCCCACGCTGTCGGAAAGCCCCTTGGTGGCGCCCTTGCCGATACTGCTGCTGCCCGCGCCGACGACCCCGTCGACGGCGCCGCTGATCGCGGAATCCTTGGTCTTGCTGAGGTCCCAGCTGTCGCGGTCGCCCTTGGCCATCTGCAGGCCCTGGATGCCCGCGTCCATGGCGAGGTTCATCGCCGTGTTCTGCAGGACCTCCTTGCCGATCTTCTTCAGGCCCTCCTTGAGGAGTTTCTCGAGGAGTTCCTTCGCGACCTTCTTGAAGCCTTCCTGCGCGAGCTTCTGCATCAGCTGGCGGAACATCATCTGGACGGTCATGCGGGTGGCGATCTGCGCCGGCGCGATCCCGGCCGTCGAACCACCGAACGTCACCGCGGCGGCCGCGATCATCGCGACGATCTGCGCGGCCAGGATCACCAGCGAGATGATGATCATGTACTTCGTGTACTCGACGTCCAGCGCGGTCGCGTTGCACGAGTCGCCGAGCGCCTTCGAGGAATCGGCGAGCGACTTGAAGTACGCCTCGTCGCCCTCGACGAACTTCTTCCAGGCCTCCGCGAACTTCTCCGCGCCCTCACCGGTCCAGCCGCCGAGGACTTCGGTGGCGCCCTTGGTCGCGGTGTCGGCGATCGGCTGGACGGCCTTCGAGGCGTTGTGCCAGGCGTCGCGCAGATCGCGGAGCTTGTCCTCGTCGCCTTCGGGCCAGCTTTCCCCGACGACGATCGGCAAGAGCCACTTGACCGCGTCGGGCATCTCCATACCCACGGCGCTAGACCTTCTTGTCCAGCGTCGTCTTGATCTCTTCCTCGGCGTTAGTGAACGCGGTCATCGACCGTTCGACGTTGTGCTGCATGCCACGCAGCGCCTCGACGATGTTCGCGAACCCCTCGGACGAACCCTTCGCGCCCGGTTCGTAGTCCTTCGCGAACTCCTTGCCTGCGTCGTCGGTGCCCCAGCACTGGCCGAGCGAGTTGATCGCGGCCATCAGTTCCTTGCCCGCGTCGTCCAGCTGGTCCGCGGCGAGCCCGAGCTTCGCCGCGGCGGTCTTCACCGCGTCCGGATCAGCGGTGAATCCGCCTCCGCCCCCACCGTTCGGCATCAGACTCCCCTGGTCAGCCAGCTCGAAGGCGGCTCTTCCTCGTCATCGTCCGACGTCTGACGCACGCGCTTGGGGATCGGTTTCGGCGTCGGCGGCGCGGGCGGGGCAGCCGCAGGAGGCGGCAGCGGGGCGTCGTCCTTGCGCAGCAGCGGGTCTTCGAAGTCGTCGTCGGACTTCGACGGCGCGGCAGGTTCCTCCTCCGCGAGGAAGTCCGGGATCGCCGGCATCAGCCCTCGCAGCGAAGGGGCGCCTTCGATGAGGTCCGAGAGATCCGGCAGGCCTTCGGTGATCGGGGCCATGAGATCGGCGACCTGCTGCTTGACCTGCAGCGATCCCTGGCGCACCAGGGTCAGCACGGTGTTGGCCAGCTGCGCGGGGTTGGTGCGCTCGAAGGCGTTCGGCTGGATCTCGAGTTTGGCGAGCGTGCCGGTCGCGTCGATGGTGGCGCGCACGAGACCGTCCTGCGAGACCACGGTCGCGGATGTCTGCGAGGCGGCTTCCTGCGCGTCCCGGAGCTGGGCCGTCTGGCGCTCGAACTGCTCGAGCAGCGTGTCGACCTGGTCCTTCATGGCGGCATTGCGCGCTTCGAGGCGTGCGCTGTCGTCGCCGGCCGTCGTCACTTGAGCCCCCGCAAGTACTGGTACCGGGCATACGCCACCCGGTGTCGGTAAGCGTCACCCTAATGCCAAGGGCAAAGCGGTATCACCGGATCTTGCGTTTTCGTACCGCGAGCAGGTGACCGGCGGCTCCGGCCAGGTAGAGGACGGTGGCCGCGATCAGCAGCCCCGGCGAACGGCCGTCGTCCGGGACCACCGTCGCGGCCAGTGAGACCGCGGCGACCTGGGTGATGTTGAAAAGCGTGTCGTAGAGCGAGAAGACCCGTCCCCGCGCCTCGTCGGCGACGTCGAGCTGGACCGACGAATCGACGCAGAGTTTCAGCACCTGACCGGCACCGGTCACCAGGAACGCCGCGAGCAACGCCGTCGGGACCACCATCGGCAGTCCGAGCGCGGATTGCGCGACCGCCGCCAGCACCAGCGCGCCCAGCACCACCCGGAGCCTGCCGAACAGCCGGATCAGCCGGGCGGTCAGCAGCCCGGCCACCAGGATCCCCGCCCCGGCGAACGCCGCCATCTGGCCAAGCCCCTTCATCCCGGCGGCGAAGTGGTTGCGCATCAGCAGCACGGTCACCAGCAGCGAGATCCCGTACGACGCGCGATGGGCGAACAGTGCGACGAACCCGGCCGTGACACTGGGCGTGCGCCAGGCCGCCTTCGCACCGTCGGAAAGGCCGCGGGCGACGGCGAGGGCCGGGTTCGACGGCTCGTCGACCGCCGACGGACCGAGCAGCCCGCGTGCGAACCCGGAGGCGAGTACCGCGGCGCCGATCCCGCCCAGCGCGGCGACCGCGGTGACCCACGCGGAACCGGCGTCGTCGGCACCGGTCAGTTCCCGGAGGCCGATCGCGCAGCCGCCGCCGACGACCGCGAGCACAGAACCCCACGTCGCCGCGAAGGCGTTCGCGGCGACCACGGACGTCTCGTCGACGACGTGCGGCAGCGACGCGGACAGACCGGAGCCGATGAACCGGGAGATGCCTTCGGACGCCAGTGCCAGGGAGAACAGCCCGATCCCCGCCGCTCCCGTGCCGACGGCGACGGCCGTCGCGAGGATGGTGAAGGACCGCAGGAGGCTCGCGAAGATCAGGACCTTCCGTCGGTCCCAGCGGTCGAGCAGCGCGCCCGCGAACGGTCCGACGATCGAATAGGGCAGCAGCAGCGCCGCGAACCCGCCCGCCATGGCGAGCGCGTCGGCGGCGCGTTCGGGGTTGAAGAGGACGGCTCCGGCCAGTCCGGCCTGGTACATGCCGTTGCCCCAGTGCGCGGAGAACCGCGTGAACAGCAGCCGGCGGAAGTCACGGTCGCGCACAAAGGCCCTGGTCGGCACAGCTGAACCCTAAAGAAGGCGGTCGGTGCGCTTTAGGGTCGCCTCTCGGCGGCTATGCGCAGTGTGGCTCCAGCCGGACGGTATTCCACAAAGGCGGTTCTTCAGTGAGCCCGTGGGACACGGAAAGCACACCGACCTGATGTGTCCAACGGTGCTCGTGATGCTGTTGTTCCCTGGCCGGACGATTTGTCTCTGCTCGAAGTGGGATCATGGCGGACGTGCCAGCGGACGCCGAGGTCGAACCGGGAACGCTCCTGGTCGCCGCCCCCACGATGGTCGATCCCAACTTCCGGCGGACCGTCGTGTTCGTCATCGACAACCGGGACGAGGGAACGCTCGGCGTAGTGCTCAACCGGCCGAGTGACGTCCCGGTGTACGACGTACTGCCCAACTGGGGCAGCCATGTCGCGGAACCGCAGTCGGTGTTCGTCGGCGGTCCGGTCGAGAAGAAGACCGCGTTGTGCCTGGCCGCGCTGCGGACCGGCGAGACGGCGTCCAGCGTGCCAGGCGTGATCGCCGTCCGCGGTCCGGTGGCGCTGGTCGACCTCGACACCGATCCCGAGGTCCTGGTCCCGAAGGTCCGCGGCGTGCGGGTGTTCGCCGGGTACTCGGGCTGGGATTCCGGCCAGCTCGCGAACGAGATCGAACGCGACGACTGGGTGATCGTCCCGGCGCTGCCCAGCGATGTCCTCGCTTCGCCGCACCACGACCTCTGGGGTCAGGTGCTGCGCCGCCAGGGCATTCCGCTGGCGCTGCTGGCCACCCATCCGGGAGACCTCCAGCGCAATTAGGCGGTGGCGGTGTCGGCCTTCTTGAAGACGCCGCAGGTCCCGCACGCGCAGCCGCTGCAACCGGCGGGCCGCTCCGGCTCCGGCTCGGGGACCGTCGCGGCGGCGCGGTTGCCGAGCACTCCCCCGGCCGCGACCAGCGCGATCATCCCGGCCACGCCCACGACCGAGGCGAGCACCAGCCCGAACGTCGTCGGCATGACCAGAGCGGCGATACCCGCGAGCACGGCGATCACGCCACCGGCCAGCGTCGGGAGCCCCGCGACCTTGTTGCCGAGGCGGAAGGCGTCGTCGCTGCGCATGGTGGCGGCGGTGCGCACGCCCGCGCCGCGGTCACGCGGCAGTTTCTCGCGCAGACCGAGGAAGCCACCCCAGCCGACGAGGACACCCAGCACGATCGGGACCAGCGCTATGACGAACACTCCACGAGGATAAGCGTGACGTCCCGGCAACCTGCCGGATACCCTGATGGACTGTGCTACAGGCCATGTCACGCCGCGCTCTAGCCGTCGCCCTGATCGGGGCCCTTCCGCTCACCCTGATGGCCGCACCGGCCGCCGAAGCGGGTCACCGTCCGCTTCGTCTCATCGGAGAACAGATCGTCCCGAACTTCCTGCCCTACGAGGGCACGATCGTCGGCGGCCTCTCCAGCATCGACTACGACCACCGCACCGGCGAGTACGCGCTGATCTGCGACGACCGGTCCGCCATCAACCCGGCGCGGTTCTACACGGCGAAGTTCACCCTCGACGCCAAGGGACTCGGCCCGGTCACCTTCACCGGCACCAAGCCGCTCCTGCGCCCCGACGGCACGCCGTACCCGCCGCTCGCGAAGAACGACCCCGCGCAGCCGCAGAACATGCAGACCATCGACCCCGAAGAACTGCGTGTCGACCCCTGGACCGGCCAGTACCTGTGGGCGCAGGAGGGCGAGCGGTCGGCGGCGGCGCGGATCGACCCGTCGATCCGCGAGGCGAAGCGCGACGGCTCTCACGTCCGCGACCTGCCGATCCCCGCCAACGAGAAGATGGCCGAGACGACAGGGCCGCGGCAGAACCTCGCCCTCGAAGGCCTCACCTTCGCCGGATTCGGGTCACTGATCGCCAGCTCGGTCGAGGGACCGCTGCTGCAGGACGGCCCCGAGCCGACCACCACGTCAGGCGGTCTTTCGCGGATCACGCTGCAGTCGCGGTTCGGCCCGATCCTCGCGCAGTACGCGTACCCGCAGGAGAAGGTCTTCGCGTCCCCGAACCCGCCCGGCGGTTTCGCGACCACCGGCGTCTCGTCGCTGCTGGCCGTCGACCAAGCCGATCCGACCCGCTACCTGGTGATGGAGCGCGCGTTCGTCACCGGCGTCGGCAACAAGATCCGCATCTACGAGATCGACACCAAGGGCGCCACGAACGTCGCGAAGGTCCCTTCGCTCGGCAACGCCAAGGTCAAACCGGTCAAGAAGCGCCTGCTCGCCGACCTCGCGGACTTCAAGCTGTCCACTGTGGACAACGTCGAGGGGATGACCTGGGGGCCGCGGCTGCCCGGCGGGGAGCGCAGTCTCGTGCTCGTCAGCGACAACAACTTCTCCGCGACGCAGGTGACCCAGTTCATCGCTCTGGCGGTCCCCTCGGAACGGCTTTGACCAGGGCGTTAAACTGGACTCATGAACACGGCTCGGCTGCTCCTTAGCCTGCCGCGCTGAACTCGGCCGATCGGCCGGGACCAGCGCGGCGACCCCTCATGCCCTCCGGGCTGAGGGGTCGAGTTGTTTCTGGAGTGGCTTGACGTGGATGAGCACGGAGGATTTCGGCGATGAACCAGGCGAGCGAAGGCGCCG
The DNA here is from genome assembly GCF_000384215.1 of Amycolatopsis alba DSM 44262. Classification (NCBI taxonomy): domain Bacteria; kingdom Bacillati; phylum Actinomycetota; class Actinomycetes; order Pseudonocardiales; family Pseudonocardiaceae; genus Amycolatopsis; species Amycolatopsis alba. The sequence goes on along the minus strand of NZ_KB913032.1, from coordinate 3,695,539 downwards.
ACGCGGCCCCTCAGCACCGCTACACCGCGGAGCTGGCGGGCCAGATCGAGCAGCGTTGGCAGGACTACTGGTCCGACCACGGCACCTACCACGCGCCGAACCCGGTCGGCCCGCTCGCGGACGAGAGCGGCGAGGTCCCGTCGGACAAGCTGTTCGTCCAGGACATGTTCCCGTACCCGTCGGGCGCAGGCCTGCACGTCGGGCACCCGCTGGGCTTCATCGCGACCGACGTCTTCGCGCGGTACCACCGCATGATCGGCCGGAACGTGCTGCACACGATGGGCTTCGACGCCTTCGGCCTGCCAGCCGAGCAGTTCGCGGTGCGCACCGGCCAGCATCCGGCCAAGACCACCGACGAGAACATCGCGACGTATCTGCGTCAGCTGCGTGGCCTGGGCCTCGGCCACGACGACCGGCGCCGGATCCGCACCACCGATCCGGAGTACTACCGCTGGACGCAGTGGATCTTCCTGCAGATCTTCAACTCGTATTACGACGAGAAGGCGGGCAAGGCCCGGCCCATCGTCGAGCTGGAGACCGAGTACGCGCAGGACAAACGCCGTACGCCGGACGGCCGCAACTGGTGCGAGCTGACCCGCGCCGAGCAGCTGGAGATCATCGACTCGCACCGCCTGGTCTACATCTCCGAGGCGCCGGTGAACTGGTGCCCTGGGCTGGGCACGGTGCTGTCGAACGAAGAGGTCACCGCCGACGGCCGCAGTGAACGCGGCAACTTCCCGGTGTTCCGGCGCAATCTGCGTCAGTGGATGATGCGCATCACCTCCTACGCCGACCGCCTGGTCGACGACCTGGACCTGCTGGACTGGCCGGAGAAGGTCAAGTCCATGCAGCGCAACTGGATCGGCCGCTCGCACGGCGCGCGGGTGTCGTTCGATTCCGGCGAGCGGAAGATCGAGGTCTTCACCACCCGCCCGGACACGCTGTTCGGCGCCACCTACCTGGTGGTCGCGCCCGAGCATCCGCTGGTCGACGAGCTGACGGCCGCGACCTGGCCGGAAGGCGTCGACGCGCGCTGGACCGGCGAGGCGGCCACCCCGGCCGACGCCATCGCCGCCTACCGCGCCGCCGCGGCGCGGAAGTCCGAATTGGACCGTCAGGAGAGCAAGGAGAAGACCGGCGTCTTCACCGGCTCCTACGCGGTGAATCCGGCCGACGGCAAGGAAATCCCGGTCTTCGTCGCCGACTACGTGCTGATGGGCTACGGCACCGGCGCGATCATGGCCGTCCCCGGCCAGGACGCCCGCGACTGGGAGTTCGCCGAGAAGTTCGGCCTGGAGATCATCCGCACCGTCCAGCCGACGGAAGGCTTCGACGGCAAGGCGTTCAGCGGAGACGGGCCCGCGATCAATTCGGGCTTCCTGGACGGGATGGCCGTCGACGAAGCCAAGAAGACGATGATCGGCTGGCTGGAGGAGCACGACCACGGCCGCGGCACCGTCCAGTACAAGCTGCGCGACTGGCTGTTCTCGCGCCAGCGCTACTGGGGCGAGCCGTTCCCGGTGGTCTACGACGAGGACGGCCAGGTCCACGCGCTGCCGGACAGCATGCTGCCGCTCGAACTGCCCGAGGTCGCCGACTACTCGCCGGTGACCTTCGACCCGGAGGACAAGGACAGCACGCCGTCCTCGCCGCTGGCGCGCGCCACCGAATGGGTCGAGGTCGAACTGGACCTGGGCGACGGCAAGAAGACCTACCGCCGCGACATCAACACCATGCCGAACTGGGCGGGTTCCTGCTGGTACCAGCTGCGGTACCTGGACCCGACCAACTCCGAAGCGCTGGTCGCGCCGGAGAACGAGGCGTACTGGGTCGGCCCGCGGCCCGCCGAGCACGGTGTCGAAGACCCTGGCGGCACGGATCTGTACGTCGGCGGTGTCGAGCACGCGGTGCTGCACCTGCTGTACTCGCGGTTCTGGCACAAGGTGTTGTTCGACCTGGGCCACGTGTCGTCCAAGGAGCCGTACCGGAAGCTGTTCAACCAGGGCTACGTGCAGGCGTACGCGTACACCGATTCCCGCGGTTTCTACGTGCCGGCCGAAGACGTCGTGGAGAAGGACGGAAAGTTCTTCTACCAAGACGAAGAGGTCAAGCAGGAATACGGGAAGATGGGGAAGACGCAGCGCAACGTCGTCACCCCGGACGAAATGTGCGCGTCCTACGGCGCCGACACCTTCCGTTTCTACGAGATGTCGATGGGCCCGCTGGACGTCTCGCGGCCGTGGGCGACCAAGGACGTCGTCGGCGCGCAGCGGTTCCTGCAGCGGCTGTGGCGCCTGGTCGTCGACGAGGAGTCCGGCGAGCTGCGCGTGTCCACTGTGGACGCCACGGACGCGGACCGCAAGCAGCTGCACAAGGCGATCGCCGGTGTCCGCGAGGACTACGCGGAACTGCGGTTCAACACGGCAGGCGCGAAGCTGATCGAGCTGAACAACCACGTCACCAAGGCCTACGGTTCGGCCGACGCCACGCCGCGGGAACTGGTGGAGCCGCTGGTGCTGATGCTGGCGCCGCTGGCCCCGCACCTGACCGAGGAGCTGTGGAAGCGCCTGGGCCACGCGGATTCCCTGGTGCACGGGCCGTTCCCGGTCGTCGACGAGAAGTACCTGGTCGAGGACTCCGTGGAGTACCCGATCCAGGTCAACGGCAAGGTGCGCTCCCGGATCACCGTGCCCGCCGAGGCGGGCAAGGACGCCGTGCAGGCGGCCGCGCTGGCCGACGAGAAGGTCGCCGCCTTGGTCGGCGACGGCACTCCGCGCAAGGTGATCGTCGTGCCGGGACGTCTGGTCAACATCGTGCTGTAGCGACGTGACCGATTTGCGCCAGCGTCGAGGGTCATGAGGCGATTCGATGGAGTTGTTCAAGGACAACGAAATCGAACGGAGAACACCGCATGACCCTCGACGGCAAGGTGGCTTTGGTGACCGGCGGCAGCCGCGGGATCGGGGCCGCCACGGCGATCCGGCTCGCCGAGGACGGCGCAGACGTCGCGCTCACCTACCAAAACAACGCTGAACTCGCGGCCGGTGTCGTGGACACGATCAAGGCACTCGGCCGTCGCGCGCTGGCGGTCCAGGCCGACAGCGCCGACGCCGCCGCGATCTCCGCGGCCGTCGAAACGACGGTCGCCGAGTTCGGCAGGCTCGACGTGCTGGTCAACAACGCGGGCGTCGGCTTCGTCGGCCCGCTCGACCAGACGAGCCTGGAGGACATCGACCGCGTGCTCGCGGTCAACGTCCGCGGTGTCTACGTGGCCACCCAGGCCGCGGCCCGGCACCTCGGCGAAGGCGGCCGCGTGATCAGCATCGGCAGCTGCGTCTCGGACCGCGTGCCCGGTCCGGGGATGTCGCTGTACGCGGTGAGCAAGACCGCGCTGCTGGGCCTGACCAAGGGGCTCGCCAGGGAACTCGGGCCGCGCGGCATCACCGTGAACATCGTCCACCCCGGCCCGACCGACACCGACATGAACCCGGCCGACGGCCCGTACGCCGCCGACCAGCGGAGCCTGACGGTGTTCGACCGCTACGGCTCGCCGTCGGAGGTCGCCGCCACCGTGTCGTTCCTGGCACGGCCGGAAAGCGCGTACGTGACCGCGACGACCGTCTCGGTCGACGGCGGGCACGCGGCCTAGTCGGCGGACAGGCCGATCTCGCGCGCGAGATCGGCCAGCATCGCGTCGAAGAGGACGTCCGGTTTCGAGAACGGGATCGGATAATTGCCGAAGACCTCGAGCGTGACGTGCCCGTAGAGCCGGGCCCAGAACTGGATCATCAGGTACGTCACGCCGAGGTCGAGCTTCTCGAGCGGGAACGTCTCACCGGACTCCTCCAGTACGGCCAGCAATTCCCCTTGGAACGACGTGAGATCGTCGCGCAACTCGGCCGGGACCACGTCGTTCGACGGCGTCACCAGATCGTGCATCGCGAGCACCCGGCCCGCCGCCGCGAGGAAGATCCGCCCGAACGGCTCGCCCAGCCTGCTCAACGTGTCGTCGCCCGCGGGCGACGCGAAGACCAGCGTGAACTCCTTGGTGTGCGCGAGCGCCCAGCGCCGGAATCCCTTGCAGATGGCGAAAAGCTGAAGCGCGCCCTCGTCCGGCAGTTGCGCGATGTCCTCGGCCAGCCCGGCCGCGAGATCCGCGACGACGTCGGCGCGAAGGTGCTCGACCAGATCGTCACGCGAGCCGTAGTAGCGGTACAACGCCGGCGCCGTGATGCCGAGCTCGCGCGCTATCGCCCGCAGGGTCACGGCCTCCGGCCCCTGCTCGACCAGGAGCGCCCGCGCCGTCCGCCGGATGTCCTGATCGGTCGCGGCCCGCTCGCGACCCCTGCGGCCGGTGTTGTTCATCCGGGCATTCTAGGTGGTCAGTGCGCCCTTACCGCGGAACAGCCCAACAGGCGAGCCTGGAGCGCCGTGAGTGGCCGGAGCGCCAGGAAAATCGGTACGGACATCCCGGCCGCGACGAAGAAATGCACGATCCACGCCCCCGCCAGCGTCGGCCCGCCCCACGTGCCCTCGGGGTCGTCCCCGGACCAGAAAAGTCCGTAGGTCGCGATGCGGCCGACGAGATACAAGAGCAGAAACGCGAGCAGGAACGCGACCGCACTCGGCCCGAAGGCCACCACGAACCGCGCCCGTCCCCCGCCCTCCCGCCCGAGCCACCGCCGCGCCAGCCCGCGCTGGACCTTCGCGCCGCCGAGGAAGCCCGGAAGTACGAGAAGCGCGTAGATCGCGCGTTTCCAGTCCGAAATCGTCATGCTCCGCACGCTATGAGCCGCTGACCAGCGCGGATACCGGGTCAGCCGCCATCTCCGGTAGGGGAAACCGGATGCTGTGGTGATCCACACGACCGGGGTGTTGATGCGCGCGAAACGTCCCCTGATGCCAGACGGGTATGCCACACTCGGTCGCCGAACGGCTACGACGTGAACAGGGGAGGTTCGCGTGTCGAACCCTGAGCAGCTCTTCGCTGATTTCGAGGCCAAGCTGGCCGACGCCCAGCGGAAGGCGAATCAGATGCGCACCGAGATCGAAGGTGTCTCGGTGTCCGAACGCAGCAAGGACGGCCAGATCTCGGTCAAGGTCAACCACGCGGGGAACCTGGTGGGCCTGGAGATCGGCCCGTCCGTGCGGGACAACCCGGCGCTCGCGCAGGAGATCCTCCGCGTCGTCCAGAGCGCCCAGAGCAAACTGGCGGGCGCGATGCAGACCGGTGTCCCGTCCATCGCGGGCACCGAGACCATGAACGAGCTGGTCAACCAGCTGCACAACGAGTACCCGGAACCCGAACCGACCGACTACGTCGAGGGCGGCCACCAGGCCGTGGACGAGGACGACCGCTTCGTCGCCGAAGACGAACTCGACGCGCCTCCGCCCCCGCCTGCTCCGAAGCCGCCCGCTCCTCCGGCCCCGCCCGTGCCGCCGCGTGCCGCGCGTCGGCAGCAGCCGGATCACGAGGACGACTACTTCGCCGGCGGCGACTTCCTGCGCTGAGCGGGTTTCTTGAGGGAGGGAAATCATGGTGCAGCCACAAGGCGATCAGGGCTTCAACGTCGATCCGGTGCAGATCGACGAACACGCCAAGCAAGTGGAAGAGACGCACGAGCATTTACGGGTCGCGCTCGACGCTGACAGAGATCGTGTGGACATGTTGGCCTTCGGACTGATCGGCAACATGTGCGGAATGCCGTTGATCTGCAACAACCTTTCGGAGAATGTGCGAGAGGCTCTGCAGTCGGCGATCTCGGCAGGTGAGCACCATGTCGCAGCGGTACGGAAGTGGGCTGAGGTGCGTCGGGTGACCGAGCAGGACGCGATCGACCTTCTGAAGCGGGCAGAGCAGGTGGAACGTGGCTGAGAACGACGTCCTCAAGAACGCCAAGGGCGAAACGGACGCCGAAAAGTACAAGGTGGACAACGCGCTGGAAGGTGCGGGCGCGGTCCAAGACCTGGCCGGCGGCGTCGAAAAGCTCGCGAACGGTGATTGGACGGAAGGACTCCTCAGTCTGGCGGGAGCCGTCCCGGACATCATCGAGGTCATTAAAAACCCTCTGGAAACCCTGATGAGCTGGGGTTTCGGGTGGATTATCGAGCATGTCGACTTTCTGAAGGAGCCGCTCAACTGGGTCTCCGGTGATCAAGACGCCCTCGATCTCGAAGTGCAGAAATGGCTGGAGGTCGGCAAATACGTCAAGACAACCGCCGAGAAGCTGACCGATGAGGTCCAAAAGAACTGTATGGAGTGGTCAGGTGCCGCGGCTGACGCATATCGCTCGTACGTTCAAAAGCAGCTCAACGGGTACCGGGAAATTGTAAGGCTCGCCGAGCGCGCCGGGAGCATCATCAACATCTGCAAGACCGTGCTCTCGGTGGTTCGAACGATCATTCGTGACCTGATCACCGACACCTTGGCAAAGATCGTCATGATCATAGCCAGGTATCCGCCACCTGCCTATCCGGCCGCTTTGGCCGCAGAGGGTGTTCCCTTCGCGATCGAAAAAAGCACCGAGGCCATGACGTGGGCTGAGAAGCTGATGCGCGTCCTCCTGCGCGCGAAGTCCATGTTGATGGACTTCTACAAGAACGTCGGCGACCTCATCAAGAAGGGCGACGTGTTCGAAGGCGCGGGAATGGGTGCGTTCTGGGAGGTGGCGAAGGAAGCAGGAAAGACAGCCGTCAAAGAGGTGGTCAAGAGCGCGTCGGAAGACAAGGCGCGTGACAGGCAAGAGACGACTATCGGCGCCCCCGGAGAAGCGAAGCCACCAGCCAAGGCGGAAGGTGGTGCCGGAGTCCGGCGGACTCCCGAATCAGAACCGATCTTCGAGCAACCTGGAACGCAGCGGATATCCGGGTCGATCCAGTGAGTAGCGGTCTTCTGATGACCGGGTACGAAGCCGTTCCCACGGTCACACGCAGATCCCCTTGGAGGGTGGTCGGTGCCACCCTCGGTGTGCTCATCTACGCGCTGATCTGCTGGACCCTCATCGGCCGCGGGATCGTGTCCGACGGTGAGGAGGGAACGGGCGGGCTGGCCGATATGGCGACGGCGAAGACTTGCGAGGAGGTAGGGCCGCTGAGCATCGCCGGGATCGGCTATTACTGGGTTTGCGACATCGAGGTTCGCCCGTATTCATCCCGGTACAGTGAGAATGTGGTGGCGGCACGGTCGTTCCCGGACGAGTTGACACCGGCCGACATAGGTAAGCCGGTCCGAGTCAAAGAGGTCGGCAGGTACTACGCGCGGGATTTCAAGAGCGATGTTCCGTGGTGGAGCGTCGCACCTGCGGTCGGTGGGGTCGTGGGGTTGGGGCTGTTCGCCCACTGGCGACGAAACAAGCGTTTCCGCCAACCTATCTCCGAAGCACCCGTGACCACCTCGCTTTCTCTCTCGTCAGTTCGCCCGTTGGGTGGTGTGGCGGCTCCTGCCGGTCTGCCCGCGACGGCATCGAGAACAGTCACCCCCAACGACTGGTCGGCCGCCAAGTTCTGGCGCATTTGCGGGGTGATCTTCGTGGTCGCCGTCATCTCCGGGATCGTGGGTTTCACCGCGGACCGCGGAACGGAGCTCCGCGAAGCGACCCTGACGATCGCGGCGATCGGACTCCTCTCGCCCGGATTGCTTTGGTTCTGCACTCCAGCACGATGGAAAAAGGCGAGCTGGTGCACCACGCTCACGGTGTCGGTCAAGGGAATTCGCTGGTTCCGCCGTGATAAGGCGACCTTCGAGGTGAGCTGGGACGAGCTTCGGGAGCTTCGGCTGACCACTGTCACCGATGGCAAGCGCACCTTGCGCATGATCGACTTCTTCCCCCTCGATGAGGATTTCGCGAAGCGGCATCGACCGCTGAAAGGGCTATGGGAAATCGGGGCGAACCTCGATGGCCGTCTGCTTCCGCCGGTCGTGAACGGCTACCGGATTCCTGAGGCGTTCAGTGACGCCGCGTTCGCCGAAATCCGGACCGCGATGACGATGATCCGGCCGGACAAGCTGAGCGAGTATCGGGGAGTTCCGCAGAACAGGCCCGCGTCCTGAGTTGAGGCGCCCCGTCTGAACGGGGCGCCGCCGGCGCCGATCACTCGGGGGGCTACGTGATCGACGCCGGCGACCCGATGCCCTGCTCCCGTACTCAGAACGGGACCGGGGCAACGTCACCGCTCAACCGCGGCAACGCATCTCAAGAGCGGGCGTGATCGCCGAAGTGACGCCCGAGGGAAGGTTATCCCCCGAAAGAGTGACGGCGTTCCGCTGCTCGCCTGATTGTCGCACTACACGCCGAGAAAGTTACAAAGTTCTTCACATCTTCGCCGGGAGAAGGGTCATGACCGGACAACTCCTGGTCATGGCATCGTCTCCTCCATGACTTCTCAGGTGCTGGTCATCGGGTCCGCCAATGCCGATCTCGTCGTCCCGGTCGACCGCCGACCCGGTGGTGGCGAAACCGTACTCGGTGGCGACACGATCTTGTCGCCGGGTGGCAAAGGCGCCAATACCGCCGTCGCCGCGGCCCGGCTCGGCGCGGAGGTCGCGCTGCTGGGGGCGGTCGGCGATGATCCGTACGGCGAGTTGCTCAAGCGTTCGCTGGCGGAGTCCGGGGTGAACACGGATTCGCTGCGTACGAGCGATCGTCCTACTGGGATCGCGTACATCACGGTCACCCCCGATGGCGAGAACTCGATTCTCGTCTCTCCCGGTGCCAACTCCGGTTTGCGGCCCGAGGACGTCGATCTCGACGGCGCCGAGATCGTGGTGCTGTCGCTGGAGATTCCACTTGAAACGGTCGAGCACGCCGTTGCGAGAGCTGTCGAAAAGGGCGTGAAGACGCTGCTGAACCTTTCGCCTGCGGCCGAACTTCCCGAAAAGACACTCCAGGGTCTCGACGTCCTGTTGGTCAACGAGCACGAGGCGGGGTTCCTGCTCGGCGGCGAGGCCGACTTCCCGAAGCTGCTCGACCTCGGTCCGAAGGCCGCTGTCGTCACGCTCGGCGCGAAGGGTGCCGCGGTGGTGACCGCGGACGGGGTGACGGAGGTGTCGTCGCCGAAGGTCGAGGCTGTCGACACGACGGGAGCCGGTGACGCTTTCGCGGGTGCGCTCGCCGCGTCGCTCGCGAAGGGCGAGAAGCTGGCCGACGCGGCGCGCTGGGCGGTGAAGGTGGCGGCGATCACTGTGACGCGCCAGGGCGCGCAGCCTTCCTATCCGACGGCATCCGAACTGGAATGATGTCTTCTTCTGTGTTGTGCTGTTGGTTATGAGCCAGGTCACGTCCCCTATGAGATATGGTCTAGACCATGCCGTCTGAGTCACTGACCGGGGTCGCCGTCAGTCCCGGCCGCGCGAGCGGTCCTGTCGTCCGAGTCGCCGAACCCCTCGGCGAACCCGCGAGCACACCGGCACCGGCCGATCCCGCCGTCGAGGCCGCCCGGATCGACCCGGCCGCGCAGATCGTGGCGGCCCGGCTCGAGAAGCTGGCCGAGACCGCGACCGGTGAGGCCGCGACGATCCTCATCACCACCGCGGCCATGGCGGCCGACCCCGCGCTCGTTTCTTCCGCGGAGAAACTGGTCAAGGACCAGAACCTGCCCGCGCCGCGTGCCGTGTTCCAGGCGGCCGGCAAGTTCGCCGACGCGCTCGCTGCCGCGGGCGGTTACATGGCCGAGCGGGCCCGCGACGTCCTCGACGTGCGCGACAGGCTCGTCGCCGAACTGCTCGGCATCGCGCCTCCTGGCGTTCCCGACCTGGACTCGCCGAGCGTGCTCGTCGCGCGTGACCTCGCGCCCGCTGACACCGCCGGGCTCGACCCGGACAAGGTCCTCGCGCTCGTCACCGAAGAGGGCGGCCCCACCAGCCACACCGCGATCCTCGCCCGCGCGCTCGGCATCCCCGCCGTCGTCGCGGTCCGCGGGGTGCTCGCGCTCGACGCGCAAGCGCTTGCGGTGGACGGTGACACCGGTGTCGTCGAGATCGCGGACCCGAACGACGAGATCGTCACGGCCGCCAAGACCGGCGCGATCGAGTGGGACGGCACCGGCGCGACCGCCGACGGCCACCGCGTGAAGGTGCTCGGCAACGTCGGTTCCGCCACCGACGCGCAGGCCGCGGCCGAGGCGGGTGCCGAAGGGGTGGGCCTCTTCCGCACCGAGTTCTGCTACCTCGACGCTTCTTCCGAGCCGAGCGTCGAAGAGCAGCGCAAGGCGTACACCGCTGTGCTGACGCCGTTCCGCGGCAAGCCGGTCATCGTCCGCACGCTCGACGCGGGCGCCGACAAGCCCCTCGCCTTCCTGGAGCCCGACGACGAACCCAACCCGGCGCTCGGCGTACGCGGGCTTCGGGTCGCCTTCGACCGGCCCGAGATCCTCGACCGCCAGCTCGAGGCCATCGCGGGTGCCGCGCAGGATTCCGGCGCCGAGGTTTCGGTGATGGCGCCGATGGTCGCCACGGTCGCCGAGGCCGCTTGGTTCGCCGAGCGCGTCCGTGCCGCCGGAATCGCCCGCGCGGGCGTGATGATCGAGATCCCGGCCGCGGCGCTGACCGCCCGCGAGATCCTCGACGTGGTCGACTTCGTCTCCGTCGGCACCAACGACCTCGCGCAGTACACCTTCGCCGCGGATCGCCAGCTCGGCGCCGTCGCCAAGCTCAACGATCCGTGGCAGCCAGGGCTGCTGCGCCTGCTCAAGGTCATCGGCCAGGCCGCGAAGGACACCGGCAAACCCGCCGGCGTCTGCGGTGAGGCCGCCGCCGACCCGAGGCTCGCACTGGTACTGGCCGGGCTCGGCCTGACCAGTCTGTCGATGAACGCGCCGGCCGTGCGCGCGGTCGGCGCGAGCCTGGCCGCCACGACACTGGCCGAATGCGAGTCGCTCGCCGAGGCGGCTTTGGCCACGTCGGACCCGGTCGAGGCCCGCGCCGCGGCCGCCAAGCGATAGCAAAGGTCCCTTGCTCCCGCGGTGGTGAACTTGGGGCTGGTCGGCCAGGCCGCGGCGATGTTCGTCGTGACCAACATCGACGACATCGTGCTGCTCGCGCTCTTCTTCGGCCGCGGGGGCGCGGCGAGGGTGGTGGCCGGGCAGTACCTCGGGTTCGCCGGGATCCTCGCCGTCTCGATCGTCGGGGCGCTCGGGGCCGGCCTGCTGCCGGATGCCGTCCTGCCCTGGCTCGGGCTGGTTCCGCTCCTGCTCGGCCTCCGGGCGGCGTGGCGCGTCTGGCGTGATCGCGGCACGGAGGGCGAAGAGCCCGAGGCCGGTCCCGGTGTGCTCGCCGTGGCGGGGGTGACCTTCGCCAACGGCGGCGACAACATCGGCGTCTACGTCCCCGTGTTCGCCACCACCGGCACCGGCGGGCTGATCGTGTACGCGGTCGTGTTCCTCGCGCTCGTCGCGGTCTGGTGCGTCGCGGGCCGGTTCTTCGCGACCCGTCCGGTGATCGCCCGCGCCCTGGCGCGCTGGGGCCACTTCCTGCTTCCGGTCGTCCTCATCGGAATCGGCTTGGTGATTCTCTTGACCGCCTGATGTCGAAATCCGGTCCGCCACTTCGACGCCTTGGTGAAGACACCGAAGCGACGAAAGGACGCCGACCATGACGACCACCGAGACCCCGACGCGGGCAGGCCGCCGGGAGTGGGTCGGGCTGGCCGTACTGGCCCTCCCCACCTTCCTCGTCTCCCTCGACGTGTTCGTGCTGATCCTCGCGCTGCCCAAACTCAGCCAGAGCCTCGGCGCCGACAGCACCCAGCAGCTGTGGATCATGGACGTCTACGGCTTCATGATCGCCGGGTTCATGGTCACCATGGGTACCCTCGGCGATCGCATCGGCCGCCGGAAACTGCTGCTCGTCGGCGCCACGGCGTTCGGCCTGGCCTCCGTGCTGGCGGCGTTCTCGACCAGCGCGCTGATGCTCATCGCCGCCCGCGCGATCCTCGGCATCGCCGGTGCGACGCTGGCGCCGTCGACACTCGCCCTGATCAGCAACCTGTTCCCCGACAGCCGTCAGCGCTCCCTCGCGATCGGCATCTGGGCCGGCTGTTTCACCGTCGGCGCGATCGTCGGCCCGATGGTCGGCGGCGTGCTGCTGGAGCACTTCTGGTGGGGATCGGTGTTCCTGCTCGGCGTCCCCGCCATGGTCCTGCTGCTCGTGGTCGGCCCGAAGCTCCTCCCCGAGTACCGCAACGAGAACGCCGGCCGTCTCGACCTGGCGAGCGTCGCGCTTTCGCTGGCCACGATCCTGCCCGCGGTCTACGGCATCAAGGAACTCGCCCGCGAGGGCCTCGACCCGATCCCGGTGGCGTCGCTCCTGATCGGTCTCGGCTTCGGCGCGGTGTTCGTGCGGCGCCAGCGGACCCTTCAGGACCCGCTGATCGACCTGAAGCTGTTCCGCAGCCGCGCGTTCTCGACGGCGATCGGCGGGATGTGCGCGTTCACCATGCTTGGCGGGACGAGCATGCTGTTCGTCGCGCAGTTCTTCCAGGTCGTGTTGGAGCTTTCGCCGGTCGGCGCCGCGCTGGCACTGGTGCCGGGCATGCTCGCCTCGACCGTCAGCTTCCTGGCCGCCCCGATCCTCGCCCGCCGCTTCCGTCCCGCCACCCTGATCGCCACCGGACTGGTCGGCGCCATCGCCGGATTCCTGCTGCTGACGCAGGTCGAGGCCGGAGCCGGTCCGGTGATCCCGGCGATCGCCTTCGCCATCACCTGCCTGTGCGGCGGACCGCTGGTCACCTTGGGCACGGATCTGGTCGTCGGCTCCGTGCCGCCGGAGAAGGCCGGTTCGGCGGCCTCGCTTTCGCAGACCGGCAACGAGTTCGGCTACGCGCTGGGCATCGCGACCGTCGGGTCGCTGGGCAACGCCGTCACCCAGGCCCGGCTCGCCGACGCTGTCCCGGCGCACGACGCCTTCGCCAGCGGCATGCACGCGGTGTCCGGGCTGGCGGCGCTGGTGCTGGCCGGGATCGCGTACTTCGTGGTCCGGCACCTCCGGCACGTGCGCCCTGTCGGGGCTTAACCGAAGAAGCCGCGCTTCGGGTACTTGATGATCAGCGACCCCCCGTGCACGCGACCGGTGATGACGAACCGGGGCGTGCCGGGGCGGCCGTTCGACCGGGTCCGGTCGTCGAGGTTCCCGAACTTGATGTCGGTGATCGAGTTGGTGTCGACCGCGGCATCGTCGGGGATGGTGATCTCCACCGGCCCCCATTTGGCCTGCAGTTCGATGTGCACCACCGGGTGCCGGATCTCGGCCTGGGAGAAGTCCAGTTTCGTGGCGCCGTACTTGTTCCGGATCACCATCGACTCCGGGACCAGCCAGTTCCCGTCGCGCTGCAACGCCGAGTACTTGCCGTTGAGCTGCATGACCTGCCCGGACGGCTGGGCGTAGGCGTGCTGCCTCGGCGGCGCCCACGGGTTCTGCTGCTGCCGGGGCACCATGCCCGCCGCGGGATGCACCAGACCGGGCAGATCCGTGAGCACCGCGTTCAGCTCGCCGCGGGTCTTCGACGCGAGGGCGCGGTCGGTCCGCTCGGTGAACTCGTCGAGGTTCAGCATCCCGAGGCCGATCGCCTTCTGCAGCACTTCGACGACGTGTTCGCGTTCCGCGTCGGAGACCCGGATGTCCCGTCCGGTCAACGGCTTGGTTTCGGTCGTCGGCTGCTCTTCCTCGCCCATGCCTGGAATGGTAGAACCGGATCTCACGCGCGAGATCGGGGAAATACCCTGAACAGACCCGCATTTCTCCCCTGTGCCGCCCTGGTGGCGGCGGTCCTTCTGCTGGCCGGGTGCACCGGTGTCACGACGCCCCCCGTATCCCCTCCGGAGTCGACACCTCCGCCACCTTCGAAACTCGAAGGCCGAGCGGTGGACTACAGCGGCTTTCGCCTGATCATGGCGACGTCACCGCCGTCGATGCTCGATACCACCACCGGTGTCACCACCCCGCTTCCCGGCGCTCCGGCCGGCGACCGGGTCAACGATGTCATGCGGGTCGGGAAGTTCCCGGTCGTGCTGTCGGCCGCCCGCTGCGGTCCGTCCTGCCTGGAGCCGTCCGAGGTGCTCGCCTACGGGGATCCCAAGAACCAGCCGTGGAAACTGGGCAAGGCCCGCAGCGTCGCCCCGTCGGCCGACGAGACCGGCGTCTGGCTGGTTCGCGACGACGGCAACGACCTCTGCCGTCTCCAGTTCGTCTCCCTGCTCGGCGCCGAACGCGACCGCGGCCGCCCGGCGAGTTGCACGACGGCGGTGCGCCAGGAGGTGCCGCAAGGCCTGCTGATCACGGTGAACGCCGGGACGGCGACCGCCGAGGACGTGCTGATCGACCCCGCCACCGGCCGCGCCGTGCACCAGTTCCCCCGCGTCCTCGCGATCACCAAGGACCGGATGCTGCTCGCCGAGCTGACCGAGTTCTCCGTGCTCGACCTGCGGAACAACCAGCGCACGCCGGTCCGGTGGCCGGTGGCCAACGGCAAGCCCGACCACGTGGTGCCGAGCCGCGACGGGTACAAGGTGGCCGTTCTTTTCGGCGACCCCGCCTGGGCCGGGACGAGCACGCAGACCGCCGACCTGTGGGTGCTCGCCCTCGACACGCTGACCTGGACGCGCGCGCCCTCGATGCCGATCGCGACCGCGCTGAAGCAGGTCGCGGTCGAGTGGGGCGACGACGCCGCCCTGGTGCTCGTCACCGACGTGGTCGCGAGCTGGTCGCTCGACCGGACAGAGTGGCTGATCGTGAAGACGCCGCTGCCCGCCGAACGGAACCCGTCGGCGGTGGCCATCGCCCAGGGCTGAGCTACTCGGCGTCCAGTCCGTGCTCGATGGCGTAGCGGGCGAGTTCGACCCGGTTGTGCAGCTGGAGTTTCCGCAGCGTCGACTGGACGTGGTTCTCCACAGTCCGGTGGGAGAGCACCAGCTTCTCGGCGATCTGCCGCGCCGTCATCCCCTTCGCGACCAGGCGCAGGACGTCGGTCTCGCGTTCGGTCAGCCGCGGCGGCGCCGGTCCGTCGTCCGGGGCGTCGGCCATGCGGCGGTACTCGCCGAGGACGAGCCCGGCGAGCCCGGCGGTGAACACCGGATCCCCGGCGGCCGTCCGCTTGACCGCGTCCACCAGCTCGCTCGCCGAAGCCGATTTGACCAGGTACCCGGACGCCCCGGCCTTGACCGCCTCGAGGACGTCGCTGTGCTCGCCACTGGCGGACAGCACCAGGACCTTGGTCGACGGCAGTTCCGCGGTGATCTCGCGGGTGGCGTCGACACCCGACGTCTCCCCGAGGTTGAGGTCCATCAGCACGACGTCCGGTTTGACCGTGCGCGCGATCCGCACCGCGGCGGGCGCGTCCGGCGCGGTGGCCCGCACGTCGAAACCGTGCTCGGTCAGGTCACGCGCGACCCCGTCCCGCCACATCGGATGGTCGTCGACCACCATCACCGAAACACCGGGCGCGTCGGTCATCGCTTCCCCCTCGCCGCCACTGGAACCTTGATTTCCCATTCCGTGCCCTGGCCGGGCGCGGTGTCGAGCGCCGCGCTTCCGCCCAGATCCCGCACGCGTCCCTTGATGGACTCCGCGATACCCAGATGTCCCTCGGCCGCCGCGCGTTCCAACACGCCCTGCGCGATTCCCGGTCCGTCGTCGCGGACGCTGACCACGACTTCGGTGCCGAGGTCCTCCAGCAGCACCCAGGCATGCGCGTCCTCGCCCGCGTGCTTCTCGACGTTCGACAGCGCCTCGCGCGCCACCGCCACCAGCTCCACGGTCACGTGCTCGGGCAATTGGACCTCGCCTGCGGGTGTCGAGACCTGCACCGACGGCGTCGCGAGCAGCTGCAGCGCGGCCCGCAGATCGGTGGTCCCGTTCTCGCTCGGATGTGTCGGCTCGGTGGTGACCAGCGCCCGCAGCGCGATCTCCTGCTCACCGGCCAGTTTCGCCAGTTCGGCGGCCTCCCCGCCGAATTCGGCGCCGCGTTTGCGCACCCGCGCGAGCACCTGGAGGACGCTGTCGTGGATCGAGCGGGCGAGCCGCTCGCGTTCGGCCGTGGCGGCCTCCATGCGCAATGCCCTGGTCAGCGCGTCCGCGGACCGGCGCGCCATGGTCGCGGCCAGCCCGATCACGAACCCGCTCGCGGTCAGCAGGAATCCGTCCCGCGCGACGTCGACGTCGAACCGCCAGCGCACCAGCCCGGTGACCGCCGAAACCACCAGCCCGGCGAGCACCCCGCCGAGCGCGCCGAACCGCGTCCCGGCGGCCGCGGGCGGGACCGCCGCCCACACCGTCGTGATGAGCGGGGTGTTGGCGTCGAACTGCTTGGTGGTCAGGATCCACGCCGACGTGAACATGAGGGCGACGGTCAGCACGAGATCGAAGCCGACCAGCCACGGCCAGCGGCTCGACGGCCGCGCGTAGAACAGGCTGCTGAGCACCGTCCACGCCGTCATCACGCCGAACGACGTCCACGCGAGCCACTTGTCGGCGTAGCCGTCGTAGTGAACGATGAACGAACCCAGCGCGAAGAGCAGCGTTGTCACGCGAAGCACGATCACCCCGCGCCACAGCGGGGTGGCGGGGTCCCGCGTGCCGAGCGCCGAGACCGCTCGCCAGAGCGGGGTGTCCGTCATGACTTGGCTTCGGACTCTTTCTCTTCCCCCGGATCGTTCGGCGTCGCCGCCTGATCCCGCAGGACGTCGATGTCGGCCGGGTCGGGATCCTGTTCGTGCAGCAGCGACCGGATACCCGCGTTGAGCACCGCGAGCAGCGGCACCGACAGCAGCGCGCCGGCGATCCCGGCGGAGACGAGACCGGCGGTGATCGCGAGCACCACGGCGAGCGGGTGCAGCTTGACCGCGCGGCCCAGCAGGATCGGCTGCAGCACGTGGCTTTCCAGCTGCATGACACCGATGACGATGGCCAGCACGACCAGCGCGCCGACGACCCCCTTCGTCACCAGTGCGATCAGCACCGCGACCGCGCCCGCGATCACGGCGCCGATGATCGGGATGAACGCGCCGAGGAAGACCAGCGTCGCCAGCGGGATCACCAGCGGCACCCCGACGATCGCCAGCCCGATGCCGATGCCGACCGCGTCGACCACGGCCACCGCCGCCGTCGCGCGCACGTAACTGACCAGCGACGCGAAGCCTCGACGCCCGGCGACGTCGATCCGGTTGCGCACCCGCCTCGGTACGCCGCGGCAGAGGAACGTCCAGATCTGGTCGCCGCCGGAGAGGAAGAAGATGAGGATGAACAGCGTCAGGATGAAACCGGTGACGATCTCGCCGACCGTGCCCGCCGTGGTGAGCGCGGTGGTGGTGATCGACGCCTGGTTGTTCTGCAGGAAGCTGATCGCCTGGTTGATGAACTCCTGGATCTGCTCCTGGCGCAGGTGCAGCGGCCCGTCGATGAGCCAGCTCTTGATCTGGTTGAGGCTCTCCGTCAGCTGTTTCTGCAGTTCCGGCAGACCGGACGAGAACTGCGCGACGACGAACGTCAGCAGCCCGCCGAGTACCGCGAGCCCGGCGATCAGCACTATCCCGGCCGCGAGCCCGCGCGGGAACTTGATCGTCTGCAGCTTGGAGACCGCGGGCGCGAGCAACGCGGCGAGCAGCAGCGCGATCGACAGCGGGATCACGACCACCGACAGGTAGCCGATCAGGAACACGATCACGTAGAGCGCGGCGATCACCACGATGAAACGCCACGACAGTGCCGCGCCGATCCGCAGGCCGCGTGGCACCAGGTTGGTGACGTCTTCGCTGGACTCGGAGAGGAACGGGTTCGACGGGTCGAATTCCGGCTGTTTGCGCTGGGGCTCGCTCACCGGCTCACCGTATCGGTCCGAGGCGACGTTTCTTGAACATTCCGGGCAACGCGCACGGGTCGAATTCGCCCGATGCGACGCTTGACACACCGCTCGCCGGTCGACTCCGGAGTAACCAGGCCTCGCCTGCCTTGATCACTTATCGTGATTCCGTGCTACACCGTGTGTTCTTCACACGATCGTGCCATCAAGGCGCTCCTGGCTCGCTTTGGCCTTCCGCACTTTGCTTACCTCGGTCCCGCAACCGATGAACGGCACACCGAAACGACAGGAGCCCGAGTGACGAACGCGGCGAAGAACGAGGGGCGGGGCGCGGCGCGCTTCGGCCGTCTCGCTTCGCGTGCGCTGTTCGTTCTCGGCGGCGCCGTCGCCGGTTCCGCCGCCGTGTGGGCCGTTTCCGGCGCTTCCGCTTCCGCGGACATCGCCCCGGTGGTCTCCGCTCCCGACACGAGCGTCACCCCGGTCACCGACGCCACCACGGCCGGGCTGACCGACGTTTCCCGCGGTGCCTCCAAGTTCTCCGGCGACGTCGCAGGCGCGGTGTGCGGCGACCGCCACCAGGAAGCCACCACGTGGTCGATGCCGGAGGACACCAAGACCTCCCCGGCGAAGCACCACTGCGGCGGCGACATCCGCGCCGACGAGCACGAGGTCTCCAGCCGCGTCAGCGACGCTGTCACCGACTTCGCGGACACCTCGGTGGTCACTCCGGTCAAGCGGACCCTCGGCGCCGTCGAGCACATCGTGCGCAAGCCGCAGGACACCCGCCAGGTGCTGGACGAGACCTTCGCCCCGTCACCCGAGTTCGGCAACAAGGTCTGGGACCTCCTCGACCCGCGCGGACACGGCGACCTCGTACCGGAGCTTCCGGTCAGCGGCGGCCCGGTCGACCCGAAGTCCCCGCTGGAGACCGGCGGCGCCGGTGACCAGGTCACCGACTTCGCGCAGCTGGCGACGACCCAGTTCCCCGATTACTCCGAGACCGTCCTGCCGATGCCGTCGCTCGTGCAGCAGCACGACGCGTTCGACCAGGACCAGGACTCTCCTTCCCGTGACGGACACCGCGGCGACTTCCCGCGTCCGCTCACCCCGGCGCCGCTTCCCGTCGCGCCGTCCATCCCGACTGTCCCCGGTGGCGGCAACGCCCCCGGTGGTCACCTCGACGGCCTGACCCACGGCGTTCCCGCCTGGCTCGTCGCCGCCGTCGAGCGTTCCCTGACCGGCTACGCGCTGGCAGGCACGCGGTACATGCCGCTCACTCCGGGCTCGCAGCCCGGCGTCACTCCCGACTGAACACCTCCCTCCGCGGGGTAGCCGACGCGCCTCACGCCTCCCGATTCCGGGCTTGGCTTCGCGTCCGCTCCTGAACCCCCGCGAAACGGCGGTGCGCTTTTGTGCGCCCGCAGCCAGTTCCACCCCCCTCTGGTGCCTGTTCGAAGGCACCTCTCTGAACCCGAAAGGGAACCCGAAATGAAGGAGAACTACCCCATGCAATCCTGGGCAAAGCGCGGACTCCAGACCGCGTTGGTCACGGGTGGGTTGTTGATGCTGGGCACCGGCATCGCGTCGGCTGACGAACAGGTCAACCCCGACACCCCTGCCTCCCCGCTCGACGCGAACGTCACCGTTCCCATCGAGATCGACAACAACGCCGTCGGCACGCCCCTCGGCCAGCTCGACGTCCCCGGCTACAAGGGTGAGGTCAGCACCAAGGCCGTCACCAAGCCGGTTTCCGACGCGATCGATGGCGTCACCTCCCCCGGTGGCAGCCACGACGGCATCGGCGGAGGGCTTCCCAAGCTCTCCGACAAGGGCGCCGTCCCCGCACCGCTGGCCGCCAAGGACTCGTCCCGTCAGGTCAGCGGTGGGCTGACCAGTGGTGGGTTCACCACCACGGACGACATCCTCAAGGGCAACAAGGTCGTCGGCGACGTCGTCGTCCCGATCCAGATCGTCGACAACGCCATCGGCGTGATCGGCGACGCCGAGGTCGAGGGCGGCAGCCACGACCAGACCTGGTCGCACAACCAGGACGTCGAGACGACCGGTGCGGACTCCAGCCTCGCCGGCAACGTCGTGTCCCTCGACTGGGCGCTGCCCGTGCAGATCGCCGGCAACGCCGGTGGGCTCGCCGGTGGCACCGGCCGCGTGGTCGGCGGTTCCGCCAGCCAGAGCACCACCGAGACCGGCAACGTCACCACCGACGGCGAGGGCTCCGCCCTTTCCGGCAACGTGCTGGCCGGTCAGTTCGCCACCCCGGTCCAGGTCACCGGCAACGCCGCGTCCTGGATCATCGGCAACGCCAACAGCTCCGGCTACGAGGCCGAGACCGACGCCACCTCCGGCGGCTGGGTCCAGACCGACGGTGACGACAGCGCCCTCGGCGGCAACGTCGGCGCGGTGCCGATCGCCCTCCCGGTGAAGGTGAACGACAACGCGGCGGCCGCGCACGGTTCGCTCGCGAACTCGAACAGCAGCTCCTCGGCGGACGCGCAGGCCGGCGACACCACGCCCGGCTGGGCCAACGTCCCGAGCTACGTGCAGACCTCCGGCGAGGACTCGGCCGTCGCGGGCAACGCGATCGTGCCGCAGACCGCGGACGTCGCGAACGTCGGCGGCGTGGCCGCCAGCTGGGTCGGCCTGGCCAACACCGGCAAGGACGGCGGCACCAGCCAGTCCAGCGTCGTCGACGCCGGTGGCTTCGTCAGCTCCGAGGGCGAAGGCTCCGCGGGCGGCGGCAACATCGTCGACCCGGCCGTCGCGGCCCCGGTCGAGGTGACCTGCATCGCGGGCACCTACATCGGCAACGTGTCCTCCACCTCGTGCGAGAACACCGTCGACGCGAACGCCGGCAACGGCAGCCACACCACGGGTGACGACTCCACCCTCGCGGGCAACGTCGTCAACACCCAGGCCGCGCTGGCCCCCGAGGTCTACGGCGTCGGTGGCTCGCACATCGGACAGGCCGTCGCCGACGCGACCGAGACCAAGACCGTGACCGCCGGCGGCTACGACGGCACCACGGGCAACGACTCGTCCGGCTCGGGCAACATCGTGCAGGTCCCGGCCGCGGTTCCGGCCGAGGTCTTCGGCGTTGGCGGCTCGTTCATCGGCCAGGGCTCCGGCTCGGCCGACGAGACCAAGGTCGTCTCCGGTGGCGGCGGCGGGAACACCGCCGACGACAACGGCTTCCTCAGCTCCAACCTGGGCACCGTGCCGGTTTCGCTGCCGGTGCAGGCCTTCGGGATCGGTGGCGCGTTCATCGGTCAGGGCCACGGTGGCGCGGACGGCGACACCACCTCGAACGCGGGCGGCGACGTCCACGCGACCGGTGACAACGGCGCCGGCTCGGGCAACCTGGTCTACGGCCCGGTCTCCCTGCCGGTCCAGGCGCACAACTTCGCCGCGGTGCTCGGCGGAATCACGTCGGGCAAGGGCACGAACCTGACCGACTCGTCGGCCGGTGGCGACGCCACCGCCAACGGTGACGAAGGCGCGCTGGCGGGCAACATCGTCCAGACGCCGGTCGGCGGCGCGGTCCCGGTGACCGGCCACGGCATCGCCGGTGCGGGCATCGCCAAGGGCTCCAGCGTCAGCGACGTCGTCTCGGCGGCAGGCGGCGACGCCACCACCACCGGTGACAACGGCGCGGTCGCGGGCAACATCATCGGCGCGCAGGCGCTGCCGACGGTTCCGGTCACGCACGACGCGATCGCGGCCGCGGGCATCGCCACCGCCGAAGGCTCCGACACCGTCGACGCCGCTTCGGGCGGGAACGTCGAGACCTCGGGTCTCGAAGGATCGCTCTCGGGCAACATCCTCGACATCCCGGCCGCGGCCGACCCCGAGGTGTTCGGCGACGCCATCGCGGCGGCCGGTGGCGTGTCCGAGACCGACGCGGACAGCATGATCACCGGCCAGGCCGGTGGCGACAGCATCACCGACGGCAGCGGAGAGGCCCTCTCGGGCTTCAACCTCCACCACCCGCTCACCTTCGTGATCCCGGTGAACGAGCTCGAGGTCCCGGTGCTGGCCATCGCGGACGAAAACTCGACCGACAACACCGAGATCAACGACGAGGAGTACACCCGCGCCTTCACCGACTCGGTGGGCTCGGAGATGCCGATCGACGCGCTGCCCACCCTGCCCTTCGGCGCCCCGGCGCTGAACGGTGCCGGTGCGCTGCCGTCCACCCCGGCGATCGGTGGCGCCCGCGCCGACGGTCCCCAGCTGGGTGGCCTGCAGGCCGGTCTGTCCTCCCTGAAGGGGCTGACGGCTCTCCCGACCCAGATGCCGAAGGCGGACCTGCCCGAGCTGCCCGGCACCTCGGCCCTGTCCGGTGTCCCGGCCCTGCCGAAGACCCCGGCTCTGCCCGGTGACGACGCTCGTGCGGACGCCCCGAAGGTCGCGCAGCTGCCGACCCTCCCGGCGCTGAACGGCCTGCCCACCCCCGGCAAGCTGCCGGTGCAGCTCCCCACGGCCGGCGCTCTGCCGACCGCGGGCGCCCTGCCGGTGGCCCTCCCGACGGCCGGCGCTCTGCCGACCGCAGGCTCGCTGCCGGTGCAGCTGCCCACCGCGGGCACCCTGCCCGCCGTGAACAGCACCCCGGCGATGCCGACCGCGCAGGTCCCGGCTCTGGCGAACGCCGACTCGTCGCCGCTGAGCATGTTCCAGCGTTTCATCGGCACCCTGACCGGCAAGAAGTTCCACACCATGTGAACCTGCCAGTCGGCTAGCGCCACTGAATGAACCGAAGCGGGCCTGGGAGTCACTCCCAGGCCCGCTTTGCTTTGTCCTTCTCAAGGTGTCGGGAAGCGTTGCGAAAGCCACTTTCGCAACGCTGAAGGTTGCGAAAGTGGCTTTCGCAACGCCGGGTCCTCGTCGGTACCCAGGCCCAACGGACTCCCGCGGCACTCGAAGCGGGGCGTGCGGGCGAAAGCGCCCTTCGCCTCGTCAGATGCGGAGAAAGTCCCCTTCAGCCCCCGGACCGCCTGGGGTGAACAGGGCGTCCTGGGCCGCGCCCATCGCGGTCAGCACCGCGCCCTCCAGTACCGCGCTCCCGCCGACGGTCCCCGCCCGCACTTCGGTCCGCAGCGGCGAGATCTCCGCGAGCCGACGGCTGACCCTCGCCGCGAACCCGTCGCCTCCGGCGCGGCCGACTTCGCCGCCGAGCACGACACAGCCGGGGTCCAGCACCGCGGTGACCGCGGCCGCGCCGATCGCGATCCGTTCCGCGACGATCTCCAGGAACTCCTCGGCGTCCGCGTCGATCGCGTACCCGATGGCTGCCGCGGCCGCTTCCGCGTTGTCGGCCGTCGATGCGGGAACGCCGTGCGCGCGGGCGAGTTCGCAGATCGCGGCGCTGCCCGCCAAGGTGTGGAAGCCGCCGTCGCAGTCGGTCGCCGTCGGGAGCCTGCCGGGGCCCAGCATCGGCAGGAAGCCGATCTCACCAGCGCCGCCCGACGCGCCCCGCCGCAGCGAACCGTCGAGGACGACGGCCGCGCCGACACCGAATCCGAGCCACAGCAGGACGAAGGTGTCCCGGTCGCGGGCGGCGCCGAGCCGCTGTTCGGCGGCGGCCGCGAGGTTGACCTCGTTTTCCAGCAGGACCGGGACGCCCAGCCGCCGCCGGAGTTCGTCGACGAGTTTCCCGTGCCACGCGGGCAGTCCGCCGGCGGGCCGCAGTCCGCCGGTCGCCGGGTCGACCAGGCCGGGAGCACCGACGGCGATCGTGTGCAGCGCGGTCGCGCCCGCTTCGGCGGTGGTGGCCTCCAGCAAGGTGATCGCGCGCTCGACGGCCACGTCGGTGTCGACGTCGAGGGCGAACGGCAGCGAAGCCTCCGCCCGCGTCTTCCCCAGCAGGTCCGCGACCGAAACGGCCATGCCGTGGGTGCGGACGTCGAGGCCCGCGAGGTACGCGCGTCCGGCGACGATGCCGTACAGCTTCGCGTTCGGACCGCGGCGTTCCGCGCCCGCTTCGCCGACGACCTCGATCAGCCCGGCGTCCCCCAGTCGTTCGACGAGGTCGGCGACGGTCGGCCGGGACAGCCCGGTCAACGTCTTGAGCTGGGTGGCCGTCAGCGGGCCCTCGCGCTGGAGCAGGTCGAGGGCGAGACGGTCGTTGATGGCCCGCGCGGTACTCGGGGAGGCGGACGGCATCCGGATGACACTCACCGATCGATCCTCCCAGAATTAATTATCAGGTTCCCTTCCTGATAGTTTACGCTGACGCCGTCGAGTCGTCTCATGGACCTTGGGGGCCCAGTGACCAACACAGTGGAAACCGTCGGCGGGCCGACGCGGCGGGTGCGGCAGGCGCGGGTCGCCATCGCCGCCGTCTTCGCCGTGCACGGCGCGGTGACCGGCAGTTTCGCCACCCGGATCCCGTGGATCCAGGAACACGCGGGGATCAGCGCGGGCCAGCTCGGTCTCGCGCTCGCCTTCCCCGCCATCGGTGCTTCGCTGACCATGCCGCTCGCCGCGCGGATCGGGCACCGGCTCGGCGGCAGGCTGGGGCTCCGGTTGCTGCTGGCGTACTGGACGCTGGCGCTGATCCTCCCGTCCCTGGCGGGAAACCTCGTCACCCTGTGCGTCGCGTTGTTCTTCATGGGCACCGCGGCGGGCACCTCGGACGTGCTGATGAACGCCCTCGGCGTCGACGTCGAGGAGCGGATGGGCAAGTCGGTCATGTCCGGGCTGCACGGAATGTGGACCACGGGCGCGCTCGTCGGTTCCGCGGCGGGCACGCTCGCCGCGCATGCCGCGTTGGACGCCCGTATCCACTTCGCGATCGCGTCCGCCGTGCTCACCGTCGCCGGAGCGTTCCTCTGCCAGGGCGTGTTCGACGTCCGCAGCGCGCCCGACGAGCATCCGCCGCCGAGGTTCGCGCTGCCGCCGAAGTCGGCCGTGATCATCGGTGCCGTCGCGTTCTGCGCCGTCTTCGCCGAGGGGGCGAGCCTCGACTGGTCCGCCGTCTACCTGCGCGACGTCCTCGGCACCTCGCCGGGTATCGCGGCGGCGTCGACCACCGCGTTCACCTGCACGATGGCGGTGGCCCGCCTCTCGGGTGACGCGCTGGTGCGGCGGTTCGGCGCGGTCAAGACCGTCCGGACGGGTGGCGCCTTCGCGACGGCCGGTGGGCTGCTGGTCGTTTTCGCCGCTCATCCGGTGATGGCGATGGCCGGGTTCGCGCTGATCGGGCTCGGCGTCTCCGTGGTCGTGCCGCTCGCCTTCGCGGCGGCCGGACGCAGCGGGCCGACGCCGAGCCAGTCGATCGCGGGCGTCGCGACCATCACCTATTCGTCGGGTCTCGTCGCGCCGTCACTGATCGGCGGGATCGCCGACGCGACGTCGCTGACGGTGTCCTTCGGCGTGGTCACGCTGCTGGCGCTCGGTTTGGTGGCGGGCGCGGGGGTCCTTCGCTCTCGCTAGTCGAACTGGAGGGAGCGTTTGGCGAGGCCGTGCCAGTAGCCGTCGATGACGGTCTCGCCTTTCCCTTCCGAAGAGCTCGCGCCGAGCGAGACGAACAGTGGTGCGAAGTGCTCGATCCTGGGGTGCGCGAGGGCCGCCGCGGGTGCCTTGTGCTGGAAGTCCAGCAACGCGTCGAGGTCGCCCTCGCGCAGGGTTTCCGCACCCCAGTGGTCGAATTCGCTCGACCACGCCGGCGGCGTCCCGTCGGTGCCGTCGGTCTGGCCCAGCGCGCTCAGGTTGTGGGTGAAGAAGCCGCTGCCGATGATCAGCACACCCTCGTCGCGCAGCGGCGCGAGCTTCCGGCCGAGGTCGAACAGCTCCCGCGGGTCCAGGGACGGCATGGACACCTGGAGTACCGGGATGTCGGCGTCCGGGTACATCTCCACGAGCGGGACGTACGCGCCGTGGTCGAGGCCGCGGTCGGGCGCGTCGTGGACCGGGGTCTGCGTCGAGCGGAGGAGTTTCCGCACCTTGTCCGCCAGTTCGGGGGCGCCGGGAGCGGCGTATTTCACCTGGTAGAAGCGATCGGGGAAGCCCCAGAAGTCGTAGACCAGCGGCATCGTGGTGGTGGCGCCGAGGGTCAGCGGCGCCTCTTCCCAGTGCGCGGAGACGACGAGGATCGCCTTCGGCTTTTCGAGGTCCGCCGACCAGCCTGCGAGCTGGCGGGTCCAGGTGGCGTCGTCGGCGAGCGGCGGCGCGCCGTGGCTGAGGTAAAGCACCGGCGTCATGTCAGCTCCAAGTGTTTGAACTTTCAACTACCAGGATAGACGACGCCGCCGGGTTCCGCCTTATTCCCGTGCGAGGTTCGCCGCCATCCGCTCCAGCACGCCGACCGTCGTCCGGTAGTCGTCATCGTTGATGCCTTCGGTCGCGCGCGAGCGGAACTCGCCGACCTTGGTCTTGAGCCGGAGGTGCGCCTTCCGGCCGGCTTCGGTCAGGCCGCCGTCGTCGATCCAGCCGCGAGCGCGCAGGTCTGCGACGACCGCCCGCACGTCCCCGAATGGCGACAAGTCCTCGCTGTCGATCGTGTTCAGTACTTGCCAATGACGACGGGTCAGTCCCTCGTCGGCGAAGACCTTCTCCATGGAAGATTCGAGGGCCTGGTGAAGGTGGGCGAACCAGAATCCGATGGGTTTCATGGATACTCCTTCATGTAGGTGGCAACTACATGTAAAAGTACATGCACTTGGTGAGGATGGGCAATGACGGACGCCGTGGCCGACGTGGAACGCGCGATGATCGCCATCCGGCGGAGCCAGGCGAGGCGGTCGCTGTCGAAACTCGCCCGCGACCGCGCCGAATCGATGCCGGACCAGGCCGTTCAGGGGCTCCTCGACGCCGTCGAAGCGGCCGGGGAAAGCGGCGAACCGGGCACCGTCACCAGTCTCGCGGCGGCGTTGACCATCGACCAGCCGCGCGCGAGCCGTCTGGTCGCGCGGGCGGTCGAGGGCGGTTTCCTTCGGCGTGAAGCCGATCAGCGCGACGGCCGCCGCGCCGTCCTCGTGCTCACCGAGATCGGTCGCGCCGAGGTGGCGCGTATGCACGAATTCCGCCGTTCGGTATTCGCCGAGGCGATGGCGGACTGGCCGGACGAAGACCGCCGCGAATTCGCCCGGCTGCTGACCTCGTTCGTCCGGAACTACGGCGCGCTCGGCGAGAAGTAGTTCACCAGGTTGCCGTCGGGGTCGCGGAACAGCAGGGACCGGTTCCCCCACGGCATCGTGGTCGGCTCCTGGACGATTTCGGCCAGGTCCGCCAGCCGTGCGTACTCCTTGTCGACGTCCTCGACGCGGAACTCGAGGATCGCGGTCCGGTTCGATTCGGGCACCGCGGCGGCACCGCCGAACAGGGTCATCGTCTCGGCGCCGCCGATCGCCAAGGTGCACGACGGGCCGACGATTTCGGCGAACCGCTCGGCGCGCCACCGCGCGGTGATACCGGTCGCCTTCTCGTAGAACCCGGTGAGGCGGGCGACGTCGCGGGTGATCACGCGGACGGAAACGAACTGCATGACGGGTCCTTTCGGGGCCGGAAAGCGGAACACCGGCCACGCTAGGAGCAATACCGGGCAGAATCCGCCCGGTATTCTCGGGCTGTGACCCGGCCCATCGCCCGCGTGCTCGCGTTGCTGGAGATCCTCCAGCGCGGCGGGACACGCACCGTCGCCGAGCTCGCGGGACGGCTCGACGTCGACGAACGCACCGTCCGCCGCTACGTCGAACACCTCCTCGACCTGGACATCCCGGTCCGTTCGGTGCGCGGCCGGTACGGCGGGTACCGGCTGGCCCCCGGCTACCGGATGCCGCCGCTGATGCTCACCGACGAGGAGGCCTTGGCGGTTCTGCTCGGCCTGGTCGCGGGACGGCGAGCCGGGCTGATCACCACGTCGGTCTCGGCCGCCGAGAGCGCGGTCGCGAAAGTCCGCCGAGTGCTTCCGGAAGCACTCGGCCGACGGCTGGACGCGCTGCTGGAGACCGCCGAGTTCACCTCATCCGCCCGGCAAGCCCTCTCGGCCGAGGCCGAGGTGCTGCTCACCGTCGCGGAAGCCGCGCGGGACCGGCACCCGGTCGAGCTCGCATACCTCGCCGGACACGGCGGTGCCAGCGAACGCGTGGTTCATCCGTACGGCGTCGTCGCGCACTCCGGACGCTGGTACCTGACCGGTTTCGACTCGGCCAGCGGCGAGGTGCGCACCTTCCGCGTCGACCGGATCACCTCGGCCGAGGCGCGGGCCGGGACCTTCGAGCCGCCCGACGGCTTCGACCCGGCCGGACGAGTGCTGACCGCGCTGGCCGAGACGCCGCACCGGCACGACGTCTCCGTGCGGATCGACGCGACGCCCGAGGAGGTCCGCGCGGTCTTCCCGCCGTCCGTGGCCGTCCTGGAAGCGGACGGCGACGGGGTGCGTGCCCGGATCAGGGCCCAGCGGCTGGACTGGATCCCGCCGCTGCTCGCCGCGCTCGACCGGCCGTTCGTCATCGAGCGCCCCGGCGAGCTTCGCGACCTGGTCAGCGCGCTGGCAGACCGGCTGGCCGCGCGGGCGCGGGCAGGGTGAGCGCCGAATGGGCCGGTTTTTCCGCGTCCTCGGGCAGCGCCGAAAGCCCGCGCAACACGGTGTTGCGCTGCTCCAGGGCTTCGGGCGTGTCGGGGAACATGGTGGAGCCCCCTGCGGTGACCAGTGCCTGGTTCAGCTCGACGTACTCCCGGATGTTCCGTTCGTAAGCGTCGAACGCCGCCGTGTGGTCGGGCGTCATGGCCAGCTCGCGGGCCAGCATGTAGGCGCCGACCAGGGCAAGGCTCGAACCCTGCCCGGTGAGGAACGACGGCGCGTGCGCGGCGTCGCCCGCCAGCACGACCCGCCCGCTGGACCAGCGCGGCATGCGGATCTGGCTGACGACGTCGAAGAAGAGGTCGTCGGCGGTGCGCATGGTGTCGACCATGAGCGGGATGTTCCAGCCGTCCCCGGCGAAGACCGAGGCGATCAGGTCACGCTGCGCGGCGGGGTCCCGGAAGGCGTCGAAGGGCGGCTCGGGGCGGACGAAGTTCAGGAAGCCGTGCACCGTGTCGCCGTCGCCGACGGCGTAGAGCGCCGCCGCCCGCCCTGGCGTGTTCCAGAGGATGCCCTCGTGTGAAAGCCCGAAGTCGTTTCGCATGGTGAAGCCCGCGAAGCAGTAGCCGATGTAGTGGTGGAACTGCTCCTCGGGACCGAAGACCAGCGCGCGGGTGTTCGAGTGCAGGCCGTCGGCGCCAACGACGAGGTCGAAGCTGCGCTCGGTCCCGCCGCGGAAGCGCACGTCCACGCGGTCGGCGTGCTGGTCGAGGCTCGCGATGGAGTCGTCGAAGAGGAATTCGACGTCGTCGCGGATCGTGTCGTAGAGGATCGAAGTGAGGTCGCCGCGGGGTACTTCCAGATCGCGGGTCGCGACTCCGCCGTTGATCGCGTCGGGCCGGAGCGAGGTGATCCGCTCGCCGTCGGCGTCGAGGAAGGTGAGTCTCTGCGTGTTGATGTGGGCGGCCCGGAGCTGGGGAAGGACACCCATCTGCCGGACGGCTTCCACGGCGGTGCCGCGAATGTCGATGGGATAGCCGCCGCCGCGGACCGCGTCCGACTTCTCGACGACGGTGACGTCGAAGCCGTACCGGTGCAGCCAGTAGGCGAGGGCCGGGCCCGCGATGCTGGCGCCGGAGATCAGGACGGTGCTCATGAGTTCTCCTTGGATAGGTAACTTAGGTATCCTTATGGGCTCAGAGCAACCATATACCTAACTTAGGTATCTTTATGAGGTGTGATGGAAGACACAGGCTCTCCGGAGCTCGACCTGATGGCGGTACTCCCCCGCCTCACGCAGCTCGGCACCGTGCTCAACCGCAGCCGGCTGGTCGAACGGGCGATGGAGCGGGCCGAGATCTCCCTCGACCGGCCCGCGATGACGGTGCTGGTCACGCTGCACATGGCCGACCGGCCGTTGCGGGTCGGGGAGATCGCCGAACGGATGAAGGTCGTCGGGCCGCATGTCACCCGGCATCTCAACGGGCTGGAAAAGCAAGGGCTGGTCGTCCGGGTCGCGGACCCGGACGACCAGCGAGCGCGCCTGATCGAGCTGACGACGGCGGGGAAGGAGATCCCCGACCGGTACCTGCGGACCATCCTCGGCTGGTTCGGCGACGCGATGACCGACTGGTCGGCGGAAGACCGCAAGACCTTCGGCAGCCTTCTCGACCGCTTCGTCGACGACCTCACCGCCAAACTGGCGCATCTCGACGACGAGTAGCCGGGCTCACTTACCGCAGAACACCTTCTTGACCAGCTTGGTCAGCATCGCCGGGTAGGACGGCACCGGGTCGTTGTCGGGGTCGCCCGTGGTGATCGACGCGGTGAGCGTCTTGCTGCCGTCGGGCGTGCTGTACATCATCGCCCCGTAGCCGTTGTTGCTGCCGTTGTGGTTGAGGACGATGCCGCAGCCCGTGCCCAAGTCCTGCGAGAACTGCCCAAGACCGTAGAAGCCGTAGAGGCTTTCGCTGCCGGGGTGCGTCTTGCGCATCTCGGTCATCAGCCAGGCGGGGAGCAGCTTGCCGCTCTGCAATGCGGAGAAGTAGGTCTGGAGATCCTTCGTCGTCGAGATCATGTCCCCGGCGCTGGAGATCCAGGACGGGTTCTGGTGGGTGACGTCGATCGTCTTCTTCTGACCGGCGTCTTCGTACTGGTAGTAGGCGTGGGCGTACGGCTTGGGCATCCCCGGCCAGGCACCCGGCGACAGCGTGTCGCGCAGCTTGAGCGGGCGCAGGATCCGCCGGTCCAGCTCGTCGGCGAAGGGACGGCCGGTGAGCTTCTCGACCAGCAGCCTGGCCACCACGTAGTTGGTGTTGGAGTAGCTCCAGCTCGTCCCCGGCTCGAAAACCAGGGGCTTGGACACCGCGAGCCGAACCAGTTCCTCTGGCTGGTAGGTGTGGAACCGCAGGTCCACCCATTCCTTGCCCGCCCAGGGGATCCCCGGCGTGACCGTGCCGTCCGGGTTGTACTGGCCGGTGTGGTTGAACAGCCCGCTGGTGTGCTGCAGCATCATCCGCACGGTGATCCGCGGGTCCAGCCCGAACTGCGGCAGGACTCTCGCCACCGGGGTGTCGAGCCCGATCCTGCCCTCGGCCACCAGCTGCAGCACCAGGGTCGCGGTGAAGTTCTTCGACGTGCTGCCGACGCGGAAGTGACCGTCGGTCGGCGGTTTCGCGGTCCCGCCCAGCTCGCGCACCCCGGCGCTGCCGGTCCATTCGCCCCGCGCGTCGCGGACGCGCAGCTGCATCCCGCCGAACCCGGCGTCGACGAACTCCTGGAGGGACTGTCGCAATTCCGGTCGGTCCTGCCCGGCGGAGGCGGTCGGCACGGCGACGCCCGTCAGCAGTGCGGCCGCCACCGCCATGACGCCCACGCGCCGGAAGATCTTCGCTGTCTTGGTCATGGCGACCACGTTCTCGGTCCGCGCTGACACGGGACGGTCACGGCGCTGACATGGGAGCCTCGATCATGGACGAAGTCAGGTTCGAGCCGGGTTTGATACGCGCGTTGCTGCGGGAACAGCATCCGGATCTGGCGGAGCTGGAACTCCGCGAGGTCGAAGGCGGCTGGGACAACCAGCAATGGCGGCTCGGGCCGGAGCTGGCCGTACGCCTGCCGCGCACCGAACGCGCCCCGTCGCTGCTGCGCGCCGAGCAGAAATGGCTGCCCGTGCTGGCCGGTCGCCTGCCGCTGCCGACACCGGTCCCGGTGCGCGTCGGCGAACCGTCAGCGCTGTTCGAGTACACGTGGACGATCACGCGCTGGGTCGACGGCGAACCGGCGGACCGCGTGCCGATCACTCGCGCCGACGCCGCCGGGACGCTCGCGGGTTTCCTCGGTGCGCTGCACCGGCCTGCCCCCGCGGACGCGCCGGTCAGCGCGACACGAGGTCTCGCCCTCGCTTCACTGCGGGACGGATTCAGCAGTTCGTTGGCGGCGGTCGCCGACGAGGTGGATGGCGATCACGCCAAGGAGATCTGGGAGAAGGCCGTCGCGGCGCCCGCGTGGGACGGGGCGCCGATCTGGCTGCACGGCGACCTGCATCCCGCGAACGTGATCGTGCGGGAAGGGACGCTTTCCGGCGTGATCGACTTCGGCGACATGTGCTCGGGCGACCCCGCGACGGACCTGTCCGCAGCCTGGATCTTGCTGCCCGAGGGCGCGGCAGGCCGGTTCTTCGACGCCTACGAGGTCGCGGACGACGCGACCGTCACGCGGGCCCGCGGCTGGGCCGTCCTGCGCGCGCTGAACCTGATCGCCATCGGGCGCAACGGCAGACTCGGCCGCACTGGGGGCAAACCGACCTGGGAACCGGCCGGCCGGGCCGCGCTCGGACGCGCGTCAGCCTGAGACGCGGGCCTCGATGCCGTCGAGCAGGCAGTCGAGCCCGATCCGGAAGGTCTCGTCCGCGTCGAGGTGGACGGCGTCGCGCACCACCGTGGCCAGTGCCGGAAACTCGCCGGAGGCGAAGGCCCGTGTCAGATAAGGCCCGAATTCGGCCTGCCAGCGCTTCTCGTCCATCCCGGTGGCCCGCTCCGCCCGGCGTTCGGCGATCTCCCGCCGCACCGCGCCGATCGTGTACGCGTTGACCGCGGCGACCACCGGCATGATCGCGTCGACGCCGAGGTCGGTCAGCTCGGACAGCACGGCTTCCGAACTGGCCATGGTCTGAGGTCCGAGCCGCGGACGGCCGCCCAGGAGGTCGGCGAGCCATTCGTGCTGCTGAACGGTGCGCCGCATGGCTTCGGCGAAAGACCGCAGGGTTTCCCGCCAGCCGTCTCCG
This sequence comes from Amycolatopsis alba DSM 44262, assembly GCF_000384215.1. Classification (NCBI taxonomy): domain Bacteria; kingdom Bacillati; phylum Actinomycetota; class Actinomycetes; order Pseudonocardiales; family Pseudonocardiaceae; genus Amycolatopsis; species Amycolatopsis alba. The sequence goes on along the minus strand of NZ_KB913032.1, from coordinate 3,662,931 downwards.
GAAGGCCGGATCTCGGCGTGGGCGGCGTCGACCATCAGGTCGAGCAGCTCCTCCTTGCTGTCGATGTAGCCGTACAGCCGCATCGGGCCGACGTCCAGCGCGGTCGCGATCTTGCGCAGCGACACCGCGTCCAGGCCGTCGGCGTCGGCCAGCCGGATCGCCGTCCGCACGATCTTCTCCCGGCTCAACGGGGCCAGGGCCGGTCGATTCGGCGGCTCCGGCCTTTCCCACACCAACATGCCGAAGACAATACAACGCATCGTCCGATACAGTGTATTGACCAATACGGTGTATCGAAGGAGCGCGACCATGACCATCGCCATCATCGGAGCGGGCCTCGGCGGACTGGCTCTCGCCAGGGTTCTGCACGTCAACGGCATCGAGTCCGTCGTCTACGAACGTGAGTCCTCGCGCGACGCCCGTGGCCAGGGCGGCATGCTCGACATCCATTCCGGCCAGCAGGCGCTGCGCGAGGCGGGACTGATCGACGGGTTCCACGAAATCGCCCGAGGTGAAGGGCAGGACATGAAGCTTCTGGAGCCCGACGGCACCCTGCTGCTGCAGGAGGACACGCCCGAGGACGCCCCGCTCCTGCGGCCCGAAGTCGACCGCGCCGACCTGCGTGACCTGCTGCTGGACTCCCTCCCCGAGGACACGGTGCGCTGGGGGCGCGCGTACGAGTCCGCGGAAAACGGCGTGGTGTCCTTCGCCGACGGCAGCAGCGCGGCCTATGACCTGCTGGTCGGTGCCGACGGGGCGAACTCGCGGGTCCGCGCGCTGCTCACCGACGCCCGCCCGGCGCATCTCGGGCAGAACTACGTCGAGATCGGCATCCCCGACATCGACCGCACGCACCCCGACCTGGCGGCGATGGTCGGCCGAGGCACCTACTGGGTCCTCGGCGACGGATTGGCCCTGGCGGCGCAGCGCAACGGCGACGGCCGCGTCCGCATCGGCGTCAGCTTCCACAACACCCCTGAGGACTGGTTCGAAACCAGCGGGATCCCGTTCGACGACCCGGCCGCCGCCCGTGCGCGGCTGATCGAGCTGCTCCCCGGCTGGGACGCGCGGATCCTCGCGCTGATCGAGGCCTGCGACGACACGGTCGTGCCGCGGTCGGTCAGCACGCTCCCGATCGGCCTGACCTGGCCGTCGGCGCCGGATGTCACGCTGCTCGGCGACGCCGCGCACCTGATGCCGCCGACCGGCGAAGGTGCCAACATGGCACTGCTCGACGGTGCCCGGCTCGGCCTCGACCTGGCCGCGCGTCCGGACGACTTCCCCGCCGCCGCCGTCAAGGACTACGAACGCGAGATGTTCGAACGCACCGGCGCCGCCGCGCGGATGTCCGAGCGGGTCCAGAAACTCCTGACGGCGCCGGACGCCGCCCGGAAGATGCTCGCGTTCTTCCAGCCGGACTGAGGCCGCTCACCCGGTCAGGCAGTGCTGCACGAGCGGACCGAACGAGGCCACCAATTCGTCGACGGACGCCGAAGCGATCGGCTCGACGCGCACGATGTACCGCGCCACCGCGAGCCCCAGGATCTGGACGTTGACCATGCCTGCCCGCAGCGCGGCGTCCGGCGTGCCGAGCAGGGCGGCGACCCGGTCGGTGATCTCCCGGTCGATGAACTCGCGCAGCAGTGCTTCGGACTTCGGGTCGGTGGGCGCAGACCTGGTCAGCATGACCAGCGGGGTGCGATCGGATTTGTCGAGGTTCTCCACCAGCGTCCGGACGACGCGCTCGCCGAGGCTGTCGAGGTCGCCGTCGAAAAGCGACTCGATGGCGGGCGGGACGTCTTCCGACAGGTCGATCACCGCGCTGAACAGGCCCTGTTTGGTGCCGAAGAAGTAGAACACCATCGCCGGATCGACTCCCGCGGCGGTGGCGATCGCGCGCACGGTCGTGCCGCTGTAACCGTTCCGGTCGAACAGTTCGCGGGCGACCTGGAGGACCCGCTGCTTGCTCTCCGCGCCGGACCGCCACCGGCCCGGACGACGGTGTTCGTCGTGCTCTGTCATGGCCGCCGAAGCCTAACACTCATTCTTCATCGCCTGATGGAGTTTTCCCGTACCGTGTTCTTCATCAGGCGATGAAGAATGAGGTGAGGCCGATGGGGTTCGGCATGCTGACGCAGAAGTCGTTGTCGTTGTTCGGCGCCGTCGGAGGCTGGCGCACGGTCGCCGAGGGCGTCGCGTCGCGAGCGCTGTTCCTCGTCGCGTACCTGGTGAGCGGGCAGGTGCTGACATCCGCGCTGATCGCCGTCGGCGGCGTGTTCGTGTTCGCCGTCGTGCGGCTGTGCACCGACCGCAAGGTCTGGCAGCCGTCGATCGGGTTGATCGTGATCGGGGTGTCCGCGCTGCTCGCCGGGAGTTCCGGGCAGGCCGTCGACTTCTACCTCACCGTGGTCCTCGCGCAGACCGGCGGCGGCGCGCTGTTCCTGCTGTCCATGCTGGTGCGCCGTCCGGTCGTCGGGGTGGTGATGGGCACGGTCCGCGGTGAACGTTCCGGCTGGCAGTGCGATCGCCCGCGGCGGCGACGCTACTACCTGTGCACGGCGGTCTTCCTGGCGAAGTTCGTCATCGCCGCGGCGGTACTGGTGCCGCTGTACCTGAACGGGCTGGTGGTCCCGCTCGGCATCGCCGCCACCCTGCTCGGCGGGGCGCCCGCGGCGGGCGTCTGCGTCTACCTGTGCCGGCGGATCCTGCGCGAACGAGCCGTGACGGCGTAGGCTATGAACGAAAAACCATTTTGTTCATACGTGCACAGGAGTGGGTATGCCGACCCCGTTCAGCGCGGAGGACCGCGCCCGGATCACCGAGCGGCTGCTCGACGCCGGACGTGACCTGTTCGCCGCCCAAGGCCTGCGCAAGACCTCCCTGGACGATCTCGCCGCCCCGGCCGGGATCGCGAAAAGCAGCTTCTACGCCTTCTTCGACTCCAAGGAAGCGCTGTACCTGGAGCTGATGCTGCGGCAAGCCCCTCGGCTGCACGAGCACCTGGCCGAGGTGCTGGACAAGGCCGAAAACGCGCGCGGCGCCCTCGGCGGTTTCCTGCGCGCCACCGTGCGGATGCTGGACGAGAACCCGCTCTATCGACGACTCGTCACCCATCCCGAAGAGATGCGGGCGGTGGCCCGGCGCATGGGGCCGGACGAGATGGCCAGGGCGGAGCGGATGCTGCCGCTGCCAGGGTTCCTGGAGGCGGCCAGGGGCAAGGGCGAGCTCGTCGAGGCCGACGACGACGAGCTGATCGGGGTGCTCCAGGCCGTACTGCTGCTGCCCATGCACCGTGAGGACATCGGCGAGCAGCGCTATCCCGCCGTACTCGACAGGCTCGTCGACATCGTCGCGGCCGGGCTGACCAAGGAGTGACCTTGCGCGAAGGAGTGCTGGCCGGAGGCGCCGCCTACCTCGAGTTCGGAACGGGCCGCCCGCTCGTGGTCTTCCGCACGGTGCTACCGGACTCGGCCAACCCCACCGGCGCCGCCCGATGGGCGGAAGCACGCTCTCTCAAGCCGCTGGCAGCGCACTTCACCGTGCTGACGGTCGGCCGCCGCCCCGGTCTCGAACCCGGCGTCACCATGGCCGATCTCGCCGCCCACCACGCCGAGGAGCTCCGGGCCCGGTTCGACGGCCCGGTGGACGTGCTCGGCCTGTCCACGGCCGGTTGCCTCGCGCTGCAGTTCGCCGCCGACCACCCCGGCCTGGTGCGACGGCTGGTGGTCGGCGCCGCGGGCGTCCGCCTCGGACCGGACGGCCGCCGCGTCCAGCATGAGTACACGGACCTGCTGGCCGCCGGGCGATACCGCGCCGCGGCCATGGCACTGGCGCCCACGGTCGCGGACTCCCGGCTCGGCCGGGCCTTGATGGCCGGTGTCCTGGGGCTGACCGCCGGCCGCCCGGCGGACCCGAACGGCATGGTGGCCATGCTGCGGGCCGAGGACACCTTCGACATCGAAGACCGCCTGGGCGAGATCGCCGCGCCGACGTTGGTGCTCGCCGGGGCGCGGGACGCGCTCTATCCGCCCGAGCTCGCCGAACGAGTCGCGGGCGGAGTCCGCCACGGCGAACTCAAGGTCTACGAGGGACGGCGGCACCACACCGTGATGACCGATCGCCGCTTCGGCAAGGACGTCATCGACTTCCTTTTGAGGAACGATCGTTCTTGACTGATCGTTCCTCAAAAGTCTATCGTCATGACATGGGCAGGCGAAGGGCGTTCGACGAGGACGAGGTGGTGCGTGCCGCCGTGGGGTTGTTCGGTGGCCGCGCGTACGACGGGGTGTCCATCGACGACCTCGTCGTCCACCTCGGCGTGCACCGCAACAGCCTGTACAAGACGTTCGGCAGCAAGCGCGGCCTCTACCTGGTCGCCCTGCGCCGCCACCTCGCCGACGACGTCCGTCCCTTGACCGAAGCGCTCGCAGCGGCGACGGATGCCGCGACCGCGCTGCGGCTCGTCACCTCGGCCGACCTCGGTCTGCTGCTGCTCGCGGCGGTCGAACGGGCACCGGCCGACGAAGAGGTGGCGGCCGAGGTGGCCGCGGCGCTGGCCGCCGTCGACCAGGCGATCGCCGACGCGCTCGGCATCCCCACCGCCCTGGCCGCCGCCCTCACGGCCGCCGCACTGGGCATCCTCCTGCGCGACGGCCCCGACGGCGCCGCCACCGCACTGACCCGACGACTCGATCCCCTCGACTGACAAGGAAACAGACATGGCACTGGTCACCATCGACGGCAACGACCTCGTGGTCGTGATCGAGGGTCTCGACAAGCTCTGGGCCCTGAAGAGCAGCCTGACCATTCCGCTGGCCAACGTCCGCGGCGCGACCGCGGACCCCGGCATCGCCGCCGACCCCAAGGGAATCCGGGCGCCGGGTGCCCACCTGCCCGGCGTCATCACGGCGGGCACGTTCCACCTCGACGGTGAAAAGGTCTTCTGGGACGTCAAGAACCCGTCGAAGGCCGTCGTGATCGAACTCGCCGACGAGCGCTACTCCCGTCTGGTCCTCCAGGTCGACAACCCGCGCGAGACCGTCGAGCTGGTCGAGAACGCCCTGCGCTGAACGAGCAGCGCGTCAAAACTCAAGCTAGTCGTGCGACAAGTCGACGAAGCGGCTGTAGTGCAGCTGGTGCGCGACGGTGATGGTCGCCGTCGGCCCGGCACGGTGCTTCGCGATGATCAGGTCCGCCTCACCGGCGCGCGGGTCGTCCCGCTCCCAGGCGTCGGGCCGGTTGACCAGGATGACGAGGTCGGCGTCCTGCTCCAGCGAGCCGGACTCACGGAGGTCGGACAGCATCGGGCGTTTGTCGGTCCGCTGCTCGGGACCACGGTTCAGCTGGCTGATCGCGATCACCGGGACCTCGATCTCCTTCGCCAGCAGCTTCATCTGCCGCGAGAACTCCGAGACCTCCTGCTGCCGCGACTCGACGCGCTTGCCCGAGCTCATCAGCTGGAGATAGTCGAGGACGACGAGCTTGAGGTCGTTGCGCTGCTTGAGCCGCCGGGCCTTCGCGCGGATCTCCATCATCGTCATGTTCGGCGAGTCGTCGACGAACAGCGGTGCTTCGGAGACCTCGCTCATCCGGCGCGCGAGCCGCGTCCAGTCGTCGTCGGACATCTTGCCACCGCGCATATCGGCCAGGCGGATCCGAGCCTCGGCCGAGAGCATGCGCATGACGATCTCGGTCCTGCTCATTTCCAGCGAGAAGATGACGCTGGTCAGGCCGTGTTTGATGGACGCTGACCTGGCGAAGTCCAGTCCCAGGGTCGATTTGCCGACACCGGGACGCGCCGCGACGATGATCATCTGGCCGGGGTGCAGGCCGTTGGTCAGATCGTCGAAATCGGCGAATCCGGTCGGGATGCCCTGCGACTGCCCGCCGCGCGAGGCGATCGCGTCGATCTCGTCCATGGTCGGCTGGAGCAGTTCTTCCAGCGCGACGTAGTCCTCGGTGGTGCGCCGCTCGGTGACGTCGTAGATCGCGGCCTGCGCGCGGTCGACCACCTCGTCGATGTTCGCGCCGTCGGCCGCGGCCGCGCCGTAGCCGTACTGCACGATCCGCGTGCCCGCCTCGACCAGGCGCCGCAGCACCGCCTTCTCGGTGACGATCTCCGCGTAGTACCCGGCGTTCGCCGCCGTCGGCACCGTCGCGATCAGGGTGTGCAGGTACGGGGCGCCGCCGATGCGGCCGAGTTCGCCGCGGCGTTCCAGCTCGGCGGAGACGGTGATCGGGTCCGCGGGCTCCCCTCGTCCGTAGAGATCGAGGATGACGTCGTAGATCGCCTGATGCGCGGGCCGGTAGAAATCGTCGGGCCCGAGGGCTTCGATGACGTCGGCGACGGCGTCCTTCGACAGCAGCATGCCGCCGAGCACGGACTGCTCGGCCGCGATGTCCTGCGGCGGCTGGCGGTCGTATTCGCCGCCACGCGGACCGGGGTCACTGGGACCCGGATCGGACTCCGCGTACATCGGATTGCGGTCGTCGGTCAGCGCCACCGCTGCTGCCACCTCCTCAAGACATCGAACACGCGTTCGATTATGCCAGATTTTCCCCGGTCACTCCGCCCGTGCCCGCCGGTCGCCCTCCCTCGGCTCCCGACGCTCCCCTGTGTTCACTTTCGACCCGGACGACCGCCACGGTGCGTACCCACCCGGCGGGCACGGTAGGCCCCCCGAAAGGACCAGCGCAATTTCGCCTGGGGACCGCCCTGTGGATAACCTGGGGATGACTGCGGGCATCCCTTCACAGGTGACCCAAAGCCTGTGTACAACTTGTGGGCAACGGTCGGACGGTCTGACAAAAGCGCTGGTCAGAGCCTGTGGAGAGACTGTGGAGAACTTTATTCAACTCGCGACGGCGTGTCGGGCAAAACACGTCGTTCGGCGTGTCGCACGGCGGCGCACAGGGGTGCCCTGTGGATGAATGCCACGGAGAGTGGAGGGGTGACACGGCGGGCTGAACGGTGGTGAATTCAGGACGAGAACAACCTGCCCTGTGCGCTCCGTAGTCGTTCTCCGAGAACCTGCTGGTCGGCGGGTGTGAAGGCGATCCTCGGTTCGCCACTCCCCGGTATCTCCTCGGTCAGCCACCGGCCCTCGGACGTATCGATGTAGTTCACCGGGCGTTCGATCCGCTGCCGCGCGCCGCTCCGGCCGCGAGCGGCGACGTACAGGCTGCCACTCCCCAAACGGCGTAGCGCGAGAATGCGCCGAAGCTCGTCCGCCTCCTGGCTGCCCGTGCTCTGCCGCCCGCTGCGAAGCACCTCGAAACCCTCGTCCTGCGCCGTCGAAGACGAGCGCGAGGCCTCGACCTGACTCTTCGGGACGGCGATCGGACGCCCGCGTCCCGGTGCGAGCTTCGGGATCTGGGCGAGGAACTCGGTGAGCAGCTCTTCGGGCCGCACCGAGGCGAGCGCGACGCCGTCGTGCTCGCTGTGGCGGGCGAGGACGAAACCCTCGCCACCGGCGCTCCCCGCGAGCAGGGTGAAGCTCAGCGCCTTGCCCTCGAACCCGCCGTCGACCCAGCCGTAGTACTCCAGCGACGGCCTGGCGATCGCTTCGAGCGTCGCCTTGAACCCGTTGTGCAGGCCCCGCGCGCCGAAGAGGCCCTGGCTCGCCAGCTCTTCGTTGGTCCGCTCGTCCTCGGCCCGCTGCGCTTCCTCGCCGTACCAGGTCGGGGTTTCCGACAGGATCGTGTGCGGCTCGCCGCCTCGGCGGTGGATCAGCGTGATGAGGGTGCCGGTCGTGATGGTGACCTGCTTGTCCAGCACCGGAACTGCCCCCTAGTCGTTCATGTTCGTCCAGCCCGTGACAAGACAGGCCGGGCGCGGCCCCCATCTTGGCACGCGCCCGGCCTGGCTGTTCGTATTACTCCCCGATCACCGGCGGTGCGGTGAGTTCGTCGGTTCCGAAGATCTCGTTGGGGTCGTCGCCGACGAGGAACTTGGAGCTGCGCTCCTCGTCCTCGCCGCCCTTCCCCTTGGCGCCACCGGCGCCCATCCCGCCCATGCCGCCCATCATTCCGCCCGCGCCGCGACCCGCTCCGGAACCGGAACCCGCCGCACCGCCGCCCATGCCGGCGCCGCCCATCGCGCCCGCGCCACCGGGCATGGCCGAGCCGCTCCCGCCGCCGGGACCGAACCCGCCGCCACCGGGGCCGAAGCCACCGTCCGGGCCGAAGCCGCCCGCGCCGGGGATGTCGGTGCCGCCGAAGCCCGCGCCACCGCCACCGCCGCTACCGGGGCCGAAGCCGCCGGCGCCGGGGATCTTCGGCGGGGTGAAGCCGGACGCGTTCGTCCCGTCGTCCCAGGACGGCGGCTTGTAGTTGCTGCCGGGGAGGTTCGGGTTGTACTGCCCGCCTGGCAGGTTCGCGCCCGGCATGTTCGAGCCCGGCATGTTCGAACCCGGCCCGCCGATACCCGGCATGTTGCTGCCCGGCAGGTTCGCCCCTGGCATGTTCGAGCCCGGTCCGCCGATACCCGGCATATTCGATCCGGGGATGTTCGGCATCCCGCCGGGCGGCATCGAACCGGGCGGCGTCGAGATGCCCGGCATGCCGTTGTTCCCGTTGCGGTCGCCCTGGCCTCCGCCGTCCTTGTCCTTGCCCTTGCCGTCACTGCCGCCGCCGGTGACGTCGACGTTCGACTTCTGCCCCTCCATCTTGTTGTAGGTGGGCAGGCCCTTGCCGTTCTCGGAACTGGCCTTGAAGTACTCGTTGAACGCGTCGACGTTCGCTTGGCCCTTGGAGTTGTAGTCCCGGATCGCGCGGTCGGTGTCGGTGGTCCACGGGGTGATCGAGTTGAGCAGGTTGTTCTTCGGCGGATCCTTGGGGACCTGCTGGACCTTCGCCTTCACCGTGGTGAACGCGGTGTTCTGCTCACCGAGGTACTTGTCGGAGTCCACCAGCTTCTTGCCGGAGTCGTCCATCCACGCCCGCAGCGGATGCGCGCCGGACTGCTGCGCGGCTTCGGCGCTCTTGCCGGTCCAGGCGGCGTCCATCTCCTTCGACAGGTTGTCGATGGTGGTCAGCCTGTCCTGGTAGCCGGCCTTGAGCCGGGTCGCCGCGGCCTGCCCCTCCTGGATCGACCCGGTACCCGGACCGGTGACGATCTTCTCCCAGATGTTGTAGCAGTCGATCTTGCGATCGCCGCCCGACGCTTCGAAGTCGCCGGATTTCGTGGTCGCCAGGTTGTAGGCCGAGTACCCGGCGATGATCGGCAGCAGGAACACTCGTCAGCCCTCCTTCAACGTCTCGATCATCGCTTCCCCCACTTTGAGCGCGACGGGGCACGGATCGCTCGCGCCGGGTCCGTTGTCGTACTGCACCAGGATGTTCACGGCCAGCTGGTCGGTCACGCCGACGAAGAGACCGCATTTGCCGCTCTTGCGGTCGTCGAGCGCGGCGGCGTAGACCGCCGGGTACCCGGAGACCTGGGTCTCCTCGAAGTACGCGTCGTTGGCCTTCGTGTCGTAGACGTCGCTGAGACCGTTCTTGTTCGCGAGCACCGGGCTGATCTCGATCTGGTTCAGCTTGTCGTCGGCGGCGAAGATCGAGCAGCCGGGGCCGGCGCTCGTGGTCCGCCGCTCGCCTTCGCCGAGGCCGAGCTGGGACCGCTTCGCCGCGGAAAGCGCGGCGCACGCGTCGCTCTCGATCGACGAGGTCTTCAAGGGATTCGACACCTTGGGCGCGGAGCCGGACGAGCCGCTCGACGCGCTCGAGGAGCCGGTCGTGTAGGAGGGCTCCGAAGAGGCGGTGCCGTTCTTGGTGCCCGAACAGCCCGCGACCAGCGCACCGGCGGCGAGGAGGAGTACGAGGGAACGTCGCATCACACGGCCTTGTGCTTGTTGAGCGAAGCCTGCGTCTCGGCTTCGTTCGCGGCGATCTTCTGCTTGGCGGCGGTCAGCTGGTCGATGTAATTCTTGACGTAGTCCTGCATCTTCTGGTTCTGCTCCAGGAACGCCTTGCCGGACGGGTTGGCCAGCTTCTCCCAGTCGCCGCTCGCGAACTCCTTGCCTGGCGCCTTGACGTTCGCCATCAGGTTCGCGTCGGCGTAGTCCTTCTTGAGCTCGACCTGCAGGTCCGTCCACTTCTTGATGATGCCGTCGATCTTGTCCTTGTCGAAGGCGAACCCGCCGCCACCCCCGCCCGACGTCGACGAAGGCTTGTCCGGGTTGGCCGGTGCGGACACCGTGACCTTCTCCTGCCGGTTCCGCTCGGCGTTGCTGTCGTAAGCCATTGGTTCCAGATCCCCTTTTGAGTCCCCGTGCCTCGACGTCGAGTCTCGATAATGCCTTGATCCCCCGTCAAGCCTAAGACGTTGCCCGGCCGGGTGGGGTTCCGCGTAAAGCAAAGGGCGGGACATCTCCGTGAAGGAGACATCCCGCCCTTTGGCGAAGCGGTGTTACTTGGCCTTGACCTCGAGCCGCACGTCGACGCGGACGTCGGGGTGCAGACGGGCGCCGACCGAGTGCTTGCCCACGGTCTTGATGTGGTCCTTCAGCTCGATGACGCGCTTGTCGAGCAGCGGGCCACCCGCGGCCTTGATCGCGTCCACGATCTCGCCGGTGGTGATCGAACCGAAGAGCTTCTTCGAGCCCTCGGCCGCCTTGCCGCTGAGCTGGATGGCGCCGAGGCCCTCCAGGGTCGCCTTGATCTCCTTGGCGTGGTCGAGGTCGCGGATGCGACGGCTCTCCTGCGCCCGCTTGATCGTGCGCACGTTCTTCTCCGCGCCCTTGGTGGCCACGATCGCGTAGCCACGGGGGAGCAGGTAGTTGCGTGCGTAGCCGTCCTTGACCTCGACGATGTCGCCGGGCCCACCGAGGTTGGCGACGTCGGTGGTGAGAATGATCTTCGCCATTGACGTGCCTCCTTAGCGTGCGGTCGAGGTGTAGGGCAGCAGCGCCATTTCGCGGGAGTTCTTGACCGCGATGGCGATGTCACGCTGGTGCTGGCTGCAGTTGCCGGTCACGCGACGGGCACGGATCTTCCCGCGGTCGGAGATGTACTTCCGAAGCAGGTTGGTGTCCTTGTAGTCGATGTTCTCCGGGCGGCCCTTCTTCTCGGCCTTGCAGAAAACGCAGACCTTCTTCTTGGGCTTGCGGATGGGTGGCTTGGCCACGGTTTTACTCCTGAATTCCTACGTAGTGGTTGTGTCGAGGCGTCTCGCGGGCCGGAGCCCGCGGTGGAGCGCCTGGCTAGAAGGGCGGCTCGTCGGAGAAGCCGCCGCCACCGCCGCCACCGGCGGGCGGGGCGGAACCCCACGGGTCGTCGGCGGGCGGGCCGGACTGGCCACCGCCGCCGCCTCCACCGAAGCCGCCGCCTCCACCGCCACCGGTGCCACGGCTGACCTTGTTCACCTTGGCGGTGGCGTAACGCAGCGAGGGGCCGATTTCATCGACCTCGAGCTCGACGACGGTGCGCTTCTCGCCTTCCTTGGTCTCGAAAGACCGCTGCTTGAGGCGCCCCTGCACGACGACTCGCGCGCCACGGGTCAGCGACTCGGCGACGTTCTCGGCCGCCTGACGCCAGATGTTGCAGCGCAGGAACAGGGCCTCGCCGTCCTTCCACTCACCGGACTGACGGTCCAGCGTGCGCGGGGTGGACGCGACCGTGAAGTTCGCGACCGCCGCACCGGAAGGGGTGAAGCGAAGCTCCGGGTCGGACGTGAGGTTGCCGATCACCGTGATGACGGTGTCTCCAGCCATCGGGAAAGTCCTTCGGCTCAGGCCTTGGCGGCGACGGCAGCGGCGCGCTTGATCTCGCGGCGCATGACCTTGGTGCGGAGCACGGTCTCCTGCAGCGAGAGCTGACGGTCCAGCTCCTTCACCGCTTCGAAGCTGGAGTTCAGGTCGAGGAGCGCGTAGATGCCCTCGGCGTGCTTCTTGATCTCGTAGGAGAGCCGGCGACGGCCCCAGACGTCGACCTTCTCGACGCTTCCGCCCGAAGTGCGGATGACGTTGAGGAAAGTGTCCAGCGTGGGGGCGACCGTGCGCTCGTCGAGCGTGGGGTCAAGGATGACCATTACCTCGTAATGGCGTGACACAACCACTCACCTCCTATGGGCTCGCGGCCACGGACTGTCCGTGGCAGGAGGGTTTGTCCAGGACAGCGTACCCGGCGGCGTTCGGCGCCTTCGCCTCAGGTCAGGCGACGCGGCGCAGGACCCAGGTGCGCACCAGCGCGGCGGTCACCCCGGCGAGCACGAGTACCGCGAGCAGCATCGGCAGCTGGACGTCGCCGCCGGGCATGCCGTCGGTCGCGAGCGCTTCGGCGTTGCCCGCGTTGCGGACGTCGGGGTTCTGACCGGCCTGGCCGTCGGTGCCGTACTGCGGGGCACCTTCGCCGGGAAGCGGGCTGTTGGCCGGGTAACGCACGCCCGGCGCCACCGCGACACCCGGCTGCGCGACCGGCAGGTTGCCGTAGTCGCGCGGCGGGGCGTAGCCGGTGCCGTTGCTGCCGCCGGGGAGCAGGTTCGCGCCGCCCGACGGGGCGCCGTTGGCCGCGCCGCCGGTGCCACCCTGTTGCGGGGCGGTGGTGCCCGGAGCGGGCAGCGTCGGCGCGACGTAGTTCGTCGCGACCGTGGTCAGGCCGCAGCTGCCTGCGACCTTGTGCTCGATGCTGTCCAGCGTCTTGTCGGGGTTGAGCCCGAGACCCCAGGACTTGGTCTCCTTGACCGCCTGCCGCACGGCCGCGCCGATCGCCTTCGCCTCGACGGGGCCGCCCGCCGACTGCGGGACCGTGCCGACGGCGATGGTGTTGACCTTGGCGATGTCGTTCGCGGCGACGTCCCACAGGGCGAGGGTGCCCGCCTCGCGCGCACCCGCCCGCACCAGTTCCTTGACCGAGGTGCCGGTGATCGCGACGGTGTCGCCCATCCCGCCGTTGACGGTGCCGCTGCACGCGTTCGCCAGCGTGGTGGCCGCGGAGGCGGTGCCCGCCGTCAGGAGCGCGCCACCGGTGACCATGGTCGCGAGTGCGGTGACGGTGAGCGCCTTGCGGGTGGTCTGCCAGATGGTGGTCTTCCGCACGAGCGCGATCCTCCGGGTCGGTGGGGGCGTGAGGCAGTGCGTCTGGTTTTCACCAGCGGGAAAAGCACTACCAACGGGGATAACGAGGGAGTGACCAAGAAGATACTAGGCGGTAGGACTAACTTGTAGCGGCCATTCGGCGGAGGACCCAGGTGCGGACCAGGCCCGCGCTGACTCCGGAGAGTGCCAAAACGGCGATCAGCAGCGGCAGTTTCCCGTCCTGAGTGAATCCGTCGCTCACACTCGGTAGTGCTTCGGCCTGTCCCGCGTTCTGGACGTCCGGGTTGCCCGCGACGTTCCCGTTCTCGGCGTCGACACCGAATTGCGGCGCATAGCCAGGGACCTGCCCGCCGTAGCGAAGACCGGGCGACGGGCTGAAGAGACCGGCCGTCGCCATCGGGATGGAGCTGTAGTCGCGCATCGGGGCGTAGCCCGTGCTGATGCCCCACGGCAGGCCGCCGAAGTTCGGGGTGAAGGTGCCGGGCAGCAGCGGGCTGTTCGCCGCCGGGATGCCGCCGCCCGCCGGGGTTCCGCCCTGAGCGGGAGAACCGCCGGGGCCGCCCGTCTGCGGGCCGCCGCTACCGGGCGTGCCGGGGGCGGGTTTCCCTGGCTGGGGCTGAGTACCGGGGGCGGGTTTGCCGCCGCCGGTCAAGGCCTGGGTGGTGCCGGTGACGGCGCCGTTCAGCGCTTCCGCGGCGGGTTCGCCGATGACCGGGACCGGCGCGACGACGGCGTTCACCACGGTCACCGTCACCTTGCAGACCGTGCCGAGCAGCGCGTTGATCGTGCCCGTGAGGATTCCGGAGACCGGACCCGCCTGGCCGAGGTCGAGGGGGATGCCGAGCAGCGGCGTCTTCCCGAGGATCTTGTCGCCGGTCTTCGCGGTCACCGATCCGCCGCAGGTGGCGGTCTTGGTCTCGGCGGCGGCGGCCGTGCCGGGCAGGGCGAGGGCGGCCGAGCCCGCGAGAATGAAGGCCGAGGCACCCAGGGCGGTCGCCCTCCGTGTCCGTTCGCGCATGCCTTCGACTCCTCCGTCGTCAGGTTCACCTACCTGCACAACGACGCTAATGGAGACAAGTGACGCCCGCTCACTCGAAGAGGTCAGGCATTCGAGTGGAAGCGGGCGTCACCGAGGGTCACTGTGGGTGAAGATCAGGCGGGCTTGCCCCGCAGCCAGGCGCGGACCAGAGCCGCGGCGACGACAGCCAGCGCCAGCACCGCGAGCAGCAGCGGCAGCTTGGCGGGGGTGACCGGCGCCTGGACGGCCTGCGCGTTGCCGGTGTCCTTTTCGTCGACGGTGGGCGGCGGGACCTCGCCGGGGATGATCTCGGTGATCACCGGGGCCTGGACGAAGTTGCCGGGCAGCAGCGCCGCGTTGCTGATGACGCCGGCGATCGAGTCGCCGCCGATACCGGTGGAGGAACCAGGACCGCTTTCGACCGGGAGCTCGCTGCCCGGACCACCGGGCTGGCCCGGCTTCGGGGGCTGAGGCTGCGGATTCGGGGGCTTCGGGCCGGGACCAGGTCCAGGGCCGGGGCCCGGCGGCTCGGTGACGTCGTCGGCGATGCCTTGAGTCAGGTTGCCGACCGTGTTCACCACGCCCTGCGCGGGCTCGCAGACACCCTGCGCGACGAGGTCGCCGACCTGGTTGTCGGTGAGTCCGGTCGCCTTGACCAGGTCGCCGACCGGCAGCGAAAGCAGCGGCTTCCGACCTTGGGCCGTCTTGGCCTTCGAGTCCAGACCGACCGTCAAAGCCTCAGGCGAGTTGAGCGGGGCGCCCGCGTCGAGAGCGAGGCCGTTGGCGGACTTCCCGTTCTGCAGCGTCGAGGCGCAATTGCCGGAAAGGGTCGGATTCGGCTCGGCGGCCATCGCGATCGTCGGGAACGCGAGTCCGGCCGAAACCGAAAGCGCGAAACCCAGTGCCGTGATCCGCCCGGCAGTCTTCCCCATCGAGTTCGTCCTCCGCCCCTCAAGACCAACGCGGTTTTAACGGAACGCGCTCACGCTACCCCACGAGCGTGACCATCCGGCCCGCGCCGGGGAGAAACCGGCGAAGGTAAGTTGCCAGCATGAAAATCGGTGCCCATGTCCGCGACGACGATCCCCTCTCCGCGGTCGCCGAACGCGAAGCCGAGGTCCTCCAGTTCTTCCTCTCCGATCCGCAGGGCTGGAAGGCTCCCAAACCCCACCCGCACGGCGAGGCGATCAAAGAGTCGCCGGTCGAGGTGTACATCCATTCGCCGTACCTGATCAACGTGGCGTCGCTGAACAACCGCATCCGGATCCCGTCGCGGAAGAACGTCACGCAGCACGCGAACGGCGCGGCCGAGATCGGCGCGAAAGGGCTCGTCGTGCACGGCGGCCACGTCGGTTCTTCGGAAGACGTCGAAGAAGGTCTCGTCAACTGGCGCAAGCTTTTCGAGCGTGAGCAGGAAAAGGGCGGCTTCGCCGTGCCGATCCTGATCGAGAACACCGCGGGCGGCGACAGCGCGATGACCCGCGACCTCGACACGATCGCCCGGCTCTGGGACAAGGTCGGCGAATTCGGCGCGGGTTTCTGTTTCGACACCTGCCACGCGTACGCGGCGGGCTGGGACCTGACCGAGGCGGTCAAGAAGGTCAAGGCCATCACCGGCCGGATCGATCTGGTGCACCTCAACAACTCGCGTGACGAATTCGGTTCCACGCGGGACCGGCACGCCAACGTCGTCGGCGGTGAGGGCACGATCGATCCCGAGGTGCTGGCCGCGGTCGCGGCCGAAGCGGGCGCGCCCGTGATCGTCGAGACCCCGGCCGACGGCCAGGCCGCCGACATCGCCTACCTCCGCGAGCGCATCGCCTCCGCCTGACTCCCGCATTAGTCCTCTGGATGCGACACACTCGCATTCAGAGGACCAAATGCGTCAGTCGTCCTCGGAGGCGATCTTCAGGCGGCGCATCTCGTTGCGGACCGCGAGGGTGTCGCGGTGCTTGACCATCCGCGAGAGCAGCGAAGCGGCGTCGCTCAGCGCCTCCCGCAGATCGAGTTCGTAGTCGTAGTCCGACGACTGGTAGCGCGCCCACTGGAGTTCCGTGTCGGTGCCGACGGCGCTGGTCCGCAACCAGGCGACCGTGGTGTCGATCATCGAGTTCAGCTGGTCCAGCCGGGTGTCCAGCCCGCCTGCCACGCGTTCCTCCGGCGCCACGGCGAACCGGCTCGGCTCGTCGACGGCCTCCCCCAGCAACTCCCGCGCGGTCTCGCCGGCGATCTCCTCGGCGCCGTGCGGCAACTCCGGAACGAGCGCCCAGCCTGCCTGCAGCCGCCGCTCGACCAGGTGAATCGCGGAGTACCCGTGCAGCGCGGTGGTGCGGTACACGACCGAGCCGTGCGCCAGGTGGAAGGTCATGCCGCGCAGGCTACCCAGGCGGGAGATCGTTCCCTCTCCGGCGGGAGGGCCGGACGCGCGGATCGCGAGAGGCTCGCCAGGAACACCGACCTGGAGGGAAGCTCATGAACATCAAGTCGAAGATCGCCGCCGCGGCCGCACTCGCCATCGCGGCGACCACGCTGGGGGCCGCGCAGGCGACGGCGGCACCGGAGCGGCCGTCGGGTTCGGTCGTCGTGGGATCGGCGGGCGGTCTGCTGACGTTCCCCGGCTACGACAAGGATCCGGTCCGGTTCGACTTCGCCGCGTTCGGCGAACCCGGCAGGTCCTCGGGCCGGTTCCACGTGAATCACCTGACCAAGGACGGCAAGCTCTTCGCCGACTTCGACGGCAAGGTCGACTGCGTTTCGCGTGACGGTGACATCGCCATCCTGACCGGCGTGATCGAACGCGCCGACCTGCCGGGGGTCCCGTTGGACCTCGTCGGCCGCCGCGTCGGCTTCTCGGTGCGGGACGTGCCGGGCGGGCACGACCGGATCGGCTGGAGCTGGGCCTACGGCGGCTTCGAGCACGACGTCCTGCCGTGCACCGGCACGGTGCCGTTCTTCCCGACGAGCACGGGCGGCTACGTCGTCCGCTGAATCGGCTTGACCCTCACGCCACGGGAGGGTCGAACCTGATCCGCATGAAGAATCGGACCGTGTACCGGGCGGAGGACGGCGAGCACGTCGGCTACGTCGCCCCCGCCTCGGACACTCGTTGGCAGGCACTGACCGTTTTCGGCTACCCGCTCGGCGGGCCGGCCGCCTTCGACGACTCCGTCGCGTTGCTGGAGGCGGAAGGGCTGGCCGTCCTCGCCGACCGCTGGTCGGTCAAACACGGCGAGGACTGGTTCACCTGCCGTCTGGTCGAAACCTCGCCCGACACGGTCGTCGTCCAGATCAGCGACTTCGGCGCCGAGGACTTCGGCAAGCACATCAAGCTGGAGAGTCCTGGACCCGAGGTGCTGAAGCGCGCTTGAAGTCGGGGGCGCCGTCGAGGAAACCGCCCACCGGATCGTCGTCCCCGGCGAGGCGGACAGGGTCTGTGCGCGGCTGGTAGATGTCACGGATCACCAGCGCGCACAGGCCCAGCACCGCGAGGTCGCGGACGACGACCGTGCCGAGGAACCAGTCCTCGGGCAGGCCCTTGTGGTCGACGCCGAGGTAGTACATCATCCGCGGCGCCCAGACCAGCGCGTCGATGATCATCCAGCCGAGCAGCAGGCGCCAGCGCGGGATCGCGAGTACCGCCAGCGGTACCAGCCACAGCGAGTACTGCGGGCTCCACACCTTGTTGGTCAGCAGGAACGCGGCCACCACGAGGAAGGCGAGCTGCCCGAGCCGCGGACGGCGCGGTGCTTTCAGCGCGACGTACCCGATGCCGGCGCACGCGGCGAGGAACAGCACCGCGACGACGGCGTTGAGCACGACCGGCGTCTGGCCTGCGGTGAGTTTCCCGTCGAAACCGGCCCAGCCGGACAGGTGGGAGATGACGTTGTACAGCGAGTCCGGGTCCATCGGGCGCACCGTGTTGAGCCGGAAGAACTCCCACCAGCCGGTCGGCGCGGCGAGCGCGAACGGGACGTTGACCACCACGAACGTCGCCACGGCGAGCCCGGCGGTGAGTGCCCACTGCTTGACCTTGCCCGCGCGCAGGCACAGGAAGAACAGCGGGATGAGCAGGAGCAGCGGATACAGCTTCGCCGCCGCGCCGAGACCGAGCAGGAAGCCCGCGACCTCGGGTCGCCGCCGGGCCCACGCGAGCAGCGCGGTCGCGGTGAACGCGGCCGCGATGGCGTCGAAGTTGGTGAAGACGTGCACCAGCACCAGCGGCGAGATCGCCACCAGCACCGCGTCCCACGGACGGCGTTTCAGTGATCGGCCGGTCGCCCACACCGTGACCAGCCAGGCCAGCGCGAGCCAGAGCGCGGAGATGTTGAAGTAGACGGCGACCGGGAGCGCGCCGGGCAGCCAGCCCGATTCCGCGACCGAGAGCCAGGCTTCGGCGAGCTTCGCGTTGATCCACTGGAACAGCCCGGTCGCGACCGGGTACTCCATGTACCGCGTCGTCTCCTTCGCCGTTCCCTCGTCCTCGGTCCACGAAGTCACGTACGGGAAGGTGTCCGGATCGTTCAGCCGCTCGGAACTGTAGAGCGGGATGATGTCCGAGTAACACATCGCGACGAACGGGCGGCCCGCCCGCCAGTCGAGCTGGTTCGCCCCGGAGTCGTCGGTGTACTGCTGGATGCAGGACGCCTTGCCGAACCACGAGAGCAGCAGCGCGAGGCAAGCCAGCAGCAGCCCGACTCTCTGCGGTGACCAGAACCAGTGCCGCCCGACGGCCGCGTGCTCGCCGAGCGGGCCGCCGATCGGCCTGCTGGCCGCGGTCACGAGCGGTTCGTTCCAGCTCGGGATGACCCGCTCGCCGGGGGTGAGCGAGAGCGGAGCCTCGGGCGGGGTCGTCTGGTCGGGCACGTGGCGGATGTTAGCGCCTATCCGGGTGACCACCCGGTGATATCGCCGCTGTCGTAGAACCCGGCGAGCACCTCGGCCGCCGCGCCGAACGCGACGACGTCGTCGCCCATCTCGTCGAGATCGACCTGGATGCGTTGCCAGTGCGGCAAAGGCAGCAGTTCCCGCAGCCGCGCGGCGACCGTGTCGCGGTACACCTCCGGCTCCGCGCGCACCGATCGCCCGGTCAGCACGAC
The DNA here is from genome assembly GCF_000384215.1 of Amycolatopsis alba DSM 44262. Taxonomy (NCBI): domain Bacteria; kingdom Bacillati; phylum Actinomycetota; class Actinomycetes; order Pseudonocardiales; family Pseudonocardiaceae; genus Amycolatopsis; species Amycolatopsis alba. The sequence continues at coordinate 3,643,783 of NZ_KB913032.1, read as the reverse complement.
ACGCTCGAGATCGAGGACCTGGACGAGGTCGGCGAGCCCGATCCCCAGCAGGCCTGCCGCCTCCTCCGTGGTCGGTGCCGCGTTGTGCAGCACCTCGACGCAGCCGCGGCGCCCGCACGCGCAGCGCGGCCCGTCGAAGGCGAGCGTCGTATGCCCGAACTCGCCGGCGTTGGTCCGCGGCCCACGGTACAGCCTGCCGTCGATCAGCAGGCCGACACCGATCCCGGTGCCGACGAGCACGACGGCTGTCGCGGCCTGGTCGCCGTCGGGCCAGTGCTGGGCGAAGGCGGCGGCGTTGGTGTTCTTGTCGAGCCGCACGGGCAAGCCGGTGCGTTTCGCGAGCAGGTCGCGCAGGGGGACGTGGTGCCAGCCGGGCATGTTCGTCGCGTCCCGGACCACTCCTTCGCGGTGGTCGAGCGGCCCGACGGAGCCGACGCCGAGGCCGAGCACGCGTTCACGCCCGACGCCGTCGAGCAGTGCTTCGGTCGCTTCGCCGATCGCGGAAACAGCCTGGTCGGGGGTGAATCCCGGGGTCAGTGGCCCGCCGTGCGACGCGATGATCTTCCCGGTCAGGTCGGTCATGAGCACCCGGTAGGAGTCCCGGTCGAGCTGAGCGCCGAGCGCCTGCCGGGCGTCCGCGCGCACGCGAAGCAGCGTGCGTGGTTTGCCGACCCCGGCCGCGGGCTGGCGTTCCTCGTCCAGCAGGCCGGCTTCGAGCAGTTCGGGGACGATCTTCGAGACGGCCTGCTGGGTGAGCCGGGTGCGTTCGGCGAGTTCGACGCGGCTGAGGCCGCCCGCGCGCAGGATGTGCGTGAGCAGCAGTGTTCGGTTGTGCTGGCGCAGGCCGCGCAGATTGACCCCGGTCTCCGGCATAGCGCGCATCCTGCCATGGCTGGCTGATTACGCAACACTGTTGTTTAATGGATGTATGGCTGACTTGCGAGTGGGGATCTTCGGATACGGCACCGGCGGGCGCGTCTTCCACGCCCCGCTGGTCGACGCGACGCCGGGGCTGACCCCGGCCGCCATCGTCACTTCGAATCCGGACCGGGTCGGGCAGGCCAGTGCCGACTATCCGGCCGCCGACGTGCTGCCGGACGCGGACGCGTTGTTCGCGAAGGCGGACGAGCTGGACCTGGTCGTCATCAGCACGCCGAACCGCACGCACGTCCCGCTCGCGCTTCGGGCGATCGAGGCGGGACTGCCCGTCGTCGTCGACAAGCCCTTCGCGCCGACGGCGGCCGAAGCGGCGAAGGTCGTCGAAGCAGCGAAGGCCAAGGGCGTCGGCTTGACGGTGTTCCAGAACCGCCGGTTCGACTCGGACTTCCTCACCGTCCGGAAGGTCCTCGACGCGGGCAGCCTCGGCGACGTCTTCCGCTTCGAATCCCGCTACGACCGCTGGGTGCCGAAGCCGCGCGACAACTGGCGCGAGTTCGGCGACCCCGCCGAGGCGGGCGGGCTGCTCTACGACCTCGGCGCGCACATCGTCGACCAGGCGCTGCAGCTGTTCGGTCCGGTCTCCGAGGTCTATGCGGAGGTCGACAAGCGCCGCGCCGGCGTGTCCGTCGACGACGATGTCTTCGTCGCCCTCCGGCACGTCAACGGCGTGCGCTCGCACCTGTGGGCGTCCGCGCTCGCGGGGACCCGCAACCCGCGGTTCCGCGTGCTCGGCGACAAGGCGACGTTCACGAAGTACGGCCTCGACGTCCAGGAGCCGCAGATCAAGGACGGGCTGCGGCCGGGCGACCCCGGCTGGGCCGTGGAACCGCCGTCGGACGCCGGCGTGCTCGGCGTGAACGACGACGTCGAGACCGTGCCCACCGAGGTCGGCCGCTACGAGGACTTCTACGCGCAGGTGCGCGACGCGCTCCTCGGCAAAGGCGGGTTCCCGGTCGAACCCGCCTCTGCCGTCGAGACCCTCCGGGTCATCGAGGCCGCTCACCTCTCCGGTGCCGAGCGGCGCGTCGTCACCCTCTGAAGTACATGAAGGCCCCCTTCCTCGCGTCAGGCGCGAGGAAGGGGGCCTTCATGTACTTGGGACGGAGCTAGCCGTTGTCGCCTCTGCCCCCGCCACCCCGGCCGGGATTGTTGCCGCCTTCTCCGCCGTTGTTCTCACTGGAGGTAGGCGGGTTCTTCGAGCTGGACGGCGGGTTCTCCTCGTCCTCGTTCCGCGAGGACGACGGGCCGGTCGACGGGCCCGTGGGCGGAGTACTGGTCTGGCCCTGGTCGTCGTTGTCCTCCGGCGGGGTCTGCGTCGACGGGACGGTGTTCTCGTCCCCGCCGATGATCTTGACCTTGTCGAAGCGCTCCCCCGGCGTCCCCTTCGTGTACAGCGAAATGAACTTCTCCCAGATCGGCCCGGCGATCGTCGAACCGAAGATCGACTTGCCGTTCTTGCCCTTCAGCGCCTTGTCGCCGTCGCCGCCGACCCAGACCGCGGCCGAGATCGACGGCGTGTAGCCGACCATCCAGGTCTGCGAGTTGGCGTCCTTCGCCGACGCGGGCTCACCCGGCCGGTAGGTGTGCTGCTGGGTCCCCGTCTTGCCCGCGCACTCGTGGCCGTTGGGGCACTTGAGCTTCGAGAACGGGATGACACCCTTGAGCGACTCGGTGACGTTGCCCGCGATCTGCTTGCTCTTGTCGGAGTCGTCGGAGAACGCCGGTTTCGCTTCCTCCGGAGCCGAGTACGCGGCTTCGTCCTGCGAGTTGGTCACCTTGGCGACGAAGTGCTTCGCCCGCCGCTGGCCATCGCCCGCGAAGGTCGCGTACGCGGCGGCCATGTCCTCCGGACTGATGACCGTCTTGCCGCCACCGAGCGCGATGTTGTTGTCGCCGAACAATTCGGAGACGCCGTCGGGGGCGGGTTTGACCCCGGCGTCCTTGGCGGCCTGTGCCACCGGCCCTGGCTTGGTCACGTTCACGACCATGTCGTAGAACACCGTGTTCGCCGACCGCTGCATCGCCTCGGACACCGTGCACTGCGCCGAACACGAGCTGCCGGGACCGGCGTTCCGGATCGTCTGCTTCCCGAACTGCCGGTTGTTGGACCCGTCGAACGTCGAGTTGATGCCGCCCTTGCCCAGCTGCATGTACGCGGTGAGGTCGAACGGCTTCATCGAGGAGCCGGGGTTCTGCGGCGTGTTCGCCCAGTCGCGGCCCTTGAGATCCTGGCCGTTGGGCCCCTTCACGATGGACGGGCCACCGTAGTACGCCTTCACCCCGCCGGTCTTGGGGTCGACCGCGACGAGCGCGTTGAGCAGGTTCTCGTCGGTCTGGCCCTTCATCCCGTCGGCGACCGCCTGCTCGGCCGCGGCCTGCGCCTTCGGGTCGATGGTCGTGTAGACCTTGTAGCCGCCCCGGTAATAGACGTCGTCGGTGATGCCGTTCGCCGCCAGTTCTTCCTTGACCTTGTCGCGGATGAACGGGTTCACCACCCCGGCCTGCTGCTTGTCGGCCTGCGGGATCGGCGTCGGGAACTGCAGGTTCGCGCGGTCCGCGGCGGAGATGAACTTGTTCTCCACCATGCGGTTCAGCGCGACGGTCCAGCGGTCGTTCGCGACCTTCGGGTTCTCCGAACGGCCCGGCTGCTGGATGAGACCCGCGAGCAGCGCCGCCTCGGAGGCGTTCAGTTCGCCGGCGGGCTTGCCGAAGAACGCCTGCGCGGCCGACTCGATCCCGTAAGCGCCGCGTCCGAAGTAGATGATGTTCAGGTACGCCGAGATGATGTCCTTCTTCTCGTACGTCTGGTTCATCTTGAAGGACTTGGCGAGCTCGGTCCATTTACGGGTGAGCGACGATTCGTCGTCCCCGCTGGCGACCTTGATGTACTGCTGGGAGATGGTCGAACCACCGCCCTTGCCCGCGGTCACCTGGTTGTAGACCGCGCGCAGGATGCCACCGATGTCGAAGCCCGAGTTGGTCTCGAAGGAGGCGTCCTCGGTGGCGATCACGGCCTTCTTGACGATGTCCGGGATCTGCTCCGGCGTCAGGATCTTCCGGTTGCCGCCCTTGGGGACGTCCTTGCCCATCTCGGTGTTGTCGGCGTAGTAGTAGGTCACCGCCTGGCCCTGCGTGGCCGCGACCGACTGCGGTGACGGGACGTCGACGGCGAAGTAGGTGATCACGAACGCGATCGCCGGGATGACGACGAAGAGACAGAACAGCGCGAGCAGCACCCGCCGGATTCGTCGCCACCGGCGCTTCTTGCGCTGGGCCGGGGTGAGGATCGGCTTCCCGTTCTCGTCGGTCTCCGGGGCGTACTGCTCGTCCTCGTACTGATCGTCGTAGCCACGATCGGTGGTGCCGTTGTGCTCGTGGTGCGTGATGAGGTCCGGCTCGTGCTGCGGCGCGACCGGCGGTCGCTGCGGACGCCGCGGTGGCGGCTGTTGCTGCTGGGGCGGCCCTTGCCGTTGCCAAGGTGCCTGCCCCGGACCCTGCGGGCCGGGACCCTGTCGCTGCCCGTATCCCGGAGGCGGACCTCCGGCGGGGCGGCGGGGCGGTCCGGCCGGGCGTTGCGGACGACGGGCGGGGTCAGGGTCCTGACCTGGCCATCCGCCGTGGGGATCGTCGTTCACTGGGACGTCCTCCGAACCTTCCGTGGGTGAGCGCGGTCCTGCGGTCGCAGGTCTCCTCTGAATAAGACGTGTCGGATCGGTTCAGGTTCATCGGCGCGAAGAAAAAGGCCCCGATGGCGGTGGACAGCGCCGTGGCCGAGCTCGCACGTCTCGTCCAGATCCATGGTGAAGGTGAACTCGCTCCTCGTTGCGCCGAAAAGGGTGTGCCCGGCAACTGCCCGGCACACCCTTTCAGCCACTTCGCCCGTTCATCACGGACTTTCGCCGTTCGGGAACAACGGATCCGAAGTTCCCGGCCCCGGTCTGGTCGGCTTGGTGGGTTTGGTCGGTTTCGTCGGCCAGCCACCGGTCTCCGTCGGCTCCGTCGGCTCGGTGGGAATCGTCGGCGTCGGGGTGGTCGACGGCGTCTCGGGCGTGGTCGTCGTCACCGGCGGCGGCTTCGGGACCGTCGTCGTCGGCACCGACCTGGCGTCCTTGCCGATCGGCTTGACGGTGTCGAACTTCTCCGACGGCTTGCCGGTCATGTACCGGGACATGAAGTCTTCCCAGATCGGACCGGCGATCGTCCGGCCGTAGATCGGCTTGCCGCTCTTGTCGTGCAGCGGCTTGTTGCCGTCGCCGCCGACCCACACCGCGGTCGAGATGCTCGGCGTGTAGCCCACCATCCAGGTCTGCGCGTTGCGTTCGTGGTAGCTCGCCGGGTCTTCGTCCTTGAAGTCGTACTGCTGCGTCCCGGTCTTGCCCGCGCACTCGCTGCCCTTCGGGCACTTCAGCTTCGAGTACGGGACGACCTCTTCGAGCGCGTCCGTGATGTTGCCGGCGATCTGCTTGCTCTTGTCGGCGTCGTCACTGAAGGCGGGAGAGCCCTTGGGGGCCGTCTCGTCGAACTCGACCTCGTCCTCGGAGTTGACCAGCTTGGCGACGAAGTGCTGCTTCTGCCGGACGCCTTCACCGGCGAAGGTGGCGAACCCGGCCGCCATGTCCTCCGCCGTGGTCACCGTGCGGCCACCGCCGAGCGCGATGTTGAGGTCGGGGTAGAGAACGGACTTGCCGCCCTCGTTCTCCGTCCGCACACCTGCTTCCTTCGCGGCCTTCGCCACCGGGTCGACCTTGGTCTTGTTGATCACCATGTCGTAGAACACGGTGTTCGCGGAGACCTTCATCGCTTCGGCGACCGTGCACTGGGTGCCGCAGTTGGAACTCTCGCCCGCGTTCCGGATCGTGCGCTGGCTTCCGGTGCCGGAGTCGAACTTCCGGTTGTTGGACCCGTCGAAGGTCTCGCCGAGGCCCTTGCCCATCTTGAGGAACGCGGCGAGGTCGAAGGCCTTGAACGCCGAACCGGGGTTGTGCGGGACGTTCGCCCAGTCGTGTGCCGGGACGTCCTGACCCTTGTCGTTCTTCGTCCAGTCCGGGCCGCCCCAGTAGGCGACCACGCCGCCGGTCTTGGGGTCGACCGCGACCAGCGCGTTCAGGATGCTCTCGTCCGTCTGGCCCTTCATCCCCTCGGCGACGGACTCCTCGGCCATCTTCTGCGCCTTGGGGTCGATCGTCGTGGTGATCTTGAAACCGCCCTGGTGCAGCCGGTCCTGGTCGTAACCGCGGGCTTCGAGTTCGTCGATCACCCGGTTGCGGATGTGCAGGCTCAGCGTCCCGGCGTCGTCGGCCTTCGCCTGCGCCTTCGGGATCGGCTTCGGGAACTGCGCGGCGGCGCGCTCACCGGGGTCGAGCCACTTGTTCGCCACCATCTGGTCCATCACGAAGGTCCAGCGCCTCGTCGCGTAGGCCTCGTTCTCGGACTTGCTCGGCCCCTGGATCAGGCCGCCGAGCAGCGCCGCCTCGGAAGCGCTGAGCTCCTTGGCAGGCTTCTTGAAGTAGGCCTGCGCGGCCGCTTCGATGCCGTTCGCGCCGCGGCCGAAGTAGATGGTGTTGAGGTAGGCGGTGATGATCTCCTCTTTGGACATCTGGTTGTTCATCTTGAAGGATTTGGCCAGCTCGGTCCATTTACGGGTGAGCGTCGGTGCCTCGTTGGCCGTGGCCTTCTTGATGTACTGCTGGGAGATCGTCGAACCGCCGCCCTGGCCGCCGGTCACGTTGTTGTAGACCGCGCGCAGGATGCCGCCGACGTCGAAGCCGGAGTTGGTCTCGAACGACGAGTCCTCGGCCGCGTACACGGCCTTCTTGACCACTTCGGGGACCTCGCCGGGCTTCAGCAGGTACCGGCTGCCGCCGCTGGCGGGCGCGATCTTGCCCATCGGGCTGCCGTCGGCGTACATCAGCGTGATCGGCCGGCTCTGCTGGCTCGCGACGCTCTCCTGCGACGGGACGTCCACCAGGAAGTAGGTGATGACGAACGCGATCGCGGGAACGACGACGAACAGGCCGAACATCGCGTAGAGGACACGGCGGACGATCCGCCAGCGGCGCTTCTTGCGCTGCTTCGGCGTCAGGACCTTCTTCTTGCCGTCTTCTTCGTCTTCGGCGGGCTCGTCGTCGTACGGGCCTTCGCCCTCGGCGCCGAGGGCGGCGCTTTCGTGACGATCGTCATAGCGGTCGTCGTACGGGTCGTAGCCGTACGGGTCTTCGGTGCCGTTGTGCGCGTGGTGCGTGATGAGGTCCGGCTCGCGCTCGTACGGGTCCGGCTCGACCGGACGGACCATCGCGGTCGCCTGGTCGTCGGAAGCGGGACGGCGGTTGCCGGGCGGCGGCGGTCGATGACCGACGGCGCCCTGCTGGGAACGCTGGGGGCGCCCACCGGGCGGCGGAGGCCCCTGCCTGCGCGGGGGCATGCCGTTGGGGCGGCGCGGGGCCGCGGGACGGCGCGGTTCGTCGTCCGACGGCCACTCCGGGCCGCCGCCGTCGCCGCCCGGCCACTGTGGGTCTACAGGGCGCGGGTCCACCGGGCGCGGGTCTGCCTGGCGTGGGGCCGCTGAGCGTGGTGGTGCCGAGCGGGGGGCGCCGTTGGGAGGTGTCCGGCGCTGGGGGCGGCGCGGGGGTTCCTCGCCCGGCCAACCGGGCTCGTCCTCTCCCGGCCAATGGGCACGGCGAGGTGCATCAGGCTCCTGGCCTGGCCAGGAGCGATTGCGGTCGTCGTTCACGAATGGGCCTCCCAGACCGGCGCTTCGGGGGACGCCGCTCTGTGCTCAACTGCGTTTTCGATACCTGTCACTGACCCGCTGTCCTCTGTGACCGGGTACGTGGCCGGGTGCTTCCTGGATCTCCCGTACCGAGGACGTAGGACCGCACCAGGTGGTTCCAGTGACAGCTCCGGCAGACCTCGACCTCGTAGACGGTGAACTCCGCGAAGTGCCCGTCCATCCGTACCAGTTCGTCCGGTGTCTTGGCGGATCCGGCGACGTGCTTGAGCTCCTCGCCGTACACCCAGGACACCAGGGTCAGTTCCTCCCGATGACAGACCGGGCAGTCCTGCTCACCTGGTCGTCCGTGGAATTTCGCGGCCCGCAGGAGGTACGGGCCCGCGTCGCAGACGTCGTATGTGCCGACCCGTCCGGAGTGGACGCCCTTGAGCAGCGAGCGCCGCTGTAAGGCGTAGTCCACGACCTGCCGCTGGTTTCGCACGCCAACAGAGTACGGGCTATTGCTGTGTGGTCCACGCCCCGTTCTCGGCGGGACGGTGCGTGCACGGTCGGACACGCCGACGATTAGATAACTCTCCGGTGAATTTAGTCCGGTTCCGAAGCGCTCGATCGGGGTTAGCTACACCACTTCGATGTATCGGCGCGATATAGTGGGCCGGTAGGTTGACCGAGCCGGTCTCGGTGGCCAACGCGATCGGTCGCGGTTTGTTCCCGGAAGGGGGTGCGGTGTGCTCGAGCTCGCGATCTTGGGGCTGCTGCACGAGACCCCCATGCACGGTTACGTGCTGCGCAAACGTTTGCATGAGACGCTCGGGATGTTCCGGACGTTCTCGTACGGCTCGCTGTATCCGACATTGCGTCGGCTGCTCCGCGCCGGTTACCTCGTCGAGGAGCTCGAAGAGGTGGAAGACCGGACGTGGGCACGCCGGGGCAAGCGCGTGTACAAGCTCACCGCCGAGGGCAAGGAACGGTTCGCCGAACTGCTCGGCGATGCGGGCCCGCAGACATGGGACGACGAAGGCTTCGGCGTCCACCTGGCGTTCTTTTCGAGGACACCGGCAGACGTCAGGATGCGAATCCTGGAAGGCCGTCGTCGTCGGGTCGAGGAACGCCGAGAAGGACTTCGGACGGCAATGGGGCGGGCCGAGGAGAAAATCGACCGCTACACCCGTGAGCTGCACCGGCTCGGGCTGGAGTCCAGTGAGCGAGAGGTGCGCTGGCTCAACGAGCTGATCGCGCACGAACAGGCCGAGCAGCGCGGACCGGAGACCTGAGGCGCTCTCCGTGCCCGCTGCGCATTACCTACAACTGTTGGACTAATGAAGGAGAAACCGGCATGGGCGAGAACCGCCGCGTTCGGGTGGCCATCGTGGGCGTCGGCAACTGTGCGGCCTCGCTGGTCCAGGGCGTTCAGTACTACCGCGACGCAGATCCCAGCACCCGCGTGCCCGGTTTGATGCACGTCGTGTTCGGCGAGTACCACGTCCGCGACATCGAGTTCGTCGCCGCGTTCGACGTGGACGCCAAGAAGGTCAGCCGTGACCTGTCCGAGGCGATCTTCGCCAGCGAGAACAACACCATCAAGATCGCCGACGTGCCGCCGCTGGGCGTCACCGTGCAGCGCGGTCACACCTACGACGGGCTCGGCCGGTTCTACCGCGAGACCATCGAGGAGTCCGACGAGACCCCCGTCGACGTCGTCGCGGCGCTGCGCGAGGCCGAGGTCGACGTACTCGTCTCCTACTTGCCGGTGGGCTCCGAAGAGGCCGACAAGTTCTACGCGCAGGCGTGCATCGACGCCGGTGTGGCGTTCGTCAACGCGCTGCCGGTGTTCATCGCCTCCGACCCCGTGTGGGCGGAGAAGTTCCGCGCGGCGGGCGTGCCGATCGTCGGTGACGACATCAAGTCCCAGGTCGGCGCCACCATCACGCACCGCGTGCTGGCGAAGCTGTTCGAGGACCGCGGCGTCCAGCTCGACCGGACGATGCAGCTCAACGTGGGCGGGAACATGGACTTCCTGAACATGAAGGAGCTGGAGCGGCTCGAGTCGAAGAAGATCTCGAAGACCCAGTCGGTCACTTCGCAGGTCGACCGCGAGCTCGGCAAGGGCAACGTCCACATCGGGCCGTCCGACTACGTGCAGTGGCTCGACGACCGCAAGTGGGCCTACGTCCGGCTCGAGGGCCGCGCGTTCGGTGACGTGCCGCTGAACCTGGAGTACAAGCTCGAGGTGTGGGACTCGCCGAACTCGGCGGGCATCATCATCGACGCCGTGCGCGCCGCGAAGATCGCGAAGGACCGCGGCATCGGCGGCCCGATCCTGTCGGCTTCCTCGTACTTCATGAAGTCGCCGCCGGAGCAGTACGACGACGCCACCGCGCGCGACGAGGTCGAAAAGTTCATCGCCGGCGAGGCGTGAGCTTTTCTGACGTGAGCTGAAGGCTCCCTTCGCCGCATGTGACGCGGTGAAGGGAGCCTTTGCCTTTGGGTAGGACTACTCCGTCAAGCGTGAGTACAACGCCGCTACCTGCTGATTTCCCCCGGTTTTGGAGGCCAGGGCTGTTGAGCCGGCCCGTTCTGCTCCGTAGTGTGATCGACTGACTACCGGAGCAGGGGGAGGGCTCATGGCCGGTTATGACGTGGTGATCGAGAAGATCAGAGGGACCGGGAAAGCGGCGACGCGGGTCGCGGACGGGCTGCGCGGGGCGAAGTGTTCAGCGACGGTGCCGACCGGGGACGCAGGCATGCCGGGAGCGCGGTGTGTCGGCAAGCTCGCCGAGGTCAAGCACGTATTGCAAGATCGAGAGCAGGGGTACGAGCGGCGTCTCGACGCCCATGCGGCGAGCATGGTGAAGGCCGCCGACCTCTACAGCGGTCGCGAGGACGCCGCCACCGCGGATCTGTCCGTCCCGGTGCAGTCGACGGGCGGACGGAAGCCGGTCTGATGGTCACCTGGGCCGAGGTCACTCGATGGGATTCCGTACCTCTGCAGAACGCGGTCGGTGAGGTCAACGCCGCGTACAACAAGGTCATCGCCTGCTCGGACGACCTGCGCGGCATCAACACCGCGGATGGCTGGCATGGCGAAGCTGCCGGTGCTGCGGCGAACGAGGTCGATCAGGTCATCGACGGCCTGGAAGAGTACGCCGCCGAGGTCGCCGCGTTGCGCCGTGGCGCAGGGGACGTCGGAGACGCGATCAGCGGTGTCATGAACGGTGTCAAAGAAGCAGAGGGGCTCGCCCGCGCGCATCACTTCACCATCGGTGGTGACGGAGCGATCATCGACAACGGGCCACCCCCGGACACCCCCGAAGAGCAGAAGGAAGCAGTCGCCCGAGAACGGGCGACGATCGCGGCAGAACTGCGTGACCGTGTCTCCGAGGTCCTCAAGAGCGCGACCGACATCGATGACGACTTCTGCCTCGTACTCGACCGGATCGTGTCCGGACAGACCATCGACGCGACCGGCAACGACAACGACAACACTTCGTTGGCCGCGGCAGGCAACTCCGGTGCGGCCATGGGTTCACTCAGCATCCCCGCACCCCCGCCCGAGAGTGCGACCGCGGCTCAGAACGCCGCCTACTGGGCGACCTTGAGCGAGGCGCAGCGGACCCGGCTGGCCGTGGACCGGCCGGAACTCGTCGGGCCACGAGATGGTTTCTCGGCGAAGCAACGCGACATCGCCAATCGCACTCTGTTGGACCGGCAGCAGTCCAGGTTGCGGCATGAACGCGACGAGCTACAGCGGAAGATCAACGAGTTTCCCCGAACCGGGGCCGGTCAGATCAAGCTCAACGACCAGCTGGAGTTCGACGCACTCAAGGTGGATCTCGACAAACTCGACGGGAAACTTCGCGGACTCGACGACATCGACAAACGGCTCTCGATGAGCGATCCCAACAGCCCGGACTACGACCCCACCAAGCAACGGCCATACGTGCTGCGCGTCGATGACGCGGGCGCAGGCCGGGCGATCGTCGCGATGGGCAATCCTGACACTGCGCAACACGTCGCGACCTATGTCCCCGGTACCGGATCGGAGCTTTCCGAGGTCAATACTGACCTCGGGCGAGCGGACGGCATGGTCAACGCCGCTCAGCAGGCCGGGGCGAAAACACCTTCGGTGATCACCTGGATCGGCTACGACGCGCCGCCGGGCCTCTTGGACGCAGCGAACGAGAGCTTCGCCGACGACGGGAAGCATGCGCTGGACAACTTCCAGGACGGACTGAGAGAAAGTCACCAAGGAACTCCCTCGCACAACACCGTCCTCGGCCACAGCTACGGCACGACCCTCGTCGGTCACGCTGCAAGAGACGAGCATCTCGCCGTCGACAACATCGTGCTCGTCGCCAGCCCCGGCGTTGGCGTGGATCACGCGAGCCAACTCAACGTCCCTCCCGATCACGTGTACTCCACGACGGCCGCGAACGACGCGATCAACATCACCAACTTCCCCCGTATCGAGGGGCAGGGCGATCCCCTCGATCCCCTCGGCCCCGACCCGACCGACCCGGAATTCGGCGGCAAGACGTTCACCTCGGATCCCGGCCCACGCGGGCCGATTCTCGGCAACAGCGAGGCCGCTCACAGCGAATACTGGACGCGAGACAACCCCGCTCTGCGCGACATGGGCCGGATAATCGCAGGAAAGCAGCCAGGTCACTGATGAAGAACAGAAAAGCAACCGTCTTGAGTGTGGCGTCGGCGATGCTGCTTCTCTGTACCGCGAGCTGCGGTAGTCCTCAGGAGGCTGAATTGAGGAACACGATGACGATCCAAGAGGCGAACCAGCGACTCGAGAGCTATATCCAGCAAGCGAAGTCCGCGCTTCCGGCGTCGGCTGTGCTGGTACTACGCGGGCAGAGCAAGGAAGCGCCTTGTGATGATCCAAGCGACAATGGGGCGAAGGGGCGGCTCGTGGCCGATCGCGGCTACCAGATAACCGGCCTGGCCGCGACAGGCATCTCGGAGTACTTCAGCGCTCTGCGCTCGTGGGCGCAGAACAACAACTACCAAGTCTTGCAGGAAAAGCAAAACCCGCAGTACCTGTGGCTGGAAAAGCGAGACGACGGATTTCGTCTGGCGTTGGATTCCAACGAGTCCGGCGAGCTGTACCTGAACGGATCAACGCCCTGTGTATGGCGCAACGGCACGCCGGAACCGGCCGGCTAGGCGTCGGGCAGTGACGCCAGCGCCGCCGGCAGGTCCGTGATCGACCCGACCACCGTCGTCCGCGCAAGTACTGCTGGGTCTGGCGGGAAGTGCGGATTCGGCACCGCGTACACCGTCATCCCCGCGGCCAGCGCCGCGCGCAGCCCGTTGGTCGTGTCTTCCACGGCCGCGCAGTTCTTCGGCTCCGCGCCCAGCAGCTCGGCCGCCTTCAGGTACACGTCGGGCGCCGGTTTCCCCGCCCCGACCTGCTCCGAGGACACCGCCGTCGGCACCGGCAGCCGCGTGATGTCCAGGAAAGCCTTGATCAGCAGCGGCGGCGACGAGCTCGCGATCGCCACCGGCCAGTGCTTCGCGACCTCGCGCACGACGTCCGGACCGCCGCGGATGATCGGCGGTTTCTCCGCGTACCGGCGCGCCATCCGCTCGATCACCACCTGCGCGACGTCCGCCGGGCGGAGCTGGACGCCCAGGTCGTGCGCCAGGTAGGCGGCCCATTCCGGGGTGCTCATCCCCTGCATCGCCCTGGTCGATTCGTCCCGCCAGGTGCCGTGGAACTCGTGGACGACCGCTCGCCGGACCTCGTCCCACATCGTTTCCGAATCCACCAGGACACCGTCGAGATCGAAGATCACCGCTTCCACGCCCCCAACCCTAGGCCGTGACACGCTGTGCGGCATATTACTTAGCCATGCTCAGTAATTTTAGTTAGCCTGGCTAAGTGATCACGAAAGTCGCCGACCTCGCCCACCGGCTCCGCCCGCTGGTGTTCCGGCTGTACTACCTCGTCCGCCGGGAGACCCCGCAGGTGCAGCTGACCCTCACCCAGGGTTCGGTGCTGTCGGAACTGCTGAACGGCGGACCGCGCCGGATGAGCGCGCTCGCCGAGCTCGAACGGGTCCGGATGCCGACGATGACCGACGTCGTCCGCCGCCTCGAACGGCTCGGCCTGGTCAGTCGCCGTACGGATCCCGCCGACGGCAGGGCCGTGCTCGTCGAGGTCACCGAGGTGGGGCAGCGCTTTCATCGCCAGTTGATCGTCGCCAGGGAGGAGTTCCTCCGCGAGCGGCTCCTCGAACTGGACGAGAACGACCGCTTCGCGATCGAAGCCGCGCTTCCCGCCCTCACGAAGTTGCTGCGGCAAGAAATCCAGGAAGACAAGAAGGAGGAACTGATCCGCGATGAGCGCTGAGCCTCACTCGAGCCTGTTGGACGCCCTCAAAGGACAGCCCAAACAGGTATGGATCACCGCGTTCGCCGCGGTCATCGCGTTCATGGGCATCGGGCTGGTCGACCCGATCCTGCTGTCGATCGCCGAAGGCCTGCATGCGACGCCGTCCGAAGTGACGCTGCTGTTCTCCTCCTATCTGGGGGTCCAGGCGGTCGCCATGCTGGTGACCGGCGCGATGAGTGCCCGGTTCGGGGCCAAGCGGACCGTGGTCGTCGGGCTGACACTGGTCGTCGTCGCCACCGCGCTGTGTGCCGCGTCCGGGTCGATCGAGCAGCTCATCGGGCTGCGCGCGATCTGGGGCCTCGGCAACGCCTTCTTCATCGCGACCGCGCTTTCGGTGATCGTCGGCGCCGCGACCGGCGGCCAGGCGGGCGCGATCCTGCTCTACGAAGCCGCGCTCGGCGTCGGCCTCGCGGTCGGCCCGCTGCTCGGCGCCCTGCTGGGCAGCATCTCCTGGCGCGGCCCGTTCATCGGCACTTCGCTGCTGATGCTGTGCGGTCTCGTGCTGTGCTCGATCTTCCTGACCGCCGACGCCAAGAAAGAACGGCCGAAGATCCGCCTGCTCGACCCGTTCCGCGCGCTGAAACACGGCGGGCTGCTGCGCACTTCGATCGGTTCCGCGCTCTACACCGCCGCGTTCTTCGTGGTGCTGGCCTGGTCGCCGTTCGTACTGGAGTGGAGTGCTGTCGCGGTCGGCCTGATCTTCTGCGGCTGGGGCCTTTCGGTCGCCGTCGCGGGTGTGGTGCTGGCGCCGAAACTCGCCGCGAAACTCGGGGAACGGCACGCGACCGTGGTCGCCGTCTTCGGCTACGCCGTACTGCTGCTGATCATGGCGATCCCGAGCAAGCCGGTGCTGGTCGTCGGCATCATCCTGTCGGGGCTGGTCTCCGGGCTGCTCAACACGCTCTTCACCGGGACGGCCATGTCGATCAGCGGTGCCCCGCGTCCGGTCGCGAGCGCCGGGTACAACTTCTGCCGCTGGCTCGGCGGCGCGGTCGCCGCGACCGTCGTCGGTCACCTCGCCGAGTGGTTCGGCGCCAAGCAGGCGCCGTTCGTGATCGCCGCCATCCTGTGCGTGCTCGCCGGCGCCCTGCTGACGATCCGCGAGAAGACCGCGGACCCGCACACGGTCCCGGCCGAAGCGGTCCTCGTCGGCGAAGAGATGTAAATCGAACAAATGGTGAACTTCGGACCAACGGGGGGTTTCCTCCCGTTGGTCCGTTATCTTAGCGTCGACCTCCCGAACTGCCTGACCGGAGGTCCGCGTGAAGTTCCTTCCGTTACTGGCCGGCCACTCACCAAGCCGGGCTTCAGTGACCTGCACCTACCGTTGTGGCGACGCGTGCTTCCACGACGCGCCGAACACCTCGGACAACCCCACCTTCGCCGAAGTGCTCGGCGCGGTGAGCCGGCGTGGCGCGCTGAAGGCGACCGCCGTCGTCGCGCTGGCGGCCGGCACCCCGATCGCGCTCGCCGCGCCCGCCGCCGCGGGACGCCCGAAACCGCCGCCGGGCACCGACTACCAGCGCGTCCGGCCGAACACACTCGACGCCGTCGTGGTGCCGGAGGGCTACCAGCAGGGCATCGTGATCCGCTGGGGTGACGCGGTGCTGCCGGGCGCGCCCGAGTTCGACTTCGACCACCAGACCGCCGAGGCGCAGGCGAAGCAGTTCGGCTACAACTGCGACTTCGCCGCGCTGCTGCCGCTCGACCGCTGGGGGCTTTCCTCGCTCCTGGTCACGAACCACGAGTACACCTCGGAAGAGTTCATGTTCCGCGGTTACGACCGGGACAACCCGACCGAGGAACAGGTCAAGATCGCTTGGGCCGCGCATGGGCTGACGGTCGTCCAGGTGTCGCGCGGACGCGACACCGGGCACCTGCGGCCCAGAATGTCCCGCTACAACCGGCGGATCACGCTGCACACCCCGTTCAAGGTGACCGGTCCGGCGGCCGGGAGCGACCTGCTCAAGACCGCCGCCGATCCCACCGGCACGGTGGTGCTGGGCACGATGAACAACTGCGCCGGCGGGGTCACGCCGTGGGGCACGATCCTGTCCGGCGAGGAGAACATCAACCAGTACTTCGGGAACGCGGAAACAGTGACTGATCCCGTGGCGCGCAAGCGATACGCGCGCTACGGCATCAAGGGCACCGCGACCACCCGCAAGTGGGAACGGTTCGACGCGCGCTGGGACATCGCCAGGGAGCCGAACGAGGCCCACCGCTTCGGCTGGGTGATCGAACTCGACCCGAACGATCCGGACAGTGCCCCGGTCAAGCACACGCATCTGGGCCGGTTCAAGCACGAGACGGCGAACATCCGCGTCGCCAAAGACGGCCGCGTGGTCGCCTACTCCGGGGACGACGAGCGCTTCGAATACATCTACAAGTTCATCTCGAAGGGCCGTATGAAGCCGGGCGACAGCGCGCATGCCCGGCGGCACAACATGACCTTGCTCGACGACGGCACGCTCTACGTCGGCCGGTTCACCGGCGACAGCCCGGCCGCCGAGATCGACGGCACCGGAAAGCTCCCCAAGGACGGCGAATTCGACGGCGGCGGCGAGTGGATCCCGCTCGCTTCCGGCACGAAGTCCTTTGTGGACGGAATGACCGCCGAAGAGGTGTACGTCTTCACTCGCGAGGCGGCCGACCGGGTGGGCGCGACCAAGATGGACCGCCCCGAGGACATCCAGGCGCATCCGCGCACCGGCCGGATCTACTGCGCGCTCAGCAACAACGTCGAGCGCGGCAACCCCGGCAAGGAAGGCGCCACCGAGCCCAATCCGCGGCTGAACAACAAGCACGGTCAGGTACTGGAACTGGAGGAGCGCCGCGGGGACGCGCTCGCGCTGACGTTCAGCTGGCGGCTGTTCCTGGTGTGCGGTGATCCGGCGTCGCCCGACACCTACTTCGCCGGTTTCCCCAAGGACCAGGTCTCGCCGATCTCCAGCCCGGACAACGTCGCCTTCGACAAGCACGGCAACCTGTGGATCTCCACCGACTCGGCGGGCGCGCTGGGCATCAACGACGGCCTGTACTCGGTGCCGTTGGAAGGCCGCAACCGCGGCGAGCTGAAGCTCTTCCTCACCGTGCCTCGCGGCGCGGAGACCTGCGGTCCGATCGTCGAGGAGAAGATCGTCACGGTCTGTGTCCAGCATCCGGGTGAAGTCGACGGGGCGAATGCCGACAAACCGGCCTCCCATTGGCCCGACGGCGGCGAAAATCAGCCTCGTCCGTCGGTGGTGGCGGTCTGGAAGCCTGGGAAACATGGCCTGTCGGACATCGGTTCTTAGTCGGTAAGCAACGATCTAGCAGTACTTTTCGTCGATGGCGCGCTGCCGGTCCGGCAGCGCGCCATCGCTCGTTCGCGCGCTGTTCATCTTCTGGTCAGGACCGGCTCTCATTGGTCGCTTACCGTCACGACGTTCCCCCGACTGGACTACGTGTACCCACCGCGAACATGGAGGCCCTGTGTCCTTCGAGCCTCAGCGGCTCCTGCCGTTGATCACCTCCCACCCCGGCGGCCGCTCCGCGGTCACCTGCGAGTACCGCTGCGGCAACGCGTGCGCCCACCCCGAGCCCAACACGTCGGACAACGAGTACTTCGGCGACGTCGTCAAGAACATGCTGTCCCGTCGCGGCGCGCTGAAGGCCGGTGCCGTGATGGCGGCGGCCGCCGGTGGTTTCGCCGCGCTGTCCGGCACGGCCGCCGCTGCCGAGGCCCCTGCGGACGTCGCCGCCGCGGGACACGGCAAGCCGGGCCGCCCCGGTCGTCCGGTGCCCGGCACCGACTTCGAAGCGGTGCCGCCGAACAAGCTCGACGCGGTCACCATTCCCGAGGGCTACGACCAGCGTGTCGTCATCCGCTGGGGCGACGCCGTCGAGTGGGGCGCGCCGAAGTTCGACTTCCGCAAGCAGACCGCGGCCGCGCAGGCCAAGCAGTTCGGCTACAACAACGACTTCGTCGGCCTGATCCCGCAGGACCCGCTGGGCATCGGCAACCTGCTGGTGGTGAACCACGAGTACACCACCGAGGTCCACATGTTCCCGGCCGACCAGTACGACCCGGCCAACCCGACCGAGGAGCAGGTCAAGATCGCCTGGGCCGCCCACGGTCTCTCGGTCGTCCAGACGTTCCGCGACCCGATCGGTGGCGCGCTGCGTGCGGTGCCGAGCCCGTTCAACCGCCGCATCACGCTGAACACCGCCTTCGAGGTGCGCGGCCCGGCGGCCGGCTCGAAGTTCCTCAAGACCTCCGCGGACCCGACCGGCCGCAAGGTCTTCGGCACGCAGAACAACTGCGCCGGCGGCGTGACCCCTTGGGGCACCGTGCTTTCCGGTGAGGAGAACGTCAACCAGTACTTCGCCAACGCGGCGAGCGTCACCGACCCGGTCGCGGCCGCGCGCCTGAAGCGCTACGGCTTCTCCGGCGCCGGGACCACCCGCAAGTGGGAGCGGTTCGACAAGCGCTGGGACCTCGCGCAGGAGCCGAACGAGGCCAACCGGTTCGGCTGGGTCGTCGAAATCGACCCGAACGACCCGAACTCGACGCCGGTCAAGCACACCGCGCTCGGCCGGTTCAAGCATGAAGCCGCGAACATCAAGATCACCAAGGACGGCCGCGTCGCCGTCTATTCCGGTGATGACGAGCGCTTCGAGTACATCTACAAGTTTGTCTCCAAGGGCAAGTACAAGCCGGGCAAGAGCGCGTACGCGCGACGCCACAACTCCGCGCTGCTCGACGACGGCACCCTGTACGTCGCCCGCTTCACCGGTGACAGCCCCGGCGAGATCGACGGCACCGGAAAGCTCCCCAAGGACGGCGAATTCGACGGCGTCGGCGAGTGGATCCCGCTGGTCTCCGGCGACAAGTCCTTTGTGGACGGTTTCACCGCCGAAGAGGTCTACGTGTTCACGCGGCAGGCGGCGGACAAGGTCCAGCCGACGAAGATGGACCGCCCCGAGGACATCGAGCCGAACCCGGTCAACGGCCGCATCTACGCCGCGCTGACGAACAACAGCGACCGCGGCGCGGCGGGCAAGGCGGGCGTCGACGAGCCGAACCCGCGCGTCAACAACCGCAACGGGCACGTCCTGGAATGGGACGAGGACCGCGGCGACTCGGCGGCCACGAAGTTCAAGTGGCGTCTGCTGCTGGTCTGCGGTGACCCGAAGGCGGCGGACACCTACTTCGGCGGCTTCCCGAAGGAGCAGGTCAGCCCGATCTCCTGCCCGGACAACGTTGCGTTCGACCGGCACGGGAACCTGTGGATCTCCACCGACGGCAACGCGCTCGGCTCCAACGACGGCCTGTTCTCGGTGCCGGTCGACGGTCCGGAACGCGGGCACGTCAAGCAGTTCCTGTCGGTCCCGGTCGGCGCGGAGACCTGCGGCCCGGTGGTGACCGACCACCTGGTGCTCGTCGCCGTGCAGCACCCCGGTGAGAACGCCGCCAGCTCCGCGAACCCGACCTCGCACTGGCCGGACGGCGGCACGGCCCAGCCGCGGCCGTCGATCGTGTCGGTGTGGAAGAAGGGCCGCTGGGGCCAGGTCGGCCGCATCGGCGTCAAGTAAGGCCGTGACCGGGACGCCGCTGCCGTGGGAAGACGGCATCGGCGTCCCGGTCACTCTCGGTTCTGCCTGATCGGGGCGATCGTCGACACGGTTCAGCGATTACGCAACCGGGACCGGATAACTAGCTTCAGCCCTGTGAAACGGGCACTGGTGTTGATGACGGCCGGAACACTCCTGCTGGCCACGGGCGCTTTTCCCGCGCACGCGCAGGCTCCGGACGTCCCGTCCGGCTGCACCGGCGGGGCCGCGCCGAACCCGAGCCTGGAGCAGGGCAGCCCGCCCACCGGGTACACCTTCAACCCGGCCGCACCGGTGCCGGCGGGGACGTCGAGGAGTAAACAGCCAAAGCTGTCGACGGCCAGTGGCTACCAGGCCGACGGCGGCAAATACGCCCTGATCTCGACGCCGGACAAGATGGTCAGCACCGCCTACGCGGCGATGAAGTTCGTGCCCGGCGCCGTCTACACGCTGACCGACTGGACCGGCACGAACGACGACAACCTCCGGCTCGCGGGCGCCGTCCAGGAAACGGGACTGCGGTTCTACAACGCGTCCGACAAGGTCGTCCTGGAGAACAAGCTCAAAGTCGCGCACGCCGTCGAGACCGACACCAAACTGGCAAGGCAGGACTTCCCGCCGTCGACCGCGCCCCCGTCGGCGAACGCGGTGAAGTTCTTCGCCGCCACCGACCGCAACTGGGTCATGTGGGACTGCGTCCACCTGCGGATCGACTCGTTCTCGGTGAAGGCGGAGGTTCGGGATCCGGTGAGCGGCGCCTGGGGCACCACGGCCACGATCGAGGCGGGCACCACCGTGAACTACCGGTTCACGGTGACCAACGACGGCACCACGGCCTTGGCGGCGGTCAAGGTCGACGATCCGTATTGCGACGTGCAGCCCACGCCGATCGCGGCGCTCGACGCAGGCAAGTCCGCGACCGTCACCTGCGACCACAAGAACGTCACCGAAGCGGACAACGACCACGTCAGCACCGTGACCGTCTCCAGCGGCAAGCTGCCGAAGAAGACCGCGACCACGACCATCAAGGTCACCCCGCCGCCCGCGATCGACGAGATCGGGGAGTTCGTCTGGAACGACGTCGACCGGAACGGTCTGCAGGATTCCGCGGAGCCGGGTGTCCCAGGCGTGAAGGTGACACTGAAGGACGCGTCGGGCACGGCGCTCGGCACGCTCACCACGGACGCCGACGGCAAATACCGCTTCACGAAGCTGAAGGACGGCATTTACCAGGTCTGCTTCGACATCAGCTCGCTTCCGCCGGAGTTCGCGGGCTACATCTTCACGGCGAAGGACGCCGGTGACGACGCGAAGGACTCCGATGCCGATCCGGCGACCGGCTGCACGGCGACCACCACGGTCGGCCCTCGGAAGCGCCAGGACCTGACGCTCGCCGCGGGTCTCAACGCGCCGATGAGCAAACTGGGTGACTTCGTCTGGCTGGACAAGGACAAGGACGGCCTGCAGGGCCGCGAGGAGCTCGGCGTCCCGGACGTGAAGGTGACGCTGAAGGACGCTTCCGCGAAGGAGGTCGGCTCGACCGTGACCGGGCCGGACGGGCGGTACGTCTTCGATCACCTGCGCTGGGGCTCGTACCAGGTGTGTTTCGACGTCGGTGCCCGGCAGCTGACCAGGTCCGGTGCCGCGCAGTACAACGGCACCGATTCGGCGGCGGATCCCGCGACCGGATGCACGCCGGTGGCCAAGCTCGGCCCGCCGGAGGATCTGACCAGGGACGCCGGATTGCTCGAGCCGTGAACTGTCGGTGGGTGGCGCTAGCGTCGCCACCGTGACCACCTCACATCTCGACGCCACCCGAGACTCCTACGACACCGTCGCCGAGGACTACGCGGTGCGGGTCGGACAGCTCTTCGACCAGGAGCCGATCAGCCGCGCGATGCTGGCCGCGTTCGCCGAGCAGGTGAGCGGCCCGGTCGTCGACGTCGGCTGTGGCCCAGGGCACGTCACCGCCCATCTGGCGTCGCTCGGCCTCGACGTCGCCGGTGTCGACCTGTCGCCGAAAATGGTCGAGATCGCCCGCCGTCAGTACCCTGACCTGCGGTTCTCCGTCGGCTCGATGACCGCTCTCGACTTCCCGGACGGCGAGCTGGGCGGCCTCGTCGCCTGGTGGTCGATCTTCCATCTGCCGCCCGAGGTGCTGCCGTCGGTGTTCGCGGAGTTCCGCCGCACGCTCGCGCCCGGTGGTCGCCTGCTGATCGGATTCCACGTCGGCGACGAGCGGCTGAGCCCGGAGACGGCGTACGGCCACCCGGTCACTTACGACGCGTACCTGCTGGAGCCCGGCAGGATCGCCGAGCTGCTGGGCCAGGCCGGGTTCGAGGTCACCGCGCGGCTGGCCATGGAAGGGAGGAAGCGACCACAGTCCTGTCTGTCCGCCCGCGCGGTTTGACTCGCTGCCCGCGGGCCTGATCTCCTTCGCACGCAACCGAGCCGGGCGGAGCCATGACGCAGACGAACACGACCACGGGCGAGAACACGTCCGGCTGGCCTTCGCGCGCCTGGTTCCGGCGACCGTCGACCTGGACGTGGTTCGGGTTCGGCCTGGTGCTGATGGTCTACGCCGATCTCGCCTGGCGCCGCCGCTGGATGAGTGACGACGGGCTGATCGTGCTGCGGACGGTCCGCCAGATCCTCGCGGGCAACGGGCCGGTGTTCAACATCGGCGAACGGGTCGAGACCAACACCAGTCCTTTGTGGACGGCCGTGCTGAGTGTCCTCGGGCTGGTCCCTGGGGTGCCGCTGGAGTGGGTTTCCGTGGTCACCGGACTGGTCTTCTCGGTCGCGGGACTGTTCTTCGGCCTGGACGGCGCCCGGCGGCTCTACCAGCCGCTGGCGTTCCACGGGCTCGCGCCCGCCGGGGCGCTGGTGGTCTGCGCGCTGCCGCCGTTCCGCGACTTCGCGACGTCCGGGCTGGAGACCGGCCTGATCACGCTGTGGCTGGGCGTCACCTGGTGGCTGCTCGTCCGCCGTATGTCCACAATGGACAAACTGCGTACCTGGCCGGTCGCCATGGTCGCCGGGCTGGGGCCGTTGGTGCGGCCGGATCTCGCGCTCTTCAGCGCGGTCGCCCTCGTGGCGCTGCTCGTGCTTTCGCGGCCGGGATTTCGTCGCGCGGTGGGCCTGCTGGCCGTGGCGGCCGCACTCCCGTTGGCCTATCAGGTGTTCCGGATGGGCTACTACGGGCTGCTGACCCCGAACACCGCCTTGGTCAAAGAGGCGTCGGAAGCGAATTGGGCGCGTGGTTGGGTGTACCTGGTCGATCTCGTCCAGCCGTACTGGCTCTGGCTCCCGCTGCTGTTGCTCGCGGCGGCCGCCGTCACCGTCGCGTCCACTGTGGACAAGACGTTCGTGGTGCTCACCGCGGTCCCGGTCGCCGGTGCGGTCCTGCTCGCGTTGTACGTGATCAGGGTCGGCGGGGATTTCATGCACGGGCGCATGCTGCTTCCGGCGCTGTTCTGCCTGCTGCTTCCGGTGCTGGCCCTGCCGGTGACGAGGCTGACCACGGTGTTTCTGGTGGGCGTCGGGATCTGGGCGTTCGTGGCCGCCGGGTCGCTTCGGCCGCCGTACTCCGCCGCGCCGCGTGCCGTCGGCGTCACCGACGAACGGTCCTACTGGTCGCGGTCGACGGGGCACGAACATCCGATCCTGGCCGAGGACTACGCCGACCATCCGGTGATGCCGTCGACGCTGGACGCCATCCGCGGGGTGGACGGCCCGGCGGTGCTGATCCAGGACTACGCGACCAGGCGCTGGTACGCGTACCCGACGGACCGGCCGTACGTGACCGTCGCCGCGGACAGCATGGGCGCTCTCGGCCTGCTGATCCCGCTCGACATGCGGCTGCGTGACGGTTACGGCCTCGCCAACCCGTTCGCCGCGCATTCGACGGCGCTTCCCGACGGCAGGCCCGGACATCAGAAATGGCTGCCCCCGGTGTGGGAGCTGGCGAATTCGGCGCGGCTTCCGATCGCCGAGGGCGGTCCGGCCCGCCCTGCCGACGTCGCCGCCGCGCGAGCGGCGCTCGACTGCCCGGCGCTCGTGGCGATCGACGCGTCGGTCCGGGATCCGCTGACGGCGGGTCGATTCACGGACAACCTCATCGGGTCGTTCACGCGCGGCTCCGTGCGGTTCCCGCGGGCGGCTGCCCCGCCGGTCTCGTGCGCCCCCTGACCAGCCCCGCGATGTGTCGTCCGTCCAATCACGCGAGATCGCCCTTCAATCACGCGAGTTCCGTCTCTGATCACGCGAGATCGCTCTCTGATCACGCGAGATACGCTTTCGAGCACGCGAGACCGCCGTACTAGCGTGGCGGCCATGGCTGATCTTCCCCTCGCTCTCGTTACCGGCGCCACCCGCGGTATCGGTGCCGCGGTCGCCCGCGCGCTCGCCCCCACCCACCGGTTGCTGCTCGGCGGTCGCGACGCCGACGCGCTCGGCGAACTGGCGGGCACGCTGCCCGGTGCCAGGGCGTGGCCGGTCGAACTGACCGATGCCGAGGCGCTGGAAGCGGCGACCGCCGAGTTCGGCGAACTGGACGTACTGGTGCACTCGGCGGGTGTCGCGCGGCTCGGCACGGTCGAGACCGCCACCGACGCCGACTGGCGGGCGAACTTCGAGGTCAACGTGCTCGCCGTCGTCACCTTGACCAGGCAACTGCTGCCCGCGCTTCGCGCCGCGAAGGGGCACGTGGTCGTGATCAACTCGGGTGCCGGACAGAACGCGCGTGCGGGCTGGGGGCCCTACGCGGCGAGCAAGTTCGCCGTCCGTGCTTTCGCCGACGCGCTGCGGGAAGAGGAATCCGCGCTGCGGGTGACGTCGATCTACCCCGGCCGCACGGACACCGAAATGCAGCAGGCGATCATCGCCGACGAGGGCCGCTCGTACGAGCCGGAACGGTTCCTGCGCCCCGAGTCCGTCGCGGCCGCCGTGCTGGCCGCGGTCTCCGCCACCGGTGACGCGCACCCGACCGACGTGACCCTCCGGCCCCGCGGCCTGGTCTGACCCCGAGGGGATCGAGTGTCTCGTGCGCCTCGCCTGAGACGCTCAACGTCTCCAGCGTGGTGCTCGAGACCTCATCCCTCTCAAGAGCGCAGCCGCGCCGAGGTTTCGGCGACTTCGGCCTGTACTTTCGCGCGGTCCACTCGCAGGGATTCGCCGTCGCCGACGACCTGTTCGCCCGCCACCCACACGTCGCGCACTCGGCGGGAGCCCGCGGCCCACACCAGGTTCGAGAGCAACTGCTCGTCCGGGACGTCGAGGCCCGCCGCGAAGGCCGGGTCATCGAGGTCGACGTGCACCATGTCCGCCCACCGGCCGGGTTCCAGCGCGCCGATGTCGGTCCGGCCGAGTGCGTCGGCGCCGCCGCGGGTGCCGAGCAGGAAGGCGTCGGCCGCGGTCAGCACGGTCGAGTCGCCGGTCGCGAGCCGCGCGAACATCGCCGAGAGCTGTAGTTCCTCCCACAGGTCGATGTCGTCGTTCGACGCCGGGCCGTCCGTGCCGAGCCCGACGGCGACACCCGCTTTCCGCAGGTCCGTGACCCGCGCGATGCCCGAAGCGAGCTTCGCGTTCGAGCCGGGGCAGTGCGCCATCCCGACCCCGCGCGCCGCGAACAGCGCGATGTCCTCGTCGGACAGGTGGATGGCGTGCGCGGCCAGCGTCCGGCCCCGCAGCATCCCGACCTTCTCCAGCAGCGCGGGCACCGAGCCGTGCACTTCCCGCTGCTTGACGTCCTCGAGCGCCGCCTCGGCCACGTGGATCTGCACCAGCGCGCCGCGCTCGGCGGCCGATTCCGCGGTCGCGCGCAGTGCCTCTTCGTTCAGCATGTACGCCGAGTGCGGCCCGTAGCCGACCTCGATCCGCTCACCGGGGCCGAACCGCAGACCGTCGGTGTCGATCCAGCGTTCGATGCCCTTCAGCATCGCGCGCCAATCCATCCCCGGCAGTTCCATGACCGGCGGGGCCAGGATCACGCGGCCACCGGTGGTGAGCACCGCGTCGGCGAGCTGTTCGCCTTCGAAGTACATCTCCGCGCTGGTCGTCACACCGTGCCGCAGCATCTCGACCGAGCCCAGCACCATGCCGGTGCGGATGTCGGCGGGCTTCAGCTTCGCTTCGGCCGGCCAGATGATCTCGGTCAGCCACCGCAGCAGCGGCAGGTCGCCGCCCATCCCGCGCAGCAGCGTCATCGGGCTGTGCGCGTGCGCGTTGACCAGACCGGGCAGGAGAAGACCACTCAACCGGGTCACGGGAGCGGACGTTTCGGGAGCCTCGGAGGCGGGACCGACATGGGTGACACGCCCCGCCTCGTCCACGTCGACCACGGCGTCACGCAGCAACGAGCAAGCAGGGTCGGCGGGGAGAACGACAGGAGCGTGGAAACGGCGTTGCATAACCGAGAGCTTACTTTCAGTCGACGACGCCGCTACGCCACGCCCACGCCGCGATCTCCACCCGGTTCCGCGCACCGACCTTGCCCTGCACCGACGCCAGATGCGTCTTCACCGTCGACAGCGACAGGAACAGCTCGGCCCCGATCTCGGTGTTCGTCAGCCCCTTCGCGGCCGCCTTGACCACGTCCAGTTCCCGCGCGGTCAGCGGCTCCGAAGGCGGAATGACCTCGCGTTTCACCGTGCCGCCGTCGAAATGCTTCAACAGCCGGACGGTGATCTGCGGCGAAACCAGCGCGTCCCCGCGTGCGGCCGCGCGCACCGCCTCGATCAGCAGCGCCGGACCGGCGTCCTTCAACAGGAACCCGCTCGCGCCGTTCCGCAGCGCGGTGTGCACGTACTCGTCCAGATCGAACGTCGTGACCACCACCACCTTCAGCGGATCGACCACATCCGGGCCCGCCAGCTGCTTGGTGACCTCGAGCCCGTCGATGCCCGGCATGCGGATGTCCAGCAGGCAGACGTCCGGCCGCAGTTCGCGCGCCTTCGCGACCGCCGAGACACCGTCCGGCACGTCGGCGACCACCTCGATGTCGTCCTGCGCGTCCAGGATCATCCGGAAGCCGATCCGCACCATGTCCTGGTCGTCGGCGATCAATACCCGGATCACTCTTCTCCTTCAAGTGGTAGCCACGCTTCGACGCGCCATCCGCCGCCCGGCGCCCGCCCGGCGGAGAGCCGGCCGTGCAGCAGGGCGACCCGTTCGCGCATGCCGATCAGACCGTAGCCGCCCGACCCGCCTGCCGGACGGCCCTGGGGCTCGCGTCCGTCGTCGGTCACCTGGAGGTGCAGTTCGCTCCCGGTCACCTCGGCGATGACCAGCGCCTCCTTCGCGCCGGACGCGTGCTTGCCGATGTTCGTCAGCGACTCCTGCACCAGCCGCAACGCCGACCGCCCGACCTCGTGCGGCACGTTCGACGGCAGTTCGAGTTTCATCGACGTCTTCACGCCGTGGTTCGACCGTTCGATCAGCGACCGCAGGTCCGCGGCGAGATCGGTGGTGGCCTGCTCGCTGAACTCGCTGCTCCCGGCGGGCGCGTCGCCGCGCATGCTCCGCACGAGCCGCCGCATCGCCGCGAGCGCCTCCACCCCGGCGTCCTCGATCCGGCCCATCGCCTCGACCGCGACCTGCGGATTCTTCTCGCCCATCATCTTCGCCGCCTGCGCCTGCACGACGATCCCGGTGACATGGTGCGCGACGACGTCGTGCAGTTCCCGCGCCAGCGCCATCCGCTCCGATGTCTGCGCGTCGCTGATCGCCGACTGGATGACCTGCGTCCGCTCCGAATCCCGCGACCGCAGCGCCAGGCCGACCGCCACCGAGATACCGAGCAGCAGCACCCCGACGACCGCGAACCCGGCGATGTCGTCCGGCTCGGTCATGAGCTGCGGAGTCGGCCGTTGAGTGTTGAGAATGCAGGCGCCCGCCACCACCGCGGACAACGCGGCGATACGGGGCGTGGCCTTGCTCAGCCCGACCGCGCGGACCAGGGTGACGACCAGCCCCATCCCCGCGACGACCTGTGTCCCCGGCACCCCTCCTGGAGTCGGGTAGTCGTAGCGGAGCCGGAGAAACGGGGTCACCAGCGCCGAAAGCAGCATGACCGCGGTGAGCGCGACCATCGCGTCGGCCGGTCGCCGCGGCGCCGCGATCGCGATGATCGCGGCGACGATCGAGCAGACCAGGAGGGGCAGGCCGTGCGCCCGGCTGGCGTAGGTGAAGCCGAATTCCAGGATCAGCGCGATGCTCAGCATGCCGATGAGCGGCCACTGGCCCATCACCAGCTTGTTGAGCTTCTGCAGCTTCTCGTAGCTTCTCGGATTCGTCATGCGGTCGCGTCCGGGAATCGCGAAGACCAGCGTGCCGCCCAGCAGGATGCCCCCGAACAGCATCGCCTGCGCCATGGTGCCGCCGGACATGCCGTCCATGTACCGGCCGGACACCGCGGTCAGCGTCGCCAGCACCAGACCGGAGATCACCGCGAACGCGACACCCGGCCGCGTCCGGCGCGCGGCGTAGAACAGGATCTCCACCCCCGCCACCACCTCGGTGATGGACAGGTTCGCGAGCACACTCGAATAGGTCGGGATGTTGAGATACCGGACGACCAGCGTGTAGGCCACCAGCACGACCGAAGCCGCGACGGCGGCGACGGCGGCACGTTTCTGCGCCCAGAGCGCGCAGAACACCATCCCAAAGATGCCGGGGAACAGCAGGAGGTCGATGACCTTGGGGCCGGCGTCGTCGAACGCGGCGTCGGTGATGAACGCCAGGTCGAACGCGAACGCGGCCAGCAGGACCACCGCGGGCATGCCGATGCGGCGCGCGAGCGCGCTCGCCCGTGCGTAGAACTTGCTCTGGGATGGCCCTGCTGTCACACCGTGACGGTAGAGGATCCACCGCCGTCCGCACCTTGGCCGACCGGCCCGAGCCGGGTCGGCCGATCGGCCGATGCGGGCGAGATCAGCACTGGCCGTCTGCCCGAAGTGGACACAGGTGGTTCACCGCGAAGCTCTTCCCCGAAGCGGAACACAAGTGACTGACTAGGGAGAATCACGGTGGTAGATCCACAGTGGACAGGGCAGCCGGTTCTTTCCGGACGTGGGCTGGTGAAGCGATACGGCACGCAGCACGCGCTGGCCGGGATCGACATCGACATCCAGGCGGGTGACGCGGTCGCCATCGTCGGGCCTTCGGGCTCGGGCAAGACCTCCCTGCTGCACGTGCTCGCCGGGATCCTCCGCGCCGACGCCGGGCAGATCTTCCTGGCCGGGCAGCGGGTCGACCAGCTCAACGAGCGCAAGCGCAGCGAACTGCGCCGCACCGAGTTCGGTTTCGTGTTCCAGTCCGGGATGCTCGTCGCCGAACTGAGCGCCGAAGAGAACGTCGCGCTGCCGTCGCTGCTGGGTGGCAAGGGCCGCAAGGAATCCATCGAAGCCGGCCGCGAATGGCTGGCGAAGCTCGGCCTCGCGGGCAAGGAAAAGCGCCGCCCCGGCGAGCTTTCCGGTGGTGAGGCGCAGCGCGTCGCGATCGCCCGCGCCCTGACGCACCGGCCGAAGGTGATCTTCGCCGACGAGCCGACCGGTGCGCTCGACACCCGCACCGGCCGCGCCACCATGGACGCGCTGCTCGCGGCGGCCGCCGACAGCGGCGCCGCGGTGATCGTCGTGACGCACGACCGCGAACTCGCCGAAGCCATGCCGCGCACCGTCTCCATCCGCGACGGCCTGATCGCGACGAGGTTGGCCGCGTAATGAACAGCTTCCAGCTGGCCATGCGGGTGCTCCGGGTCGACCGCCGGACCCGCACGTCGGCCATCCTCACCGCGGTCGGGGTCGCCGTCGCGACCAGCCTGGTGCTCCTGCTGGCCTCCCTCCCCGGTGCCACGCAGGCCCGCTCGCAGCGGGCGATCTGGCAGGACATCGGCAGCTACTACTCCCAGTCCGGGGAGAGCCAGCGTCCGGCGCCGCTGCTGATGGCGGCGAACAAGGACTACTCGGGCGATCGCGAGATCATCCGCGTCGACATCGCCCAGACCGGCAATTCACCGATCCTCAGCCTGCCGCCGGGCATCCCGAAGCTGCCCGGCCCCGGCGAGTCGATCGTTTCCCCCGAACTCGGGAAACTGATCCAGGCCGCACCGCAGGCCCAGCTCGGGGACCGGTTCGGCAAACTCGTCGACGCGCTCGGACCCGATTCCCTGATGTACCCGGAGCAGCTGGTCGCCGTCGTCGGCCACACCCCGGAGTCGATGCCGAAGACGGCGATGGCCGCGGACGGCTTCCCGAACAAGCAGGCGAAGCCCGACCCGATGCTCGAACTGCTCGCCTGGGTCGGCGTGATCGTCCTGCTCGTGCCGAGCCTGGTGCTCGTCGCGTCCTCGGCCCGGCTCACCGCCGCCCGGCGCGAAGTGCGGATGGCGGCGCTGCGGTTGGCAGGGGCGACCCCTGGCCAGGTGATGAAGATCGTCGCCGCCGAGACGGCGTTGTCCGCGGTGGTCGGCGCCTTGCTTGGCATCCTGGTGGCACCGGCGCTCCAAGGCCTCTCGACGTTCGTTCCCTGGGCAGGCGGGACCTGGCTCGCGTCGGACTTCAGCCTTCCGGTCGTCTCGACCGTCGCGATCGCCGTCGTGATCCCGCTGCTGGTCGTCGTCGCCGGGATCCTCGGCATCCGCCGCGTCCTGAAGACGCCGCTGTTCGCGGCTTCGGCCCACGCCCGCAAACCACTGCACTGGTGGCGGCTGCTCGCGGTCCCCGTGGCCGGCGCCTTCTTCCTCTTCGCCGTCACCCAGGACAACGGCAGCCTGCCGATGGTGATGCTCGGGCTGTTCCTGCTGGTCGGGTCGGCCGCGATCATCGGACCGTGGGTCACGTCGGCGGTGGGCGGCACGTTCGTCCGGATCTGGCGCAAACCGGCCTCGCTGCTGGCCGGGCGCAGGCTCCGCGACGACCCGAAGAGCGCGTACCGGGCCACGGCGGGTGTCGTGCTCGCGGTGTTCACCGGCTCGATGGCGCTCACGCTGCTGCCGACATTCGAGTCGATGGCAGGCGGTGGACGGACCTACCAGGACAACGTCCTCTACGCCGGATCCGACGCGACCCAGGCCCAGCAGATCGCCGAGAGGACCAACGCGTCGCTCGTGCGCAACGGGGTCACCGAAAAGGCCATCGCGGTCGGCCAGGTCTACCTGTCCACCGGCGACGTCGGCACCCGCTCGCAGACGCTCAGCCGCGCCTTCGTCATGACCTGCGAGGACGCCGCGAAACTGCTGCGGGTGAACATCGGCGGCACCTGCCGGCCGGGTCCGGCGATCTACAGCAGGACCAGCCTCGACCCGTCGGCGTACCAGGTGACGAACGACTACGACAAGGCCGGGACGCCGCTGGACCCGAAGGCGCCGGTGCACCTCTTCCCGTCCAGTGACGAGGACACCTACGGCACGATCGTCATCGATCCGGCCCTGGTGCCCGCGGGGGTCACGCCGGACCGCGTCGACGTGGTCGTGCCGACGACACCGCAGAACGGCGAGGTCGTGCGGACCGCGCTGGTCGGGGCGGCCCCCGGCCAGGAGGTCGTCAGCCGCGGCCTGCACCTGATCGGCCAGCAACAGGAACTCGGCGACCTGCGCCGGGTCACCGTGATCGGCCTGATCGCCGCCGGGGTGCTCGCCGGCTGCAGCGCGGCCGTCGCGACCGCAGGTTCGGTGATGGACCGCCGCCGCACCTTCGGGGCACTCATCGCGGCCGGGACACCGGTCAAGGTGCTGGCGAGGGCGCTGCGGATGGAAGCGGCCCTGCCCGCGATGGTGGCCACCATCGGCGCGGGTGCGGTCGGGGTCGGAGTCGGCATCGGGCTCTACAGCATGGTCGAGAAGGACGGGATCGTGCTGAGCCCGTGGCTGCTGGCGCCCGTGGTGCTGGGAATCGGGGTGGCGTTGCTCGGGGCATCCATCTCGACCCCGGCCCTCAAGCGGGTGCAGTCGGAGCCGTTGGCCGACGAGTAAAAGGTTCGCCCGAATGGCGTCATGACGCCGGGGCGGGCAGGTCTCGTGGGTGGAGTCGGAGGTAACCACCCACGAGCCGGGTGCCCGGTCATCCCTCTGTCGGGGGATGGATGAACGGGCACCGGGGATGCGCAGGGGGCATCCCGAGGCACGGGGGTGTCAAGAAAGGGCCGGTCAAGGACGTGGGGACGTCCCTGACCGGCCCTTTCAGGCGTTCTATACCCGCTCGAAGATCAGGTCGTGCGAGATCCGGCCCTCGACGTCGGCACGGTTCTCGAACTTCGTGATCGGCCGCCATTCCGGACGCGGCGCCCAGCCACCCGGCTCGCCGGCGTGACGGTTGCGCAGGAGCGGCTCGGCCGAGCAGACCTCCATCATCTGCTCCGCGTAGTTCTCCCAGTCGGTCGCCATGTGGAAGGTCCCGCCCGGCGCGAGCCGCGAGGCCACCAGCGAGACGAACTCCGGCTGCACGATCCGCCGCTTGTGGTGCCGCTTCTTCGGCCACGGGTCCGGGAAGTACAGCCGGACCCCGGCCAGCGAACCCGGCTCCACGTGCGACGTCAGCAGCACGACGGCGTCGCCGTGCATCAGCCGCAGGTTCTCCACCCCGAGCTTCTCGGCGCGCAGCATCAGCTGGCCCAGCCCTGGGTCGTACACCTCGACCGCGACGTAGTTGAGTTCCGGCGCGGCGGCCGCGAGCTGGGACGTGGTCTCGCCCATGCCCGAACCGATCTCCACCATGACCGGGGCCTGCCTGCCGAACCAGTCGTCGAAATCCACCGTGCCTTCGGGCAGCTCGCCGACCGTGCGGCCGAGCGACGGCCAGAGATCGTCCCAGGCTCGCTGCTGCCCGACGGTCATCCGGCCGCCGCGTTTGACATAGCTGACCACGCTGCGCATCCGTGGCTGGTCCTCGTTTTCCACCCGCCCATTAAACGCGGGCGCTCTGCTCGCCGGTGAACCCGCATCCGCGATCACGTCGGCAGGGCGCATCGGTGGTAAACCACGTCACTTCGGTCGACAAGCGCCCTGCCACCGCGATAGCGGGGCCTTCGGCCGGGGCGGGTTCGCTTTGGTCGAGTTCCGGAGCGCGCTTTCAGTTCCGCTACCGGACGGCTTCGAACTCCCCCAGCCGCGAGCGCAGCCCCGCGAATCCGCCGACCGCGATCGGCGGCGGTGTCGTACTGGAATGGGCGGCGAGAACGTCGATCCAGCCGTCGTGGCGGCTGGTGTTCAGCACCGTGGTCGGGATCGAATGCCCGGAGGCCCCGCGTTCGGAAGGCATGAACTCCCAGTAGCCGGATTCCCCGTCCGCGGCCCACGGGACGAATTCCCAACCGGGACGCCTGCCGAGCAGACCGCAGATCCGATCTTCGATGCGGAAACCGAGTTCCCGCGATTCGAGCCTGCCTTCGACGACGGCGCGAAGCCACCATGGCGCGGGGATTTCCCCGTGCATTCCACTGGACGCGCGGTACAGCGCGACAACGAGATCTTCGGGCGCTCGGTGCACCCAGGCGCGACGGATATCGGACGGCTTGGTCGCCGACGCCACCGTCCGGGGTAGTTCGATCGCCTGTGACCATTCGAGGTCGAGCATGGGCTCGAGTCGCGGCCGT
Organism: Amycolatopsis alba DSM 44262; assembly: GCF_000384215.1. Classification (NCBI taxonomy): domain Bacteria; kingdom Bacillati; phylum Actinomycetota; class Actinomycetes; order Pseudonocardiales; family Pseudonocardiaceae; genus Amycolatopsis; species Amycolatopsis alba. The sequence continues at coordinate 3,610,520 of NZ_KB913032.1, read as the reverse complement.
GTGCTTTCCGTGCGGGCTTTCGGGATCGTGCGTTCCACTCCCTGACCGGAATCCACCGTCAAGGATCACCTCCGGGGCCGAGAGCCGAAAAAGCGGCTCATCCCGAGCATCGCCCGGTCACGAACAGTATGTCCGCATCCTGTGAGAGAAGCCACAGGCTCTTAACGTGGACTTAACTCCTTTGGCCGCGGTAAAAGCTCACGCGTCCCTTCGATGGGTGATCATCAGTCCGGCCGTATAGACAATCACGCAGATGCCGCCGAAATATGTCAAATAACCCCACGGCCCCAAGGGCGGCGCGAGCTTCAGCATCGAAACCGTCAGATCCGGTCCGGCGAACTGATTCGCGGCGACGAACGGCATCCACTGGTAGATGTCGCCGCCAACGCGGGGAATCAGCATGACGAGCCCTTCGATCAACTGTGTCCAGGCCAACGCGAACACGAGGGCGAACGCGGGACTGCGGAACAGCAGCCCGAGGCCGACACCGAGGAGACCGGTCAGCGCGAAGGTCAGCCCTTGCCCCGCGACCGCGCGCCAGTCGGCGCCCGAAGCCAGGCCGAGGTCGGCGGCCGGTTTGATCAGATACGCGATTCCCCAGGAGCAGAAGCCCACGATCAGGCCGATCAGGCCCGAGAACAGCCCGACGACGGCGCCCTTCGCCAGCAAGGCGGGAACGCGGGACGGCACCGCCTGGAAGGTGAGCTTCAGCGTGCCCCAGTTGAACTCGGTCGCCGCCGCGAGGATGGCGAGGACGAGCACCACGGTCCGGCCCATGGCACTGGCCGTCTGCGTGGTGGCGACGGTCGTCTGGTTCTCCAGCGGTACGAAACCGAAGAACAGTGCGGTGTAGCCGATCGCGAGGACGACCGCGATTCCGGCGCACCACCAGGGCGCACGCGTGCTCAGCAGCTTGATCCGCTCGGCGCGGAGCAGGTTCGCCGCGGTCATCGGGCCACCTCCGGGACACCTGCGCCGTACTCGACGGCTTCGGCTGTGAGTTGCATGTACGCCTGTTCGAGCGACCCGGTGAGCGGTTTCAGCTCGTGGAGGGTCGCGCCCGCGGTGAAGGCGAGTTCGCCGATGGCGTCACTGTCCATTTCGGACACGACGATCGCGCCGTCCTCCTCGCGGAACTCGGCGCCCTTCTCGGTCAGCGCCGTCCGCAGTTCGGGCAGATGCGGGCTGCGGACCCGCACGCCGAGGCCCTTCGCGCGGCCGATGAAGTCCTCCATCGTGCCCTGGTAGATCAGCTTCCCCCGGCCGATCACGACGAGGTCCTGCGCGGTCTGCGCCATCTCCGGCAGCAGGTGGCTGGACACGAACACGGTGCGGCCCTCGGCGGCGAGCGCGTGCATCAGCCGCCGGATCCACACGATGCCCTCGGGGTCGAGCCCGTTGACCGGCTCGTCGAACAGCAGTACCCGCGGGTCACCCAGCAACGCCGTCGCGATCCCGAGCCGCTGCGACATCCCGAGGGAGAACTGCCCGGCCCGTTTGCGCGCGACCGACTCCAGGCCGACCAGCCGGAGCACCTCGTCGACCCGTTTGTCGGGAAGGCCGTTGGTCGCGGCGATCCACCGGAGGTGCTCGCGGGCGGTGCGGCCAGGGTGCCGCCACGACGCGTCGATCATGCCGCCGATCGTCCGAAGTGGATCACGCAGCTCGCGGTAGGCCTTGCCGTCGATCGTCGCCGAACCCGACGTGGGGCCGTCCAGCCCGAGCATCATCCGCATGGTGGTGGACTTGCCCGCACCGTTGGGGCCGAGGAATCCGGTCACCCGACCCGCCTCGGCGGTGAAGGAGAGATCATCGACGGCGAGTTTGTCGCCGTAACGCTTCGTGAGCCTGGTGGCCTCGATCATCGGCCTCCCTCCAGTGGATTCCGACAGTACCAACGGGGAAAGGACCGGGCAGCCCCCCGACAGGCGGCCCGGTCCTTGTTCCCCTTTTTTCTCCCCGGCCGGATGCCCCGCTCCCCCGAGCAGACGTCCGGCTTTCTCCCCTGTGGAAGTTCTTACGCGTCGCGTTTTTCGGCGACGACCAGCGAGATGATCAGCATCACCAGCGCGAAACCGGCGAAGTAGGCCAGGGATCCGCCTTGGCTCAACGGCGCGTCCGCGACGGCGGGGCCCGAACCGGTGACGAACCGGTCGGCGACGTGGAACGGCATCCAGTCGTAGATGTCCTGGCCGATCTTCGGGATGAGCCGGATCAGGTTCTCCACCGCGAGGACGTAGATCAGCAGGAGCGAGATGGCGCCGGCGCTCTGCCGGATCAGGATGCCGACGGCGACCGCGATCACGGAGGCGAGCGCGAACACCAGCCCCACCCCGGCGACGCTGAGCCACTCCGCGGCGGTGTTCAGCATGAGGTCTTCCGGCCGCATGGCCGAGGCGAGCCCCCAGGCGCCGAACGCGGCGATCTCGCCGATCACGAGCGAGAGCAGCGCGACGACGCCGGTCTTCGCCAGCAGCGCCGCCTTGCGGTTCGGCACGGCCTGGAAAGTGGTGCGGATGGTGCCGAAGCGGTATTCGGTGGTCACCGAAAGCGCGGCCAGCACCATGATCACGGTCATACCGAAGGTGTAGCCGAACTGGGTGTTCGAGACGTCGGTGAATTCGCCTGCCGGCAAGGCCCCGGCGAAGATGGCGGCGAAGCCGATCACGACCGAGAGGGCGATCAGCGCGCACCACCAGGGTGAGCGTGTGGTGAACAGCTTGATGCGTTCCACGGCGAGCAGAGTCATGGCGTTTCTTTCCTGGGAAGGAGTGGTTGGCTACTGGGCGGCGGAGACCACTTCGGCGGCTTCGGCTTCGAGACCGGTGTGGTACTCGACCGAATCGCCGGTGATCTGCATGAAGGCCTGCTCCAGGGAGCCGGTCTGCGGGCTGAGTTCGTGCAGCACGATCTGGTTGGCCGCGGCGATCTCGCCGATCTTGTCACTGTCCAAACCGGACACGATGATCGCGCGGTCCTCGTCGGTGACCTGGGCACTCGCCTGCGTCAGCGCGGCGCGCAGCGCGGGCAGTTGCGGCGACCTGACCTTGACCGTGTTTTCGGCGGCCCGCGCCACGAAATCCTCGGTGGAGGACTGGGAGATCAACTGTCCCTTGCCGATCACGACCAGCTGGCTCGCGGTCAGCGCCATCTCCGAGAGAAGGTGCGAGGAAACGAACACCGTGCGGCCGTCGTCGGCCAGCCGGTGCATGAACTTGCGGATCCAGAGGATGCCCTCCGGGTCGAGCCCGTTGACCGGCTCGTCGAACAGGAGGACCTCAGGGTCGCCCAGCAGTGCGGCCGCGATCCCGAGCCGCTGCGACATGCCGAGCGAGAATCCACCGGCGCGCTTCCCGGCGACGCTGGTGAGCCCGACGGTCTCGAGCACCTCGTCGACCCGGCCCGCCGGGATCTTGTTGGACTTGGCCATCCACTGCAGGTGCGCCCGCGCCGACCGGTTGGGGTGCACCCACTTGGCGTCCAGCAGCGCCCCGACGGTCCGCAGCGGTTCCTTCAGCTCGCGGTACTGCTTGCCACCGATGCGCACCTGACCCGAGGTCGGATTGTCCAGGCCGAGGATCATCCGCATGGTCGTCGACTTGCCCGCCCCGTTGGGGCCGAGGAATCCGGTGACCTTCCCGCTCGCGACGGAGAAGGACAGGTTGTTCACCGCCAGTGTCTTGCCGTACCGCTTGGTGAGGCCCGCTGCCTCGATCATGTCTGCTCCCCTCGGCGACTGCGAGAACAATCGTCGTCCATGTGGGTGGCCGGGCGCGTCATCCTGAGGTGCCAACCTGGTACCCGACCTGAGAAGTAGCTTGCCGTCTCCGGACGGCGTACGCGATCGGTGACACCCCTGAGAGTGACCCTGAATCGCCAGGGTTAATGAACCGTGGTTCAATAACGACATGGCGAGGCCCCGCACCATCACCGACGAACGACTGCTGGAAGCGGCGGGGACCGTGATCGGCAAGGTCGGCCCTGGTTTCACGCTGGCCCAGGTGGCGGCGGAGGCAGGCGTCGCGGTCGGCACCGTCGCCCAGCGGTTCGGTTCGAAAAACGGCCTCCTCCAGGCGTTGAGCCGGTTGAACACGCGATCCGTCGTGGGGCTGATGCGGGACTGCGGCGAGCTGGCCGATCCCGTGGAGGCCCTGCGCGCGGCGGTCGTCGTGATCTACGAGGGCCTGGGGACGGCGGAAACCGCGGCGAACCATCTCGGGCAGCTGGGGGTGGACATCGGTGATCCGGAACTCCGTGCCCTGCTGGGTGAACATTTCACCGCCGTGGAGGCGGAGTTGCGGCGGCTGACGCGTGCCGCGGCACGGGACCTGCCGGGGGCGCCGGGGGTCGTCCGTGCGGCGCGAGTGCTGCTGGGGGTGGCGAACGGGGTCGCGCTGGACTGGTCGATCCGGCCGAAGGGCCGGATCGTCGACCGACTGGGGCAAGACGTGGACGCGGTGCTGACCGCGTGGAAAGGAGTGTCCTGAATGGACCGGAAAGTGGCCGTCGTCACGGGGGCGACGCGAGGATGCGGCCGGGCGATCGCGGTGGAGCTGGGCAGGCTCGGCTGGACGGTGTTCGTCACCGGCCGCACGACGAGGGACCGGCAGTCGCCGATGAAGCGGTCGGAGACGATCGAGGACACCGCAGAGCTCGTCGACGCGGCGGGCGGCTGGGGGATCCCCGTCCGCACCGACTTCACCGAAGTGTCCGATGTGGACGCGCTGAAGGCGCGGATCGAGTCCGAAGTGGACGGCCGGATCGACCTGCTGGTCGACGACGTCTGGGGTGGAGACCAGTTCGCGGACTTCGACGGGGCGTACTGGAACTCCAGCCTCGACGACGCGCTCACGCTGGTGCACAACGCGATCGACACGCACCTGATCGCGTTGCACCGGCTGCTCCCGCTGGTCGTCCGGCGGGAGGGCGGACTCGTCATCGAGGTCACCGACGGTGACCACGACGAGTACGTCGGCGCGGGAATCCCGTATTTCCTCGCGAAATGCGGGATCCGCGCGATCGGCCGGGCGCTCGGCGCCGAACTGAAGAAGTACGACTGCGTCGGCATGACCGTCACGCCGGGTTTCCTGCGGTCGGAGGCGATGCTCGACTACTTCGGGGTCACCGAGGAGACCTGGCGTGACGCGGTGGGCAAGGCCGCCCCGGTCGACTTCGCCATCTCGGAGACCCCGGCGCTGCTCGGGCGCGGGGTCGCGAAGCTGGCGACCGACCCGGAGGTCTCGCGGTTCGCGGGCAAGACGCTGGCGTCGTGGACGCTGATGAACGAGTACGGCCTGACCGACGTCGACGGCTCGCGCCCCGACTTCGGCAAGTGGATGGCCGAAGTCCGGGACAAGGGCCAGGACACGGCTACGGCCGACCACTCCCTGTACCGCTGAGGTCGGGCCTCGTGAGTGGCTAGGACGGTTAGAACCGTCCTAGCCACTCACGAGACCCACAGGATGTCGGGCTGCGCTGGGTTTGAGCGGTGGCGGTGGTGTCGCGAAGGAGGGAGGGGCGAGGGGGCTTGTCACTTACGGGTGCCCCGCCGCTGCTCTCCAGGTCCGCGGCCTCGTGGGACGCGTTGCGAAAGCCACTTTCGCAACGGTGAAGGTTGCGAAAGTGGCTTTCGCAACGCGCCCGCCCGCCGGACCGCGCCAGGTCCAGGCAGTCGTGAGCGGTAAAGCGCGTTAGAACCGTCCTAGCCACTCACGAGGCAGCACCGACGCCTCACCGCTGCTTCTTCCCGGCCAGCACGTCCAGGTAGTGCTGGTTGACCATGATGCCGAGGACGTTGCCGAAGGGATCGACGACGGCCGCGGTCACGAAGCCCGGACCGCGCTCGATGATCGGCTCGTACTCCTTCGCGCCCTTGGCGAGCAGCGCCGCGAAGGCGTCCTCGACGTTGTCGACGGCCCAGTTCGCGATGGCTCCGCCAGGGCCGGGCTGGGCCAGCGGCGGCCGGTAGTCGCCCCGGACCAGGCCGAACTCGTGCTGGTAGTCGCCGATCCGGAACTCGGCGTAGGCCGGCTTGCCGTCGTGACCGTCGCGGACGAAGTACGGCTCGATCCCGAACAGATCCGAGTACCACTCGATCGCGGCGGCCAGATCGTCGGCGTAGAACGTGGTAGTGGTGAGACCTCGCAGCATTTCCTTCTCCTCAGGTAGTGGCTCTGAAGACAAGGATCCGCCGCAAAGTGCTCACCGAATGACCACTTTGTTTCTCAGGTGACCCCTGGCCGCGCCAGGCCGGTCTCGTAGGCGAGCACGACGGCCTGCACCCGGTCACGCAGATCCAGCTTGGACAGGATCCGCCCGACGTGCGTCTTCACCGTCGCCTCGGACAGGAACAGCGTCTCGGCGATCTCCAGGTTCGAGAGGCCCTTCGCGATCAGCACGAGCACCTCCCGCTCCCGCTCGGTGAGGACGTCGAGCTCGGCCGCGTCCCGCAACGGCTTCCCGCCGCCGCCGACGAACCGGTCGAGCAGCCGCCTGGTCACCGAAGGCGAGACCACAGCGTCGCCCGAAGCGACCGCCCGCAGCGCCGACACCAGGTGATCCGGCTGCGTGTCCTTCAGCAGGAACCCGCTCGCCCCGCCCTGCAACGCCGAATAGACGTACTCGTCCAGGTCGAACGTCGTCATCACGAGCACACGGGCCGTCCCGGCTTCGACGATCCGCTTCGTCGCCTCGACCCCGTCCAGCACCGGCATCCGGACGTCCATCAGCACGACGTCCGGCCGCAGTTCCTCGGCGAGCTTGATGGCCTGCGCGCCGTCACCCGCCTCGCCGACGACATCGATGTCGGCCTGCGCGCCCAGGACCATCCGGAACCCGACGCGCATCAATTCCTGGTCGTCGACGACCACCACCTTGATCACGTCGCCAACCTAACCGGGAGCCTCGCGTGCACTTGCCACCCTCCACCGGGAGCGGGCCCGACCTCCAGCGTGCCGCCGAAGACGTTCGCCCGTTCCCTCATTCCGATCAATCCGTTCCCGCCGGGGACGGAAAGCTTCCGCGGTCCCGACGGCGCGCCGTGCGACGCCGTCTTCGTGGCCGCGGGCACCAGCTGCTTCGCCCGGCCCGCGCCGTCGTCGGTGACCCGGACGTCGATCACGTCCTTCTCCCGGCGCACCAGCACCTCCGCCTGCGCGCCATGCCCGGCGTGTTTCAGCGTGTTCGTCAGCGACTCCTGCACGATCCGGTACACGCCGAGCGAGACACCGGCCGGCAGCCCGTCGAGCGCGTCGGAACCGATCGCCAGCGTCACCGGCACCCCCGCCTGGCGGATCCGGTCCGCGAGGTCGGTCAGCGCGCTGGCGTCCGGCTGCGGCACCCGCGGCTCGTCGTCACCGTCGCTGCGGAGCACGTCCAGCAGCCGCCGCAGTTCGGCGAGCGCGCCGCGGCCGGTCTCCGAAATCGTCTGCAAGGCCCGTTTCGCCATCTCGGGATTCCCGTCGACCGCGTAGGACGCGCCGTCGGCCTGCACGACCATCACGCTCACCGCGTGCGCTACGACGTCATGCAGCTCACGGGCAATCCGGCCGCGTTCCTCGCCGACGGCGATCCTGGTCGCCTGGTCCCGTTCCGTCTCAAGTAGATGCAACCTGGCTTCCACCTCCTCGTGATAGGCGCGCCTCGCGCCGGCGAATTCGCCGAGCGTCCAGCACAGTGCGGTGGAGAAGACGCCGATGATCGCCAGCACCCACACGTCCTCCGGCGGGTCGACCCACAGCTGGACCGACGACGTGATCAGCGTCGCCAGCAGGAACAGCAGCCCCTGCTTGCGTCCGACGTAGACCAGCACCGAGTAGATGCTGATCATCACCCCGAACGCGCTGGCGGCGCCCAGTTCCAGCGCCCCGTGCGGGATGCTGACCAGCAGCAGCGCGTACGCCGACCACAGCGTCGCCTTCCGCCGGAACACCAGCGGGGTGACCATCGCGATGTCCAGCGGCACGACCACGTACCAGGGCGGCATCGGGACTTCCGGCGTCTCGACCGCCGCCACGTAGAACAGCAGGTCGGTCAGCAACAGGACGACGGCGATGAAACTGTCCCCCGCCATGGGGTGGGCACGCATCCAGAGGCTCAACCGTCGCACCTGGTAACACTATGTCGGCCCTGGCCGCTCGCGCGTCGGTCGCCGGTACCACCTTCGGTGCGACCCGAGGATGAGCGGCATGGCACGATTCGGGTCGGCAGGCTCGACGACTGGGAGGGGGCGGGCGCCGTGACGTCAGCGACGGAGCAGGGCCGTCTCGCCGGCCCGCTGTCGATGTCGGTGGCGAACCTCTGCCACCGCCTGCAGCCGCAGGTGTCCGCGCGCACCGCGGCGGGCTTCGCCGAGGTCCTGCGAAGACTGGGCGGCCCGCTTCAGGTCGCCGTCGCCGGCCGCATCAAATCCGGTAAGTCCACCCTGGTCAACGCCCTGATCGGCCGCCGGGTCGCGCCGACCGACGTCGGCGAGTGCACCCGGCTGGTGACCCGGTTCCAGTACGGCACGGTCGACCGCGTCGAGATCGTCTTCAACGACGGGCGCAAACAGGTGCTGCCCTTCGCCGCCGACGGGATGATCCCGGCTGAGCTGGGCATCGACATCGACAAGGTCTCGCATATCGAGGCGTACCTCACCAACGCGGTCCTCCAGGGCATGACCGTCATCGACACTCCTGGTCTCGGGTCGCTCGACGCCGCGTCGGTGTCGCGGACCGAGGAGCTGCTGGGCGCGGCCAAGCACCGCAAGCCCGACAGCGACGAAGAGGAAGAAGAAGGCTCAGACGAGCTGGACGACACCTCGCGCAGCGCCGTCGCGGGCGCCGAGGCCGTGCTGTACGTCGTCACGCAGGGCGTGCGCGCCGACGACCAGCAGGCGCTGGCCGCGTTCACCGCCGCGACCGCGAGCCGCGAGGCGGGGCCGGTCAACGCGATCGCGGTCCTCAACAAGGCGGACACCATCGCACCCGAGTCGGTCGAAGGCTCGGGCGGCGACGTGTGGAAGGCCGCGACGCTGTTGTCGGAGAAGCAGGCCTCGACGCTGAAGCCCCGCGTCGCGGACGTGCTCCCGGTGATCGGGCTGATCGCCGAGTCGGCCGAGTCCGGCGGGTTCACCTCCGGCGACGCCGAGGCGCTGCGCCAGCTGTCCGGGATGGACGACGACATCCTCGAGACCATGCTGATCTCGGCGGACATCTTCACCAGCTGGGACTGCGACGTCGCGGCGGGGACACGGCTGCGGCTGCTGGAGAAACTGGACCTGTTCGGCGTCCGCTACGCCGTCGAGGCGATCCGCGCGGAGCCGGAGATCACCGCGGGCTCACTGCGGCGGAAGCTGCTCGACGCCTCGGGGCTCGAAGCCGTCCGACAGCGGCTGAGCATCGTCTTCGCCGCCCGCGCCGACGGCATCAAGGCGGCCGCCGCGCTGGCTTCGGTCACCGCGCTGGCCCACGCGTCGGGCGACCCGTCGGAACGGCAGCGCGTCCACGACGCGATCGAGGTCCTGCTCGCCAAGCCCGAGGCACACCAGCTGCGGCTGCTCGAAGCGCTCACGCTGGTCGCGTCCGGCGCCGTCGACATGCCCGAGGACCTGTCCGAGGAGGTCCTGCGGGTCGGCAGCAACGCCGACATCGGCGCCCAGCTCGGCAAGCCGGGCGCTCCCCGCGCCGAACTCGCCGCTCACGCACTGGAACGCGCCGGCTGGTGGCGCTCCTTCGCGTCCTTCGGCGCGACGCCCGCCCAGAGCCGCGTCGCGCACGTCGTGCACCGCGCGTACTTCCTCATCTGGCAGCAGATCCGCGACTGATCGCGGGCCGGTTTGATAGACCGAGCGCTCGGTCTAATAATGGGCCCATGGAAACGATCGTCGACGAGCCCCAGTGGCTGCGCACGGCCTCCTGGCTCGGCTGTCCGCTGGTGGGCGCCGGGATCGGCTGGTTCCTCCAGTCGATCGCGGACTGGGTGGTCTCCCTGAGCTGGGTCCCGTTCAAGGGGCCGTTCCAGCTCGTCTCGGACATCCCCGACCCGTGGGGCCCGGTGGCCGGGGCGGGCGCCGGCCTGGTCCTAGGGCTGCTGTTCGCCGCGGTCTGGGCGCACGAGCGGCTGATCGTCAAGGTGACGCCGACCCGCATCACCCTGACCGTCAAGGGCCGCACCCGCGCCTACGAGGCCGAACTGCAGGCCGTCTTCCTCGACGGCAAGGAGCTCGTCCTGCTCGCCTCGGACGGCCGGGAACTGGCGCGGGAGAAGGGTGACGTCGACCGCGAAGCCGTCGCCAAGGCCTTCACCGAACACGGCTACCCGTGGCACGCCGAACCGCCGGCGGTGAAATGAGGACGGTCGACCCGGCCAAACACGAGGCGAAACGCCGCGCCATCCTCGACGCCGCCGCGTGGTGCTTCTCGGAGAAGGGCTTCGAGAAGACGACGACGGCGGAGATCTGCCGCGCCGCGGGGATCAGCACCGGCAGCCTGTTCCACTACTTCCCGAACAAGCGCGCGGTGTTCGTCGGCATCTTCGAGCAGGACGGCGACGAAACCGAGGCCATGATCGCGGCCGCCTTCGAGATCGAAGACCCGTGGGAGGCGATTCTCTGGGTCCTCGCGCACATGTCCGAACAGCTTCTCCACCCCATGGCGGCCAAACTCGTCCTCGAAGTCGCCGCGCAATGCGCTCGCGATCCCGAACTGGCCGAACTCGTCCAGGGCAACGACCGCGCCTTGCGTGACGCCCTGGTCGGTCTCGTGACACGGGCGGTGGAAGCGGGCCGGATCGATCCCGGCCTCGACGCGAAGACGGCGGCCAGCTGGCTCGTCGCGCTGATCGACGCGCCACTCTCCCGCGTGATTCTGGAGCCGGACCTCGATCCGGCCGCGGAACTGGCCGTGATGCGGGTGCTCATCTCCAGATTCCTTCGCCCCGTTCTGCCGATTTCGCCCCCGGCGGGCGGGCGGGTGTCCGACACTGGTGAAATCTCTCCGGGCTGATCGGTCGGTCCGGGACACCAGTTACGGGGGTCGATGCGGGTGGGAGCCTGGCTGCGCAAGAAAGCGGTCGAAGAGGAGAACCCGGACGACGTGCCGACCGGTCAGATCTCGGCGGTGAGCATCGCGGCGATCATCGCCGAAGCCGACGGTGAGACTTCGCCGCCCGAGGGAACCGAGCCGGTCGAAGCCGCGTCGAACACCGATGTGGAGTCCACGACCACGGGTCCGGCCGACCTCGAACAGGCTCTCGCCGACAGGCAGGCGCTGATCCAGCTCTGCCTGTACGCCCTCGATCGCGCCCGCAGCGGCGGCGTCGTCGAGCGGCTCGAACACGGTCTCGCCGGGATCGGCGTCCGTGCCCTGCGCCCGGACGGCGAGCGGTTCGACCCGGCCGTGCACGAGGCGGGCGGCGCGGTCGCGACCGAAGACCCGGCACTCGAAGGCCTGGTCGCGGAGACCGAGGTCGTCGGCTTCGCCGATCACGACCGGGTCCTGCGCGCGCCGATCGTCATCGTCTACGCGAAGAAGGCCCAGTGACCGCTCCGAGTGCGGCGGCCAATCTGCCGTCGCTCGTGAAAAGCACGCGCGAGCAGCTGCTCACCGTCGTCCGCGAAGCCGATCCTCAGGCCGCGAAATGGGTCGAGGACATCCGGAAGGCACGGCCGAAGAAGCCGTCGGTCGTGGTGGTCGGCGAGACCAACCGCGGCAAGAGCTCGCTCGTCAACGCGCTCCTCTCCATGCCGGGACTGTCCCCTGTGGACGCCGACGTCGCCACGGCGACGTACCTCGTTTTCGAGCACGCCCAGCAGTGGTCCGCGCAGGCCTGTTATCCGGGCCAGCTGGCGCCGGTGCCGATCAACCTCAACGACCTGATCCACTGGGTCTCGGCCGCGCACGAGCTGCCCGAAGGCCAGATCCCGCCCCGCTACGTCGAGGTCTCCGGTCCCGTCCCGCTGCTCGAACGCGTGTCCATTGTGGATACCCCTGGCGTCGGCGGGCTCGACTCGATGCACGGCGTGTTGGCGAAGGAAGCGGCCGCCGGCGCCACCGCGCTGCTGTTCGTCGTGGACGCCTCTTCGCCGTTCACCGCGCCGGAACTGCAATTCCTGCACGACATGGGCGAACGCGTCGAAACCGTGCTGTTCGCGCTTACCAAGACCGACCAGTTCCGCGGCTGGCGCGAGGTCCTCGAAGCCGACCGGAGGTTGCTCGCCGAGCACGCTCCCCGGTTCGCCGACGCGGTGTTCCACCCGGTGTCCGCGCGCATGTTCGAGACGGCGGTCAAGGCCCCGAACGAGCAGATGGCGATGATGCTGCGTGAGAAGGCCGGGATCGCCGCGCTGCAGGGCGCGCTGCAGGAGATGCTGGTCGGCCGCTCGGCGATGCTGGGCGAGGCCAACACCCTGCGCGCGCTTTCGAGCGCGCTCGCCGAGCTCAAGGCGAAACTGCAGGCGGAAAGCCGCGCGCTGTCCGCCGGCGAGGCCGAAGCCGAACAACTGCGCCAGCGCCGCGACGACCTGAGCACCGAACGCCGCTCTTCGACGCGGGGCTGGCAGCTGAAGCTGCGCGCGGAGATCCAGCGGACCAGGGTCGAGGTCGGTCACGACACCAGCAGGCAGATGCGTGACGCGTCGACCCATTTCCGGCAGCAGATCGACGGCTCGAAGCGCGACGACCTCGCCGCGCTGCCGCAGCAGGTCGACATCGCGCTGCAGACGACGTCACAGCGGATCTCGATGCTGCTCTCCCAGCGGCTGAACCAGGTCACCAACGTCGCGCTCGCCGAACTGTTCTCGCCCGAAGAGCTCGACATCATCCGCGGCCAGTTCGCCAGGGCGGGCGGTCCGCCGGTCGTCCTGCGCCCGCCGGACAAGAAGCCGCCGACGGCCGAGGACAAACTGCTCATCTTCATGGGGGTTTCCGGCGGTCTCGGCGCCGGGAAGGTCGCCGCGCTGCCGCTGGCAGGCGTCGCGATCCTGAACCCGGTGATCCTGCCCGCGACGATCATCATCGGCCTCGGCGCCGGCTGGTGGATGGCGCGGACCCGCAAACACGCTTCGGACAAGCAGCATATGAAGCAGTGGCTGGTCGAGGCGATCGCCGACGCGCGGTCCACGCTGGACCAGCTCGTCGCGGAACAGCTGATCGAAGCCGAACAGCAGCTGTCGATGGCGCTCGACGAAGCCCTCGGCCGCCGCATCGACGCGATCGAGGCGGAGCTGAAGGAAGTCGACAAGACGATCAAGATGGGCGCGCAGGAACGGGCGAAGAAGATCGCCGTCGTCGCGAAGCGCTTGAAGGACGTCTCCGACGGTCGTGATCGTGCTGAGGCGCTTCTCGGGCGCATTCGGTCACTGCGGGACAATCAAGCGTGACCTTTCCTCGGCAGCCTTATGGACAGCAGTTCCCGCCGCCGGGACCCGTGCAAAGCCCGTTCCCTCCGCTGCCGCCTCAAAGGGGTTGCCCGCGAAGCTGCAACGGCTCAGCGAGGCCGTTCGCGATCCGCGGCGCCGCAAGAAGCTGATCCTGAGGGTGGTCCTCGCCGATCGCTCCCGCGGTGGATCACCTGTCGAAGTGACCCTGTTGTGGACCGGAACCGAACCGGCCTACGGTGAGTCATAAGCTTCGACACACCAGCAGGTCAACGAGGGGGTCATCCCATGTGGGTCGACGAGAGCGGCGGCACGGACACCGAGGCGGGCTCCACGGACGCGGTCACGGTCCACGTTGACGGCGAGGAGTACCAGGCCGAGCTCAACTACGACCTCGACAAGGACGGCGTGAACGACGCCGCGGTCATCCAGCACGACGACGGCACCGGCCAGGCGTTCGTCGACACCGACGGCGACGGCGAGGCCGATCAGTACGCGGTGCTCGACGAGAACGGCAAGGTCGTCCAGGAGGCCGTCTACGACGAGGCTTCCGGCGCCTGGGTCGAGGCAGGCGGTGGCGGCCACGACGACGGTTCCGACGCGGGCACCAGCGGCACCATGCACGCCGACATGCCCAGCGGCGACGTCGAGGTCGGCCCGCCGACCATCGACACCGACGGTGACGGGACTCCCGACACCGCCGTCATCCAGACGGAGGACGGCCGCACGATCGCCTTCACCGACAAGGACGGCGACGGCAAGGCCGACATCGCGGTGGAGACCGACGCCTCCGGCAACTCCAAGACCTATGAGCACACCGGACCCGGCCAGTGGACCGAGACCGGCAGCGGTGTGGTCAATGAGGACATCGGCTCGGCCTTCGCGAGCACTCCGGCGGCCACCGAGGGCGACCCGGCGGGCGACGCGGCCTGGGGTGGCGCGGGCACCGAGACACTCGAAGGAGTGGCGAAGATCGATTCCGCCACCGGCCAGTGGATCAGCCCCAACTAAAGCCCGAAATGGACTAAACCAATAGAAGAATGGTTTAGTCCATTTTGAAGGGCCAATTCGTGTAATCCTGGTCACAGAACAGCCCGGTACGAGACCTCGTACCGGGCTTTCTCGTGTCCGATTCGCCCTCCGGGCACTCCGCACTTGTGCCGTCGATCACCGGAAGAATTTCTGCTTATGGCCCATTCCGGTGATACTGAATCGATTCCCTTATCGTTCTTGTGAGAGAACCGACAGGTCAGCTCTCGGTTACCTGCCGGTCATCCGGCTACTCTCGGGGAATCCCAAAACCTGCACACCGGTCTTCCCGCCGGTGTGCGAAGCCATTCGGTCGCCGGCACTGAAGCCCGCATCGGAACAGCGTCGTTCCCGATGTGGGCTTCTGCCGTCGGAAGTCAGGAGTAGAGATGACCGCAGTCGCCATCCCTGGACTGGAAAAAGCGCCGACGACGCACAGTGGCGTGCTGTCCTGGGTCCGGGAGGTCGCCGAACTGACCACTCCGGACCGCGTGGTGTGGGTCGACGGGTCCGACGAAGAGGCCGCGCGTATCAACGCCGAACTGGTCTCCGCCGGCACGTTCGTGCAGCTCGACGCCAAGCCCAACTCGTACTGGGCCGCCTCCGATCCCAACGACGTCGCCCGCGTCGAAGAGCGCACCTTCATCTGTTCGGACGACGAAGAAGACGCCGGTCCCACCAACAACTGGATGGACCCGGCCGAGATGAAGGCCACGATGACCGAGCTGTACCGCGGGTGCATGCGCGGTCGCACGATGTACGTCATCCCCTTCTGCATGGGCCCCCTCGGAGCCGAGGACCCCAAGCTCGGCATCGAGATCACCGACTTCGCCTACGTCGTCGCCTCCATGCGCGTGATGACCCGCGCCGGCAAGGCCGCGCTGGACAAGTTCGTCACCGAGGACGGCACCGAGCGCTCGTTCGTCCCCGCCCTGCACTCCGTCGGCGCGCCGCTGGAGCCGGGTCAGAAGGACGTCTCCTGGCCGTGCAACACCACCAAGTACATCTCGCACTTCCCCGAGACCCGCGAGATCTGGAGCTACGGCTCCGGCTACGGCGGCAACTCGCTGCTGGGCAAGAAGTGCTACTCGCTGCGCATCGGCTCGGTCATCGCCCGCGACGAGGGCTGGCTGGCCGAGCACATGCTGATCCTCAAGCTGATCTCGCCGGAGGACAAGGTCCACTACGTCGCGGCGGCGTTCCCGAGCGCCTGCGGCAAGACCAACCTCGCCATGCTGCAGCCGACCATCCCCGGCTGGCGCGCCGAGACCCTCGGTGACGACATCGCGTGGATGCGGTTCGGCGAGGACGGCCGCCTGTACGCGGTGAACCCCGAGTTCGGCTTCTTCGGCGTCGCGCCGGGCACCGACTGGCACACCAACCCCAACGCGATGCGCACCATCGAAAAGGGCAACACGGTCTACACGAACGTCGCGCTCACCGACGACGGCGACGTCTGGTGGGAGGGCATGGGCGAGAAGCCCGCGCACGCCACCTCCTGGAAGAAGCAGGACTGGACGCCGGAGTCGGAAGAGAAGGCCGCGCACCCGAACTCGCGCTACTGCACGCCGATGTCACAGTGCCCGATCCTCGCGCCCGAGTGGGACGACCCGCAGGGCGTGCCGATCTCGGCGATCCTCTTCGGCGGCCGCCGCAAGACCACGGTCCCGCTGGTGAACGAGGCCCGCGACTGGCAGCACGGCGTGTTCATGGGCGCCACCATGTCGTCGGAGACCACCGCGGCCGCCGCCGGCGCGGTCGGCAACGTGCGCCGCGACCCGATGGCCATGCTGCCGTTCCTCGGCTACCACGCCGGTGACTACTTCAAGCACTGGCTGGACCTCGGTAAGAACGCCGACGCGGACAAGCTGCCGAAGATCTTCTACGTCAACTGGTTCCGCCGCGGCGACGACGGCCGCTTCCTGTGGCCGGGATTCGGCGAGAACTCGCGCATCCTGAAGTGGGTCATCGACCGCGTCGAGGGCAAGGGCAACGCGAACGAGACCCCGGTCGGCTTCGTGCCGTCCGCCGAGGACCTCCACACCGAGGGCCTCAAGGAGCCGCTGGCCGACATCCAGGCCGCCCTGGACGTCTCGGCCGACGAGTGGCGCAAGGAACTGCCCCTGATCGAGGAGTGGTTCGAGAAGATCGGCGACAAGGTCCCGTCGTCGCTGCGTGACGAGCTGGACGCGCTCCGTACTCGGCTCGAGCGCTGACGCAAACTCGCCGAAGGGGCGCCGTTTCGTGTCAACGTCACGTTGGCGCGGGAGGGCGCCCCTTCATCGAGTTTCCGTGGGCCTTCGGCCCGAAAGAGGGCGCTCGAGCGGTGAAGTCTCCGTCGGGCGCGGGGCGCCCTTTGGGAGACCTTTCGGTGCCGGTGGGATCCACTCGGGTCCGGGCTGCGTGTGTTCATCCTCAGGGTCGTTCCTGGGGATGAGGCCTTCTTCTTTCGCGCTGAGTACCGTGGGCGCATGGTCAAATTCGGCGTCAACATGGTCGTCCCGGCGGCTCGGGCCGAGTGGGTCGAGAAGTGCCGGAAGGCCGAGGACCTCGGGTTCGACGTCATCGGCGCGGCCGACCACCTCGGCATGGCCCCGCCGTTCCCCGCTCTGGTGCTCGCCGCCGAGGTGACGACCCGACCGCGGCTCAACACCTTCGTCATCAACACCGGCTTCTACCGCCCGGCGCTGCTGGCCCGCGACGTCACGGGCACGGACCAGTTCACCGAAGGCAGGCTGGAACTCGGCCTGGGGGCCGGTTACGTGAAGGCCGAATTCGAGGCGGCGGGGATGGAGTTCCCCCGCGCCGGAAAACGCGTCGACCACCTCGAAAACACCATCAAAGAACTCAAACGGCTCTACGCCGACGAAAAACACAAACCGCCCACGGTGCAGAAACCGGGACCGCCGCTGATGATCGCCGGTCGCGGCGACAGGCTGCTCACGCTCGCCGCCGAACACGCCGACATCATCGGGTTCACCGGTACGGCGGCCGTTCCCGACGGTGGGCCGCTCGTGCCCGACGACGCGGCCGGGATCGAGGAGCGGGTGAACTTCGTCCGCGGGAAACTGAACGGGCGCGAGGCCGAATTCAACCTCCTCCCGCATTTCGTCGCCGTGGTCGAAGACCGGCAAGAAGGGCTGGAGAGCCTGCGGGATCTGCTCGACGGCGCGCTGACCGTGGCGCAGCTCGCGGAATTGCCGACCGCGCTCGTCGGTACGCACGAGCAGATCGCGGAACAGATCCTGGCGCATCGCGAGCGGTTCGGCTTCACCTATTTCACCGTGCTGGAGCACAACATGGACGCGTTCGCCCCGGTGATCGAGTTGTTGCGCGGCCGATGATCGACGTACGCGGGCTCGGCGTCCAGGCCGGGGAGCATTGGTTGTTCGACGGACTCGACTTCGAGGTCGAGGCGGGTGAATGCGCGGTCATCGTCGGCCCGAACGGGGTCGGGAAATCGACCCTGCTGCGGTGTCTGTACGGCACGCAGACCCCGCAGCGGGGCCGGGTCGTCGTCGCGGGCGGAAAGCCCGATGAACGCGACGTTTCCTTTCGCCGCAAGGTTTCCGTGCTGTTCGACGATTCCGATTTCTTCGCCGAACTGACCCCGCTCCAGCATCTCGAACTGCTGGAGGGCTCGTTCGGGGCCGATCTCGGCGATTTCGACGCGCTGCTGTCGGATGCCGGCCTTTCCGAACGCGCGAAGGTCACCGCGGGCAAGTTCTCGGCAGGGCAGCGTCGTCGTCTGCTGCTCCTCGGCGCGACAGTGCGGCCGCACGACGTGTTGCTTCTCGACGAGCCCGAACGGGCGCTCGACGTCGCGGGGAAGGAATGGCTGACGTCGTTGATCGCACGGTCCACCAAGGCCGGGGCTGCCGTCGTCGTGGCCACGCACCATCCCCCGCTGCTCGAAGCGGCCGACTCGACCCTCGAGTTGTGGTGACCGCCAAAGCCCCCACGCACGTTCCGGGACGACAGCGATTCGGCGGGCTGCTCAGCGGGGACTACCAGACCTTCCTGGCGCTGTTCGGATTCGGCGCGCTGTTCACCGCGTTCGAGAACATGCCGAAGCTGCGTTCGATCCTTTTCGGACTGTCCGCTGTGGACTTCCCGGCGGTGTTCGGTCTGCTGGTCGTGCTGTGCGCGATCTTCTGGCGCAGCCTGCTCCGGCGCGGTTTCGTCTGGGCCGAACCGGCGGCGCTGACGTGGATGGACTTCGCCGACGTCGACAGGCGTCGTGTCGTCGTGAAACGGATGTGGACGCTTTGGTCCGGGCTGGTCCTGGTGGTCGGCTACACCGGGGCGCTGGTCACCGCGATCGGTGGCGGATTGAGGGACGTGTGGATCGCGATGTCGGCGTTGACCGCGTCCGGGGCGATCCTGGCGGCCGTCACCGCGCGGCGGACGGCGATCCGCGGGGAAACCGCGGGACCGGTCGTGCTCGCGCTGGCCGGTCTGGCGGTGGCCGCCGCCGGACTGGGCCCGGTCGCGGTCGACGTGCTGGCCGGTGCGCTGTTCGTCGTGGCGGTGGCGGTGGCCTTCGGCGGCGAGCCGATGTCCGGGGTCGGGCGCCAGGAACTGGTCGACGGCTGGAACGCGCGGCTGCTGCGGGCGATGGCCGCGGTCTTCATGGATCCCATGCTGCTGATCCCGGAATCGCAGCCGGTGCCGTGGCTGTCGCTGCGGCGTCCGACGGCGCTGCGGCTCGCGTGGGCCGGGGTGCTCGGCCGTCGTCGGTACGCGGCGGCGAGTGTGGTGATCGCGTGCCTGGTCGGTGTCGGGCACCTGGCCTTCCCTGCCGTTCCTGCGGGGCCGCTGTTCGCGGTCGGCGCGTATGCGGCGCTTGTGCCGTTCGTCGGCGGGCTCGGCGAGCTGTGGCGCAACCCCGGCCGCAGGCGGTGGCTCGGCGCGTCCGACTGGGAGTTGCGGCTGGTCAACGGCCTGGTGGTCGCCATACTCGGTCTCGGATGGGGTGTTTCGCTCGGTCTGGTGACGCTGGCACTCGGGGTGGCCTCGGCCTGGTCGGCGTGGCTCGCTGTCCCGCTGGCCGTCGTCGCCGCGTTGCGGACGGCGACCCGGCCGCCGATGAACTACGACGTCAGCGGCGGTGGGGCGGCTCTTCAGGTCATGCGTGGCGTCGATGTGCTGGTCGTCGGTTCGGTCTTGCTCAGCGTGACCGGCTGAGGTCACCCGTTCCCGCGTTCGGATCATTCGGATACTCCGAACGCGGGTTACCCTCGATGCGACGAAAGGAGCACGAGTGGGCGGTGGGCACGCACCGGGGAACGGGCGGCGGGCGACCAGCGAGTTCCCTGTCGGCTGGACCGACGAGCAGATCATCGCGGTGATCAAGGATGTCGCGAACGATCCGAGCGAACCCCGGCGCAGACAGCACAACGGCCGCTGGCGCTGCGCGGGCGAACGGTACGGCGTGCACCTGATCGTGCTGGTCGAGGACAACGGCCACGTCAAGACGGGCTACCCGGTGGCGGGCCCCGGCGTGGTCCGCAATCCGGATACCGCCGCCGATCCGGCGAACCCGACCGTCGCCGACCTCGCCGCCGGACGCATCAGCTTCTTCGGCGAAAGCCTGCTCGACCAGATCGCCGACCGCGTCGCGCCGGACGTCCTGGCCTTCTACCGCACCCTGCACTGGTCGGGCGAGTGGGAGGAACTGGCCGACGTCCTCATCGCGCACGCGGTGAACGAGAACCTGCGGCTCTCCGTCGACGAATACGCGACCATGGAAAGCCTGCTGAACAGCTTCGACCTGCCGATCGACGGCTTCCTCTACCTGAACGACCGAGCGCACACCCTGGCCGCCCTGCGCCCCTGACCCCACTTTTTCGCCCCACACCCGCGAACCCCATCCCCCACCCGTCCCTGGGGGGCGCGCCCTGCACCAGCGTATCGGCAGGGGGTGACGGGGGCGGGGGTGAAAGCGTTCGGGGGCGGGAGTTGTCCACAACGGTGGGGGCCTGTGGACAAGGGGATGGGAGCGTTGCCCGCGTCGGAGAAGGGTGGCGGGCCCGTTCCGCTTCAGCCCAGCTCAGGCTGTCGGCTCAGCTGGCTTCCGCGACGTCGGCGATGTCCGGAGCGGCGCCTTCGGCTGCGGCCCGCAGCACGTCCAGCGGCAGCCCGACGGCGTCCGCGAGCGCCATCACCGTGAAAAAAGCGGGCGTCGGGATCCGGCCGGTCTCGATCTTCCGGAGCGTCTCCACCGAGATCCCGGCCTCCGCCGCGACCTCGACCATGCTCCGCGACGCCGACGCGCGCGCGTCCCGGAGCGCCAGCCCCAGCCGCTCGCCACGTTCGCGCTCCTCGTCCGTCAACGGCACTCGCACCATAAACCCAATACTAATACCGCCACTCCCCCGCAGGGCGACCCCGGCGGTCACGAGCGCCACGCCAGAGACGCTCAACGTCCCGAGCGTGGCGCTCGGGACTCCCCACCGAACCCGAGCAACCCGAGTTACCCCCAGCCTGTGGACAACTCTGTGCACAGGTCTGTGGACCGGGCAAAAGAAGGGCCCCGCCGAGCCGAAACTCGACGGGGCCACAATCCCTAGGGGTTTCAGCCGCCCGCGGGCACCGGAAGTGGGATTCCGGGGAGGCTCTGGTCGTTCGGCACCTTGCCGTCGACGAGGTAGTCCTCCACGACCTTGTCCACACCCGCGTTGCCGCCGGCGTAGATGCCGTGGTCACCCTCGCCGGTCACGGTGATCATCCGCGAGTTGGCGAACGCGCGGTGCGCACGGGTCGCGCCCTCGATCGGGGTCGCCGGGTCGTGCACCGACTGGACCATCAGCACCGGCGGGACGCCGCGGCCGTCGAGCTTCGGCAGGTCGACCGGCTTGTTCTTCCAGAAGATGCACGGCTGGATCAGCCAGCCGGCGCCGAGCAGCGGCAGATCGCGGTCGATCAGCTTCTGCGACTGGCGGATGGCGGTCTGCCGGTTGCCGACCCACGGGCCCTCGTTGCAGGGGATGGACCAGAAGCTGGCGTTGTAGGAGTCGCCGTCGCTCGGGACGAACAGCGGCTGCGGGCCGATGACGCCGTCGGCGTCCACCGTCTCCGCCTTGACCTTCTGCGCGGCCGAGGCCTTCTGCTGCTGCGAGCCGGTGCCCTCGGTCAGCGTCTTCAGGTTGACCAGGTAGTCGGCCAGCGCCGGGAAGTTGCGCTTCGAGTAGATGTACGACGCGATGGTCGAGTCGAGCGCGTTGGCCGACACCGGGACGCCGTCCACCTCGACCGGGTTCTGCGTCAGCGCGAAGCGGACCTTCTCGTAGCTCTGGCGCGTGGCCTCACCGTTCTTGCCGAAGCCGTAGACCTTGTCGTACTTGCCCATCCACGGCAGGAAGTCCTGACGCCAGCGGCGCTCGAAGCCGAGCGGCTGCCCGTCGAACGAGTTCTGCCAGGTCGTGGTGAACTCGGCCGACGAGTCGAGCAGGAAGCGGCCGGTGCGGGTGGGGAACTGCTGCGCGTAGTGCGCGCCCATCCAGGTGCCAGCCGAGTAGCCGACCCAGTTGATCTTGTCGCGGCCGAGGAGCACGCGCAGCAGGTCGACGTCGCGGATGGTCTGGGCGGTGTTGATGAGCGGGCCCAGCTCGCCGGACTTCACCTGGCAGGAGTCCGCCGCGTACTTGGTGGCGTCCAGGATCAGGTTGAGGTTCGCCCGGCTGCGGTCGCGCGGGTCGAGGTCGGAGCCGGTGCCGACCGCGTTGCCACAGGTGATGTTGGTGCTCTTGCCGGTACCGCGCGGGTCGAAACCGACGATCTCCTGGTTCGCACGCAGCTTCGTCTGGTTACGCAGACGGGCCGGGAAGTTACGGCCCGGAGCGCCGGGGCCACCAGGGTTCGTGATGACACTGGCCGTCGCGGTGCCACTGGTGGCGGCGAGGCGGCTGACGGCGATCGTCAGGTCGATGCCCTCGTTCGCCTTGTACCAGTTGCGCGGCGAACGGTAGGTCGCGCATTCGATGTTCTCGGCCCCAGGAGGCGGCGCGGACGGCAGTTCGTTCGCCTTGCACTTGTGCCAGTCGAGCTTCTGGTTCGCGTACTGCGCCGGAATGTTGGTGGAGTTCAGAGGCTGCTGTTTGGCAGCCTCCGGTCCTGCGAACGCAGGAGTGAACCCGGCCAGCATGGTGCCGGCGACAGCCGGGATCACCACCGCATAGCGGAGTTTCTTCATCCGATGCCCCTTTGATCTTGCGTGCGAAGTTGCTGTTCGCGACTGCGGCTATTGATATCCGGCGCGGAGCGGGACGGCAACCGCCCTTCGTCGTATGGGGCGTCGCTGATCAAATCGATATCGGACAGGCGTGACCCAGGTGGGCAAGAGGTTCTAGGGTCATCGGGTCCATCCGGGGTTACGGGAATGTTAGGTGAGGTCCGATGGCGTCAGGTAAGTCAGACGGGAAGGTGAGGGGCTTTCAGTTCAGTCCCTGGAACCTCCTGCTGATCATCCCGTTGCTGGTGCTGATCACGTCGCTGTTCAATGCGGACGGCCCTCGGCTGTTCGGGATGCCGTTCTTCTACTGGTTCCAATTCGTGTTCGTGGCCGTCGGCGTCCTGTGCACCGGGATCGTCTACGTGATGACCAAGGACAAGCCGACCAGTGAGCGTCCCGACCGGTTGTCCGTGGACCAGCTCGACGAGGGGGACGTCAAGTGACCAACATCCAATGGCCGGAGCTGATCATCTTCACGCTCCTCTTCGCGGTGGTCACCGTGCTCGGCTTCGTCGCTTCGCGTTGGAAGGCAGGCAACACTCTCGACCACCTGGACGAATGGGGTCTCGGCGGCCGCAAGTTCGGTTCGTGGATCACCTGGTTCCTGCTCGGCGGTGACCTCTACACGGCGTACACGTTCGTCGCCGTCCCCGCGCTGATGTTCAGTGCCGGCGCCATGGGCATGTTCGCCCTGCCGTACACGATCATCGTCTACCCGATCGTGTTGATGCCGGCGCTGCGCATGTGGTCGGTTTCGCGTGTTCGCGGATACGTCACCCCCGCCGACTTCGTCCGCGGCCGGTTCGGTTCGCCGACGCTGGCGCTGCTGATCGCGATCACCGGCATCATCGCGACGATGCCGTACATCGCGCTGCAGCTCGTCGGCCTCGAAGCGGTGCTGCGGACCATGGGTATCAACGGTTCCGGCATCGTCGGGCACCTGCCGCTGCTGGTCGCCTTCATCATCCTGGCGGTCTACACCTACCAGTCCGGCCTGCGCGCGCCCGCGTTGATCGCGTTCGTCAAGGACATCCTGATCTACATCGTGATCCTCGTGGCGATCATCTACCTGCCCTCGAAGCTCGGCGGCTGGTCGGCGATCTTCGACTCGGCGCAGGCGAAGTTCGACAAGACGCCGTCGAAGACGGACGGCATCCTGCTCAACGCCAACAACCAGTTGCAGTACGCCACGCTGGCGCTCGGTTCGGCGCTCGCGCTGTTCCTGTACCCGCACTCGCTCACCAGCGTGCTCGCCTCCCGCGGCCGCAGCGTGATCAAGCGGAACATGGTTGCGCTCCCGGCGTACTCGCTGGTCCTGGGCCTGCTGGCGTTGCTCGGCTACGTCGCGATCAGCGCCTCGGTCTCACCGATCACCAACAACGCCACCGGCAAGCCCGACACGAACACCGTCGTCCCGGTGCTGTTCGACTCGCAGTTCTCCTCGTGGTTCGCCGGGATCGCGTTCGCCGCGATCGGCATCGGCGCGCTGGTGCCCGCGGCGATCATGTCGATCGCGGCGGCCAACCTGTGGACGCGCAACATCTACAAGGAGTACATCAAGAAGAACGCGACGCCGGGCCAGGAGGCGAAGCAGGCCAAGCTCGCCTCGCTGATCGTCAAGTTCGGCGCGGTGGCGTTCATCCTGTTCATCGACCCGCAGTTCTCGATCGACCTGCAGCTCATCGGCGGCGTGCTGATCCTGCAGACCCTGCCGGCCGTCGCGATCTCGCTGTACACGCGGTGGTTCCACCGCTGGGGCCTGATCGCAGGCTGGGTGGTCGGCATCGGCTGGGGCCTGATCATGCTTTACAACATCCCGAACCCGGCCACCAAAAAGGAGCATTTCGGTGGCTCCGCGCTGGCGCTGGACCAGCTGTCGATCTTCGGCTGGCACCCGTTCAGCGGTTCGCAGCTGCAGATCTACGTCGGGTTCGTCGCGCTGGTGGCGAACCTGCTGATCGCGGTGATCTTCACGGTGATCGCACGGCAGCTGAAGGTCTTCAACGGCACGGACGACACCGAGCCCGAGGACTACCACGCCGACGAGCACGACAAGGATCTCCGCGAAATCGGCGTCCACTAGTCACTGTGCCGCGAAGGGGCCGCGTCCGGTTCGGACGCGGCCCTTCTCGTTGCCGCCGTGGCCGTCAGATACAGGACGAGCCCGTTCAGCAGATGCCAGACGAAGTGCGTTCCGGCGGGGAAGTTCCCGCAGACGGCGTGGTCGGCCGTGCGGAACGAAAGGGACACCCCGAAAACGCCGGCCGCGAGGGCGAACCTGCGGCGGTGTTCGCCCTTGAGGATGACCGCGAAGACCACGAGCCCGATCAGCGCCGAGAGATACATCCCGCCACCCAGCGACGCGACGACGGCGGTGAAGGCGAGGAACACCGGGATCGCCAGCCAGGACAGCCTGCGGCTGACGCCGAAGAACACGTGCGGGAACACGGCGGCGTAGTACAGGACGAACACCAGGATGAAACCGGTGTCGGCGGCCGCGGACCAGCGGGTGGCGAGCAGGTGGAAGGTCGTGCTGCCGAGGAACACCAGCCCGATGAGGATCGCGAAGACGCGGCCTTTCGGTTGCCGCCAGACGGCGATCGCCGCGATCAGGAACGCGAGGTTGCTGAGGCTGTTGAGCGGTTCGCCCCAGAGTCCGGGGGTCAGCCGTTCGCAGTAGCCGTCGAGGTACGCGGTCCAGTTCACTCCCCCAGATAACCCTGCCCGCGTGAACGTTCGGGGCCGACACGTCACGAAAGCCACCTTCACCGCTGCGAAAGTGGCTTCCCCGTCACCGCAGCTCCAGCCGCCAGGTCTCCCCGGTCAGCTCGTGGCCGAAGCCGGGGATCGTCTCTTCGCTGACCAGCCGGAAGCCCGCCTTCCGGTAGATCGCCCTCGCCGCGTCCAGAAGCGAGACCGTCCACAGCTCCATCGCCGGATAGCCGGACGCCCTCGCGAACTCGACGCATTCGGTGACCAGGCGTTTTCCGACGCCGCGTCCCCGTGCGGCCGGTTCGAGGAGCAGCATCCGCAGCTTCGCGGTCGTGCCGTCTTCGGCGGGCATGCAGAAGACACTGCCGACGCGCTCCCCGTCGAGTTCGGCGATCCAGCCCGCTTGGCGGGGTTCACCGCGGTTCTCGACGTAGTCCGCGACCACGCGGGCGACGAGGGCTTCGAAGCGTTCGTCCCAGCCGTACTCGCGTGAGTAGAGGGCGCCGTGGCGATGGACCACCCAGCCGAAGTCGCCCGGCCGCGGCGGGCGCAGGACCAGCGTGGGATCCGACGCGCGCTCGCCGACCAGCGAGGTGATCGTGTCCATCGCACCGAGCAGCCGTTCCTGCTCGTCGTCGCCGAACCGGCCGAGCAGTGAGCCGATCCGGTCCACCGATCGGGCGTCGAGGACGGCGAAGGCCTGGTGGCCGTTTTCGGTCAGCCTGACGATCTGACGGCGAGCGTCCTCGTCGCTGCGTTCGCGCGTGAGAAGACCTCGTTCTTCGAGCTTCGCGAGCAGCCTGCTCGCGTACCCGGCATCGAGGTCGAGACGTTTGCGCAGGTCGGTGACCTGAGTCGGATCCCGCTGCGCGATCTCGAAGAGCACCCTGGCTTCGCTCAGGGAGTACTCGGCGTCGGCCGGTCCTTCGTCGAGGACGCCGATCACGCCGGTGTACAGGCGGTTGAAGGCCCGGACGGTCGCCACCCGGTCCGCGGATCGATTCACTTGACCACCTCAACAGATTCGTTGACTTGATCAAACATTACCCCGCGAAGCTGCGAAGGCAGGAAATTTCCGAAGGGGGTCCGGACATATGGAAACCCCGTGATGCTGCCAGGTCGGGGGTCCGCCAGCATCACGGGGTCGTAGTGGGTATCGACGCCGCGTTCCGCGGCGTTACACCTCACGCACTATGTGTCGTAGGTCACTCGAATGGGCGACACCTACAACGGTTGTTGTCGGCTCAGCGCATGTGCGTGTGGTGCGCCTGGGAGATAGCGATGAGCTCCTGACGAACGGTCGCGGTGGCCGCGGTGTCGATCGCCCGGTTCAGGGCCCGGCGAGTGCGAGCCTCGGCGCGACGGGCACGGAGCTTGGCGGCGATGTTGTTCATCGGTTTAAGTCATCCCCTTGAGGGTCTTGTGTCTCGGTGGCTGTGCTTCTAGTATGCACTCTTTTTCACAAGGAAGCCAACGATTATCCGGTGACTTGGCGCACTTGCCGATGAATCGTCGGCAACAGGAGTCGAAATCCGGAGGTATTTGGTGTCGCCGGTCACTTCTTGGTAACGCTGGGCGCCTCTGGCGACGTTCCGGGATGGCCTCGTACACCCGTTTGGAGCAGCTCAGGGCCGTCGACCGAAGGCGTAGAGCACCTCTGACTTGAGCACCGAGGTTTCATCGGCGCGCAGAAGGCCCGCCAAAGCGCCGACGTAGGCGTCCTGGAAGGCCTGTGACCGCTGGGGTGTGAGGGCGGCCACTGCGTCGTGATAGGTGCCGAGGGCGTGTGCCTCCCAGGCGTGGTCGAGGTCTCCCGGCGCGAACCGGATGGTCTCCTCGACCGGGTCCATCGGAGTGAACCCGCCGGGCATGGCGGACGTGCCACGAGACTGGGCCATGAACAAGTGTGGCCGCGTAGTGTTCTCTACGACTTTCTAGTTCTGAAGCAATAAAGCCGAAGAAGGACCTAGTCCCGGCCGAGCAAGTAGTGGCCGAAATGCGGGACGGTGAAGGCGATGTGCCCGCGCTCGGCGGAGTAGACCAGGCCCTTCTTCATCAGGCTGTCCCGTGCAGGCGACAGTGACGAAGGCTTCCTCCCCAGGTAGACGGCCACATCGGCGGTTCCGGCCGGCTCGTCCCGGCCCTGCGTCAGCTCGGCCATCGCGAGCAGGTACTCACGTTCGGCGGGTGTCGCGCGCTCGTAGCGGGACCCGAAGAAGCCGACAGCGAGTTCCGCTTCGGCCTCCGGGGCGGCGACCTGGACGTCCTTCACGGTGATCGGGTCGGCGGGTGCGGCGTCCCAGGCTGCCTTGCCGTACGCCTGGATGAAGTACGGATAGCCGCCGGACGCGTCGAACAGGGCGTCCAGCGCCTCCGGTTCGATACCCGCGTCCTCAC
The DNA here is from genome assembly GCF_000384215.1 of Amycolatopsis alba DSM 44262. Taxonomy (NCBI): domain Bacteria; kingdom Bacillati; phylum Actinomycetota; class Actinomycetes; order Pseudonocardiales; family Pseudonocardiaceae; genus Amycolatopsis; species Amycolatopsis alba. The sequence goes on along the minus strand of NZ_KB913032.1, from coordinate 3,582,792 downwards.
GTTCGATGGGCGCCATCACCGCGAGGTCGGCGTCTTCGCGCTCCAGCCTGTCGATACGCGCGTAACGGAAGAGACGCTCCGAGTACGACTTCGACGCCGAGAGGACGGCGGGTACGTGCGGCAGCCCCGCACCGACCACGACCAGCGGCGCCCCGGACTGCGAGAGCTCATGGCAGGCGGCGCAGAGCGCGGAAACGTCCTCGGGCAGCAGATCCTGGATCTCGTCGATCAGCAGCGCGACCCCGGTGCCGACGTCTGCGGCCAGCTCCGCGACCTCGGTGAACAGCTCGACCAGGTCGATCTCGATGTCGCCCGAATCGGCACGGCCCTGCGCGGCGGGCACGTCGATACCGGGTTGCCAGCGGTCGCGGAGCTTCGCGTCCGGTTTGTTGGCGCGCAGCGCGAACGCCTTGAGTACGCCGAGCACCTGCTCGACACGGTCCGGCGCGCGATGTCGCACGGCGAGGTCGCGGATCGCGCGGTGCAACGCGGCCGAGAGCGGCCGCCGGAGTTCGGTGTCCGGGCGGGCTTCGATCTTGCCCGCGCCCCAGCCGTGCTTGATGGCCTTCGAGCGCAGTTCGCCCAGCAGCACGGTCTTCCCCACGCCGCGCAGGCCCGTCAGCATCAGGCTGCGTTCCGGTCTTCCGCGGGCGACCCGTTCGAGCACGACCTCGAAGGCCTGGAGTTCGCGCACGCGACCTGCCAGCTCAGGCGGCCGTTGACCGGCGCCAGGGGCGAAGGGGTTGCGGATGGGATCCACTCTCACACGCTATCGGCGTTTCTAGCGTGGACCCGATATTCGGCGATATTCACCTAGCGCGTGTCGCGCCGGCGAAGGACGGGTCTGCAGCCCCGTCCTCCGTTCTTACTCACTCAGGTTGCGCTCGGCGTAGACCGCCATCGCGTCGCGGATGTACTCCGCGGTGCCCGAGCCGTGCTTCTCGTCGTACTGCCCGTAGCGCGGGTCGTCGACGTACAGCTGCCCGAGACCGGCGAAGTAGCCCTTCGACACGGCCCGCACGGCCGGCCGGAGCCACTCGTACAGCCGCTGCGTGATCGCCTGAGCCTCGTCGCCGTCCGCGGGCAGGCCCCGGTCGCGGGCCTCGCCGAACGCGGCCGCGATGTCCTTCTGGTCCTCCTGGTGCGCCTTCTTGTCCTCGGCGCTCAGCGACTTCCACCACCGGTCACCCTGCTTGTAGGCGTCGGCGCCCCAGCGTTCGGTGACCTCCTTCTCGTACTTCGTATGGTCGAAGCCGTCGAACACTTCCGTTGCCATCAGTTGTTCACCTCTCTCTGTCTTCTTCAAGGTCGTCCTGACCGATTCGATCTGCCGTCCGAGCCGCTGTCGCTCCTGCTCCAGCCACTTCAGGTGCGTGCGTAGCGCCGCTGTCGTGTCCTGCTCCCCTTCGAGCACTTCGCCGATCGCGGGCAAGCTCAGCCCGAGTTCGCGAAGCAGCAGGATCCGTTGCAGCCGTACCAGCGCGTCCTGGTCGTAGTAGCGGTATCCGTTGCTCCCCACCCGGCTCGGTTCGAGCAGCCCGATGTCGCCGTAGTGGCGCAGCGTGCGGCTCGTGGTCCCGGCCGAGCGGGCGATGTCCTGGATCGACCACTCCTTCTCGTTCGGCATGTCCTCGAAGGTAGAGGTTGACGTTGCGTCAAAGTCAATCGAAGTTCACCCGGCCGTGGCATGGTTCCCGGATGAGGACATTCGCGCTGGTCATGGCCGCTGCGCTGACCCTGGGCACGGCCGGGGTCGCCGACGCGCAGCCGCGTCGCACCTTCGACATCCAGGCCCATCGCGGCGGGCTCGGGCTCACCGTCGAGAGCACGCTCGCGTCGTTCGGCAAGGCGATGGAGCTGGGGGTGACCACGCTCGAACTCGACCTCCAGATCACCAAGGACGGTCGCGAGGTGATCACCCACGACCGCAAGACGACGCCCGCGAAGTGCCGCGACACCGCGCCCGCGACGCCCGGCGACCCGGCGTACCCGTATGTCGGCAAATACGTGAAGGACCTGACGTTCGCGCAGGTCCGCACGCTGGACTGCGGCTCGATCCGCCAGCCGAACTTCCCCGGCCAGACGCTCTCCCCCGGCGCCAGGATGCCGACGCTGGCCGAGCTGTTCCAGCTCGCGCGCGAGCACCGCGCCTGGGGAATCAAGTTCAACATCGAGACCAAGGTCGAGGCCGCCGCCCCGCAGGAGACCGCGCCGCGCGAGCAGTTCGTCCAGCGGGCGGTGCGCGAGATCCTGCGCGGCGGATTCGCGCACAACGTCACGGTCCAGAGCTTCGACTGGGGCTCGCTGATGCTCCTGCGGAAGGTCGCGCCGTGGATCCCGACGGTCGCGCTGACGCAGCCGGAGTTCCTGCAGGTCGGGCAGCCGGGCAAATCGCCGTGGCTCGGTGGGCTCGACATCGACGACTTCGGCGGCAGCCCCGTCCGCGCGGTGAAGTCGTTCGGCGCGAGCGCGCTCTCGCCGGTGCACGGCAACCCGCAGGGTGGCAAGGTCGGCGACCCCGACTATCGGCCGTTCACGACGAAGGCGCTGGTCAGCGAGGCGCATCGCGCGGGGATCAAGGTCGTTCCCTGGACGATCGACGACCCGGCCACCATGCACAAGCTCATCGATGACGGCGTCGACGGTCTCATCACCGACTACCCGGACCGGTTGCGGCAGGTCGCGGCCGACCGCGGCTTCAAGCTGCCGAGGGCGTATCCGGCCCGATAGCAAAATCTATCACTGTCTAGTGTCAGAGAAATATTCCAAGATACTCCGTTAGCGCGGTTCGGCGGAGTGGCGGGCGGGAAGACTGGGGATAGGTTTGTTTCCCGTGCCCGGATCCAGAAAGGCTACGACCGTGATTCTCCGTCGCGTCGCACGTCCGCTCCTCGCCGCGATCTTCATCTCCGGCGGGATCGGCGCGCTGAGGGACACCCAGGGGCACGCCAAAGCCGCGGAGCCGTTCCTCACCGAGTCCTTCGACAAGCTGGAGGGTGTGGTGCCGGAGTCGGTGCCGCGCGATCCCGCCACCCTCGTCCGGATCGACGCCGCGGTGAAGGTCGGCGCCGGGGTCGCGCTCGCCGCGGGCAAGGCACCGCGCCTGGCCTCGCTGCTGCTGCTCGGCAGCCTCGTCCCGACGACGCTGGCGGCACACCGGTTCTGGGAGATCAAGGAACCGGCCGAACGTCAGCAGCAGCAGATCCAGTTCATCAAGAACGCCGGTCTCGCCGGTGGCCTGCTGCTGGCCGCCGCCGACACCGCCGGCAAGCCGTCGCTCGGCTGGCGCGCCAAGCGGGCCGCGTCGAAGACGGAGAAGCACGCCGAGAAGCTGGCGAAGAAGGCCGAAAAGCGCCTGACCAAGTAGCGACCCGCGTTCAGTCCTGTGGATGCGTTTCCGGCGCATCCAGAGGACTGAACGCGTGGGGTCATGAGGTGAAGGCCTCGATGTCCTCCATCTCGACGACGGTCCGCACCTCGACCTCGATCTCGTCGAACAGCGCCGCGTAGGTCTCGGCGAAAGCGACGGCCTCCGCCAGATCCTTCGCGTTGATGAGCGCGAATCCGCCGATGACCTCCTTGGTCTCGGTGAACGGGCCGTCGGTCGCGGTGATCTTGCCGCCGCGCACCTTGCGGACCTTCGCGCCCCGCTCCGACGGGTGCACGCCCTCCGCCGTGATGAGGATGCCCTTCTTGAACGAGTCCTCGACGAAGGCGCCCATCTGCTCGATGAACTCCTTGCTGGGGTTCCAGGCTTCCGGGGCGCTCTCGTCCAGCCGGTGCATCATCAGAAACCGCATCGCTGCTCCTCAGTGTCTTGGCGGGGCTGTTTCTACCTCGCCTTCACCGACGCGTCGAGCGGCTCGACGGCGGTTCGACATTTCTGCCGAAAAATTCTCAGCGGCTCGCGACCTTCTTGTACTGGGCCGTCGCCAGCGGCGCGAAGATCGCGATGATGGCGATGCAGCACAGGATCGCGTACAGCGAGGCGTGCTCGGCGGGCCAGCCCGTCGGGGCCACGCCGAAGCGGTTCCCGAACAGGTCACGCGCCGAGTTGATCACCGCGGTGAACGGATTCCAGTCGGCGATCGCCTTCAGCACGCCCGGCAGCTTGTCCGCCGGGACGAACGCCGTCGAGATGAAGCTGAGCGGGAACATCCACATCAGCCCGGCGCTCTGCGCCACCTCGACACTGCGCGCGACGAGCCCGATCCACGCGCCGACCCAGGACAGCGCCCAGGCGAACATCAGCATCACCAGGTAGCCGAGCACCGCGTCGAGGAAACTGCCGCGGATCCGCCAGCCGACGAGCAGCCCGCACAGCGACATGACGACCAGCGCCACGACGCTGATCACCAGGTCGGACGTCGTCCGCCCGAAGATCACCGCGAGGCGCGAGATCGGCAGCGACCGGAACCTGTCGATGATGCCCTTCTGCAGGTCGTTCGCGAACCCGATCACGGTGAACGCCGAGTTGAACGCGACCGTCTGCGCGAAGATGCCGGCGATCAGGAACTCGCGGTACGCGAGCCCGCCTGCCTCGCCGCCGATCGCGTCGCCGAAGACGTACGCGAACAGCAGCACGAACATGATCGGCTGCAGTGTCGCCGCCATCAGCCAGTCCGGGTTGCGCTGGACGTTCTTCAGGTTCCGCCAGGTGATCACGCCACCGTCGGAAAAGGCTTTCGCGACCGAGCTCACTTTTTCTCCCCCTCGTCCGTGGCGTGCCCTGTCAGCGAAAGGAAGACGTCGTCGAGCGTCGGCCGGTGCAGCGCGACGTCCTGGACGGCGACGCCGTGGCCGTCCAGCCGCCGCAGTGCCTCGATCAGTGCCTTCGGCCCGCCCTCGACCAGGACGTCGACCTTGCGGGTGTGCTCGTCGACCGACGGCGTTCCCGAGCCGACCTCGGCGAGCACCTGAGTGGTCGCCGCGAGGTCGTCGGCGGACGCGACGACCAGCTCCAGCCGCTCGCCGCCGATCTCCTGCTTGAGCTCGTCGGCCGTGCCGCGCGCGATGACCTTCCCCTTGTCGATCACCACGATCGAGTCGGCGAGCTGGTCGGCCTCCTCCAGGTACTGCGTGGTCAGCAGGACCGTGGTGCCGTCGGCGACGAGTTCCTTGATGACCTCCCAGGTGTCGATCCGGCCGCGCGGGTCGAGCCCGGTGGTCGGTTCGTCGAGGATCACCACGGTCGGCTCGGCGACCAGCGCCCCCGCGAGGTCGAGCCGTCGCCGCATACCACCGGAATACGTCTTGGCGGGGCGGTCCGCCGCGTCCTCCAGCCGGAACCGCGCGAGCAGCTCGCGCGCCCTCGACTTCGCGGCGGCCTTCTTGCTCCCGTACAGCCTGCCGACCATGTACAGGTTCTCGAACCCGGTGAGGTTCTCGTCCACGGCGGCGTACTGCCCGGACAACCCGATCGACCGCCGGACGGCGTCGGGCTGGGCCAGCACGTCATGCCCGGCCACCTCCGCCTCGCCCGAATCCGGGCGGAGCAGGGTGGTCAGGATGCGGACCGTTGTCGTCTTGCCTGCGCCGTTCGGCCCCAGCAGGCCCAGCACCTTGCCCGCCGGGATCTCCAGATCGACTCCGTCGAGCGCCTTGGTGGACCCGTAGGTCTTGACCAGCGCTTTCGCCTGCACTGCGAACATGCGGACAAACTAGACCCCGGCACCGACAATGGCACCGGGGTTTTTCCCTGATCCGCGCAGAGCGGACTGACTACTTTTCGAGAATCGCGGTGACGCCCTGACCGCCCGCGGCGCAGATCGAGATGAGTCCGCGGCCGGATCCCTTCTCGTTCAACAGCTTCGCGAGGGTGGCGACGATGCGGCCGCCGGTCGCGGCGAACGGGTGCCCGGCCGCCAGTGACGAGCCGTTGACGTTCAGTTTCGCCCGATCGATGGAGCCGAGCGGTTCGTCGAGACCCAGCTTCTCCTTGGCGAACGCCGGGTCCTCCCACGCCTTGAGGGTGGCGAGCACCTGCGAAGCGAAGGCTTCGTGGATCTCGTAGAAGTCGAAGTCCTGCAGGGTGAGCCCGGCGCGCGTGAGCATCTGCGGGACTGCGTACGCGGGCGCCATCAGCAGGCCTTCGTCACCGTGGACGTAGTCGACGGCCGCGGTCTGCGAGAACGTCAGGTACGCCAGCACCGGCAGCTTCCGGGCCTTCGCCCACTGCTCGGTCGCGAGCAGGACCGTCGAGGCGCCGTCGGAGAGCGGCGTCGAGTTGCCTGCGGTCATCGTGCCTTCGGGGCCACCGAAGGCGGGCTTCAGCTTCGCGAGCTTCTCGACACTGGAGTCCGGTCGCAGGTTCTGGTCGCGGGCCAGCTTGAGGTACGGCGTCACCAGGTCGTCGAAGAAGCCCTTGTCGTACGCGGCGCCGAGACGCTGGTGGCTGGTCGCGGCGAGTTCGTCCTGCGCCTCGCGCGTGATCTCCCAGACCTTCGCGGTCAGCGCGGCGTGCTCGCCCATCGACAGGCCGGTGCGCGGCTCGGAGTTGCGCGGAATCTCGGGGACGATGTGGCCGGGACGCAGCTTCGCGGCGAGCTTCAGCCGTTCGGGGAGCGTCTTCGCGGCGTTGAGCTGGACGAGGATCTGGCGCAGGTCGTCGTTGACGGCCAGCGGCGCGTCGGACGTGGTGTCGACGCCGCCCGCGATGGCCGAGTCGATCTGGCCGAGCGCGATCTTGTTGGCGACGTTGACGATCGCCTGGAGGCCGGTACCGCAGGCCATCTGCACGTCCGACGCCGGGGTGGCGGGGTTCAGCCTGCTGCCGAGGACGCTTTCGCGGGCGAGGTTGAAGTCGCGGGCGTGCTTGAGCACCGCGCCGGCGGCGACCTCGCCGATCACCTCGTCCTGCAGGGAGAAGCGGCTGACCAGGCCGTCGAGGGCGGCGGTGAACATGTCCTGGTTCGACGCCTTCGAGTACGGCCCGTTCGACCGGGCGAAGGGGATCCGGTTGCCGCCGATGATCGCTACCTTGCGCACGGGTGCCGTCCTTTTCGTGGCCATTTTTTCCACTCCTCCGTAGGCTCTCTCACACTGTAACCTACTAGCGAGTAGGTTAGAATGCGACGTGATGCAAACTGCACGGGAGGCACGTAATGGCTGACAGGTACCAGCAGTTCACGAAATCCCCGGTGGGGAAGTTCGTGGTGCCGAAGCTCGGCCTGCCGAATCCCGCGACGCTTCGCCGGTACAAGCCGGGCCAGCCCGCCCTGGAGGGTCCCGCACTTCTCGGCGCCGCGCCGGGCGGTCGCCTCGAAAAGGTGATCGAGGCGCAGCTGCACCGCGCGGGCGTCGAGGTCATCTCGACCGCGACCGACAAGCACGCCGCGCTCGTCTTCGACGCGACAGGTGTGAAGGACCCGAAGCAGCTTCGCGAGGTCTACGACTTCTTTCACCCGGTGATCCGGAGCGTCGGGCCTTCGGGCCGCGTCGTCGTCCTCGGAACGCCGCCGGAACTGGCCGAAGGGCACGAGCGGATCGCCCAGCGCGCGCTCGAAGGCTTCGTTCGCTCCGTCGGTAAGGAACTGAAGCGCGGCGCGACCGCTCAGCTCGTGTACGTCGCCGAAGGTGCCGAAGAGGCCACTGAGTCCACGCTCCGCTTCCTGCTGTCGTCGAAGTCCGCCTTCGTCGACGCCCAGGTCATCCGCGTCGGCACCGAGACCAAGACCGCTTCCGCCCCGGCGGACTGGGCGAAGCCGCTCGACGGCAAGGTCGCCCTGGTCACCGGTGCCTCCCGCGGGATCGGTGCCGCCATCGCCGAAGTGCTGGGCCGCGACGGCGCCCACGTCGTCGCGCTCGACATCCCCGCCCAGGGCGCGGATCTGTCGAAGGTGGCCAACAAGGTCGGGGGTTCGGCGCTGCAGCTGGACATCACCGCCGCCGACGCGCCGGAGAAGCTCGCCGAGTACCTGACCACGCGTCACGGCGGCGTCGACATCGTCGTGCACAACGCGGGCATCACGCGGGACAAGACGCTGGGCAACATGACCGAAGGCGGCTGGGACTCGGTCATCTCCGTCAACCTCGCTTCGCAGCTCGCGGTCAACGAGAAGCTGCTGTCCGGCAAGGTGCTGCACGACAACGGCCGGATCATCGGCGTCTCCTCGATCGCCGGGATCGCGGGCAACGTCGGCCAGACCAACTACGCCACCAGCAAGGCGGGCGTCATCGGCATGGTGAACGTCGGCGCGCCTCAGCTCGCCGAGTACGGCGGCACGATCAACGCCGTCGCGCCCGGTTTCATCGAGACCAAGATGACCGCCGCGGTGCCGCTGTTCATCCGCGAGGCCGGGCGGCGGCTGTCCAGCCTCGGCCAGGGCGGGCTCCCGGTCGACGTCGCCGAGACGATCGCCTGGTACGCGAACCCGGCTTCGGCCGCGGTCAACGGCAACGTGGTCCGCGTCTGCGGCCAGGCACTGCTGGGAGCGTGATCATGGCCGTCAAGGAACTCCGCGAGTCCCCGAGCCTGTCTTCGTTGTATCCCAAGGCGTTGCTCGGTTCGCTGCGCAAGAGCGGCGGGAGCACGCTGCCGTCGACCGAGTTCGTCCGCGAGGGCGTCGTCGTCGACCCGGCGCAGCTCGCCGCGTACAACCAGGTGTGCGGATTCCGGCTGGACGACGTGCTCCCGGCGACGTATCCGCACATCCTCGCGTTCCCGCTGCAGATGGCGCTGATGACCGAGGCCGACTTCCCGTTCCCGTTGCTGGGCATGGTGCACGTCGCCAACCGGATCACCCAGCACCGTCAGCTGCGGCTCGACGAGTCGTTCACCCTGAGCGTGCGCGCGGAGGATCTGCGGCCGCATGAGAAGGGCAAGCAGTTCGACGTCGTCAGCGAGCTGCTCGTCAACGACAGTCCGGTGTGGACGGACGTCAGCACGTACCTGCGCCGTGGTGGCGGCAGCGGCGAGAAGACCTCGCGCGGTCAGCTCTCGCAGCCGTCGCCCAACGCGATCTGGCACGTGCCCGGAGACATCGGCCGCCGCTACGCCGAGGTCTCCGGCGACCGCAACCCGATCCACCTGCACCCGATCACCGCGAAGGCGTTCGGTTTCCCGGCCGCGATCGCGCACGGTATGTGGACGAAGGCGCACGCGCTCGCGGCGTTCGAAGGCAGGCTTCCGGAGGCCTTCGCCGTCGACGTCAAGTTCAAGCAGCCCGTGCTGCTGCCCGCCAAGGCGGCTTTCACCTCATGGAGTGAAGGCGACGGCTGGGCCTTCGAGCTGTGGAACGCGAGCAAGCCGAAGCCGCATCTGGAGGGCTCAGTCGTCGCTCTCTGACGGCTTCCAGATCTCGCCCTCGACCAGGTCGTTGAACCCGAGCCAGACCAGGTTCATCAGCCACGAGGCGAGCACGCCGTCGGAGACATCGGGGTGGTCGAGCGCCCAGTCGGCCAGCGACTCGGCCGCCCCGACCAGCGCGGCGGACAGCCCGGCGCCGGAGAACTCGGCCTGTTCGCCGAGACCCTTGCGGGTGCCCGCGGAGACGACCAGCGCGGCGACCAGCTCGATCGCGCGGGTGCGCATGTCGGTGATCTCCGCGGCGAAGGCGCCGCCGACGGTCATGGCCTGGCGGTGCAGCACCGTCCAGGACTCGCGGTATTCGGCGACGAACCGGTAGAACGCGCGAAGTCCGTGCCAAAGCTGCATGTCGGGCGGCAGATCGGGTTTGATCCCGTCCTGTACGGCCTCCAGCAGGCGGGTGGCTTCGCGGCGGATGCACGCGCCGAAGAGGTCTTCCTTGGAGCCGAGGTAGGTGTAGATCATCGGCTTCGAGACGCCGGCGACCTCGGAGATCTCGTCCATCGACGCGGAGTGATAGCCGTAGCGCGAGAACACCGAGACCGCTGCGTCCAGGATCTGGCGTTCCCGCACCGCTCTCGGCAGCCTTTTGGCGCGTTCGGCGGGACGCGGTACTTCCTCGGACAACTCAGGACCTCCCATTAGTCGCGTAGAACGCTACCGGGCCCCTTCGGGCAAGGGTGATTTCGGCACGCTTGCCCGCCTACCTACTGGCGGGTAGCCTTACGCTCTGGTAGCTGGAGCTGGAGGGAAAATGACCGAGATCGTGGGGCTGACCGGCCGCGCGCTGGTCGACGCGCTGGAGCGGATCGAGCCGGATTCGGCCGAGGCGCACTCTCTCGACGTCAACGAGGTCGCAGGCGCCATCGACCCGAAGGACCTCGGCAAGGACGACGTCCGGCGGCTACTGGCCGCACTGGGACGGCTCGCGGAGTCCGCGCCCGCGTTCGACCTCCGCAAGGTCGACCCGATCCGCTTCGCGACCCTCGTCGCGCGCGCCTCGCGTACGCAGCTCGAGAGCGTTGTCGCCGAACGGCCGCTCCGGGAGCGTGTGCTGCGCGAGATCTTCGACCGCATGGGCGCCCACATCCGGCAGGACCGGGCGAAGACGCTGCACGCTGTCGTCCACTGGCGGCTGTCCGGCGGTACCGGCGCCGGCGGGTACGACCGCTATGAGACGGTGATCTCGCATGGTGAGTGCACGGTGAGCAGGGACATGAAGGAGAAGCCGAGGGTGACGATCACGATCGCGCCCGTCGATTTCTTCCGGCTCATCACCCATCAGGCGACGCCCGCTGTGCTATTCGTCACGGGAAAGATCAAAGTAAAAGGTGACCTGGCATTCGCGGCTGGCCTGATCGGTTTCTTCGACCTTCCGAGAACGCACGAGCCGTCCTGAACCCGGCCGAACAGATACACTTCCGACCCGTGTCCAGAAATTCTCCGAACCGGCGCTGGCGGGACAAGGTACGCCTTTCCCGCCCGTTGCGGCTGCACAAGACACGCACCGCGGGCGAGCACGTCATCAACGCTTTCGCGGAGAAGCTCGAACTCGCCAAACTGACCCCGGAGCAGTTCACGCAGGTGCTGGAAACCCTGCACATGCTGGGCGAAACCGGCGCGGGCATCGAGCTGAGCTCACTGGAGACCGAAGTGCTCGTCGACGTCGTGCAACGCGCGTCGCGAGAACAACTCAAGGCGATCGCGGATCACCGGGAACTGCGTTCGGCGTTCCTCGACGAGATTTTCCGCAGAATGTCGGACCATTTCGCTCCCGAACGCGCACGGCATGTCGACTTCGTCGTCGCCTGGCGTTTCACCGATGGTGACGGAGAAGACGGTTTCGATCGTTTTCAAACGGTCATCGAAGACGGCGTATGCGTTTCCAGCACCGATCTCGCGCGCACTCCGGACACCACCATCACGCTGTCCGTCGACGACTTCATCCGGATGGCCACCGGCAACGCGGCGGTGGCGGCGATGTTCGTGACCGGCAAGGTGAAGGTCAAGGGCGAGTACGCGCCGGCGGTGCGGTTCAGCGGGTATTTCGACATCCCGAAGCCGAGCGGGAGCTAGCCACCCGGCTCGTCGAGGGTTCGCTGAGGCGTGCGGCGGTAGCGGACGTTGGGACTGCGAAGGTTCTTCTCCGTCGCCTCGATCAGGCCCTGCCGGAGAAGGACCGTCAACCATCGCGTCATCGTGCGGTCGTGCAGGCCTGTCGCCGCCACCAGATCGGCACGTGTCGCCTCGTCGTCACCCAATGCGTCAAGGATTTCTTCGCGTCGGTCGGCACGGCGTTTCGGAGGTGCCGGGCTGTCCGTGGAAGCGGGGGCCACGTCCTCGGCGAGGTCGTCGTGGAGCATGCCGCCGTCCTAGCTTAGACATTGGAGTCTAGTGGCGAAGCTGGTGTCTAAGCTGAGCGGCGGTCAGCCCTCGACGATGCGGCCCTCGATCACCGGCGGCTGCTTCCTGGTGGCCTCGGCCGGAGGAGTGTCGGTGACGACCTCGCTGTCCACCACCATCACCGGCCCGCGGGCACGGTTGGCGAATTTGACCGCCCGGCTGGCCATCCGCTTCTGCCAGACCTTGCGCGCGACACTGCGAGTCGGCGGCAGGATGAGCAGCAGGCCGATGACGTCGCTGACGAAACCGGGCAGCAGGATCAGCAGGCCGCCGAGGCCGATCAGCATCCCGTCGGTGAGTTCCTTCTCCGCGTCGGCCGGGCGGCCGAGCCGCGCGGACTCGGCGAACGCCCGGAAGGCGCGGCCGCCCTCGCGGCGCGCGAGCCAGGATCCGACGAACGCACCGGCGAAGAGCAGCGCGATCGTGCCGAGCACCCCGATGGCCGAGCCCACCGCCCAGACGGCGGCGATCTCGGCGACGACATAGAGCAAGAACGCGACAGCCATACCTGGACAACGTACGGCTTGCCCGTTTTGCTCCCGAACCCCGATACGGTGGTCGATCGTGTGGACCTGGCTGGGTCACGGCGACCCTCGCGTACTCGGTGGGATGACGGTGGCGGCGGCGCTGGTGATCCTCGGCGTCGGCAGGCTGCGCCGCGTTCGACGGCGGCGGGGCACGGAAGGGCGCCCGCCGATCGAACCGTGGCGGCATCAGTCCATGGCGAGCGCGGTCTTCCGGTGGATGACGCTCGCGGTCGTCGTCGCGGGCCTGACCGGGGCCGGGCTGCTTTGGCTGCTCGGCTTCCCCCGGCTCCCCGCCGCCACGGCCTTCGGGACGACGGAGGTCCTGGAACTGCTGAAGATCGCGCTGGCCGTCGTCGCCGGGCTGGGCGGTGTCGTCCTGCTGGCGGTGAACTTGCGCAAACAACGGGTCGCCGAAGCGGAGCACCGCCTGGACGAGGCCAAGGACGAACGCGAGCAGGCACAGAGCTTCAACGAGCGCTTCGGGACCGCCGCGGAACAACTCGCCCACGAGAACGCCACGGTCCGGCTCGCCGGGCTGTACGCGATGGCCGGTCTCGCCGACGACTGGGTGGCGAACCGGCAGATCTGCGTCGACGTGCTCTGCGGTTACCTGCGGTTACCCGCCGAAGACAGCGACGAGACCGAACGGAAGGTCCGGGAGTCGGTGCTCCGGGTGCTCGACGACCGCCTCTCGACCACTTGGCGGACACCGAAGCTGGATCTGGACCTGACCGGGGCCAGGTTCTCCGCCCAATCGGTGATGGAATTGCCCACCGCGGGCCGGATCCGGTTCGACCGGGTCGTGTTCGAGGGTGACGTCCTGTCGGCCGGGCCCCGGCAGGCGGAATCGGTGTCCTACGTCGGGGCGGCGTTCCGCAACTCCGACACCCGGTTCACTCGTGGCGGGACCTTCGAAGACGCGTGGTTCGGCGGACGGCTCTCCTTCGGCGTCAGCCTGGCCTATCGCGAGCAGTTCACCTTCCGTGGCTGTCACTTCGTGAACGCGACACTCGGTTTCGAAGGTGGGAACGAGCGAGGGCGCATCAGATTCGAGAACTGCGAGTTCGAGAACTGCGTCTTCGACTTCAGGAAGCTCGACTCCGCCCGCCTGGACGCCAGGGAGGTTGTCATCCTCAATTCCTCCCTGTCGAGAGGGAAGATCGACCTCCGAGGCATCCTGGCGTCCGGGGTCGTGCTGCGGATCCGGATGTCCGAGCTGCGGGGTGTCGGGTTCGTGGTACCCGAAGTGATCGTCGAGGGCGGGACCAAGACAGTGGCGCTCGAAGGTTCTGAAGTGGCCGAAATGGAGCTCCCGGCCGAATACGTCATCGTCCGGTCCTACCTGCCTTGACCCGCGCCTGCCTCAGTTGACGGCTTCGTCGAGGTACGCGGCGGCCTGCAGGGTGAACAGGTCGGCGTAGCCTGCCTTCGCCGCCATCAGTTCGTCGTGCGTCCCGTACTCGGCGACCTTTCCGTGCTCCAGCAACAAGATCCGCTCCGCCTGCCGGACGGTGGAGAACCGGTGCGAGATGTACAGCGTCGTCCGTCCCTCCGAAAGCTCCCGCAGGCGCGAAAAGAGGTCGTGCTCGGCTTGGGCGTCCAACGCGGACGTCGGTTCGTCGAGGATCAGGATCGGGGCCTCCCGCAGGAACGCCCTCGCCAGCGCGATCTTCTGCCATTCGCCACCGGAAAGGCTCACGCCCTGGTCGAACCAGCGGCCGAGCGGGCTGTCGTATCCGCTGGGCAGGCGCTCGATCCGCTCGTCGGCACCGGCCCGCTTCGCCGAATCCTCGATCCGCTCGCGGTCGACCAGATGCGCGAGGTCGCCGAGCCCGATGTTCTCGGCCGCGGTGCCCTGGTAAGTCACGTAGTCCTGGAACATCGCACTGATCCGCTGCCGCAGTTCCACCGGATCGTATTCGCGGATGTCGACCTCGTCGAGCAGGATCCGCCCGCCCGTCGGGTCGTACAGCCGGCACAGCAGTTTGAACAGCGTCGACTTCCCGGCGCCGTTGCGGCCGACGACGGCGACCGTTTCGCCGGGCCGGATCTCGAAGCTCACGCCGTCGAGCGCGGGTTCCGACGCTCCGGGATAGGTGAAGGACACTTCCTCGAACTGGATGTGTCCCTCCACAGTGGATGGAAGGGGGCGCGGTTCCGGCGGCGCGACGATCTCCGGTTTCGTGCCGAGGAAGCGGTACAGCGTGTCGAGGTAGAGATTGTTCTCGTACATCCCGGAAAACGCGGTGAACAGGCCCTGGACCGACGTCTGCACGGACGCCGCGGCCGCCGTGTACAGCGCGAGATCGCCGAGGGTGAGCCTGCCGCCGACGGCCTCCAGCGCGATGTACAGCGCGATCGCGGATCCGGCCGCGGTGCTCAGCAGCCCCCACGACGTCGAACTGACGCTGCGTTTGCGGGTCAGCTTCCGCTGACGTTCGTAGAAGACCTGGCCGAGCCGCTGGAACCGGTCGACGAAGTACGGGCCGAGCCCGAAGAGCTTGGTCTCCTTGGCGTAGGTGTCCGTGGTGACCAAAGAGGACAGATAGTCCATCCGTCGTTTCAGCGGTGACATCATCAACGTCAGCCAGAACGCGCGGGCGCCGTACTTCGACTGCGAGATGAACGCGGGGATCGGCGCGACGAGCGCGACCAGGGCCAGCAGCGGGCTGATCGAGACGAGCAGCGCGATCATGCTCGCGAAGGTGATCAACGTCCGAACCAGGCCCAGCGCCGAGTTCATCATCGACAGCGGCCGGGTCGGCGCCTCCTGCGCGGCCTGTCGCAGCATGTCGTAGGACGCGGAACCCTCGAAGTACGACAGGTGCAGGCTGCTCGCGTGGTTCATCACCTGGTGGCGGATGGTCAGCGTCATCCGTTCCTGCAGCAGGGATTGACCGTAGGTGGTCAGCGCCTGGGAAAGCGCGGTGAGCACGAGGACGCCGAACTGGAACAGCGCGACACCGACGATCGCGCTCTTGGTGCCGTGGCCCTGGATCGCCGCGACGACCGAATCGATCAGCAGTTTCGCGACATACGCGGTCGCCGTGGGCAGCAGACCGGAAAGCAGGGTCACCAAGGTGATCGTGATGGTCAGGAACGGGCTCGCCTGCCAGGTCAGCTTCGCGACCTTGGGCAGGCCCCGGACCGTGCCCGCGATGTTGACCCACATGCGGTTGAGCCGGGACTTCAGGTCCTTCGGGAGAGCTTCGGGTTCGGGTTCGGGGATGTCGACCGGACCGGTCAGCCCGCTGTCGGGCACCGTCGACGGCGGACGGCGTCGCCTGCCACCCCTGGCCAGCAGCATCTCCATGCCGCCACCCCCGCCGGGCGGGCCGATCACGCGGCCCCCACGGCGCCGTTGAGGAAGACGTCGACGAGTTCCATCGTGGTGGGCTCGTCACCGTTCGCGTCGAACCGCATCCGGCCGCTGAACAGCAGCGAAAGGAAGAGCGCCGCCAGTTGCGACGCCGGCAGCCGAAGCCGTTTCTGCTCCGGTTCGAACAGTTCGGCCATGGCCTCGCGCATCGCGGTCATCGACTCCTTGCGCCGGTCCCGGCCGTCGCCGGGGCTGTGGCGGTGCTCGGGCCGCCTGCCGGAGCCGTGCATGACCGCCATCAGCGCGCCCATCCGCTGGAGATGGGCGCTGAGCGCGTCGGCCGCCTCGACAAGCCTGTCGTCGAGAGGCTGTTCGAGGTCGATCACGGCGATGGCGTCGAGCACCTGGTCGGGCTTCAGCGCTTCGGCGAAGCAGGTGGCGAAGAGTTCGTCCTTGTCCTTGAAGACCCGGAAGACCGTGCCTTCGCCGATGCCGGCGGCACGGGCGATCTGGCTGGTGGTGACGCCGGCGCCGTGCTCCACCATCAGGGGCAGCACGGACTGGACGATCATCCTCCGTCGCTCTTCGGGGCTCATTCCCGGCGCTCTCCGCCGGGCGGTGGTCTCTGTCATGCCGTCCAGTGTGCGGAGTGAGCGCTCACTCCGTCAAGTGAATAAGGCTGAAGTCCGTGAAGGCCTCCTTCCCTACCTTGAGAGTAGGGAAGGAGGCCTTCACGGACTTTGGGTCAGTAGGTGATCGCGACCGCGGGGTCGGCCAGCAGAGCACCGACGTCGGCCAGGAACTCCGAACCCTGCTGCCCGTCGACCACGCGGTGGTCGAAACTCAGCGAAAGCTGGAGCACCTTGCGCACCTTGATCTCGCCGTCGACCACCCACGGGGTGTCCTTGATCGCGCCGAGGCACAGGATCGCGGACTCGCCGGGGTTGATGATCGGCGTACCGGTGTCGACGCCGAAGACGCCGACGTTGGTGATGGTGATCGTGCCGCCGAGCATGGCCGCCGGAGTGGTCTTGCCCTGGCGGGCGACGTCGGTCAGCTCGGTGAGCGCGATCGCGAGTTCCTTGAGTGACATCGAATCCGCGTCACGGACCTTGGGCACGACCAGTCCGCGCGGGGTGGCCGCGGCGATCCCGAGGTGCACGTAGTCCTTGTAGACGATCTCCTGCGCGGCCTCGTCCCACACCGCGTTGACGTCCGGAGTGCGCTTGGCCGCCAGGCAAACGGCCTTCGCCGCGAAGGTCAGCGGGGTGACCTTGACCCCGGCGAACTCGCGCGACTTCTTCAGCTTCTCCCGGAATTCCATCATCGGCGTGACGTCGATGGTGAGGAACTCCGTGACGTGCGGGGCGCTGTAGGCGCTCTGCACCATCGCGGCGGCGGTGGCCTTGCGAACACCCTTGACCGGCACCCGGCGTTCCCGCGTCGCGGGGTCGTATC
The DNA here is from genome assembly GCF_000384215.1 of Amycolatopsis alba DSM 44262. Classification (NCBI taxonomy): domain Bacteria; kingdom Bacillati; phylum Actinomycetota; class Actinomycetes; order Pseudonocardiales; family Pseudonocardiaceae; genus Amycolatopsis; species Amycolatopsis alba. The sequence continues at coordinate 3,565,778 of NZ_KB913032.1, read as the reverse complement.
CACTGTCCACAACGGACTGGACGGCGGCGGGTGCGGCGGAACCGTTGGCGGCGGCGTGCACGTCGTCACGGGTGATGACGCCGCCGTCGGCGGTGCCGGTGAGCGCGTGCAGGTCGACGCCGAGGTCCTTGGCGAGCTTCCGCACCGGCGGCTTCGCCAGCGGGACATACCCGCCCTTCGGCTTGGCAGGCGCCACAGGCGCCACAGGCGCGGCGGCGACGGGTGCGGGAGCCACGGCCACCGGAGCGGGTGCGACGGCCACGGCCGGAGCCGCGCCCTTCCGCGCCCGTCGCTGGGTGACGACGGCCTTGGAGCCGTAGCCGACCAGCGGCTTCATCTCCTCTTCGGCCGCTTCCTCCGCCACCGGGGCGGCAGGGGCCGCCTTGCCGCCAGGGTCGACGTCGATGGTGAGGATCGGCGCGCCGACCTCCACCGTCTGCCCCGGTTCGACGAGCAGCTCGGTGACGACGCCCGCCCACGGGATGGGCAGTTCGACGGCGGCCTTCGCGGTCTCGACCTCGACCACGATCTGGTTCACCGTCACGGTGTCACCCGGTTTGACCTGCCAGGCGATGATGTCGGCCTCGGTCAGCCCCTCCGCCGTGTCGGCGAGGGGAAAGTGTTTGTACTCGGGCATTTCAGGTACTTCCCCCTTACCAGGCGAGCGAACGGTCGACGGTGTGCAGCACCCGGTCCAGGTCGGGGAGGTAGTGCTCCTCGAGCTTGGCGGGCGGGTACGGCGTGTCGAATCCGGTCACCCGCAGCACGGGGGCTTCCAGCGAGTAGAAGCATTCCTGCTGCACGCGTGCGGCGATCTCCGAGGTCAGCGAAGACTCCGACGGCGCCTCGCTCAGCGCGATGAGCCGTCCGGTCTTGCGCACCGACTCGAACACCGGACCCAGGTCGAGCGGGGACAGCGTCCGCAGGTCGATGACCTCCAGGGACTTGCCCTCGTCCTCGGCGGCGGTCGCCGCGTCGAGCGCGACCTTCACCGACGGGCCATACGCGACGACGGTGGCCGTCGTGCCTTCGCGGACGACGCGGGACTTGAACAGCGGGTCCGGCGTGCCGTCGGTGTCGACCTCGGACTTCATCGCGCCCGAGTGGTACAGCTTCTTCGGCTCGAAGAACAGGATCGGGTCGTCGGACTTGATCGCCTGCTGGATACCCCAGTAGGCGTCGACGGCGTTCGAAACCGACACGACCTTGAGACCGGGAATGTGCGCGAACAGCGATTCCGGCGACTCCGAGTGGTGCTCGACCGCGCCGATGCCGCCGCCGAACGGCACCCGGATCACGATGGGCATCTTGATCTTGCCCTGCGTCCGGTAGTGCAGCTTCGCGACCTGGCTGGAGATCTGGTCGAAGCCGGGGAAGATGAAGCCTTCGAACTGGATCTCGCACACCGGGCGGAATCCGCGGACGGCGAGGCCGACCGCGGTGCCGATAATGCCGGATTCGGCCAGCGGCGTGTCCAGGACGCGCTGCTCGCCGAAGTCCTTCTGCAGGCCGTCGGTGATGCGGAAGACGCCGCCGAGCTTGCCGACGTCCTCACCCATGATCAGGACCTTCGGGTCCTCTTCCATGGCGCGCCGGAGGCCGAGGTTGATCGCCTTGCCGATGGTGAGTTTCTGGAGGTCGGCCATTTCAGTGCTCACCCGCCCCGACGAAACCGTCCATGTAGGACAGGAACTCTTCGCGCTGCGCGTCCAGCAGCGGTGTGGACTCCGCGTACACGTTGGAGAAGATCCGGTCCGGCGGCGGTTCGGGCATGTTGAAGCAGTACTCGCGCAGCTCGGCCGCGAAGGCGTCCGAATCGGCCTGCACCTGGTCGAAGAACGCCTGATCGGCGCCGCCACCGCGGGCGAGATACGCCCGGACGCGCTCGATCGGGTCCTTCAGCTTCCACTCCTCCAGCTCGTCGGAGAGCCGGTAGCGGGTGGGGTCGTCGGTGGTGGTGTGCGCGTCCATCCGGTAGGTGAACGCCTCGATCAGCACCGGGCCGTTGCCGTGACGGCACTCTTCGAGCGCCCAGCGGGAGACCGCGAGGCAGGCGAGGACGTCGTTGCCGTCCACGCGGATGCCGGGGAAGCCGTAGCCGCGGGCGCGCTGGTACAGCGGCAGGCGGGACTGACGTTCGGTCGGCTCCGAGATCGCCCACTGGTTGTTCTGGCAGAAGAACACGAGCGGCGCGTCGTAGACGGCGGCCCAGACGAAGCCTTCGTGCACGTCGCCCTGCGAAGTCGCTCCGTCACCGAAGTAACAGATGGTCGCTTCGCTGTCGTCGTCGCCGACCTTGCCTTCGAACTTCTGACCCATCGCGTAACCGGCGGCGTTGAGCACCTGGTTGCCGATCACGATGGTGTACGGGTGGAAGCCGTGGGCCTTGTAGTCCCAGCCACCGTGGTCGGTGCAGCGGAAGATGCCGAGCACCTCTTTGAGGTCGACGCCGCGGGTGTACGCGACACCGTGCTCGCGGTAGCTGGGGAAGGCCATGTCGCCCTTCCGCAGCGCGCGGCCGGAGCCGATCTGCGCGGCCTCCTGACCGAGCAGCGGGACCCAGATGCCGAGCTGGCCCTGGCGCTGCATCGCGTTGGCCTCGCGGTCCGCGCGGCGGACCAGGACCATGTCGCGGTACAGGCCCTTGAGGGCTTCGGCGTCGATGTCGTCGACATACCGGTCGAATTGCGGCGAGGAGACCCGTTCGCCTTCGGGGGTGAGCAGCTGAGTCAGCTCAGCGCCACCTTCACTCGTTGCTCGCAAACCGGCGATCACCTGTTCGGGGGAAGGTTGCGCCGCTACGGCGGCGGGACCGTCTCCAGGTTCCGGGTGCGTCCAGTGTTCGGACGGCATGCGCTGCTCTCCTTGATGTCGGCGCCTCTGGCGGCCACTTGTGGCGGCCACAGTGACTGCGCCGGCGGGGACCAGCGCGTCGGATCTGAAGCGCTGGGTCACCATCGGCGTTGACGGTTCGTGCGCACATCCTGGCATGCCGGATGCCGTTTTGGTCAGTGGCGGTTGCTGATTTGTTGCTGAGAAACGGTGTCTGATCAGGGAAAATGCTAGGAAGCCCGAGTGTGGGGCCGCCGAAAGTAGGGGATTCACTCGCGGGCCGACCAGCGGACGACGGGCCCGGACGGGTGTCCTGCCCGGCTTGATCGATGACGATCCGTGCCCACCGTTGTGACCCACAACACGCTCCTCAGGGCGTGGCAGGATGGCGGATGTGGAGCAGAAATCCGTACGCGAAACCGTGGTTTCGAACTGGACCAACGAAGTCCTTCCCAGCCTGTCCGGCCTGGTGGCGATCCCCGCGCTGTCGCCGGCCTTCGACGCCGAGTGGGCGAAGACCGGTCATCTGGCCGCCGCCGTCGAGCACGTCCGCTCCTGGATCGCCGCACGGGAGATCCCCGGCGCGACGCTCGAGGTCGTGGAACTCGAAGGCCGCAGCCCGCTGCTGGTCGTCGACATCCCGGCGACGTCCGAAGCGGCCGACAAGGGCACCGTGCTGATGTACGGGCACCTCGACAAGCAGCCCCCGGTCGGCGGCTGGTCCGAGGGGCTCGACCCGTGGACACCGGTGATCCGCGACGGTCGGCTGTACGGCCGCGGCGCCGTCGACGACGGCTACTCCGGCTACGCGGCGACGACCGCGATCGAGGCCGTGCACGCCGCCGGTGGCGAGCACTCCCGCGCGGTCGTGCTGCTGGAGACCGGTGAGGAGTCCGGCAGCCCGGACCTCCCCGCCTACGTCGAGCACCTGAAGGAGAAGCTCGGCGAGGTCTCGCTGGTCGTCTGCCTGGACGCCGGCGGCACCGACTACAAGCGCCTGTGGCTGACCACCAGCCTCCGCGGCATGCTGCACGTCAACGTCACCGTGAAGGTGCTCGAGTCCTCGCAGCACTCCGGGATGGCCAGCGGCATCGTGGCGAGTTCGTTCCGCGTCCTGCGCGCGCTGATCGACCGGATCGAGAACGTCGAGACCGGCGAGATCAAGCTCGCCGAACTGAGCGTCGACATCCCGGAGAACCGCGTCGACGAGGCCCGCGGTGTCGTCGAGATCGCGCCCGGCGCGGCGAAGACGATGTTCCCGGTCGTCGGCCGGACGGTGTCCGACGACGATCTCGAACTGCTGCTCAACAACTCGTGGCGGCCGACGCTTTCGGTGATCGGCGCGGAGGGCTTCCCGCTCCCGGCCGACGCGGGCAACGTGCTGCGCGACAGCACCACGCTCACCCTGAGCTTCCGTCTCCCGCCGACGGCCGACGCGCCGGCCGCGATGGAGGCCGTCCGCCGCGCGCTCACCACCGACGTGCCTTACGGCGCTTCGGTCGAGCTCGGCGGGTTCCAGGCCGAGAACGGCTGGAACGCGCCGGACACCGCGCCGTGGCTCGACAAGGTCCTGCACCACGTGAGCGGCGAGGTCTTCGGCGAGCCGCACAAGAGCTTCGGCATGGGCGGCTCGATCCCGTTCATGGGGCTGCTCGGCGAGAAGTACCCGGAGGCGCAGTTCGTGGTCACCGGCGCCTGCGGGCCGGACTCGAACATCCACGTGCCGGACGAGTGGCTGAACATCGACTTCGCGCAGCGGGTCACCGAGGCGGTCGCGCACATCCTGGACGCGCACGCCAAGAGCTGACGACGGACAGGAAAGGCCCCTTCATCGCAAAATTTGCGCTGAAGGGGCCTTTCCTGTCCGAGCTGTGCGGCGACCCGGTCGCGACGCCGACGTGTCCAATTCGCGTGCTTTGCGCGGGGGTCGTGAGTGGTAATGGTCGTTCTATTGAGCGGAAAGGCAAACGTGTCGTGCTCGGCTGCTCGCGCGTCTGTCGGTTTCGGGTGTCGCGAAAGCCACTTTCGGGACCTCTGAAGTCCTGAAAGTGGCTTTCGCGACGCTCGGTGCTGCGGGACCCCAGCGCGGCAGGTGAGAGACGAGGGGAGATGACGTTGTGAAAGCCACTTTCACAACCTTCAGGGTTGTGAAAGTGGCTTTCGCAACCCTGCCCGGTGAGGCCAAGTGCCCGGCGGGCCGTAGCGGTCACCCGAACAGGCGTTGACCTGGTCGTCCGGCAGGACAGCTTTGCCCTTCTGCTCCAATAACCCAACCAGGCGCCGAGAGTCGGCCCGAAGCCCCTAGGCGAACTTGTTCAGCGCGGCGGTGAGTTCCGTCAGCTGCGGCGTGAAGCGCTGGTACGAGAACGGCGTCTCGTTGTTCCACGGGATCAGCTTTCCCGCCTTCACCGCGGGCAGCTGGGCCCAGGTCGGCACGCCGCCGAGCCCGTCCGGGCCGAGCGAGAGCGAACCGCCGCGGTTGTCGTACATGATCACGTCGGCGGGGTACTTGCCGATGTTCTCCCAGCTGATCTGCTGGTAGTAGCCGCCCTGGCTCTCGTCCGGCGCCTCCGGCGTGACGAAGTTCAAGCCCTTGCTCTGGTAGTGCTTCGAGGTCGCGAACTTCGGCGCGTTCGAGACGTAGACGGCGTCCTTCTGCGCGGACACCAGCAGGATCTTCAGCCCGGCCGCCTTCTTCGCCGCCTCGCCGAGCGCGGCGTCAGCCTTCTCGTACTCCTCCTTCGCGGCCCGGATCGCCGGAGTCTCAGTGTCGGCGCCGAGCGCCTTCGCGAGCGAGATGAACTTCGCGATCCCCTCGGGCATCGAGATGTCCTGCAGCCGGATCCCGACGCTCGGCGCGGCCTTGTCGATCTTCTCCGTCTGCGTGTCCGGGACGTACCACATCTGTTCTTTGAGGTACATCACGCTGATCAGCAGCTGCGGGTTCAGCGAGACGAACTTGTCGAAGTTGAACTCGTTCCACACGTTCCCGAGCGACGTCACCGTGTTCAGGTCGACGCCGCCCGCCTGCGGATCCGGTTTGCCGTCGGCGAACTTCGACGGGCCGAAGATCCCGACCGACTTCACGCCGAGGTCCCACAGCGCCGCCGCGGCGGTGACCTGCGCGACGATCCGGGTCGGCCGCTCGCCTTCGAGTTTGCGGCCGCGGTCGTCGGTGAAGGACCAGGTCGTGCCCGCTCCCTGCGTGGGGGCTTCGTCCTGGTAGCCGCAGGCGGTCAGGAGGCCGGTGGCGCCGAGCGCCGCGGTACCGGCGAGGAAGCCGCGTCGGGAGAGGTGCATGGAGATCTACTTTCGCCTTCGGGCCGGGTTTCGTCGTTAGGCTAGCCTTCGCTTACTCTGAAGGCCATGGTCCAGGTCACGGAGCGCGTCAGATCACCCCGGACCAGCGTCTCCGTGAGAACGCTGGTCCTGGTTGGGGCGCTCATCGCGCTGGTCGCGGTCATCCTGCTGTCGATCGGCTTCGGATCGAACCGGCTTTCCCTCGGCGAAGTCCTGCACGCCCTCTTCGCGTACGACGGCAGCTACAACGACGTCGTCGTCCGCGACGATCGCCTGCCCCGCACGGTGCTCGGCGTCCTGGTCGGGATGGCGCTGGGTCTGGCGGGCGCGCTGATGCAGGCGATCACCCGCAACCCGGTCGCGGAACCCGGTCTGCTCGGCATCAACCACGGTGCCGCCGTCGCGATCGTGCTCGGCTCCGCGGTGTTCTCGGTGACTTCGCCCGGCGAGTACGTCTGGTTCGCCTTCGCCGGAGCGCTCGTGGGAACCGCGCTGGTCTCGGTGATCGGCGGGACACGCGGCGCCACGAGCCCGTTGCGGCTGGTGCTGGCCGGCGTCGCGATCCAGGCGGTGTTCGTCGGGATCAACCAGGGCATGCAGATGATCAACACGCACAACCTGCAGGCCATGCGGTTCTGGCTGGTCGGCTCGCTGGTCAACCGGAACCTCGGCCAGCTGTCCGTCCTGCTGCCGTTCTTCGTCGCGGGGGTGGTGATCGCGGTCGTGCTGGCCCGCGCGCTGAACGCGCTGGCGCTGGGCGAGGACACCGCCCGCGGGCTCGGCGCGAATCCGGCGCTCGTCCGCGTCGCCGGGATGGTCGCCGTAGGGCTGCTGTCGGCGGCGGCGACCGCGGCCTGCGGGCCGATCGCCTTCGTCGGCCTGATGATCCCGCACGTCGTCCGGTCGCTGATCGGCCAGGACGAGCGCTGGGTGATGGTGCTTTCGGCGGTCCTCGGACCGGTGCTGCTGCTCGGCTGCGACGTCCTCGGCCGCCTGCTCGGCTCGCCGGGGGAGATCCAGGTCGGCGTGATGACCGACGTCGTCGGCGGGATCGCGTTCGTGATCGTGGCCCGGCGACTGAAGGCGGTGCGCCGATGACCGCGCTCCTCCGCCGTGAGTCCGGTTTGGACAGACGGTCCACGATCGTCGTCGCCGCGCTGGCCCTGGTGGTCCTGGCGCTCGTCGTGCTTTCGGTCGGCACGGGCGACTACGAGATGAGCCCCGGCGAAGTGCTCACGACGCTGGCCGGTTCCGGGACGAAGGCGCAGTACCTGGTAGTCATGGGACGGCTGCCGCGGGTGCTGGTCGCGATCCTCGTCGGGGCCGCGCTGGCGCTGGCGGGGACGATCTTCCAGACGATCACCCGCAATCCGCTCGGCAGTCCGGACATCATCGGGTTCACCACCGGTTCGGCGACCGGCGGCATCGTGACCCTGCTGTTCTTCGGCTCCGCTCCCGGCGTCGTCTCGCTCGGCGCGCTGGCGGGCGGGTTACTGACCGCGCTGGTCGTGATGGCGTTGTGCGCGCCGCACGGTCTGCTGAGTTCGCGGCTGGTGCTGATCGGGATCGCGGTCAGCGCGGTGCTGGCAGGGGTGAACGCGTATCTGCTGGTCAAGGCGAACTTGGAAGCCGCCGCGCAGGCTGTCGGCTGGCTGGTCGGCGACCTTTCCGGCCGCGACTGGAGCTACTTCGTGCCCCTGGCGATCGCGATGGCGGTGTTCGTCCCGATCGTGTTCGTGCACGGCCGCGCCCTGCGCATGCTGGAGATGGGCGACGACACCGCGACCGGCATCGGCGTCGACGTCCCCCGCGTGCGGCTGACGCTGGTGCTGGTCGCCGTCGCGCTGGTCGCGGCCGCCACCGCGACGACCGGGCCGCTGCCGTTCATCGCCCTCGCCGCGCCCCAGCTGGCCCGCCGGATGACACGGCTGCCGGGGCCCAACCTGGTGTCGTCGGCCTTCGTCGGGGCGACCCTGGTCGTCGCGGCCGACTACCTCGGCCAGCGCCTGCTGGAGTCTTCGCTGCTTCCGGCAGGCGTCGTCGCGGCGGCCCTCGGTGGTGCGTACCTGCTCTGGCTGTTGCTCCGACGACGGGCCTAGGTCAGCCGGGTCAGCTGCACCGAGACGTCCAAAGTGGACTGACCGCCGCCGGTGAAGATGCCCTTGAGCGGCGGTACGTCGGCGTAGTCGCGGCCGTACGCGACCCAGACGTGCCGCGGCCCGACCGGGATCGCGTTCGTCGGGTCGTAGGCCCACCAGTCGCCGGTCCAGACGTCGACCCAGGCGTGGCTTTCGCCTTCGACCGTCTCGCCGAGCTTCGCCTCCGGTTTCGTGTGCAGGTACCCGGAGACGTAGCGCGCCGGGACGCCGATCGCGCGCAGCATCACCAGCGTCACATGCGCGAAGTCCTGGCAAACCCCTTCGCGCGCTTGCCAGGCGTCGGTCGCCGTGCTGTGCACGCCGGTCGTCCCAGGCTGGTACTTGAGCTGCTGGTTGACCCATTCGCAGACCGCGAGCACGGCCTCCGCCGGGTCAAGCCCCTTCCGCAGTTCGCGAGCGACCTTCGTCAGCTCCGGATCGCGTGGCGTGTACGGCGTCGGCGTCAGGTACTCGGTGCGATGGTCGACGATGGTGTCGCTGCGCAGGTCCTTCCACGACGCCGAACGGATCGGCTCGCCCTCGTCGGCGGTCTCGACCACCGACGTCGCGAGCACGGTGAACTCGGTGTGCGGCGCGTGAAGGTCGAACGAGGTCACGACGGTGCCCCAGTAGTCCGTGTAGCGATAAGCACGGGTCGCGGGCGTCGTCTCGACGCGGTTCACGACGGTGGTCTGCCGCCGATCCGAACGCGGGGTCAGCCGTGCCTCGTTGTACGACTGCGTGGCCGGCGTCGCGTACCGGTATCCGGTCCGGTGGGCCACTCGAAGCTGCCAGGTCACAGCGAAACCTCCGCACCGCTCCAGGCCACCCACGGCGACGAATGGAAGTACTGCATCGAAACCGCGTCGCCGATGTCCTTGATCGACGTCTGCAGGGTGACGAGCCGTTTCGGCAGGTCCTCCAGCAGATCCGACGGCCGCAGGAACTCCAGCTCACTGCGGGCGCGGCCGAGCTGCCGCAGCGCCTCGGACTTCTCGTTGGCGCGCGAGTTGACGCCGGGGTCCAGCCGTTCCAGGCATTCCTCGGCCTGTCGCAGCGCGTGGAACACCGAACGCGGGAAGAGCGTGTCCCGCAACAGGAACTGCACGACGCGGGCGGCGTCGAGCGCGCCGCGATAGGTCCGCAGGTAGGTGTCCTGCGCGCCCGCCGAACGGAGCACGGTGATCCAGCCGGGTGAGGACGCGCTGTCCTGTACCCGCGAAAGCAGCAGGCGCACCACCATGTCCGCGCGTTCGATCGAACGGCCGAGCACCATGAACAGCCAGCCGTCGTCGCGGCTCATCGTCGAATCCGCGAGCCCGGCGAACATCGCCGCGCGCTCTTCCACGAAGGAAAGGAACGCGTGCGGCCCGGCGCGGCGCGCGTACCGCTGCCTGTCCGGTACCGCGTTCCACGTCGCGTTCAGGCATTCCCACAGCTCGGTCGAGACGACCTCGCGGGCGCCACGGGTGTTCTCGCGGGCGGAGTTGATCGAGCCGACGATCGACGCCGGATTGTCCTTGGCGTAGGCAACCAGCTCGGTCAGCTTCCACACGTCGAGCGAGTCCATGCCCTCCGGTGAGATGCCGAGGACGGCGAGCAGCTGGCGGCTCGCGTGGTCCGGGTCGACGCTCGCGTCTTCGAGCAGCTGGTGCACGGAGACGTTGAGGATCCGGGAGGTGTCGTCGGCACGTTCCACGTACCGGCCGATCCAGTACAGCGATTCCGCGTTACGGGCTAGCACGATGAACCTCCCTATGCCTGTTGCTGCTGTTGTTGCTGGGTGGTGGTCAGCTCGGGACCCTGTTCGGCGATCAGACCGTCCACATGGGACAGTGCGCCGAGCGCGGGCCGCTCCAGCTCCCGTTCCGCCGTGGAGGACCGCGGCGTCAGCACCCAGGTGTCCTTCGATCCGCCGCCTTGCGACGAGTTGACCACCAGGCTGCCCTCCGGGAGCGCGACCCTGGTCAGCCCGCCCGGCAGGACGAAGATCTCCTTGCCGTCGTTGACCGCGAACGGCCTCAGGTCGACGTGGCGCGGTGCGAGTCGTGCGTCTACTTTGGACGGAACGGTGGACAGCTGGACGACGGGCTGGGCGATCCAGCCGCGTTTGTGAGCCCGGACCTTCCGCTTCAGCGCGGCCAGCTCGGCCGGAGTCGCCTCGGGGCCGAACACGATGCCGTAGCCGCCGGAGCCTTCGACCGGTTTGACCACCAGCTCTTCCATATTCTGCATGACGTAGTCGAACTCGTCCGGCAGCCAGCACCGGAAGGTGTCCACGTTGGGCAGCAGCGGCTTCTCGTTGAGGTAGTACTTCACCATCTCGGGCACGTAGGTGTAGACGAGCTTGTCGTCGCCGACGCCGTTGCCGACGGCGTTCGCGATCACGACGTTGCCCGCGCGGGCCGCGTTGAGGATCCCGGCGACCCCGAGCACGGAATCCGGCCGGTAGTGCACCGGGTCGAGGAATTCGTCGTCGATGCGCCGGTAGATGACGTCGACCGGGCGCTCACCTTCGGTCGTCCGCAGGTAGACGACGTTGTCCCGGCAGAACATGTCGCGGCCCTCGACCAGTTCGACGCCCATCAGCCGGGCCAGCAGCGAATGCTCGAAGTACGCGGAGTTGTGCACGCCGGGCGTGAGCACGACGACCATCGGATCGGCGACGTTCGCCGCGGCCGCCGCCCGCAGCGCGCGCAGCAGATGTGAGGCGTAGTCGCCGACCGGGCGGACCCGATGCTGGGCGAACAGGTCCGGGAACACGCGCGCCATCGTGCGGCGGTTCTCCATCACGTACGACACACCCGAGGGATTGCGGAGGTTGTCCTCCAGTACCCGGAACGTGCCCTCTTCGTCGCGCACCAGGTCCACACCGGACACGTGGATGCGGACGCCGTTGGGCGGGTTGATCCCGAACGCCTCACGCTGGAAATGCTCACACGAGGTGATCAGCCGTCGCGGCAGAACGCCTTCGCGCAGGATCTGCCGGTCGCCGTAGATATCGGCGAGAAAGGCTTCGAGGGCGCGGACTCGTTGCGCCACACCGCGTTCGAGTTTGCTCCATTCGGACGAAGTGATCACGCGCGGCACGAGGTCGAGCGGGAACGGGCGTTCCTGACCGGACAACGAGAACGTGATGCCCTGATCCACCATCGCCCGGTCGATCGCCGCTGAGCGGGACGTGAGGTCCGTCGAAGTCAGTGCGGAGATCGATTCGTACAGTGCGCGATACGGTTGGCGGACCGTGCCATCGGCGGTGAACATCTCGTCGTACGCGCCCGCGTGCGGCCTGGACGGCGAAAGATAGCCGTCGAACTGGGCTCCGGGTTTCGCCGCGCGCCTCGCCGAAGTGGTCGCTCGAGGGCGGCGGCCTGCCGGTGGGAGGCGCGGCGCCGAGTTGTTGTTCATGGTCGCCATACTCGCTCACCCTGCCATGTCGGCGCGATACTTCATGTAACGCCCGTGACGGCCGAAACGGCGATGTAACGTCGTAGTGCTGTGCTTGCCGCCGGATGAGTGGCAATATGCGTGCTCTCGACACATGGGAACTACAAGGAGTGACGACGTGGCCCGATTCAAAGCGCTCGCCCTGATCCCGGCGCTCGCCCTAGCCGCGGGCGCGCTGTCCGCGTGCGGTGAGGAAGGCGGAACCGCGGCCGGCGGCGTCCAGCTCGTCGCTTCCGGCAAGGTGACCACCTGCACGCACCTGCCCTACCAGCCGTTCCAGGTCAAGCAGGGCGACAAGATCGTCGGCTTCGACGTCGACCTGGTCGATCTGGTCGGCAAGAAGCTGAATGTCGAGCAGAGCATCGTCGACATCGCCTTCGAGAACATCGAGTCCGGCGAAGCGATGAACAGCGGCCAGTGCGACCTCGCCGCCGCCGGGATGACGATCACCGACAAGCGCAAGGAGAAGTTCGACTTCTCCGACCCGTACTTCGAGGCGACCCAGGCACTGCTGGTCAAGACCGGTTCGCCGATCAAGGACCTCTCCAACGTCGCGGGCAAGAAGATCGGTGTCCAGTCGGCCACCACCGGCGCCGAGTACACGCAGAAGGAAGCCAAGGGCGCGGAGATCGTCACCTTCGACGACCTCGCGCTGCTGGAGCAGGCCGTCAAGAACGGCACGGTCGACGCGGGCGTCAACGACAACGGCGTGCTCTACGACTTCGCGAAGACGAACACGGACACGACGGTCGTCACCGAATTCAAGACGAACGAGTTCTACGGAATCGGCGTGAAGAAGGGCAGCACCGCCCTCCTCGGCCAGATCAACGAGGTGCTCAAGGCATCCGTGGCGGACGGCTCCTACGCGAAGATCTACCAGAAGTGGTTCGGCAAGGCGCCGACCTGGCAGCCGGGCAGCCCGACCGCCGGTTGATAATCCGTTCCTTGTGGCCGGTGCCCAGCGCACCGGCCACAGGTTTGTCGCCACCTGTTTGAGGAGAGAAATGGCTTTGAGCCGCCGCCAGCGACGTTCGGCGTTCCGGACCGGGCAATACGTCCTGCTGCTGGTGATCGTCATCGTGCTCGCGCTGCTGGCCGACTGGAGCAAGATCGGCAAGGCGTTCTTCGATCTCGACGTCGCCGCCAAGCAGTTCCCGGACGTGATCACGGTCGCGCTGAAGAACACCGTCATCTTCACCGCGCTGGGCTTCGCGCTCGGCCTGGGGCTGGGCCTTCTGCTCGCCCTGATGAGACTGTCCTCGGTCGGCCCGTACCGCTGGTTCGCGCGCGGGTACATCGAGTTCTTCCGCGGTCTGCCCGCGCTGCTGATCTTCCTCGCCGTCGGCATCGGCGTGCCCACGGCGTTCAACACCCAGCTGCCGCGCAATGTCGCGATCATGCTGGCGCTGGGCATCGTGTCCTCGGCCTACATGGCGGAGACCATCCGCGCCGGTATCCAGGCCGTGCCACGCGGACAGGTCGAAGCCGCGCGTTCGCTCGGCATGTCGCCCGCCCGCACGATGATCACGGTCGTGATCCCGCAGGCGTTCCGGATCATCCTGCCGCCGCTGGCCAACGAGCTGATCATGCTGACGAAGGACTCTTCGCTGGCGTTCCTGCTCGGCACCACACCCGCGCAGCAGGAACTGGCGCAGTTCAGCCGTCAGGCGCTGCTGGAGGCCAAGGGCCTGACGCCGATCGTCGTCGCCGGGCTGTGTTATCTGGTCATCACCATCCCGCTGTCGATCCTGCAGCAGCGGCTAGAGAAGAAATACGGGGCCGGAGTGCCCGGCGGAGGAACGGTATGAGCACCCAGACGATCGTCGAGGTTTCGGGACTCCACAAGGCGTTCGGCGAACTCAAGGTGCTCAAGGGCATCGACCTGCGAGTCGAACGCGGTCAGGTCGTCTGCATCATCGGCCCGTCGGGTTCGGGCAAGTCGACGCTGCTGCGCTGCGTCAACCTCCTCGAAGAACCGCAGCAGGGCAAGATCGTCGTCAACGGTAGCGAGATCACCGACCCGGACGTCGACATCGACGGCGCCCGCACGAAGATCGGCATGGTCTTCCAGTCGTTCAACCTCTTCTCTCACCTGAGTGTGCTCGACAACCTCACCGTCGCGCAGCGCAAGGTCCTCAAGCGCGACAAGGACGAGGCTGAGCGCATCGCGCGGGAGAACCTCGCGAAGGTCGGCCTGGCGGAGAAGGAGTCTTCGCTGCCGACGCAGCTGTCCGGTGGACAGCAGCAGCGTGTCGCGATCGCCAGGGCGCTGTCGATGAACCCGGACGTCATGCTGTTCGACGAACCGACGTCGGCGCTCGACCCGGAACTCGTCGGCGACGTCCTCGCGGTCATGCGGCAGCTCGCGCAGGAGGGCATGACGATGCTCGTCGTCACGCACGAGATGCAGTTCGCCCGCGAGGTGGCCGACATCGTGCTGTTCATGGACGGCGGTGTCGTCGTCGAACAGGGCGCGCCGGACCAGGTCATCGGCGACCCGCAAGAGGAACGCACGAAGACGTTCCTCTCACGGGTCTTGAATCCGAACCACCAGGACTAGCGGCCCCGGAGCTGCTCCTGGAGCTGGACCACCTTCGAGGCGATTTCGTGCGGCCCGGCGCCCATGAGGCTCACCCAGCCCTTGGCGTCCGGGCCGAACACGACGCGGCCCTGTTCGGTGTCCATCCAGCCCGGTGGCCTCTCGACGCGTTTCCGGTTGCCGCCACCGTCACGGATGGCGACGTACAGCCTGCCGAAGAAGGTGTACGGCGACTGGATCCACTGGAGGACCTTCTTGGCGTCGCGGATACTCGGGCTGGCGCCCGTCAGCATCTCGCCCTTCATGAGGATGTGCAGGTCGGCTTCCGAGCAGTTCAGCGACGGCGTACGCGCGCCGGAGGCCTCGGGAAGCAGACCGGTGAAGTCCTGCGGGAGCGTGTCCGGCCGGGTCGGCGTCAGGTAGACGACTTTGTCGACCAGGACGATCGTGAGCGCCTCGCGGCCACTGCCCGCGGCGCGAACGGTCCGCTCGCGCCCCTCCGACTTCACCCACGAGTAGTACTCGACCGCCGGCCGCTGCAGGAAACGCAGTGTGTCAAGGAATTCGTCGTCGATCCGGCCGCGCCTGAGCAGTCCTTGTCTGTCCAATTCGGACTGTGCGGTGGCGGCCAGCTCGCGACGTTCCTCGGGCAGGTACCACTGCGCGCCGCGAACGAGCGTCGGGTGGATGTCGCCGAGATTGTGTTGGTCCAGCAGGGTTTCGTAGGTCTGGAGCGTCAGTTCGACGGGCTTCTGGAGCACGGTTATGCGCCGATCACCGGCGGCACCGGCTTGTCACCGTCGTAGCCGCCGAAGAGGGAGTCGCCGTCCTCTTCCTGCAGCGTGATCTTGCGCTGGTGCTCCTCGTCCTCGCCGCCCTTGCCGCCTTTGCCGCCACCCATACCGCCGCCACCCATGCCAGGCGAGCCAGGACGTCCCGCCCCCGCTCCGCCTGCCGGCGTCCCGCCGGGTCCGCGCATGGCGCCCTCGCCGGGCATGCCTGCCCCGACACCGCGTCCGGGTCCCATGCTGCCCGGCCCGCCCGTCGAACCTCCCGGCCCGAAGCCGCCTCCGGGCCCGAATCCGCCGCTGAACCCACCCGTACCAGGGCCGAATCCACCGCCGCCGCCACCGGGACCACCGCCTGGTCCGCCGCTTCCGGGCCCGAAGGGCGGCCGGAACTCGCCTGGCCGCATCGCGGGCGGGGTCTTCACCGAGGAAAGATCGGTCCCGTCGTTCGGCCGCCGGACCGGTTGCTGCGGGGGCAGAGGCATCCTCGGCGGCTGCGGAACCTGCGGCGGCCGTGGCGCCTGATAACCCTCGGCCCCCGGAGGCGCGGAGTACGAACTCGGACCGCCGGTGTACCCACTGGGCCCACCATGCCGCCCGCCGGAGTCGCCGTGCCCACCGGTGAACCCGCTGACCTTCGTCCCTGGATCGATCGGATCCGCCGTGATCGGCCCCGTCGACACGTTCGGGTCGTGCGCGGCCGGATAGACCGGCGCGAGCGACTGCTGCCGCGGCTGGGTGCTCTGGTAATACGGCTCGTAGATCTCGACGTTGTGCTTGGTGTCCGAGTCGAACTTCGCGGCGGCGATCTCGTCGTCACTCGCGCCGATGGACAGGATGTCCCCAGGCCCGTTGTCCCCGACGCGCTCCTTCTCGACCGGGCGGACATTGCCGCGCGTGTAGTGGAAAGAGGCGTTCTGGTCGTACATCGACTGGCGGGCGCGGTCCATGTTCTCGCCCGCGATCTTGGAGGTCGCGATGAGTGGGGCGAGACCCGCTGCTCCGCTGTCGGCGGCCTTGCCCTTCCAGAAGGAACTCAGCGCCGTCTGGCTGTTCTCCATGGCTTTGCTGATGTCTTCGTGGATCACAAGGAGCTTGTGAGACGAGACCTGTGCCCTGTCGAGGGTTTCCGTCGTCGCGGGGTTGGCGTTGAGCTTGGTGAAGATCTCCCAACCGCTGTAGGTCATCGCCTATGCCCCCTTGAGGTTCTTGATAGCCGCGGCTGCGACCTTGGTGGCGAGGCCACAGGGATCGGCGAAGGAAGGGTGCTCGTTGGAAAGACGCGGGATGACGTTGTATACGAGATCGTTCCGGACACCGATGGCCAGCGTGCAGTTTCCCTTGCCCTCGCCTCCGTTGGCGTAGACCACGGCCGGATATCCACTGATCGGGTCGACCGGCTTGAAGGTGGTGAGGCTGCCTGCTGCATGCTGCGCGTACAAGGCGTTCAGACCGTCCTTGTTCGCTGTGACGAGCCCGGCATTGATGGTGTTCGGGCTCAGCTCGAACACCCAGGTGCAAGCGATGCCGGCTGTCATGTCTTCGGAACGGGTCCGTTTGACCTTGCCGGCGATTGCAGTCATCTCATCGGCGGAAATGGCGCTGCACGGGTCTGACTCGACCGACTTGGTGTTCGTGATCGGATCAGTCACGGAAGGCGCACCGGCGGTGGGAAGACCGGCTGACGACGGCGCGCTGGTCGACGTGGGATCGTTGGTCTTCTTGTCTGCGCATCCGCCAAGCAGCGCGATCGAGGCCAGAGTCGCAAGAGTCATGATTGTGGCCGTGGGTCGCATCAGGCGGTCTTTCCAATCTGGCGGAGGGCGTCGAGGGCCGCCTGGTCTTGCTCTTGGTAGGCGGTGCGAATCTTCCTCAGGGTCTCAAGGTAGGACGAGGTGTAATCATTTGCGCTCTGCAGGAAGGACTGGTAGGCCGCTCCCGATTTGTTCGCGGCGGCGGCGTAGCCCTCGCTGCCCACCTCCTGGCCTGGAGGCTGGATCAAGGTCAACCAGGTGGCATGGTCCTGTGCTCGACTGAAGTCGTTCTCCAAGCAGTCTTCGAGAGACTTGATCACCTTGTCCATGGCGGCCGGGTCGAATTCCCAGCCACCGTTCGCCGAGGCAGCGGCGAAGTCGGCCTTCGCCTGGTTGGTGCCGAGCTCGCCGTAGTTCGGCGGCGGGCCCGGCGGTGGCGGCGCGGCGGTAGCGCCCTGGATCATCCCGGACCCTGGTGGCGGTGCCTGCGGCGTTGTCGTGTTCAGCTGGTCGTAGACCCCCTGAGGGCCGCTTCCCGGTCGTGTCATGTCGTGCCTCCCCGCACGGGCCGCGAAGGGGCGCGACCTACCCGTAGTTCACCACTGACTCCAATCGGTGACGATAGCAGCAGGTAGATCGCTGATCAGCAGTTCTGTGAAAGATCACCATCGAAAGATGGGACGATCAGCGTGATCCGGCCTGAAAGAGGGCATTTGTCCGGTCAGGACACCTGTCCTGGATCCTCTGCCGCCCGCAGGGGCGCCATCCCTCGGAAGCTGCGTCGAGGCCGCGGTCGGCGATGGTGGCGGCATGGAATTCCCGAACTTCTGGTCATTGCAGACGCTCGCGAAGACTACTGCGCCTGTGATGACCACAGATCGAGAACAGGGTGCTCCAGTGCATCAAACGGCCTTTCCGATTTGGCTATTGTGCCGCCTTGAAATGCTGCACGGCGAACTCGCCGATCTTTGTGAGTAGATCGCAGGCATCGTCGTATTTGGGGCTGCCGCTGAAAAGCTGTGTCGTAAGGACGTACATCATGTCGTCGCGAACGCCGATCGCCAGATTGCACACGCCGGGCCCCTCTCCGCCGTTGGCGTAGACGACCGCTGGATAGCCCGCTATATCAGCCACAGGCTGAAACGTCGTGACCCCGCTACCTTGCGCCTTGAGCGCGTACAAGTGACTGAGCCCGTCTGGCTGGCTGGCATTGAGATTTCCGGTCATCGTCCCCGAGGTGTTCGTGAAGATCCACAAACAACCTTTGCCGCCAGCTATTTCCTGGGGTTCGACTGTCTTCAGGGTTACGCCGGTGCTGTTGATCTCCGCTTCGCTCGCTGCGTCACACGCGTTCGTTTCGAAAGCTGTCGTTTTCAGAGGGGTCACGACCTTGGGAGCTCCGGCCCTCGGCAGTTCTGTCGCGTTCGGCGACGGCGATGCGGGTGCGGGTGTTCCCCCGGTTTCGGTGCTGCAGCTTGCCAGTAATGCTGTTGTGGCGATGACCGTTGTGACGAGACGGAAACGCATTCAGAGGACCTTTCCCGCGCGGCGGGGACATGGATTTGATTCTTGATCTTGTTGTTCGTAGTTGGCTGTGACGGCGTAGTCATAGCTAGCGATCTCGCCGACCAGGGACAGTTCAAGGCCTACGCCTCCTTGAAGTTCTTGGTCGCCAACGCGCATGGGTCGGCGAAGGAGAAGTGGTCACCCCCGGCGCTCACGGTGTTCGCGCCCACGGCGAAGACCCAGGCGCAAGCGTTGCCCATGCTCAACTGCTCCAGATCGAAGCGCTTGACCTTCCCGCCGATCGCTTCGATCTCGCCCGCCGGGATGGCGCTGCACGGGTCCGCCTCGACCGCCGCCGTATTCGTGATCGGGTCGCTCACCGCCGGTGCCCGTCGGACGGAAGCTGCGCCGAGGACGGCGCGCTCGTCACCGCGCTGCCCGCTGTCTGAGTGCCGCAACCACCGGCCAAGAGCGATACCGCAGCCGCCAAGAGCAAGAAACGCCGCATGTCGTGCCTCCCCGCACGGGCCGCGAAGGGCGCGACCTACCCGTAGTTCACCTCTGACTCCGGTGAGTGACCGTAGCAGCGAGCGGACACCCAGGCGGCGAATCCGACCAAGATCACCGAAACGGCCTGGTCCGGAACCCGCGGCGGCTGTTCTGCCGTCGTAGTCCGGTGGCAGGTTCCGGTCTACTGCCCTGGGCCCCTTGCGAATCCCGTGGGTGATCGGCTTCGCTGGTGGCCGGGGAACGACGGGGGAGGGAAGCGAGACGATGCCGGGCTTTCGGCGCAACAACGGGCCGCGCGATCCGGGAGAGGGCGATCTGAACGGCGACGCGTCCTTGCCGCCGCTCGATCCGTTCGATCCCAACCCCGACAAGCGGTACGAGGTCCCGGCGTCCGAGCTGATGAAGCCGGGGACGACGGGCCTGCTGAGGTGGCGACGTCAGGCGACGAACGCGCCGATCGTGCAGATCGAAGACGCCTACATCACCGGGACGCTCGATCTGCGTGCGGCCGACATCAAGTATCTGTTCCGGTTCGAGCGGTGCCGGTTCGAGCATCCGCCGGACGTCCGTGAAGCGCATCTGCTCGGGCTCGTGTTCCGCAAGTGCTGGCTGCCGGGGCTCAAGGCGCGCAACCTCCGCACCCGCAACGACGTCCGCCTCATCCGCAGTGTCGTGCAGGTCGACGGTGAGCACGAGATCGAGGAGACCACGGTCCAGCGCGGCGACGATCGCGAGCGCGGGATGCCGAACGCGGCGGTCAACCTCACCGACGCGGTCATCGAGGGCTCGGTCGTGCTGACTCGCACGGTGATCACCCATCCGCGGGGCAAGGCGATCCAGGCCGACCGGGTCAACATCGTCGGCGCGCTGCTGGCGTATCGGTTGGTGGCCAACGGAGAAGTCCGCATCCCCGGTATGCGGGCAGGCGGTAACGTCAACTTCTCCGGCGCGACGCTGAACAACCGGGACGGCTTCGCGCTCAACGGCAACGGGATCCACATCGGCGGCAGCCTGTTGTGCGAAGTGGACAACTATGGGCCCGCCGCGCAGCGGAAACGCTTCTCCGCCAGTGGGATCATGTTCCTGCCGAGCGCCACTGTGGACAGTGACATCATTTTGCGCGAGGCCAAGCTCTCGGTGAACCAGGCCGGGCCGATCGTCGTCGACGCGTGGAAGTCGAACGATCCGTACATCGATCCGCGGCCGGCGCTGGTCGCTGATCGCGCGACGGTCAACGGGAACGTCGAACTGAGCGACGGTATGCAGGCGACCGGGACGCTGCGGATGGTCAATGCCCGGATCGGCGGTTCGCTGCGCCTGGCGGGTGCCGAGGTCCAGGTCGTCCGCGGGCAGACCATTCCTTACTACGACCGCGCGCTCCATCTCGACGGCACCACGATCGGCGGCGATCTCGAGGCGACGAGCCTGCGCGTGCCGTCCGGGCAGTTGCGCATGGCCGACATCACCGTCGGCGGCAACGTCCTGGCGTGGAACTCGATGTTCCTGCACCCGCGCCGTGACGTCTTTTCCGCGCGGCGCGCGAAGATCGCGGGCAACTTCCAGCTCACCGACGCCACCGTCCAGGGCACTCTGCGGCTGCAGGGCGCCGAGGTCGGCGGCAGTGTGAACCTCTTCGGCACGAGCCTGACCGAGCCTGGTGCCCGCACGCGCACCAGCTACTCGCTGGACGTCCGCACCGCGCGGATCGGCCGGGACCTGATCCTCACCGAGAACAAGGAGCGCCCGTTCGTCGCGCAGGGCGGGGTCAACCTCGACGGCGCACAGGTCGCGCGGCGCGTCGATTTTCGCGGCGCGCGGCTCGGTTCCCTGCCGCAGCACGGAATCGCGCTCGACGGCAGTGACGTCAAGGCCGACGAATTCCTGCTCACGCCCGCCGTTCCGCCGGACGGCCGGATCGTCCTGCGGCGCGCGCATTGCGGGACACTGGGCGACAACGAGGCGTTCTGGGCGTCGACGACGGGGCTCGAGCTGGAGGATTTCCGGTACGACGCGCTGCAGGAGGACATCGCGCTCGACGACGACCGCGCGATCGACCATCGGATCGTGTTGCTGCGCAAGGCGATGGACGGCTACCGCCCTGGACCCTACGACCAGCTGGCGGCGACGCTGCGCGCGTCCGGAAATGAAGAGCACGCCTCCACGGTGCTGTTGAAGAAACAGCAGTTCCGGTATGTGGCGTTGGCGAAGGGCTTCAAGTTCTTCGGACCCGGTGTGCGGGTGTGGAGCTGGTTGCAGCGGTCGATGGTCGGCTACGGCTTCCGTCCGGTGCGCGCGCTCGGCTGGCTGCTGACGCTGCTCGTGCTGGGCAGCCTGTGGTTCGGGTTCGGGGTCGACGACTGCGTCACCAAACCGAATCTCACGGTGAGCGGGCCGCGATGCCTGGTCAACCAGGACGACACCGGCCTGCAGTGGAACCCGGTGCTGTACACGGTCGACCTGCTGGTCCCGATCGTCGACTTCGGCAACAAGTCGCGCTGGTACATGCACGGTGTGGACAATTGGGTCGCGGCCGGGTTCACCGCCTCGGGCTGGGTGCTGGCGACGACGGTCGCGGCCGGGATAAGCCGCATGCTCCGGCGGGACAACTGAGGGTATTTCACATACTCTCAGTACGGAGGTATGCCATGACTGAGCCCAGCGCCACCGGCAAGATCGCGATCGCCGCCCCGCCCGAGAAGGTGTACGCCCTGGTCAGCGACCCTGGCGCGCTCGCGGGGATGGCCGAGGAGTACGAGGGACACCGCTGGGTCGGCGCGGCGGACGGTCCCGCGGTCGGCGCCAAGTTCCGCGGCCGCAACCGAAACGGGATCCGTCGCTGGAGCACTCTCTCGACGATCACCGACGCCGAAGAGGGCAAGCGGTTCGCGTTCGAGGTGACCACTGTCGCCGGGCTTCCCGTCGCGCGCTGGCAGTACGACATCGAGGTCTCCGGCGACGGCTGCGTGGCCGTGGAGAGCACGTGGGACCGGCGGCCGGGCTGGCTGCGCGGGCCGACGTCGCTGTTCACCGGTATCTGGAAGCGGGACGACGCCAACCGGGCGAACATCGCCGCGACCTTGGCCCGGCTGAAGGCCGCCGCCGAATCCTGACCCTTACCACCACTTTTCCGAATCGCGAAAAGAGCAAGGGACCTTTGCTATCGCCGGGGGCACATTTGGTGACCTCCGTCGCGCGAAACGACCACATGTAGTGGCCCAGAAACGCGAATTCAAGGCATGAACGGTCCGTTCATTCCACGAACCGCGACCAGAACTCGACGTGCCGGGGCCCGCCTGCCGGTGGCGGGCCCAGCGGCTCGTCGCCGAAGTCGTGCCGCAGGTATCCCCGCAGGTCGTAGCCGTAATAGACGATGTCGGTCTGATACACCGACAGCACCGGATATCCCGTGCTCCCGGCGATCCCCGGCAGATACCGATGCCCGCAGACGGGAACCAGCTGGGGCACGAGCGCCAGATGCGAGCGGGCCCGCGCGAGCGCGTCGGCGAGGTCGATCGGGCGCATGCCCCAGTCCGGCAGCCAGAAGCCGTTGTGTTCGACGTCGTACAGCACCCCGTCGACCGGCCAGTCCAGCCGTTTCCGCAGCTGGTCGGGGTTGCCGCAGCGCCAGTCCGGCCAGCGGTCGCCGATCGGCACCCCGGCGGACAGGAAGGTCCGGTGGTCGGCGGCGAACCGGAAGCCGAAGCGTGCTTCGACGTCGTCGAGCTCGGCCTCGCTCAACCCTGGACGCACGGGTTCGGCCAAGCTCGCCTGGAGGTCGTGTGCCTCCTCGATGGTGAAGGCGTGCTCAACAGTGGACATGTGTTCGAGCGTAAATTGCGCATCGAGCAAGCGCCTTCTCTTTTAACGCCGACCGAGCGCGGCGGCGAAAACGGGATGAGAAGCGCACGGTCGGCGCGGTAGCGTCCGCGAGTGTGAGCTTCGAAGACGACCCGGCCGACGGCTGGTTCCCCGAGAGCGTGGCCACGGATTACGACGATCCAGGTGGCGCGAACGCGCCCGAAGCGGCGACGCCCGTCGTGGACGTCCTCGAAGATCTGGCCGACGGCCCGGTGCTGGAGTTCGCCGTCGGGACCGGGCGGATCGCCGCGCCGCTGGCCGCGCGCGGAGTGCCTGTCAGCGGCATCGAACTGAGCCGGTCGATGGCGGCACGGATCGCGGGCAAACCGGGTGGCGACGCGGTCGAGGTCACGATCGGCGACATGACGAGCACACGGGTGGCAGGCGAGTTTTCGCTGGTCTACCTGGTGTTCAACACGATCGGCAACGTGACCACCCAGGACGGCCAGGTCGACGTCTTCCGCAACGCGGCGGCGCATCTGCGGCCGGGCGGGCTGTTCGTCGTCGAGGTCGGCCTCCCGGACCTGCGCCGCTTGCCACCCGGACAGGACATCGTCCCGTTCGCGATGACCCCCGGTTACGTCGGATTCGACCAGTACGACGTGGTCACCCAGGAGTTCACGTCGAACCACGTCACCGTGTCACCGGACGGGACCGGGCGGTTCCGCCGCATTCCCTTCCGTTACGTCTGGCCCGCAGAGCTGGACCTGATGGCCCGCATCGCCGGGATGCGCCCGAAGCACCGCTGGGCGGATTGGGACCGCTCCGAACTCACCGCCGAGAGCACCGGGCACGTGTCGGTCTGGGAGAAGGTCCCTCATCACCCACATGAGGCTCCTCCCCTGGGGTGAGCTCGCCCTCTCAACGCCTGGACGGAGGAACAGAGCGGCCACGCGTGTAGTTCACTCATGGCGTGACTTCTCCACGAACGCAGTCCCGCGTGCGGGCGCCCGAGCTCGCCGGTGACGTGTGGCTCAACACCGGCGGTGAGCGGCTCACGCTCGCCGGGCTGCGCGGCCGCGTCGTCCTGCTGGACTTCTGGACCAGCGGCTGCGTCAACTGCCTGCACGTGCTGGACGAGCTGCGCCCGCTGGAGGCCGAGTTCGCCGACGTCCTGGTGACCATCGGCGTGCATTCGCCCAAGTTCCTGCACGAGGGTGAGGCGGCCGCGATCGAGGCGGCCGTGCGGCGCTACGAGGTGCACCACCCGGTCCTCAACGACCCGAAGATGGCCACCTGGTCGCAGTACGCGGTCAAGGCGTGGCCGACGCTGGTCGTCGTCGACCCCGAGGGTTACGTCGTCCACGTCGCCGCCGGTGAGGGGCACGCCGAGGCGCTGCGCCGGGTGATCGCCGACCTCGTCGCGACCCACGAGGCCAAGGGCACGCTGCGCCGCGGCGGCAGCCCGTACGTCCCGGCCGAGGAACAGCGCGCCGAACTGCGTTTCCCGAGCAAGGCCGTCACCACCGCCGAAGGCCGGATCCTGGTCGCCGACACCGGCAACCACTCCGTCGTCGAGTTCGCGTCCGACGGCGAGACGATCATCCGCCGCTTCGGCAGCGGTGCCCGCGGCGCGCAGGACGGGCCGTTCGACCTGGCGACCTTCACCGAGCCGTCCGGGATCACCCTGTTGCCGTACGAGGTCGCGGAGCGCGCGGGCTATCACGCCGTCGTCGCCGACACGGCCGGTCACCGCCTGCGCGGCATCGACCTGATCACCGGCGAGGTCTCCACGGTCGCCGGCACCGGCCGCCAGTGGCGCGACGGCGTCGACACCGGCAAGGCGCTCGACATCGACCTCACCAGCCCCTGGGACGTCGCCTGGTGGGGTCCCGCGGGCGGGATCGTGGTCGCCATGGCCGGCAACCACACGCTGAGCGTGTTCGAGCCGGTCTCGGGCACCATCCGCCGCTTCGCCGGTACGACGGTCGAAGGCCTGCGAGACGGCGACGTCCACGAAGCTTTCTTCGCGCAGACGTCCGGTCTCACCCCTGATGGGCAGCGGCTGTGGCTCGCGGACGCCGAGACGTCCGCGCTGCGCTGGATCGAGCCCGAGGGCGAGACGTTCACCGTGCACACCGCGGTCGGCGTCGACCTGTTCTCCTTCGGGCACGTCGACGGCCCCGCAGACCAGGCGCTTCTGCAGCATCCGCTCGGCCTCGCCGTGCTGCCCGGCGACACCATCGCGATCGCCGACACCTACAACGGCGCCGTCCGCCGCTACGACCCGCTCACCCGCCGGGTGACCACGCTGGCGACCGGCCTCGCGGAGCCGTCCGGTCTGCTGGTGCACGACGGCGAACTGCTGGTCGTCGAGTCGGCGGGCAGCCGGATCGGACCGGTGCCGCTCGGCGAGCAGGCCGTGGCCGGGGACGCGCACGCGGTCCGCCGCCCGCCGACCGTGCTGGCGCCGGGTGAACTGGAGTTCTCCGTCGTCTTCACCCCGCCGCCCGGCGAGAAGCTCGACGACCGCTACGGCCCGTCGACACGGCTGGAAATCAGCGCCTCGCCGCCCGAACTGCTCGCCGAAGGCGCGGGGGTCGGCACGGACCTGTTCCGCAAGCTCCGCTTCGCCGAGGGAGTCACCGGAGGCGTCCTGCAGGTCGTCGCGCAGGCCGCGAGCTGTGACGACGGTGGCGAGCATCCCGCCTGCCGCATCACCCGGCAGGACTGGGGAGTGCCGTTGCGGTTCGAAAACGGTGGAGAAAGCGCGCTGAGCCTGGTCATGGCGGGGGATCCGGGAAAGTAGAGTCGTACCTGTGTCAGACGGGCCGAAACTCGAAATTCAGATGCTGCAGGACAGGGTGCTCGTGAAGCTGTCCCCCGAAGACGGCGAGCGCCGGAGTTCCGGCGGCATCGTCATCCCCGCCACCGCGCAAGTGGCGCGGCGGCTGGCGTGGGGTGATGTACTGGGCGTGGGCAACAGTGTGCGGAACGTCAAGACCGGCGACCGCGTGCTGTTCAACCCGGACGACCAGCACGAGGTCGAGATCCAGGGTGAAGGGCACCTGGTGATGCGGGAGCGGGACATCCACGCCGTGGCGACCGAACGGACCGAACACGGCACGGGGTTGTACCTGTAGCGCAGCTCGGCCGCGGGAGGGGTGGTGAGAGTTGGCACGCGATGACCATGACGAATCGGGCACCGACCTTTTCACCGACGAACTCCTCGCCGAACCGCAGAATGACGAGGGCCTGGTAGACGAGCTCTTCGAGGGCGACAGGGTGGTCCATCCGCCGCCGACGCCCGCGTCGAAGTTCCGCAAGGGGCTCGGCAAGGCCGTCATGGCCGCCGGAGTGCTCATGGGCCTGTTCGTACTCGCGTACGCGGTCGACCTGATCGTCAGCGCGGGGGACGTCCCGCGCGGCGTCACCGTCGCGGGGATCGACGTCGGCGGCCTCACGCACAAGGAGGCCGAGTCGAAGCTTCGCCGTGAGCTGGAGCCGAAGCTGATCGAGCCGGTGCGGGTCCGGGCGGGCGATGTCCGCACGGTCCTGTACCCCACGTCGTCCGGTCTCGGCCTGGACTGGCCGCAGACGCTGGGCCGCGCCGGTCACCAGCCGCTGAGCCCGTACACGCGGTTGATGTCGTTCTTCACCAGCCGCGAGGTCGGCGTCGTCACCTGGACCGACGCGCCGAAGCTCGAAAAGGCCGTCTCCGACCTCGCTGCCGCGCAGGTGAACCGTCCGCCGATCGAAGGGAACATCACCTTCCGGCCGCTCGCGGGCACCGACGGCGGGGTCGCCGCGGCCGCGGTCGAACCGCGGGCCGGTCAGGCACTCGCCGACGTCAAGGCCGCGGTCACCACGGTCACCGACGGCTGGCTGGGCGACGGCGGGGTCGAGCTGAAGGTGGACGTCACGCCGGTGAAGGCGACTTCGCAGGGGGTGCAGGCGGCGCTCGGCAAGATCGTCCTCCCGGCGGTCGCGAAGCCGCTCCTGATCCGCGGTGAGGGCAAGGACGCGACGCTGAAACCGGACGCGATCGCGGGGTCCTTCCAGTTCGCCGCCCGCGACGACGGCAACCTCGAAGTCCGCATCGACCAGGGCAAACTCCGGGCCGCGGCACAACCGCAGCTGAAGGAGACCGAGACCGACGGCGCGGACGCGCAGATCGTCTTCGTCGGCGACAGGCCGGCGGTCCAGCCGTCGAAGGACGCGAGGAAGGTCAACTGGGACCTCACGTTCTCCGCGCTGACCTCGGCTCTCGCGAAGAGCGAGGACAGGGAGCTGAAGGCGGTCTACGACGCCAGCAGCCCGGCCGTCAGCACCGACGCGGCGAACGTGCTGGGCATCAACGAGGTCATCGGCGAGTTCACCACCTCAGGCCTGAGCGGTCCGGCGATGACGAACGCGCAGGCGCTGGCCACCAGGGTCTCCGGTGCCATCGTGAAGCCGAACGAGACGTTCAGCCTCGGCGCGCGGTCCGGGGCGAGGACGGCGGACGCGGGCTACGTCCCCGCGCCGTCGAACGAGGACGGCACCGGTCCGGTCGTGGTCGGCGGCGGTGTCTCGCAGCTCGCGACGACGCTCTACAACGCCGCGTACCTGGCGGGACTGGCCGACGGCGGGCATCTGGAACACGACCACTACCTGGACCGCTATCCGGTCGCGCGCGACGTGAAGGCGATCAACGAGGACGGTTCGCCGGTCGAGATGCAGATCGTCAACGACGCCCCGACCGGCATCGCGATCCAGGTGATCCCCGCCAACGGCTCGGTCACCGTGCGGATCTGGGGCACGAAACGCTTTTCGGTCCAGAGCGTCGGCGGCGATCGGCATTCCTACGTCCCCCAGCCGGTGCGGATCGGCTCGGGTCCCGGCTGCGTGCCGGATCCCGGTGCCGCCGGGTTCAGCACCTCGGACACCCGCGTGCTCGTCGACGTCGTCACCGGCACGGAGGTCCGCCGGGAGACCCGCAACGCGACCTACTCGCCGCGCGCCGCGGTCATCTGCACCTGAGCCTCACCGCAGCACCATGCAACCGCGGGCCTCGAAGTCCGCGAGCCACGGCGGCTCCCGGAAGTCCTTGTTCCATCGCAGATCCAGTTTGTCCAATTTGGACAGCTGGGTGAGCGAAGACGGCAGCGAAGTGAGTCGGTTCTCGCGCAGGTCCAGCTGGCGTAACTCGCTCAGGTCCCCGAGCGAGGACGGCAACGACGTCAGCCGGTTCTTCCGCAGATGCAGCTCGCGCAACGCGGAAAGCGTTCCCATCGACTCTGGGATTTCGGTCAACCCGTTGCCATACAGGCGAAACTCGCGCAGCGAGGCCAGTCCGGAAAGGTCGTCCGGGAGCGTGGCGATGCGATTGTCCGTGCACCCCAGGTACTTCAGCCGTCCGAGCGAGCACAGCGCGACCGGGAACTCGGTCAGCTTGTTGTCGCTCACGTAGAGGTATTCCGTCAGCCCGGAAAGCTCGCCGATTTCGTCCGGCAGCGTCGAAAGCTCGTTGTGCCCCAGGTCAAGCGTGTGCAGCTGCCGCAGGGCGCCGATCGAAGACGGGATGGTGCTCAGCCGGTTGGTGGCCAGGTTCAGCACCCGGAGACCGGTGAGCGACCACAGGCCGCCGGGAACGGACGTCAGCCGGTTGTCGTAGAGGTCCAGGTATTCGAGCGAAGCCGGAAGAGGGACGCCGGACAGGGTGGTCAGCCCCTGGCCACTGAGTTCGAGACGAGTGGTCACAGGGGCCGACCGTAGCCGTGGCGCCCGTGTCAGGTCGCGGCGTGGTGCCCGCCCTTGACCTTCGCGTAGATCGCGGACGCGGCGATCACGCCGACGACCGCCGCGCCGACCTGGAAGGCGTGCCGGATCCAGTCGATGCCCGAGGTGTCCCGGACGCCGAACACGCCGGCCAGCCAGTTGCCGATGAAGGCGGCGATGATGCCGACGACGATCGTCAGCCACATCGGGATCTTCTGGTCACCGGACGCGAGCATCCGGCCGATGACGCCGAGGATCAGGCCGACCACGATCGTGGTGATGATGCCCCAAAGGCCACCCAACATGGTTCCTCCTTCGCTGGAGAATCGAGTTGGACCAACGGTGACACCGAAACCGGCTCGTCGCGCCTCAAGACCCCTTACCGGGTGACACCGCGGCGTCCGTAGAGGTTCGCGGCCAGGGTGACCCCGATGCCGGCGATGACGATCTGGGTGATCAGTTCGAGCCAGTCGAAGCCCTTGGTGTCCGCGTAGCCGAGCCCGCGGGCGATCGCGGTGCCGACGAAGGCGGCGATGATGCCGACGACGATCGTGAGCCAGATCGGGATGGACTGCTTTCCGGGCGCGAAGAACCTGCCGAGAACCCCGAGGATCAAACCGACCACGATCGCCATGATGATGCCGGTGATTGTCATTGAAGACTCCTTTGCCGAGGCGTCCGCCGACGGGCGGACTCAGCACGGAGATACCCCGCAAGACCCCGTCGAAACGCGAAAAGCCCCCTCCGCGCGGGAGAGGGCTCTTCGTCACTAACCGTTTAGAACGCGGCTTCGGGGATTTCCATGAGGCTGTTGTCCGCTGCTTCGACGATCGCGCGGCGCGAAGTCAGCTCCGGCAGCACGCTCTTCGCGAAGAACGACGCCACGGCGAGCTTGCCCTCGTAGAACGGGGTGTCCTTCGCCGACGCGCCCGCGTCGAGCTTGCCGATGGCGACCTCGGCGTGCTTGATGAGCTGCCAGCCGATGAGCAGGTCGCCGACCGACATCAGCAGGCGGACCGTGTGCTGCCCGACCTTGTTGATGTTCTGCGGGTCTTCCTGCGACGAGGTCAGGTAGCCGATCAGCGAGCCGAGCATGCCCTGGGTGTCCTCGAGCGCCTGCTTGAGCAGCCCGCGCTCGTTCTTGAGCCGCCCGTTGCCGATCTCCGACTCGATGGTCTTCGTGATCTCCCCGGCGACATAGGCCAGCGAAGCGCCCTTGTCGCGGACGATCTTGCGGAAGAAGAAGTCCAGCGACTGGATGGCCGTGGTGCCTTCGTACAGCGAGTCGATCTTCGCGTCACGGATGTACTGCTCGATCGGGTAGTCCTGCAGGAAGCCCGACCCGCCGAGGGTCTGCAGCGACTGCACGAGCTGCTCGGTCGCGCGCTCGGAGCCGACGCCCTTGACGATCGGCAGCAGCAGGTCGTTGACGCCGTGCGCGATCTTCTGCGAGGCCTCGTCGCCCTCGCCGGTCCACACCTGGTCCTGGAAGGTCGCCGTGTAGAGGTACACCGCGCGGAGGCCCTCGGCGTACGCCTTCTGCAGCATCAGCGAGCGGCGGACGTCCGGGTGGTGGGTGATGGTGACGCGCGGCGCCGCCTTGTTCAGCATGTTCGGCAGGTCGGCGCCCTGGACACGCTCCTTGGCGTACTCGAGCGCGTTGAGGTAGCCGGTCGACAGCGTCGCGATGGCCTTCGTGCCGACCATCATGCGGGCGTACTCGATGACCTGGAACATCTGCGCGATGCCGTCGTGCACCTCGCCGAGCAGCCAGCCCTTGGCGGGGGTGCCGTGCTGGCCGAAGGTCAGCTCGCAGGTGGTGGAGGCCTTGATGCCCATCTTGTGCTCGACATTGGTGACGAAGGCGCCGTTGCGCTCGCCCAGCTCACCGGTCTCGCCGTCGAAGTGGAACTTCGGCACGAGGAACAGCGACAGGCCCTTGGTGCCCGCCTTGGTCTCGACGCCGGGGCCCTCGGGACGGGCCAGCACCAGGTGCATGATGTTCTCGACCATGTCGTTCTCGGCCGAGGTGATGAACCGCTTCACGCCGTCGATGTGCCAGGAGCCGTCCTCCTGCTTGACGGCCTTGGCGCGGCCGGCGCCGACGTCGGAACCGGCGTCGGGCTCGGTGAGCACCATCGTGGCGCCCCAGCCGCGGTCGATCATGACCTGCGCCCAGCGCTTCTGCTCTTCGGTGCCGTTCTTGTCGACGATCCCGGCGAAGCTCGGGCCCGCCATGTACATGAACAGCGGCGCGTTGGCGCCGAGGATCAGCTCGGCCGCGGCCCACTGCACGGTCGGGGGCAGACCGAAGCCGCCCAGCTCGTTCGGCAGGCCCAGCCGCCACCATTCGCCGTCCATCAGCGCCTGGTAGCTCTTCTTGAACGACTCGGGGATCTTCACCGAGAAGGTCTTCGGGTCGTATACCGGCGGGTTGCGGTCCGCGTCGGCGTACGAATCGGCGAGGGGACCGGAAGCGAGCTTGTTCAGCTCCGTCAGCACGCCGCGGGCGGTCTCCTCGTCGGATTCCGCGAGGACGCCCTTGCCGAGGCGGTCCTGCACGCCGAGGACCTCGAAGAGGTTGAACTCCAGGTCTCGGACGTTGCTCTTGTAGTGGCCCATTTCGTCACTCCAATGTGTTCGGCTCCCCGGCCGGGCACACGTCCCCTACTCGCCGGTAACTTCAGGATATTACCTGTGGGTAACCGGCGGCAAGTGAATGGCCACTGTTGTGATGTGTAAATCAGCAATACGGGCGATCTCAGCGAGGTGACGGCGCGATCGAAGTGGCCGAAGACGGCTCGGCCGGGCTGTGCGCGTCGTCGGGGTTCGTGACCAGGATGCCGGATCGGAACGCGATCGTCACGGCGTGTGTCCGGTCGCGGGCCGAAAGCTTGCGCAAGATGCTCTTGACGTGGGTCCGGACGGTTTCCACCGACAGGAACAGGATCTTCGCGATCCCGGAGTTCTCCAGTCCCTCGGCGACCAGTTGCAGGACCTGGTACTCGCGACGCGACAGCGGCATCAGGCCGCGCGCGGTCGCCGGTTTGGGGGCGTCACCCGGTTTCGGGAGCACGGGCTGGCGCTTCGGCCGCGCCGTCAACGCCGCCAGCGTCGGGTCGATGTAGCGACGGTCACTGTGCGCGCGCCGGATCGCCTCGGTCAGATGCCGTCCGTCGGTCGCCCGCGGCACGATCGCGTGCACGCCTGCCGCGATGGCCGCGGCGAGGTACTGCTGAGTGCGGTTCGTGTCCCTGATCATCGTGATGATGACCAGTGCCGGATCGCCGTTGCTGAGCAGCCGGGACAGGTGGCAGTTCGGGTCGAGCGCCGAATCCAGCACGATGACGTCCGGTTTGAGCTGTTCGCACAGCTGGAGCGCGGCGTGATGGCTCGCCGCGTGCCCGAGCCATTGCAGTCCCGGTGTGCGGTGGACCAGTGAACTCAGGCCCTCGCAGAAGATCGGGATCGGATCGACGGCGGCCACGCCGAGGCCACGGCCACCTGGTGACAGTCCGCCAGGCCTGCCGGCCTGCGTTCGGTTCGGCTCGATGCCTCGCATCACGGACCCCTCCGTTTTCCTGCCCGTCATCTCCGGACGAGAGGACGTGAAGTCCATTCGGTGACCACGGCCCCCCGGCGTGGTCACCCTCGTCAACCGGTCCTCCCTGCGGGACCGGACAGAGATGACACCTCGTAACTATTACGAGTCAGTAGGTCGGCGGGCGTGACGCGGTATCCCCCTCATAGATGTATCGCGTCGTCGCAGCAAACTCTGCGTATCGGCCGGTTGTGGATCTCTTGCTCGAATGAGCGCGCCGATGGTGGATCTTGACGCGTTCGCTACTCAGAGTGGACTTCGGCGCGAAGGCGCCCGAATTCGTCCCCGAGCGTCGCGGGCGTCCAATGCGCGTTCAGCCCGCTGGGATTCGGCAGGACCCAGACCCGTGCGCCGGCGATCTCGCCGTCCTGCGGGCCGATCTTCGCCTTCGGCAGGCCGAACGCGGTCCGGTAGGCGGTGATCCCGACCACGGCGAGCCAGCGTGGCCGGTATTCGGCGACCCTCGCCGTGAGAAGCCGCCCGCCCTCGCGGAACTCGTCCGGCGTCAGCTCGTCGGCCCGCGCCGTCGTCCTCGCGACGACGTTGGTGATGCCGAGGCCGAGGCCGAGCAGCTCGTCCTGCTCGCTCGGGTCGAACAGGCGCGGGGTGAAACCGCCGCGGTACAGCGCGGGCCAGAACCGGTTCCCCGGCCTGGCGAAATGCAGGCCGAGGGCGCCGGAGTAGAGACCAGGGTTGATCCCGCAGAACAGCACGTCCAGATCCGGCGCGATGACGTCGTCGATGGTCCTGCCGTACGCGGCGGCCAGCTCGTCCTTGGTCGGTTTCGTCCTCACCGGGTCAGTTTCCGGCACGCCGGCGGGAGGACTGAACGCGGAAGGCTTGGGGTGCTCGCTCGGTCGCCCACGTATCGGCAGCCTTCGTTCGCGGCCGCTCCCGCGTGACCTGCGACACCCACTTTCGTCGCAAGGGGTGGCCAAGTCGCCACGACCTGCGTACTGTTTGTGATCTCGCACACAAGGCCGTATCGAGGAGGCGTTTTGCAGCTCTCGCTCATCCTCGGCCTGGTCGCGTTGATCTTCGTCGTGGCCACCGTGCTGGTGGTCGCGGAAGACCGGCGGGCCGCGCGGCGCGCGGCCCAGCGACGGCAGGCGAGGCTAGCGAACCTGGGCGAGGTCGATCCGCTCGCGGCGCAGCGGCTGCATCTCGACCATTGAGGGAACAGGCTTCCGCACGAGGCTGAGCAGCAGGGCCCCGGCGATCCAGCCGAGCATCGCGCCGCCGGTGTTGTTGAGCAGGTCGTCGACGTCGAAGATCCGGTAGACGTAGGGCGCGGTGCCGAAGTTCGCGGTCAGCTGCGTGATCTCGATCAGCAGCGAAGCGGCGAGACCGATCAGCGTCGTGCCGATCAGGCCGCGCTTCCACAGCGTCCTGGCGAAGAAACCGAGCGGGACGAACAGCAGCACGTTCATGGTGGCCTGCTGGAACGTCTGGGTGGTGAACCAGTCGGACACCGGCAGCCCGTGCTTGAGCAGTTCGGTGTGGATGTCGGTGATCCACTGGAACGGGTGCAGCTGCACGGTCTGGCTCAGCCGTTTGGTGCCGGGGCCGGGCAGCGGCAGGAAGGTCACCGCCAGCGTCATCGTCGCGTAGAGCAGCACGGCGGCCATGGTCAGGACGGGACGAAGGCGCACCCGGCCACGCGAGTGCAGGACGATCAGCTGCGGGATCAGCACCGTCGCCCAGAGCGCGAAGAAGCCGATCAAGCCGTACTGCAGGGCGGTGACCTGTGCGTTCGTCATGACACAGACGTTATGGATCTCCAGGGGCCCGCCACTTCGGTCGAAGGGCCGCTGGGGCCGGGGCCTGATCGGCCAAGTGGCCGATCCCGATCTTGGCCGATCGGCGATATTCGCTCCCCGATCCGCCGGTGGACGTGGGATTCTGCCCGGATGCTGCTCGTTCGACGGCTCACCCCCGAAGACCTCGACGCCTTCCGTGAGGTCCGCCTGCGCGCCCTGACGGACACCCCCGAGAACTACGGCTCGATCGCCGCGGCCGAACGGGCGCAGTCCGACGACGAATGGCTCGCCAAGCTGGCCGGAGACGCCTGGTTCGCCGCCTTCGACGACGGCCGCGCGGTGGGCCTGGTCGCCGGGCGGGCACGGGACGGCGACTGGATCCTCTATTCGATGTGGGTCTCGGCCGAAGCCCGCGGCCAAGGGCTGGGCACGAAGCTGGTGGGCGCGGTGCGGACGGCCGCCGAGGAAGACGGCGCGAGTGAGGTGTGGCTGCACGTCGCGGAGGACAACGACCGGGCGCGGCGGTTGTATCTGAAGTTCGGGTTCATCGCGACGGGCGAAGTCGAGCCGATGCCGAACGACGTCACCCGGCGCCGGGAACGTCTTTATTTACCTGTTACCGCCGGTAGCAGTAAATAGCCTAGCCTCGCGGGATGGACAACGTCGTCTTCGACCGCGCGGGCAAGGGCGAGCCGCTGGTGCTGATCCACGGGGTCGGCCACCGCCGTCAGGCCTGGTCGCCTGTGCTTTCGCTGCTCACCCCGCACCGCGACGTCATCACCGTCGACCTGCCCGGCTTCGGCGAATCGGCGCCGCACTCGGACGGCTACGGCGTCGAAGCCGTCGTCGAGATGTTCGGGCGGTTCTTCCGCGAACTCGGCCTCGGCAAGCCGCACGTCGCGGGCAACTCGCTCGGCGGGCTGCTCTCGCTCGCGCTTGGGGAAGCGGGGCTCGTCCGCAGCGTGACGGCGTTGTCCCCGGCCGGGCTGTGGACGCCGCGGCAGCAGCGGTACGCGCTGAGCATGCTGCGCACCCACCGCCTGCTCGCCGAGCGGATCCCCGAGCGCACCGCGCGGCGGCTCGCCGCGACCCCGGCCGGCCGGTCGATGCTGACCGGGATGATCGTCGGCCGCCCGGACCGGCTCACCACGCAGGTCGTCATGGAGGACATCCGGGCGCTCGCGGGCTGCCCCGGCTTCCGGCCGACGCTGGAGCAGGCGCGTGGCGGCTTCCGTTTCGACGGCGTCGTCAAGGACGTGCCGGTGACCATCGCGTGGGCGGAACGCGACCGCATCCTCGCCCGCCCGAAGGCCGCCGAGCTGCGCCGGATCGCGCCTGAGGCGGAGCTGCTGGTGCTGCGCGGCTGCGGGCACGTGCCGATGAACGACGAGCCCGAGATGGTCGCGCGGGTGCTGCTGGACGGCAGCTCAAGCGCCATGTGACGTTTGCCTATCGTCCTGCTTTTTCCTCTGGTGAAGGTCAATTCCGCCAGGCAGACTCCTCCGCCGTGCGCCCGATGGGGACTTCTGGGTGCGAATCGGAGGAAGAATGAAGCTGTCTACCCGGCTGGCCGTTGCCGTCGGTGCCGCGCTGACCGCGCTGGGTGCCGTAGCCGCGCCCGCGTCCGCCGCGCCGGCCACCACCGACGTCCGGATCATCACGTTCAACGACCTGCACGGCAACCTCGAACCGCCGTCCGGTTCGAGCGGCCGCGTCACGCTGCCCGGCGGCGGGACGGTCAACGCGGGCGGCGCCGCGTACCTCGCGACGCACCTGAAGCGGCTTCGCGGCGAAGCGCGTAACTCGGTCGTCCTCTCGGCCGGTGACAGCATCGGCGCGTCGCCGGTGATCTCGGCCTTGTTCCACGACGAGCCGACCGTCGAACTCCTGAACCAGCTCGGCGTCAAGGCTTCCGTGGTGGGCAACCACGAATTCGACGAGGGGCTCAAGGAACTCCGCCGGATCCAGAACGGCGGCTGCCATCCGACCGACGGCTGCCAGTTCCGGAAGTCCTTCAAGGGCGCGAACTTCCCGTTCCTCGGGGCCAACGTGTACTACGAGAACGGCTTCCCGGCGTTGCTGCCGTTCAGCATCGAGTTCTCCGGCGGCGTCCCGATCGGCATCATCGGCGCGACGCTGAAGGACCTGCCGCAGGTCGTCACCCCGGAGGCGATCAAGGGCCTGAAGTTCGGCGAAGAGGTCCAGGCGATCGACCGCACCGCCAAGCTGCTCGACCTGTTCGGCGTCAAGGCGCAGGTCGTGCTGCTGCACCAGGGCGACAACTCCGAGACCGCCGGTCCCGACGAGTGCAAGGTCAAGCCGGGCGCCGCGACCGCCATCGCGCAGCAGGTTTCGTCCAAAGTGGACGCGATCTTCACCGGGCACAGCCACCAGCAGTACAACTGCGTGATCAACGACCCCGACGGCAAGCCGCGCCCGGTGATCCAGGGCGCGTCGTTCGGCCGTCTGCTGTCGGTCGTCGACCTGAAGATCGACCGCCGGACCCGCGACGTCGTGCGTGGCGAGACCAAGGCGCACAACGAGATCGTCACCCGCGACGTCAAGCCGGACGACGACGTGCAGGCGCTGATCGACGAGGCCAAGGCCAAGGCCGCCCCGATCGCGAACAAGGCCGTCGGCACCATCACCGCGGACCTGGTCGCCAAGGGCGCGCCCTCCGGTGAGTCCCCGCTGGGCGACGTCATCGCCGACGCCCAGCTCGAGGCCACGCAGTCGAACGGCGCGCAGATCGCCATGACGAACCCTGGCGGCATCCGCACGGACTTCACCTACGCGTCCTCGCCCGCCGGTGAAGGCGACGGCGTCGTGACCTACGGCGAGGCGTTCGCCGTGCAGCCGTTCGCGAACATCATGCAGACGATCACGCTCACCGGGGCGAACCTGAAGAACGTGCTCGAACAGCAGTGGCAGGCCAACGGGATCGTGCGGACCCTGCAGATCTCGAAGTCGCTGAAGTACTCGTACTCGGCTTCGGCGGCCCAAGGGTCGCGCATCTCGAACCTGACGCTGAACGGCGCGCCGATCGACCCGGCGGCGTCGTACCGCGTCTCGGTGAACAACTTCCTCGCCGCCGGCGGGGACGGCTTCACCGAGTTCACGAAGGGGACCAATCTGTCCGGTGGTCCGGTGGACCTGGACGCGCTGATCGCGTACTTCGGGGCGCACCCCGGCATCGCCCCGCCAGCCGCGGACCGGATCACCGTCCTGCCGTAGCTCCCCCGAGTGCCATGAACGGTCCGTTCCTTGCAAATTTCGCAAGGAACGGACCGTTCATGGCGTCCACGGGGCTGGTTTTGTCAGTGACCCAGGGCACAATGTCCGCCATGACGACCTGGGAAGAAGTCGTGGACCTGGCGGGCAGGCTGCCGGAGGTCGAGGAGTCCACTTCATACCGCACACCGTCGCTCAAGGTCGCGGGCAAGAACTTCGCCCGGCTGCGCACCGAGGCCGAGGGCGGCCTGATGCTGCTGTGCGAGCACGCGGAGAAGGAAGCCCTGCTGGCCTCCGGAGACCCCGCGTACTTCACCACCCCGCACTACGACGGCTACGGCGCGATCCTCGTCGACCTGGAGAAGGTCGAGAAGGCGCAATTGCGTGAACTCATCGAGGAAGCCTGGCGGATGAAGGCACCCGCCAGGCTCACCAAAGGCCTGGACGACTAGAGGAGTTCCCCTTCGAGCATGCTCATCAGGTACTCGTCGTGCCACTTGCCGTTCTGATCACGGAACGCCTGCCGATGCCTGCCGTCGATCTGGAAGCCGATCTTCTTGTAGACGTGGATCGCGGCCTCGTTGTCGACCACGACCCACAGCGCGATCATGTGCAGCCGCATCATGTCGAAGCCGTAGCGGCAGAGCGTGCGCATGGCGTCGGTGCCGTACCCGCCACCCCAGTGGTCCTTCTCACCGAGGTAGATGTCGAGTTCGGCACGGCCCTGTTCCGGGGTGGCGTCGCGCAGGGTGCAGGTGCCGATCAGCGTGCCGACGGCGAGGCTCTCGATCGCGAAGTTCGCCTCTTCGTAGCTGTTGGGCTTCCGTTTCGCGAAGCGCTCGCGGATCTGGGCGAGCGATTCCGGATGGTCCGCCATCATCCAGCGCATGACCTCCGGGTCGTTGTTCCAGCGCCACAGCGTGTCCGCGTCCTCGGGTTCCAGCGGCCGTAAGCGAATGAGTTCACCGGTCAGCATCGTCCCATCCCAAGATCGGTATCGGACTTTCCAGACTATTGGGCGACCCCCGCGAGCAGCCACCGCTTTACGGGCACTTCCAGCAGCACCCTGGCACCGAACGGTTCGATCTCCTCACCTGCCGCCCAGCCGTCGTACTTCGCCGCCAGGGCGGCGAGAACGTCTTCGCGCAGAGCCCCGCGATGGACGCGCGCCAGGCCTTCGGCGACCACGGGCGCGTCGCCGTCTTCCAGCGCGAGGCTGACGCGCGGATCGTTGCCGACGTTGCGCACCTTCACGTTCCGCTCGCCGCTGCCGACCCAGAAGACGTCGTCGAGATACACGAACCACACCGGCGTGACGTGCGGCGAACCGTCCACACGGAGCGTGCAGAACCAGGCATTGCGCTCCCGCGCGAGACGTTCGATAAGCGATTGATCACGTTTCACCTGGTCAGCCTGCCTGAAAGCTAGGGTGCCGGGCGTATGAAGGTCCACCAGTACTGCTACTTCGCCTTGAAGAGCGCGACCGTGTCCGCCGGGGAGATCACCGCGCGGCTCGGCATGGCGCCCGACGAGGCCCAGGTACTGGGGTCGCGGTCCGCGGAGCATCGGCTGCCGCGGATGCACGCCTGGAAGGTGACGCATTGTGGTCAGGGACCGATCGACGACCAGATCGAGGGTCTGATCGGCAGGCTAGCCCCGGTCCGGCCGGGGATCCGGACGCTGGTGGACGAAGGCGCGAGCGCGGTGCTGCAGGTGGTGCGCTACTTCCACCACCGCGACGGCGGCGAGGAATTCGGCTGGCAGCTGTCACCGGCCGTGATCGCGTTCCTCGCCGAAGCCGCCGCCGCGCTGGACGTCGACGAGTACGACCTCAGCGAATAGCGCTTCCGGCGGTCCGGTTCACGGCGAGGTCGCCGGAGATGGTGGGATGGTGCCCCACAGCCGGACAACCCCGTTGGGAGCCCCGCATGTCGAGCGAGAACTGGCCGCTGCGTCAGGATCCGGAATCGCCGGTCATCATCTCGCGGTCACTCGTGGAGGACCCGTCGAATCTCGCGTTCGTCGTACTGGACGACGACGGCGACTGGTTCATCAGCGACGGCAACGAATTCTCCGAGGACATGGACCTCAACCGCGACGCTTTCGGCGCGCTGCCGCTGCGGGACGCGGTGGAGCTCATCCCCGAAATCGCCGCGCTCGCCGGCCTCCCCACCGGCATGGCCGCCGACTGGGACCCCGAGCGTCGCGCGTGGCTGCTGAGCTCTGTCGCCGACTCGGATGACGACGAAGAAGACCTCCTGGTGCGCGCCGCCCGCCTCGCCGCATGGACGCATCCGGGCTCACCGCTCGAAGAAGTCCAGGTGAGCACCGAACTCGCCGAGATCTCCACCGACCCCGCCGCCCCGGCCCGCGCCGTGCGCCAGGTCGTCCGCGAGGCCGACGGCAGCTGGCTGCTCGTCGGTTTCCAGGTACCGGAAGACGAGGACTTCGAGGTCGAAGCCCTGGAGATGGAGCACGCCGTCACGCTGTACCCGGACGTCGCGCTGGTGCTGAGCGCCGCGCCCGGCCAGGTGTACGACCGGCCGAGCGCCGACGACCCCTGGGAACTCGTCGAAGGCTGACAGCTCGGCTTCGGCCTCAGCCGAAGTCGCAGTACATGACGTGCAACCCGATGCGCCCCAGCGTCGGGTGCTCGAACGCGCCCGGCACCGTCCCGACGATCTCGAACCCGAGCCGTTCATAGATCCGGATCCCGGCGATGTTCGACTCGACGACAGCGTTGAACTGCATGCCCGCGAAACCCTGCGCCCTGGCCCAATCCAGGACGTGCGCGCACAGCGCACTGCCGACACCCTTGCCGCGAACGTCCTTGTCCACCATGAAACTGGCCGTCGACACATGCGATCCGGGCCCGCCGCGGTTCGGCCCCATCTTGGCCGTGCCGAGCACGCGGCCGTCCTCGACCGCGACCACCGTCCGGCTCGGCGGCTTCTCGGCCCAAAGCCCTCGCGCGGTTTCTTCGGTGAGGTCGGGGTCGTAGGTGTACGTGTCAGCCGCCCGCACGACTTCGCGCACGATCGGCCAGACCTGCGCCCAGTCGCCGTCGCCTATTTCCCGGATCTCCATGTCCTGCACCGTAAATCAAAAACCGGTCCGGCGGTTCCGGTACCACCGCCAGGCGAAGCCGGAACCCAGCAACAGACCGGCACCTGTCAAAGCCGCGCCGATCCAGAGCTTCGTCTCGCCGGATTCCGGTTCCACGCGTGTTCCCGGCGGCAAACCGGCGGCGATCCCGTCGATCTTGGCCTGGATCGAACGGTGGTCGAAGACGCTCAGATCGCCGTCCTCGGCCAACGTGGTCAGCCAGCGGCGAACGTCGTCGTTCTGCTCACGGGAGAAACCGGGGAACTCGAGCGAAGCGGTCCGGAATCCGCCAGGGCCCATGCATTGCAGCGGTTTGCCGGTGGACGCGTCGAGGTACTGCCCTTGCGTCCCGCACTCGTCACCCGCCTTGGCGAAAATGACGGTATACGGCCCCGGTTCGCTGCCCCTGTTCAGCCCGATGATGAGGAAGACCACGCCTACCAGCAACACCGGGAGGAGCAGCGACCCCGCCAGAACGGTCAGCAAGGCGGCCGCTGTGCTGTCGCCCGTCTTTCTTCGCACGAGGGGACGGTAGGCGGGGATTGAAGGGAGGGGTCCCCAACATGCCGGCGGCGTCGCTCTTCAAGATCAGGCGATGTCGTTATCGCCCAGAGTGCGACGGATCGTTTCAGTCAACGTTGGCTGTGTTCGTAGCTTGAACCCGTATCCGTACGCTTCGTGTGTGATCTGTTGCGGAGGCGGTATCGAGGAATGTCATGGCAAGTAGCTGGGTGACGCTGGCAGCGGCCTTGATCGCGGCTGCTGCCGCGGTCTTCAATGTCATGGTGGCCAAGCGAGGCGCTAGTAACGTCGAGCTTCAGAAGTGGCGTCGGCAGCAGGTTGGAGAGCTTGGAGCGCGTGTCATAACGACAGTTCATGCGGTCGTCGACACATGGCAGGCGATAGCTTGCGGACGTGTGATCATGAACGAGGTATCCGGTGAGACTCGGGAACGTGCGCACGGCGAGGTCAGAGAACTGACAGTGAAGTTTTATGAATTGATGGACACGATCGACCTGGCGGTGGCGGAACTCGATATGCTCGCTGGTCGCGACGT
Organism: Amycolatopsis alba DSM 44262; assembly: GCF_000384215.1. NCBI lineage: Bacteria > Bacillati > Actinomycetota > Actinomycetes > Pseudonocardiales > Pseudonocardiaceae > Amycolatopsis > Amycolatopsis alba. The sequence goes on along the minus strand of NZ_KB913032.1, from coordinate 3,524,652 downwards.
TGTGTCCTACGGTTCCCATCTTCTTTCGGTGCTCGACGAGTGGCGGCAATTCGTGCGTCAGGACAGGGAACCCGAGGGGTCGAATAGAATGTGGAGTGAACGTGAGAATATGGCCCTGGAGATTCACGCTGCGCTCTTTGAACTAGTGAATGCCATGCGATTGGATCTCGGCATCGGGAGACGGCCGGCCTTCGCGGTCAGACCCGAATGTCGGGCCCAGGTCCGAGTTGATGAGTGACACGCGGCGCCGCTGCCCTTGGCCGCGGCGTGAGTGTCATGGAGGCTCCGCCGTGAGGAGGTTTGGTCATAGCCGACGGCCGGTGGTTGGGTCAGAGAGGTAGGTCCGCAACGGCCCAGCCGGAAGATCGCCCAGTCAGAGCAAAAGCCCCAGGTCCTAAGTGGACATCCACTGACCTGGGGCTTTCGCGTGAGAGCGGATGACGGGAATCGAACCCGCGTATTCAGCTTGGGAACCAGGGTGATCATGCTGGAAAGTGCCCCTGACCTGGGGATGGCGCTTGCTCGGGGTGGCCCTGATTGACCTTGGTTGACCCCTCTGAATGGCCCGTTAATGGCCCAACGCACCCCGCCCCCACCTGCGTCTTTGTGCCTGTTTGCTCCGCTTCCCTCGCCCCTGCCATCTCTAGCGCCGGGTCGGTCGTGTCAAGGCACGCTTTCCCGCCTTGATGCGGGCGGCACGGTGTTAGACGCTGAGCAGCGAGGGACACCCGGTGACCACTGCCACGCGGTCAGGTGGGTCGGGTGATCTGACGTCGTGCTCCCTGGGTCTCCGGTGGCGGCGGCGCGCTGTGCGGTGCTGCCTCGTCGGCGGGCTCGCCCGGCGGCGCCTGCCGGAGCGGAGCGGGAGGCCGGCGTCCGCCATGGGGCGAAGCCCGCCGTACGGGCGGTGACGTGCGCGCCGCCGGTGGCGGCGCCTTGATCCCATAGAGCCAAGTTCGGCAGATGACTTCAGATCAGGTCGCACTTCACGATTTGAGCAAGTCAAGGCAGCGATCGAAGTAGGCGTAACCCCCACATTGGATCGGCAAGGGATACTGAAAGGGTGAAGGTGATGCCCGTCTGGGCCTGGACTGTGCTTGGCCTGGGGCTTGGGCTGCTCGTGGGTGGGGCGTGGGTGCCGGATGGTACTTATGCGCAGTCAGTCATGGTCCAACTTGGCTCAGCCGCGTTGTTAGTTGCGCCCATCGTGCTTGCGGAGAAGGCGATCACGGAGGCGTTGCGCAAACGTGTCGACGACGACGCTGCCGTCCGGCGTGCAGAGGAGCTTGCTCGCCTGCACGACATGGTTCGGCACATTGGACTTTCTCTTAGTGCTCAGCCGTCAAGTACTCCCAGCGAGCTGGGAAGCATGCTCGCGTCCGATGGCTGGATATATCGCAGAGACTACGACGGCCATGCAATATGGGAAAAGGTTGACCGGAAGATCGCGGTGCCGATTGGTTCCACGCTCGTTTCGCGCGGAGTAATATTAGGCGTGATCCGCGACGCTGGCTGGTCGAATGATCGTTATATCGAGCTGTATCAATCTGTGACTGCTGGAGATGGTGTGCTCGGTGAAAAAAGAGAGGGACAGTCTTGAGTCAGCCTGAATCTTTCGAATCTGACCCTCGAACCTATTCTCAAATGCGGGATGATGAGTCGGTTCCTGTCGAGGTGAAAGATGTACGAATGGTCGACGAAGCCTTAACTTTGACCTCGCAAATCTTGCTTCGTCGAGGTTTTGAGGAGGCTGCTCAGGCAATGCTGAAGATTGCCAGAACTGAGGTTGAGTACTTTTACGATTACAACGAAGAGACCCGAAAGTTGTGGGTCGAGTATGAGCCTGAGCATGCGGCGGAGTTTGCGAAGCACGATGACACCATCTCGGATATCTTCAGAGAAGTAGTGCGGAGAAAAGAATTTGACCTCGCGTGGATTGAGTTTCGTGAGGCGTTTCCAGACATTTACTATGGCTGGAGGCAGCAGCTCGTCGAAGTTCTTCGAGGGCAAAGGCGGACTAATCAAGCTCGTGTAGTTCGAGAGCAGGCACCGCGCTGGTTCGAAGATGGCCTCTACTTTACAAACCCTGGCGAATTGCAAGTGTATCGTAAGCTGAAGAGTTTGCAAGAAGAATTCTTCCCTACTGGTGACACAATTGCCATCTTTCCGCTTCCGCGTGGACGAATTCCTGGGCATACGCGAGAACCGGATTTTGTTGTCACTTATAAGGGGCGTACGGGGGTCCTTGAGATCGATGGGCCGCATCACAATGTGCGTCGTTCGCACGACACTTCTAGTGATCACCTTTATCGCGATGCAGGGATCGCGTTTGTAGACCGAGTTAGCGTTGAGGCATTGAGTGACCCTGTAGAATTGGAGGAGGTGTTGAAACGTTTTCTGAAGAGAATTATGAATTCGAAGTAGTCGGTAGCCGTACAAGGCGCCTGCTATATCAGGCGCCTTGTGAAGCCTGTCTGCGTTAGGCGAGAGTAAGCGCGCGAAACTTCGTCAGGAACCTCCTGATGTATTGCGAAGCCGCGTTCGGCGTAGACGGTGATGCGCTGGGTATCGCCGACCAGCATGTTGATGACGCGGTCCACGTCGCCGATGCTCTCGATGTACTCGTCCAAAGGCAGCGGCCGCGAAGCGCAGATGACGTCGACCTCAGGCCAGAGCTTCTTGCAGGTCGCGTACGCGCGACGCTGCTGGTACGGCCGAGAGATGAGCACGACTGACCCGACCTCGATGCCGCGAGACTCCAGCAGTGCGCGAGTGAGCGTGATGTTGTCCCCGGTGTTCCGCGCCTCGGGCTCGACCAGGATGGCGTCATCGGGTACGCCCAGCTCAAGCGCATGTTCGCGGTAGTGGACTGCCTCGCCGCGCGGGAACCGCTCGACAGTCGTCGGCGCGTTGGCCCCGGTGAAGACGATGAGCGGGAACATTCCGGCCTGGAACAGTTCCGCGGTAAAGGTCGCGACCCCGAGATCATGGCTGCCGAGTCCGATTCCCACGTCGGCGGGCCGGAGTTCGTGGTGCATGTCGTGGTAGTCCCAGAGCATCTGGACGTCGGCGCGGAGCCCGTCCGGCAGGGTGGTCGAGCGCTCGGGCATGGGGTCTCCGGGATCAGTCGGGGATCTTGAAAGTGTAGGTCCAGGAGAAGCGGCTCGCGGCGTGTACGCCTCGCGCGAATTCGACCACGCGGCCGTCCTCGGTGTACGTGCGGCGTTGCAGGACCATGACGGGTTCACCTGCGGGAAGTTCGAGCTGTTCGGCCTCGTCGGGTGTCGGCATCCGCGCGTAGAAGGTCTCAGTCATGGTGTCTGGCTCAAGGCCTTGCAGGGTGAGGACCAGGAACCCGCCACCTCGTCCGGCCGGGCCGGGTGTCGGGTCGACGATGGGGGTGCCTTCGACATCGGCGGGGCGGTAGTAGCTGGCGAGTACGTGGGTGGGCTGGCCGGCGTCCTTGACCAGTCGTGCCCGCTCGTAGACCGGTGATCCGACGATGACACCGAGGGCGTCGGCGACTTCTCGGTCAGCTTCGATCTTGGCGACGGTCTGCGTCTGGTCGGTCGGCTTCCAGTCGCGGCCGGAGGCTTCGCGGTCGGCGACGAAGGCGACGGTGTCGCCGTACTTCCACTTGCTCTTCGCGTACCGGTCCTTGCCCAGGCGCTTCATGGGCGGGCGTGCGCGAACGACTGTCCCGCGTCGTCTGATCGGCGTGACCAGTCCTTCGGCTTCGAGGACCCCGACGGCCTTGCGAACGGTGTTGACGTTGACGTCGTACTCGTCGGCCAGCTCGTCTTGCTTGGGCAGCGTGGTGTCCGGGGCGTAGTCGCCCCGCTGGATCGCGTCTCGCAGGATCGCGGCCAGCTCTCGGTAGCCAGTGCCCACCTGGTCCTCCTTCGTCGGTCGATAACGCTAGCGGTATCACCCCATCATGGTCTACGGAGTCCGATAGAGATAGTTCTATTGACAACTCGTGCGGCGAAGCGCTTAATAGAACTACCTCTAACAAGGTGTAAGCCCGGTAGGGCTCCAGAGACGACAGGAGACAGACACATGGCGATCGCCAAGGGACACCGTTTCGAGATCGACTTTGATGCCGCGTTCCCGCTGGGGCTGGTGATGGTCGGGGAGGTCGCGCCGGACAACGAGTACCAGTCGCGGGAGGACAGGTCTGCTGGCCGACCTGTTCGTCAGCGGGTCGACGAAGTGACGGGCAAGCGTCAGTGGAAGGCGACGGTCACCGACCCAAGCGAGACCAACTCCAAGCGCGCGTCTTACGACGTCACGTTCCTGGCAGATGTGCAGCCGGTGCCGACCACGTCCGAGGTGCTGCCGGGTATGCGGCCGATCGAGCTGGAGGGCCTGACGGCTGAGCCGAAGGTGGCTGGCCAGGGCGAATTCAAGTACCAGTCCTACGTTTTCCGCGCGACCGGTTTCAAGGCTGCCGCATCGGGTGGCACATCCAAGTCGGGCCGTAACACTGCCGAGTCCACGCCCAAGGCGGCGTGATGACGGGCCGGGTGCCTGGCAGTCAGGGCGTGGCCGTGGTTCCACCGCACCTGGTCCAAGCCTGGGAAGAGGCGTACCGCCACTACAGCGCGATGGCGCAGCGGACCGCACATGACGGGGATGCCCTGGCGGCGCATGACATGGCCGTCGCTTCCTTTGCGGTGGCGTCGGCGTGGCGGGAGCTGGCAACGCAGGGCCAGTTGTCGTGGTGGGTGCTGGCGGCGGTGACGGCGGCTGTTGAGGGGTTCGAGGAGAACGCGCGGTCGTGGGAGATGCGCGCTTATAGCGAGGAGGGGCAGGGCCGTGGCGTTCAACGCGATGTGGAAGCCGGGGCGGCAGGCGGTCGCGGGGATGCAGGGCAATGGTTCGGCGAACCCCGCCCTGGTCATCTACCTGGACCCGGACAGCTTGGCGATCCTGCCACCGTCCGACCCGGCCGCGTGGCCGGAGTTCATCCGGCTCCTGCGCCAAATCCGCGACAGCGCGGACGAACTGGCCGTGTTCCTCGACAAGCACAAGGCGGTGCGTGATGACGACGCCGGGCCGGAATGAGCCGCAGACATTGGCGGACGCGCATCTGGTCGCCTCGGCTCATCGTCCGAAGCCTGGGTCGAATCTGACTACCTGGCTGAAGTTCCATCAGGCCAACGCACGCATGTACCGAGCGGTGTCCGATGTGGACCGAGGGCACCACCACGAACTCCGTTACTGGGTGGGCTATGAGGAGCGGAAGGCGGAGGAGGTGGCCGCGCAGATCCTGAAGAACAAGTCGGAAGCTAGCTGAGAACTGAATAGCTGCCGGGAAAACGTGCGTGGGGACGTGCGGCGTACAAGCACGTCTTCACGCGCTTCCCGTGTCTCGTAAGGCGCAGAACCGGTACCTGGCCTAGGAAACCTCGCCGGTCCTGCGCTGTCCACAACCTCTGGAAGTGAACAATGACAACGCTAAACGATGGCAACAAGCGACCGCTAGACGGGGTCACCCGAACGCGCTGCACAGTCTGTAAACGGTTCGCCAAGCTCCTGCCCGGCGAGACGGAATGTGCACCCTGCCGGGGAATGCTGCCGTTGGACCTGACCGGCGGTGGTCGCCGATGAACGCGAATGGGATTGGTGTCCTCCTCTTCGGTGGCGGGGTACTGGGTGTGGTGGTGTGGCTGCTGCACAAGCTCGGCCGCGCGCTCGCCACGATCGCGGAAGTCCTGGCTGCGGCTGCGGTGGTCTTCGTCGCTCTGTGGTCGGCCGTGAAGTTGTTGGTGTGGCTGGGAAAGCAAGTCTTCACGTACTGGCGGACCAGCCTCGGTGTCCTGGCCGTGGTGGCCTGGTGGCAGTGGCGTGGCTGGCCGTCGCTCGCGATCACGGCGGGTTCGGTCAGCGTGGTGCTGGTGGTGTGGCGGCTGATCGACGTGGTGTCGTTCGATCGGTGCTGTGGCCGGTTCCTGCGGACGTGGTGGCTGCGGTGGTTCACCTACACCCGGAAACTGCCGGGCTGGCTGCACGCCTGCGGCCTGTCCATCTCCGACGGCACCGTGCCCGTGGAAGTGACCGTCAACCTCGTCGGCCGTCGCCGGAAGGCAGTCTCTCGTACTGCGGGCGGTGCGGCGGTGCAGGTGCCGAAGGTGCTGGGCGTGAAGTCGGGGCCGTCGTGGGATGAGGTCCGTGTCCGGCTCGTGCCGGGTCAGAAGCCGGAGGACTTCGACGACGCCGCCCGCGCCTTGGCCGTGGCTCGCAAGGTCACGCGGTGCCAGGTGCGGGAGCTGGAACCCAACGTCGTCTCGCTCGACTTCCAGCGCCGGGACCTCCTCCAAGCTCCTGTGGACTGCGCGGAGCTGGCGACCGTCGACGGCGTGGATCTGCGGCGGGTGTTTGCCGGACGGACCGAGTACGGGAAGGACTGGCGGCTGCCGCTGACCGGTCCGGGAGCGCACATGCTCGTCGCCGGTGCCACCGGGGCCGGGAAGAACTCGGTCATGTGGTCCCCGCTCGTGTCGGCCGCCTCGGCGATCCGGGCCGGAACGGTACGCGTCTCCGGGATCGACCCGAAGGGGATGGAACTCGCCTACGGGCGCGGGATCTTTGCCCGCTACGGCGTTGCGGGCAAGGAAGCGATCGAGGTCCTGGACGACCTGCTCGACGGGCTCGAGTCCCGCAAGCGCGAGTTCGCCGGGCGCACCCGTGAGGTTCCGATCTCCACGGAGAACCCGTTGGAGGTGCTGGAGTTCGACGAGATCGGCGCGCTGACCAAGTACACCGACCGCAAGACCCGCGAAGCCATCGTCGAACGGGTCGCCATCCTGACCACCCAGGGCCGGGCGCTCGGCTACACGGTGCGCGGGTATGTGCAGGAGCCGACGAAGGACACCGTTCCCGTACGTGAGCTGTTCCCCCGGCGGGTCTGTCTGCGGGTCACCTCGAAGACGCACGTCGGGATGGTCCTCGGTGACGGCGCGTACGAACGCGGGGCGTGGGCGAACCGGATCGAAGAGTCGACTGCGGGCGTCGGCTACATCTGGGGCGACGGCATCCGCGAACCGCTGCGGGTCCGTGCTGGCTGGGTGCCAGACGAGACGGTCAAGGCGCTGGAGACCTACGTAACCAACGGCGGCGCCCACGTCGTCGACCTGGCCACCCGTCGTGGGCCCGAGGGGGTGGCGGCGTGAACCGCGTTCTGGTGTTCCTCGATGCGATCCGCGACCACCTCGACTCTTACGCCTTTCCGCCGGTTGTGTCCGTGCGAGTTGGTATTGGCTCGGAGCCGGTGTCTGTCCAGCTCGATACCGACCGTCTAACGGATGTGGCGCGGAGCCTGGTCGTCTGGGCGGATTCGCTGGAGAACGTGACTGCGTCGATCTGGCGGGTGCCTCACGGCGGCAGTGTGCATCTGGAAGTGCAGGGCCGGACTCCCTGTGGCATCCCGGTTGTGGTCTACGGCGGTGTCCAGTTCGACGAAGCGACTTTCCCGGACCTGCCTGCGGGGATGCGACAGGACATGCCGGTGTTCGTGCTGCGGCAGTGGAGCACGCCTGGGGAGGTGGCAGCGTGACGAGCACCAAGGAAGCCGCGGTGACCCCGCCGGCCAAAACCCGGGCCGCCCGGATGCGCGAACCCCTTGCGTCGGACGTGGTGAAGGCGACCGCTGAGAAGCACGGCGTGTGTGTTCGGCCGTTCACGATGGAGGTCGGGGACACCGAGACCGGCGAACTCCGCTACGTCCCCGTTCCCTGCGGCTCGACGGTCGAATCGGTCTGCCTGCCGTGCGCTCGGAAGGCGAAGGCCCTGCGACAGGTCCAGTGCCGTGAAGGCTGGCACATGACCGAGGAGCCCGACTTCACCTCAGAGTCGCCGACTGAGGCACAGACGGAGCTGCTGGCGTTCCGGGCTGACCTCGTCGCCGCTTACCGGCAAGAGACGGACCAGGCGGAGGCTGACGAGCTGCGGGAAGAGATCCAGAGTGTCGATGAGGAACTTCGGCAACTCGGGATGCGCGGCCGTCTCCCGTCGATCGACCTGCCCACCAAGAAGGCGGTGAAGCGGTCGACGAAACGGCGGCAGGACGCGCCGAATCTCCCTCGGCGCAAGGTCGCGAAGACCACCGTGGGCCGGGAGTACGCGGGAAGGTTCCGGCCGTCGATGTTCGTCACGCTCACCTGCGACACCTACGGCCCGGTCCGGTCGGATGGCGCCCCATTCGATCAGTCGACGTATGACTATCGGCGGGCGGCTCGGGACGCGGTCCACTTCTCCGCGCTGGTGGACCGGTGGTGGCAGAACCTCCGGCGGGTCGTGGGCTGGGACGCGCAGTACTTCGCCACCGTTGAGCCTCAACGGCGGGCGGCTCCGCACCTGCACGCGGCTATCCGGGGATCGGTGCCGCACGACGTGATCCGGCAAGTCACCGAAGCGACCTATCACCAGGTCTGGTGGCCCAACCACGACCAGGTCGTCTACGTCGACCGGATGCCGCTCTGGGACGGCGACCGCCGGGTGTTCGTCGACCCGGACACCCGCGAACCACTGACCGACTGGGACGACGCGATAGAAGCCGTGGAAGACCCGGCGCACGTAGTCACCTTCGGCCGTCAGGTGCACTCCAAGGGCATCCTCGGCGGCTCGGAGGAGGCCGGACGGCACATCGGCTACCTGACCAAGTACCTCACCAAGTCCACGGGTGAGGTGGTCGAAGCCGACACCGTCAGGCAGAGGGATCACCACGACCGGTTGCACGCGGAACTGTCGGTGACACCCTGCTCGCCTCGGTGCGCCGTGTGGCTGCTGTACGGCATCAATCCCAAGGGCGCCAACGGAAAGACGACACCAGGGCACTGCAAGGGGAGGGCGCATCGGCGGACCACGCTCGGCCTGCCCGGTCGCCGCGTGCTGGTGTCCCGCAAGTGGTCGGGGAAGACGCTCGTCGACCACAAGGCCGACCGCAAAGCGTTCGTCCTGGAAGCGCTGGCGGCGGTCGGGATCGAGAAACCTGCACCGGCCCCGGCTCGGCTGATCTGGCGCAAGGTCGACTCCGGCGACCCCTCCGTGCCACCTCGGGACCACCTGGTGATGCACGCGATCTCGGAACGGATCACGTGGAAAGCCGAGTACGACAAGGCATTGCTCGCCGCGCAGAGTCCGCCGGATCTTTCGGCAACTCCGCTGGCGGCTTAGGAACTGGGGAGGCGAACGTGGGAAAGAACTACCTGACAGTCGAAGAAGCAGCCGAGTACCTGAACACGCGCGTCCGGTTCGTGCGGCGGCTCATCGCGGAGCGGCGCGTGGCGTTCCACAAGGTCGGCGTACACGTGCGGTTCGCGATCGCTGACCTTGAGGAGTTCATCCAGGCCGGTCGGGTCGAGCCGATCACGCGGGCTTCGGTGATCCGGGACCTCGGAAGGGTGGCCTGACATGGCGAACAAGCGAGGGCACCGGGGTTTCGGCAACGTCCGGCAACGTGCATCGGGAAAGTGGCAGGCGCGTTATCCGGGGCCGGACGGCCAGATGCGGAACGCTCCCAGCATGTTCGCCAGCAAGCGCGCGGCCGAACAGTGGTTGTCGGTGACCGAAACGCAGATCATCAAAGGCGAGTGGATCGACCCCGAGCGAGCGAAAGTCACGCTTGGAAGCTACGCAGACCAGTGGATTACACAGCGGCCTGGGCTGCGTCCGCGCACGGTCGAGTTGTACCGGTGGCTTCTGAGGAAGCACATCGAAGCGGATCTTGGCGGCGTCGAACTGGGCAAGTTGTCGACGGCGATCGTTCGGCAATGGCGCGCGGATCGGCTGGCGGCCGGAGTGTCGGAGTCGGTCACGGCCAAGGCGTACAGGCTGCTCCGGGCGGTCCTCACTACGGCGGTCGACGAAGACAAGATCTTGCAGCGCAACCCCTGCCGGGTGCGGGGTGCCGACAGGGAGAACCCGGCGGAGCGGCCGATCCTGACCGTTCCACAGGTATTCGATCTGGCTGGGCGGATGCCGGAGCGGTTCCGGGCGCTCGTGCTGTTGGCCGCGTTCGCGTCGCTCCGTTGGGGTGAGGTGTCGGCGCTGCGGCGGTGCGACGTCGCGGAGGATGGGAGCTGGGTCCGGATCTCGCGAGCGCTGGTCGAGGTTCCGGGGCGGGGGCTGATCGTCGGTCCACCGAAGTCGCGGGCAGGAGTGCGGACGCTGATCGTTCCGGCGGCGATCCGGCGGGACGTCGTGAAGCACCTCGACGCGTTCGTGAAGCCGGATCACGATGCGTTCCTGTTCACCGGTGAGCGTGCAGGTAACCCGGTGCGTCGGCCGAACTTCAGTCAGCGGACCAAGTGGACGGAGGTCGTGACGAAGATGGGGCTCAAGGGTCTGCACTTCCATGACCTCCGGCACGCGGGGAACATCTGGGCGTCGAAGGCGGGCACGTCGACCAAGGACCTCATGGCGCGGATGGGGCATGACGACATGCGGGCGGCGCTCATCTATCAGCGGGCGACCAGCGACGCTGACGAACGGATCGCCGACAGGCTGTCGAAGCTCGTCGACAAGCACCGTACTGGCGGCACGGACGACGATGACGACGGCCTGAGCGGTCAGCCGGTTCCGGTCGGCTAATGGCCCATTAATGGCCCAGCTCGGAGAATGATCTACCAAAGCGAAAGCCCCAGGTCCTAAGTGGACATCCACTGACCTGGGGCTTTCACGTGAGAGCGGATGACGGGAATCGAACCCGCGTATTCAGCTTGGGAAGCTGATGTTCTACCATTGAACTACATCCGCAGTGCTCGGCCAGCATACATGGTCCGGATCTCCCCTTGCCAAGACCCACCCCACCTTGACGTCGCCGCCGAAAGTGACAACACTTGTTGTCTACCTCGGAGGTGATCCGGATGGGCGAGCGGCTGCCTGACCCCGAACTGTTCCGGCAAGGCGGGTTCCGGGTCGCGTCGAGGCTGTTCATCGAGGGTGACATCAGGGGCGACGAGCGTCAGGTGGCCAGGCTGCGGAAGTTCGCGCAGCGGGAGGACCCGGCGGCGGACGTGCTGGTGCCGCTGCTGAGAAAAGGCGCCCAAGGACAGTTCGATCAGGCGCTGCGGCAAGGCATCGAGAGTGTCGAGAGTCCGCCGGAGGAGCTGGAAGCGTTCTTTCGCAACGTCGAGGCGACGCCGTATTGGGTCGATCCGGACCGCCTCGACCGTGGTGCGCGCGCGATCACGCGCGCCGGGTTGCTCGGGCTTTTTCCGCTTGGCGACGTTTCGCTGATGGGCGGCTATCTCGCGTCGCGCGCGACGAAGTCGCTCGTCGGGACCGGCGAGATCGAGTACAAGGCGTCGCGGCGCCTTGTCGAGACGGCGACCTGGTGGATCCACGTGACCACGCCGGGCGCGCTGGTGCTCGGCGGGCGTGGGTACGAGTCCGCGTTGCGGGTGCGGGTGGTGCACGCCCACGTGCGCGCGGCCATGAATCGCCGCAAGGACTGGGATTACGCCGCTTGGGACAAACCGGTCAACCAGGTCCAGACCGCGGGCACGCTCCTGCTCTTCTCCCTCGTCTACGTCTTCGGCACGCAGCTGCTCGGGCTCCGCTACAGCCCCCGCGAGCGCGCCGACATCCTGCACCTTTGGCGTTATGTCGGCTGGCTGATGGGCGTCGACGAGGAACTCCTGCCCGCCGACGAGGAAGACGCTTGGCGCCTGCTGTGGCTGCTCGCCACCACCGAGTTCATCCCCGACGACGACTCCAAGCGGCTCGCCGCGGCGCTCATGAAGTCCCACGCGGGGATCGGCGAGGGCCGGGGCTCGCTCGGCAAGGTCCTCGCGCACGTGTCTGTCGCGGGGCACGGGGCGATCAGCAGGCTGCTGCTCGGCAAGACCAACGCCGACTTCCTGGAGCTGCCCGACGATCCGATCGCGCAGGCGGCCGTGCTCGCGGTGGCGGGAGTCAACTTCGCCGCCGAGACGGTGCGGCGGGTGGTGCCGGGCGCGACGGCGCTCCAGGAGCTGATCGGGGCCGCCGGACGACGTCACTATCTCCGGCAGGCAGCCAAGGTGTTCCGGCCCGACACCACCTACGGCAGGCACATGAAGGCCGCTTGACTACGCTGAGCGCGTGCTCCTCAGCGACCGTGACCTCCGTAAAGAGCTCGACGCCGGCCGTCTCGGCGTCGACCCGTTCGACCCGACGATGGTCCAGCCGTCGAGCATCGACGTGCGACTCGACCGCTTCTTCCGCGTGTTCGACAACAGCAAGTACACGCATATCGACCCGCAGCTCCAGCAGGACGAGCTGACGTCACTGGTCGAGAAGGAGGGCGAAGACCCCTTCGTCCTCCACCCTGGCGAGTTCGTGCTGGGTTCGACCTACGAGACCGTCACGCTCGCCGACGACCTCGCCGGCCGTCTGGAGGGCAAGTCCTCCCTCGGCCGCCTCGGCCTGCTCACCCACTCCACCGCGGGCTTCATCGACCCCGGCTTCTCCGGCCACATCACCCTCGAACTGTCGAACGTGGCCAACCTGCCGATCACGCTCTGGCCGGGGATGAAGATCGGCCAGCTCTGCATCTTCCGCCTGTCCAGCGCGGCGGAGTTCCCGTACGGCTCGAACGAGGCCGGTTCGCGTTACCAGGGGCAGCGGGGACCGACCCCGAGCCGCGCGTACAAGAACTTCCACCGCGTCGACACCTGGCGGTAGCGCGTCAGCTCACCGGGGCTTCCCAGTCGATCCGATGCCGCCACATGAAGGCGTTCGGGTCCTCCGACGGCGGGTTCTTGAACGCCCGCGCGATGAAGAAGTCCCGGATCACCCGTCCGACGGGGCCGACCGCCTTCGCGTCGCCGTTGCGTTTACCGCGTTCGACGACGGCCTCGACGCGCTCGCGTCGCAGGCCTTCGTAGACGGCGAGGGCTTTCGCGATCGAGGGCACGTCACGCAGGCATCGCGCCAGCGTGACGGCGTCCTCGATGGCCATCGCGGCGCCTTGGCCCGCCGCCGGTGAGGTCGCGTGGGCGGCGTCGCCGATGATGACCATCCGGTCCGTCCGCCAGGTCGGCACGCTCGGGAAGTCGTACGTCGCCCACGGCCGGTAGACCTTCCGCGTCGCGCGCACGATCTCGACGGCCGGAGTGCGGTCCGACGCCAGCTGCCGGATCAGGTCCTCGCTGGTCATCGTGGCGAGCTCCGCTTGCGACGGATCATGCTTCCGGGGCACGTTCGCGAACCACCAGACGCCGCCGTCCGGGTGGACGACGTGCGCGAAGAACAGCCGTTTGCCGAAGGTCATGTGCATGACGCCGGGCTCGTCGTCCAGTCGCAGGCCTTCGGCCAGCCCGCCGGTGTTCAGCAGGGGCACGTAGCGCGGCGACGGCGCCCGCGGGTCGATGATCTCCCGCACCCGCGACCGGAGCCCGTCTGCACCGATCAGCAGGTCGCCTTCGGACGACGAGCCGTCCTCGAACGTCGCGCGCACACTGTCGCCAGACTCGCGCGCGTCGGCCAGACGTTTGCCGTAGCGGACCTCGATGCCCCGTCTGACGGCTTCGTCGCGAAGGGCGACGTACAGGTCGGAGCGCAGGACGGTCTGGCTCACGGTGCCGTCCTCCAGCTGCCCGCCGAGTGCGAAGTCCGCCAGTTCGCGCCCGTTCCCCAGGTACATCTTCATCCGCGGCGTGTCGAACCCCAGGTCTTTGACCAGGCTTTTCAGTCCCAGCGGTGCCAGCGCGTCGAGGCCGTTCACCGCGAGGGTCAGGAACGCGCCGACCCCTTCGGCGGTCCGGTCGTGCGCCTCGTGGATCACCGGCTCGTGGCCCGTCTCGTGCAGTGCGATCGCCGTGATCGTGCCCGCGATACCCCCGCCGGCGATCAGGATCTTCCCCATGTCGTTCACCCTATCGAATCTCTTAGAAACTAATTCGTTCTATCGAACTAAAGACTCCGCTAGGCTGGCCGACGTGTCAAGCGAGCGGGCGGAACTGGTCGAGCGCATCCTCGGTGGATCGCGGGCGCTGTCGACGGAGACGGTCATGTTCCACTCGGCGATCGCCGAGCAGGGCGGCCTCTCGGCTGTCGAGAGCAAGGTGGCGGACTACCTCGCCCGCTTCGGTCCTCAGACGCCGAAGGCGCTCTCGCAGCTCTCAGGGCTCGCGCCGGCGTCGATCACCGCGCTCATCGACAGGCTTGTGGGCAAGGGGATCGTCGCGCGGAAACCGCATCCCGAGGACAGGCGGAAGGTGCTCATCGAGATCGACGGAGCGATGGTGGCCGCCGCCGCGCCGATGTGGGATCACCTGGTGAAGCGGGTCCGAGAGGCCTGCGAGGGGTACACGGACAGTGAGCTTGAGACCGTTCTCCGGTTCCTGGCCGACGCGACCGCGATCACCCATGAGTCAACGAGTTTGATCACTCAAAGACAGAGCACCCACCGCAACCGCTGACCGGTATTACTACTTTCGGGGGTATTGCCGTAACCAGTTCGTGATAGTTTTCGGCCCCGTGTCCCCCAATAGAACAAGAAGCCGGTTACTGCTTGTCACACTCAGTGTTCTGCTGGGTGGGGTGATCGCGAGTGCGAGCTACCTGATGGTGACCGACCGGTTCCAGGGCACCGCGTTGAGCAACTTGTCGCTGAGCGTTCCCGACACCAAGGGCAGACCCGGCGACGCCCTCGCGAAGCCTCCCGCCTACTTCGGCCAGACGTCCGCCGCGGCCCCGGACGGCCCCGCACCCGGCTCGTCCGCTCCGACCTCGTCTTCGGCTGCTCCCACGTCTTCCTCCGCGCCACCCAGCTCGTCCTCCGCCCCGGCCGAGCCGCCCAAGCCTTCCGAGGCCCCCAAGCCCACCCCGAGCAAGGCCCAGGATCCGCCTCGCTCGCAGGACAGTTCGCTCGCCGGTCAGGTCATCGACCTCGTCAACGCCGAGCGTGCCGACGCGGGCTGCTCGCCGGTGAGCAACGAGTCGCACCTCGCCGCCGCGGCGCAGGGCCACAGTGACGACATGTCGGCCCGGAACTACTTCTCGCACACCACGCCGGAAGGCACCACGTTCGACCAGCGCATCCGCGCCGCAGGCTACGACAAGCCCGGCGCCGAGAACATCGCCAAGGGCCAGTCGAACGCCGCCAAGGTGATGGACGCCTGGATGAACTCCGAAGGTCACCGCGCGAACATCCTCAACTGCAAGCTGAAGAAGATCGGTGTCGGCGTCAACACCAAGGGCATGTACTGGACGCAGAACTTCGGCTACTGACCCTTCTCCCATCGTTCGGCGATCTCGCCGTAACGGGCCAGTACCGTCGCGCGCAGCTCGGGATCCGTACGCGGGACCGGTTCGATGAACACCTCGGTGACGTCGCCGAACTCCCGCGTCAGTTCGGCCGCCAGCCGGACGCAGGCGCGTTCGACGTCCGCCGCGCCCAGTGCGTCGTCGAAGTCGACGCGGGCGCAGACGAGCACCTGATCGGTGCCCATCAGCATGGTCTGGAGATCGACGACGGCCTCGATCTCGGGCGCGCCCCTCAGATGGTCACGCACCCCGCGCACCAGCCTCGGATCCGCCTGCCTGCCGATCAGCAGGCCGCGGTTGGTGCGCCCGAGCACGTAGGCGACCAGCGCCAGCAGTATCCCGATCGCGATCGACGCCGCACCGTCCCAGACGTGCGAGCCGGTGAGCTGATGCAGCCCGATCCCGGCGAACGCGAGCAGCAGGCCGATCAGCGCGGCCGAATCCTCGAACAGGACCGTCTTCGGCGCCGGATCGTCGATCAGCCGCAGATAGACCGAGATCTTCTGGCCCGCGTCGGCGGCGTCGCGCCGAACCTGCCGCACGGCCTGCAGCCACGAGACGGACTCGAGGACGAAAGCGATCGCGAGGACGACGTAGCCGACGATCGGATCGGTCTGCTCGGTCTCCTCCCCGAACACCGTCGAGAAGCCTTCGTAGAGCGCGAACATCGCGCCGGAGGCGAAGATCGACACGGCCGCGAGCAGCGACCAGAAGTACCGCTCCTTGCCGTAGCCGAAGGGGTGGACGCGGTCGGCGGGACGGTCCGAGCGTTTCAGCGCGGTCAGCAGGAGTACTTCGGTGATCGTGTCCGCCACCGAATGCGCGGCCTCCGAAAGCATCGCGCCGGAGCCGGTGATGATCCCGGCGATCAGTTTCAGCACGGCGATGGCGAGGTTGACCCCACCCGCCAGCACCACGGTCAGGGTGCTTTCGCCACCGGATTCTTCACTCACCTAGCGCAGCGTAGTGCGAGTAGGCCGATCTCACAGTCGACGCAAACCCTGCAGGACCCGTTCCATCAAGGCGAGTGCCGGATGACCGTCGAATTCAGCCTGCGTTTCATGAACGGTAACCAGACCGAGCTCGGCCATATCACCCAAAAGGACCTTTGCTACGCCGAGTGGAACGCTTAGTGACGCTGCCACTTCCGCGACAGAAGTCGGACGTCGGCACAGTGATCGGACCGAATGGAATTCGACACTGAACCCCGGCGCGCTCCATGGCGCGTCGCTCCGGACCGAGATCATCGCTTCGATGGCGAAGTTCCGCTTGGACTGCGTACGTCCGCCCGTGCGGACGTACGGGCGGACGCGCGTGCGTTGCGCTTCCCGGCGCGGCGGCCGCCTGGCCGCCGGAATGCTGGGAATGGTCGCTTCCTGAGCCATCCTGGCGAGTGCGGCTGCCGAAGGGAGACGGGCGGGCGGGCGCAGTGTCGACGATCCCGGCATCGCGAGGCGGTGTCCCTTGCCCGGACGGAGTTCGTGACGGTTGCCCATTGATTTCCTCGCCCCTTTTTTTCGACCTGCTGCAGCCTATCGCCAGGGTGTACCGCCGAACGGGTAATGGGAACGAAATTGCAGGCCGGGGATAAAACGAGAGGGAACATTCTCTCGCATTATGTGCGAGAGAATGTTCCCTCCGACCTTGAGGTTCTACTTGTCTTCCGCCGGAAGCGACGGTTCGGTGGCGGGCTCGTCCGCCTTCTCGTCGAGTTCAGCATCTGAGACGGCGTCCAAGGACGGCGCTCCCGCCGGGATCAGCTGCGGTTCCGGCTTGCGCTTGACGGAGTTCAGCAGCAGCTGCGCGACGTCGACGATTTCGACCTTCTCGCTCGCCTGCCCGTCGCTCTGACGCGCGGTGAGGCCGTCGTTGAGCATCACCTTGCAGAACGGGCAACCGGTCGCGATCTTCGACGGTGCGGTGCCGAGCGCCTCGTCCACGCGTTCGACGTTGATCCGCTTCCCGATCTTCTCTTCCATCCACATCCGCGCGCCGCCGGCGCCACAGCACATCGACCGGTCGCCGTGCCGCGGCATCTCCCGCAACGTCGCGCCGGTGGCGCCGACGAGCTCACGAGGAGCGTCGTAGACCTTGTTGTGGCGGCCCAGGTAGCACGGGTCGTGGTAGGTGACGTCCTCGGCGACCGGTGCCACCGGGGTCAGGTGCTTCTCCCGCACCAGGCGGTTGAGCAGCTGCGTGTGGTGCACGACGTCGAACTGGCCGCCCAGTTCCGGGTACTCGTTCGCGAGGGTGTTGAAGCAGTGGGCACAGGTGACGACCACCTTGCGCGCCTTGCGTTCGCGGCCCTCGAACACCGAGTTCAGGATCTCGACGTTCTGCTGCGCCAGCATCTGGAACAGGAACTCGTTGCCAGCGCGGCGGGCCGGGTCACCGGTGCAGGACTCCTCGGAGCCGAGCACGGTGTACTTGACGCCCGCGATGTGCAGCAATTCCGCGACGGCGCGCGTGGTCTTCTTCGCGCGGTCCTCGAACGCGCCGGCGCAGCCGACCCAGAAGAGGTACTCGGCGTCGCCGAGGTCGCCGTCGAACACCGGCACCTCGAAGTCCAGGTCCTCGGTCCAGGCGAGCCGGTCCTTGGCGTTCTGGCCCCACGGGTTGCCCTTGTTCTCCAGGTTCTTGAACATCCCGTTGAGCTCGCTGGGGAACGCGGACTCGATCATCACCTGGTAGCGGCGCATGTCGACGATGTGGTCGACGTGCTCGATGTCCACCGGGCACTGCTCGACGCACGCGCCGCAGGAGGTGCAGGACCACAGCACGTCGGGGTCGATGACGCCGCCGTCGTCGCCGATGAGCGCCTTCTGCGACTCCGCGATCGCGAGGACGTCGATGCCCGCGTACATGTTGTCGCCGGACAGACCGACCTCGTCACCGGCCATGTCGCGCTTACCGCCCGCGAGCAGGTACGGCGCCTTCGCGTAGGCGTGGTCGCGAAGCTGCGTGATGAGCAGCTTCGGCGAAAGCGGCTTGCCGGTGTTCCACGCGGGGCACTGCGACTGGCAACGGCCGCATTCGGTGCAGGTGGAGAAGTCCAGCCAGCCCTTCCAGCTGAAGTCCTCGATCTTGCCGACGCCGAAGGTGTCCTCGTCCGGGTCCGCTTCTTCGAGGTCGAGCACCTTGCCGTTGCTCATCATCGGCTTGAGCGCGCCGAGCGCGACGCCGCCGTCGGCCTCGCGCTTGAAGTAGATGTTGAAGAAGGCGCTGAACCGGTGCCAGGCGATGCCCATGGTCATCGTGCGCGCGACGACGATCAGCCAGATCGTGGCGCTCATCAGCTTGACGAAGGCGAACACCGTGACCAGGTCCGGGCTGGACGGCAGCAGCAGGCCGAGCGGATGCGAGACGAACGCGGCCCAGACCGGGGTGTCGTGGACGCCCAGCGCGGACTTCGCGGCGCGGACGCCGATGATGCCGATGCCCTCGATGAGCACGACGGCCTCGATGAAGTACGCCCACTTGAAGTTGGAGCCCTGGAAACGGGACTGCCGGTCCGCGCGGCGCGGGTGGTTCTTCTGGCGGATCCCCATCAGGATCAGGATGCCGACGATGGTGCCGACCCCGAGCAGCTCCATGAGCAGCTGGAACAGCGACCAGTCGTCGAGGATCGGCCAGCCCCACGTCGGGACGAAGACCTCGCCGTACGCCTCGAACAGGGCGAGCGACCCGAGCAGGAAGCCCCACATGACCAGCCAGTGCGCCGGGCCGACGCTCTTGACCTTGTTCATGCGGGTGTGCGCGGCGAATTCCTTGATCAGGGTCTTCATCCGCGGCACGAACGGGCCGTTGCGGGTCGAGTCCGGCTGACCGAGGCGGATCACCCGCACGAAGCGGGCGATGGTCGCGAAGAACATTCCCCAGGCGACGACGCCGAGCAGGACCGCGATCCCGCCGAGCGTCAGCTGTACAGCGCCCATCGTCGGGTGCCTTTCGTCCGAGTGAAGCTGTGGTGGTTCGGGCAGACTAATGCTTCTTACTGATGGGTAACCCACTGGCCGCGCCCAAGTCCCACCGATGTGGTGTACGCCTCTCTTTGTTTTAAGACGATCGTCCAGGTAGTTTTTGTGACATGGGTGCGTACCTTCTCCTCGCTTTCGCCATCGCCGCCGAGGTGACGGCCACGGTCTCGCTGAAGCTCTCCGAGGGCTTCTCCAAGGTCGGACCGTCGATCGTCGTGGTGGCCGGATACGCCTTCGCGTTCGTCGCGCTCGCGTACGTTCTGAAGGCGGGCGTGCCGGTGAGCGTCGCCTACGCGATCTGGGCCGCGGCCGGTGTCGCCCTGGTGGCGGCCGTCGGGATCGTGTTCTTCAAGGAACCGGTCAACTTCTCCGTGATCGCCGGGCTGGTACTGGTCGTCGGCGGGGTCGTGTTGATCGAGGCAGGGAGCGCGCACTAAGTGAAGATCCAGGTCGACGGCCGGAAGGCCAGGGGCGAGAAGCGGCGCGAGGAGATCATCGCGGCCGCGCTGCGGGTGATCGAACGGGACGGCGTCGCCGGTGTCACGCATCGGACGGTCGCCACCGAGGCCGGCGTGCCGACGGCTTCGACGACGTATCACTTCTCCAGCCTCGACGACCTGCTGATCGCCACCCTCATCTCGTGCGCGAGGGATATGGCGACCGAGGTCTACTGGATGATCGACCGCGCCCGTTCGCGCGGCAGCCGCGGCGCGGAAGAGGTCGCCGGGCTGCTCGCGGAGGCGCTGGGCCCGCGGCGCGGGCGGACGATGGCGGAGTACGAGCTGTATCTGCTGGCCGCGCGCAAACCCGAGCTGCGGCCCGCCGCTCGGCGCTGGCTGGACGTGCTGACCTCGATGGTCCGGCACGACGACGAGGTCGCGTTCCGGGTGTTCCTCGCCGGTATCGACGGCCTGCTGATCCAGGGCCTCATCGACGACGAGCCGCCGTCCGCGGACGAGCTGCGGCCGGTGGTGGACTATCTGCTGAAACCTCGTTGACCTGCTGGGTAACGTGCGGATCATGAGGACTGTCGGCGCATACGAACTGGATGACGACCCGGCTCGGGTGGACCTCGACGTGGTGTGGAAGTGCCTGTCCACCGACGTTTACTGGGGCAAGTGGCGAGACCGCGAGATGATCGAGAAGGTCTTCAAGAACGCTTGGCGCGTCGTAGGCGCGTACGAGGCTTCGAGCGGCCGTCTGGTCGGCTTCGCGCGGGCGTTCTCGGACACCATCGGCAGCGCGTACCTCGCGGACGTCTTCGTCCTCGACGAGGCGCGCGGCAAGGGGCTCGGCAAGGAACTGGTCCGGGAGATGATCGACAACGGGCCGGGCGCGGAGTTCCGGTGGATGCTGCACACCGCCGACGCGCACGAGCTGTACCGGCCGTTCGGCTTCGCGGAGCCCTCGAACGGCCAGTACATGGAGCGGACGCGGGCGAACGGTCAGGCCTAGGGATTGAGCTGGTTTGTCGGTGTCGGTGTCATGTCCGCTCGCCGGCGTGCTGGCTTCGAAGGTTGCGAAAGCCACTTTCGCAACCTTCAACGTTGCGAAAGTGGCTTTCGCAACGTCGCCCCTCGCCAGGCCGCCCCGGCCTGAGCCTCCTGGAGTCCGTGAAGGCCTCCTTCCCTACCTTGAGCGTAGGGAAGGAGGCCTTCACGGAAAGCCGTCTCAGCCCTTGTTCTCGTGCAGGGCGGTCAGCGACGCCCGGCCGATCGCGTGGCTGAAGAGGTTGAAGCCCAGCAGCGCGGGCGTAGCGTCTTCGCCGACGTCCAGCTTTTCGACGTCGACAGCGTGCACCGCGAAGATGTACCGATGCGGCCCGTGTCCGGGCGGCGGGGCGGCGCCGAGGAACTGCTTCACGCCGCCGTCTCCCTTCAGGGTCACAGCGCCCGCCGGCAGACCGGAGCCCGCTTCGTCGCCCGCGTTCGCCGCCAGCGCGGTCACCGACGCGGGGATGTCGAACACCGCCCAGTGCCAGAACCCGCTCGCCGTCGGGGCGTCAGGGTCGTAGCAGGTCACGGCGAAGCTCTTGGTCCCCTCGGGAAAGCCCTCCCAGGACAGCTGCGGGGAACGGTCTTCGCCGCCCGCGCCGAAGATCCCGGAAAGCTGGGGTGTCGGCAGGAAGCCGCCTTCTTCGATGTCGATGCTGCTCAAGGTGAAGGCAGGCAGATCGGGCAGGAAGTCGTACGGATCGGGTGCCTGCGGCATGCGTCCTCCTGGTCGTGGAACAGATGACGGAGCCAGGTTATGACCCCGAGGACCCCGGTGCGGGATCAGGGACGAATCCGGGGGTTACCCCTATGTCCAACCCGCCGCGCTGCCCTTAGCGTCGAGCTACACGAAAACCTGCTCTGGAGGGACTCAAGACCATGGCGCGCCCACTCCTCGCACTCGGAGGCATCGCGTTGATCGGCGTCGGTGTGCTCACCGGTCTCGGCTGGTGGTGGCCGTCCGACGCGGAGGCGACCAGCGAGCTCACCCAGCCGATCAAGAGCGTCCGTGTCCAAAACGACGACGGCGCCGTCAAGATCCGCACGGGCAGCGGCCCGGTGAAGGTCCACCAGGCGTTCGAGTACCGCTGGAACAAGCCGGGCGACGCGTACCGCGTGGAAGGGGACACCCTGGTCCTCGCCGGGTGTGGCAACAACTGCGAAGTCGACTACGACGTCATCGTCCCGGCGGGGATCCCGGTCTCGGGCAAGGTCGACTCCGGCGCGGTGGAGATCGCCGGTGTGTCCACTGTGGACATCACGGTCGACTCCGGCCGGGTCGACGTGAACGACGTGCCGGGCACGGTGAAGGTCAAGGCCGACTCCGGCCGTGTCGAACTGCAGAACATCGGGCAGGACGTCGACGTCTACGCGGGTTCCGGCGCCATCAACGGCGAGCGGCTCGGTGGGAACGTCCAGGCGCGGGCCGACAGCGGGCGCATCGACCTCGAGCTGGTCAAGGCCGCGAACGTCACGGCCAAGACCGACAGCGGTTCGATCGAGGTCTCCGTGCCCTCCGGCGACTACAACGTCACCGGCACCACCGACAGCGGCCGCCGCGACATCGACGTCAACCAGTCGGGTTCGGCCCAGTACAAGCTCGATCTCACCACTGACAGCGGAAGCGTCAAGGTCAAAGCGGCCTGACGGACTTTATCGGGGGAAACACTTTCTCATGGGCACCATCGAAAAGCGCGTCCTCGGCGCGCTCGCTCTCGGCGCGCTGACGGCCTTCGGGATCGTCGGCTGCACGACCGAAAGCCGCCAGACGCTGAGCGACGGCACACCCGTCACCGAGCAGATCACCGCGATCCGGGTCGACGTCCCGGTCGGCGGGGTCACGCTCCGCGTCGAGGACGGCGCGCCGGTCTCGCTGCGCCGCCAAGTGACTTACACCGGAAAGAATCCCGGCAAGACGCACAGCGTCGAGAACGGCACGCTGGTCCTCGGCGGCTGCAGCCAGTGCGGCGTGGACTACGAGGTCGTGGTTCCGCGTGAGCTGGCGATCACCGGCGGCATCGGCACCGGCAAGATCTCCCTCGCCCGCGTGGCCTCGGTCGACCTGCGCGGTGAAGTCGGCGACCTGAGGGTCGAGAACTCGTCGGGCCCGGTGCGACTGACCACCGGCACCGGCGACATCGAGGTCGGGCTCGCGAAGCCCGGTGCCGTGACCGCGAACGCGGAGGTCGGCAAGGTCACCGTCGTCGTCCCGGACGGCTCGTACCAGGTCCGCGCGAAGTCGGAGATCGGCACGGTCGACACCGCCGGTGTGCGCCAGGACGCGGCTTCGGCGAACGTCCTGGACCTCAAGTCCGGCACCGGCTCGATCACGGTGAAGCCCGCATGAAGGTGCTCGCGACGGTCGCCGCGCTGACCCTGCTGCCGCTTTCCGCGCTGCCCGCGTCGGCCGCGCCCCGGCTCGACTGGAAGCCGTGCGCGACCGAGTACGCGCCGACGCTGGAATGCGCGAACCTCCAGGTGAACGGGACGATCTCGATCGCGCTGGCGAAACTGCCCGCGACCGATCCCGCGCGCCGCGTCGGCTCGCTGCTGACGAACCCCGGCGGTCCCGGCGGCTCGGGGGTCACCGTGCTCAAGTACGGCGGCCGCGGTTTCGCGCTGGACAAACCGGAAACGGCCGAACTGCGGCAGCGCTTCGACGTCATCGGGTTCGACCCGCGCGGCGTCGGCGACAGCAGGCCCGCGATCACCTGCGGGCCGGAGCTGCACGATCCCGCGATCGGCCTCTTCCCGCGAAGCCGCGAGGAGTACGACAAGCTCATCGCGCACAACCGTGCTTCGGGCAACGAGTGTCTCAAGCGGACCGGGCCCGAGTTGTCCTCTGTGGACACTTGGCACGCGGCGGACGACGTCGAGTCGATCCGGGTCGCCCTCGGCGAGCCGAAGGTGAACTGGCTCGGTGTCTCCTATGGTTCCGAACTCGGTGCCGTGTATGCGGAAAAGTATCCGGCGCGCGTCCGCGTGATGGTGCTCGACGGCGCCATCGACCATTCGCGCCCGACGCGGCTGGCCGTCCTCGACGAGGCCATCGCGACCGAAGGCGCGCTCAAGGACTTCGCGAAGTGGTGCACGACGTCGGCGGATTGCGCGCTTCGCGGCAAGGACGTCCTCGCCACCTACGACAAGCTCATGGCGACACCGGGCGGTGTCCCGTCGAAGGAACTCGGCCGGAACGTGACCGCCGAGGAAATGGCGTCCGGTGTCTACGGCTCGCTCATCCTTCCCGCCTTCTGGCCGGAACTGGCGAAGGGGATCGCCACCGCGACGACGGGGAACGCGGACGGACTGCTGCCCTATTCGCAGCTGGACCCGTCCTACGGCGCGTACCGGGCGATCGGCTGCCACGACTTCGGCCCGGCCCACACGTCGTACGCCGACATGCGGCTGATGCAGGGCCTGGTGAAGACGGTCGCCCCGCACAGCTGGCGGTATTCGGAGTTCTGGGACATCACGAGCGGGTGCGCCGGCTGGCCGGTCGCCCCGGCGTACCTCCCACGGCCGCAGAAAATACGGGGCGCGGCGCCGATCCTCGTGGTCGGCGGCGAACACGATCCGGCGACGCCACTCGTCTGGGCGAAGGGGCTCGCGCGGAACATCGAGAACTCGACGTTGCTGGTCGACGCCGGGTACGGGCACACGGGGCTGCTCAACTCGGCCTGCGTGCGCACCGAAGAGGTGAAGTACCTGGTGAGCGGGCTCACACCCGCTCCGGGCACGGTCTGCCGGTAGCACGGGAACAAGACGCCCGTGTCGCACGTTGAGCCGGGTACAAGGTTGAGTGCGGTCGACTCAAGTCCGGCTTGACGGAGACGCATCATCCCGATAGAACTTGCGTGGCACCCACTCAAGGTGGGGGCGAACGTGCAGGTCAAGAACTAGCAGGAGGATCACACCATGGCGCGAGCGGTCGGCATCGACCTCGGCACGACCAACTCGGTCGTCGCTGTCCTTGAGGGCGGCGAGCCGACGGTCATCGCCAACTCGGAAGGTTCACGCACCACCCCCTCGATCGTCGCCTTCGCCAAGAACGGTGAAGTGCTGACCGGTCAGCCGGCGAAGAACCAGGCGGTGACGAACGTCGACCGGACCATCCGGTCGGTCAAGCGGCACGTCGGTACCGACTGGAAGACCGAGATCGACGGCAAGGCCTACACCTCGCAGGAGATCAGCGCCCGTGTGCTGATGAAGCTCAAGCGCGACGCCGAGGCGTACCTGGGCGAGACCATCACCGACGCGGTCATCACCGTCCCCGCCTACTTCGAGGACGCGCAGCGGCAGGCCACCAAGGAGGCCGGGCAGATCGCCGGCCTGAACGTGCTCCGCATCGTCAACGAGCCCACCGCGGCCGCGCTGGCGTACGGCCTCGACAAGGGCGAGAAGGAACAGACCATCCTGGTCTTCGACCTCGGTGGCGGCACGTTCGACGTCTCGCTGCTGGAGATCGGCGAGGGCGTCGTCGAGGTCCGCGCGACCTCCGGTGACAACCACCTCGGCGGTGACGACTGGGACGAGCGCATCGTCACCTGGCTGGTCGACAAGTTCAAGGCCTCCAGCGGCATCGACCTCACCAAGGACAAGATGGCGCTGCAGCGCATCCGTGAGGCGGCCGAGAAGGCGAAGATCGAGCTGTCCAGCTCGAACTCCGCGGGCATCAACCTGCCGTACATCACCGTCGACTCGGACAAGAACCCGCTGTTCCTCGACGAGCAGCTCTCCCGCGCCGAGTTCCAGAAGATCACCTCGGACCTGCTCGAGCGCACCCGCAAGCCGTTCAACAACGTCATCCGTGACGCCGGTGTCGCCGTCGGCGACATCGACCACGTCGTGCTCGTGGGTGGTTCCACCCGCATGCCCGCCGTGTCGGACCTGGTCAAGGAGCTGACCGGCGGCCGCGAGCCGAACAAGGGCGTGAACCCGGACGAGGTCGTCGCCGTCGGCGCCGCGCTGCAGGCCGGTGTGCTCAAGGGCGAGGTCAAGGACGTCCTGCTGCTCGACGTGACCCCGCTTTCGCTGGGCATCGAGACCAAGGGCGGCGTGTTCACCAAGCTCATCGAGCGCAACACCACGATCCCGACCAAGCGTTCGGAGATCTTCTCCACCGCGGACGACAACCAGCCGTCGGTGCAGATCCAGGTGTTCCAGGGTGAGCGCGAGATCGCGGCGCACAACAAGAAGCTCGGCATGTTCGAGCTGACCGGTCTCCCGCCCGCCCCGCGTGGCGTGCCGCAGATCGAGGTCACCTTCGACATCGACGCCAACGGCATCGTGCACGTCCTCGCGAAGGACCTCGGCACGAACAAGGAGCAGTCGATGACGATCACCGGTGGCTCCGCGCTGCCGAAGGACGACATCGAGCGCATGGTCAAGGACGCCGAGGCGCACGCCGAGGAGGACAAGCAGCGCCGCGAGGAGGCGGAGACCCGCAACCAGGCGGAGACGCTGGTCTACCAGACCGAGAAGTTCGTCAAGGACAACGAGGACAAGCTGCCCGAGGAGCTCAAGGGCAAGGTGAAGTCCGCGATCGACGAGGCCAACGAGGCGCTCAAGGGCACCGACTCGGCGAAGATCCGCGAGTCCATCGAGAAGCTGAACACCGCTTCGCAGGAGCTGGGCACCGCGCTCTACGCCAACGCCACCCCCGGTGCCGAAGGTGCCGCCGGTGAAGGCGCTGCCGGTGCGGCCGGTGCGGGCGCCGGTTCCCAGGCCAAGGCGGACGACGTGGTCGACGCCGAGATCGTCGAAGAGGACGAGAAGGACAAGAAGTGACGGGACGCTACGACGAATCCGAGGGCCGTGGCCCGGAGGAGCCGGTGGTCGTGCGGGACCGTAGGCGGATCGATCCGCTGACCGGTGAGGTCCGTCCGGCCACCCCGGCCGCCGAGCCCCAGGACGGCCCGAAGCACGCCGCCCCGGCCGAAGAACCCGCTTTGCCGACGGAGCCGGCGCCCGCGACCCACGCGGGCCCCGGCCTCGGGGACTCCATCGTGGACGATTCGGTGTCGGTGGCCACCGGCCTGGAGAAGGAGCTGGCGGAACGCACCGCCGACCTCCAGCGTCTCCAGGCGGAGTACGCCAACTACCGCAAGCGCGTGGACCGTGACCGTGAACAGGTCGTCACCGGCGCCAAGGCGACGGTCGTCGCCGACCTGCTCCCGCTGCTCGACGACCTCGAGCGCGCGGAGCAGCACGGCGATCTGACGGGTGCGTTCAAGGCGGTCGGCGAGAAGCTGGTCGGGAGCCTGCAGCGATCGGGGCTCGAGCCGTTCGGCGCCGAGGGCGAGGAGTTCGACCCCAGCGTCCACGAGGCCGTCCAGCACAGCACCTCGCCGGACGTCGCCGGACCGACGGTCACCACGGTCATGCGCCGCGGTTACCGCTTCGGCGAGCGTGTGCTGCGCGCGGCGCTGGTCGGGGTCACCGATCACGAGCCGGGCGCCGCTCCCGCGCCGGCGGCGCAGGACGCCCCGGTGGACCCGCCCGTCGGCGGCGAGCTGCCGCTCGAGGGCGAACTTTTCGATGAGAACAACCGCTGATCGGCGATACGGCGTGAAAGGAGGAGACGTTCGGTGAGTGCACGGGAATGGATCGGTAAGGACTTCTACCGTGAGCTGGGCGTCTCCTCCGACGCCACCGCGGACGAGATCAAGAAGGCCTATCGCAAACTGGCCAAGGAGAACCACCCCGACGCCAACGCGGGCAACGCGGAGGCCGAGAAGAAGTTCAAGGCGGTTTCCGAGGCGTACGGCGTTCTTTCCGACACGTCCAAGCGCAAGGAGTACGACGAGGCTCGCCGCCTCTTCGGCTCCGGCGGTCCGGGTGGCTTCGGCTTCCCCGGCGGCGGTGGCGGAAGCGGCGGCTTCGACGTCGGCGACATCTTCGGCCAGGCGGGCCAGCAGCAGGGCGGCTTCGGCGGTCTCGGCGACATCCTCGGTGGTCTTTTCGGCCGCCGCGGCGCCGCGGCCGGTGCCACGGCCAACCGGCCGCAGCGCGGCGCGGACGTGGAGACCGACGTCCGGATCGACTTCACCGAGGCGGTCAAGGGCGCGACCCTGCCGCTGCGGCTGTCGAGCCCGGCGACCTGTTCCACCTGCGGCGGGAACGGCGCGAAACCGGGGACTTCCCCGAGGACGTGTTCGACCTGTCAGGGCAGCGGGCTGGTCAGCCGGAGCCAGGGCGCGTTCGCGTTCTCCGAGCCGTGCCGCGACTGCCGCGGCCGCGGCACGATCATCGACGACCCCTGCCCGGAATGCGCGGGCGAGGGCGTCAGCACCCGCACCCGCACGCTGACCGTGCGGATCCCGCCGGGCGTCGCCGACGACCAGCGGATCCGGCTGGCGGGCCAGGGCGAACCGGGCAAGGGTGGCGCGCAGCCGGGCGATCTGTACGTCCGCGTGCACGTCGCGCCGCACGCGGTGTTCGGGCGCCAGGACCTCGACCTGACGATCACCGTGCCGGTGTCCTTCGCGGAACTGGCCCTCGGCGGCACGATCACCGTGCCGACGCTGGAGGGCAAGGTCTCGCTGAAGGTGCCGCAGGGTACGGCGAGCGGTCGCGTGCTTCGCGTGCGCGGCAAGGGAATCGCGAAGCGGGACGGCTCGCAGGGCGACCTGCTGGTCACCCTGCAGGCGGCCATTCCGGCCAAGTTGGACGACAAGGCCCGTGAAGCGCTGGAGGCCTACGCGGAGGCCATGTCCGAGCACGACCCACGACCGGAGATCACCGAACTTCTCGAAGGCAGGTGAGCACGATGTTCGGCGCGCTGCCGCACGGTGCGGACGAGGACACCCCGGTGTTCGTCATTTCGGTGGCGGCGCAGCTGTCCGGCCTGCACGCGCAGACCCTGCGGTCCTACGACCGCCAGGGTCTCGTGTCGCCGGGCCGGACCTCCGGTGGTGGCCGCCGGTACTCCATGCGGGACATCGCGTTGCTCCGCGAGGTGCAGCGACTGTCCCAAGAGGACGGTGTCAACCTCGCGGGCATCAAGCGGATCATCGAGCTGGAGAACCAGGTCGACGCCCTCCGGGCGCGGATCGCCGAACTGACCGAAGAGCTCACGGCGGCGTATGTCACCGCCGAGCAGACGGCCGCGGCCGTGCACGCCTCCTACCGCAAGGACCTCGTCACGCTGCGGCAGCAGACGGCACTGGTGGTCTGGAAACCCAAGAAACGGTCGTGAGTGGCAAGTCGCGTTATCGAGGGGCAAGGCGCGAACGGGTCGAGCTCGGCTGCTCGTGCCTCTTCGGGCTTCGGGGTGTCGTGAAAGCCACTTTCGGGATATCAGATGTCGCGAAAGTGGCTTTCGCGACACCCGGCCCAGCGCGACAGGTGAGAGCCGCTGGGAGCTGATGTCGTGAAAGCCACTTTCGCAACGTTGAAGGTTGTGAAAGTGGCTTTCACAACGCTTCCGGCGAGGCCACCAGGCGTTGACTGGCCGTCCGACAGGACAGCTTCGCCTACCCCTCGATAGTCCTCTGATCGCCCGGACGCCGGGGCGATCAGAGGACTGATTGCGCTATTGGCCGGGGACCAGGGCCCGGATCTGCTGGACCTCGCCGGTCCGTGAGTCCATGATCCGCTGGGCCAGCGCCTTCGAGCCTGGGTTCTTGCCGTCCTTCAGTTCGGTCCTCGCCAACGCGACCCCGTTGTGCTGGTGCGCGACGAAGATGTCGGCGACGTCCAGGGTGAACTCCGAACCATCCTTTTTGGACAGTGCGGCGAGCAGGCCCTTGTCGGTGAGCCCGTCGCCACCGTGATGGTGGTGCGCGTTCGGGTCCATCGAGCCCGTCTCGGGTTTGCCCCAGTTCTTCAGCCAGTTCCGCATGTCGGTGCTCTCGGTCTGCTGCGTCGCCTCGATGGCGGCCGCGAGATCCTTGAGCTCCTGCTTCTGCGCCTGCTTGGTCTTCACCAGTTTGACGATCTCCACGCCCTGGTCGTTGTGGGCGAGCATCATCTGCAGGAACATCACGTCGGCGTCGTTGTACTCGGCGGACGCCGGTGCGCCCGAGGCGGGGACCGGGGAGAGCGGGGCACCGGCGGTGGTGGGTGAGCCATCACCGGCACCGCAGCCCGCGAGGGCCACGAGACCGGCGACGAGAACGAGGGCCAGCTTCACTGGCGTGTCCACAGTGCGGGGGTGTTCGGCGGTTCCCAGCCCTGGATCGCCGTATGCGCCAGCTGGCAGCGGTAGGTCGCGCCGTCGTAGGTCACCGTGCTGCCGACCGTGTAGGCCGTCCCGGCGGCCCAGGTGCCACCGGTGGGCGGGTTGGTGGTGCTGCTCGGCGGATTCGACGTCGACGGCGGGTTGCTGGTGGTCGGCGGATTGCTGGTGGGCGGGTTGCCACCGCCGATCTGCAGGTCGATGCAGCTGTAGAAGGCCATCGGAGTGTCCGCGATGTTCCAGATGGCGAGGACCTTCTGCCGTCCGCTGAAGCCGTTCAGGCTGACCGTGTGGGACGTCGGGTCCTTCGGCGCGGAGTTGTTCCCGCTGATGTCGGCGATCTTGGTGCCGCCGATGTAGTACTCGTAGTTCGTGGTCCGGTGGTAGGCGGTGAACTTCCAGTTGAAGGTCACGCTGTTGCCGACCGAGGCGGCTGGCCAGGACTTCGACTCGTCGTTGAGCTCGGCGAATCCCGGAAGACCGCCGTTGCAGCTGCGGAGCCCCTTGGGGCCTTCGACGCTCTGCGGTTCATAGACGATGGCACCGCAGCCGGAAACCTTGCCTTGGGCGCAGTTGGCCTGGCGGCTGGGCGGGGACAGCACGTAGCCGTGGGCGCTGGCCACCTGGGGGATGGCCACGACGGCGATCGGGGCGAGGATCGCACCGGCGGCGGCTGCCACGAGCTTGCGTTTGACGGTCATGCCGGCTCCTGGGGATGGAACGACGGTGTTCCCGTTGAGGGGGAGCAATGTGGTCTAGACCATAAATCCGCCGGTGACCGCGGTCAATGATTCGCAGACCTACTACTGCGTCGAGCCCAGGTAGAACAGCCGAACGGCCTAATACGAACGAAGCATCGGCTCAGTCCAGGGTGAAGGGGTCGTACTTGATCCTGGCCAGATCCGTTCCGGCGGCGAGCAGTTTCGCGATCGTCGCGCGGATCATCGACGGCGACCCGGCGACATACACGTCACGCTCCTTCCAGGCGCCGCGCTGCGTGACCGCCGTGGCCAGCGTGCCGCGGTCGCCGCCTGCGATGGTGCCTTCCTCGGTCACCGGGGTCACCGTCAGCCAAGGGCAGGTGACGGCCAGCCCGCGGAGCTCGTCGAGGGCGTAGAGGTCTTCCGGCCGCCGCCCGCCGAAGAACAGGTGCACCGGCGGGTTGTGCTGCCAGCGCGACATCTCGTCGAGCAGGGCGAGCATCGGCGCGACCCCGGTGCCGCCACCGATCATCAGCAGCGGGCGGCTTTCGGTTTGGTGCACCGAAAGCGCGCCGAGCGACGGGCCGAGGCGCCAGGTGTCGCCGAACCGGGTGTGGTGGGCGATCGAACGCGACACCCAGCCGCCGCGCACGGCGTGCACGTGGAACTCCAGCAACCCGTCGTCGTGCGGCGCGGTGGCGGGCGACAGGTACCGCCACATCCTCGGCCGCTGCGGGACTTCCACGCTGACGTAGCCGCCGGCCCGGTACGGGAGCGGCTGGTCGGTGCGCACCTTGACGATGGCGACATCGCGGGACACGAGACGGTGCTCGACGACGGTCGCCTTCCACCACGCGGGCCCGGCCTCCTTGTTCGCGGCCTCGCGCATGCTCTTCGAAATGACGCCGTACGCGGTGACCCAGGCGTCTTCGACTTCGGGTGTCCAGTCGTCTTTCAAGAACCTTTTCAACGTGGCGATCAGTGCGACGCCGACCGCGTCGTAATGCCTGCCGAGCACGTCGAACTTCCGGTGATCCCGGCCGAGCTGACTGAGGAAGGTGGTCAGTTCTTCCGGTCGGTCCACCATCTGCACGACGTAGACGAGCGCGCGTAGTAAACGATTTCGTTGGGTGGCCATGTTGATCGGGAACAGCGCCCTGGTGTCCGGCGAAACGGAGAAAAGCGCCCCGTAGAAGTACTGGGACAACTCGTCGGCCTTCGTTTCGACGGCGGCGAAACTCGTCCGGACGAGCTTGGCCATCTGGACGCTCTTGTCAACGGTCGGGGTTTCGATCAAGGGCGGAACGGGAACCGGTCCGGTGGTGGGAGTCCGTGGTGGTGAAGATCTGGACGAACTCGGTGGATGCTCGTACTTCACTGTTTCGGCAGTCATGGCTGAACGATGTTCTCCAGTTGTATCGGGCATATTCTCCAGACCCGATGTAGTGATGGCGATCGTGTTCCCCCGAGGGTTCCTGACTGTATGCCCGAACGTCGGGAAAGGATCCGGTAAAAGATGTTTCCCGCTCGAACGGACCAAACGATATACGCGCCGTCAACCCCGTCTGGCACTAAGTAAGGGCGCTCAAGCAGCAGGGATTTCCCTTGCTTCACCAGTGTTTTTCGCCAGTTTTCGGCAAGTCCTGATCCGCCGATCGGGTGGCGTTTTTTCCGTGTTCGGCCGACTACGTAACAGTATGCGGTCTTATGCTGATCTCCATTGTGGAATCGCATTCGACGAACGCGTTTCCGGCAAAGCCGGTGATCTTTGAACGGAGTGGGAAATGCCTGCTAGTCGATGGTGAAGGGGTCGTACGCGATCTGGTCGAGCGCGCTGCCCGCGACCAGCATCCGGGACACCGTCGCCCGGATCATCGCGGGCGAACCGGCGACGAGGATCCGGTGGCCCGGCCAGGATCCTTGCTGTGTAACGGCTTCCGCGAGCGTGCCCTGGACGCAGCCGGGCGCTTCGTCACCGTGCTCGATCACCGGGGTCACGGTCAGCCACGGGTTCGTGGCCGCGAGGGCTCGCAATTCGTCGAGGTCGTAGAGGTCCTCACGCGACGGTCCACCGTAGAACAGCTGGACCTTCGGGTTCTCGCCCCACTGCGCGAGGTCGTCCAGAATGGCGCGCAACGGCGCGACGCCGGTGCCGCCCGCGATCATCAGCACGCCGCGGTCGTCGGCCCGGTCGACCGCGAGCCTGCCGAGCGGCGGGCCCAGCCGCCAGACGTCGCCGGGTTGCGTATGACTCACGATGGCGCGGGACACCCAGCCGCCGTCGACGGCGCGCACGTGGAACTCGATGCCGCCGTCCTCGCGCGGAGCGTTCGCCGGGGACAGATAACGCCAGAGCCTCGGCCGCTGCGGGACTTCGACGCTCATGTACTGGCCGGGCTGATACGGCACCGCGAACTCGGGCTGGACCCGGACCAGGGCGAGATCCCAGGTGAGCCGCCGGTGTTCGAGTACGGTGGCCGACCACGACGCCGGGTTGACGTCGGCCGCGGCGGCCTCCTGCATCGCGCGGGCGACGATGGTGAACGCCTCCGCCCACGCCCGTTCGACCTCCGGTGTCCAGTCCGGACCGAGGTGGTTCTTGAGCGAGGCGAGCAGCGCGGTGCCGACGGCCTCGTAATGCCGCGGGATCACGCCGAACTTGCGGTGGTCGCGGCCGAGCTGGGTCAGGAACGGCACGAGATCGTCCGGCCGGTCGACCATCTGCACGATGTGGACCAGTGCGCGCACCAGCCTGCCGCGCTGGACCTCCATGTTGATCGGGAAGAAGTCGCGGGTGGCGGGCGCGAGGGTGAACAGCATCCCGTAGAAGAACTGGGAGATCTCCGGGATGAAGGGCTCCGATTTCGCCCAGGTGTCACGGATGAGCCCCACCATCGCGGTGACCGCGGGAGGGGCTGCGCGTGGCGCCGACGACCGGGGTACCGGGCTGACCGCGTCGGCTGTCACGGGCTGGGAGTCGCTGATCGGAAAGCGCATACCGGAAGAGAGCTTCCCAGGTTCACGGACGTGTGACCACTGGAGAAGAATTCACGGACCATTCACCTCTCCGGTCAGTGGCTGTCGGCCGGTCGGCTGGTTCCGGCTCGCTCGCGAGACTAGCCGCCGAGAGCCCTTTTGCCCGCATCGTTGCTCCGGACGGGTGTACTCGAATCCGGCGGGCAGTGGGCGATCTCACGAGGTAAATAGTTGTCTTACGCAAGTGTCGCCGAATAAACTTGTACTATACAAGTAGCCGGGAGGAATCGATGAGCTCAGCAGACGACGCGAGGGTCGAGCTGATGCGTGAGCTGAAGGCAGCCTCCCAGCTGCAGCACGCCTGGATCATGCAGGCCTGGCAGGACGACCCCGGCCTGCATCCGGCCGCCGCGATGCTGCTGTCCGATCTGGCGAAGCACGGCGAGGCGCGGCCTTCGGAACTTGCCAAACGGCGCTTTGTGGACCTTTCGGTCGTGAGCCGTCAAATCTCCCAGCTGTCCGCGGCGGGAATGGTCGACCGCCGTCCCGCGCCCGAGGACGGCCGCGCGTCGATCATCAGCATCTCCGAGCGGGGACACGAGGAACTGGGGCGCAGGCGGACCGGTTATCTGGCGTTCATGGAGCGCGCGCTGGGTGACTGGGACGACGAGAAGGTCATCGAGCTGACCACACGCCTGGCGGAGATGAACGCCGATGTGCGCGCGGTCCTCGGCGGCCGCACCTGCCCCGTCTGAGGGGTTTTGTTGCTACCCGCCGGTCTTGACTGAACGGACCTTTCGTAGCGCTGTCACGCCGGTAGCGTCGAAGTCGTGCGGAGCAGGGTCGCGTTGCTGGTCGCGTTGGGAATCGACAACTTCGGCTCGGGACTCTTTCTCCCGCTGGGCCTCGTCTTCGTCATCCGTGTGGTGGGGCTGCCGCTCGCCCAGGCGGGGGTGGCGGTCACGCTCGGTGCGCTGGCCGGGTTGCTCGTCCCCGCGTTCGCCGGGCGGCTCGTCGACCTGATCGGACCGCGGACGGTGATGATCTGCGCCCACGTCCTGCAGGCCGCCGGAGCAAGCGCTTTCCTGTTGGCCGGTGGTTTCACCGGTGTCGTCGGTGCGTCGGTCATGCTCGCGGCCGGGCAACAGCTGTTCTACAGCTCGCAGTTCTCGCTCATCGCCGATGTCGCCGGCGAAGGGCCGAAGGACCGGCCGTTCGCCGAAGCCGCGATGGTCCGCTCCGCGGGCTTCGGACTGGGCGGGCTCGCGGCCGCCGGACTACTGGTGTGGGTCGGCCGCGATGGCCTGTACGTCGCCGTGATGGTCGACGTCGCCACCTTCGTCGTCGCCGCGGCCATCCTCTCGACGCTGGTCACGCCCACCCCTCGGCACCCGAGGCGGCTTTCGGGACCCGCGCGGGTCTGGCGGAACCGCCCGTATCTGGCGCTCATCGTGTTCAGCGGGCTCTTCGCGCTCACGATGGACTTCTTCCTCATCGGGATGCCGGTGTACGTCTTCAACGGCTTGCAGGGACCCCGGTGGCTGCCCGGCGCGATCATCGCGCTGCTCACCGTCGTCACCAGTCTGGGTGGTGTCGTCGGGCTGCGGCTCACCCGGAAGCTGACCCGGATCGCCGCGATGCGGGCGGGCTCGGCGTTGTTCGCGGTGTGGTGCCTGGCGTGCCTGCTGGCGGTGTTCGTGCCGAAGGTCTTCCAGCCGGTCTACCTGCTCGGCGCGACCCTCGTGCTGGCCGCGGGCGATCTCGCGTTCGGCCCGCGGTCCGGTGCGCTGGCCGAAGCCGCGGCGCCGCCGGAGGCGCGAGGCCGGTATCTGGCGGCCTTCCAATACGCGTTCACGCTCGCCGCGGTGATCGCTCCGGCCGTCGTCGCGCTGTTCTCCGTGGCAGTCTGGATCCCGTGGGTGCTCGTGGCCGCGTGCGCCTGCGCGGCCGTCGTCGGACTCGGCCGGGTGGGCCCGCGCCTGCCCGCGGAGGCCGTGTCGCCGACCGGAGGCAGATGAATTCAGGGTTGAGCGGAACAGACTCAACTTTCCTGACGTTGTACCTGTCGACAAGACTTCGCAGGACCTAGCACGAGGTGAGGGATGGACGCTTTCAACCCGACCACGAAGACCCAGCAGGCGATCTCGTCGGCGGCGCAGGCGGCCACGATGGCGGGCAATCCGCACGTGGCGGCCGCGCATCTGCTCGGCGCCCTGCTCGCGCAGGGTGAGGGGCTCACCGCGCCGCTGCTGACCGCGGTCGGGGCCGATCCGGCGCAGGTGCACAAGGAGCTGGAACCGCTGATCGCGGCGCTGCCGTCGGCGACCGGCGCCACCGTTTCGAGCCCGCAGTTCGACGCGAACGCGGTCAAGGCGCTGACGCACGCGCAGAAACTCGCGACCGAACTCGGCGACGAGTACGTCTCGACGGAACACCTCCTCGTCGGCCTCGCCACCGAGGGCGGCCCGGTGGCCGACCTGCTCAAACGGCACGGCGCCACCCCGGACGCGCTGCGCGAGGCGTTCGCCAAGGTGCGCGGCTCCGCGCGGATCACCAGCGCGGATCCGGAGAGCACGTTCAAGGCGCTGGAGAAGTACGGCGTCGACCTGACCGAACGTGCCCGCGCCGGTGAGCTGGACCCGGTGATCGGCCGCGACACCGAGATCCGCCGCGTGGTGCAGGTGCTCTCGCGCCGCACCAAGAACAACCCGGTGCTGATCGGCGAGCCCGGCGTCGGCAAGACGGCCATCGTCGAGGGGCTCGCGCAGCGGATCATCGCCGGTGACGTGCCGGAATCGCTGCGGGGCAAGCGCGTCGTGGCGCTGGACCTCGGCTCGATGGTCGCGGGCGCCAAGTTCCGCGGCGAGTTCGAAGAGCGGCTGAAGGCCGTGCTCAAGGAGATCACCGACTCCGCGGGCGAGGTCGTCACCTTCATCGACGAGCTGCACACCATCGTCGGCGCGGGCGCGACCGGCGAGGGCGCGATGGACGCGGGCAACATGATCAAGCCGATGCTCGCCCGCGGTGAGCTGCGGATGGTCGGCGCGACCACGCTCGACGAGTACCGCCAGCACATCGAGAAGGACGCCGCGCTGGAGCGGCGCTTCCAGCAGGTACTGGTCGGCGAACCGTCCACAGAGGACACCATCGGCATCCTGCGCGGGCTCAAGGAGCGGTACGAGGTGCACCACGGGGTGCGCATCACCGACGCCGCGCTGGTCGCCGCCGCGACGCTGTCCGACCGCTACATCACCGCCCGGTTCCTGCCGGACAAGGCGATCGACCTGGTCGACGAGGCCGCGTCGAAGCTCCGCATGGAGATCGACTCCCGGCCGGTCGAGATCGACGAGGTCGAGCGCGCCGTGCGGCGGATGGAGATCGAAGAGATGGCACTGTCCAAAGAGGAC
Source organism: Amycolatopsis alba DSM 44262 (assembly GCF_000384215.1). Classification (NCBI taxonomy): domain Bacteria; kingdom Bacillati; phylum Actinomycetota; class Actinomycetes; order Pseudonocardiales; family Pseudonocardiaceae; genus Amycolatopsis; species Amycolatopsis alba. The sequence goes on along the minus strand of NZ_KB913032.1, from coordinate 3,487,665 downwards.
GATGCCGCCTCGAAGGAGCGGCTCGCCGTGCTGCGGTCGGAGCTGGCCGAGAAGCGGGAGACGCTGACGGCGTTGACAGCGCGCTGGCAGAACGAGAAGGGCTCGATCGAACGCGTCCGCGACCTCAAGGAGCAGCTCGAACAGCTGCGAGGCGAGTCCGAGCGCGCCGAACGCGACGGCGACCTCGGCAAGGCCGCCGAACTCCGCTACGGCCGGATTCCCGCGCTGGAGAAGGAGTTCGAGGCCGCGACGGCAGCCAGCGAGGTCAGCCAGCAGAACGTCATGCTCAAGGAAGAGGTCAGCGCGGACGACGTCGCCGACGTGGTCAGCGCGTGGACCGGCATCCCGGCCGGACGGCTGCTGGAGGGCGAGACGGGCAAGCTGCTCCGGATGGAGGAGGAACTCGGCAGGCGCGTCATCGGGCAGAAGGAGGCCGTGCAGGTCGTCTCGGACGCGGTGCGCCGCACCAGGGCAGGCGTCGCGGACCCCGACCGGCCGACCGGCTCGTTCCTGTTCCTCGGCCCGACCGGCGTCGGCAAGACCGAGCTGGCGAAGGCCCTCGCCGAGTTCCTGTTCGACGACGAGCGCGCGATGCTGCGGATCGACATGAGCGAGTACGCCGAGAAGCATTCGGTGGCGCGCCTGGTCGGGGCGCCGCCGGGCTACGTCGGCTACGACCAGGGCGGGCAGCTGACCGAGTCGGTGCGCAGGCGGCCGTACTCGGTGGTGCTGCTCGACGAGGTCGAGAAGGCGCACCCGGACGTGTTCGACGTGCTCCTGCAGGTGCTCGACGACGGGCGGCTCACCGACGGCCAGGGCCGGACGGTGGACTTCCGCAACACCATCCTGGTGCTGACCTCGAACCTCGGCTCGCAGGCCATCGCCGACCCGGCGCTCGACGAGCGCCAGCGCAACGACGCGGTGATGTCGGTGGTCCAGCGGCAGTTCAAACCGGAGTTCCTGAACCGGCTGGACGACATCGTGGTCTTCCACGCGCTCGGCACCGACGAGCTGACGTCCATTGTGGACATCCAGATCGAGCGGCTCGCCTCGCGGCTGTCGCGGCGCCGCCTGACGCTGGACGTCACCGCCGGGGCACGCGAGTGGCTCGCGCTGAACGGCTTCGACCCGATCTACGGCGCGCGTCCGCTGCGGCGGCTGGTGCAGTCGGCGATCGGCGACAAGCTGGCGAAGCAGCTGCTGGCCGGTGAGATCCGGGACGGCGACACGGTCCGGGTCGACATCCCGTCGCAGGAAGCGTCGGAAGCCCTGACGGTCACTCGGGTGGAGTGACGCCTCGTGAGCGGTAAGGACGGTTCTGACCGTCCTTACCGCTCACGAGTTCTTGGCGACACAGCGATTTGTCGACGTTTCACCGCGTCTTTCGTGAGCTTTCCAGGGCCCGGCACCGAAAGGGGCGCGCGACACGGCGCCCGGCGATCACATCCGGTGAGGGCAGGGGGATACCCTGACCGGCGTGGGTATTCCGGCGTGGATCTGGTTCGTCATCGCCGCCGTCGCCTTGGTGGCGGGGCTGGCGCTGCTCGCGGCCGACCGGGCGAAGGAGGGCTCGCGCAATCGCGAGCGAATGCGCTGGGCCGAGCTGCGCGGCTGGCAGTTCGTCGAGGAGGACGAACGGCTGCCGCGGCAGTGGTCCAACGGCGCGATCGGGTACTTCGGCGCGCAGATGGCGGTCAACGTCGTGGCCGGGTCCACCTTCACCTCCGACGGACGCCGTCCCGTCTTCATCTTCGACATCGAGACCGAGGGGCAGATCCCGGCGGTCGTGGTCGCGGTGCGCTGCAACCGCGTGCACGAGACGCCGCTGGAGATGTGGCTGTCCAGTGTGCCGTTCCAGCGCCAGGACATGCCCGAGATGCTCGGCCCGATCGGCCAGCGCTACGCCTTCGCGGACGATTCCGAGGGTGCCCGCAAGGTCATCACACAGGAACTCGTCGACGCGGCCGACTCGCTCGGCGGCGACGTCGGCGTGGCGTGGCTGGAGAACGAGTGGGTGCTCGCGAGCGTCGCCCCTAACGCCGGGCCGTCGCGGCTCGAGCGGCTGCTGCGCGACCTCGGCGAGATCGCCGACATCGTGGACCCGTTCGACGAGGAGTACGACAACGCCTCGGCCCCTGGCCGCCACTGGCAGGCCGATTCGCCTGAGGACGTCGAGCCACAGGGCTAGGACTGCTTGAGCTCCAGCGGGAGCGCGCCGGCGGTGAAGCCGGTGTGCGACGGCTGACCGAGCACGGTCAGATCGAGCGTCCCGGACTGCGTCACTCGCCCCGGATCGGTGCTGGGCAGGACCCCGCGCAGTGACGTCGTCGCGGTGCCGCGGACGGACGCGACCTCGCCGATGCCGAGATCGCCGCTGATCTTGTTCGAGCCGGATCCGGTGAGCCCGGCGCCGTGCTGTCCCAGGTCCGCGTCCTGTGCGGTGGTCACCAGCCCGGTCCCCGGACCGATCGTGCCGCCGAAGGCGTGCTCCTGGCCGTAGCCGATACCCGAACCGACGTCCATCGGCAGGACGCCGTTGAACCGGCCGACGCCGTGCTGTGCCGACGTCGCCCCGACAGCGGCGAGGTCGCCGAAGTCGACTCCGTGCCCGGAAGACCGGCCGGCCTCCAATGCGCCGCCGAGGTCGCCGGTGAACCCGCCGTCGAGCCGCAGTGCCCGGTCGAGTTCCCCGCCGGTGTGCTGCTCGGTCTCGTTGATCACCCCGACGCCTGGCAACGGGCGGACGGAGTGATAGGTCCCCTCGGACGCGCGGACGCCGCGGCTGTCCTCGGAGGCGAGGGTGGAGGTGCCGGTGCGCGGGTCGAGCGCCGCCTCGGTCAGTCGCGCGCCGGTCTTCTCGAGTTTGGTCTCGTGACCGGCGACGACGCTGCCGTAGCGATTGAGCTTCACCGTTTCCCGCTGGCCCTGCATGACGGCCTCGGTGCTTTTCGTCGCGGCGAGCGCGCCGACCTTGTCCGGGCGGGCCGTGACGCCGTCGCGGGTCTCGACGGTCTCGCTGACCGACCGGCGGAGGTCCGCGACGACCTTCGCGTCGCCCAGGTCCTTGCTGTAGACGTTCCGCTCGGTGCTGGTCAAGAAGCCGCGAAGGACGGATGTGTCCCCTTCGCTGCTGAAGCCGACACCGCGATCGAGGCTGCCTTCGCGCTGGTGGTCGAGGGGAAGCGGGATCGCCGGGTCCGTCTGGGCGGCGAGCGCGGTGGCCGGACCGGCGAACAACAACGCCAGCGGGGCCGCGCCGGCCGCGACTTTGGGCAGGTAGCTCGGCTTGCGCCTGCTGTGCTTCCCCATGGGGCGGGACGATACTTCCCGACTTTCGCCAATGCACGTCAAATCCCCACGGTGGGTGACCCTCACGCAGGACCTTTCCGGAACCCGACCGAGGAGTAGGTTCCCGTCATGACACAAACCGCCCTGATCACCGGCGCCACGGCGGGCATCGGCGCGCAGTTCGCGCGCAGGCTCGCCGGCGAGGCGTACGACCTCGTGCTCGTCGCCCGCGACGTCGACAGGCTGGAGAGCTTCGCCGCGGAACTGGTCGAGGCGCACGGCGTCGACGTCGTCGTCCTGCCTGCCGATCTGTCCGAGGTGGAAGGGCGTGGGCTGGTCGAAGCCCGCCTGGCGGAAGCGCCGGTGGATCTCCTGGTGAACAACGCGGGCTTCGGGCTCAACGGCGATTTCTGGACCATCCCGCCGGACGCGCTGCAGCGTCAGCTCGACGTCAACGTCACCGCGGTCCTGCGGCTGACCCGCGCCGCGCTGCCGGGGATGATCGAACGCGGCACGGGCGCGATCATCAACGTCAGCTCGGTCGCCGGTTTCTTCAGCGGCCGCGGCTCGACGTACACGGCCAGCAAGAACTGGGTCACGTCGTTCACCGAAGGCATCGCCGCCTCGCTGCCGAAGAACGTCCGCATGATGGCGCTCTGCCCCGGCTTCACCACCACGGAGTTCCACGAGCGGGCTGGCCTGGACAAACCCGGCCCGAAGGCGTTCTGGCTCGGCGTCGAGCAGGTCGTGGACGAGGCGCTCGCGGATCTGCGCCGCGGCAAGGTCGTCTCGGTGCCGAGCCTGCAGTACAAGGCGCTCGTCGCGGTCGGTGGCCTGCTGCCGCGCGCGGTGCTGCGCAAACTCGGCGGCGGTTTCGGCGGCAAGGGCCGCACCTGAGCGGCTGCGCCTACGCCGGGCCTTTGGCGCCGACTGTGTCGGCATGTCGCGAAAGCCACTTTCGGGACATCAGACGTCCCGAAAGTGGCTTTCGCGACACTCTGGAGGGCTAGGCGAGCACCGGCACTAGTCGTCGTCCGCGGTCTCGATCGACCGCACCCCGTCCGTCGCGGCGAGCACGGTGGGGGCGTCGGCATGGCCGGGTCCGCTGAGGTCGAGCGTCACCGTCACCTCACCGTCGCGGTCGCCGGTGATCCGCAGGGACGTGACCGACCAGCGACGGCTCGTGCAGAGCTCCAGCAGATCGCGCAGCACGCCTTTCCCGTCCGCGTAGCTCACTCGAAGCCTGGTGGTGCCCGTGCCACCGGGCAGGTGCTTGGTCAGCCAGGTGAAACCGAGGACCACCACGAAATGCAGCGCCGTCACCACGATGGCCAGCAGGAACAGTCCGGCGCCCGCCGCCATGCCGATGGCCGCGGTCTCCCAGACCGCGGCGGCCGTGGTGAGCCCCCGGATCGCGCCCTGCCGGGTGATGATCAGCCCGGCGCCGAGGAACCCGACCCCGGAGACGATCTGCGCGGCGATCCGGGACGGGTCGAGGACCACCTGCGCGGTCGCGAGGATGTCGCCGAAACCGTACTTACTGACCAAAAGGATCAACGCGGACGCCGTGCCCACGATGGTCTGGGTCCGCAATCCGGCGCTCTTGCCCCTGATCTGCCGTTCCAGCCCGATCGCCGCCGACAGCGCGAACGCCATCACCAGTTCACCGACCTGGAGCCAGCCCTGTCCGTTGGAGACCATCACCTCACGGTCTCATCCGATCCGGTGACGGGTAGGGCCCGCCCTACCAAGGAGAGGCACGCTCGCCCCAGGGTGTTTTCTCCCGGCGATTCCTAGGGTTTTCCCCATGAACAGTGGGCGGAACGGTGACGCGGTACGGCTCGACGGCGTCCGCAAGGAATACGGCAAGGGCGTCGTCGCCCTGGACGGGGTGACGCTGACCTTTCCGCGTGGCGGTTTCACCGCGGTGATGGGGCCCTCGGGCTCGGGCAAGAGCACCTTCCTGCACTGCGCGGCCGGGCTGGACCGGCCGACGTCGGGGTCCGTCGTGCTCGACGGGCAGGAGCTGGCCGGGATGAGCGAGACGAAGCTGACCAAGCTGCGCCGCGACCGGATCGGCTTCATCTTCCAGGCCTTCAACCTGCTCCCGGCGCTGACCGTCGAGCAGAACGTCACGCTCCCGCAGCAGCTCGCCGGCGCCAAGCCGGACCGCCGTGTCGTCGAGGAAATGCTGACCCGCGTCGGTCTCGGGGGCCGCCGCAAGCACCTGCCCGGCGAGCTTTCCGGCGGGCAGGCGCAGCGCGTCGCGATCGCGCGGGCGCTGGTCACCCGGCCCGCGGTGGTCTTCGCCGACGAGCCGACCGGCGCGCTCGACACCCGCACCGCCGCCGAGGTCCTCGCGCTGCTGCGCGAGTCGGTCCGCAGCACCGGCCAGACGGTGATCATGGTGACCCACGACCCGATGGCCGCCTCCTACGCCGACCGGGTCATCTTCCTCGCCGACGGCCGGATCGCGGACGAACTGCACGCGCCGACCGCCGACGTCGTCGCCGAGCGCATGACCCACCTGGGTGCCTGGGGCAGCCCGGCCAGGGCCGGTGCGTGATGCTGCGACTCGCCTTCCGGACCCTGCGCCTGCGCAAGGGCGGGTTCATCGGCACCTTCATCGCCGTCTTCTTCGGCGCGCTGATCGTCGCCTCCTGCGGTGGCCTGATGGAGACCGGGATCCGCAGCAACGCGGAATCGCAGCGCCTGGCCGCCGCCCCGATCGTCGTCACCGGCGGCCAGACCTTCGAAATGCCCAAGGAAGACCCGGCCACCCTCGACGGCGACGACAAACGCAAGTTCGAGGACGCGCGGCTTCCCGAGCGCGTCCGGCTCGACGACGGACTGGTCTCCCGCCTGAGGTCCGTCCCCGGCGTCTCGGACGTGGTCGGCGAAGTGAGCTTCCCGCTCGCGACGGGCGGGCGGCCCGCACTCGGCCACGCCTGGGATTCCGCCGCGCTGACCCCGTACGCACTGGTCACGGGTACCGCGCCCGCCGCGGGCGAGATCGTCGTCGAGTCCGCGTCGGGCTTGAAGCCCGGCGATGTCGTCGAGGTCGCCGCGCACGGCAAGACCGAATCGTTCCGCGTCGCCGGTGTGGCCGGTGCGCCGCGTTCGATCACGCAGGCCGCCGTGTTCTTCTCCGCCGCCGACGCCGCCCGGCTCTCCGGATACCCCGGCAAGGCCGACGCCATCGGTGTCTTCACCAAGCCGGGCGCCGACGTCGAAGCGGTGCAGGCGAAGGTCGCCGAGGTCGCGACCGGGGCGAACGTCCTGACCGGCATCGACCGCGGTGTCGCGGAGTTCCCCGAGGCCGACACGAGCGGGACCAACCTGATCGTCATCGCCGGAGTGGCGGGCGGGCTTTCGGTGATGGTCGCGATGTTCGTCGTCGCGAGCACGCTGAGCCTGTCCACCCAGCAGCGCTCCCGTGAACTCGCCTTGATGCGGGCGATCGGCACCACCCCGCGCCAGCTGCGGCGCATGGTGCTCGGCGAGGCGCTGGCCGTCGGCCTGCTCGCGACCGCGCTCGCCGCCGTGCTCGGCCCGTTCCTCGGCGAATGGCTCTTCGGGCAGCTCGTCGAAAACGGCGTCGCCCCCGCGGTCCTGCGGTTCTACCAGGGCTGGCTGCCCGCCGTCGTCGGCGCGGGCGCCGCGATGCTCGCGGTATTCATCGCCGCCTTCGTGGCGGGCCGCCGGGCCGGGAAGATCCGGCCGACCGAGGCGCTCGCCGAGGCAGCGGTCACCCGCCGCTGGCTGACTCCGACGCGGTTCGTGGTCGCGGCCCTCTGCTTCGGCGGCGGTACCGCGCTGGCCATCGTGACCGTCGCGGTGATGACCGGTCCGATCGCGGCCAGCACCGCCGGACCCGCGGTGATCCTCTGGGCGATCGGCGTCGCGATGATCACCCCCGGCGCCGCCAAGGTGATGGCCGCGATCCTCCAGTGGCCGATGCGCCTGCTCGGCGGCATCGACGGGCGCCTCGCCGTGCTCAACACCCGTGCCGGGATCGTCCGGGCGGCGGGCGCGGTCACCCCGATCATGCTCGCCGTCGGGATCGCGACCGCCAATATCTACTTGCAGACCACCCAGCAGGAGCTGGCGAACCAGGCCTTCACCGAGGACGTCCGCGCCGACGCGGTGATCGGTTCCGCGGCAGGCGGGCTGTCCCCGGACCTCGTCCAGCGGATCCAGGCCGTCCCCGGTGTCGCCGGAGCCTCCGAGTACGTCACCAGCAGCGTGTTCCTCGAAGCGCCGTACGACTCCTCCGACGACGGACGCCCGGCGATCGGCCTCACCGCCTCCGGCGCGAACGCGACGATCGACACCAAGGTGACCCAGGGCGACCTGAAGGCGCTGACCGGCAGGACCATCGCGCTCCCCGACGTCTACGCGAAGGACTACAACCGCGGCGTCGGTGACACGGTGAGCCTGCGGCTCGGTGACGGCACCCCGGTCGACGTCAAGGTCGTAGCGGTGACCAGCCAGCGCCGGGGGTTCGAGAGCCTGCTGCTCCCGGCCGATCTGCTGGCCCCGCACACCACCGCCGGACTCGCCCCGCAGATGCTGGTCCGCGCCGCGCCGGACGTCGATCCGGCGGCGTTCACCGAACGGCTTCGCGAGGCGACGGCCGGGCAGCCGGTGTCCGTCGGCGACCGGAGCGTGCTCATCGCGGCGCATGACAAGGACCAGGCCGTCGGCGCGTGGGTGAACTACCTGCTGGTCGGGATGATCATCGCCTACACGGTGATCGCGGTGGCCAACACGCTGGTGATGGCGACCGTGCGGCGGCGCCGCGAATTCGGCCTCCAGCGGCTCACCGGTTCGACCAGGGCACAGGTGCTGCGGATGGCCGGTTTCGAAGGCGGCCTCGTCGCACTGATCGGGATCGTGCTCGGCACCGTCGTCGCGGCGGGCTCGATCGTCCCGTTCTGCCTGGTGGCGGCCGATTCCCTGCTGCCGATGGGTTCGCCGCTGATCTACCTGTCGATCATCGGGCTCGCCGCGGCGCTCGCGCTGGTGGCGACCCTGGTCCCGGCCTGGGCGGCGACCCGCGGCCCGGCCGTCGACGCGGCGACGTCCGGCAATGACTAGAGCTACCGTCGACGGACCCGGCGGGCCGTGTGTAAGACTCTCGGCCGTGGCGTACCCCGGTTTGGATCAAGCGGCGAAACTCGAACTGGCGAGACTGGTCGGCGAGCTCGCCGTCGTACACGGCAAGGTGACGTTGTCTTCCGGCAAGGAAGCCGACTACTACATCGACCTCCGGCGGGCGACGCTGCATCACGCGGCCGCGCCGCTCATCGGGAAGCTGCTTCGCCAGCTCACCCACGACTGGAGCTACGTCGCCGCCGGTGGCCTGACCCTCGGCGCGGACCCGGTGGCCCTGGCCATGCTGCACTCCGCGGCGACCGACGGTGTCGTGCTTGACGCGTTCGTGGTCCGCAAGGGGGCCAAGGCGCACGGCATGCAGCGCCGGATCGAAGGTGTCGAGGTGCTCGGGCAGCGCGTGCTGGCCGTCGAGGACACCTCGACCACCGGCGGCAGCGTGCTCACCGCCGTCGAGGCGCTTCGCGAGGCCGGAGCGAACGTGGTCGGTGTCGCGACCGTCGTCGACAGGGACACCGGAGCGCGCGAGGCCATCGAGAAGGAAGGCCTCGAATACCGTTACATCCTGAACAAGGACGATCTCGGTCTGTCCTGATTACAACGTCCCGAAGGGGGCATCCTCCGTGTGCGAACGGAGGATGCCCCCTTTTTTCGTGAGCGTTTCTCAAGACGAAAGGGGTAACGTCGCTGGTAGGGGTGTGAGAGGGGGCTTGAGGTGGCAGGTTTCCTGGCGAACGTGACGGTCGCGGTGCATATTTTCGCGCTGCTGTTCATCGGATTCGGTGGTTTTCTCGCCTGGCGGTGGCCGAAGGTGATCTTCGTGCATGTGTTCTTCGCCGCATGGGGGGTTCTCGTCAACGTCTTCCCGTGGCCGTGCCCGCTGACGGCCGCCGAGAACTACTTCCGGCACCTGCAGGGCCTCGGCGACCTGCCCGGCGGCTTCAACGCCTACTACCTCTACGACACGGTGTTCTCACGCTCGTCGCTGCCGTTCGTCGTCGTGATCGCGATGGCGACGGTGATCATCTCCTACGTCGGCGCGTACCAGCGGTGGCGCCACCGCCACCAGGACGGGGACGCACCGGCGCACCGCGTCAGCATGGGCTGAGTGACAATCACCCGGTGACTGAGGAAGAGGCCGGCCCCACCGAATGGGTGGCACGGGAAGAGGTCGGCGTCGGTCCGTGGGAGGGCGAGTGGCCCGCGGACGAGCGCTACGACCCGGAACTCCTGGCCAATGGCGACCGCCGCAACGTCGTCGACCCGTACCGCTACTGGCGGCGCGAGGCCATCGTGTCCGATGTGGACGGCCGTCGGCACCCGTTCCACGTGGCGATCGAGAACTTCCAGCACGACCACAACATCGGCACCGTGGTCCGGACGGCGAACGCGTTCGCCGCGGCCGCCGTGCACATCGTCGGACGGCGGCGCTGGAACCGGCGCGGCGCCATGGTGACCGACCGCTACCAGCACCTTCTCCACCACGAGGACGTCAACGGCCTGCTGACCTTCGCCGCCACGGAAGGCCTCGCCGTGGTCGCCGTCGACAACACTCCTGGCTCGCAGCCCGTCGAGACCGCCGAGCTGCCGCGCGAGTGTGTCCTGCTGTTCGGCCAGGAAGGGCCGGGTCTGTCGGCCGAGGCGCAGAAGACCGCGTCGCTGGTGGTTTCGATCGCGCAGTTCGGCACGACCCGCTCGATCAACGCCGGTGTCGCCGCCGGGATCGTCATGCACGCCTGGGTCCGGCAGCACGCCGACCTCGCCACGGCCTGGTAGCTACACCGGGGCGACCTCGACCGGGATCCCGTTCAGCACGGCGTTCCCGGACGGGACGTCGAGCAGCGTCTCGTCGGCGACCAGGTTCGAGTTGACCCCGGCATGCGCCGTGGCGACCTTCGTGCGGGTGCCGTCGAGGTCGTGCCCCCAGCCGTGCGGCATGCTCACCACGCCGGGCCGGACGTCGGCCGTGACCTCCACCGGGGCTTCCAGCTTCCCGGCCCGCGACGTCACCGCCGCGAGCCCGCCGTCGGTCAGCCCGAGCCGGGACGCGTCGTCCGGGTGGACCTGGACGGTGCACCGGTTCCCGCCGCGCACCAGCGGCGTCAGGTTGTGCATCCACGAGTTGTTCGAGCTCAGATGCCGTCGCCCGATCAGCAGCAGGCCGCCGTCGGGCGCCTTGTCCAGTTCCGCGCGCAGCCGGGGGACGTCCTTCGTGATCGCGTCCGGGGCCAGTTCGACCTTGCCGCTCGCGGTGGTGAGCACCTCCGGCAGTCGTGGCTTCAGCGCGCCGAGGTCGATGCCGTGCGGGGCGGCTTCGAGGTCGGCCAGTTTCAGCCCGTACGGTCCGCCGCGCAGCATCAGGTCGATCATCCGCGCCGGTCCCGTGCGGCCTTCGGCGAGCGACAGGTCGACGCCGGTGCGCCGCGCCGTCTCGCCCGCGACCATCGTGTCGAAGGCGGCGACGTCGACGTCCGGGCCCTGGCCTGCGGCGATCCCGGCCAGCCGCAGCAGGGTGACCCACTCCTGAGGCAGGTCCGTCTCGAGCGTCTGCGGCGTCCAGTTCGCGACGTTGCGCACGGCGAGCGCGTACAACGCGACGTCGTAATGCGGCCGCTCCAGCGGTGACGGTCCGGGCAGGATGACGTCGGCGTGCCGGGTGGTCTCGTTGAGGTACACGTCGAGGGAGACCATGAAGTCCAGCTGCCGCAACGCTTCCGTGAGCCGCGCGGAGTTGGGCGTGCTCAGCGCCGGGTTGCCGCTGATGGTCACCAGCGCCCGGACCTGGCCTTCGCCGGGCGTCTCGATCTCGTCCGCGAGCGTGGCGACCGGCAGCTCGCCGAGCACCTCGGGATACCCGCGCACCCGGCTCGTCCAGCGGCCGCTGGTGAACGGCGAAGACCGCCTCGGCCGCCAGAGAGCGGGCAGCGGGAACATCACGCCGCCCTCGCGATCGAGGTTGCCGGTGAGCGTGTTGACGACGTCGACCAGCCAGCTCGCGATGGTCCCGTACGACTGCGTCGTGGTTCCCATCCGGCCGTAGACCGCGGCCTGTTCGGCGTCCGCGAGTTCGAGCGCGATACGGCGGATCTCGGCGGCGTCGATCCCGGTCGCGGGCGCGACCGCCTCCGGGGTGAACGGCTCCGCCAGCGCGCGGACCTCGTCGACACCGTTGACGTGCTCGCCGGGGCGGACCCGGTTCTCCGCGAACAGGACGTTGACCAGCGCGAACAGGAACAACGCGTCGGTACCGGGCCGGATCGCGTGGTGCTCGTCGGCGAGCTGCGCGGTCCGGGTGCGGCGCGGATCGAGGACGACGATCTTGCCGCCCCGCTTCTGGATTCCGCGCAGCCTGCCGCGGGTGTCGGCCGCGGTCATCAGGCTTCCGTTGGACACCACCGGGTTCGCGCCCAGGATCAGCAGGTGCCCGGTGCGGTCGAGGTCGGCGACCGGAACGGTCTGCGGGTCGCCGAAGAGGTAGCCGGAGGAGAAGTGCTTCGGCATCTGGTCGACGGTCGTCGCGGTGTAGAAGTTCTTGGTGCCCAAGGCTTTGAAGAACACGCGGCTGTAGAGGATCAGTGCCGCGTTGTGCACCGTCGGATTGCCGGAGTAGACGCCGACGGCGTCCTTGCCGTACTCGTCGATGACGGTCCGCAGGCGCCGGTCGATCTCGGCGAAGGCCTCGTCCCAGGTGACCTCGACGAACTCGCCGTCGCGTTTGACCAGCGGCGCGGTGAGCCTGTCCGGGTCATGGTGCAGCGCGCCGAGCGAAGCGCCCTTCGGGCAGATGTACCCCTGCGAGAAGACGTCTTCGCGGTCGCCCTGTACTCGGGTGACCAGACTCTTCTCGTCGATCGTCACCTCCAGTCCGCAGGTGGCTTCGCAGAGCGGGCAGGTCACGTGCGCCGTGGTCATGAAGCACCTCGCGGGATCGGGGATCGTCTCAACATACTGAGCGGTATGTCAGCAGGCAAGGGATGATGGCGCGATGACCGCACTCGCCGACCGGGCCGCGGCCGCCGAACGCGCGGTCCGGGACCGGCATCTGCGCGGCGTGTGGGGGCTGCCGGGGACCGTGCTCGGCCGCAGCGGCTGGCCGCCCTCGGCGAGTCAGCGCGTCCACTGGCATTGGAACTACTGGTGGCAGGCGCATCTGCTGGACACCCTCGTCGACGCGCAGCTGCGGGATCCCTCACCGGAACGACTGAAGCTGATCGACCGGTTCGTGGCGACTCTGCGGCTGCGCAACTTCGGCAAGTGGATCAACGACTACTACGACGACATCGCCTGGCTCGGCCTCGCGCTGCAGCGGGTGGGGCACCTCGGGCTGGACGTCCGCGGCGGGCTGGAAGCGATCAGTTCGCGGCTGCGCGAAGGCTGGACCGACGACGCGGGCGGCGGGATCTGGTGGCGTGTCGGCGACGACTTCAAGAACGCGCCCGCGAACGGCCCGGCGGCGATTTTCCACGCGCGCGAAGGGGCCGCGGAGCATGCCGCGGGCCTGACGCAGTGGATGACCGAGCGGCTCGTCGACCCGGAGTCCTGGCTGGTGTGGGACGGCCTGCGCGTCGGGTCCGGCGAGCTGGTCAAGCATATTTTCACGTACTGCCAAGGGGTTTATCTCGGCGCCTGCCTCGAACTGTCCGAAATGGACAGGGTGGAGCACGTGATCCACGCGGTCGCGGAGCATGTCGCGCCGAACGGCGTGATCCGGGGGCAGGGTGGCGGCGACGGCGGTCTGTTCGCCGGGATCCTGGCGCGGTACCTGGCCCTCGCGGCGCCGCTGCTGCCGAGCGGGGTGGCGCGCGACCTGGTCCTGCATTCGGCCGAAGCGTGCTGGACGGGGGCCGCCGAGACGCCGCACGGGCCGCTCTTCAGTGCCGACTGGGCGACTCCGGCGCCTTCGCTGCCTCTCGCCCCCGACGCTCCCGAACGCGACCTTTCGGTTCAGGTGAGCGCGTGGATGCTCCTCGAAGCCGCCGCCACCCTCGACCACCCCCAACGCAACTAGGTGGCCAGGCCGAAGGCGGAACTCGCGTGATCAGACACGGATCTCGCGTGCTTGAAGGCGGGACTCACTTACTGAATGCGGGTCACCAGACGTCGCCGGATCGCCAGTCGCAGGTGATCTCCCCGTCCAGATCCAGGGTGACCCCCACCGGCAGGACATGGATCGACCCGTCGTCCTCCTTCGTCGCCTCCACGCCCGAAGGCGTCATGACCGACGAAGTGCCACGCCACAGCAGCCAGCCGCGCGACGCGTAGAACTCCAGAGCCTCTTCGGACGCCGAGAGCGCCCCGAGGTCGTACGCCTTCCTCAGGACCCGCTCCAGCGCGTCCATCATCGCGGCGCCGTGCCCGCGCCGCCGGTGATCCGACCGGACGGCGACAGCCTCGACATAACCCGTCCGGAGGGCCCGCCCGTTGTGCACGAGCCGTCGCTGGACCAGTGAAGCGTGCCCGATCAGCTCGCCGCTCTCCCACACCAGCGTGTGCATGCCGCCGAGGGCGTTCTCCCAGTCATCGTCGCTGAAATCGCCGTCGAAAGCGTCGTCCAGCAGAGCGCGTGCCGCGGTGAGCACGCCTGCTTCGAGGTCGGCGGTGTGCACGGTCCACAGGTCGGTCATTCCGCCATCTTCACCCGGCGGCGGCGTTCTGACCAGCGGGTTGTGACTCAGCAGCCGCACGACCGACGGTGTATGAAGCGCGGTGCGAGCCGTACGGATTCGGGTCGTCGCTCAGGGTCGGTGATCCGGGCCAGCAGGAGTTCGACGGCCTTGCGCCCGATCTCCTCGATCGGCTGCGCCATCGTGGTCACCGCCGGGGTCACCTGTCCGGCCCACTCCATGTCGCCGTAGCCGACGATCGCGAGATCACGTCCGATCCGGATGCCGAGCCGGTGCGCCTCGTACTGGACGCCGATCATCATCGCCTCGCTCGCCACCACGAGCGCTGTCGGCGACGGCCAGCTGTCGAGCAGTTTCGCGGTCGCGGCGGCCGCCCCGCCGGGGGTCGACTGACCGCACGCGACCAGCTGCGACGTCCACCGGATACCGGAGCGGCCGAGGCCGAGCCGATATCCCAGCGCCCGTTCCTCGTAGGTCGCCATGTCCTCTTCGCCCGAGATGAAGCCGATCTTGCGGTGCCGCAGCCCGGCGAGGTGCCGCACGAGAGCGCACACGGCCTGGATGTTCTCGGAGCCGACCTGGTCGACGTCGTTGCGTCCGGCCATCCGGTCGACGAGCACGGTCGGCACGCCCATCCGGACCAGCCCGTTGATCACCGCTTCGTCGCCGGCCGCCGGGACGAGCAGGACACCGTCGACGCGGTCCGCCCGCAGCGCGCGGATGACCGCGGCTTCTTCGGAGACGCTGTCGCCGGTGTCGGCGAGGGTGATTTCGCAGCCGTGACGGCGCGCGGCCCGGCGGATGGCGCGGATGAGCTCACCCGAATACGGGTTCGCGTGCATCGCCATGGCCACCCCGAACCGGTGGGTGACAGGGGTGTCCTCCCACAGGGGTAACGCCGGGGACAATGCGGTCATCGCTCCACGCCTTCATCCGAGCTTGAATGAAGGTAACGGCTGACGGAGCGTCGCCCGGCGGCGAGACCGGAAAGTCTCCCAACAATCATCAATGTGAGTGAACGAGAGCGCATCCGCAGGACGCCCGATGCCGGAGAGTAGGCGGAATCCGCATCGTCTGGGCCTTGCGGGCGGGATCGTTGATCCGGGCGAGCAGCAGACGCACCGCCTGTGTACCGATCTCCTCGATCGGCTGCGCCATCGTGGTCAGCGGAGGATCCACGAGATCGGCCCATTCGACGTCGTCGTAGACCACCACCGGCAGGTCGATCCCGGCGCGCAGGCCGCGTTTCCGCAGTTCGTGCAGGACACCGACCATCATGGTGTCGTTGGCGACCACCAGCGCCGTCGGCGGTGACGGCAGCGCGAGCAGCGTGCTGAGTGCGAGGGCCCCGCCTGCCTGTGAGGACTGCCCGCACGCGACCAGGTCCTCTGACCAGGTCAGACCCGAGCGGCCGAGGCCGAGCCGGTAGCCGAGGATCCGCTCTTCGCTGGTGCTCAGTCCGGCGGTCCCGCTGATCATGCCGATCCGCTGATGCCCGAGCGACGCCAGATGCGCCGTCAGCGCGGACGTCGACTGGATGTTCTCCGCGCCGACCTGGTCGACGTCGGTGCGCGTGGAGAGCCTGTCGATGAGCACGGTCGGGACGTCGAGCGAGATGAGCTCCCCGATCACCGAACCGTCGCCCGGCGACGGCGTGATCAGCAGTCCGTCGACCCGGCGGGAACGCAGCGTCCGCACGGTCTCACGTTCGGTGTCGACGGCGTCGTGCGTGTCCGCCAGCAAGACCGTGTACCCGGCCAGCGCGGCTTCGCGTTCGATCGCCTGGATCAGCACGGCGAAGTACGGGTTCGCGATCAGGGAGATCGCGACGCCGATCGACCGCGTCCCGCCGGTGACCAGCGAACGGGCGATGGCGTCGCCGGTGTAGCCGGTCTGTTCGATCGCCCGGAGGACCGCCAGTTTGGTGTCCTCGGCCACCGCCCTCGTCCCGTTGACCACGTGTGAGACCGTGGTGATCGAGACTCCCGCCAGCTCGGCGATGTCGCGTTGGGTGGGGCGGGACGAGCGAGACGGCGGCATCAACGTTCCTCGGTGCAGGCAGCTGGCAAGCGTTTGCGCAAACGCTTGCGAGTGAGCATAACCCTGTCTACCTTCCGGTCCATCACGGACAGCCTTGATCGGAGGGCATCCCCCATGAGACAGCGCAGTCTCGCCGCGCTCGCCCTGGCCGCCGCACTGGCGGTGACCTCGGCCGGGTGCACCGTCGAACGCCACTGGGGTGGCGGGTCCAACGCCGGTGGCGGCGGCAAGGCCAAGGTCGGCCTGGTCACCAAGACCGACACCAATCCCTACTTCGTCGAACTGAGAGCGGCCGCCAAGGCCGCCGCCGAAGCCAACGGCGCGGACTTCAGCGCGCTCGCCGGCCAGTTCGACGGTGACAACGACGGCCAGGTCCGGGCCATCGAGAACCTCATGCAGCAGGGTGCGAACACCATCCTGATCACGCCGAGTTCCTCGACCGGTGTCCTCGACGCCATCGACCGCGCCCGCAAGGCCGGGGTGCTGGTCATCGCGCTCGACACGGCGACCGAACCGGACACCGCCGTCGACGCCACCTTCGCCACGGACAACTTCGAAGCCGGACGTCAGCAAGGCGCGTACGTGAAGGCCGTTCTGGCGGGCAAGGCGCCGAAGCTGTTCATGGTGGACGGCACCGCCGGGTCCACAGTGGACACCCAGCGGCACACCGGATTCCTCAAGGGCATCGGCTTGACTGACGCCTCGCCGGAGATCAAGGGCAAGACACCCGCGAACGGCGACCAGAGCCTGGCTCAGCAGGGCGTGGAGAACCTGTTGCAGCGCACCACCGACATCAACGCCGTCTACACGATGAACGAGCCGATGGGCCGCGGCACCTACGCCGCGCTCCAGGCCCGCGGCCTGGTGAACCAGCTGGTGATGGGCTCGATCGACGGCGGCTGCGAAGGCGTCAAGAACGTGCGCGACGGCCAGTACGCCGCCACGGTCATGCAGTTCCCGAAGAAGATGGCCGAGCAGGGCGTCCTCGCCGCCGTCGAATACGCGAAGACGGGGAAGAAGCCGAGCGGGTTCGTCAACACCGGATCCGCGGTGATCACGGACAAGCCGATCCCCGGTGTGGAGAGCCAGGACACCAAGTGGGGCCTCGAGAACTGCTGGGGGACGAAGTGATGACGACAGCGACCCTCAAAGGCAACGAGCGGCCGACGATCGGCGAGTTCTTCCTGCGCGCTCCCGCGGTCGGGCCGACGCTGGCCCTGCTCGTCGCGATCGTGGTGTTCTCGCTCTCGACGGACACCTTCCTCGATCTCGACAACCTTTCCCTTGTGGTGCAACAGTCCCTGGTGGTCGGCACGCTCGCCCTAGGGCAGACGCTGATCATCCTGACCGCGGGCATCGACCTGGCCAACGCGGCCGCGATGGTCCTTGCCACGCTGATCATGGCGAAACTCGTGGTCGGCGGTGTCTCCGGGATCTGGGCGCTGCTGCTGGGAATCGTGGCGACGGTGGTGATCGGCATGGTCACCGGTTCGCTGGTCACCCGGATCAAACTGCCGCCGTTCATCGTCACGCTCGGCCTGCTGACGGTGCTCACCGCGGCCGCGAAACTGTTCGCGAGCGGCCAGGCCCTCCCGGTCGCCGACTCACTGCTGAAGTGGCTCGGCACCCGTCGCTACCTGTTCGGCGGCATCCCGATCACCTACGGCATGACGCTCGCTTTGCTGATGTACCTGGGACTTTGGTACGCGCTCACGCGGACGCCGTGGGGCAAGCACGTCTACGCGGTCGGCAACGCGCCGGAATCCGCGCGGCTGTCCGGGATCAAGGTCAACCGGACGATCCTTTCGGTGTACATCGTCGCCGGCGTGATCGTCGGGATCGCCGCCTGGCAGGCGCTCGGCCGCGTGCCGAACGCCGACCCGAACGCCTTCCAGCTCGGCAACCTCGACTCCATCACCGCGGTGGTGCTCGGCGGCGCGAGCCTGTTCGGCGGCCGCGGTTCGGTGCTCGGCACGATGATGGGCGCGCTGGTCGTCGCGGTCCTGCGGTCCGGGCTGACCCAGCTCGGGGTGGACGCGCTCTACCAGGACGTCGCCACCGGCGCCCTGCTCATCGGCGCGGTCTGCGTCGACCGGTTCGCGAGGAGGCAGCAGTCATGACGACGCCCACGTTGTCCGCTCAGGGGCTGGTCAAACGCTACGGCCGGGTCACCGCCATCGACGGTGCCGACTTCGAGCTGTTCCCCGGCGAGGTGCTGGCCGTCGTCGGCGACAACGGCGCCGGGAAGTCGAGTCTCATCAAAGCCCTTTCAGGAGCGGTGATCCCCGACGCCGGTGAGATCAAAGTGGACGGTCAGACCGTCCACTTCAAGTCCCCTTTGGACGCTCGCCACTACGGGATCGAGACGGTGTACCAGGATCTCGCCGTCGCGCCCGCGCTCGACATCGCGTCGAACATGTTCCTGGGCCGGGAAAAGCGGCGTAAGGACCTCTTCGGGCAACTGTTCAGGAAACTGGACACCGCGAGCATGAGGGCCGACGCGCAGCGGATCCTGGACGAACTCGGCATCAACATCAAATCCATCACGCAGCCGGTGGAGACGCTCTCCGGCGGGCAACGCCAGGGGGTCGCGGTCGCGCGGGCGGCCGCGTTCGGCACCAAGGCGGTGATCATGGACGAGCCCACCGCCGCACTCGGTGTCGCTGAATCGGGCAAGGTCCTGGACCTGATCAACCGGATCCGCGAACGCGGCCTGCCGGTGGTGCTGATCAGCCACAACATGCCGCACGTGTTCGATATCGCCGACCGCATCCACGTACACCGTCTGGGCAAACGAGTCGCGGTCGTCTCGCCGAAGACGCACACTATGAACCAGGTCGTCGGCCTGCTCACAGGTGCGCTGAAGATCGGTGAGAACGGCGAAGTCGAAGAAGTCGCCTCAGCTGTCCACACTGGACTGTAGTGAAAGTACTGCTGGCGGGCCTGTGCACCGTCGACCAGGTTCAGCGCGTCGCCGAGATACCGGCGCCGGGCGAGAAGGTGCGTTCGCTGTCGATGGACGTCGCCGCCGGGGGGCCGGCGACGAACGCGGCGGTGACCGTGGCCGCGCTCGGCGCCGGGGCGACGTTGCTGACGGTCGCAGGCGCGCATCCGCTGGCGGCGCTGGCCCGCGCCGACCTCGAAGCGCACGGCGTCGACCTGGTCGACCTCGATCCCGACCGGCCCGATCCGCCCGCGATCAGCGCCATCACCGTCCGTGACTCCGACGGTGAACGCACCGTCGTCTCGCGCAACGCCCACGCCTCCTCGCATTTCGTCACCTCCTTGCGGTCCTTGCCCGCGCGACTACCGCAACCAGGTGACGAATTGCCGGGGTGTGTGCTCCTCGACGGGCACCATCCGGAGGTCGCCATGTACACGGCGCGCTGGGCGCGGGAGCGCGGGATACCGGTGGTGCTCGACGCCGGCAGCTGGAAGCCGGTCTTCCCCGAACTCCTGCCGCTGGTCGACATCGCCGCTTGCTCGTCGCTGTACCGCGGGGACGATCCGCGCGAGCACGGCGTGCCCGTGGTCATCACGACCGCGGGCCCCGAACCGGTGCGGTGGTCGACCGCGGACGGATCCGGTGCCGTCCCCGTGCCCGTCACCCAGGCGCGTGACACGCTGGGCGCGGGCGACGTCTGGCACGGAGCCTTCGCGTACGCGGTCGCCAGGGGCGAAGGGGACGTCCCCGGCTGGATCGCGTTCGCCAACGAGGTGGCCGCCGAACGGGTGCGGCATGAAGGACCGAGGTCGTGGACGGCCGCGGTCGCGAAGATGGGAGAAGGACAGTCATGACCGCCATGCCTCCGGTGTTCGAGGATCTGTTGAGCAGGGCACAGGCCCTGGCGAAGCCGGGACAGCGCAGCGTGCTCGGGATCGTCGGCGCCCCCGCGTCCGGCAAGACGACGCTGGCCTGGGGCCTGGCGAAGGCGCTGGGCACCAGGGCGGCCGTGGTCGGGATGGACGGCTTCCACCTGGCGCAGGTGGAGTTGCAGCGCCTCGGCCGGGCGGAGCGCAAAGGCGCGCCGGACACCTTCGACGCGGCCGGGTACGTGCACCTGCTGCGGCGCCTCGCCGAAGGCCGCGAGACGGTCTACGCGCCCGAGTTCCGCCGTGAGATCGAAGAGCCGATCGCCGGTGCCGTCGCGGTCACGCCGGACGTCCCGCTGGTCATCACCGAGGGGAACTACCTGCTCATGCAGGACGACCCGTGGAGCGGCGTGAAGCCGATCCTCGCCGAGTCGTGGTTCCTCGCGCCGGACGAACCCGAACGCATCGAGCGGCTCGTCTCGCGGCACCGCCGCTACGGCCGTTCGCTGGTCGAAGCGCGTCGCCGCGCCCTCGGTTCGGACCAGCGCAACGCCGATCTGATCGCGTCCA
The DNA here is from genome assembly GCF_000384215.1 of Amycolatopsis alba DSM 44262. NCBI lineage: Bacteria > Bacillati > Actinomycetota > Actinomycetes > Pseudonocardiales > Pseudonocardiaceae > Amycolatopsis > Amycolatopsis alba. The sequence goes on along the minus strand of NZ_KB913032.1, from coordinate 3,467,215 downwards.
CCAGCGGCCGGGCCGACCTCGTGCTCGAGAACCTCCCGCTGGTCAACTTCGCGATATGACCGGGGTTCTCATCGTCACGGGCGGCAGCAAGGGCATCGGCGCGGCGGTCTGCGAACTGGCCGCCGCCCGCGGTTACGACGTCGTCGTCAACTACGCGGGCGATGCCGAGGCCGCCGAAGACGTCGCTTCGCGTGCCCGCGAGCACGGCGTCCAGGCGATCACCCGGCGCGGGGACGTGGCGTCCGAAGACGACGTGGTGGCCCTGTTCGACGCCGCCGTCGCGCTCGGCCCGCTCGCCGGGGTGGTCGCGAACGCGGCCATCACCGGCAACACCCCCGGCCGCTTCGACGAATACGAGGTCGACGTCGTCCGCCGCGTGGTGGACGTCAACATCACGGGTGTCTTCCTGTGCGTCCGCGAGGGCATCCGCCGGATGTCCACCCGGTACGGCGGCGAGGGCGGCGCGATCGTGACCCTGTCCTCCACCGCCGCGCGGACCGGTTCACCCGGTGAATGGGTCCATTACGCGGGCACCAAGGCAGCCGTCGAAACGATGACCTACGGCGTGGCGCAGGAAGTCGCGAGAGAATCCGTCCGGGTCAACGCCGTCGCGCCGGGGATGATCCACACCGGACTGCACGCGGCGGCCGGAATGCCCGATCGCATGGACCGGATCGCCCCGACCATCCCGATGGGACGGGCGGGCGAACCGGACGAAGTGGCGGAAGCCGTGCTGTGGCTTCTTTCCCCGGCCGCCTCGTACACCACCGGGACGGTGCTGACCGTCGGCGGCGGGCGTTGACACCCGTGGCCACGAGGCGGTCACGAGGCGATATCGGGTCCGCGTGCGGTTCAGCCACTTTTTAACACTCTTTCCCGGCGGATATCACGATTCATGTGGGAAGTCGGCGGATCGCCTCGGGGCCCCAGGCGCCTGTGTCACGCTGGTGGCGCCCCCAAGCTTCTTGATCAGGACGGTCATCCCCGATGTCCAAGCTCATGTCTGTGCACCACCTGGCACTCACCGTGACCGATGTGGACCGGAGCGTGCCCTGGTATGCCCGCGTGCTCGAACTCGAGGAGTTCACGCGTCGCGAAGACCCGGAGACGGGGCTGCGGAAGGTCGTGCTGAGGTCGCCGAGCGAAGGTTTCGCGGTGGTTCTCGTCGAGCACCAGGACACCGAGCGGCCGCGGTTCGACGAACGGCGGACCGGTCTGGACCACGTGGCGTTCAAGGTCTCTTCGCGGTCGGAACTGGCGGAGTGGGAAGCGCGGCTCTCGGAGTACGGCGTCGTCTACTCGCCGTCGAAGGGATCGCGGACCCTGGAAGGCTCGTCCGTCATCGTTTTCCGTGACCCGGACGGGATCCAGCTGGAGATCTGGGCCGATCCCGAGGCTTAGGTCGTGTTCGCCACCCGATCACGCGTGTCGTCCGTCTGAGCACGAGAGGTGGCCGGCGAATCGCTGGTGGTGCCGGGGGCTGCCGGCCGGTGATGGTCGCCGATGGACGACACGCGTGATCAGACGGACGACACGCGTGTGTGAACAGACGACACGAAGGTCTAGGTCGCCGCGTTCTCTTCGACGTCGTCGGCGGGGCGCCGCATCTCCTGGCGGTAGCGGTGCACGCCGTAGGCCGTGCCCACCACGAAGAACGCGATACTGATCCACAAAGCCGCCGTCTTGACCCACGGCAGCTGGTCGAGCAGACCGGCGCCGTAGTAGCCGAGCAGCACCAGCGTCGGCACCCAGAGCAGACCGCCGAGCGCGGTCGCGAGCGCGAACCGGCGCGGATCCATGCGTGCGGTCCCCGCGATCAGCGGCGCCAGCGTGCGGATCCACGGGATCCAGCGCGCGGCGACGATGGCGAAGAAACCCCGCCGGTCCAGGAAAGCCCTTGCCCGTTCGAGATTGTGCCGGTTGAGCACCTTGCCGCCGCGTCGCGCGATCAGTTTGGTGCCCGTGCCCCGGCCGATGTAGTAGCCCACCTGGTTGCCGAGGATCGCGACGAGCAGCGCGGCGGCCGACAGCAGCCACGCGTTCAGGTCGGAGCCGTGCTGTGCGAGGACGACCCCGGCCGCGAACAGCAGGGAGTCGCCGGGCAGGAACAGCCCGATGATCAGCGCGCACTCCACGAAGATGAAGCTGAGCACGATCACCCAGACGAGCACGGGCCCGGCGGTGTCGAGCCAGCCCACGCCGATGCTCGCGGCCTCGGTGTACACCTCACTCACGACGCGAGCCTACGTGTCCTCGGCGAACCCCACTTCACCGAACGGTGTAATCGGGGTGTCCTCGGCGTTCCGGTCATGCTTTCCGCAAACGCGATGAAGGGGCCTTTCATCGCGAAGTCCGCGATGAAAGGCCCCTTCATTTCAGCCTCAGGAGTGGTCGACGAGCTCGTCGAGCGCCTGGTCGTAGCTCAGCCGGACGTCGTGTTCGGCCTGGTCACCGCCCAGCAGCTCCACCCGGCTGGTGGCGGGCGGGTAACCGCTGGCGATCACCGTGTAGGTCCCGGCGGGCAGGTCACTGACCGTGTAGTTGCCCTCCGCGTCGGTCCTCGCCACGGCGGCGACACCGCCCGAGGAGTCGAGCACGGTGATCCGCGCGTCCGGCACCACCCGCTCGCCGTCGGTGCGGGCGACCCCGCTCAGCAGGATCGTGCTGACCAGTTCGACGTCGTGGCGCAGCACCCCGGCGCCGCTCGCGGTCAGCGTCGCCGCGACCGGCCGGAACCAGCGACCGCTGGCGACGATCGTGTACCGCCCGCCCACGATGCCGGCGAAGGAGTACACGCCGTTCTCGTTCGTGTGCGTCCTGGCCACCTGGTTGCCGTTGTGGTCGATCAGGGTCAGCGCCGCACCGGAGACGTTGGTCGCGTCGTCCCGGCGGACGTGCCCGCTGATCTGCGCGGACCCCGCCCGATGGACGCCGTTGCCGTTCCCGTTGGTGAGAGCGTGCTTGCCGGGTTCGACGGGAGCGACGGGCGCGGTCACGACCGTCTTCTCGGAAGCCGTCTCGACAGGCGCGGCCGCCTCCTCTTCGAGAAGTGCTTCGCCACCTTCGAGAGCCGAAGCCGCCGAAGGAGCCGAACCGCCGAGCAGCGGGATCTCCTTCATGAACATCAGGACCAGCGTCGCCAGCAGCGCGACCCCGCCCGCCACGTAGAACACCGTGGTGATCGACTCGGTGAAGCCGATCAGGATCGGGGTCTTGATGGCCTCGGGCAGGCTCGCGATACCGCTCGTGTTCGTCTGGATGTCGCCCAGCGCGGCCGCACCCGGCCCGGTCGGCGCGTTGCCGCCGAACGCCTTGGTGATGTTGCCCGGCAGGACGTTGAACAGGATCGTCAGGAACACCGCGACACCCGCGGTACCACCGATCTGGCGGAAGAACGTCGCCGACGCGGTCGAGACGCCCATGTCGCTGCGCGGGCCCGCGTTCTGCACCGCGATGATCAGCGTCTGCATGCAGGCACCGAGGCCGAGGCCGATGATCGCGGCCGCGACCAGCGGGTGCCACAGCGCGCTGTTGTACTCGACCTGCGCGAAGAAGAACGCGCCCGCCGCGATCAGCAGCGTGCCGACCACCGGGAACACCTTGTAGCGACCGGTCTTGCTGGTGATCTGGCCCGAGATGATCGAACCGCTCATGATGCCCGCCATCAGCGGGATCATCAGCAGACCCGACTCGGTCGGCGAGAACTCCTGAACGACCTGCATGTACTGCGGGATCATCATGATCGCGCCGAACATCGCGACACCGACGATGATGCCGCCGATGATCGCGACCGTGAAGGTCGAGTTCTTGAACAGCCGCAGCGGGATCAGTGCCGCGTCCTTCATCAGCTTCTCGATGAAGATGAAGGCCACCACACCGACGGCGCCGATGACGTAGCAGATGATCGCGTTCTGCGAGCCCCAGCCCCACTTGTTGCCCTGCTCGGCGACGATCAGGAACGGCACCACGGCGACGACGAGCGCGAGCCCGCCCCACCAGTCGATCTTGTGGTCGTGCCGCTGGTGCGGCACGTTGAGCACGCGGGCGACGACGAACAGCGCGACGATCGCGATCGGCACGTTGATCAGGAAGACCCAGCGCCAGCCGGCGATGTCGTAGCCGAAGACGCTGCCGAGCTTGTCGAAGTCGGCGAAGAACCCGCCGAGCACCGGGCCGAGCACGGTGGAGATACCGAACACGGCGAGGAAGTAGCCCTGGTAGCGGGCGCGTTCCCGCGGCGGCACGATGTCGCCCATGATCGTCATCGCCAGCGACATCAGACCACCGGCGCCGAGACCCTGGATCGCGCGGAACGCGGCCAGTTCGTACATCGACGTCGCGAACGCCGAAGCGATCGAACCGACGAGGAAGATCGAAATCGCCGCGATGTAGAACGGCTTGCGCCCGTAGATGTCGGACAGCTTGCCGTAGATCGGGGTGACGATCGTCGAGGTGATCAGGTAGGCCGTGGTGATCCAGGCCTGCAGGTCGAACCCGTTGAGGTCATTCGCGATGCGGACGATCGAGGTACCCACGATCGTCTGGTCGAGCGCCGCCAGGAACATACCCGACATCAGGCCGATCAGGATCGTGACGATCTGACGGTGACTGAGCCGGGGCCCCTCTTCGTGAACTGCTGGCGGACTTTCTACTGCGGAACTCATTGTTCAGGCCCCCTTGGCCTTCGACGCCGACGCGGGATCGGCGAACTGTGGAGATGTTTTTTCGATGTCGTTGTTCAGCCGTCGGAACAGCGAGTTGAGGGTTTCCCGGTCGGAGTCGGACCAATCGCCGAGTACCTCGGCGAGCCACTGGTTCCGCTGCTTGCGGTTCTCCTCGAAGACCCGGAGTCCTTCGGCGGTCGGTGCGAGCAGGCATGCCCGGCCGTCTTCGGGGTCGGCCAGGCGCTCGACCAGCCCGTGCTGGACGAGGGAGCTCGACTGCCTGCTGATCGTCGAGATCTCGGAGTGCAGGAACTCGGCGAGTTTGCTGGTCCGCTGGGGCCCGACGTGGATGAGGCAGAAGAGGATCGCGTACGCGGCCCGCTCGATGCCGTCCGGTCCCTGCTTGGACACCTGGGACTTGGCCCGGTTGACCAGGCGCACGAGCCGCACGAGCTCGTGCCCGAGGGTGTCGGCCAGATCGAGGTCGGCTTTCGACCTGGTGCCGGGTGTCGTGGGTGTCATGATGGTCTCTCTCGCCGGTTGCTTGGTCACTGCAACTAGTTGCCTTGAGCAAGGATGTTCCTCTTGGAGGAGCTTCGCAAGGAGAAAGTGACCGGGTGTGTCTGATGACACTTTAGTTGCCGCATGCAAGCACATTTATTCGTGCATGTTTGTCCGGTTCGCCCGTCTTGGGGCGCTGAGCAGGCCTTTTGGTCGTCGTGGAACAAGCCGGACCGGTCGCGCTTTGATGAAGTCATGACCGACTCCGCGCTCTACGCGATCCTCGCCGACCGCAACTTCGGCACCCTCGCCACCATCAAGCGTGACGGCAGGCCGCAGCTGTCGACCGTCAACTACCTCTACGACGCGGACGCCGGCGCGATCCTGATCTCGATCACCGCGCCGCGCGCCAAGACCAAGAACCTCCAGCGCGACCCGCGGGCGACGCTCCACGTGTCGACCGAGAGCGGCAACGGCTACGTCGTCGTCGAGGGTCCGGCCGTGCTCACGCCGACGGCCGCTTCGCGCGATGACGCCACCGTCGAGGCGCTGGTGGACCACTACCGGCGGGCTCGCGGCGAGCATTCGGACTGGGACGAGTTCCGGGACGCCATGGTCGCCGACCAGCGGGTCCTGCTGACCATCCCGATCGAGCGCGTCTACGGGATCCAGATGTAGGTGTTCAGCCCTGGATGCGGGCCTTGATCTCGTCGATCCGGTCGAGCAGGGGGCTCGCGTCGTCCCGGCCGAGCGCCGCCCGCAGGTAGAGACCGTCGCCGACCAGGATGACCAGTTCCGCGGTCAGCTGGTCGCCGACGTGCTCGCTGATCAGGTCGTGGACCTTCTGGTTGTAGACCTGCACGACCTCGAAGACGCGCGGTTCGTTGAGCATGATCCGGATCGTCGCCATGGTCGTGCGGACCAGCGGTTTGCGCTGGGTCACGTCGGTGATGGCGGTGCGCAGGTACCAGGAGACGACGCCTTCTGGTGCCTGCCGTGCCTGTTCGATGTCCTCCTCCGACAGTCGCGCGAGCCGCTCCAGCAGGCCGTCGACCAGGGCTTCCTTGGAGCCGAAGTGGTAGAGCAGGCCGCCCTTCGAGACCCCGGCGTGCGCGGCGACGGCGTCGAGGGTGACCCCGCCGGGGCCCTGCTCGACGAGGATCTCCTCGTACGAGTCGAGGATGCGTTCCTTTGCGGTGGTCTTCGCCATATCAGTTGACTATACCGTCCGGACGGTTTAGTTTCGAACGAGGCGGTAACTGTACCGTCCAGACGGTTTAGCCAAAGGAGAGTGCGCCATGGCGGGGCGCAAGCAGTGGTGGGCGTTGGCGGTACTGGTGCTTCCGGTGCTGCTGATCAGCGTGGACATGACGGTGCTCGGGTTCGCGTTGCCGTTCCTGTCCGAAGATCTGGCGCCCACCGGTGCCGAGCAGTTGTGGATCGTCGACATCTACTCGTTCATGCTGGCGGGCCTGCTGGTCCTGATGGGCACGCTCGGCGACCGCATCGGCCGTCGCAAGCTGCTGCTCATGGGTGCGGCGGCGTTCGGCGCCGCGTCGGTGCTCGCGGCCTTCTCGACCAGCGCGTTCATGCTGATCATCGCCCGTGCGCTGCTCGGCGTCGGCGGCGCGACGCTGATGCCGTCGACGTTGTCGCTGATCCGCACCATCTTCACCGATGCCAAGCAGCGCCGGACCGCGATCGCGGTGTGGAGTGCCGGGTTCTCCGGCGGGATGGCGCTCGGGCCGGTGCTCGGCGGCTGGCTGCTGGAGCACTTCTGGTGGGGTTCGGTGTTCCTCATCAACGTCCCGGTGATGCTGGTGCTGCTGATCGCCGGACCGTTCGTGCTGCCGGAGGCGCGTGACCCGAAGCCGGGCCGCTTCGACCCGTTGTCGGCGCTGCTGTCGCTGGCCGCGATGCTGCCGGTGGTCTACGGCATCAAGCTGGTCGCCGAACACGGCTTCACGTGGAAGGCCGCGGTCAGCATCCTGATCGGTCTCCTGCTCGGCGTCGCGTTCGTCCGCAGGCAGAACCGTCTCGACGAGCCGATGCTGGATCTGAAGCTGTTCTCGAACCGGGCCTTCAGCGCGTCCGTCGTGACGAACATGCTCGGCGTGTTCGCGATGGTCGGCCTGCTGTTCCTGGTCCCGCAGTACCTGCAGCTGGTGCTCGGGCTGACGCCGGTCGTCGCCGCGTTGTGGATGCTCCCGGCGACGGTCGCCGGTATCACCGGTGCGCTTCTCGCGGCCTGGCTCGCGAAGCGGATCCGGGTCTCCGTGCTGGTCAGCGTCGGTCTCCTGGTCGCCGCGGTCGGGTTCCTGGCGCTGACACAGGTGTCCTCCGGTGGCGGGCTCGCGTACGTCGTGGTGTCGTTCACGCTGCTCGGAGGCGGTGTTGCCCTGTCGGAGACCTTGACGAACGACCTGGTCATCTCGGCCGCCCCGGCCGAGCGGGCCGGAGCCGCGTCGGCGATCTCCGAGACCGGGTTCGAACTGGGTGGCGCGCTCGGCACCGCGATCCTGGGCAGTGTCGCGACCGCGGTCTACCGGTCCGGTCTGCCGGAGGGCACGGCCGAGTCCACTCGGGACACGCTCGGCGGCGCCGTCGCGACAGCGCAGCAACTCGACCCCGTCGCGGGGCAGGCGCTCCTGGAATCGGCTCGTGAGGCCTTCACCCAGGGGATGCACGTCACCGCATGGGCGGGTGTCGCCGTGCTCGTCTATACAGGTGTACAAGCCTTCGTTCTGCTCGATCGGAAAAAAAGTTCCGCAGTGCGGATCTAATCGAGCTTACGATGAGGGGTATGAGCAACCATGCCCTGGTCACCCGGCTCCGCGAGCATCTCGGCACCGCCGCGGTGCTCACCGACACCGACGTCACGGACGCGTACTCGCGCGACATGATGCCGCTGGCCGCCAGCGGCAAACCGCTCGCGGTGGTGCTGCCGTCCGATTCGGAAGGGGTGCAGGCCGTCGTCAAGGCCTGCGCGGAGTTCGAGGTGCCGATCGTGCCCCGCGGCGCCGGCAGTGGTCTGTCCGGCGCCGCGAACGCGATCGACGGCTGTGTCGTGCTGGTGCTGACCAAACTCGATCAGATCGTCGAGATCGACGAAGGCAACCGGCTCGCCGTCGTGCAGCCCGGCGTGGTGAACCTCGACTTCCGCAACGCGGTCGAGAAACACGGCCTGTTCTATCCGCCGGATCCCTCCAGCTACGACTGGTGCACCATCGGCGGGAACCTGTCCACCAACGCCGGTGGACTGTGCTGCGTGAAGTACGGCGTCACCACGGATTCCGTGCTGGGACTGGAAGTCGTGCTCGCCGACGGCTCGCTGCTGAAGACCGGGCGCCGCACGGTGAAGGGCGTCGCGGGCTACGACCTCGCGCGGCTCTTCGTCGGCAGCGAGGGCACGCTCGGCGTGATCACGCAGGCGACAGTCGCGCTGAAACCGTTGCCACAGCTGCCTTCCACCCTCGTCGCCGCCTTCAACAGCACGGAGGCCGCGGGCGAAGCCGTCGCGCGGGTCGTGCGCGAGGGGCTGGTGCCGTCGCTGATGGAGATCATGGACGCGACGTCCATCAAGGCCGCCGAGGCCTACCTCAAGACCGACCTCGGCACGAGCGAGGACTGCAAAGCCTTGCTGCTCGCGCAATCTGACGCGGGTGGCGAGGTCGCGCGGCGGGAACTCGCGGCCCTGGAACAGATCTGCGTCGACTGCGGCGCGGATCTGGCCTACGCCACCGAGGATCTCGAAGAGGGCAAGATGCTGCTGCAGGCACGGCGGG